>CBINNU010000030.1:0-1883 GCA_966252135.1 uncultured Cellvibrio sp. | reverse complement strand
ATTAACGCTGACATCCTGCAATTCAAAGGTATCCAGGCTGTTGGTAATTTTCATCAAGGCCTCAAAACCCTGACGCTCCATGGTTAGCTCTTGCAGAATTTCAATCTTAACTTCCGCACACAAAGCCTCCTGCGCCCGCACATTCCACGAGCACAACACCAACAACATTCCCAATGCCATTCCTATAATGCGCATAACTCAATACCTGTTTATTTCCAAAATAAATTTTTTCTTTAAAAATTTTAATCGCCGCACCAATCGATTGTGTAAATTCCGTTTTTCACATGCGTTTATATTTCACACGCACAACCGCTTCCCGCAAACAATCCACATAATCCACCAACAATGTCTTTTTACGATCCAACAAATTCACCGTAAAAAAATAAGCCCCACCCGCCACATAATTCCGTCGATAAACCGACATAAACCCTCCTTGTAAAAATTCCATTGTCGCCGTAGGTTGGAAGAGGCAAAGCCGACTTCCGACAATAACCACCGATGTTAAAATTTTAAAAACATGTCGGAAGTCGCTGCGCTATTCCAACCTACAACGTCTTTAATCCAAGTTACGCGCTTTCCATTACCCGAAAAATATAGATTTAAATAAGTTCGCATCAAATAAATCAGAATCAGAATAACCATCCAAAGATTTCATAAAATATTTAGACGCACCGAAATGATGGTCAGCGTCTTTGTACCAATCATTAAAAATTTTCTTTATCTCTTTAACAGTTAAATTTTCTTTTTTTTCAAAAATACATTCTGCTTTTACAAAATCAAAAATAGTTGATATTTTTGAAAGCCATGAATTATAAAATTTTTTATAATGGACTACATATAAACAGCCATTTGAATCTAAAATATATGAAACTCTGTTGGCAGGAGTACCTGCCAAATTCAAAATATATAAATTTTCACCATCAGTTTTTTTAATTTTAAAATATTGGTCTTCTTTTTTTGTAGGAAGCAAAGAAGCTTTTGTAAAAATCAAACAAGGATAATTCATAGTTATTTCGCCTCACATTCATCGCAACCAGAATCTACAGCCATACCAGTAACGGAACTTGCTGCTCCGGTTCCTGTTAATTTTGCCCAATGAGGTGTTCCATACCAAAATTTTTGACCCAAATGACCATGATGGGCTTTATAGTGATCTTCATCTGACATATTTGGCATCAAATTCCATCGAGCATTTAATCTACTATTGGGTATACCACCTGGAACTCTATCTTCGCCATCTTCTTGCCTGTGCCACCAATGATGAATATCTTTCATCTGACCACTACTTGTAGCATTAGGATTTGGCTCTAACAAACCTTGTCGCTTCATCCTAGATTGAATATTTCCAAATTTATCACTCTTAGGCTTACCGCTTTTAAATGGCGCATATACTTTATCTAACGCTTTCTTTTGACTTAATTTAAAACCACCAACAACTGCACCTTTTGCTAAAGCCCCCACACCCGTTGCATCTAAAAGTGCTAACCCCAAGTTCAAAGCTGCCATTCCCCAATTACCACACTTCGCTGCGTCATATGCATCTAAAAGCGATCCTACAATAGGAACAAACCCTAAAGCATCCCTAAACCAGCTTAGCCCTTTTGGATCTTTCCAAAAAAATGGGTTCTGCCCAACATAAGAATAAATATTAATTCCAGCAACTAACCCAATTGGATCTGCCTGAATATATCGGCCACTTTCCACATCATAATCCCTAAAATAATTATGATGCAGCCCCGTTTCTTGATCAAAATACTGCCCCGGAAACCGCAAATTATTCTCAACAGAATTAATTTTAATTGTCGCCCTCCCAAACGCATCATATTCCGCCTGCCACACAATATTCCCTTCGCGATCAATCAACTCCTGCGGCGTACCTAAAT
>CBINNU010000029.1:0-4286 GCA_966252135.1 uncultured Cellvibrio sp. | reverse complement strand
TGTGTAACGCTCTGAAATGGGCGGCCATAGCGGGTAAAAGCCCCGTACACTAAGAGGTTTATAAAATGACGATTGGTATTGTCGGCCGCAAAAGCGGTATGACTCGTGTATTTACCGAAGAAGGTGCATCGATTCCTGTCTCTGTGATAGAAATTGAACCAAATCGCGTAACACAAGTTAAATCTGTTGATACAGATGGTTACTCTGCTGTGCAGGTAACTGTAGGTTCACGTCGTTCCTCCCGTGTTACCAAGGCAGCTGCTGGTCACTTTGCAAAAGCAAACGTAGAAGCGGGTCGTGGTCTCTGGGAATTGCGCAGCGATGCGCAAGCATCACTCGAGGTTGGTTCCTCGCTCACTGTAGAAGCATTCACTGCTGGTCAATATGTAGATGTTACTGGTACTTCAAAAGGTAAAGGCTATGCCGGTACCGTGAAGCGCTGGAACTTCAACATGCAAGATGCTACTCACGGTAACTCTCGTTCTCATCGTGTTCCTGGTTCTACTGGTCAATGTCAAACCCCGGGTCGTGTATTCAAGGGTAAGAAAATGGCCGGTCATTTGGGTGCTGAGCGTGTCACAGTACAGAACCTTGAGATTGTTCGTGTTGATCTCGAACGCAATTTAATTTTGGTGAAAGGCGCAATCCCTGGTGCTCCAGGTGGTGATGTATTGGTGCGTCCTGCCGTCAAAATGCGTGATAACGCTTGAGAGTCCAAGGGGAGTTGACCATGGAACTAAAAATCGTAAGTCCCGGCGGTAGCCAAGGTACGGTAAGCGTATCTGAAGTTGCCTTCGGTAGAGAATTCAATCAAGACCTGGTTCACCAAGCTGTTGTTGCTTACATGGCTGGTGCTCGTCAGGGGACCAAGGCGCAAAAAACCCGTGCGGAAGTTTCCGGTGGCGGTAAAAAGCCTTGGCGTCAAAAAGGTACTGGTCGTGCTCGTGCTGGTACTATCCGTAGCCCAATCTGGCGTGGTGGCGGCGTAACTTTCGCAGCGAAACCACGTGATTTTGATCAAAAGCTTAACAAGAAAATGTATCGCGCTGCATTGCAATGCATTTTGTCCGAGCTGAATCGTCAGGATCGTTTGATTGTTGTTGAAAGCTTTGATGTTGATGCCCCGAAGACCAAGTCTCTGGTGCAAAAGCTGGCTCAATATGATCTGTCCAATGTATTGATCGTTACCGAAGAAATCAGTGAAAACCTGTACCTGGCTTCACGCAATCTGCACAAAATCGGCGTGTCCGACGTGCAAGGCGTTAATCCTGTTGCGCTGATTGGTTTCGATAAAGTTGTTGTGACTGTTCCTGCTCTGAAAAAATTTGAGGAGATCCTGGGATGAACCAAGAACGCATTTATAAGGTTTTGTTGGGCCCTGTGGTTTCCGAGAAATCCGCTGCTGCTGGCGAGTTGGCCAATCAAGTAGTGTTCAAAGTGTTGCCAGATGCCAACAAGCATGAAATTAAAGTGGCTATCGAAACTCTTTTCAGCAAGAAAGTGGAAAGCGTTCGTGTGCTGAATGTCAAGGGCAAAACCAAGCGTACCCGTTATGGTGTAGGCAAGCGTAGCGATTGGAAAAAAGCTTACGTACGTTTGGAAGACGGCCAAGATCTTGACTTTGCGTCTGCTGAGTAAGGGGATTGAAATATGCCATTAGTGAAAAGTAAACCCACCTCTCCAGGTCGTCGCTTTGTAGTCAAGGTTGTTAATCCTGATTTACATAAAGGTGCACCTTATGCGCCTTTGCTGGAAAGTAAATCCAAGAGCGGTGGTCGTAACAATGCTGGTCGTATTACTACTCGTCACGTAGGTGGCGGCCACAAGCAGCACTACCGTGTAATTGATTTTCGTCGTAATAAGGATGGTATTCCGGCAGTTGTTGAGCGCCTGGAATATGATCCAAACCGTACTGCCTATATTGCGTTGGTATGTTATGCCGATGGTGAGCGTCGTTACATTATCGCTCCTAAAGGTTTGAGTGTTGGTGACAAGATCGAGTCGGGTAATGCTGCTGCGATCAAGGTTGGTAACACTTTGCCAATCCGCAATATTCCTGTGGGTAGTGTGATCCACTGTGTTGAGCTGAAGCCAGGCAAGGGTGCTCAAATTGCTCGCTCTGCGGGTGCATCTGCGCAATTGGTGGCTCGTGATGGTGGTTATGCAACCCTGCGTTTGCGTAGTGGTGAGATGCGTAAAGTGCTGACTGATTGCCGTGCCACCCTTGGTGAAGTTTCCAACAGTGAACACAACTTGCGTTCATTGGGCAAGGCAGGTGCTACTCGTTGGCGCGGTGTTCGTCCAACAGTTCGCGGTGTTGCTATGAACCCGGTTGACCACCCGCACGGTGGTGGTGAAGGCCGTACTTCTGGTGGTCGTCACCCGGTGACACCATGGGGCGTACCAACCAAAGGTTATAAAACCCGTAAAAACAAGCGTACGAGCAATATGATTGTTCGTCGTCGTGACAAGAAATAAGCACCAGCTTACTAACTGAGTAGAGGAAATCACAGTGCCACGTTCACTGAAAAAAGGTCCCTTTATAGATCTTCACCTGATTAAGAAGGTCGAGGCAGCGATTGCCGCTAATGATCGCCGTCCGATTAAAACCTGGTCTCGCCGTTCTATGATCATGCCAGAGATGGTTGGTTTGACAATGGCTGTCCACAATGGTCGCCAGCATGTGCCGGTCCTCGTTAACGAGGAGATGGTAGGTCACAAGCTTGGTGAGTTTGCAGCAACCCGCACTTTCCGCGGTCATGCTGCTGACAAAAAAGTAGCCAAGAAGCGCTAAGAGGTTAACGATGGAAGTAGCAGCAAAATTAAGCGGTGCTCGTCTATCGGCGCAAAAAGCGCGTCTGGTTGCCGACCAAATCCGCGGTAAGGGCGTCGAGAGTGCTCTTGATATCCTGACGTTCAGCACTAAAAAAGGTGCTGACATCATCAAGAAAGTATTGGAATCAGCTATTGCAAATGCTGAACACAATAACGGCGCTGATGTTGACGAGTTGAAAGTCAAAACGATTTTTGTGGACGAGGGCGTAAGCCTGAAGCGTATCAAGCCACGTGCCAAGGGCCGTGCTGACCGCATCACAAAGCGTACTTGTCATATCACCATCAAAGTAGCTGATAAGTAAGAGAGCGGGCGATATGGGTCAGAAAGTACATCCAAACGGTATTCGTCTCGGAATCGTCAAGAAGCATACATCTGTATGGTATGCCGATGGGACTGATTACGCAGACAAACTCAACGTCGACCTGAAAGTACGTGCGTACATTCAGGAGAAGCTTGCAAGTGCGTCAGTTAGCCGCGTTGATATTGAACGCCCCGCTAATACTGCGCGCATTACCATCCACACTGCCCGTCCGGGGATTGTGATTGGTAAGAAAGGTGAGGACGTTGATAAGTTGCGCGCTGATATCAGCAAACAAATGGGCGTGCCTGTTCATATTAATATTGAAGAGATTCGCAAGCCTGATTTGGATGCAGCGTTGGTTGCGCAAGGTGTTGCTCAGCAGCTCGAGCGTCGTGTGATGTTCCGTCGTGCTATGAAGCGCGCGGTACAAAACGCTATGCGCCAGGGTGCTGAAGGTATCAAGATCCAGGTGGGTGGCCGCTTGGGTGGTGCCGAGATTGCTCGTAGTGAATGGTATCGTGAAGGTCGCGTACCTCTGCACACTTTGCGTGCAGATATAGATTACGCAACTGCCGAAGCTACCACTACATACGGCATCATTGGCGTAAAAGTGTGGATTTTCAAAGGTGAGGTCATCGGTGATGTTGTTGAAGCCGAAGCTCAAGCCAAAAAGAAAACCACCAAGTCGACCAAATAAGGAGTACGCATAAATGTTACAACCCAAGCGTACAAAATTCCGCAAGCAGATGAAAGGCCGTAACCGCGGCTTGGCTCAGCGCGGTTCCAAAGTCAGCTTTGGTGACTTTGGTCTGAAGGCAACTGGTCGTGGACGTTTGACTGCACGTCAAATTGAATCGGCTCGTCGTGCCATGACTCGTCACGTTAAACGTGGTGGCAAAATCTGGATTCGTGTGTTCCCGGACAAGCCAATTACTGCCAAACCGCTCGAAGTTCGTATGGGTAGCGGTAAAGGTGGAGTTGAATACTGGGTAGCGCAAATTCGTCCAGGTAAAGTGCTCTACGAAATGGACGGCGTTAGTGAGCAATTGGCTCGTGAAGCCTTTGCTTTGGCTGCGGCAAAACTGCCAATCAATACAACATTTGTTAAACGTTCGGTGATGTGATGAAAGCTTCAGAACTCCGCGAAAA
>CBINNU010000028.1:0-4569 GCA_966252135.1 uncultured Cellvibrio sp. | reverse complement strand
CAGAAAGCTATGTTCCTGAAAATAAGGGGGCCTTAGCGACTCTCTTGTCCGGTTCGGGGGATTGTACAGAGTTTACTTATTTGTTCGTTGCGCTTGCCAGAGCAAATGGCATTCCTGCAAGAGGAGTGAGAGGTTTATTTGTGCCCCAGGCTTCTTTGGTTGTTGGGCCAATGGATTATCACGATTGGGCTGAGTTTTATGATGGCAACGAATGGATAATTGCGGATTCTCAAAAACAAATTTTTGATTCGGATTACAGCAGTTATTTAATGATTTTCGAGTTGAATGATTCGAATATAAATCAGTCACGATTTTCAGTATCAGATCAGCGTATTAATGTCAGTTTTGAGTAAATAGGATTTCTCATGTTAAAAATGAATCAATCTAAAAACAAAATAGGGTTTTATTGGCTAGCATTTTGGATGTTTAACCTGTCAGTCATTTCAGCCCCTCTATTTGCACAAAGTAATTTTCCTGACTCATCCTTGTCGCCTAAATCAGTCATAGTTCAAGGCGGAGCCTATGTTGATTATAACTCAACAAGTGCGAATTCAATTTCGGGAGTTTTTGATGGAGATGGGGATTATCTTGTAATTGATCCAGATCCCGTAAAGACCTCTGCACGATATGCTATTGAGTCCTGGATATACATTGAATCCATGCCGGAATCCGGGTTTCCAATTGTTTCAAAATCGGATCAATCTAGTTCCAGTCGTGACCAGCAATTTTATGTTTCGAAAGCAGGAACAAATCACTATCTAAGATTTAAACGATATGCTACTTCGATTGCAGCTGTTGATCTTGTTGGAACAATCAATATTCCGCTACAAACATGGACTCATGTTGCGCTGACCTACGATCAAACCTATGTGAGACTATTTGTTAACGGTGTTTTGGATGTGTCGTTTCAATCTGCTTCTGGCTGGAATGAAAATACATTTCCTTTCTATGTCGCTATGAATATGTCTGGAAACGTACCGTCTTATGCAAATGGAAAAATGTCTGAGTTGCGTATTACAAAAAACTATCCTCGATATGAACGAAATTTCGTTCCTATGCCCCTGCGACCTGTTAAAAAGCCAACTATGGTTGATCCCAGTTTTTCAACAGTTTCTTTATTGCTTAATGGTGACGGCCCAGAAGGCAGTACACAAGCGTCGGATCTTTCTGCGAATCCAAAATCAGTAACTTTTAATGGCAATGCAAAAATTTCGACTAACGCTCCGGTTTTTGGAAGTGGTTCTTTTTCATTTGATGGGAGTGGTGATTATACCACTATTGCTTCTTCGACAGATTTTGATTTTGGTTTAAACGCTTTTACTATTGAAGGTTGGTTCAAGCTAAATACTCTTCCGGGCGCAAATGCGTATCCGTATTTAATTATCAGGGGAAACGGCGCAGGAGCTTTAACTCAATGGGCGCTAGCAGTTAATCCAAATGGGCAAGGTATTAATCTTAATATTATGCAATCAAATGGTGTTTGGACAGATGCAGGCCCAAGATATAATGGGCAGCTCAATTTAAATTCTTGGTATCATTTTGCATTGGTTAGAGTAAATAATACTGCTACAGGAATAAAACTATTTTTAAATGGAAATTTAGTTGGATCATCGGTTTCAAATCCGAGCATGGAAATTAATCCCGCATCAAAGCCAATAAATATTGGCGGACTCATATCACACGTTGGAATTGATGGCTTAATCGACGATATTCGCATCACAAAAGGTCTCGCTCGCTATACGTCAAATTTTTCTGTACCTGAAAAGTCACATCCAACCGGTTCTAACAAATCAGACGAATATTACGAAAGCGTTTCGTTGTTATTAAATGGGAATGGTGCTGATGGTTCAACATCAATTTCAGATTCTTCTGTATTGCCTAAGCAGATCACTGTTGTTGGTGATGCAAAGATTTTGCAGTCGCAAAGTAAATTCGGAGGTTCATCACTGGCGTTTGATGGAAATGGCGATTATCTTGATTTAACTGGCGTTTCCCTTGCCAAAGACGATTTTACCGTTGAAGCTTGGATTTATGTTGCTAATCCATCAGCATTTTTTGAGATTTTGGAAACTAGAAATCAGGACTTAACTAATAACGGATTTGCATTTTACGTTAGAAACACATCCAAACTTACATTTGGAACAGGTTCCACTTATGTTGCTACTGAGTCGATTAACAATATACCAGCTAATTCATGGGTTCATGTCGCTTTAGTTCGTCATGATGGATTTGTTAAAGGATACATGAATGGACAATTGGAATTTACTGTCGCCAACACACAAGATTTTTCGTTAACATCTTGGCGTGTGGGGCAGAACGTTACAAGTTCTCCAGCAAATAAATCAACTGGCTATATAGACGATCTCCGCATCACCAAAGGAATCGCCCGTTACACAGAAAACTTTATTCCTCCTCAAACAGAATTAAAAGCTGAATCGATTGATAGAGATCCTTTTCTGAAAGATGTAATTTTTCAATTAGATGGTGAAGGGAATGATAATTCTCAATATGTAACTGATACATCTTTAATGACTCAGAATATTACGGTTGCGGGGAACGCAAGAGTTTCCTCACTGCAAAAAACTAGTGGTGTATCGTCTTTGTATTTCGATGGAAGTGGGGATTCATTCAGTCTTTCTGCAAATAATGATTTTGATTTCAGTTCCGTTGATTTTACCATGGAAGGTTGGTTTTACCCGACAGCGTATTCTGGTTCTAGTCTATATGGAACAATAGTTTCGAAAAGACAGAGCGGAGCCGATTTTGATTACGTGGCATTTTTAAATGGTAATACAAAAAACCTGTGTTTTAGCTACGGAACTATATCGGTCCCACGAATAAATCTTTGTTCGCCAGGTAATTCTGTGAATTTGAATGAGTGGTATCACTTTTCAGTGGTCCGTAACAAAAATAAATTAGATTTATTGCTGAATGGAAATTTAGTTAATTCACAGGCTCTAACCGAAAATTTGAGACATAGGTCACTACCGTTTGAGCTTGGAAAATCGTTAACTTATTCAGATAGTTACTTCTCTGGATATATGGATGATATTCGAATTACTCGCGGTATAGCACGCTACCAATCCAATTTTACACCTTCCGTTTTACCTTCATTACCGGTTGCAGTTGGGGACTCTTACTCGCGTAATACAGTTGTATTATTAAATGGGAATGGTGATGAAGATAGCACTAAAGTAATAGACGCATCTGCGGCTCCCAAAACTATAACAGCAGTGGGAAATGCCAAAATTACAAAAACAGTTTCAATATTTGGTGGCGCAGCATTGGAATTTGATGGATCAGGCGATTATTTTCAAACGGGGCAAAATAGCGTTTTTCAACCATCTAATCATGACTTCACTATTGAGGCATGGGTTTACCCAACCGATTTGAATGCTCGCAGAGCAATCGCTTTTATAGGGACTCACGGTTCAACTGCCGCGAGAGTTGCATTACACATAAATACCAACGGATCTCTTGGTGGATATATTCGCGGGGGAGATGTTGACTATAATTATGCTGCTGGTTCAGTTTCGATAAATCAATGGACACATGTTGTTCTAGTTAGAGAGGGGCCTGTAGCCAAGATGTTTATAAACGGAAACATGGTTCATTCTTCCAGTATTAGCATAGAAGCTTTTTCGCCTAATCCTCAATTATTTATAGGTTATAACTACTACACTGCCAATAATTATTTCAAAGGTTACATTGATGATTTTCGTTATACGAGAGGCATAGCCCGTTACACCGAAAATTTCACGCCGCCAGCACAAGAACTTCAAGCTGCGCAATATCTTTATGATCCTTATGGTTCGGATGTTGAGTTGTCTTTGTTAACTCAAAGCGATGAGTCTGCGAATGTTGCTCCATTTGTTGTGCAGGCATCGATGAATTCACTTTCAAACACGGCGCTGGCAAATTTTGATATCAGTTTTAACCAAAATATAGATTCGAACAGTTTGACAGCGTCCGATATTGTTATCACCAATCAAAATGCACAAACATTTTCGGTCAGTAGTATTCAAGCGCTTAACTCAAGACAATTTAGAATCACCTTGTCATCGCCGTTAAGTGATGGTCAGTATATTCTTAATATTGGCCCTGATATTCGCGGACAAAATAATTTATTACTAGATCAAAACAATAACAAAATTGGTGGTGAACTAACGGATGTTTATACCAAGAATTTTACAATTGATTTAACTAGGCCGATTGCAACAGTACTGAATACATATCCCGCAACTATAAATACCGCTAGCTATACCTTCAGCGGTACGAAAGAGGCGAATAGCAAAGTGTTAATGAATGGTACGGTGATTGTATCTGCTAATGGTGCTACCACTTGGAGTTATTCTGTACCGCTAATAGTTGGAGGCAATACATTCAACTTTGTACTCGAGGATACGGCAGGTAATCAAAGTGATGTGACGCAGGCTAATATTTCTTATCAAAATTCGGTACCTGATCCAGTTGTTGTTACCATAAACCCGCAAGGTAACGGTCAAGAACTCAGTTTGTCCTGGTCATCCTACGATGAAGTTGCAAATGGTAATGACATCAAGCATTACA
>CBINNU010000027.1:0-4575 GCA_966252135.1 uncultured Cellvibrio sp. | reverse complement strand
TCTGCGCCGCGCCCGTGATCATGTTCTTCACATAGTCGGCGTGGCCCGGGCAGTCAACGTGCGCGTAGTGACGGCTCGGTGAGTCGTACTCTACGTGAGAGGTGTTAATGGTAATACCGCGCTCACGCTCTTCAGGAGCATTGTCGATACCGTCATAGGCCACAAACTTGCCACCCCAGGTTTCAGCGCACACTTTAGTCAGTGCCGCTGTCAGGGTGGTTTTACCGTGGTCTACGTGACCTATGGTGCCCACATTGACGTGGGGCTTCGTACGTTCAAACTTTTCCTTCGCCATTGCGAGCGCCTCCTCAGACGTTGATAAAAAAACACAGACAAAAAAGCTGCAAGAGATTCCTCTGGCAGCGATAAAAATGGAGCTCATGAGCAGATTTGAACTGCCGACCTCACCCTTACCAAGGGTGTGCTCTACCAACTGAGCTACATGAGCATGAAAACCAGTTTGGAGCGGGCAGCGGGAATCGAACCCGCCTCATCAGCTTGGAAGGCTGAGGTTCTACCAATGAACTATGCCCGCGCAGAACCAGCATCACTAAATTAGCCACGCACTCAGCTATCGACTAACTTATCAAGCATCACGCTTGTTAATTGGTGCAGGGGGGTGGATTCGAACCACCGAAGCTCGCGCGTCAGATTTACAGTCTGATCCCTTTGGCCGCTCGGGAACCCCTGCGATTGTGCTTTCGCACCTCATCAAGCGGCATAACCTCTTGATCAAAAACACTAGAAATCGCCGTCAAAATGGAGCTGGCGAGAGGAATTGAACCCCCGACCGGCTGATTACAAGTCAGCTGCTCTACCTACTGAGCTACGCCAGCTTTTTAACCACGCCCTAATGTGGAGGCGGAATTCTAGAGAAACATTTATGGAGAAGCAACACTTATGCAAAAATTTTGTCTTCTCTCGAGGCCTTGCTCATCACCGAGAATATCCTGCCAAACTGAATCGCTTATTTTTTCGGCAGAACCTGGCGATAAGGTCACCCAGGTCTCGTTTATTGTCTTTTTTAACTCTTTAATTTCAGGCTGATAACCCTGTTTTTTAATTTCATCCAAACGCAGATCCGCTTCTACTTTATCGGCATATTGCCCAAATGAAATCCCTCGCTCCAATTCACCTTTGGTGATGATGTAGCTTTCAATATTTTTCTTTTGCAACTCATAAAGACGCATCAAGGCATCTTGCTGTGACAATTCCGGAGGCAAATACACCCAAAACATTGTTCCCTCAACTCGCTCAACCGGTGTAATCACTGCAGTTACACCCAGAGCCTCCAACTTTTCTAACAAAAATTCTGCACGCACCAGTTGCTCATAGGGGCCAACCATAGTGCACATAGATTCCTTATCGATTTCTTTTGGTGAATCCTCAACGGGTCTCACCTTTTCTTTTTTGATTACGCGCCCCGAATTGCTTTCACGCAACAATTCCAATCTATCACCAACCTCCTTCAAGCTAGCAACAGGAACAGGCGCTTGCTTTTGGGGATCAACCAAAAAATATTGATGAACAAACAGCCCAAGATTTGCAATCAGCAACACAATAAAGATTGAGCGCATAGCATTTATTACCTTTTATTTAATTCAAACAATACGCCAAACCATCCAACACCAATTCTTCTCGCACAACCAGATTCGGAAAATAACCCGACAAACGTTGCGCATCACCGCCGGTTGCCAGCATAGTCACAGCTTGCTGATTCGTCTGTGTCTTGAGTTGTGTTATTGCAATTTCAATCAAACCAACATACGCCGCCGTCAGGCCGTGATCGACCGCTTGCTGCGTATTACAACCAGGCTGCACAGCGGACTCTGCCACACCAGAAAGACGAATCAATTGTGTAGACTGATTTAATGAAGTCAAGGCAGTTTGCCAACCAGGCACTATATATCCCCCCAAGTGACACCCTGAATCCGTTAATAAATCCACGGTCATTGCTGTACCACAGGATATAACCACCGAAGCAGTACGGGATAACTGATAAGCCGCAAGCATAGCCAACCATCGATCCACACCTAATTTTCCAGACTCATGATAACCATTGGTCACACCAGCTGCCTGCGATGTTGAGCGAGCAAACAAAGGTCGAATATTAAAATTTTCTGAACTCCAATCGACAATCAAACCTTGTGCGGACTCATCCAGCACACAAGCAATCCAAATTGATTTGATTTGATCTCTAATTCCTTGCAAATTTTTAGCAATTTCATTCAATCCCTGATTGTTCGCAGCAGCACCACGCAACAACACTTCCTGCTGATTACGCAGCCGCCACTTAACACGTGAATTGCCAAAATCCATTTCCAATATCATTGTTGTAACCTCAAACTAACTTCTCCTCCATGCAAATGATGAAGCTGATTATTGGCATCCCTCAGAATTAGCGCACCCTCCTGATCAACACCCAAGCAATTTCCCATTAATCGCGAGTCGCCCATTAATAATTCAACCTGTTTTCCCTGATGCAAATGGCAAGATTCCCACTCTCGCTGATAGGACTCAAACCCCAACTGTTCGTAAGTCATCAACATGGGTAATAATTGATTAAGCAATATAGCAATCAATTGATTACGCGATGGCAAATCAACACCCTCGACACAAGCCAATTGATGCAAATCTACCCAGGGCTGATTAATGACATCTTCTGCAACTTGCATCCGATAATTTAAGCCAACACCTATAACCACCTCACATTCGCCAGCAAGATCACCGCGAATCTCAACCAAAATTCCTGCGAGTTTTTTTTCGTCGGCCAAAATATCATTGGGCCATTTTAATCCCGGTTTGTGCAAACCAACTTTTCGAAGCACTCTAATCACTGCGCAACCGACTAACAAACTTAATCCTTTTAGCGCAGAAACACCGGATACAGATTTCCAACCCAGGGAAAAATAAATATTACTGGCGAAAGGGCTTACCCATACTCGCCCTCGCCGCCCCCTGCCTGCCGTTTGGCGTTCTGCAACACAGAGATGGTAATTAATATCCGACTGAGTTAATAAAAAACCATTTGTTGATTCTATTTCAGGAAAAATACTAATTTTGTTTAGGGCAGTTTTGACTTCCGCATCCAGGAATTGATTTATTATTTTTTCATCCAGTAATTCGATGGGATCTGACAGGCAATAGCCTTTTCCCTTAACTGATTCCAATTGCAATCCCAGCTCTTCAAGACGCTTGATATATTTCCAGACTGCTGCACGACTAATCCCAAGATGCTCACCCAACTCTTCACCGGAATGATGCGTGCCGTCAGCCAGCAAACCAATTACACTGGCGAGACGATTCCACTCGTGAGCATCAATTGAACTCATTCATCCCTCACATAAATTCGCTTATAACGCGGCCCCATACTGGTTAGCACCTCATATCCTAATGATTTATTTTTTTGAGTTAAATCATCCAGACTTATGCGATCGTCAATAACGTCTATACCAGAATTCAAAATCGTTTCATCGGACGCGTCGACCGACGACACATCAAAAATAGTAGAATCCATTGAAACGCGTCCGACAGACTCCACTAACTGTCCACAACAATAACCTTGCGGTTGGCCGCCTATAGTTCTATTGATTCCATCCGCATAGCCACCGGCAACCACCGCAAGACGCGCACCGGATTTCACCTTTGCGGATGCTGAATAACCAACACTTACCGACTCTTGCATTGTTTTGATTTGCAACACAGGCAATCGCAAATTGATTGCAGCTCGCAACGGATTAATTTCACCGGGATGTGGATTGATGCCGTAAAGTGCTGCGCCGGGGCGCACCAAATCAAAATGCCATTCACTGCCAAGAAAAATGCCTGACGAATTAGCGAGGCTTGATTTCACATTAGGAAAATTTGCTTTAACTTTTCTATTGAGATCTGAAAATTTTTCTTTTTGTTGTTGATTTAACACATGACCTTTATCGTCTGCACAGGCCAAATGACTCATAAATAAAATCAAATCAATCTCGTCCTTAAGAGAATCAAGCTCATGCATGAACTCTTCCGATTGAATCCCGAACCGGGACATACCGGTATCAACTTTAATCGCAGTTCTTATTTTTGAACTTTGCTGAACCGAAAATTTTCTCCATCTACGCAGCATTTCAATGGAAAAAATAACCGGAATAAATTTCTCACGTTCAAATATTTTTTCATCGCCATCACGAACACCGCCCAGCACATAAATATCAACCGATTCGGGTAAAACAGACTTGATATCAAAGGCTTCATCCAGTGTTGTCACAAAAAACGAACGGCAACCGGTTTGAAATAATTCTTTGGCAACAGCTTTTGCGCCGACACTGTAGGCGTTAGCTTTAATTACCGCCGCCACTTCAGATGAAGCGGCCACTTTTGAAAGCAATCGCCAGTTGGATGCTATCGCATCCAAATTAATTGCGAGAATTCCGGTGGATATGGACATAATTTTAGACAAAGACATCAGAGTTTCGACGCATCTAAACAGAATGATGCGCGAATATCCAGACAAGGTTTTAAATTTTGATTTGGAAAATATTTCGGGCAATAAAAAACCGCCCGTATTGTTGGTACGGGCGGTTAGTA
>CBINNU010000026.1:0-4606 GCA_966252135.1 uncultured Cellvibrio sp. | reverse complement strand
TACATTTGGTTTATTAATGAACAATTAACATCCTCAGACAATCAGCCTTCATTAGAAGGCAATGAATCTGTGCGTCTATCAGAACATAAAATCGGAACAATAAAGGCAGCATGGAAATCTGGATACAAAAAATAATCATCGTATCAATGGTTGGCATGGATTGCTTTGGTAGCTTGTTCGATGTAAGCCAATCCTGAGTCCTCATCTTCCTCGATAGCAATTTCAACCGCGCGTTTGGCTAGATTTAGTAATTTGCCGCAAGCTGTTTTCAAGCTGAAGCTGCGTTGTACAAGCTGGCTAATCTTGGCTTGAGTAACTGGGTCAATTGTTGGAATAGGTAAGTTTGAAAATTCATTCTTATTAATAGCCGTTAAAATTGTGCCAGAGCAGTTTTGTTTGAGAATACTTTGCAGCAACTCTGATTTCATTAAAACCAATAATGTTTCAGAGTTAATTGTTCCTGACTTAATCACGTAAAAGCCTGTAGAACAAAGAGCGTTGTCATATTCTTTTGTTACAAGTGCACAATTTGAAAGCGAGCCTTCAATAGATGACACTATGACATCATCAGCATTTACAACTCGCCTTGCCCTACTAGGCAAATTAGAACCTAAATCTAGTGTGCAACCAGTAATACCTCCTGATTTATCAATATCAGAAAGCTCAATATATTGATATTCTTCTTCATTACTAGGTTTATAGTTTGCATCTTTAATTGTGCAAATTTCGCTCAATTTACCCCAGCCACATTTGTAATCAAAGATCAATCGTAAATAGTCTTCATATATCGACTGATAATACTCTGCATCCAGACGGCCACTGGTAGCAAAACTTTGTACAAAAGATTTAATATTGGTATTTTGCGTAGCAGGTTTGAAATTTGTTAATCCCAATTCCTCAAGCAGGACTTCTTCAGCTTTGGCATAAAGCGTTTCTGAAGTTTTTAAGCCTTCGTAAGCTTTTTCAAAAGTATTTCTTAATTGCTTCTGAAACCCCAAATCTATCAAGGGAATGTCTATTTCCTTCACCTCTTCAGGGTTTACATTGGTCTGATTGATAGATTGCCTTGAACGTCTCTTAATATCTGCAATCCCGTATTTGCTATTTAAAAAAGTAACTAAATATTCGGGCAATAATTTAGTTTGATCTGGAACAAAGCGCACTAAATAGGAAGCAAAAATAAAATCTTTCGCATCATTTTTTCTGTAAAGTCCTGTTCTGCCTACCCACTCATATGAGTTAGTTCGATTAAACAAAACATCTCTATCATTTAGCTTAAATATCTCCATTTCTGAAGTTGAAATATCGGCATACTTATTTACTTCAAGATCACAAAGCATATTGTGAATTTCATTCATGCGGTATATAGGATAGCCGCAATTATCCTCGTTCATCTCAATTGAGATGCCATATTGAGAATTCACTATGCAATTGCCGATTTTGTCATACTTTAGTTTTGGATTTATTTTGAGCTTAGTAGTCCAAAATTCACTATCAATACGCTCATCTTTATTAGTGGCTATCTTTCTAAAATTAACCTCACTTATTTCATGCCCTTCTAACAACGCCTCATATTTCACTGCGTTAAACTCGTTAGAAGGGCTCATTGAAAAAAACTTAATTGCTCTTTTCGGGCAAACTCTGCAAAGGCATCAGCAATTTGTGGCAAGTCTGATTTCGCTAATGTATCTTGGGTGTTTTTACCAATATAGTTTCCTGAGTTATCCTTAACTGCTTTGGAATTCGTGGCAAAAAATATCGGGTAATCATCAAGTTTTGGACATATTTTCTCATCCCACTTTTGCAAGAGTAAAACGCTGGTTTTAGTGCCGGTGTAAGGCTTAAAACTATTGCCATGAAGCCCAAGTACACCCAAAATGCGACACTCTTTGGCAATATATTCACGTAATTCTTTATCTGTAGAGTTGTTAAATCTGCCCTGTGGCAGCACAATTGCCATTCGCCCGCCAGGTTTTAAAAAACGTAAGTTACGTTCTAAAAACAGCACATCTCGTTTTTCAGAGGACTTGGTTTTTTGCTTTTTGTCACGTGCCACGCTGTAATAGCCCAAGTAACCACTGCCGCTAGATACGTCTCCCGCAAACGGTGGATTAGTCATAACAATATCAAAACTGCCGTCAGCAAATTTCCCCGCAATAGCATTATCAAATTTACCAAGTTGGTTTTTATCCCATAGTCGTAAATCCAGTGAGTTGGCTTGTTGCGAGTTAGATGAACCATCGCCAGCAATTACCATCAGGGCTTTTGCAATCTTGACAGTACGTGGGTCAAAATCTAGAGCGTACAAGTTATTCACAGCATATCGATAGCGGTCTTTATCTTCTATTTTTTGGGTTTTTAGCATGTGCTGAAAGGTATGTAATAGAAAACCCGCACTACCCGCGCTTGGATCTAGCACGCGTTCATCGACGTTCGGGTTTAGTAACTGTACAATAATGTCAATTACTGGGCGTGGGGTGAAGTATTGACCTTTTTCACCTTTACTATCAGCCGAAATCATATGTTCAAACGCCGCATCCAGAATTTCAAAATCAGTTTCTAGCAATTTGTATTCTTGTAACTCTGATACCACGGCAATCAGTGTCTCTTCACTGAGTTCTAACTCTTCTTTATCTTTAAAAACATCTTTCCATTTAAGTTTTGCTTTACTGAAAAGTGCATCAACCGCAGGTTGTATCTTTGTACCTTTTTTAGTTTGAAAGTCTAATTCTTCAGTATGCTTTTTACTTTGCTCATCATAAAGTTTTGCAAATATAAGCTTAAATATTTCGTCAAAAGGGTTTACACCGTCATTTGCTAATACTTTTTCTTGAAGCATATTCACGGTCGCCCGCAGGTCTTGCACTTCAAGTAAATCTTGTTTCTTTAAATAAGTGGATAAAACGTCTGAAATACTTTCACCAAACTTAGGTAAACGTTTAAAACGTTCAAATTTATATTTATTATCTGGATTACGATAACGTATATTCTCTTCGTTACCATCTATCCATACACCTAAATAGGTTGGTAAAGCTGAAATATAGCTCTCAAGCTGGCCCACGCCCTGCATAAGGCTTTCATTGGGTTTTTTAACTTCAATAATCAATAGAATATTTTCTCTATCCTTTTTGTGTGCGTTATCGTATATGACTAGGTCGGCACATTTGCTGGCAGAACCCATTTGCACGGAAACCTCTAATCTCATATGGTCTATTGGATAACCATATTCTTGATTGAGTTTTAGAATATAAAGTTGACGAATAATCTCTTCAGGATTGGTTTTACTTTGTGAGTAAACTTGGATTTTCTTATTACGGCACAAGCAATTTAAATACAATTTCTCGCCCTTTTCATCAGGCAGTAATCTGCTTTCGAGTTGTTGAATTTGCGTATTTGAAAATAGCTTTAATGTATATGCGTCTGACTTGAGAATTTCGGCAAGTGTCATTTTGATTTATAGTTGTCTAAAAAATCTTAAGGATATAGTTGGTTGTTCAGGAAGGTTTGCAATTTAAGCCTGTTTTAAACTTGCTTATTTATTGCACTTGTTTTTAAGCAATCTAAAGAATCTAGCCAAGTCTGCATGATGGTTTTGCGTCTGTTCAATTAACTTTGTGCGATTGTAAGCTGCTCTTAAGTTATTTGGTACTTTATGAGCAAAATGAATCGACCCGGCTAGCCTAGATATTTTCGAGCCTCTCGAAATACCGCCGTTCAAACTCTGCGGGAGCCAGCTGATCAGCGTAGCCATGTCGGCGTTTTGGATTGTAAAACATTTCGATGTAATCGAAGACATCCCGCCTTGCTTCTTCGCGTGTTAAATAGATCTTTCGGCGTATGCGCTCACGCTTCAATAGTTGAAAGAAGCTTTCAGCCACAGCGTTATCATGACAATTGCCACGACGACTCTGACTTGCACATAAGTGATGAGTCTTCAGGAAGTCACGCCACTCATAACTATTGAATTGACTACCCTGATCGGAGTGGATAACAACCTCTTGTTCAGGTTGCCTACGCCACACAGCCATAAGAAGTGCATTAATTGCGAGTTCACTCTCCATTCTCGGCTGCATAGACCAGCCGATCACTTGTCTGGAGAATAAATCCAAGACGACCGCCAGATACAACCATCCTTCATGCGTTCGGATATTCTTCCATGCATAAAACCCACTGGGATGCACATTCATCACGTGACACATACGGTATATCGAGTACTGCCGATGATGTTCGCGAATGAATGCGTACTTTACTGCGACACTTTTGCAAAGTACGCGGCGGCCTTTTTTAATATGTCACGCTCTTCGGTGACGCGTTTAAGTTCTTTGCGAAGACGGAGTATCTCTGCGTGGTCCGCGGTCTTCGCTTGGTAAGCGTCCGAATTGGGACCGTAGGCTTTTAGCCATGCGTACAGGCTATGTGTTGAAACGCCCAAACGGGAGGAGACCTCTGCAACAGAGTACTGCCGTTCGTTGATCAATCTGACCGCTTCTTGTTTGAATTCCTCAGTGAATCTTTTATTGCTCATTTAATACTCCTGTTAACCTCAATTATTGGACTACCCACGCTTTGATAGACACCGTTATAGTTTAATTAAACTGAACGGAGT
>CBINNU010000025.1:0-8610 GCA_966252135.1 uncultured Cellvibrio sp. | reverse complement strand
CAAGAAAATCACCGCGCGGATCTCGCAAAAATACCGGATGGCCTTGCAGTTGATTCAGATGGGCTGACAACGGCGGTTGAGCTGGAACGCAGTTTCAAGAGCAGGAAAAGATATCAGCAGATCCTGGGCGAATACCTGGCCATGCTGTCATCACAAAAAATCCATCGTGTAGCTTACTACTCGCCCGATTCAGCGATGCCAGAGCGGCTGGAGGCGATTTTTAAGAGTATTAAAACTGTGAGTGTAGGCGGGCGACAGGCCGAGGTTAAGCCGGAGTGGCTAACCAGATTTACTTTCAATTTTTTTCCAATGTAGAGGAGACAAAAAATGGCATTTGAACAAAAAAATAATTCAGGGTCGCTGTTCGCAAACGACCGCAAAAAGTCTGAAAACGATCCCGATTTAACGGGCTCGATCAAAGTTGATGGTAAAGAATTTTGGCTGAGCGGCTGGCGCCGCCAGAGCCAGGCTGGAACTACGTTCCTGGCACTGTCAGTCCGAGATAAAAACGCGCAGGCTAATGCTGCGCAGCCGGTAGATTTCCTGGCTGAACCAGCCACGCCTGAACAACAAAACGAGGATCAAGAAAATGCGTAATATCAAAGTCATCATCTGCACTGTTTCACTTTCAATTATTTCCACGCTAACGCAGGGAGCGGATATTGTGAAAGATCCATGGGCGCTGGTTCAGACGACCAGGACACAAATCGAGAGCAGCAAGCAAACTGTTATCCAGCTGCAGCAGTATCGAAATATGGTTGAAAACCTGATCCTGCAATCGAAAAATTTGGAAAGTATCAATCCGAGCATCATTAAAAACGCTATAAATCGAGGCTGGTTGCCTCCTGAAGCAATTGCGCTGGACTCCGGCATGGATATCGCCCGGTCCGCAGCAGGCGTGTATTCCACAATCAAGAGCGGCCAAGATGAAATCCTTAAAACGATGAAAATCCTGGATGGCATTGACAAGTCGATGCTCGCGGCCGAGCAGGTGGCATTCCGAGAAAAAATCTCCGTGAACGAAGTGCTGAATTTGCAAGCAAAAGCGGCCGCTGAGGGTAGGCTGAAAGACTACGAAACATTCAACACGCTAAAAAATAGCCTCGGACAGCTTCAATTTCACCAATCTCGGACTGATCAAATCATGAAGTCGTTGCCAACCGCTAGCGGCGCTTTGCAAGCGCTGCAGGCCAACGGGGCGCAGATGGGAGTCGTGAGCGACCAGCTATCCCAGCTCATCCAAACGCAAGTGACCAACACCAGTCAACTCGTTAAATCCTCCATAGAAAAAGAAAACCAAAAGCTGTCAGACGACAAGGCAATCCTGATTGCGAAAGCCCGGAAATGCGTCATGGGCTTGTCGAAACATGCCGACTGCCAGAGCTGGATTAGCTATGTCAACCAAAACTGGCCGGACAAACTGAAATGATTGTCGCTAGTTCATTGCTTCAATTAGTAGACGGGCTGAAGTTAAATCTGGATGCCCTTCAGCCGATGGGATTGACTTTAGCCGGGTTCCTCGCGGTGATCAGAATCGTCCAGGACGGATTTAGAGTCGCATCAAATCCGAGCGGGGGAGGTGCCAAGATCATTAGCTACCTTATGGTCAGCGTCTTCATAATTTCGGTTACGGCCTGGCTATTAAACGACGGAAGCGAAAATCTTCTGGTCGTCTGGGTTCAATCTTTGACTGACTCCGCGGCATCGGTCGTGTTGGGCGGGCAGGATCTGTACGACACTGAGATTTTCCAGAAATCTTTCAATCAAATTTCTGATGCAATTTCGGCAAAATTGGACAGGGTGAATGAAGAAATTGGCATTACAAATTTCCCTGAAATTTTGATGACCAATATTCTGTTCTACATGATTTCCCTCTTAAGTTACATCCTCACATTGGTTAATCAAGTCGTGTTCCTGGTCGTGCTTATCCTGATTAAGATGGTCATCAAAATACCGCTGATGCTGATGCCAGTTTTCCTCCCTTTTGCCATTCTGCCGGAGACAAAACAGCTCGCGATGAACTGGTTTAACTTTTTTCTGCAATGCGTCTTACTCAAGCTGGTCGCGGCAGTTTTGCTAGGTATGCTTGTTCAACTGTTGGTGGCCGTGGCGGGGCAGATCTCGGCAGAGTTTGGCGATATCATGGCCACCCTGCTATTGATCAGCGCGGCGGAAGTTGCAATGTTCATCTTGCTTAAAAAGTCGCCAGGAATTGCCCAGCAATTAGCAAAATTTAGACCTTAATACAAAAAAAGTTACTGTAACTATTGATTGTGTTAATAATTAATGTTACAGTAACTTTAATTAAACAAGGAGTGAATATGTGGTCTGACATAAAACGGGGTTTCGGGCTTGGTCTAGGTGGTAGCATCGGTTGGACACTTGGCCAGTGGCTGGCCAAATGGGTTAAGCGTGTCCTGGCTGTGCTGATTGCGGGTGCGGTCGTGATGTGTGCCAATCCAAGTGGCACCGCCCATCAAAAAGTAAAATCGAGCCAACCAGCGCAGGTTGAAAAGCAAAATAATAAATAAATGTTACTGTAACTATTTATAGGGGGGAATATGACTGAGCCTCGAAAGGTTGGCCGGCCTAAATCAGGCCAACCTATGGACAGCGCTGCAAGACAACGCCAGGCGCGCGGTAAAGCGCATTCTGCCTTGATGATTGCCTATTTTGATGATGCTAAACTGTTAGTCTCTGAAATGTCGACCAGCAATCTGATTTCGGCATTACCTAAATTGATGGCCGACAAACGTAAAATGCTTGTTCCGCTTGTTTGTGATGAGTTAGTCAGGAGAGTGAATCTGCCTTAACTTACCCACAGCCCGCCTGCGAGGGAGGCGCGCGGGCTATGGATAAGTTTAAAGTTATGGCGGTATTTTTGACGGTATATATTATATTTACTAAAACATAATATATAAAAATCAATACGTTAGTTATTATGTTAGGTTGACCCCAGCCCACTTAATGTAGCAACATAATTAAATTTGAATTATTTGATTTAATTGGGTTTATGAGCGTAATCTAATCAAGCCACCTTTTAACGAAGGTGGCTTTTTTATTTAGTGCCTGCCTGTAATTAACGGTTTACCTTGCTTCGTTTCAATCCATCACAGAACCTGCGTTTTGCAACCACATTCAATTGATCAAAAATCATGATCTTCCACAAAAATCTGGCGCGAATGGCCTCTTCATTCAGCTCCTCGGCAGAAAGAGTCATACTCATTAATTTTCGATGTCTTTTTCTGAACGTATCAAACGCATAGTACCGAATCCTGCCCAGTTTATTTTCAGGTGCTGCCAGTTTTCCTGATATCCAGCGCTGAAAAATGACAGGTTTTACGTTAACCAGCTTGATGGCTTTATGGTGGTTTAATGTGCCTAAATAATGGCCCACTTTTAGGCTCCACTGTAATGAGTATTGCGTTTGTAATTGCCTCATCTTTCTTGTATTTTTCATTATTTTCTCCCTATTGCAGCTTAAATCTGCCATCAAATATTAACACTTGATATTATTTTGTTAATAAAAGTCATTCCAATTGGCAGTACATTTTTTATGTTTTTTTAGGAGGTATTTCATTTATCTTCAAAATCAAATAGTTAACTTGTTGTATTGTTGCCTCAGGTAAGCGCGTATTTTCTGTTAAATGTGTCATTTTTAAATTTTCCAGCAACTTTTTAGCAAACGCATGTACATACATTCGTTACAAGAAGTTTTCGAGCAAGTGAAATACCATGGCCTTTACGCACACCAATGAAGCAAAGCTGGCGCAAGATGTAGAAAATTTACGCACCCAGTTTCCACAAACAAAAGACTTATATCGCGAAGTATGTCATTTGATGTTTTTCAGATATGGCATGCAGCCATCCGCGAACAAGCTGTACCAGTTGGTGCGTAAAGGCACCATGTCCATGCCGTCACAAACAGTCAATAACTTCTGGACTGAACTCAGATCAAAAAACAGGGTAGATATTGAACAGGCCGGATTGCCGGATTCCTTACGCGAATTTGCCGGTGAGGCTCTGAATACTTTATGGAAATCGGCCCTGGAAATCGCCAGACAAAACCATAAGGAAAAACACTCCGTGATCAATGGTTTTGAAAATAGCAACCGGCTTGAAATGGAAGGCTATAAAGCCCAGATCAGAAAACTTGAAGCACTGAATACGGAACAGCAACTGGAGTTGACTTCGCTCAAAAGGCAATTACAGGAAAGTGAAAAAAGGCTGTTGATAGACAGTCAGCTATCAGCAACGCAAAAAGAATCGGTCAAAGCGCTGCAAAACGAGAAGGCAGCACTGGAGGCAGCTTTAAAAAGCATGAATAATGAGTTTGTCGCCGAGATCAATAAATTACATTCAGCTTTAAAACTATCAGATGACCGTTTCAGAAAGCTGGAAGCAAAATCATTTACAGAAATAGATCGCGAACAGCAGCGCGCCATTAAACTGGAACTGGAAATCGCCAATCTTAAAAAGTCATTGTTAAAAGAACATACCGTTACAAAAACACAAGCCATGAAAAATCAGAAGCTGGTTAATGAGTTGCGTGAGAATATTGGCCTGATTAAAGGGCAATTGAAAGAATCTCAGCGCCAGCAACTCGTCGCATCCAATAAACTCAAGCAGATTGAAAGAAAAAAGCCATTCCTTGAATAGTAGCCGGTGCGATTTAAGAAAAAGTAATAAAGGATTTTGACGAGAAAGTACAATCTCTTCCTATTATTAATTTCGGACTCTTAGTAGCCTCGGCTCTGTGTTGCGTTTCCTAGGCTTGTAGAATAAACACTTCATAACGACTTTTCTTCTGTAATGTTGCTGAAGGATTTATGATGATGTTGTTGCTAACTGTTTGAGTTACTCCGCAACAGTTTTCACTGATATTTTCAATGTCAACCGTCTCAACTGTTGCGCAATACATCCAGCAGGTTGAAATCAATGCGATGTTATGTAGGTATTCTCAATGAGGCTGCTGCTTTTAGAATGGCAAGTGAAGATAATAAACTTACCCATAAGAGTGCAAAGCTAATGATCCCCAAAAACCACTTGAAGTATTTGCTCTCTTTAATGAACTGTTTATCTGGTAGCCAGTTGGGCTTGAATAGCCTTCCCAATATACCTAACGAAATGATGGTTAGCATGATGGCTGTTTGAGGTATCACCATCAGAGTAAGAAATCCCCATATAAATATTAGAAATCCAGCTGAAAGCTTATCTAACAAGTCTCCTTTTTCATACAAGTAACTAATGAATGCAAAGTAGATAATCAGCAATGGATACCATCTAAGATTGTTAAATACCAAGTTTAGATTCGGCCATTTACCGTTCGTTGGCAAGTAAGAATCAGTATCAAGCATGTCTTTAACAATGTCTGCCATATTTTCTCCGTTGTTTAGTGTGTATCGCTGATTAGCGAATATACGATGTTTAGAAGTGTATGGCATGGTTGCTTAACGCGGCTTTTAGCCTCTATTTAAACTTGCGTTAATAGAAAACTGCTTTGTAGAGTTCTTCATCTAAAAACTAGTTTATAGAGCTGCCGATAGCTCTGCTCCTAATCCAAGACATGAACTTGCATTATCTATAACTCAGTAATAGGATAAGGATAGGTAAACCTAATACTGAGCATGGGAGCGAAAGTGGCAAAATCAAAAAAAATTAGAATTATGCTTTCCAGTCGCTGTAACGACGATTTCCCAATTAATAGTGATAACAAACTATCTCAAATAAGAATCTCCCTAAAGTCTGAAATTGAATCAACAAAAATATTTGGGAAAGAGTTATTTGAGGTTTGGATTAATGAGGATGCTCCACCTGTCGATGGTACATTTGATAGTTGGGAGGCCTGTCTACAGGCGGTTCGTGAATGTGATGTCCTTATTGTTATTTCCAATGGGAATGCAGGTTGGGCAAAAGCAGGTGGTGATATTGGTATTTGTCATGCAGAGTATATGGAGGGGCTTGCAACCACACGTGGCAAGGTATCATTGATTGCATTGCCTAATGTAGAAACGAGTGATGACTCCCAAGCTCGCATTAATAAAAGATTCCAAGATTATGTAATGCAGCAAACCCCCTTCAGAGGAGGTACTGTAAAAACACGAGAAGAGTTGCGAGAAAGAGTATTACAAGCCATCAATGAAGCTGTAGTTTCATTAACACAACGTGGAGTTACCGCCTTTTCGTCCACTAGATTTGATATGGGGCAAGCCTTGGATTGGTCGAGGCTAGACTTCAAGAATCGTAAGCTATCAATGGAAAAAGTTCTTTTGAAAGCACTTTCTGAATCAGGGGCAAATGTAGTGGAAGGGGCTGCAATAACTACATTTGCAGAGACTAAGGTTGCGATAATTGCACATGCGATGCCTGCAGCTTTCACCGTATCAGCCGCCAGAGAGCTAGTAGGGCGGCCGTTCTTATTAGATCATCAAAGAACAAAAGTTCTCAAAACTGCACATGGCCCATTGCATATTATTGCATGCCATCGCAATGCTACTGAATCTCAAGCGACATCTCTTCTAGGCTTCCCTGATGCAACCGTGGTTAGCGGTCCATTTGGGGTATACATAGCAGACGATATTCAAAAAGTACAATTTGTTTTTCTTTCAAACTGCCGTGATGAAACCTTAACTCGACACGCTTTGCAGCGTTTTCTTGAGTGGTTGACTCAAACAGGTGAGATTGAAAATCTGGTTCAAAGAGCTTACTCGAGAGCCAAAATCGTAAAAGTGATCGCTACTGAAAATAGAAAAAGAGACATCTAAATGGCAAAGCATATTTTTACACTGGGGCCAGTATTGTCCTTCAGAGGCATAAAGGATAATAAAAGTTGGGGTGTGACTGCGTTAATCGGAGTTTTAAAAGACAATCTCCCACCCAAATTACAGATTGAAGGCAGGGATTGTGTTGCACCTGTTGTTCTATATGAAAGCTCAAAGGAAACCTTTTACCGTTACGATCTGACTTGTGAAATGCTTGATCATGAAAGAAAGGTTGAATACGGTGTTGTTGAAGAAGGTTTAACATGGGAGTTCACGATTCCTGGAAAAGGTTATGCGCCACGCATGGCATACGTGTCGTGTAATGGGTTCTCAGATGCCAGTGGAATGCGTAAGCTTGTTCGACCAGAAAATGCAGTTTGGGCTGATTTGATATGTAATCATGATCGAAACTTAAGACCCCAAAAAAATGGCCAAGATATTTATTTGCTTGATAAAGAACAGCTTTGGCATGAAACCCGTACGCATGATAAAGGCCTACAAAGATTTCATCTTATGCTCATGGGAGGTGATCAAATATATTTTGACTCGATCTGGGAGGATGTTAAGTCGTTAAAGCACTGGGTAGGGCTCTCTCGTAAAGAGCAACTAGCATTTAAAGTAT
This sequence comes from uncultured Cellvibrio sp., assembly GCA_966252135.1. Taxonomy (GTDB): domain Bacteria; phylum Pseudomonadota; class Gammaproteobacteria; order Pseudomonadales; family Cellvibrionaceae; genus Cellvibrio. Next base: position 1,227 of record CBINNU010000025.1, on the reverse strand, counting down.
CCAAAACTTTAGATCAGGAAATTGAGCGTTACTATTTGGGACTGTATAGTCACCGCTGGCTTCCGTCCCGACGGCGTGCTTGGAACAGTGATACATATAATTTGGATGCTGCAGATGCCATGGCAAGAATTCCGACAGTGATGATGTGGGACGACCATGATATTTTCGATGGATGGGGGTCTTATAGCGATGCAATGCAAAATTGTGAGCTATTTAAGGTAATGTTCCGCCACGCCCGAAAAGCTTTTTGGGTATTCCAAACCCAACATGAATTAAAATACCTGCCTGAACTTCAATATATTGATCGGTACAATGTTTCTCATAAAGACCCTCAGTATCAACCAATCAACTGGGAAGAGCTTAAAGAGAAGGATCAACTTGCGCTACCATTCTTGAATGCTCAACCTGGATTTAATTATGGGCATCATTTAGGGCCAGTCTCGTTATTTGTAGCTGATCTTAGATCCGAACGCTCACGCACTCAAGTATTAGGTTCTAATACTTGGAATGCATTTCATGACTGGCTAAACACTATTAATTTCGGAGAGCTTAAACCTACTCGAGAAAAATGCCAGCATCTGGTATTCATGTCTTCTGTGCCAGTGGCTCATCCAAAATTATCGCTTGCAGAAGGCCTTTTAGATACCTTCGGCCAAGACCATGTTTTAGACAGTAATGCAGACGATTTAAAAGACCATTGGTCGCATGACGATCATGAAGGTGAGAGAAAAAGATTACTTGAAACACTGACTGAGGCTGCCGAGCGACACAAGCTTAGAGTGTGTATAGTTTCGGGAGATGTTCATGTTGCCGCCTGGGGGAGTGCTTATAGAAGAGATATCCCCTCAACCTCAAACTGGGCACAGATTCAGCAATTTACATCCTCTGCGGTTGTGCATCCATCTTTAGTAGGAGTGGCTGAGCGTTTATTTCTTTTTATGCTTAATAGCACGGCTAGTAAAGTTCAATCGCTAGATGTGCAGCATAGCGTTGAAATGATGCTATTCCCTGGATATAACAAATATGTTATGCCTGCTCGGAATTGGCTTGCGCTTGAATTGGATATGGGCGATGGGGAACAAAAGGGATGCAAACTGTGGGCAACATGGCGTTGTGAGACTGAGTCTAGCTTTTCAAATCATTTACAGGTGGTACAACCCGCTCAATAGGTTTGAATCGACCCGGCTAGCCTAGATATTTTCGAGCCTCTCGAAATACCGCCGTTCA
>CBINNU010000024.1:0-9769 GCA_966252135.1 uncultured Cellvibrio sp. | reverse complement strand
TTGTCCTGGTCATCCTACGATGAAGTTGCAAATGGTAATGACATCAAGCATTACAAAATATATTCGTCTACTACCAGTTTCACCAGTACATCTGGATTAACAGCAGTCCAAACGGTTTTAAAAGGCACTAAAACGGCGAAATTAACGAATCTGGTTCGTAATCAAACCTATTACATTGCTGTTGTGGCTGAAGATAATTCTGGCCAGGCATTGCAAACGGTAGCGAGTATCGCGGCAACACCTGTTGATACCAAGCAGCCCGCAAGCCCCGGTAACTTGGTCGTTGTTTCCAGTTTGAATCAGTTAAATTTATCCTGGAGCCCAGCAACTAATGTTGATGGTGATTTGGCGGGTTACCGAATTGAATACATTCACCAAAATGAAACGCAAATAATTAATTTGTCGCTTGCCGATATAGGTCAAGCTAATCCGATTCAATATTCGCTGAATAATTTACAATCGGCCACTGCGCATTTAATTCGTGTCAGTTCAGTGGATGCATCAGGCAATCTTTCCACTGCATTGGTCAATGCCGGTATTACATTGTTGAGTAACCCGGTTGGTGTGCAAGCAGAAGCCCTGGATGCGAGTGCAGAGGTAGAGTGGCAAGTTTCTACTCCTTATAATTTGCTCAAGCAGTATGCTGTATACGTCAGTTCAGCTCCGTTCAGTGATGTGTCAGGTATGACACCGAATAAAATTGTGGCAAAAGGTTCGTCGGGTCAAGCCAGTATCAAAACCACAATAACCGGATTGATTAACGATCAGTTGGCCTATGTTGCAGTGACAGCGGTCGACAATTCTAATGGTGAATTGAAAGTGGTGACTCCTATCAGCGTTACACCTCGCGCCGATCAGGAATTGCCAGTAATCAATTCCATTAGTTACCAGACAAATAATCTGACACAAAACCTGCGTTCCGCAGCAACACTGACACAGTCAGGAAAAATTGTTGTTCAGGCAACAGATAAATCATCTATATCTCGCGTACTGATTGACCTGGATGGTCAGCCATTTGCGAATTTGGCGGTGGTGAATGCGCAAGGTGCTTATGAAAAAGCGCTTGCCCTTGAGTCGATGACGGATGGATCGCATCAATTACTCATTCGTGTTTATGATGAACATGAAAACCTTGCGCAAGAAACTCTGTCGATTAACCTGGACCTGGATGCGCCAGCCCTGCCGAGTTTTACCGCACCTGCCGCTAATACAACAACCAATCAAGCGTTGATCACACTCACTGGCAAAAGTGCCGCAGGCACAGTAGTTGCTGTTAGCAATAACGGTAGCTTGGTGAAAGAAGATGTAACGCTTGATGCGAGTGGAAATTTTGCAGCGCCTATTGAATTAACCGAAGGCGACAATTTAATTACGCTGAAGGCTCGTTATAGCAACAGAACAAAATTCTCGGCGGACACTGCATCGCGCAAAATTATGTTGAATACGCAAATACCTGATGCACCCACAGGCGTTTCTGCGACTGCCTTGGCTCAAGGGCAAGTGAGCATTTCCTGGAATGCGGTTGTCAGTGCAAACCAAAATAATCAGGTGAATGGCTACAATTTATATCGCTCGGCAACACCTTTCACTGCGATTACTGATCCCGGTGTTGTGAAAGTTAATAACAGCCTGATCAAAACCACCAATTACACTGACTTATTAATTAATGATGGAACCTATTACTTTGCAGTGAATGCTGTGAACACTGTGGGCAATCAGGGCAATATCTCCGCAGTGGTCAGCGCCACTTCTGATCGACAAGCGCCTGTAGTCACTGGTGTGATTTATTCTGCTCAAGGCGAGTTCGATGCTACCAATCAGCGCTTTGGGAAAGGCACTGTACAAGTGAGTGCGACCTTTTCCGAGCCGCTGCGCAATCAACCTTATTTTGCTGTAGTTCCGCAAAATGGTTTGCCAATGAGCGTGACACTGACAAAAGATTTCACTGATGACACTTTGTATAAAGGTCAATTCACTATTACTGAATCAACTGGCTCTGGTCTCGCCTACGCAGTAGTGTCTGCACATGACAAATTGGGGAATCGTGGTACAGAAATCGAACAAGGTGATTCCATCTTAATTGATACACAGGGCCCAGACATTACGCAGTTATCTATCACACCTGAAGAACCATTGAAGGTGGATGAAACGCAAGGGCTGGATGTCAACCTTGAAGTGGTATTGAATGATCAACCTATCAATGGATCATTCCAATTAATTCCATTATTAGACGGTGTAACCATTCCGGGAATGGAAGCGGGTATTTTCTTGACGCAATCCGGATCAGAGCAGCGATATACGGGCATGTTCCATCTGCCTAATACAGCCGCTCAAAACGCAATGGAAAATTTAAGTTTTATCCATATCGCGCGTGATGATTTAAACAACATTAGCCAAAAAATTAATGGCAAAAATCAATTCCAGGTGTATCAAGGTAATTTGCCGCCTTTAGCTGTGCCGCAAAATTTATTGGCACAGGCTATGCCCGCTGGCAAAGTAAAATTGACCTGGCAATCGGTTGATGAAGCAGTGGCTTATGTCATTTATCGACAAGGACCTAACGACAGCGCAATGCAAGCATTGCCAAGAGTGACTGCAACCGAGTTTGAAGATCAAACCGATGTGGACGGCACTTATCTTTATGCTCTTGCATCAGTGCGCAGTGAAAACTCACAAGAAGCGGAAAGTGCAAAATCCAATTCAGTCAGTGTGGTTGCTGATAGAGTCGCACCCGCCGCGCCACAGAATTTAACCCTGGAATTGAATGGTGCAGGCATTGTGTCGCGCTGGGTTGCGCCAATTATCGATGCACAAGGCAACACGCAAAATTTGCAGGGTCTCACCTATAACGTGTATCGCGTGAACTTACCGCAAAATCAACAGGTATCGGATCTCACTGGTTTAACGCCGATTCAAACCAAAATACCTGCATTGATTGCGTTGGATACAAAACCGGCTGTTAATGAACACAGCTATTTTGTAACGGCAGTAGACGCCGCAGGCAATCAATCCGCACCCGGCAATACGGCTTATTTGAATTTTGGTTTGCTACCTGTTAGCCAATTATTTATTCAAATCTCACCCAATGGATTCCCTGAAATTAGTTGGCAACATAAAGGTACAGCGATTAAAGAATATCGTGTGTATCGCAAAACAGGCAGCAATACAGCATTACTCCTAACGCCGGTTGCCATACCGCATACCTCGACCAGTACAAAATATGTAGATGCCACCTATAACAATGGTCAGATTGCTGAAGGCGCCATGCAAGAAGTGATTTACAGTGTGGTTGCAGTGGATGAAAACAATGTTGAAAGTATTCCGCATGAATTGTTATTACCCGCATTGTCGACGCGATTGGAAACTAATCCCGCGCAATTACAACGCGGTGTGATGAATGAATTGCGATTTGCGGTGGACAATAAAGGCAATTCAGCGGCGACTCGCGTGAAACTCTATGTCACCTTGACAGAAAATGGCGTACAGCGTGTACATCAATCGGATTATTTCACTGTGCCAGCGGTTGCAACGACTTTGGTTCCTGTTGTTATAGGCGGTTACGAAAAACTGGATGCCTTGACGCCATTGTCGGTTCGACTTGAACAACAACCGCAAGACAATCAGCAAATAAAAATAGTGCAAACCTATTCTGCTGAGGTTGGGCAATCCAGTTTGACTGCCAACTTAATCACGCGGGATTTTACGCGCGGTGCAACCGGCAAGGTAGCCTTCTCAATCACCAATACCAGTCAGGTAGAAACTGAATTGGTTATGGCGACCAACAGTGGAAAAGCGGACTCCAGCGAAATTCGATTAGTGCTTGAAGATCTTCAAGGTAATTTGCTGACTAAAAAATCCATTCGACAAAGCTTGGGTGGTGTGATTAGCGTGGCGTCGGGGCAAACAGTAGCGCGTATTGCGCCCAATGAAACTTTTACCTCGGAGGAATTTACGTTAAATGTTCCAGCTGCTGCGCCGGATCAAATTCGTTTGCGCCTGGAGATTGATAAATTCCATTACCATCTTGGTCAAACGACTCATGTGGCCATTAACGGGACAGATGCAACTCAATCGGTAGCACTGGTCGACACAGCCTATTTTGCTGAAGTTACATCAATAGAACCTGCCATAGTGAAAGCAAGAGATGGCGAAGTCACTGTGACGGGGCGTGTGCTTGATAGAGCCACGCAACAACCGCTTGCCAATGCACCCGTGAATATGATTTTCACGCTGCGTGGTTTCGAGCGTAAGTTTACGGTTTACACCAATGAGTCAGGTCAATATGTCTATCCATTTAGTCCTGATGGTGCTGCAGGCAAATATACCGTCGCAGTGTTACATCCTTCAGTAACCGATAGACCCAATATGGGTAGTTTTATTGCGGAAGGTGGATCAATTAGTCCAACCGATTTTGATATTAATATTCCGCGTAACTACTCACAAAAATTGACAGTTAAAGTGTCGGCGGGTTACGACACCCAACTGAATAATGTGCGTCTGGTTTTATTGGCGAATGGTGCGGAGTCAGTCGCGCAATTACCAACGGGCATCAACGCAGCCTGGTTACCTATTGGTAGCATCAGTCCGACGTCATCCTCCAATCTCACTATTCAATTTACCGGTGACAACACGGCTGCTGCATCAGGCTTGGTGTCTTATAGAGTTGAAGCAGATAACCACACAGGTGCTGATGCATTGGGTGTAGTGAATATTCGATATAAGTTATCAGCGGCTTCACCGGCAATTGTGACCAGCCCAAGCTTTGTAGATACAGGTGTAGGGCTTGATCAACAAATTACCGAAAATATTTCAGTCAGCAATAAAGGTTTGGAAACCTTACTCAATGCACAAGTGCAATTGTTGGGTAAAAATCCAACCCAGCTCCCCTCCTGGATAAGTCTGGCAACAGCACAAAATCTGGGTGAAATACCAGTAGGTGAATCTCGCAGTGTGCAATTGATCATCGCACCTGATGCCAGTGTTGCCGAAGGTATTTACGAAATGATATTGCAGGTGAAAGGTGACAATTCATCTGCCTATAGAGTTCCGGTATTTGTAAAAGTCACTCAATCTGGAAGAGGTAATGCCTTCTTTAAAGTGTCTGATATTTACACGGCAACATTGGATAACAATCAACAATTAATCGAAGGCGTGAAGGGCGCCAAAATTAAATTGCAAAATGAAAATGTCTTGAGTGAAGTGTTCGACATCACATCCGATGCAAAAGGCGAAGCTATTTTCACCAATATTCCGGCAGGGCGTTATGCCTATCGTGTTACGGCGTTTGATCATACCGCGGTTTCAGGTCGCGTTTGGGTTAAACCCGGCGTCACCAACAGTGAAAATGTTTTCCTGATGAATGAATTGGTTAAAGTCGAATGGTCAGTTCGTGAAATCACCATTGAAGATCGTTACGAAATTAAATTGGCGGCAACCTTTAAAACCAATGTACCTGCACCGTTGGTGATGATAGATCCGCTACACGTTCAATTGCCTGTCATGAAAAAAGGTGATGTATTCCAGGGAGAGTTGGTAATAACCAATCATGGATTAATACGTGCTTATGACATGCTGCCACTATTACCTAAAACCAATGATTTGGTGAAGTTTGAATTTTTGAAAACTTTACCCAATGCACTCGAAGCCAAAGAAGTATTTGTTATGCCTTATCGCGTGCAAGCATTGCGTGATTTTAATCCGGTTGCGGATGCCAGCGCCTCTGGTGGTGGATGTGGTCAATTCAATACGGTTTATGTAGTGCCTTACAAAGGTAAATGTGCGAATGATCAAGTCGTCGACGGTCAGACACAGACTTCGTTCAATGTGAATTGGGGGAGTTGTGTGAGTGGATCTACAGGTTCCAACACCAACGCTGTTAAATCTGTTTCGGTCATTCTTGCTCCAACCGGTAGCGGAGGGCCTGGCGGCGGTTGGGGATATGGCCCCATGGGTGGATCAATTTCGAGCGAACCACAAAGTTGTGCTGTGGAAATAGAGTGTGATGCCTGTGATTCTGATAATGGCAGTGCGGAATAAACAAACCCCCTCCTAACCTCCCCCTTCGTAAGGGGAAGGGACCGGCTCCTCCCTTTTTCAACGTGGGGAACAGTTCCCTCCCCTTGCCAAGGGGAGGGTTAGGGTGGGGTGAATGCAACAAACAAATTATGGAAATAGTGAAGATCTAAAAAATGAAAATGAATCTGAAAATGAAAAATTTGAAAATAAACACACTAGTGTTTTCAACCTTTCTAACTTTATTGTTTGTTGCCCTATTTTCATCACAGCCGGCATTTGCTGAGCGCGGAATAGTTATTGAAGAAAATGAACCCCACTATGCTGATTTTAAAAATCAGGACAAAGTTGAAGACATTCGCGTAAAGGTATTAGGCGGCTATGTGCGGATGAATCGCGTATGGAAAGGCGATCATTGGGAATGGAATGAGCGCTGGGGTGATGTAATTGACAATGGAAAACGCGATAAGCTTGACAGGCCTTATGGGCTGAAAAGATCAGACCAGGTCTACAAATTTCGACTAACATCAGGTGATCCGGTGTATGAAAACCTGGAGAAACAATGGATTAAGTACCGCTCCAATAAAACATACGAATGGGAAAATAGAAACGGCGACAAAATTTTTTACGATAAAAAAGGCAAGATGACCCACTACATAGACCGTGCCGGAGTGAAAGTCAGTGTGGTTCGTGATGTACAAGGGAATATTACTGCGGTAAAAGACCACTTTGATCAAACAGTGTTGACGCTGGAATATGAAGATATTCCCGGTGCTACCCCAGTAGTGATTGACGAACAATCCTACAATCCTAAACGCTTGAAACGAATAGAAGACTATGCACAACGCGAAGTGGTGTATCAGTGGAATGCACAAAATCGTTTGCAATCCGTCACTGATGTTCGTGGTGAAGTCTGGACTTACACTTATGACGCACAAGGTTTGCTGACACAATTAAAAGATCCGGAAAATAAAACCACTCATTATCAAATTCAAAAAAATGGTCGATTAATTTCCCGTTATAACCACGATGGCGTCGGTGAGAAATATTCACAATATTACGATAAAAATACAGAAACCTTTTATACCTCGCGAACAGCGAGCAGTGGCGAAGTCGTTGAAACCTGGAAAAATGCACTGGGTCAGAAAGTCAAAACCATGATCAGCGGTGAGCTGCAATCTGAAACCAGTTTTGTGTTGAATAACGGGTTCACTGGTGTTGCTCCGATCAGAATCCGTTACTCAAGCACCTCATCGGGGGCAGGTAGTGGCGCTGCTGTTGTGCGCTTACCTGAGGACGATTTTTGGATTAAATATCTGAAAGTAAAAGATGTTCGCGGTAACCTCACTACCACAGAATTAAATATTTGGGGTGACACAGTGAAAGTCACCTATCCCGACGAAACCTTTGAAAAAACTACATGGCACAACAAATGGAGTTTGCCGCTCAGTTATATTGATCAAAAAGGCATAGTCACAGAATACGAATACGATAATAAAGGTAATTTAATTACGTTAATTGAAGCCAAAGGCACAGCAGACGAACGCACCACGCGTTACACCTATGATGAATACGGTCAGATAAAAACTGAAACCACGGGTGAAAGCATTGCCAACAATACAGCGCTAGCCACAACTGAATATGATTACGACAACTACGGTAATCTCATCCAAATAAAAGATCCGGAAGGTCACATCACCCGCTTCAGTGATTTTGATGCACTGGGCAATGCCAGAATCATTACCGATGCGCGAGCCAATGTATTAGCCGCGAACGCACAATACAGCTGGAATCTAACCTATGACAATGCAGGTAATTTTTTAACGGGTACTGATCCAAACAATCATCAGGAAGTTTACACCTACAATAAAAACGGTGATTTACAAAAAATCCAATTGGAAACCGGCAGTTCATTAACCTTTGTGAATAATGCCAATGGTCAGCCACTATCAGCGACAGATAGCAACGACAAAATCACACAGTTTGCTTACGACAAAGCCAATCGTTTATTAAACGTTACTGATGCCAACGGCAACAAAACCCAATTGTCTTACGATGCACAAGGTCGTTTGTCTAAATTAATTGATGCCGAAAATAATACGATTCAATACAGCTACGCCAATAATTTGTTTCATCAGGTTAAAACACCCACCTCTACCGAAACCTTTGAGTACGACAATAACAATCGTATTAAACAAACCACACAACAAGCCAACAATCGTAATTACATTCGCAAAATGGGTTACGACCAAAACGGCAATAGCACCAGCAGTACCGACGCGCAGGACAAAACCACAGGTTATGAATACGATTCACTCAATCGCGTGAAAAAAATCACCGATGCCGAAGGTGGTATTACCGAATTTACCTATGACGCACGCGATAACCTGCTGCAAGTCAAAGACCCTGAAAATCGTTTAACCATTTACACCTACGACAAAAACGATCAGATGGTCACCGAAACCAAAGACGGCGACCAAAATACCAATCGCACACGCCATTACACCTATGACCCAAACGGTAACCTGATTCAAACCCTGAATCCAGAACAGGAAAAAACAGTTTATGAATTTGATCAAGCCAATCGTTTAACGACTGCTTCGGTCTATGCCAATAAAGATCACGCCAAGCCGATTAAAATTATTCGTTATCAACACAACACTAAAAATCAATTAAGTGGTTGGTCGCAAGAAGTCGGTACAAGTTTGCCCGAAGGTGTAACGCCAACGGCGGATGTCATCGCATTAAGTGAAACCTACACTTACACCGCGTTGGATCAAATCAGTAGCGTCACAGTGAATTTTGGCAGTTTCACCAAAACCTACAGTTACACTTATTACCCCAATGGTTTAAAACAGACTTACACCAATCCGGAAGGCATTACTTACACCTATTACTACAACAAAAATAATCAATTAATTGCGGTGCATATCCCAGGCAATGGGCAAATTACCTTTACCGATTTCAACTGGTTAGTGCCGCAAACCTTATTGTTACCCGGCGGTAATAAAATCACCCTGAAGTACGACGACTTCTTACAAGTCAAAGAGCGCCTGCTAAAAAATCCAGATGATCAAACACTGGCAAGTGCACTCTATGAATACGACCTTGAGCAAAACATCACCAAAATTCAAAAGCAATCCGACATTTTCAATTTTGCTTATGACGATGTCTATCGCTTAACCCAAGCCGATTACCCAACCGATTACTCCGCCAATGACGAAACCTTTAATTACGACAAAGTTGGAAATCGTGTAGGGCGGGTCGAGACCCGCGAGGCGAATGGCACCATCACCGAAACACAAACCATCAATGCCAAAAACCAATTAGAAAATACCAATTCATCAGATGATGCGGATGATGCCACATACACCTACAACGCAAACGGCCATACCAAAACCAAAATCAAAAACGGTGAAACTACAGAATACATTTACAACCACGAAGAACGTTTAATTGCAGTCAAGAAAAATAATAACCTGATTGCAGAATACGTTTACGACCCACAAGGCAGAAGGGTCAAGAAAACAGTCAGTGGTGTTTCAACATTTTATTTGTACAACGAAAATGGTTTGGCTGCTGAGTATTCAGATCAAGGTATTTTCCAAAAAGAATATCACTTCCATCCACAAGCCACTTGGATGACCAGCCCGCAATTTATGCGCACGGCGAGTAATCAGGTTTATTACTATCACAATGATCATTTAGGTACGCCGCAGGAGTTGATTGATCGCGAAGGGAATATTGTGTGGCAGGC
>CBINNU010000023.1:0-18263 GCA_966252135.1 uncultured Cellvibrio sp. | reverse complement strand
CGTTGACTGCCCGGGCCACGCCGACTATGTGAAGAACATGATCACTGGTGCTGCCCAGATGGACGGTGCAATTCTGGTGTGTGGCGCGACCGATGGTCCAATGCCACAAACCCGCGAACACATTCTGTTGTCTCGTCAGGTAGGCGTTCCTTACATCGTAGTATTCCTGAACAAGGCTGACCTGTTGGCTGAAGACTGCGGCGGCGTAGGCACTGACGAATACAACGAAATGCTGGAATTGGTTGAGATGGAGTTGCGTGATCTGTTGAACACTTACGAGTTCCCAGGTGACGACACTCCTATTATTGCGGGTTCTGCCTTGATGGCGCTGAACGGTCAAGACGATAACGGTCTGGGTACTTCTGCTGTTGCCAAGCTGGTGGAAACTCTGGACGCCTATATCCCTGAGCCAGAGCGTGCAATTGATCAGCCATTCCTGATGCCAGTAGAAGACGTATTCTCGATCTCCGGTCGCGGTACTGTGGTAACCGGTCGTGTTGAGCGCGGTATCATCAAAGTGGGTGAAGAGATTCAAATCGTGGGTATCACTGATACTCAAAAAACCACCTGTACCGGTGTTGAAATGTTCCGCAAGTTGCTCGACGAAGGTCGTGCTGGTGAGAACGTCGGTGTTCTGTTGCGCGGTACCAAGCGTGATGAAGTACAGCGTGGTCAAGTATTGTGTAAGCCAGGTTCAGTAACTCCGCACACCCAGTTCCAGGCAGAAGTTTACGTTCTGTCAAAAGACGAAGGTGGTCGTCATACTCCTTTCTTCAAAGGCTACCGCCCACAATTCTACTTCCGTACTACGGACGTAACCGGTGCGTGTGAATTGCCAGAAGGCGTAGAGATGGTGATGCCAGGTGACAACATTCAAATGGTTGTAACCCTGATTCACCCGATTGCGATGGAAGAAGGTCTGCGCTTTGCGATCCGTGAAGGCGGTCGTACTGTGGGTGCAGGTGTCGTCGCTAAAATCCTGAAGTAAGTTTGATCTCCGGCTGCTATGTAGTGGCAGCCGGATATTAATTTAGGCCAGTAGTTCAATTGGTAGAGCACCGGTCTCCAAAACCGGGTGTTGGGGGTTCGAGTCCCTCCTGGCCTGCCAGTCAAAAAAGGTTTTTCAATGAGTAGTGCAACTGAAGAAAAAGTATACCGATTCGACCTGATTAAATGGTTGGTGGTGGTTCTTTTGGTGGCTGCCGGTGTTTACGGTAATGCTTACTACTCTGAGCAATCAGTGTTATATCGTTTTATTGTGCTCTTGTTGATGGGGACTCTTGCTCTGGTAATTGCCATCAATACAGCCAAGGGTGCAACAGTGTTTGATGTTGTGCGTGGTGCTTTGGTTGAGTGGCGCAAGGTGGTGTTCCCAACCCGTCAGGAAATTAATCAAACAACCATGATGGTGTTGTTGGTTGCAGCGGTAACTGCGCTGATCCTCGGTGTTCTGGATGCTATTTTCAGATTCCTGGCTTCTTTGATTATTGGGTAGGTGCTTCATGGCTAAGCGTTGGTATGTAGTGCATGCCTATTCCGGTTACGAGAAAAAAGTGGCTGCTTCCCTGAAGGAGCGGGTTGCTTTGCACGGAATGGAAGAAAGCTTTGGTGATATTTTGGTCCCTACTGAAGAAGTAGTGGAAATGCGCGGCGGACAAAAACGCAAGAGTGAGCGCAAATTTTTCCCCGGATATGTGCTTGTGCAAATGGAGTTGAATGACGATACCTGGCACCTGGTAAAAGATACTCCGCGAGTAATGGGTTTTATTGGTGGTAAAGCTGATCAGCCTGCTCCTATTACTGAAAAAGAAGCGGAAGCCATATTGCGTCGCGTTGATGACTCTATGGAAAAACCCAGGCCGAAAACTATTTTCGAACCGGGTGAAATGGTGCGTGTTATTGATGGTCCCTTCAATGACTTTAATGGTGTTGTTGAAGAGGTTAATTACGATAAAAACAGATTGCGTGTTGCTGTATTGATCTTCGGACGATCTACTCCTGTGGAGTTGGAATTCGGTCAGGTCGAAAAGACCTAACACAAGGCAGATTTTTTGGTGCCCGTCTTCACTTGATGTGAGGACGGGTTTTTATGTTCCGGGTAATAAATCCGGATCGGGCAGCCAGTGACGATGAGTTTGCCAAAATTCATTCGAGGCGTTATGACCCATCTATGGGGGAGTAAATCATGGCGAAGAAAGTAACCGCCTATGTCAAGCTGCAGGTTGCAGCCGGCAAGGCCAACCCAAGTCCACCAGTAGGTCCAGCATTGGGTCAACATGGTGTAAACATCATGGAATTCTGTAAGGCGTTCAACGCCCAGACACAAGGTATGGAAGTGGGTGCACCTGTACCTGTGATCATCAGTGTATACAGTGACCGTAGCTTCACCTTTGTGATGAAAACACCACCTGCTTCTTTCTTGTTGAAGAAAGCGGCTGGCATCACCAGCGGTAGTGGTCGTCCTAACACTAATAAAGTGGGTAAAGTGACACGCGCTCAACTGGAAGCAATCGCGACAACTAAAATGGCTGACTTGACTGCAGCCAATATGGATGCGGCAGTGCGTACTATCGCAGGTTCTGCTCGTTCCATGGGCTTGGAAGTGGAGGGTTAATCATGGCTAAACTTACCAAGCGTCAACGCGCAATTAATGAAAAAGTAGATTCAACCAAGCAATATGCGATTGATGATGCGGTTGCATTGTTGAAAGAGCTTTCAACTGTCAAATTCCCTGAAACTGTTGATGTGTCTATCAACCTGGGTATTGATCCTCGCAAATCCGACCAATCTGTTCGTGGTGCGACCACCCTGCCTCACGGCAATGGTAAGTCTGTTCGCGTTGCGGTATTTACCCAGAGCGCAAATGCTGAAGCTGCTAAAGCGGCAGGAGCTGAGTTCGTGGGTATGGATGAACTTGCTGCTGAAGTTAAAGCAGGCAAAATGGATTTCGACGTAGTTATCGCCAGCCCTGACGCAATGCGCGTTGTGGGTCAATTGGGTCAAGTGCTTGGTCCGCGCGGCCTGATGCCAAACCCAAAAACCGGCACAGTAACTCCCGATGTTGTGACTGCAGTTAAGAATGCAAAAGCTGGTCAGGTTCGTTATCGCGCTGAGAAGGGCGGTATTGTTCATGGCGGTATCGGCAAAGTGTCTTTCGATGCTGTTGCTCTGAAAGAAAACCTGGAAGCTTTGGTTTCTGACTTGAAAAAAGCCAAGCCTGCTACTGCTAAAGGTGTGTATCTGAAGAAGATCACCCTGAGCACCACTATGGGTCCAGGTTTGGTGATCGATCAAGCTTCATTGGCTGTATAAGCCGGAAGCAAAAAGAACTTTGGGGTTCGGTAGTAATAACTATCGGGCCGTCAAAGACCGTAGGTGGCTTCAGTTGAAGCCTTAATCGCGAAAGCAGCCTACGCAGATGGTGACCCACTTCAGTTTTACTGTAAAACGTTTACTGAAAGACATCACCGAATTAACGCTTCAAATCCGTTGTTCAAAAAGCGACTGATTTTGGAGTTGAAAGTTAACGACAGATTCGTCTGTCAATGCAGGAGAAATCCCGTGGCATTAGGACTCGATGGTAAAAAAGCGATAGTCGCTGAGGTCCACGAAGCTGCCAAGAGCGCTCTGTCTGCTGTAGTTGCCGATTCTCGTGGCGTTACAGTGGGTAAAATGACCGCTCTGCGCAAGCAAGCACGTGATGCGGGCGTCTGGGTTAAAGTCGTTCGTAACACCCTTGCTCGTCGCGCTGTACAAGGCACTGCCTATGAATGTCTCGCTGACACATTCGTAGGTCCTACTTTGATTGCATTCTCTACCCAACACCCAGGTGCTGGTGCGCGTATCCTTCAGGATTTCGCCAAAGAAAATGAAAAGTTCGAAGTAAAAGCTGCTGCCTTCGAAGGTGAAGTAGTAAGCATCGCTATGTTGGCCACCTTGCCGACCTACGACGAAGCTATTGCTCGCTTGATGAGCGTGATGAAAGAGGCTGCTGCTGGCAAATTGGTTCGTACCATTGCCGCTATTCGCGACCAAAAAGAAACACAAGCCGCTTAATTTTTTATTGGCGATTTGTTAAAGCAATTAATGAGCTTCGGCTCCCAAGTATAGGAATTGAGACATGTCTCTGACTAAAGAAGATATCATCAACGCTATCGCAGAAATGTCTGTAAAAGACGTTGTTGAATTGATTTCTGCAATGGAAGAAAAATTCGGTGTGAGCGCTGCTGCTGCAGTTGCTGCTGGCCCAGCTGCTGGTCCTGCTGCTGCTGTTGAAGAGCAAACTGAATTCTCTGTAATTCTTTCATCTGTAGGCGATAAGAAAGTTAACGTAATTAAAGCAGTTCGTGAATTGACTGGCTTGGGCTTGAAAGAAGCTAAAGACCTGGTTGAAGCTGCTCCAAAAGCGGTTAAAGAAGCAGTTTCCAAGGCTGATGCAGAAGCAGCAAAAGCCAAGTTGGAAGAAGCTGGCGCTGTAGTAGAAGTTAAATAATTAACTTCTTGATAGCCGGTTCAATCAGTTGAACCGAGGCTGGTGAGCATTTTTGCTCGCCGGCCTTTTGTTGTTTTAAGGCTTTGATGTTTGATTTGGTGATTAACCATCAAAGTTTGCGATAGCGTCACAGACGAAAATCGCCGAAAGAAATTCATAGTGCTTATCCGCGAACAAGCTGGGGAATTCAGATGGCTTACTCATATACTGAGAAAAAACGCATCCGTAAGGATTTCGGCAAACTGCCTCACGTAATGGACGTACCTTACCTCTTGGCGATTCAGCTGGACTCATATCGAAAATTTACACAAGCAGACTCTGCGCCCAGCAAGCGTGATGACATGGGTTTGCATGCAGCTTTCCGTTCGGTTTTTCCGATCGTTAGCTACTCAGGCAACGCAGCTCTCGAGTATGTGAGCTACAACCTCGGCAAAGCCGTATTCGACGTTAACGAATGTATTTTACGCGGCGCCACTTATGCAGCGCCTTTGCGCGTGAAAGTGCGCCTGATTATTTACGATCGCGAATCATCCAATAAAGCGATCAAGGATATTAAAGAGCAAGAAGTTTACATGGGCGAAATTCCGCTCATGACTGATAACGGTACGTTTGTAATTAACGGTACCGAGCGTGTAATTGTGTCGCAATTGCACCGTTCTCCCGGCGTGTTCTTCGATCACGACAAGGGCAAAACTCACTCATCCGGTAAATTATTATTCTCCGGTCGTATCATTCCTTACCGCGGTTCATGGTTGGATTTTGAATTCGATCCGAAAGATTTGTTGTACGTTCGTATTGACCGCCGCCGTAAATTACCAGCGACTATTTTGTTGCGTGCTCTTGGCTTCGTTTCTCAAGAAATGTTGGCTATGTTCTTCGAGACCAGTAGCTTTACACTGGGCGCAGAAGGTCAATTCAGCTACGAAGTGGTGCCGTCCCGTTTGCGTGGTGACGTAGCGACTTTTGATATCAAAGACGACAAAGGCAATGTGATCGTTGAAGAAGGTCGTCGTATCACAGCTCGTCATATTCGTCAGTTGGAAAAAGCCAACGTAAACCAAATGGATGTTCCCTCAGAATATCTGTTGGGTCGCTCTCTGGCTAAAGACGTGGTCGATACTCGCACCGGTGAATTGTTGTTTGAATGTAACACCGAAATCACCGCTGATATTTTGAATAAGTTGGTGGCTGCCGGTGTTGGCAAAATCGAAACTCTCTACACCAACGAACTGGATTGTGGTGCATTTATTTCTGAAACCTTACGCATAGACCCAACCCGTACCCAATTGGAAGCGTTGGTTGAAATCTACCGCATGATGCGTCCTGGCGAACCGCCAACCAAAGAATCCGCAGAGACTTTGTTCCAAAACCTGTTCTTCTCACAAGAGCGTTATGACTTGTCGGCTGTAGGCCGTATGAAGTTCAACCGCCGTTTAGGTCGCGAATCTGAAGCAGGCGAAGGCACTTTGTCGAACGACGATATTGTTGACGTAATGAAGACCCTGATCTCCATTCGTAACGGTAAAGGCGTAGTGGACGATATCGATCACTTGGGTAACCGCCGTGTGCGTTCAGTCGGTGAAATGGCTGAAAACCAATTCCGTGTTGGATTGGTTCGTGTTGAGCGCGCTGTGAAAGAGCGTTTATCCATGGCAGAAAGCGAAGGTTTGATGCCGCAGGATTTGATTAACGCCAAGCCGGTAGCTGCTGCCGTGAAAGAATTCTTCGGTTCTTCTCAGCTGTCCCAGTTTATGGATCAAAACAACCCCTTGTCAGAGATCACGCACAAGCGTCGTGTCTCTGCGCTTGGCCCAGGTGGTTTGACTCGCGAACGCGCTGGCTTCGAAGTCCGTGACGTACACCCGACTCACTATGGTCGCGTATGTCCAATCGAAACGCCTGAAGGTCCAAACATCGGTTTGATTAACTCTTTGGCAACTTACGCCCGCACTAACCACTATGGTTTCCTTGAGAGCCCATATCGTCGCGTTGTGAACGGTAAAGTAACCAACGACATCGATTTCCTGTCTGCTATCAGCGAAGCCGAATTCGTGATCGCCCAGGCGTCCGCGACAATGGATGAAAAAGGCAACCTGACTGAAGATCTGGTTTCCGTTCGTCACATGAACGAATTTACCCTGAAGCCGCCAGCTGACGTGCAATATATGGACGTGTCCCCACGTCAAGTTGTATCAGTAGCTGCTTCATTAATCCCGTTCCTCGAACACGATGACGCCAACCGCGCGTTGATGGGTTCGAACATGCAACGTCAAGCAGTACCAACCCTGCGCTCACAAAAGCCATTGGTCGGTACCGGTATGGAGCGCAACGTAGCCGCTGACTCGGGCGTGTGCGTGGTTGCCAGACGCGGTGGTGTGATTGATAGCGTGGATGCTGGCCGCATAGTAGTAAAAGTACACGACGGTGAAGTCGATGCCGGTGATGCCGGTGTGGATATTTACAACCTGATCAAGTACACCCGTTCCAACCAGAACACCTGTATTAACCAGCGCCCAATCGTCAACATAGGTGATGTGATTTCCCGTGGTGACATTCTGGCTGATGGTCCTTCAGTGGACATGGGCGAATTGGCTCTCGGCCAAAATATGCGTATCGCCTTTATGCCCTGGAATGGTTACAACTTCGAAGACTCGATTCTGGTCTCCGAGCGTGTTGTGCAAGACGATCGCTTTACTACCATCCACATTCAGGAACTCACCTGTATCGCTCGCGATACCAAATTGGGTAGCGAAGAAATCACTGCGGATATTCCAAACGTGGGTGAAAGCGCACTGAGCAAGCTGGATGAATCAGGCATTGTGTACATTGGTGCTGAAGTTGGTGGTGGCGATATCCTCGTGGGTAAGGTCACACCAAAAGGCGAAACCCAATTAACACCGGAAGAGAAACTGCTTCGCGCAATCTTCGGTGAAAAAGCCTCTGATGTTAAAGATACCTCCCTGCGTGTGCCTTCAGGTACCAAGGGTACAGTTATCGACGTTCAAGTCTTTACTCGTGACGGTCTTGAGAAAGATCAGCGTAGCTTGGAAATTGAAAAATCCCAGCTGGATACAGTGCGTAAAAACCTGAACGAAGAATTCCGCATCATGGAAACCGCCACTCTGGAGCGTATGCGCTCTGCGTTGGTTGGTCAGGTTGTGGCGTCAGGCAAAGGCTTGAAGAAAGGCGACAAGCTCACTGACGAAATGCTGGATGCTCTGGAAAAAGATCAGTGGTTCAAACTGCGCATGGCAGATGACACGCTGAACGAGCAAATCGACAAAGCCGAAGAGCAATTGATCGAGCGCCGCAAGATTCTCGACGAGCGTTTTGAAGACAAGAAACGCAAGCTGTCTACCGGTGATGATCTGGCTCCAGGCGTATTGAAGATTGTTAAGGTTTACCTCGCGATCAAGCGTCGTATCCAACCCGGTGATAAGATGGCTGGTCGTCACGGTAACAAGGGTGTTATCTCTGTGATCATGCCTGTTGAAGATATGCCACATGACGCCAACGGCGTACCGGTGGATATAGTCCTCAACCCGTTGGGCGTACCTTCACGTATGAACGTGGGTCAGGTGTTGGAAATGCACCTGGGTATGGCTGCTAAAGGCTTGGGCGACAAGATCAACGGCATGTTGCAACAACAACGTGCGACAGCTGAAGTTCGCAAGTTCCTGGAAGAGATCTACAACACCACTGGTGATGTAGTGGCTAAAGAAGATCTGGCCTCTTTCAGCGATAAAGAAATATTGCATCTGGCCAGCAACCTGGTTGATGGCGTGCCTATGGCAACACCGGTATTCGATGGTGCCAAAGAGCATGAAATCAAAGCCTTGTTGCGCCTGGCAGGATTGTCAGACACAGGTCAAACCACCTTGTTTGATGGCCGTACCGGTGACCAGTTCTCTCGCCCTGTGACCGTGGGTTACATGTACATGTTGAAGTTGAACCACTTGGTCGACGACAAAATGCACGCCCGTTCAACCGGTTCTTACAGTCTGGTTACGCAACAGCCTCTGGGTGGTAAAGCCCAATTCGGTGGTCAGCGTTTCGGGGAGATGGAAGTCTGGGCGTTGGAAGCCTACGGTGCTGCCTACACCCTGCAAGAAATGCTTACCGTCAAATCAGACGACGTGGCCGGCCGTACCAAGATGTACAAAAACATCGTGGATGGCGATCACCGCATGGAGCCAGGAATGCCGGAATCTTTCAACGTATTGGTGAAAGAAATCCGCTCACTGGGTATCAATATGGAGCTTGAACAGGAAGATTAAGCCGCAATTGGATGACGCCCGATGACCTGTCGGGCGACTCAGTTGCACAGGTCATATTGACATTTAATTCAATGCTCCAAAGAGCCAACAGGAGAAAGCCTTGAAAGACTTACTGAATTTGCTCAAGTCCCAGGGACAAGTTGAAGAGTTTGACTCTATCCGTATCAGTCTGGCCTCACCGGAAATGATCCGCTCATGGTCTTTTGGTGAAGTGAAAAAGCCAGAAACTATCAACTACCGTACCTTCAAGCCAGAGCGTGAAGGTTTGTTCTGTGCCAAGATCTTTGGTCCAGTCAAAGATTACGAATGCTTGTGCGGTAAGTACAAGCGTATGAAACATCGCGGCATCATCTGTGAAAAGTGTGGTGTAGAAGTCACTCTGGCGAAAGTTCGCCGTGAGCGCATGGGCCACATCGAATTGGCCAGCCCGGTTGCGCACATCTGGTTCCTCAAGTCACTGCCGAGCCGTATCGGTTTGTTGCTGGACATGACCCTGCGTGATATCGAACGTGTTCTCTACTTTGAATCCTATGTAGTCACCGAACCAGGTATGACTAGCCTGGAGCGTGGTCAATTACTGACTGACGAACAATATTTTGATGCGATGGAAGAGTTTGGTGATGAGTTCGAAGCCCAAATGGGTGCCGAAGCTATCCAAACATTGATGCGCGCAATTGATTTGGAATCGGAAATTCAACGCCTGCGCGAAGAAATTCCGAACACCAACAGCGAAACCAAAATCAAGAAGTTCTCCAAGCGCTTGAAGCTGCTGGAGGCTTTCCACTTCTCTGGCAACAAGCCTGAGTGGATGGTAATGGAAGTGCTGCCAGTGTTGCCGCCTGATTTGCGCCCATTGGTTCCGCTGGATGGTGGTCGTTTTGCGACTTCTGACCTCAACGATTTGTATCGTCGCGTGATCAACCGTAACAACCGTTTGAAGCGTTTGTTGGATTTGAATGCGCCTGACATTATCGTGCGCAACGAAAAGCGTATGTTGCAAGAAGCGGTAGATGCACTGTTGGATAACGGTCGCCGCGGTCGTGCGATTACCGGTTCTAACAAGCGTCCGCTGAAATCTTTGGCTGACATGATCAAAGGTAAACAAGGTCGTTTCCGTCAAAACTTGTTGGGTAAACGCGTTGACTACTCCGGCCGTTCGGTGATCGTGGTGGGTCCAACCCTGCGTTTGCACCAGTGCGGTCTGCCGAAGAAAATGGCTCTGGAACTGTTCAAGCCGTTTATTTTCAGCAAGCTCGAATTGCGTGGTTTGGCGACCACTATTAAAGCCGCCAAGAAAATGGTTGAGCGTGAAGATCCAGTCGTTTGGGATATCCTCGACGAAGTTATCCGCGAACATCCGGTACTTTTGAACCGTGCGCCGACACTTCACCGTTTGGGTATTCAAGCCTTTGAACCTGTGTTGATTGAAGGTAAAGCGATTCAATTGCACCCATTGGTCTGTTCTGCCTATAACGCCGACTTCGACGGCGACCAGATGGCTGTCCACGTACCGCTGACACTGGAAGCCCAGTTGGAAGCTCGTGCGCTGATGATGTCGACCAACAACATTCTGTCGCCTGCATCCGGTGAGCCGATTATCGTTCCGTCACAAGACGTGGTTTTGGGTTTGTATTGGATGACACGTGACCGTGTTAACGCTCGTGGTGAAGGCATGGTCTTCGCTGACAGCGCTGAAGTATCTCGCGCTTATTACTCACAACAAGTTGAACTGCAAGCGCGTATCAAAGTGCGTTTGACTGAAACTTTGATTGGTGAAGAAGGCGAAAGAACCACTGAAACCCGTTTGGTCAGCACTACTGTCGGCCGCGTATTGTTGTGGGAAATTGTTCCTGCCGGTATTCCTCTGGAAATGATCAACAAGCCAATGAAGAAAAAGGCTATTTCTGCCGTGATCAACTACTGCTACCGCGTAGTGGGTTTGAAAGCGACAGTGATTTTTGCTGACAAGTTGATGTACACAGGTTATGCCTTCTCAACTCGTTCAGGTTCTTCTATTGGTGTTAACGACTTCACCATTCCTGCTGCCAAGGCTGAGATCATCGCCAAGGCGGATGCAGAAGTGAAAGACATCGAAACCCAATACGCCTCAGGCTTGGTAACTCAGGGTGAGAAATACAACAAGGTGATCGATATCTGGTCCCGCGCCAACGATTTGGTTGCCAAGTCGATGATGGAAGGTATTTCCAAAGAAGCCGTGATCAACCGTGAAGGCAAAGAAGAATTGCAGGATTCTTTCAACTCGGTATTCATGTACGCCGACTCAGGTGCGCGTGGTTCGCCCGCACAGATCCGTCAGTTGGCGGGTATGCGTGGTTTGATGGCGCGTCCAGACGGCTCGATCATCGAAACCCCGATTAAAGCTAACTTCCGTGAAGGCTTGAACGTACTCCAGTACTTCATCTCTACTCACGGTGCGCGTAAAGGTTTGGCTGATACCGCGTTGAAAACTGCTAACTCCGGTTATTTGACTCGTCGTTTGGTTGACGTTGCGCAAGACTTGGTGGTGACCATGCAAGACTGCGGCACCGACGAAGGTTTGACCATGTCACCAGTAATCGAAGGTGGTGATGTAATCGAATCTTTGGGTGATCGTATTCTGGGTCGTGTGGTTGCGCGCGACGTGATTCGTCCCAACAGCGATGAAATTCTGGTGCCAGCTGGCACTATGATCGATGAGGCCTGGGTAGGCCGCATCGAAGAAATGGGTATTGACGAGGTATTGGTGCGTTCACCGATTACTTGTGATGCTCGCAACGGTATTTGTTCTATGTGTTACGGTCGCGACCTGGCTCGTGGTCACCGCGTTAACGTGGGTGAAGCGGTCGGCGTTATCGCTGCTCAATCAATCGGTGAACCTGGAACCCAGTTGACCATGCGTACCTTCCACATCGGGGGTGCTGCATCAAGAGCCTCTGCTGCGGATAGCGTACAAGTGAAGCAAGAAGGTGTGGTCCGTTTGCTGAACGTGAAAGTGGTAAGCAACCCTGCCGGTAACCTGGTTGCGGTATCGCGTTCGGGCGAATTGGCAGTTGCTGATAGCAGCGGTCGTGAGCGTGAGCGTTACAAGATTCCTTACGGTGCATTGATCACCGTTAAAGATGGTGAAGCTGTTAAAGGCGGCCAAATCGTAGCCAAGTGGGATCCGCACACTCACCCGATCGTATCGGAAGTGGCGGGTACTGTGGCTTTCTCGGGAATGGAAGACGGTTTATCTATCCGTCGTCAAACCGACGAATTGACTGGTTTGAGCTCTATCGAAATTCTGGATCCGGCCGAGCGTCCATCTGCTGGTAAAGATTTGCGTCCGGCGATTACCCTGGTCGATTCCAAAGGTAAAGAGCTGTTCCTGGCTAACACCAACGTGCCTGCACACTACATGTTGCCGTCAAAAGCGATTTTGACCATCAACAACGGCGACACCATTAATGTGGGTGACATTGTGGCGCGTATCCCGCAGGAAGGTTCGAAAACTCGCGACATCACCGGTGGTCTGCCGCGCGTTGCTGACTTGTTCGAAGCGCGTAAGCCGAAAGAGCCTGCAATCCTTGCAGAAATCAGCGGTACCGTGAGCTTCGGTAAAGAAACCAAAGGTAAGCGCCGTTTGATCATCACCCCAACTGATGGTCAGTTGCTGGATGATGGTTCAACCCATTACGAAGTCTTGATCCCGAAACACCGTCAATTGACCGTGTTCGAAGGTGAGATGGTTGCCAAAGGTGAAATCGTATCTGACGGTCCAGCTAACCCGCATGACATTTTACGTTTGCAGGGTGTTGAAGCGCTGGCTCGTTATATCACTAACGAAATCCAGGACGTTTACCGTCTGCAAGGCGTGAAGATTAACGATAAGCACATTGAGACTATCGTTCGTCAAATGCTGCGCAAAGTTGAGATTACCACCATGGGTGATTCCAGCTTCGTTAAAGGTGAGCAAGTTGAGTTTGTTCATGTGTTGGAAGAAAACGAAAAGCTGCGTGCAGAAGATCGTCAGCCTGCCAACTACGAGCGCCAATTGCTGGGTATCACCAAAGCGTCTTTGGCTACCGAGTCTTTCATATCTGCAGCATCATTCCAGGAAACAACCCGCGTTCTGACCGAAGCGGCTGTTACCGGCAAGAAAGATACTCTGCGTGGCTTGAAAGAAAACGTGGTAGTGGGTCGTTTGATCCCTGCGGGTACCGGTTTGGCCTATCACAAAGAGCGCAAGCGTCGCCGTGAAGAGGTTGTATCAGATGTGGGTGTAAGTGCTGAAGACGTTGAAGCAGCATTGACCGAAGCGCTGAAAGCTAACGCGGGCTAAGTTTCAGGCGACCTCCGGGTCCCTGGCGAAAAAGGGTTGGTTAAGCCAACCCTTTTTTACTGGCAAAGGCTGATTGAGATCGGTTTTTGCCTTGACGGCGGACTGGTGCATCAATAGAATGCGCCACCCGCTTTTTCAGAGTGGGAGTCTCGTTTTTGATGAGGCTTTTTTTAACCGCCTTTTATGGGCATTTATTTGGAGTTTAGTTTCATGGCAACGATCAACCAGTTGGTTCGTAAGCCGAGAAAACGTCAAGTAGATAAGAGCGACGTTCCTGCATTGCAAGGCAACCCGCAAAAACGTGGAGTTTGTACTCGCGTTTACACCACTACACCGAAAAAGCCAAACTCAGCGCTGCGTAAAGTATGCCGCGTGCGTTTGACTAACGGTTTCGAAGTAACTTCTTACATCGGTGGTGAAGGGCATAACCTGCAAGAGCATAGCGTGGTATTGATTCGTGGTGGTCGTGTTAAAGATCTCCCCGGTGTTCGTTACCACACTGTACGCGGTTCATTGGATACATCCGGTGTTACCAAGCGTAAGCAAGGTCGTTCCAAATACGGTGCCAAGCGACCCAAATAATTTGGTGTTGCTTGTTGCTTAAACGTTTTCGGTAGAACCGAGTAAGGCCAAGCACATTATGTGTCTTGGATTTTTCCTGAAGAGAGGCTAATTAAGATGCCAAGAAGAAGAGTAGCCGCGAAACGCGAAGCGCTGCCGGACCCCAAGTTCGGTAATGTAACGCTGGCTAAATTCATGAACCACGTGATGATCAGTGGTAAAAAATCTGTAGCAGAACGTATCGTATACGGCGCTATGGATGTTGTTAAAGCGAAATTGAATCGCGATCCGTTGGAGGTGTTTGAAGAAGCATTGGAAAACATTGCGCCATTGGTTGAAGTTAAGTCTCGCCGTGTTGGCGGTGCTACCTATCAAGTTCCTGTTGAAGTTCGTGCATCACGCCGCACTGCTCTGGCAATGCGTTGGTTGGTGGATTACTCACGCAAGCGCAGTGAGAAATCAATGCCAGCACGTTTGGCAGGTGAATTGATGGATGCCGCTCAAGGTAAAGGTGCAGCCGTCAAGAAACGTGAAGACGTGCATCGTATGGCTGAAGCGAACAAAGCGTTTTCGCATTTCCGCTTCTAATCCTGTACGGCAGTTCGAAAAAAGGCAGCTCGGCTGCCTTTTAGCTTTTTTTAAGTTGGGTATTTGGGGATCGCTGTGGCACGAAAGACTCCTATCTCGCGCTACCGTAACATCGGCATTTGCGCACACGTCGACGCAGGTAAAACGACTACTACCGAGCGTGTTCTTTTCTATACCGGTTTGTCTCACAAGCTGGGCGAAGTGCATGACGGTGCAGCCACAACCGATTGGATGCCTCAGGAGCAAGAGCGCGGAATCACTATCACCTCAGCCGCTATCACCACCTTTTGGAAGGGTATGGCAGGCCAGTTTGAAGAGCATCGTGTCAATGTTATTGATACGCCTGGTCACGTAGATTTCACCATTGAGGTGGAGCGTTCGCTGCGTGTGTTGGATGGTGCTGTGGTGGTGCTTTGTGGATCTTCCGGTGTTCAGCCGCAAACCGAAACTGTATGGCGTCAAGCCAATAAATATGAAGTCCCGCGTATTGTGTTCGTCAATAAAATGGACCGTACCGGCGCTAACTACCTGCGTGTGGTTGAGCAATTAAAAACCCGTTTGGGTGCGAATCCTGTTCCCCTGCAAATGACCATTGGTGCAGAGGATGAATTCAAGGGTGTTGTGGATCTGATTAAGATGCGTTCCATCATCTGGAATGAAGATGATCAAGGCATGACATTCAACTATGAAGATGTTCCGGCGAATCTGCTGGCCCAGTGTGAAAAGTTGCGCGAGCAATTGATCGAGGCGGCGGCCGAAGCATCTGAAGATTTGATGGAAAAATACCTGGGTGGCGAAGAGCTGACCGAGGAAGAAATAAAATCGGGTTTGCGTGCGCGCACCCTGGCTGGTGAGATTATCCCGGTGATTGGCGGCTCGGCCTTCAAGAACAAAGGTGTGCAAGCCATGTTGGATGCTGTAGTGGAATATCTGCCGGCTCCGACAGAAGTGAAAGCAATTGAAGGTGTGTTGGCGGACGGCGAAACCGTTCAGCAACGAAAAGCCAGCGATGATGAACCCTTTGCGGCGCTCGCATTCAAGATTGCGACCGATCCTTTTGTGGGAACTCTCACCTTTATCCGTGTTTATTCCGGTAAGTTGGAGTCGGGCGATGCTGTCTATAACTCAGTGAAAGGACGCAAAGAGCGTATCGGCCGCATGGTGCAAATGCATGCGAATCAGCGCAGTGAAATCAAAGAAGTATTGGCTGGCGACATAGCTGCGGTAATTGGTTTGAAGGATGTGACTACCGGCGATACTTTGTGTGATCCGGATAAGTTGATTGTTCTCGAGCGCATGGATTTCCCCGAGCCGGTTATTCACGTAGCGGTAGAACCAAAAACCAAAGCCGACCAGGAAAAGATGGGTGTGGCCTTGAGCAAATTGGCTCAGGAAGATCCTTCGTTCCGCGTCAAAACCGACGAAGAAACCGGCCAAACTATCATCGGCGGTATGGGTGAATTGCATCTGGATATTATCGTCGACCGTATGAAGCGCGAGTTTGGTGTTGAGGCCAATATCGGCAAACCGCAAGTGGCTTATCGCGAAGCGATTCGTAACACTTGTGAGATAGAGGGTAAATTTATTCGCCAGTCAGGTGGTCGTGGACAATACGGCCACTGCTGGATTCGCTTCGAGCCGGGGGTGGATGAGTCTGCCGAAGGTTTGGAGTTTGCGAACGAAATCGTGGGTGGTACTGTGCCGAAAGAATATGTGCCTGCCATCCAAAAAGGTATTACCGAGCAAATGCAGAACGGTGTTCTCGCTGGCTACCCGCTTTTGGGTTTAAAGGCGACTGTGTTTGATGGTTCTTATCATGATGTTGACTCATCGGAAATGGCATTTAAAATTGCCGCCTCCATGGCAACCAAGAAATTGGCCCAGAAGGGTGGTGCAGTTCTGCTTGAGCCCATCATGAAAGTTGAAGTGGTAATGCCGGAAGAAAACATGGGTGATGTGGTAGGCGACCTTAACCGTCGTCGCGGCATGATCCTGGGGATGGATGAAAGTCCAAGCGGCAAAGTGATTAATGCCGAGGTTCCGTTAGCTGAGATGTTTGGCTATGCAACTGCGGTTCGATCTGCCACCCAGGGGCGTGCGACTTACACCATGGAATTCCTGAAATACCAGGAAGCTCCACGCAATGTTGCTGAAGAGATCATTGCGAAAAGCGGAGTTAAAGACGTTGAATAGTTTGACAATCTCATCTTGATAGAGGACTAGAAAGTGGCTAAAGAAAAGTTTGAACGTACGAAGCCCCACGTCAATGTGGGCACCATAGGTCACGTAGACCACGGTAAAACCACCCTGACAGCGGCACTGACTAAAGTGTGCGCTGAAACCTGGGGTGGCAAGTTTGTGGCCTATGACGGTATCGACAATGCTCCTGAAGAGCGTGAGCGCGGTATTACCATTAACACCTCTCACGTAGAATACGACTCACCGAGCCGTCACTACGCTCACGTTGACTGCCCGGGCCACGCCGACTATGTGAAGAACATGATCACCGGTGCTGCCCAGATGGATGGCGCGATTCTGGTGTGTGGTGCGACCGATGGTCCAATGCCACAAACTCGCGAACACATCCTCTTGTCTCGTCAGGTAGGTGTTCCTTACATCGTAGTATTCCTGAACAAAGCTGACCTGTTGGCTGAAGACTGCGGTGGTGTAGGCACTGACGAATACAACGAAATGCTGGAATTGGTTGAAATGGAATTGCGTGATCTGTTGAACACATACGAGTTCCCAGGTGACGATACTCCTATTATTGCGGGTTCTGCCTTGATGGCGTTGAATGGTCAAGACGACAACGGTCTGGGTACTTCCGCGGTTGCCAAGCTGGTTGAAACTCTGGATGCTTACATCCCAGAGCCAGAGCGTGCAATTGATCAGCCATTCCTGATGCCAGTAGAAGACGTATTCTCGATCTCCGGTCGCGGTACTGTGGTAACCGGTCGTGTTGAGCGCGGTATCATCAAAGTGGGTGAAGAGATTCAAATCGTGGGTATCACTGATACTCAAAAAACCACCTGTACCGGTGTTGAAATGTTCCGCAAGCTGCTCGACGAAGGTCGTGCGGGTGAGAATGTCGGTGTTCTGTTGCGCGGTACCAAGCGTGATGAAGTGCAACGTGGTCAGGTATTGTGTAAGCCAGGTTCAGTGACTCCGCACACCCAGTTCCAAGCAGAAGTTTACGTTCTGTCCAAAGACGAAGGTGGTCGTCATACTCCTTTCTTCAAAGGCTACCGCCCGCAATTCTACTTCCGTACCACTGACGTAACCGGTGCGTGTGAATTGCCGGAAGGCGTAGAGATGGTGATGCCAGGTGACAACATTCAAATGGTTGTAACCCTGATTCACCCGATTGCGATGGAAGAAGGTCTGCGCTTTGCGATCCGTGAAGGCGGTCGTACTGTGGGTGCAGGTGTCGTCGCTAAAATCCTTAAGTAAGTTTGTGTTACCCGAAAGCGGGTCTGGTAACGGGCCCGCTTTCTTTTTAACGAGTGACGTTAACAAGTTGTTGACAGCCTGATTGACCATCACTAGAATTGCGCCTCCTTCAAACGGGCTCAAGGTTCGTTGGAGCGAATTTGTTCTTTAATATTAATTTGGAGTTTGGTTCAAATGCAGAATCAGCGCATTAGAATTCGCCTGAAAGCTTTCGATCATAAGCTTATCGACGCTTCTACTCAGGAGATTGTTGAGACAGCAAAGCGTACAGGTGCTCAAGTGCGGGGTCCGATTCCGCTGCCGACTCGTAAAGAGCGTTTCACTGTATTGATCTCCCCGCACGTTAACAAAGACGCGCGTGATCAATACGAAATTCGTACACACAAGCGTTTGCTTGATATCGTTGAGCCTACAGAAAAGACTGTAGATGCATTGATGAAGCTGGATCTGGCTGCAGGCGTCGAAGTTCAAATTAGTCTCGGTTAAGTAAATGTTGGTTCCGGCCCGTTTTGGTCGGATTGTGTAACGCTCTGAAATGGGCGGCCATAGCGGGTAAAAGCCCCGTACACTAAGA
>CBINNU010000022.1:0-44598 GCA_966252135.1 uncultured Cellvibrio sp. | reverse complement strand
AAGCTAAGTTTGGAACATTTGAGTTAAAATAATTTTTGCTAACAGAACCATTTCCCCTCTCCCCTTGTGGGTGTGGTGGAATGGGTATAGGGGTAAACACTCTCACATCAAAAAAACATTTTGGATCAATCATGTCCACTCCACTCTCCAAACCCCTCACTCATTTAGGCCAAATGCCAATCGAAGAATTCCTTCGCGATTATTGGCAAAAAAAACCTTTACTGATTCGCAATGCATTTCCTTATTTTGAATCACCGCTGTCGCCGGATGAATTGGCGGGCTTGGCGTTGGAGGAAGAAGTGGAATCACGCATTGTGTTGGAAAATGGAACTACGCCTTGGGAATTACGCAACGGGCCGTTCACCGAAAAAACTTTTGAAAAATTACCCGAAAGCCATTGGACCTTGTTAGTGCAAGCGGTGGATCAATGGGTGCCGGAAGTGAATCAATTGTTGGATTACTTTCGTTTTATTCCCAATTGGCGACTGGATGATTTGATGATCAGCTACGCACCGGATAAAGGCGGTGTCGGCCCGCATTTTGATTATTACGATGTATTTTTGCTACAAGGTTTGGGCAAGCGCCATTGGAAAATCGGTCAAATGTGTGACAACGATTCACCTCGACTCGAAGGCACGCGATTAAAAATTCTCAGCGAATTTCACACAACTGATGAATGGGTATTGGAACCCGGCGACATGCTCTATATCCCGCCCGGCATTGCGCATTGGGGCACAGCCGTTGGTGAAGACTGCATGACTTATTCAATCGGCTTCCGTGCTCCCAGTCACGCCGATATTATTTCAGAAGTCGGGCAAGAAATTGCTTTGTCAGTGAGTGATGATTTGCGTTACACAGATCCGAATTTACAATTGCAAGCCAACCCGGGTGAAATTTCTGCGCAGGCGATTGATCAAGTACGCAATATCATTCAACAACATCTGACATCGGAAAACATCGCGCTCTGGTTCGGTAAATTTATGACTGAGCGCAAATATATTGAGCAAACCGAAGAAGAGCCTTTGGATATAGATGCTGATGAATGGCAATCAGCCCTGGCGGATGGTCAATTGCTCTGGCGTCACCCGGCAGCGAGATTGGCTTATCACACCGACGACAAAGGCACCTTGTTGTTTGCCGACGGCGAAGCTTTTTGTTGCACAGCTGAATTGGCAGAATTGGTTTGTCAGTCGGTGGAAATTAGCTGGAGCGAATTGCGCCCATTGGTTCAGGATGCGGATAATCGCTCAGCTATTACGCAATTGATTAATCAGGAAACTTTGTTGGTGGATGAGTGACCCCCTCCTAGCCTCCCCCTTCCCAGGGGGAGGAACGTGACTCCCTATTTAAATAAGTGCGGAGTGAAATCAGTCCCCTCCCCTGGGAAGGGGAGGGTTAGGGTGGGGTCTAAAAATAAATTGAGAAACCCAAATGGCCGAGCAATCCAAAACATCGCAAGACCTCTGGTTACTGTCTTCACTCAACGATTTTCAAGAACACAGCGCCAAAATGCTGGGCGATTGTCGGCGCAAGCTGCAAATTCTTTCCGATACTCTTGATGAAAATATTTACGGGCATACTAGCCTCGTTGATGTCATATCGCAGTTGGCTCGTTCGGGTCATCAGGTGGATATTCAAATATTGGTCAGAGATTTTCGCCCGGCAATTGAATCAGGACACAAATTACTCCGGCTTGCGCAACGACTCAGCAGCAAAATCCAACTCAAAAAAATGACGCAACAACCGCAAGATACCGAGATGGCATTTATGATTTGCGACATGTCCGGTCTGGTTTTTCAAAACGATAAAACTATTTATAAAGGCTTTGCTAACTACAAAGCAGCGCCCGAAATAAAATCATTGCGCGACGAATTTATTTACCTCTGGGAACGCGCGGAAGTCGAAAAAGAGCTGCTTTTGCTGCATATTTAGACGTTTTCTTTAAAAAACCTCATTATTTCTCGAAAAATACGCGTTTTTCAGTTGCTGACCTGCATTTTATGCTTTATATATAGCGCCAATCTCTGTCGACCTTCATATTCATCGGGAAAAACAGGGGTTTTTGAACTTTGTTAACAACTGAATAACTAACACAGGAAATTCCTATGGCTGCCAAAAAACCTGCTGCTAAACCAGCTGCAAAAAAAGCTCCTGCTAAACCAGCTGCCAAAAAAGCCCCCGCAAAAAAAGCTGCTGCCAAGCCAGCTGCTAAAAAAGCGGCTCCAAAAGTTGTCGCTGGTCCGGTGAAGCCAATTGCCGAGCGTCAAAACAAGTCACAAATGTTGCTGCAAATTTCTGAAGCAACCCAAGTGCCCAAGAAACAAGTTCAAGCTGTTCTCGATGAATTGACCAACATTATCGAAGGCCACATCAAGAAGAAAGGTGCAGGCGAATTCGTTCTGCCAGGTCTGCTGAAAATCACTACCGTGAAAAAGCCTGCTACCAAAGCACGCAAGGGCATCAACCCATTCACTGGTGAAGAAGTGATGTTCAAAGCAAAACCAGCCTCGACTTCTGTAAAAGTACGTGCGCTGAAAAAACTGAAAGAAATGGCAAGCCTCTAATTTGCCAGAGCTTTAAAAAACCCCGCCACGGCGGGGTTTTTTGTTTCGGCCTTGGCTATACCGAGCCATGTAAGCACCGTAGAATAGCGCCCTGAATCCAACTGTAATCCGATAAGTGACATCATTATGCGTTCATCCCGTTTTTTGATTGCGACCCTGAAAGAAACTCCCGCCGATGCCGAAGTCATCAGCCATAAATTGATGTTGCGCGCTGGCATGATCCGCAAGATGGCATCCGGCCTTTACAACTGGCTGCCGCTGGGTCTGCGAGTGTTGCGCAAAGTTGAAAAAATTGTGCGCGATGAAATGAATAAATCCGGCGCACAAGAAGTTTTGATGCCGGTGGTACAACCTGCAGAACTTTGGGAAGAATCCGGTCGCTGGCAACAATACGGGCCTGAATTGCTACGCATTACTGATCGCCATGATCGCCCTTTCTGTTTGGGCCCGACCCATGAAGAAGTGATTACCGATTTAATTCGTCACGAAATCAGCAGCTACAAACAACTGCCAGCGAATTTTTATCAGATCCAAACCAAATTCCGCGACGAGATTCGCCCACGTTTTGGTGTGATGCGTTCACGCGAATTTATTATGAAGGACGCCTACTCCTTTCATCTATCACATCAATCGCTGCAAGAAACCTACGATGTGATGCATTCAACCTACTGCAGTATTTTTACTCGCCTGGGTTTGCAATTCCGCCCGGTATTGGCCGACACAGGTTCAATCGGCGGTGCTTTCTCTCACGAATTCCATGTACTGGCTGATAGTGGTGAAGATGATATTGCGTTTAGCAATGGCAGTGATTACGCGGCTAATATTGAAAAAGCCGAAGCCTTGCCACCGGCAACGCCCCGCCCTGCTCCTTCGCAAACACTGAAAGAAGTAGCAACGCCAGGCAAACATTCGATTGAAGATGTCTGCGCATTTTTACATGTCACCGCACAACAAACCGTAAAAACTTTGATTGTGTTAGGCGAAGTGCAAGCAGACAAATCACAACCGCTGGTTGCATTGGTGTTGCGCGGTGATCACGAATTAAATGAAATCAAAGCAGAAAAAATTACCGGTGTTGCAACGCCCTTAACCTTTGCACCTGAAGCGCGTATCAAAGCTGAATTGGGTGTAGCTGTTGGTTCAATTGGCCCAGTCGGTTTAAAAATTCCGATGATTGTTGATCATTCGGCGGCGCATCTTGCGGATTTTGTTTGCGGTGCGAATAAAGATGGTTATCACCTGACGGGTGTGAATTGGGATCGCGATGAAAAAGCACCTTTGGTTGCTGATATTCGCAACGTAGTCACGGGTGACCCAAGCCCTTGTGGTAAAGGCACACTGGAAATTAAACGTGGTATTGAAGTGGGCCATATTTTCCAACTCGGCACTAAATATTCTGAAGCCATGAAAGCGAAAGTGCTGGATGAAAATGGTAAAGAACAAACCATGATCATGGGTTGTTACGGAATTGGTGTAACGCGTGTTGTTGCTTCAGCAATCGAACAAAACTTTGATGAAAACGGCATTATCTGGCCAGATTCAATCGCGCCCTTCCATATCGCCATTGTGCCGATCAATATGAGTAAATCTGCCGCTGTTGCCAGCAAAGCAGAAGAGCTCTATGCAGAACTCTCTCAATCAGGTTTTGATGTGCTGTTTATGGATGATGAAAAAGCACGTTTGGGCGGCATGCTGGCCGATACTGATTTGATGGGTATTCCACATCGTATCGTCATTGGTGATCGCGGTTTGGAAGCAGGCACTATTGAATACAAAGCGCGTCGCAATGCCGAGAAGCAAGAAATTGCCATTAGCGAGATTGTTAATTTCTTGAAAAACACCATTAAGATTTAATATTGTCATCTGGAAGTCGCCCAACAATAGCTGGGCAACTTCCAATGTACATTTCGTTTTAAACAAAATCCGTTCATAAACTGCAACTAATCCAATCCGAAAAAGTCCTAATCGGGCAAGCCAATCGAGGCTTCATTTGGTCTTCAACTGAAGGATCTTTTATGCAAAAAATTCTCGCGTTAAATTTGATCATGATCAGCTTGATAGGATGTGCCTCATCAAAAGAATCCAATCAAATTGCCACAACTGATCAAGCAGACTCCGTCACATTGCAAGAAGAAACCATTCCAGGCCCAACCCAAAAACCCGAAGTCAGAAAAGTCAAAGTAGCAAAACACGGCTTGATCAATCCCACCACAGTTGCCAACGGCGTTGTCGATGTAATGGTTGACGGCAGACTTGAAAGCGATTCACTGGAAAAAGAAAACCCCGTTGATGTATTAATAGATGACGCCATTGAAAAAACAGCCGAAGATATAGATACACAAAAAGAAAAACCCAACACCATCAGAATGCCGAAATAACTTCTAGCAGAGACTTCCATTGATTCGTCTAGCCATAATATTTTTACTCACCTGCCAATTGAGTTTTGCTGAAGACAAAACCTACGGTGACGTAATAGTTGATAAGGTTACCACCGTTTATGATGGCGACACTTTTTATGTCACAGTCAAAAAATGGCCAGAGATTATCGGCAAAAATATTGCTGTAAGAGTGAAAGCTGTCGATACACCCGAATTAAAAGGGGCTTGTTATGCGGAAATTCTGAAAGCGCGCGAAGCGAAAAAATTTACGGTACAGCTCATCAGGTCAGCCAAAAAAGTTGAATTGCGCAATATGAGTCGCGATAAATATTTTCGAATCGATGCTGATGTTTACCTGGACAACCAGAACCTTGCCGATGCATTAATTCAACAAGGTTTTGGAGTAGCCTATTCCGGCGGTAAAAAATTTGATTGGTGTGTTGCCACTAAAAAATAATCGAGGAAATACTGTGCGGGACTCTCACCAAACTAGAACTGCCTGAATTCCAAAAACTCTTCCGTTGTTAAGGCTTTGTGCGTGATTCTCACCTTTTTAATTTCGCCCTTAAACCAATGAATCTGGTTCATACGTGCACCAATGGATGTCTTTGCGTTTTCCGCAATTGGTAAATAGTCTACCTGCCCCTTTAATTCTTTTTTCCCATTGACAAAACTGGTGAAGGTTCGATCTTTGTAAGTAATGGCTGCATGAAACCATTCACCGACTGGATGAACTTTAGTTGAATCAATCAAGGTTAATTGCGAATTTTCAGATTTAATATAAGCATCCAGATACCATTGCTTTTTATCATTCAAGCGTAATTCTATAGTGACTCTGCGATTGGGATTATCAGCTGATTCAATATGAAAGAAGCGCGGCTCCCAATTATCGGGATAGGCATGGTAGGGTTTAAATTCTATTTCAATAGTAAACTCTGTCGCACCTACAAGTGGATTTTTATCCACCAACAATCTGTCACCATCGCCATCAAACGAAACAGCATCTGCAATAACCTGAGGGTCGCCCTCTACCTGAGTAGACCAGCCACCGATCGATGCCAGTGAATTAATAGCCCATTGATGCGAAACCGTTTGTGATTGTTGCAAACTGCAGGCAACAATCACGAATGAAATACAAATCAGCGCTATTTTCATAGAGGCAATCAAATTGTTTCTGCAAGATTATTTGTAGTTCTCAATTTGACTATTCAACTCTCGTTCTACATCACCGGGCGAACCGGTATTTTTTGCCAATAGATGATATGCAACCGGTACGAAGAAAAGAGTTAGCACAGTTGCGATCAACACACCTGAAATCACCACCACACCAATTACAAAACGGGTTTCGGCTCCGGCACCAGATGTAATCACCAGGGGAATAGCACCTGCCACTGCAGTTAAACTGGTCATCAAAATAGGGCGCAGACGTGCGGAAGATGCCTCGAGTAAGGCTTGTGTGAATTCCTCGCCTCGGTCACGCAACTGATTGGCGAATTCGACAATCAAAATTCCATTTTTTGCCGCAAGCCCGACTAACATGATCAAACCAATCTGCGAATACAAATTAAAACTGCTATTGGTAATATACAAACCAAAGACACCACCTAATATCGCCAGCGGAACGGTCAACATAATCACAAACGGATGAACATAACTTTCAAACTGCGCAGCCAATACCAAAAAAGTTACCAGAATTCCGAGCAAGAAAATAAACATCACTGAACTACCAGCAGACTGATAATCGCGTGACAAACCACGGTAATCGATAATGACTTTTGATGGCAGATGTTCACGCGCGAGTTTGTTCAAGTGATCCAATGCCTGGCCAAGAGTTAAATCACCTGACAAATTTGCATCAATAGTTAAAGAGCGCATGCGGTTGTAACGGTTCAATCGACTCGCATCGGCAACTTCTTTCAAAGTAACCAAATTGGATAAAGGAATCAGTTCGCCTGAATCTTCCGAGCGGACATACATATTTTGCAAACTGGTGATAGTGCGCTGATCATCGCGCACGCCTTGCATAATCACATCGTATTCTTCGCCATCATCAATATAAGTGGTTGCACGGCGCGAACCCAGCATGGTTTCGAGAGTACGACCTATATTGCTCACACTCACACCCAAATCAGCAGCGCGATTGGTATCGACCACTACTTCAACTTGTGGTTTGGTTTCTTTGTAATCCCAATCAATTCCAACGAGGCCAGGATTATCTTTTTCCAATTTTTCCACCAAAATATCACGCCACTGCGCAAGTTCTTCGTAAGTGCCTCCACCCAATACAAATTGCACCGGTTTTTGTACTTGCGAACCAAAACCCTGCCGCATAATAGGAACTGCTGAAACGCCAGGCAAATCCGATAATTTGTGACGAATTTCATCCATCACAACAAAGGCATTACGACGCAAACTCCAATCATTCATTACGGCGATAATCATACCGCTGTTAAAACTTTCCACCGCCCCAAAGCCGCGAGGCGCCCTTACCATCATGCGTGTAATTTCATCTTTATCGACATAATCCATCATGCGATCTTCAATTTCCGTCATATATTCTTCCATGTTGCTATAGCTCGCACCTTCAGGCCCATTGACCATTACAAAAAAAGTTCCTCTATCTTCTTTGGGAGCATATTCGGATGGAATTTTGTAGGCAAAAAAACCACATAAGAACATGAGAAATGCAAAAATAATTAACACCCATTTTTTGTGGGTGATACAAAATAAAATAGACGCTTGATATTTCACTCGCAAGCTGAGCAAATTGGCATCTATGCATTCAACCAATTGACTGCGCTGGCCTGCGGGCCTGAGAATTTTTGATGAGAGCATGGGCGACAGAGTCAAGGCAATCAACGCAGAAAAACTAACAGCGGCAGCCATGGTAATGGCAAATTCCGAGAAGAGCCTGCCAATATCACCTTTCAAAAATACTATCGGAATAAAAATAGCGATCAGCACTAAAGTGGTAGCAATCACGGCGAAGCCAACTTCTTTAGCGCCATCGTATGCAGCCAGCAATGGCGGTTTTTTCTTTTCTTCTATATGACGAACAATGTTTTCCAGAACCACTATCGCATCATCGACAACTAATCCTATCGCCAACACCAAAGCCAGCAGTGTTAGCATATTGACTGAAAAATCCAGCGCTGCCAGAACAATAAAGGTTGCGATAATTGACACTGGTACCGCCACCGCAGGAATAATCATGGCGCGCAGACTTCCCAGAAATAAATAAATTACCAACACCACCATAAAAATAGCGATGGAAATGGTGATGTAGACTTCATGAATGGCACGCTCAACAAAAATCGAACTGTCGTAGCTGTCTTTAAGACTCATGCCTTTTGGCAAAACTTCATTGATTTTATCACGTTCAACTTTTACACCACGCGCAACGTCAATGGTGTTGGCAGTCGATTGCTTGACAATACCTATACCCACCTGAGTAACGCCGTTGCCGCGGAATAAATTGCGATCTTCTTCTGTGCCTTTTTCAACTCTGGCAATGTCACCCAAACGAATTAAATGACCATCGTCACCGCGATGGATCACCATAGACGCAAATTGATCAACTGTTTTGTAAGAACGCGCCATGCGCAATGTAAATTGGCGATCAATAGATTCAACACTACCCGCCGGCAACTCGACGTTTTCCGAACGCAATGCTGATTCAACATCATTCACTGTTAAATTTCGCGCAGCCAATCCTTGTCGATCCAACCAAATGCGCATGGCATATCGCTGCTCACCACCAATGCGCACACGCGCAACACCATCTATTACCGCAAATCTGTCGATTAAATATCGCTGCGCATAATCTGTCAGCTGCGGCATAGTCATGCCTTCGCCTTCGAAGTTAAACCAGATAATTACATCTTCATCCGAACTGACTTTTTGCACCTCGGGTGGATCCGCCTCTTCCGGCAAACTCGACAACGAACGCGCAACGCGATCGCGAATATCATTCGCAGCCGAATCCATGTTGTGGCCAGTTTCAAATTGCACCGTGATATTGGAGATTCCATTTTCACTGGATGACTCAATATATTTAATGCCTTCAACGCCGGAGATGCGATCTTCAATTACTTTGGTAATGCGCGTTTCAACAATATTGGCTGCAGCACCGGGATAATTAGTGCGAATAGAAACAACTGGCGGATCAATATTCGGATATTCGCGCAGCGTTAATCGTTCAAACGCGACCAAACCAAATGCGATTAGCAATATAGAAATAACTGATGCAAATACCGGGCGTTTAATTGAAACGTCAGACAGCTTCATAATGGCTTGGCCTCAGCTGTTTTTTGTTTCAGCAAATCTGACAAGTGCGTTTCTTCACTATTTGCATCTGCAGGTTTTTCTTCTGCAAGAACTTTAATGCTTTGCCCGTTACGTAATTTTTGTACGCCTTGAGTGACAACCACTTCGTTAGCTGCAAGGCCTGACAAGATTTCTACCTTGCCAACCAATCGCTGCCCTATTTCCACTTGTCGGCGCTCAACAACAATTTTATTGTCTTGCTGTTTGGTAACAAATACAAAATTATTGCTCGCCATTGGCATCAAAGCGGCTTCAGAAATAACCAGCGCATCGCGTTCACGTGTATGCAAAACCACTTGCATCAACATGCCCTGTTTTAATTTGTATTCCGGATTATCGAGCAAGGCTCGAACTCTGATCGCGCGAGTTACAGGGTCAACCTGATTATCAATACTGGTTACCTTCCCTGTCAGCTCCTGTCCCGGTAAATCGCGAGTGTTGGCTTTGACTTCGAGACCCACAACCAAACTGGATAAAAAAACCGAAGGCACAGTGAAATCCAATTTCATTTTCGAATCATCATTTAATGTGGTGATAACTTGCCCGGGTGATACCAAAGCGCCCACGCTGGTTTCGCGCAAACCTACCACACCGGAAAAAGGTGCTTGCAACAATAAATCTTTTAAGCGGGATTCCAATGCGTTGTAACGCGCTTGCGCGGCCTCATACTCACGCAGGCGCTGATCAAGCAAGGATTGAGATGCTGCACCGCTTTTTGCCAGCGAATCGACACGCTCCCATTGGCGCCGGGCCTCTTCTGAATTCACTCTGGCTTCATCAAGCAAAGCACGCTCTTCGTGGCTGGTCATTTCAACCAGAATTTGTCCTTGTTTGACGCGTTGACCATCTTCAAAATTAATTCGGGTAATTTTTTTACTGATATTTGCCGTCAAGACTATGGATTCGTTGGCACGCAAGGTTCCTATAGCTTCTATAGGTGTTTCTATGCCGACTGATTTAACCGACTGAACTATGACATCAACCGGTCGATCTTGTTGTGCCATGAGCGGCATGGCAAAAAGCAGGCTAAGGAAAATAAGCTTGTACTTCATGAATAATTCTCGGGATTAATTTGAAGAAAGTATTACACTTTGATTGGATTCAAGATCAGTATTAATGTGAATTTAACTCAGCTTTACAAAAATCTACTGCTGCAATCTAAATGACAGCTCATGACTGAATGAGTTGATCCAACCCTTGATGCCAATTTTGATAACGCTGATACAGCGAGGGATTGGCTTGTGAATAGAAAACTCTGTATTCACCGATGGATTGCCAATCCGATGAACATGCGGTAGTTAAAAAAGCAATGCCTTGCAAACTGGCCTCAGGGTTGTTACTGACCTTCACAGGCAAACCCAACAAATCCGATAGCCGTTGGCAAAACTTTTCAGATCGGCTGAAGCCGCCACTAATCTGGATTGAGGTTAATCCCCCATCAGCATTCATTTTGTCGAAATTAATTTTTAATAAAAACAGAATTGATTCCAACCAGGTCGCCACTTGAGCCAATGGTGGAAGAGATTTCGAAAATTCTGATGGCAATTCGGTTTGCCAAAATGGCGCGCCCAACCCGCCCTGGGTGTTGATAAAAAACTCATCATCCCCCAACACCAATTCCAGAGCTTGTTCCATCACCTCTGGCGTCACATGCAAACCCGATTCTTTTTCGATAAATGGAATTGCGGCAGCGGCACCGTTAACTGTAGCTTCCCAGGCAAATAGCGGCGATTGATTTTTTGTGATCCACAGTGGACTGATCAAAAGCCCCGATGGTACTTGCGAATCCTGCGTCACACGTTGAATAAAGGCACCTGTACCAACATTGACGTAACAAACCGATGTTTGCGGCATAGCTTGCGCAAATAATGATGCGCCCTGATCTCTTGCGCAGACATGAAAATCGATTGTGTGACCATTCACTTTGATGCAACCGAAATTATCCTGATGAAAAAGACATTCAGGCAATATTGAGCGAGGAATGGAAAATGCCTGCAACAATTCTTCATCCCAATTACGCTGATGCATATTCCACAAAAGCGTACGCTGTGCGTGGCCGGGGTCAACCTTGCAAGCCTTATCAGTTAAATGCCACAAAATAAAACTGACTATAGGACCTGCGGCGAGTTGATCATTTTTCAATGCCAGTTGCACTTCAGCAATATTATCCAAACACCATTTAATTTTACTTGCGCCGTAATGCGCAGAAAAACGCAAACCGGTTTTGATCTGCACTTGTAATTGGGTGATTGCAATATTATCCAGATAATCTTTTGCGCGAGTGTCTTGCCAACTAATCACCGGTGTGAGTGCTTCACCTGTGATTTTATTCCAGCATAACAACGAAGAACCTTGTCCGGAAAATCCTGCGAATTTTACTGATTGAAATTGATCACCCATTTCATCGGCAATTGATTGAATGGACAATTGAATGCCCGATAGAATTTCTTGCGGATCTTGTTCAATACCTTGACCGGTTTCGGTTTGTAAAATTCGGGTTGCGCAAGCAGTGCTGCGTAGACTGATTAATTTGCCTTGCTGATCAAACACTGCAACACGTGTGCTCTGCCCACCTTGATCGATCACCAGAACTAAATCAGACATCAGGACTCTCTCGCTGCTGACGCTTTTCATCGCGACGTTTTTGAAAAAATTGACTCAATTGATGTTGGCATTCATGCGCTAACACACCGCCCGTGACTTCTATTCGATGATTAAAATAATCTGCGGTTAATAATTGTGCCCGACTAACAACAGCACCGGATTTGGGCTCAGTTGTGCCGTAAATTAAACGTTCGATACGCGCATGAATTAATGCACCTACACACATAGTGCAGGGTTCTAGCGTTACATAAATCGATGCACCGGGTAACCGATAATTATTGACTGATCTTGCGGCGGCACGAACCGCCACAATTTCAGCATGAGCACTGGGATCACAAGATGAAATAGGCTGATTAAATCCTTCACCAATCACTTCACCATCGCGAACAATTATCGCACCAACCGGCACTTCACCCAGCGCTTCTGCCTGTGCAGCCAATGCCAATGCACGACGCATCCAGAATTCATCTTGTTCAATCAGGCTCAAGAATTTCTACCTTTGTAGTTGTCGACATCAGCCAAACTGATTTCTTTTTCAAACGCAAATCGCGGTTGAATTTTTCCATCGATGTTCACTGTTTCCATAAACATATCAAGCGGCCGCACCCACCAGGAATAATCATCGTAAAGGCATTGATATAAGGCCAACGCCTCGCGCGTTTCCGAGTGATGCGCAATTTGAAACAGGAAATAATATTTTCCTTTGTAGTGGCGGTATAGGCCGGGTTTTGGATTCATGGTGTTCTCGTTAACTTACATTTGTAGGGGCGGCCCCCTGTGGCCGCCCTGGGCAGGCACGGGGACCTGCCCCTACGGGTTAAATAACCTTCCCATCCCTTAAACTTGCAATTTCTTCATCCGAAAAAGACAAAATATTTTTTAATACATCTTCAGTATGACTACCTATCTCACCACCTGGCCAATCCGTTTTACCCGGTGTTTCAGATAACTTGGGCAATATCGCCGGAATTTGCAATGGCTTGCCGTTAATCTCAACCTGCTCAAACATTCCGCGCGCCTTAAAGTGCGGATCGGCAAACATATCTTGCACATTATAAATCGGGCCAGCGGGTACTTTGGCCTTATCTAACAATTCCAAAATCTCGTCAGAGTTTTTACTCATGCACCAAGCAGCCAGCGCATTATCAATTTCTTGTTCGTGAATTACGCGGCCTGCGTTGTTTGCCATACGCGGATCATTTGCCATTTCAGGATGCCCGGCAGTTTGCATCAAGCGTTGAAAAATAGAATCGCCATTAC
The DNA here is from genome assembly GCA_966252135.1 of uncultured Cellvibrio sp. Taxonomy (GTDB): domain Bacteria; phylum Pseudomonadota; class Gammaproteobacteria; order Pseudomonadales; family Cellvibrionaceae; genus Cellvibrio. The sequence continues at coordinate 31,466 of CBINNU010000022.1, read as the reverse complement.
CACCAATTACGACATACTTTCCGTTTTTGCAGCGATAAGTATTGGTGGGGACAATTCCGGTAACAGTAGTGCCGGATGGTTGACGAATTGCTCCAGCGCCGGAAAATTCCGGCACTACGGCTTCCATTAAATTAAACATGGATTCATAAAGAGCGACATCAACTACCTGCCCTTTATGTTGATCATTTTTATTGCGTTGCAACAACGCCAATGCAATACCCAACGCAGCATGAATACCGGAAATGGTATCGCCAATACTTAAATTCGGGCGCACCGGAGCTTGATCGGGAAATCCGTTGACATAACGAAATCCGCTAATGCCTTCACAGACTGACGCAAAACCAGGTTTGTTTGCATAAGGGCCAGTTTGGCCGTAACCCGAAATGCGCGCATAAATTATTCCGGGGTTGGATTCTTTAAAATTTTGCGGCCCCAAATTCCAGGATTCCATTACGCCCGGACGAAAATTTTCGATAACCACATCAGCCTTGTTAATTAAATCTTTTGCAATCTGCTGCGCTTCAGTTTTTTTTAAATCCAGCGTAATACTTTTTTTGTTGCGACCAATACTACGCCACCAATGCGATGTGCCATTTTCCAAAATTCGCCAACCGCGAATCGGGTCACCTTCCGGTGGTTCAATTTTAATAACTTCAGCACCAAAATAAGCCAGTATGCAGCCAGCAAATGGGCCTGCTAATAACTGGCCGACTTCGATTACGCGAATGCCGTCTAAGGGGCGAGATGAGTTGTTCATTTTTTATTTCTAACTGTTCGTTTTACTTGACATTCATGACCCCACCCTAACCCTCCCCTTGCCAGGGGAGGGAACAGATCTCACTCCGCAAAAAGTAGGGAGTCAAGTCCCTCCCCCTGGCAAGGGGGAGGTTAGGAGGGGGTCAAATTGTTAACACAATTTTCCCAACATGCTGCTTAGATTCCATTCGTTGATGCGCCTTAATCACATCACTCAAAGGAAACACCGAATCAATTATGGGTTTGATTTTTTCCTGATTTAACAAAGGCCAGACTTGTTGCAACAATTCATCGGCAATTTTAGCTTTGTTACTGGCAGATTGCGAACGCAGAGTTGAGCCGGTTAAGGTCAATCGTTTTAACATTAAGGGCATTAAATCCAGATTCACTTTATTGCCATTTAAAAATGCAATGTTGACTATGCGCCCTTCTATTGAAGCAGCGGAAAAATTCTTTTGAAGATTATCGCCGCCAAGAAAATCCAAAATTACACTTACACCCTGGCCGTGTGTTTTTTGTTTGATCGCCGAAACAAAATCTTCACGAGTGTAACAAATAGCCTCCGCGCCCAATTGGTTTATTACTTCGCATTTTTCCGGCGTGGATGCAGTCGCATAAACTTTTGCACCAAATGCAATTGCCAATTGAATTGCCGTAGTGCCTATACCGCTGGTTCCGCCGTGAATTAACAGCGTCTCACCTGCGGTTAATTTTGCGCGTTGAAACAGATTATGCCAAACCGTAAAGAAAGTTTCCGGCAATGCGGCAGCGTGTTCGTAGGTATATTTTTTCGGAATCGGAATGCATTGTGATTGTGGCGCAATCGCGTATTCCGCATAACCACCACCGTTGACCAATGCGCACACTTTATCGCCTGGCTGTAAGCTTCGCGCTTGTTTTCCGCAAACCACAACTTCACCCGCTACTTCTAACCCTAAAATAGGTGATGCGTCTGCAGGTGCGGGATACAAACCCTGTCGCTGCAAAATATCCGGCCGATTCACACCTGCGGCATGTACGCGAATCAAAACTTGATCATCTTCCGGAACCGGAACTTCTGCATCAATCACCACAAGATTTTCTGCAGCGCCCGGCTGTTCAACATGAACTGCTTTCATTTATTCCGCTCCGAATAGGTGACTAGGGTTCCAATCGCTGAATTGTCCATTGACCATCTGGCTGCAAATTATATTGAAATCTATCATGCAACCTGTGCGCCCCACCCTGCCAAAATTCTATTTGATGCGGTTTGACTCGGTAACCACCCCAAAAATCTGGCAGAGGAATTTCGCCGTTGGAAAATTTTTGTTTCATGGCTTCGAATTGTTTCAGTAATAATTCACGCGATGAAATCGGACGACTCTGTTGTGACGCCCAGGCACCCAACTGACTTTCTCGTGGGCGCGATACAAAATATTTAATCACTTCTGTGGTCGATAAAGGTTCTGCCACACCACAGACTTTTACCTGACGCTCAAAAAGATACCAGGGAAAATGCAAACTGATTTTGGGATTTTGCTGCAGATCTTGCGCTTTGCGGCTGCGCAAATTGGTGTAAAACACAAAACCTTTTGCATCCAAATGTTTTAACAAGACTATTCGCTGGGAAGGTTGCCCACTGGCATCGACTGTAGCCACTGTCATGGCGTTGGGGTCCGGAATCTCGGACTGAATAATTTGATCCATCCAACGACCAAACTGCACCAAGGGGTCAGAGTCAAGATCCTTCAAGTCCAATCCGCCCTGGGTATATTCGCGACGAAAATTGTTTAGCTTTAATTCCATGGTCCAATCTCAAGATAATGCAGGATGATGCCGCATACTAAACCCTGGGTTTTTAAATTCCAATTGCTCGGGACTTTTGCTTGGGACTTTAATTGCGTAGGACTTTACTTGCCTGAACAAAAAGTTATTTCCCATGTCTCCTGTCTCACAGGTAAACTGCGTGGTAATTATATTCAGATTGAAAGCTAACCAAGGTTGATATGAGTTCATCACAAGCTATTTGTGGTCTTATTCTGGCAGGAGGCCAAGCAAAACGAATGGGCGGTGGTGATAAATGCCTGTTACCCCTTGTGGGAAAATCCCTTTTGCAAAGAACCATCGAAAAAGCCGAACCACAAGTTGATCATCTTTTGCTCAACGCAAATGGCAACAGCTTACGATTTGCACGCACTAAATTACCGGTGATCGCCGATATTGCTGAAGGCAATCTGGGTCCGCTGGCAGGTATTCATGCCGGGCTGAGTTGGATGTGGGATGCCAATCCTGATAACGAATGGATGGTCAGTTTCGCTTCGGATTCACCTTTCTTCCCCGATGATCTGGTTAAGTCACTGCATCAAGCCGCGATTTCACAAGGCGCACAGATTGCAATGGCAAAATCAGGCAATCAATTGCATCCCACCTTTTCGCTTTGGCATGCATCATTGTTAAATAAAATAGAAGAAGCACTGGATCAGGAAAAAATTCCAAGCCTGCAGGAATTTGTTCAGTTGCAAAAATTTGTCACTGTTGAATTTTCCATAGGTGCTTACGATCCCTTCTTCAATATCAACACTCCGCAGGATTTATTTTCGGCGGAAGCTATAGCTGTAAAAATCTAATCATGCTGCGTTTATTTCTGGTTATACAATTTTATTGTTTGATTGCCATCTACACGTATTTTGGATTGACACCACACCCGGAAGCGATAGTTGGCAATTTCAATGATTTGCTCATGCATTTCGTGGGATATTTTGTCGCCGCTTTTTCAATTACCGCTGCTCGCCCGCAATGGCCCTGGTGGCAAAGAGCATTGATATTAATTGTTTATTCAATCGCGATTGAAATCGCGCAACATTTTAATCCTCCGCGTACGTTTAGTTTGTCGGATATAGTGGCGAACTCTGCGGGTGTGTTGTTGGGATTGGTTGTGGTGAATTTTATTTTGGTGAAGGTTCCGGCTGTTAAAGGGCTGCTGGGTAATCGGGAGTAAAGCTCCTCCCTTTGAAAAAGGGAGGCGGGGGAGGGATTTGGGATGGTCATATTTCTCGAGATTTTAAATCCCCCCTGCCCCCCTTTTTCAAAGGGGGGAACTATTCTGCGAAGGAAAACAAAATTATGAAACTACTCACCCCTCTAATTTATTTCTCTCTCTTCCTCTCCACACAACTATTCGCCGACCAATCGCAAACCAAAACCACACAACTCGTTCAAGCCGCACTCGACCAAACCAAACAACTGGTTATTTACAATCCAACCTATTTCAAAATCCCCTACCCTAATGGCGATGTTCCGGCGCAATTTGGGGTTTGTACTGATGTAGTTATTCGAGCTTATCGACAACTGGGAATTGATTTGCAGCAAGATGTGCATCAGGACATCAAAGCGAATTTTTCAATTTATCCGGCAAAGCGGATGTGGAATCAGAATAAGCCCGACACTAATATAGACCATCGTCGCGTGCCAAATCTGCAAACATTTTTTACACGCAAAGGTAAAAAATTGACAATGACTGACAATGCTGAAGATTATCAGCCGGGTGATTTGGTGACCTGGATGCTGGGAAATAAATTACCGCATATCGGTATAGTTGTGGATAAAAAATCAGAAGATGGCGAGCGTTATTTAATTGTTCACAATGTCGGCACTGGCCCGCAATTGGAAGATGTTCTTTTTGCTTATCCAATTTCAGGCCATTATCGCTACGCGCTGGATTAATTCAATTTTTGCGGCGCATGCTGGTGAAAAGTTTTAATTCCCAAGGCCGCATGGCTAACAACAACCCCACATGCATACGTTTATCAAGAGGCAACTTGGTATCCTGCTGATTCAACAGTGCCGCTTCTGCCATAAGTTGATTTAATTTTTCTTGTAAGAGTGCAATGGACGCTTCCGAATAAGTTCCGCGCAAATAAAAACGAAAACTGTTGTCTTCAGTAAAATCCGCATTCATAAATTCTGTCACCACTTCGGTGGACATAAATTTTTCTAGCGGGCCATTAGGAATCCAGCGGAAATCCTGGGCTATTAGCAACTTATATTTATTCCCCGGCAACAATTGCAACATTTTCAACCGATCAAGCCGCGCAAACAAACGAATGGCTTCGTGTTCGCTAATATCAAACTGATCAATAATTTCCTGAAAAGTCCAACCATCACGCGCGCAAACTGCAACTAACAGCAATTTGGGGTCACGCATTAACTCTTCTTCTTGCTCTTCGGTTAACTGTGAGATCTTGTGTTCTTTTTGTGACGTCAACACAAATAAATCAACCAGCGAAATTTCCAATACTTTGCAAATTTCTTCCAATCGATCCAGCGTAAAAGTCTGAGTTGAAAACACCCGTTTGATATTGGCCTCACTTAAATCCAGCTCATCAGCCAATTGTTTATAAGTGATATTTTTGGTTTTTAACAAACGCTTTAATGTCTCACATACGGCGGCAATTTGGGTCACGTATTATTCTCCGTCCTGTTAATTAGATCTGTAGGGGTAACTCCCCGTGGTTACCCGCTTTTGCATTTAAAGAATCCAAATGCCATTGAGCAGGATTGTTTTGAATGTATTCTCGAAATGCATGCAATTCTATTTCGTTGCGAATAATTCTTTCCCAATAATTGCGCTGCCAAAGTCTACCTTGAATTGCTGGCCAGTTTTTTTGTTTTATACCTTTAAGATATTGATTGGTTGTTAAGGATTTAAACCTGTGCACAATATCAAAAAGACACCCCGTAGGGGCAACCCCCTTTGGTTGCCCGCTTTTAATTTCATTTTGGGAGCTTGGGCAGGCACGGGGGCCTGCCCCTACAACAGAAATGATACCGTGAAAGTGATTGGGCATGACGACAAACTCATCAATTAAATATTCAGAATAATGATGAGGGATTTGCATCCAAACAGATTCAACCATTTGTCCAACATCATTTAGGTGCATCTTATTATTTATAATTTCTCCGAAAAAACTTTCCCTTCCCTGAGTACAAATAGTTACAAAATAAAATCCAGGTCGACTGTAGTCGTACGTTTTTAATCGGATCGAGCGTCTGTGATGTAAATCTGGATTGAACATTTTTTAATTCCTTTTGCACAATATCCTTGAATCTTGGGCAGGCACGGGGCCTGCCCATACAGGTTTGAATCAATCCTTTTATCAACCCGTATTGCGCATACCGGCAGCGATACCGGCCATGGTGACTTTTAACGCTCTTTCCAGATCCGGGCTTATGCTATCTGACAAGCGGTAGCGTTTTAACAGTTCGGCTTGCAAATAGTTGAGCGGATCTGTGTAAGGTTTACGCACGGCGAGAGATTGGCGCAACATGGGGTCATCGTTTAACAAAACATCTTGCTGTTTTATTTGATTGATTAATTGTTCAATTGCGCCCAAATCGCCGCGTAGCGTTTCGCCCAAGCCGCGGATTTCTTTCGGCACTAATTGCTGTTCGTAGTAGGCACAGATGGGGCCGTCAGCTTTGCCGATTACCATTTCCAACAAATCGAGGAAGCTGGAGAAAAATGGCCATTGTTGAACCATAGTTTTCAAAGTATCAGCTTCGTTATTCAAACCGTATTCAAGCGCTTGTCTGGTACCTAACCATGCGGGCAAATTCAAACGCACTTGCGTCCAGGCGAATACCCATGGAATAGCACGCAAACTTTCAACACCACCTGAACTTTTGCGTTTTGCGGGACGGCTGCCGAGTGCTAACAAATTTAATTCTTGTTCCGGCGTCAAGCTGCGGAAGTAAGGAACAAAATCAGGATGACCGCGAACGATTGAGCGATAACCTTCAAGACTGGCTTGTGCCATGCGTTCGATCAAATCACGCCACTCAGGTTTGGGTGCAGCGTGCGGCGAAATAGTTGCGCGCAAAGTTGCGATCACATAAGACGACAAACTGCTGAATGCAACGCGTGGCAAACCGAATTTGTAGCGAATCATTTCACCTTGTTCGGTGACGCGAATGCGATTGCGAATAGATCCTGGCGGCTGTGACGCCATAGCTTTTTCAACCGGGCCACCACCGCGACCAACTGTACCGCCACGACCGTGGAAAAGTACCAGTGACACATCGTATTTATCAGAAAGTGCGACCAATTTTTCTTGCGCTTTATATTGCGCCCAGGTCGCCGCAAATTTACCCGCATCTTTTGCAGAATCGGAATAACCGATCATCACCGTTTGTTGTTGTGCGCTGTATTGTTTGTACCAATCCAAACTCCACAAACGATCCATCACAATCGGCGCACGATCCAAATCGTCCAGCGTTTCAAATAAAGGAACGATTGGCATGTTCCAGGTGATGCCAGATTCTTTCAATAACAAAGCAACAGCCAATACATCTGACGGTTGTTGTGCCATGGAAATAACATAGTGAGATAAAATTTCACGCGGTTCTTTGGCAACCACTCGACAAGTGGCAAGCACTTCTGCGGTTTCATCGCTCATGGGCCAATTCAATGGCATCAATGGACGCTTGCTGGCGAGTTGTTCCAACAAGAAAGATTGACGCTGTTCTTCAGACCAGGAACGGTAATCGCCTAGATCCAAATACTTCACTAATTCATCAACGGCCTGCACATGACGGTCGCCATCCTGACGAATATCCAGCGGAACCAAATTAATACCGAAACAATGAATACGACGAATGGTATCGACCAATGGGCCATTGGCAATGTGTGGTAAACCTACATCCATTAATGAGCGATGACACAGCAACAAAGGTTCGAGTAAATCTTCGCGACTGGTGATCAAACCTTCAGGTTCTTCAACCAAATGATTTTGCAAACGTGCTTCAGCCCATTCGAGTGTGGATTGAATGCGTTTGCGCAAATCAAACATCACATCGCGATAAGGGGTTTTGCTATCGGGATAACGCGCCTGCAATTCTTCGTTGGCTTCGATCATGCTGAGATCGCCGCCGAGGCTGTAAATATCGCGCGAATAAAGTTCTGCCGCCATCCAACGGCCCAACAATAAAACTTCGCGAGTAATTTTGTGGGTCACATTGGGGTTGCCGTCGCGGTCGCCGCCCATCCAGGAATAAAATTTGATGGGACGCAAGTCAATCGGCAAATCAATATTTAAATGCCGCTCGCATAGACGATCCAAATGGCGAATAAAATCAGGGACAGCTTGCCACAAACTATTTTCGATAACCGCAAAGCCCCATTTGGCTTCATCCACAGCAGTGGGTCGGATCGCACGGATTTCATCAGTGCTCCAAATCTCTTCAACCAAACGATGTAAGCGGCCACGCAGCTTGTCTTGTTCAAAAGTTAGCAAACTATCGTTTTGACGATCAGCCAAAGTATCGACGATTTGGTCGTATTTGCGGATCAAGGTACGGCGGGTTACTTCGGTAGGGTGTGCGGTCAGCACCAACTCAATGCGCAGCTGGCGGATCACATCGGCCAATGCCTCTTTCGGGTGCGCAGCAGCAAACTCCAGCAGCATGGCTTTCAGGCCATCTTCACGCTCGGATTCTGCACTGGAAAAGTATTCCTGATCCGCAATATTGGCCAGGTTAAGAAATTGGTTGAACGCACGCACAATCGGCAAAATATCCTTGTCTTCCAGCGCTTCCAACATAGAAACCAAGGGAGCAGAGTCAGCCTTGGCATCCTCATTAATTGCCTTGCCCAGCTTACGAATACTCTCGACTTTGACGAATAATTCGTCACCTTCGTGGGCGAGGATGGTTTCACCCAGCAGTTCGCCCAGCAGGCGCACGTTATCGCGCAGGGTATCAGGCAGTTTTAACATGAGGTATCTCCAGCAAAATCGAGGGATTGAATCAGTGGCAGAAGAAAATGTGGACCACATAAGTCATGGCTCATGCATCCACCGTACCAAAATGAGGCAGCATTCTACGACATAGCCCAAGGGGATGGTAGAAAATATGACGTAAGTCTTATCCACAAAAGCTGTGAATAAGTCTGTGAATCAGTCTTGGGTAAACCGGGGCGGACCAGTTTTATGATGCAGGACAATATTCTGGTTATTTATTAGTCCATTTCTAACGGAGAATCATGATGGCGATTATTAATCAGCATCAGCGCTTGCTAAAAACTCCGATCGAAATCACTGGTTCACTGATTGATTCATTGGCATCAAGTACCGATAAATTATGGCCAAGGCACAGATGGCCGCGAATGGAATTTGATCAGGATTTATCAGTAGGCGCCAAAGGAGGCCACGGCCCAATTCGCTATGTTGTTGAAGACTATATTCCCGGTGAGCGGATTATTTTTCGCTTTACCGCACCTGAAGGATTTGAAGGTTTTCATCGATTTGATCTGATTGCCGATGGCGATAACTGCATGCTGCAACACACACTCGATATGAATACTTCAGGATTTGCGCGTATTTCCTGGCCGCTCATTTATCGCCCATTACACGATGCGTTGATTGAAGATTCGCTGGCAACTGCACAACTCAACTTGCATCAGCAACCGGATATTCGTCGCTGGTCACTCTGGGTAAAATTTTTGCGATGGTTGTTAACAAAAGGCAAAGCAAACACACAAAGTATTCAATCGACGGAAACTTAATCAAACTGCAAATCTTTTGGCACAGTGATATTTTTTGGATAGGTGGGTTTATCGCCCTTACCTTTTCGGAAATTGCGTAACTGGAAGACATAAGCCAGTACCTGTGCAACCGCGAGATACAAACCTGAGGGGATTTCATTATCAAGATCGGTTGTGTGGTAAATCGCACGCGCCAACACCGGTGATTCGATAATTTCAATTTTATGTGCTGCTGCAATCTCGCGAATTTTCAGCGCCACGTGATCACCGCCTTTTGCCAATAATACAGGCGTTTCCATTTTTTCCGGATCGTATTTGAGCGCAACCGCGTAGTGCGTCGGGTTAGTGATCACCACATCGGCCTCGGGCACTTTTGACATCATACGGCGCTGGGCAATTTCACGTTGCAATTGACGAATGCGCCCTTTTACTTCCGGTTTGCCGTCGGTATCTTTGGATTCATCTTTTAAATCCTGACGCGACATGCGCATTTTTTTGTTGAATTCCCACAATTGAATGGGCACATCTATAGCCGCAATCAAAATCGTCACTGCAGATAAAATAATTAACGCTTGTACGGAAATTTCCAGCGAATGAATAATCGATTGATTCACTGACTCGTCGCCCAACCGAAACATAGGTTGCGCGTAAAACTTCAGCACCAGGACTGTCGCACCTAAAATCACCAGAACTTTTGCCAGTGCTTTTACTAATTCCAACAAGGATTTAACCGAAAACATGCGCTTTAAACCCGCGAGCGGGTCCATTCGTTCCAATTTCGGCAACATGGATTGCGGACTATACAACCACCCACCCAAAGCAATCGGGCCAATAATCGAAGCCAAGACCAACAAAGCTACCAACGGCATAATGCTGATAAAGCCATCAAACATGGCTGAACCCAGATGAGCCAACATGGCGTTGGGATCAAAAATCGTATCGCGACTGATCACAAAATTTTCGCGAGTCAAACCCAAAATGCGCGAACCCATAAATCCGGCAAACACATATAAACCAATCCCGGAGATTAACAGGATTGCGGTTGTCGTTAATTCACGTGATCGGGGAACCTGGCCTTCTTCGCGAGCTTTCTCAAGCTTTCGCGCACTGGCCTCTTCCGTTTTTTCCTGACCACTGTCGTCTTCTTCAGCCATTTACTTCACCAATTCCTCAACCATCGCCATACCTTCGTCCATTAATTCAAAATACAGAGGTAAAAAATTCGCGAGGCTGAACCACATCAACACAAAACCAAATAACAAAGTGAACGGAAAACCCACGCTAAAAATGTTCATTTGTGGTGCGGAGCGGCTCATTACACCAAACGAAATATTCACAATCATCAAGGCAGTAAATAAAGGCAAGCTGATTAATAAAGCCGCTGCAAACATCCAGGAGCCCATTTGCACAATCGACATCAACTGTTCACCACCAAAACCTGCAGCCAAGATTGGAAAGCGTTGATAGCTATCAATCAATAATTGCAAAACTACCAAGTGCCCGTTGGAACTTAAAAAAAGCAAAGTGGTGAGCAACAAATAGAATTGCGAAATAATAGTCACGCTAACACCATTGGCAGGGTCATTCATTGACGCAAAACCCAAACCCATTTTTTGAGCAATATACTGCCCTGCTAACAAAAAGGTTTGCATGACAACCTGCATGGAAAACCCCAAACCCAAACCTATCAATACTTCTTTCATTATCATCACTACGCCTTCACCCGACATAAAACTGATTGTCGGTGACGCCGGTAATACTGGTGCGACTAAGATTGCGGTAAATAACGCGAGCATTAAGCGAACGCGGGCAGGAACAGTGCGCGCACCTATTACAGGTACGGCCATATAAAAAGCGCCAATGCGCAAAAGCGGCCAAAGATATTGGCCAATAAATTGATTCAGTTGTTCTTCTGTAATCAATAACTCTTGCATGGATTATCCAATTAGCGTTGGAATTGCCGAATAAAGTCGATTGAACAAATCCATAAATTTGGTGAGCAACCAGGGGCCTGCGATCATCAAGCTGATGATGGTTACAATCAAACGCGGCAAAAAACTTAAGGTTTGTTCGTTAATTTGTGTCGCTGCTTGAAACATACTCACAACCAAACCCACCACCAAACCCGGGCCGATAATCACCAGTAAAATCAAGATAGTAAGAAAAAATGCTTCGGAAAATAAATCGAGAACCACTTCAGGTGTCATAGTGCCCTACCTTGCTAGACGCCATAACTGGCGGCCAGCGTACCTACAATTAATGCCCAGCCATCCACCAATACAAACAACATAATTTTAAACGGCAATGAAATAATCAGCGGCGACAACATCATCATACCCATTGCCATCAACACGCTGGATACCACAATATCAATCACCAAAAATGGGATAAAAATGATAAAGCCAATTTGAAAAGCCGTTTTTAATTCACTGATGATGAATGCTGGAATTAAAATCGTAAAAGGGGTTTCTTCCGGTGTCGCAATTGGCGGATGTTTTGCAATGCCAACAAACAATGCAATATCTGATTCACGCGTCTGCGCCAACATAAAAGTGTGAAATGGCGCGGCGGTTTTTGCCAGTGCATCTTGTGCAGTGATTTGATTATTGATGTAAGGTTGCAGTGCGTCTTGATTCACTTTTTGAAAAACTGGCTGCATGATGAACAAGGTTAAAAATAAAGCCAAACCAATTAAAATTTGATTTGACGGTGATTGTTGTAAACCCAATGCCTGACGCAAAATCGAAAACACAATAATAATGCGCGTGAAGGATGTCATCATCATGAGTATGGCTGGCAAAAATGTCAGCAAGGACATGAGAATTAAAATTTGTAGCGTAACGCTGTATTCCTGCTGACCTTGACTATTGGTTTGTACGGTAAACGCAGGCAAACCTGGAATTGCCGGTAAAGCAGAACCTACAGGTGCAGTGGTTTGAGTTGATAAATTATTGGTGGATTGCACAGGTGCAGGCGTGGTTTGCGCAATAACCGGATTGCACAGAAAAATGATCAGGATGATTAAAATTTGTTTTACAGCGAATTTCATTTATAGATGCCCTTATTTATTGAGGAAACTGACCCCACCCTAACCCTCCCCTTGCCAGGGGAGGGGACAGTTCCTCCCCCTGGCAAGGGGGAGGCTAGGAGGGGGTCATGCGGTTTCCCTTCAATATCTCCATCAGTTTTTTACTAAACTCCGATGTAATATTTTTTTCTGCCGCAGGATTTTTTTCTGAATTATCAAAAGACTCTGTTGCATCTTTTGCAGGATTATCGATCACATGCAGTGAGGTAATTTGTTGAGGCGTAACACCTAACACCAATTGTTTGCCGGCAACCTCTACCAAAATAATTTTTTCCTTTACACCAAGTGACAAACTCGCCACTAAACGCAACTCTTTTTGTTGTTGAAATAGCGGATTGGCGAAACGTTTCATCAGCCAGGCCAAGCCCAGAATTAGTCCCACCATTAGTAACAGGGCTATAGTGACTTGAATTAAACTGGCGCTGGCACTCATCTGGGATTACCTTTTCGCTATTTTTCTACATAATGTGTTAGCGCAATTTTCTGATGCGTTCAGATGGACTGATCACATCGGTCATGCGAATACCGAATTTTTCATTCACAACTACCACTTCACCGTGCGCAATTAAAGTACCGTTAACCAATACATCCAAAGGTTCACCCGCAAGACGATCCAATTCGATTACTGAACCTTGATTCAACTGCAATAAATTGCGAATGGTGATGGAAGTGCGGCCTACTTCCATGGAAATAGAAACTGGAATATCCAGAATCACTTCCAGCTCGGGGCTGCCTGCAGGCCCTTTTGCAGATTCATCTTTTAATTCATCAAACGCAACGGCTTGCCCCATTACATCGTCAACTGCCGCTTGTTCCGCCATGGCTGCGGCCCAATCGTCGGCCATTGCATCTTGATCATCGTTTGCCATTATTTTCACCTCGTGTTCCGGTTATGTTGTGCACATTGGAACGATCAATAAATTCCAATACTTTTAACGCAAGATTGCCATTGTGTTGCCCCAGTTGTGTACGAAACATAGGTACGCCATTTGCGGTTAACACATGAAAATCCGGCAGATCAATCGGGATAACATCGCCCGCTTTCAGATCAACAATATCGCGCAATAAAATTTCACGGGTGGCAACATCACATTCAAGATCCACCTTAGCCGTTAAAATATCTTCGCGTAAAGCTTTTACCCAACGCTCATCGCGTTCATCAGTATCACTTTGCAAACCTGCATCCAATACTTCGCGAATCGGTTCGATCATGGAATAAGGCATGGTGATGTGCAATTCACCACCACCGCCATCCAATTCAATATGGAATGTACTGACCACAACCACTTCGCTGGGGCTCACAATGTTCGCCAATGAGGGATTTACTTCGGAATGGATGTATTCGAAATTGATTGGATAAACTGCTTTCCAGGCTTCACCCAAATCGATAAACGCTTGATTAAGCACCATTTGCACAACGCGCAATTCGGTGGGAGTAAATTCGCGGCCCTCAATTTTCGCGTGACGGCCATCACCACCGAAAAAGTTATCCACTAATTTAAATACCAAACGCGCATCCAAAATAATTAATCCGGTTCCGCGCAAGGGGCGAAACTTCACCATATTCAAACTGGTGGGGACATAAAGCGTGTGGACATACTCGCCGAATTTTTGAATTTGCACACCACCAACTGAAACGTCAGCCGTGCGCCGCAATAAATTAAACATGCTGATGCGGGTGTAACGTGCAAAACGTTCGTTGATCATCTCCAGCGTGGGCATGCGCCCGCGCACTATGCGGTCCTGACTGGTCAAGTCATAGGCTTTCACCAGCCCCGGATCAAGATCCGAATCTGTATCTATATCGCCGTCATCAACGCCGTGTAAGAGCGCATCGATTTCGTCTTGTGAAAGTAAATCTTGCACTTGACTGCTCCGTTATTGCATTACAAATTTGGTGAACAACACTTGCTCTATAACCAAAGGAGGAACTTTTTCTTCATCAGATTCTTCTTCATCCTCTTGTTCCTCGTCATCCTCTTCATCCGAGTTCTTTTTATTTAGCGCTGCGTTTTCTTTATCCAGAATGGATTGAATGGCCGCAAGGGATTCTGTTTTTAATTTTTCACGACTATCAGGATTTTGTAACTCATCAAAACTTTTACCGCTGAGTAACATTACTAATTGATTGCGAATGGCAGGCATATGCAATTTCAACAAGGCTTCCACATCCGGGTTGCGATATAGCAATGTGATTTCTGCTTGCAGATAACGCTGACGACCATCGACATTGAAGTTAACCGTAAAATTAGGTTGCATGGTGAAATAGATAGCAGGTGCTGCGGGTGTTTCCTCTTCTTCGGTTGCTTCATCTACCACTTCTTCTGAATCATCGGATTTTTTATCAGATGACATCATTTTGACAGCTAACAGGGTGCCACCTATGGAAAGCCCCATTAACAACACACCAATACCGATCATGATGAATAATTTTTTCTTTTTTTGGTTACCTGCACCGGCTTCAGGTGCCTGAGCCTCATCGGCATTGTCGTTTTTGGCTTTTTTGGGATCTGCAGCCATGTCAAAACTCCGTCACTTTTTCTGCTTGATAGGGGTTGAGCAATAGATATGCCAGTAGCACTGGCACACAGTTACCCAAAGCTTAGCAGTGACTTTTGATTTTGCAGGTCGGGATTAACAGAAAGGACTCAACGCAATTAGGGCGCGGCAAGCGGCGCGCCCACCAGATTGGACGGAAACGAGAACTTAGTGATTCAACATCACACAAATTGATCAACCAAATACAAACTGGAAACGGCTGTCACCTGAACCTCTTCGGGTTCATCACTTGCAAAACCACCGCGAGATTTGGGTTGATCATCCGACTGTCGCGATTGCTGTTCTTGTCGGTCTGACACATTCACCTGCCCCAGTTGCAAACCCTGTTCGGCAAACATTTCCCGCAAACGGGTGACTTGCTGGTCCAACAATTCCCTGACTTGTGGGTGCGGACTAACGAAGGTGACTGAGGCCTGGTCCTGAGACATATGAATTTTCACTTGCAGACTTCCCAGTTCAGGCGGATCAAGACGAATATCGGCGGATGACAATTGCTGATTCGCCATCCACATAATTTTTTCGCCCATGGCTTTGCCCCAATTGGGATGAGCAGCACTCATGCCCAACTGCGTTTGCGGAACAAACAAGCGGCTCGCAGGTGCCAGCTCACTCGCAACCTGGGCCTGGGTTGGCGTGGCTGAGTTCACTAACGGAGCCAGAGGTTTATCCTGCGGTTTTTGATCCGCCGGATTCAGTTGGCTCATCAACAATTTGAATTGTTCGGATTTACTGGTTTTGTCATCGCTTTTAACCAACAGATCATCGCCGCTCATTTCGATATCGGGAAGATCCGCTTCCGTTGAATCTGATTCGAGGGTCAGATCCTGCGGCAATTCTGTTCCGCTTTTTGCCACCACGGGACTCGTGATAGTTTCAGCGTCAATTGTTGTCTGAACATCTGACTTCACTTTTCCAGCGATTGATTGAGTAAGCTCGCTGGACAATGGTGTCGCTACTGGATCTTGTTCAGCCACTGTTTCGGTGACAATCTCACCGGAGTTTTCCGGCAATTTGCTTAAAGGTAATTCAGTACCCTCATCCAACAAATTGATTGTTGCGGCCTCGATAGCCTGATCATTGGATAATTCAGGCTTTACTACAGCCTCAGTTAGCGATTTATCAATCAGTGTTTTATCGATAAGCGTTTTATCAATTGCCGATTCATCAATGACTGCCTCACCAACCACTTGATTAACCAGTGCCTGATCAACCATGGTCTGATCAATAATTGATTCTTCAATAACCGCTGAATCAACAACAATCGCCTGCTCATCAACGGGAATTGCAGCATTCAGTGTTAATTGATCAATTGGCGAATGCGCATCAGTATTGTCCGAATTCAACGGGGCTACTGCCGCAACATCCAATTGCAAATTGGTTTCATCGTCAGGTTGATCTTTATTGCTATCGCCAGTATCGGTAGATACCGACATTTGTTTTTCAGGCGTCACTTCTTTTATTGATGATTCCCTGGCAACAGGCGGATTTGCCGCCGTCGACTGAGGCTCAGGCTTTTGTCGTTTTGTTAATTTGCCGGTAGGTTTAGGCTCGTTATCCTTCGTTTGATGTTCACGGGTTTTTTCTAAATGCCGTGCGAAACTGTCGGAATGTTGCGATTCCGATTGTTCAGACTGAATCTTGGGTTTTGCCGATAAAGTTCTACCGACAGGGGGATTATCGATAGGAAGCAACAATGCCGATTGAACCATAAAAATACTCCTGATACGGCAAACCATTGCCGCTTTTGATCTGGTAAATGATGTCTTTCAGGACTGGAGCAAGAGCAGTGCCAATTGCGGTTTAAGGAAGTTGAGCGAGCAGGAGGTTTTTAACTTGTTCATATTCCTTCGATATTTTGTCCAAGTGAGATTGCAGATTGGTAAAGTCCTGATTCAATCCTTTTTTCTCAAGCTCGGCGCAATAACTCGCCAATAAGGGCGCGCCAACATTACTGCAGCTACCTTTAAAACTGTGTGCCGTGCGTCGCAAACTATCAGCTTCAGGAATTGCTACCAAATCGTTTAAAATTTTTAATCGGCTTTCAGAGTCTTGTAAAAAAGTATGTACCAGAAGCGTGAAATCATCTTCCATTACATCTTTTAAAGTTGCCAACGCTTGTTGATCGATATGTTCCATAAAGCCATTACCTAATCATCGTTTTTCCAGGCGAACACTACTTCGGCGATATTACCTTTACCGATATAACGTACGGATTCACACATTTTTTCCATCAACGCAATACCGCGGCCACTATAACCCGAAGTTTCGAGGCTGGCTCCCAACTTGTTCGCATAATCAAAACCATCACCACTATCTTCAACACGAATGACCAAACGGCCTTTGTCATCCTGTGTGGAATAACCTATGTGAATGCGCACATAACCTTCCGTCAATTGACGCAGGCGCAAATCGCGCTGACTGTAATATTCGGCAAACCCTTCGGGGCTTTTTTTCAAAGCCGATTGCAGACGCAATACACCATGTTCCAACGCATTGGCGTAAAGCTCAGCCAAGATGGTGTAAAGCAAAGAGTTGTATGAACGCAGGCTCGGAATCTCCATAATCAGATTAATTAATACAGGCAACGGATCAAACACTCGAAAACTGGACGGCTTGACTTCGAACGACATATCCCAGGCAACCGAGGCTCCTTCTGTTTTCACACTGGTTTCGTAGGCAAATTCATTCACATTTTGTGGATCGGCCATGGTGATTTCAAATAAGGATAAATCATCATCTTTTTCACTATCACCCACAAACGCTTGAACACGTGAAATAATGTCATCAAACAGATTTTCTGGCTGCCGGTTTTGTTCAAAAATATCACGCAACCGACTTTCGCCAAACATTTCACCAGTTTGATTGCGTGCTTCGTGAATACCGTCAGACCAAAGATATAAACGATCGCCATTTTCCATATCGTATTCTTCACAGTTGTCCTTGAATGCACGGCTGGATAAAACGCCCAAAGGCAAGTGTGTGGATTTAATCGGTTGAATACTGCCATCGACATGACTACGCAAATAACCCACAGGTAATCCACCATTCCAGATAGTGAGTTTTTTCTTGCGAAAATTCATATCCAACATAGTGGCGCAACAAAAAATTCCGACCGGTAAAATTTGTTTAAGTTTATTGTTAATTTCTTTGAGCACATCGGTCATGGCAAACCCTTTGGGGATCATGCCATAAAAAGTAGACGCCACCGGCATAGCACCAATCGCTGCAGGCAAACCATGCCCGGTGAAATCACCGAGTAACACAATCATATTACCGTTGGGGCGCATCGCGGCCAGTAACAAATCGCCATTGAATACCGCCAATGAGGATAAAAAGTAACGAATATTTTTTGAATTTAAATTGCCGCTGTGCGCAACATTATCAAACACATGTTTAGCAACCATTTGTTCTTGCAACAAACGTGCATTATTTTTGGCAATTTCGTCACGCTGTACCAACACGGTCGCATTCATTTCACGCATGCGGTTGAAGGATTTAATTTTGGCTTGAAGCACAATTCGACTGTAGGGTTTTGATAAAAAATCATCGCCGCCCGCTTCCAGACATTTCACCAGAGATTCTGTATCGGAAAGCGAGGTAAGAAATAAAATGGGGATAAATCTATCGCCCGCTTGCTGCTTGATCAGACGCGCCGCATCAAAGCCATCCATCACGGGCATCAGCGCATCGAGCAGAACAATATCGGGGGATTCGGAGAGGAATAGTTCTACAGCTTGTTTACCATTGGCAGCCGACACCACCGAATGGCCTTCTTTTCGCACAATAGTTTCAAGGATCATCCGATCCGTGTCGGTGTCGTCTGCAACGAGTATTTTTAATTGCCGTTGGTCATTCATAAGCTGTGTCCGTAGCCTCAGTCAGCTTTACCAATCTGGCAGAATTAATAGATTTCGAAAAGCTGTTCGAAGTTGGAAATTGACAGAATTTTTTTCACATCCGGTGAACAATTCACTATTTGAATATTGGATTGATCGCCACCGGCATGATCACGCAGTAATAACAACATGCCGAGCGCAGAACTATCCAAATAAGACGTGCCTTGCAGATCCACACGAAATTGGCTGGGGGCAGGATTCAAACGTTCATAAGCGTTGCGAAAATCCTGGTGGGAACTGAAATCAAACCGTCCCTGAATAAAAATCGTAACTTGTTTTCCATCAGGCGACACTGAGGATGTTATTGCCATAAAGTACCTCGTTAACACATCCAATAAGAGTTTTGTACAAACCTAGCATAGACCATTTGGCCGATTTGCCAATTCATCCAATTCTTTTTGCAGACGCTTTTCCAATTGATCTGAATGCTCTTTTTTGAGGCGCTCAATCAAGTCTTCCAGCGTCTTGCGTTTTTGATGAGTAATCATCCAGTTGGCTTTGAGTTTATCAAGGCCTTGTTGCAATCGTTGTATCTTGACCTCCTGTTCTTTGATGGCATCGGCTAGGCGCCCGACAAACCCGCTGTAGTTGATCATATCGCGCGCACTGACGCCTTGACGCATGCCGGAATAGGAATTCAGATATTGTTCGGAATAGGCGCGCAATTCGTTCAATTGGGTTTCTTCATTGTGCAATAAATCGGCTTGCTCCTTGACCCTGGCCGCGGCTTCATCTTCGGCTTTTTGTGCAAGCTGCAACACTATCTGTAATCGTTTGGCACGAGACTCAGCCATTATTTACCTGCGTGTTGTTTCGCCAATGGCCCGGCACCTTTGGGGTTGGCCGGTGGTTTGAGAATGCTGGTGAGATGGGTAATGGATTCCGGCAAATACACGCCTTCTTTCATCCCCTGTTGAATAAACGCGCGTAAATGCGGGAAACGTTCAATGGCAGTATCGGTTTCAGGATCAGCGCCGGGTTGGTAAGCACCAATCGCAATTAAATCGCGATTCTGTTGATAGCGTGATAATAATTGTTTGAATCGTTGCATCATTTTTAAATGATCGTCAGTAACGATATTTTGCATGGCACGGCTGATCGACGCCTCCACATCAATCGCCGGATAAATCCCCTCTTCTGCCAAACGGCGCGATAACACCACGTGCCCATCCAATATCGCACGAGCCGCGTCGGCGATGGGGTCCTGCAAATCATCACCTTCAGTTAACACCGTATAAAACGCAGTAATCGAGCCCTGCCCTTTATCCGCATTGCCCGCACGTTCAACCAATTGTGGAATTTTTGCAAACACTGAAGGCGGATAACCTTTGGTCGCGGGCGGTTCACCAATTGCCAGGGCAATTTCACGTTGCGCTTGCGCATAACGTGTAAGTGAATCCATCAGCAGCAATACATTTTTTCCCTGATCGCGATAATACTCAGCGATGCGACTGGCTAACTGCGATGCACGCAAACGCATCAAAGGCGCATCATCAGCTGGCGATGCCACCACCACTGCGCGACGCAAACCTTCTTCACCTAAAATGTGATCAATAAATTCTTTTACTTCACGGCCGCGTTCACCAATTAAACCTACAACGACCACATCCGCTTTGGTAAAACGGGTCATCATGCCCATCAACACACTTTTACCCACACCGCTGCCGGCAAATAAACCCAAACGCTGACCGCGGCCGACTGTGATCAAGGAATTAATCGCGCGCACACCTACATCGAGTGGTTCGCTGATCGGATGACGTTGCAGGGGATTAATTTCGCGCGGATGCAAATCCAAAAAATCATCGCCAATTAAAGGGCCTTTGTTATCCAAAGGTTGACCGATTCCATTGATCACTCTACCCAATAATTGCGGGCCAACGCGCAGAGCTTGCGCGCTGGAAACCGGAATCACTCGCGAACCGGGCTGCAAACCTTCGACGCGCGTCACCGGCATTAAAAATATTTTTTCGCCCGCAAAACCTACCACTTCTGCTGAAATGCGTTGCTGATCACCGTTGACCACTTCGCATTGATGTCCCAACGAAATATTTAAACCCACAGCTTCCAGCGTTAAACCCACTGCACGGGTAATGCGCCCTTCTGCAACCGGTTTGAGTTCGGCAAAACTCCGGGGTGCAATAGATTGCAAACGCGAAAAAAGTGATTGGCGATTAGTCTGGCTCATGCGCTTCGTCCGTAGCGGATAATTGCCCGGTCAGAAATTGTTCCAACACAGTTTGTAAGCGCGATGAAATCGAAAAATCGACACGGCTTTCTGGCGTTTCGACACGACACCCACCGGGTGTTAATTGTGGGTCGCCTAAAAAAGTCCAATCCAATTGTTGTTGCTGCGCGTATTCTTCCACTTTTTGCAAATCAACCGGATTCAACACTATACGAATATTTTTACTACCAATAGGTAATACATCCACAGCAGATTTCACCAAATCCAAAATCTGCGATGAGTCAATCTGCATTTCACGTTGGATAACATTTTGTGTGAGATGACAAATAATATTCATCATCAAATGCTCAACATCTTCGTCTTGTTGTTCGAGGGGATTGAGAAGTGCATTTGCGAGTGATTGAAAACGGCGTTGCTCTGCGGTGAGTTGATCGCGCATTTCTTTCAAGCCTTGTTGCCGACCCGCTTCATAACCATCAACCCGACCTTTTTCAAAACCTTCTGCATGACCTTTGGCAAATCCATCTTGCTCGGCAGCGGCAAAAATATTTTCCAGCTCTTCCGCAGTCATACCTTTTAACGGCGAGGTTTGATCCGGCATTTCAATGGTTTGTATCGATTCTTTGCTTTTACGCAGTAAGGCTTCTTTGCGCTCCTTGGCTTCTTTTTCTGCTGTGGATAACACCCGACCATTGTCGTTTACCGGCGGCAAAATCCAGGGCTGGATAGCCTCTATGGTTTCTGCGGCGATACGATTGGTTTGTTTTGGATCGGTCATGGTTACTTCTCGAATTTGTTCTATGTTGAGCGAGAAACACCCCACCCTAACCCTCCCCTCCACAAGGGGAGGGGACAGAATTTACTCCGATTAAGATTAACAGGGAGTAAGGTCCCTCCCCCTTACGAAGGGGGAGGTTAGGAGGGGGTTTGTCAAATCATCTGCTCACTACTACCACCCAACATAATCTCGCCAGCGTCGGCCATGCGGCGTGCGGTGATGAGAATTTCTTTTTGTGCGGCTTCCACATCGGCGAGGCGCATAGGCGGTTTGGTTTCTAGGTCATCACGCAGCAATTCTGCTGCACGTTTAGACATATTTTTAAAGATTTTTTCTTTGAGTTCTTCATCAGCACCCTTGAGCGCAACCACGAGAACTTCTGACGATACTTCACGCAGCAGCGCCTGGATGCCACGATCATCCACATCTTTGAGATTTTCAAACACGAACATCAAATCCTGAATTTGATTGCCCATGTCTTCATCCAACTCTTTGATGTTTTCCATCAATTCTGTTTCGATTGAGCCATCCAGATTATTCATAATTTCGGCAGCCACTTTATAACCGCCCATGGATTTGGTTTGTGATGACGCATTGCCAGAGAATTGTTTTTCGAGAATGTCGTTTAATTCTTGTAAGGCTTGTGGCTGAACTGTATCCAATGAGGCCACCCGCATCATAATATCGAGACGAACCTTATCAGGAAAAAATGTTAAAATTTCTGCAGACTGATCAGGATCAAGATAGGCAATTACAATCGCTTGAATTTGTGGATGTTCGTTGCGAATCATATCGGCGATGGAGCGTGAATCCATCCATTTCAATGTATCCAACCCCGTGGTATTACCGCCCAACAAAATACGATCAATCAAACTGTTGGCTTTATCTTCACCCAATGCGGTGACTAACATTTTGCGAATGTAATTATCAGTACCAATACCCAAGCCAGTTAAATTTCTGACTTCTTCAAAAAAGTTGCCAATTACCGATTGCACTTCAACCTGTTGCACATTTTGCAAACCCGTCATGGCTGCGCCCAAACGCTGGACTTCTTTCGGGCCCATGTGTTTTAGAATTTCAGCTGCATCTTGTTCGCCCAGCGACATTAACAAAATTGCCGCCTGATCCAAATAACGTAATTTGGTTTTGGGTTTTTCTGCAGGAACATTTTTATCAGTCATCGCGATTCACCCACTTTTTCACCACTTGGGCAACACGCCCCGGATCATCCGCAATCAAACCTTTAATTGCAGTAATTTGATGTTCATAAGAATTTTCAGGCCCAGGCAACATTAACGCGCTACCGCCGGTGAGGGTTACAGTTTCATCCGAAAAGCCATCCATACCCACTGCACCTGCTGCTTCCAGCGCAGCCAATTGTCTGGCTTCTTCCTGTTCTGCAAGTGCACCGCCCTGTTTGGACAAACTGCGGAACATAGGGCGCAACAAACCAAACACCACAACTAACACCACAATAATACTGGCAAGCAATCGCATATTGTCCATTAGCCATTGTTGCCACCAGGGGACTTCTTCAATTTCTGCATCAGCTGCAGCAATGCCGGTGCTGACAAAGGGTGTATTCAATACATTGACGCTATCACCACGAACTGCGCTGAAACCTACTGCGTCTCTCACCAGTATAGACAAACGATTCAATTCGTCTGCGGTCCAGGAGGTGCGTTCTTCTTCACCATCTTCGTTAAGTGTAATTTTATCGTCGACCACCACTGCAACCGTTAAACGTTTTAATGTGCCTTGTTGGTGTTTGGTATAGCTGACAGTTCGATCCAACTCGTAATTTTTAGTGGATTGTTCACGATTATTCGAGGCTGGCTTGGCAGCAATGGGTTGGCCAGTCACAGGATCAATTTGCTCAGGTGCTTGTGCAGCGGTTCCCGGCGGTTGATTGGTCAAAGCACCAGGGATTCCACCGGCAGAATCACCACCGGTTTTTACTTCTTGTAAGGTTTGTTCACTGCGTACGGCGGGCAAATCAGGATTAAATACTTCAGCGGCCTGTTCAACGGCGGTGAAGTCAATATCGGCGCTGACTTCTGCACGGAATTTTCCATTACCAATTACAGGTTCAAGAATACTGTTGATGCGTTTGATTACACCGTTTTCAACTTCAACTGAATATTGATGTTGTTTGCTAGCAAGCAACAAATCAGCACTGTCTTCACCGGTGGATAACAAAGTGCCGTGTTGATCCACTACTGTCACATCAGCCATTTTCATATCGGGTACAGACGAAGCCACCAAATTCATAATGGCTTTTACTTGCGCAGGTTCAACACTGCGCCCTGCAAAAACTTCTACAAATACTGATGCGGTTGGTTTGGCGGCATCGCGAACAAAAACGGTTTTTTTCGGAATCGCCAAATGCACGCGTGCACTGCGAATAGAGGTGATATTGGTAATAGTTCTGGCAAGTTCACCTTCGATGCTGCGTTGATAACGGGTATTTTCAACAAATTGACTGGTACCTAATGGTTGTTCCTTATCCATCAATTCAAAACCCATATTGCCGTCACTCGGCATACCAAATTCTGCTAATTTCAAACGCGCCAAATGTACATCGTCCGATTCCACCAATAAGGCACCCGAACGTTGATCCAATTTGTATTTAATTTGGTTTTGGTCCAATACATCCATCACATTGCTAATGTCTTTGGCATCCATGTGGCCATAAAGTGGACGGTAATCCCCACCCTGAATCCACATTACCGCAGCAAAACCTGCCGCAACACTGGCAGCAAGCGTGATCATCAAACCGATTTGTCGAAGCAAATTTAAATTGCTAAACCCTTCAAGAAAATCGCCACTGACTTTCGCCTTGGCAGGTACACTGGCTTGATCGGCTGCGGCCATGTTATTTCTCCAAAATCTTTGCGCTTAACTTTTTAATCTTTCGATTCAAATCAAACAAAAATTAAATCGGCATATTCATTACATCGCGATAAGCTTCCACTAACTTATTGCGAACTTGCACCATGGCTTGAAATGACACTGAAGCTTTTTGCGATGCGATCATCACATCGGTAATGTCGACGCCAGCAACACCTTTTTCATAAGCTTCTGCCATTGCGCTGGATTTTTTTTGCACATCATTCACTTTGTTGATCGCTTGCGACATCAAATCGCCAAAACTCGGCGTTTGATTAACCTGATCAACCTTGACTGCACCGGTGGTTAAAAACGGATTCACTTCGGTCGGCGAAATAGCGGGACGTTGAAATACCTGGGTCTGCGCTTTTAATGAACGCATGTCAGTCAGAAGGCGATTGATATCTACTCTGTCAGTCATAACCTGCTCCAACACGCCAATTATTTGGCAATTTACGGATTTACTGGGTTATTGCACAAAGCAGGCCAATTGTTGCCGCCGGAAAGGAGTTGCCTTTGCCCTCACCCTGGCCTCTCCCAAAGGGAGAGGGGATTAAATTACTTCGTAGTTGATTATTCAGGGAGTTCATCCCCTCTCCCTTTGGGAGAGGGTTAGGGTGAGGGAAAGTCTCAACAATAAAAAAGGGCGCAACAAGCGCCCCAAAACAAAAATCAAAACCAATCATTCCGTAATCGCAAAACCTTCTTCGCGCAATCTGGCAATTTTGTATCGCAGTGTACGTGCGCTGATGCCTAAACGTTCGGCAGTATTTTTTCGACTGCCGCCTTCTATACGTAAAGTATTCATAATGATTTCATATTCGCGTTGCCGTAAATCATCACCCAATTGTTGAGCAGATGAGGCGTTTGATTCCTGAGCGACAGGATTGGCAATTTGAAAATGGGGAATAGTCATCTCCGGCATTTTTATTGAGGACGAGTCCTGCGGAATCGCCAGAGTTTGCGCTATGTCCAAGCCCAAATCTTCCGCTTGAATCAAATGACCGGATTGTAAAATTAAAGCGCGTTGCATGGTGTTATCCAGCTCACGCACATTGCCTGGCCAGGAATAAGACAAGAGCGCTTGCTGTGCAGAGACTGACAAACTCATACCGCGACGATTTTGTTTTTGTGCATGTTTTTGCAAGAGTTTCTCCGCTAGCGGAATCACATCTTCAGGGCGCTCACGCAAGGGCAACCAACGCAAGGGCATTACACTTAAACGATAATACAAGTCTTCACGGAATTTTCCGCCTATAACTTCACTGCGCATATCGCGGTTTGATGTAGCAATCACACGCACGTCCAGCTTGATAGTTTTGCGTCCGCCCAAACGTTCAACTTCACGCTCTTGCAGCACACGCAATAATTTTGCTTGCAAACCGATATCCATTTCAGAAATTTCGTCGAGCAACAAAGTGCCGCCATTGGCTTGTTCGAATTTACCGGGCGTGCTGGCATGGGCACCTGTGTAAGCGCCTTTTTCATAACCGAACAACATGGCTTCCAGCATATTTTCCGGAATCGCCGCGCAGTTAATGGCAATAAAAGGTTGATTGCGACGAGTGGAATGTTCGTGAATATAACGCGCCAGAACTTCTTTACCTGTTCCTGATTCACCGAGAATCAATACCGTTGAATCTGATTGCGCAACGCGCTGTGACAGTTGCAATAATTGTTTACTGGCCGCCGCTTTGGCAACAGGCTCATCCCCTGCGAGTTGCGCCACACCCAAATGCCGCGCAATTGTTTCAACCAATGTGTGCGGTGCAAAAGGTTTAACCAAATAATCCACTGCGCCTTTTTTAATGGCATCAACGGATTCACTAACACTGGCGTAAGCCGTAATTAAAATCATCGGGATATGCGGATAATCGGCTTTAACATTAGCCAGTAAATCATGCCCTGTCATGCCACCCATATTGACGTCTGACACAATCAGCGCAATGTCATTTTGCAAGGCTAATTCTTTTAAGGCATCTTCCGCCGAATTGACGGCAGTGACTTGATAATCCGCAAGATGCAAAGTATCAGTCAATGCTTCACGCAAATTGGTGTCATCCTCAACCACCAATACGTGAATGCCCGGTTGGGACTCTATTTTTTGCATTGCTAATGCCATGATCTCACCTCGTTAGTTCGCTATTTACAATCGGCAGTAATAAGATCGCAGATGTGCCCTGCCCGATTTGTGATTCCAGTAAAAATTCTCCGCCATGTGCCCGCACAACTGCTTGCACAACTGCTAATCCCAAACCCGTTCCCTGTGCTTTGGTGGTTACAAATAAATCGCCTGCTTTCGCCAGAATATCCGGCGACATACCGGGGCCTTGATCTTTAATTTCAATCACTAATCGAGTGTCTGTTGGACTTTTTTTCAGTGAAAAACTTATCTCTAATTGCGCGTTTTTTTCGACGGCTTGAATCGCGTTATTCACCAGATTCATCATGGCCCCAATCAGCGCATCGCGATTGCATTGAACGTAAGCTTCTGCTGCTTGATTGTTCCAGCTACAGTGGGATTGACTGGTAATCAGTGTTGCTTCCATTGCATCAGCAAAGGATTTTTGCAATTCATTAACACTGAGTAAATCATTCAGCGGCAATTCGCCTTTCACGTAGAACAACATATCCTGGATTTGCCGCTCGATATTGTGTAATCGCGACAAGACTTTTTCAGAAAATTGCTGCTGTTTTTGTGAATCCAGTTTGCCTTCACACAAATGCCCGGCATACAACATGGCAGCCGATAAAGGTGTGCGAATTTGATGCGCCAGAGCGCTAATCATTTTGCCCAGTGCGGACAATCGTTCGTGGCGACTTAATTCACTTTGCAAACGGCGGGTTTCGGTTTGATCGGTTAACAAAATAATTTGTCCATCAACACCGAGATTGCGCGTTTGAATACTGATGCGACGACCATCGCGCAGAGACACTTCGTGACCATCGTCTTGACGCGGTGCAAAACTGCGTTGAATCACATCGCGCCACAATTCACCTTCCAAAGGTTCGCCCAATAATTGAATCGCAGCAGGATTGCATTCCGATACATACCCCGATGAATCCAGCACCACTACACCACCAGGTAAAAAATTTAATAAACTTTCAAGGCGATGCGCGAGTTGCTCTTTTTCTGCCAACTCTTGCAACCGTTGATGAGTGACACTGCTTAATTCCTGATTCAATTCAGCAACGCGGTTTTCCAACAAATAATAAGAATCCGCCAGCTGTTGCGACATCTGGTTAAACATATCAAAGGCTGATTTAAGGTCTTGCCGGGTATCAATTGGATCCACCGCAGTTTGATCAACCAACGGCAAACTTTTGACACCTCCAGCAAGATTCACTCTAGAAACAGCTTGCATCAACTCACCCCATTAGGTCCTGAAACGTCAAGAAACCAACGAATTTCCGAATTAACAGGGTAATTGCAAGCCAAGTGCCAAGATGGGCAATAGTTTGCCGGTCAGAGAAAATTGAGGTACCGCTATTGATCTAGGGGCGCCGCTTGCCGCGCCCAAAAGCGTTGAAATTTGAAAGGAATTGGGCGCAGCAAGCGGCGCCCCTAGGTGGGATTTTTTTATGAAACGTGAGCGGAAACTAAAAAATTTACTCCATCACCTCTTGCCGCGACATATCGTACTTACGCATTTTTTCAACCAGCGTTGTACGGCGGACGCAGAGTTTTTCGGCGGCGCGTGCGACTACGCCACCGCAATCATTCAGCGCTTGTTGAATCAAGCTCATTTCGAGATTGGAAATGTATTCGCGTAAATCAATTCCACTTTCGGGCAAAAGTGGTGTGTCATTCATACTGACAAAATTGGTGCCGCTGGTAATCACAGGCTTGGATGATTCCAGTGGTGCAAAATCTTCTTCGACTGTATCCACATGACGATATTTTGCTGGCAAATCTTTTACGCCAATCACCGCGTAAGGATGCATGATCGCCATGCGCTCAACCAGGTTAGCCAGCTCACGAACGTTACCGCTCCAATCGTGTTGGCAGAGCGACATAATTGCGGCGGAATTAAAACGGATTGATCCACGCTGTTCACTTTCC
Source organism: uncultured Cellvibrio sp. (assembly GCA_966252135.1). Lineage (GTDB taxonomy): Bacteria > Pseudomonadota > Gammaproteobacteria > Pseudomonadales > Cellvibrionaceae > Cellvibrio. The sequence continues at coordinate 2,734 of CBINNU010000022.1, read as the reverse complement.
ATGCGTGATACCAATTCATTAATCAACAATGGAATATCTTCTGCGCGATCTTTTAATGCGGGTAATTCGATGGGAAACACATTCAAGCGATAATACAAATCTTCGCGGAACGAACTGTCCTGAATCATTTGTTCAAGGTTGCGATGAGTCGCCGCAATAACGCGCACATCGACTGTTTGGGTTTTATTACTACCCACTCGCTCGAAACAACGCTCTTGCAATACACGCAAAATTTTCACTTGCATGTTTAACGGCATATCGCCGATTTCATCTAAAAATAAGGTGCCACCTTCCGCCAACTCAAAACGGCCTGCGCGCGAATTAATCGCACCGGTGAATGCGCCTTTCTCGTGACCAAACAATTCACTTTCCAATAATTCTGCTGGAATTGCGCCACAATTAACTGGCACAAAAGGTTTATCGCGGCGCGGTGAGTTGTAATGCAGATTACGTGCAACCACCTCTTTTCCCGTGCCGGATTCACCGGTAATCAAAACTGATACATCTTTATCTGCAACCTGCGCCATCATTTCACGAACAGTTTGTATTTGGCGACTTGTCCCTACAAGACTGCGGAATAAATGTACCGGGCGACGCTGCGGTGCACGTTTGCTGTTGGTTTGTGCTTCTTGATAAAGGCGAGCGCGGTGTAAGGTATCCACCAATTTGTTGTAGCTGGGGGGGATCGATAAATTCGCAATAATCATGCGGCGGAAAGAATCTTCCAAATGTTCTTGTTGTGATGTGACATCGCCTAACATTATGACGGCAACTTCATCGTTCCACTCGCGCAAATCTTTTAAAAGTGCCGTCAGGGAATAATCCCCTTTTGCAGCATCACCTAAAAAAACTGCCAACAAGTGATCTGATAACTCGGTTTGCGAAAAAAAATGTTTGGCGTCACGTCCGGCAATCACTTGCGTTGGCTCGCCTAAAAAATCCAATACAATTTTCAAGTGAGATGCACGCTGTACATCGTCATCGATCAAAAGTACGTTATTTGAATGTAACATTGGTTATCCTTTAACAGTTCATACTGCGACTGTGACACAAGTCAATGAATTCACGTTTTTGGATAGAGTAAAGACGAGACTTTAAACTTAGTCAAATTAATGACAGCAAGAAAAATCAGCAGATATTGATGAAAAAATCATCAAATAGAACTTTAAATAGCGAATAATTATTGAGCAGGGGTAATTTCATCCCATCCGGATTTAAGCGTTTTTAATAATTGCGTTACTTCGGCGATTTTTTGCGCGTCTTTTTGCATGGAAGCTTCCAGCAAACGTACATTCATGTACTCATAAAGGCGATCGAGATTTTCGGCAATTTCACCTGTGGATATATCCAACGAGCTTCGCAGGCCACCGATGATGTTGATCGCTTTACCCAGAGCTTCACCTTTGGTCGCCAGGTCGCCCCGCTCCAACGCACCCTGGGCTGCGGCCAATTTACTCAGGGCACCCTCGAATAACATCTGGATCAACCTGTGAGGCGTGGCATGGCTCACTTCTGACTCTATGCCCAATTGACGATATTGTTTGAGTGCTTCTTGCGGATTGTAACTGGCCAAGATGATTCCTCCGGGTGGACGTTAACCCTAAGCCTAGCAGGCAATTTGGATTTGGCGAATTTTGTTATAAGAATCCGGTTTTAATATCGAGCTTCAGCAAACCCTCAATTATCTTCTGATGCCCGCAACCCCTTTGGCGGCTTCAGCAATCAATTGCGGGCCCTTGTAAATAAAGCCCGTGTAGATCTGAACCAGACTGGCACCTGCCTGAATTTTTTCAGCGGCGCTGTCAGCATCACTAATGCCACCCACACCTATAATCGGCATTTTATCGCCCAGAATCGATTTCAAATTTTTAATCATCAGTGTTGATTTTTGTTGCACGGGTAAGCCACTCAGACCACCGGTTTCAGTTGCGTGCATCAAACCTTCCACACCTTCACGACTCAAGGTTGTGTTAGTGGCGATCACCGCATCTATGTTGTTTGCTAACAAAATATTGGCGACCGGCTCTGTTTCTTCCAGACTCATATCCGGTGCAATTTTTACTGCAAAAGGCACATAACGCCCCTGTTGCTTTTGTAAACTGGCTTGGGTTTCTTTTAATTGCGATAGCAATTTTTGCAGGGCATCACCAAACTGCAAACTGCGCAGCCCCTGAGTATTGGGCGATGAAATATTCACTGTGATGTAATCCGCGTGCGCATAGACTTTTTGCATGCAAATCACATAATCATCCACTGCATTTTCAACTGGCGTACTGGCATTTTTGCCGATGTTAATACCCAACACACCTTGATAACGGCGCTGCTTCACTTGCTCAACTAAATGATCTACACCTTTATTGTTAAAACCCATGCGATTAATAATGGCTTGGGCTTGCGGCAAGCGGAATAAACGCGGCTTGTCATTTCCCGGTTGGGGTTTGGGTGTGATGGTGCCTATCTCGACAAAACCAAAACCCAAAGCGCCCAGCGCATTAAAGTAATCACCGTTTTTATCCAACCCTGCAGCCAGGCCTACAGGATTGGGAAAACGTAACCCCATTACCGTCACCGGATTATCCGGAACCTTTACCGATAACAAACCCAATGCATGCAGTTTTTCTGCTTTGTTTAACAGGGAAAGACTCAGATTGTGAGAGGTTTCAGCTTGTAACGAAAATAACAGCGGGCGCAGCAGAGAATACATGATCAAGACTCAGGTAATAAAAACTGCTGA
>CBINNU010000021.1:0-44913 GCA_966252135.1 uncultured Cellvibrio sp. | reverse complement strand
AACCTACGCATGGTTCGATTGTAGGTTGGAAGAGCGCAGCGACTTCCGACAACAAAGTTCGACACAAATAAAAAACGCGCGACTTTTAGATCGCGCGTTTTTTATCAAACGAGATTGCAAAAAAATTATTTCGCAACTTTTTATTTTGCAACTTTTTATTTTGCAAGATTGGCGTTTACAAATTCCCAGTTAACCAATGACCAGAAAGCGCCAATGTAGTTGGGGCGTGAATTACGGAAGTCGATGTAGTAAGCATGTTCCCACAAATCGATAGTCAGGATTGGTGTTACAGAAGCATCAGTCAAAGGTGTTGCAGCGTTGCTGGTGTTAGCAATAGCGACAGAACCGTCAACTTTTTTCACCAACCAGGTCCAGCTTGAACCAAAGTTGTTGATAGCGGAATTGGTGAAGTCTTCTTTGAACTTGTCAAAAGAACCAAAGGCTTTGTTGATCGCATCGGCCACTGCACCAGTTGGAGCGCCGCCGCCGTTAGGGCTTAAGCAATTCCAGTAGAAAGTGTGATTCCAGATTTGCGCTGCGTTATTAAATACGGGGCCGCTGGAAGTTTTGATCACTTCTTCCAGGCTTTTGCCTTCGAATGGTGTACCAGGGACCAGAGTGTTTAATTTATCCACATACGCTTTGTGGTGTTTACCGTGATGGTAATCAAGTGTTTCTGCAGAAATGTGTGGAGCCAATGCATCTTTTGCGTAAGGCAATGCAGGTAATTCAAAAGCCATAATGTTTCTCCCGTTTTTTTGATAAATCTACAACTGTTTAATAAATCGCGTGTAGGGGCGCCGCTTGCTGCGCCCTTGTTTGATTGGGCGCGGCAAGCAGCGCCCCTACGAAAATGAAACCGAATCTTAACTGATAAAAATTAAAAGAGCCTGTTCTTTTAAAATAAAAAATCAGATTCCAAAACAAAAAGGGCGCCATCAGCGCCCTTTTCTTTGCGGTTTTTACATCATGCCGCCCATACCACCCATACCGCCCATGTCTGGTGCAGCAGGCTTGTCTTCAGGCAGATCAGCAACCATGGCTTCAGTGGTGATCATCAAACCAGCGATTGAACCAGCAGCCTGCAATGCAGTGCGGGTTACTTTGGCTGGGTCGAGAATCCCCATTTCGATCATGTCGCCATATACACCAGTGGCTGCGTTGTAACCAAAGTTACCAGAACCTTTCTTCACAGAATCAGCAACCACTGAAGGCTCATCACCTGCGTTGGCAACGATTTGACGCAAAGGCGCTTCCATTGCACGACGTGCAATCGCGATACCGGCGTTTTGATCTTCGTTGTCACCTTTCAGGTTAGCGATAGCCGCAACAGCACGAATCAGTGCAGTACCACCACCAGGAACAACGCCTTCTTCTACCGCAGCGCGAGTTGCATGCAACGCATCTTCAACACGAGCTTTTTTCTCTTTCATTTCAACTTCGGTAGCCGCACCGACTTTGATTACCGCAACACCGCCAGCCAATTTCGCTACGCGCTCTTGCAATTTTTCACGGTCGTAATCAGAAGTGGTTTCTTCAATTTGAATACGGATTTGTTGTACGCGAGATTTGATTTCGTCTGCTTTACCAGCGCCGTCAACAATCACTGTATTTTCTTTGTTCATGGTGACGCGTTTTGCGGTACCCAAATGTTCCAAAGTTGCCGATTCCAAATCCAGACCCACTTCTTCAGAAATTACGGTAGCACCGGTCAATACAGCAATATCTTGCAACATAGCTTTACGACGATCACCAAAACCAGGCGCTTTACAAGCAGCCACTTTTACAATGCCGCGAATGTTGTTAACAACCAAAGTAGCCAGCGCTTCGCCTTCAAGATCTTCAGCGATAATAACTAATGGTTTGCCTGACTTTGCAACACCTTCAAGAACTGGCAACAGCTCACGAATGTTGGAGATTTTTTTATCGACCAACAAAATGAATGGGTTGTCGTGTTCAACACTCATGTTTTCTTGATTGTTGATGAAGTATGGCGACAAATAACCGCGATCGAATTGCATACCTTCTACAACATCCAATTCGTTTTCGAGGCTGGTGCCTTCTTCAACAGTGATCACACCTTCTTTGCCGACTTTTTCCATAGCTTCAGCAATCAATGAACCGATTGAGGTATCGCTGTTTGCAGAAATGCTGCCGACTTGGGAAATTGATTTGCTATCCGCACAAGGAACAGCGATAGATTTAACGTGTTTTACGGCTTCGATAATGGCTTTGTCGATACCGCGTTTCAAATCCATCGGGTTCATACCCGCAGCAACCGATTTCAAACCTTCGTTAACGATTGCTTGCGCCAATACGGTTGCAGTAGTAGTACCGTCACCCGCATCGTCAGACGCTTTGGACGCAACTTCTTTCACCATTTGCGCGCCCATGTTTTCGAATTTGTCTTTCAATGAAATTTCTTTCGCAACTGAAACACCGTCTTTGGTAATGGTGGGAGCGCCGAATGATTTTTCCAACACCACGTTACGACCTTTCGGGCCGAGAGTCGCTTTTACCGCGTCAGCCAAAATATTCACACCAACCAACATACGTTGACGTGCGCTATCACCAAACTTTACTTCTTTAGATGCCATGATTTTTTACCTTTCCAAAATTCTTGAATGAGTTTGTTGTTATCGTCACCCGGTAACTTTCACGCTGTTAAAAGCGAAAGTCACTGGATGCCCTGAGAGCATGACGATTAACTAAAAATTTTGTTAAACGAGAATTGCCTTGATGTCAGACTCATTGAGGATCACCAACTCTTCACCGTCGATGGTGATGGTGTCGCTACCGGCGTATTTGCCGAACACAACTGTGTCGCCCACTTTGACGTCCAACGGACGTAACTCACCACTGGTCAATACACGGCCATTGCCCACAGCAATCACTTCACCTTGATTGGGCTTCTCTTTTGCAGAACCCGACAGGATGATGCCACCAGCAGTTTTGGTTTCTTCTTCTTTGCGGCGAACCACAACACGATCATGTAACGGACGAATTTTCATGGATACTAGCCTCCTAACAAGCAAGTTTTATTAAGACATCAGAGCTCAAAGCCCCGGCGTGATGACACAGATGGAGTCGCCATTGGCAATTTCAAGTGCAGGCAACAAAAAATCATCCCGCGACAGGGCTCACCCGCAGGTGGTGGCTATTTGGGGATGGGGTTTGGGGATTTCAAGGGAAGAGAAGTTTAACTTTTTATTTTCAACATCAAGGTCATAGGGTTGATAGGAGATTGATTGAAACCATAGTACTCGTAAAATTGTTTTGCACTTTCGTTCAGGGCATGAACCAACAAGGCTCTTACACCAGTGTTTTGAGCGACTAGCAATGAACGATTAACTGCGTCTTTCAACAAAGCTGAACCTAGTTTCATTCCCTGCGCCCGTTTATCCACTGCAAGGCGCCCCAACACCATTACTGGAATTGGATCAGGCATATTGCGTTTCACATTGCCGGTGGCCAGTTGATGCGTGACCGCTCCTGCTGCCAATGCGTAGTAACCCATCACTTGAGAGGCTTGATCAACCACCACAAAAGTTCTGCTGGCACCACTGAGTTGATTGGACATAGCCTTTCGCTTGAGCCACTCGTCCAGCGAGGGTTCACCGCAAGTAAAAGATGAAGTTAGATGATCTGCGGCCAAGGGTTGCGGGGCTTTTAAAATGAGGCTCATCAATAAATCCTTTCGTGTGTTTCCAAATCACTTATTTCCCGAACCATTACTTCCAAGGCTCTTCAACCGCCATCAATCGCTCAAGACCCGCATTGGATACAAGGGGCCCATCCAAAAGTGCAGTAAATTGCTGGAGTTTTTCATTATCCAAAGTAAAGAAGACTTGATCCAAAAGAACTTGCTGAGCTCTCTCGCAAGAAGCCTCCAACATAAAGTCGGATCTGTTTTTGCCCAGCACTTCTGCTGCCTGATCGATTAAATCCCGCTGCTCTGGTAAAACTCTGATGTTAATAGCTGCTGCTTTCATGGTCGCCCCGTATACACATTGACTACACAAACTCTAGATTTTTGTGTAGTCAATGTCAATACAAGGCAACTTATTCCTTCTTCTCAATCCGCGACTTGTCCGTCTTAACCTCGGTCGCCTCGCCCTCAATCACATCTTCATCAGGCTGCCTGCGAAAAGGGCCCTGGCCGAAACCACCGGTTTTGAAGCCATTCATCTGGAAATGAAAATGGCGGGATTTCATAGCGCGTTTGATGAAGAAGAGCATTAGCAAACTGCGGGTAGGAGGAAAGAGTATCAGCAGTGCCAGAATGTCGCTGAGGTAACCAGGGATAATCAACAAAACAGCGGCAATGATTTTTGCCAGTACACCACCCATTTGTCCGGGCGATTGGAGTCCGGCGGCTGCCATGGACTGGATCATATTGCGTGCACCCTGCCCGCCTGCGAAACGAAACAGATTCAAGCCCAGAAAAAAGCTGATGACTAATCCGAGAAAAGTCCAGCCATAACCCAGTTCATCGCCTAACTGGATGAATAAAAATATTTCCAAAAAAATAAATACTGGAACCAACAAAATACCCATCAGAGAACCTTTTGACGTTTAATTGATAAAAACAGGTTAGTCGTCATACTCGAAGGGTATCCAGTGACCTAACGTTATCGAAAGACACTGGATCCCCGCTGCGCGCGGATGACAAAAAAATCATCGATCCTGTTGTGACGAATGAATAATGGAATCAATTTTTTTGCGCATATGGAAGACTAACCACACTCCGGGTGCAGCAATAACCAACGAGATTAAAAAGAATCCAGGCCAGCCCATTTGTTCGGCAATCACACCACTAAATGGCCCGACAAATACTCGTCCGATAGATGCAATTGCGGACAGCAGTGCAAAATGAGTTGCGCTAAATTGTTTATTGCAAAGCCCCATTAAAAACGCTAGCAGCGCTGCGGTGCCCATACCGCCACTTAAATTTTCTACGCCCATCACCGAGAGCAATAACAAATCCATTTGTGTTGGGTCTGCCAACTTGGCAATCAATAAATTAAATGCGGGAATTTCTACCGTGCCCCAAGCACCTTTGCCTAAATCTGCAAGCATGTAGTAGCCCAAATTGGACACTAACTGCAATAGACCGAAAATAAATAGTGCGGATGAAAGGCGGATATACATCATGATAAATCCACCCACCATGGCGCCGACTATAGTGCTCAACAAACCAATGGTTTTACTGGCGATACCGACTTCAATGGCTTCAAACCCCATGCCTCGCATTAAAAATGCGGTAGTCAAACTCATGGCAAAGGCATCGCCGATTTTGTACAACACAATCACCAGCAAAAAAATCATTGCACTTTTTTCAGTGAAAAAAGTATCCAGTGATGAATTCAGCGTGGCAAAACCGGCTTGACGTGCGAGCCACAAACCCAGGCCCAGCGCGCAAGAAACCTGAGTCAAGACAAAAAATAATCTTTCCCAATTATTGGTGCTGTCGGAATTAATATGCAGAGCGGTGAGAATGATTTCGCTGGAGTAGTAACCCACCAACACACCCAGCAATAACATGAAAAAACCAATTAATTCCCGTTTAGGATCAGACGCCAGCGGTTTGAAATCGGCATCTATTCTCGGCAACAGAAAAAAACTGAGAACTCCAGTGGATAACATCACCAGCGCCATAATTGCATAAACTTGCGGCCAACTGCCCCATTGTTGCGCCCAGATAAACGTGATACCACCCGAAATCACAATCGCCACTCTGTAACCCAAAACAGTAAATGACGAACCCAATCCTCTTTCATTTGGCGGCAATAAATCTGTGCGATACGCATCAATCACCACATCTAATGATGCTGATGAAAAGGCAACAAACAATGCAATTGCACCAAAAATTTGTGTTGAGTTTGTAGGTGAGGTGTTAGATAAAAAAAACAATGCTGCCGCGATAATAAGTTGCACTAATACAATCCAACCACGCCGCCTTCCTAACAGCGGTGGTTCGAATCTATCCATTAAAGGCGCCCATAAAAATTTAAAGGTGTAGGGCAATGCAACCAATCCCAAAAAACCTATGGTGGTGAGATCCATTCCTTCCATGGTTAACCAGGCTTGCATTGCACCTGCGGTTAACGCCAATGGAATGCCGGATGCGAAACCCAAAAACAGAACTATGAAAAGACGATAGGCGGGAGTGTTATAGATGTTGTTCAAGGATGATTTTTCTCAAGTGGATTTGGTGCCCCCTCACCCTGGCCCTCTCCCAGAGGGAGAGGGGACGACTCCCTGATTAATTAACTACGAAGTGAATTCAGTTCCCTCTCCCTCTGGGAGAGGGTTAGGGTGAGGGCTAATCTCTAAAATTTTCAAACTGCATCGGCATTCCCAATTCCGCTGCACGCAGTGCGGCTATGCACTCTTGCAAATCATCGCGTTTTTTTCCTGTCACACGAACCTGTTCACCTTGAATGCTGGCTTGCACTTTTAATTTTTTATCTTTTACCAGTGCGACAATTTTTTTGGCTAGATCTTTATCAATACCCGTGCGGACTTTAATTTCGCGTTTGACTTGTTTGCCAACACTTTTTACCTGACCAATTTCCAAACAACTCACGTCAATGCCATTTTTTGCCATTGAAGGGCGCAAGACATCCAACATTTGATCTAATTGCATTTCTGCATCGGCAATGATGGTAAGTTCGTATTCTTTACGCTCGAATTTTGCATCGACACCTTTGAAATCAAAACGTGTGGTAATCACACGCTGTGCCTGGTCGACAGCATTGGTTAACGCATGTTTATCTACTTCTGAAACCACATCAAACGACGGCATAACAAAACCTCAAACAAAAATAATCAATTACGCAATAAACAAAGTGGCAAAGGCAACCGCACAAACCCAGAACAAAAGCGAACGGGTGTAAAGCGGCATACTGGATTTAACCAATGCGAATGAATAAGCAGGTTCAATTTGGGTAGTGATCACCGAGCCGGTTAAGTCTTCGATCACATCAGCACTGTCTTCATCCAAAGGTTCTGCTTCAGTTTCGGATGTCTCGGCTTTGGCTTGGATACTGGCCTCAATATCAGCACCCAAAGCGCCGCGCAAACACGCGTTGAGCACATCCATTGAGGATTTTTCCATATCCAGCAAATGTTCACGCAAAGGTGTGGTGTCGAAGTTGCCAACGAAAGCCCAGGTCACGCCCATCAATCGTACCGAGGGCAATTCCAACAACCACAACCAGCGTGATGCCAATTGAGTTTGTTGTGAATCTGAATCATTGAAATCGCGATACAACACACTTAAGCGATACAAAAGTGCGCCGAGTGCACCAGCAATAAAAAACCAGAAAAGCACTGCAAAAGTACGCTCGAATCCGCGATAGGCAATCACCTTCAAGGCTTCTGTGTGCAAGCCGCGCCAATCGCTGACGTCGGCACTTTCGGGGTCGCTGTCGGCATTGCCGCGCATCTCGTCGACCCAACGGCTGGCAGCCACTGTGTCACCGCGTTGGACTATGTCGATATAAGCCTGCACTTCTGCGACAAAATCGCTGCGGCCGATGCAGTACAACAAAATCGGCACGTTAATCAGAATTAACCAGTTAGGGTTAAACACCTGAACCACGAACACCACAATCAGGGCCAACACGAAACAGGGAATAAATAGCGAAAGCGCGATGCTCGCAACAGGGTTGGAATTAATGCCGGGGATTCGATTGACTCGCTGGATCAACACTTGATACCAGCCGTCCCACTGCATGAATTTGGTGTTACCCAACCAATAAACAATACCAAGTGCAATGATCAAACTGAGAAAAGTCATAGTGAATCTGATTCCTTAATCAGGGAAAGGTAATAAACCCAATCAAAGGCTGGGCCAGGATCCGTTTTTCTGCCTGGTGCAATATGCTCGTGACCGGTAATGCGATCAAGCGTTAGTGTAGGATAATTTGCCTGCAGCTGGCGAGTGACTTTCGCCAGCGCCTCGTACTGCTCGCGAGTGTAAGGCAAATCATCTGTGCCCTCCAACTCTATGCCAATCGAATAATCGTTGCAATTTTCAACACCCTGAAAACTGGATTGACCTGCATGCCAGGCTCGATCATCAAAGCTGACGAACTGGGTGATCAAACCTTGTCGATCAATTAACAAATGTGATGACACTTGCAGCTGCGCTATCTCCGCAAAATACGGGTGCTCTGTGACATCCAATCGATTTTGAAAAAATGCCTGAATATAACCACCACCAAATTCACCCGGCGGCAAACTGATATTGTGGATTACCAACAAACTGATCGGCAGATTTGCCGGGCGCTGACTGAAATTCGGCGAGGGGCAATGTATCGCTTGATCCAGCCAGCCACCTTGGATTTTCATGCGAGTCTCCATCAAGCCGGTACGGTTCGATCAGCTGCCCAAATTCGCAAACGGGCAATCTGTTCAGCCATGACGACAGACAGTGGACTGGTGTTGGTAATCTCGGCCAATAAACTGGCAGTGTCCAAAGGTTTTTCTGCTGCGTTGGATGAGTAAAGTGCTGCAACAATCGCTTGCTCAATTTCCGAACCGGAAAATCCTTCGGTCGACGCAGCCAATTCGGGCAAATTAAATTGCTCAACCGCGCACGAACGTTTGCGCAAATGAATGGCAAAAATATCCTGACGAATTTGTGCATCAGGCAAATCCACAAAAAAGATTTCATCCAATCGGCCTTTGCGAATTAATTCAGGTGGCAAGCGTGCGATGTCATTACTGGTGGCAACAATAAATACTCGCGATTTGCGCTCCGCCATCCAGGTTAACAAAGTGCCTAGTAAACGTTGTGACACACCGTTGTCGTGCGAGTCTTGCGCCATAGCTTTTTCGATTTCATCCAACCACAAGACGCAAGGTGACATGGCATCGGCCAAACGTAAGGCTTCACGTAAATTGCGCTCAGTTTCACCGTGATATTTATTGTAGAGCGCGCCAACATCCATGCGCATTAATGGCATACCCCACAAACCGGCGACCGCTTTGGCGGCCAAACTTTTTCCACCGCCTTGCACACCCAACAACAAAATACCCTTGGGTCTATCGAGTTTGGAATCGTCATTTATAAACGCGTCCTGACGTTTCGCCAACCAACTTTTTAAATTATGCAAACCACCTACATCAGCAAAACTTTCGGTGTTATGTTCAAAATTAATAATGCCTTCCATATCCAACAAGGCAAATTTATTACGATTGATTTTGGGCAAATCCGCTTCAGTTAATTCACCGTCATCCCAGATTGCATGGCGAACCAAACGACGAATATCACTCACACTCAAACCTTGCAGATTGCTAACCAATTTTTTCAGTGTGATGTTGTCGGTTTTCACACGCATATTTTGGTGGCGATCTGACCATTGTTTGGCTTCGTCGCGCACTACTTCCATAATTTGATCATCGCTGGGCAGCGCCAAACTATAAGCAGAGGAATAACGCGATAATTCGGCGGGCAATTCAATCTGGTGACTTAAAAAAACCAGTGTATGCGGAACTGAAAAATGATTGAGTGCGATATCTTTTAACAAACGCACAATACGCGGTTGATCAATTAAATAAGGATGAAAATCGCACAGCGCAAAAATTGCCGGCTTGTACATTTGTTTGATATGGCGCAACAAATTTTCTGGCAATACGGCTTCAGGGTTGGGATTGTTGCCTTCTTTCGGCATTAATTGCAGCCCGAGATTCGCAAGTGTTAAACCCTCGGTCGCTGACCAACGGTAGAGTTCTTTTTTTTGCTGATCTGCAACTTTATGCAGAACATCCAGTGCTTTTTTTTCTTCGAAGGTTTCAATCACCAACAAGGGAATTCGTGTGTCCAGCAGGTGTTTGATTTCGTTTACGTCTTGCATATTTGTTTTAATTTTCCTGATTGTTTTGACGCTTCAACCCATCCCCCTCTCCCCCTGCCCCCTCTCCCACAAGGGGAGAGGGGAATTGGTTTTGTTCAAATTTTTCTTGAACTCACATTTTTCAAATTTAAATTTCTTTTCCATTCAAAACTCAAATCTGCCCCCTCTCCCTTGATGGGAGAGGGTTGGGGAGAGGGTGTTTATTCAACCCTAACCTTCTTCTTCAAGCGAATATCGCTGCTTGAGGCACCTACCTGGATTTCATAATCACCCGGTTTTACTTTGTAGGATTTGGCTTGCTCATCATAGTAAGTAAAATCGCGGTTGGCTATTAAATCGAACTTGAGGGTTTTGGTTTCGCCTGGTGCCAAGGCAATCGATTTGAATGCACGCAGATTTTTAATTGATGCCAATGGATCAGGATTTATCGGGCGTACATAAACCTGCACCACTTCATTCGCCGCAACTTTGCCTGAATTTTTTACATTCAAACTGATTGCCAACGAATCATTTTCTTGCAAACGTTTTTTATCCAGCTGCAATTTTTTGTAGTCGAATTCTGTGTAAGACAAACCATGACCAAATGAATACAAAGGTTGTTCGCGATAATAACGATAGGTGCGACCTTGCATGGAGTAATCTTCAAAGTGAGGTAATTTTGCATCGGCTTTGTAGAAAGTCACCGGCAAGCGACCTGACGGACTGACATCACCAAACAATACATCAGCTACTGCACTTCCACCACGTTGACCGGGGTACCAGGCCATTAAAATCGCCGGTACATGTTTATCCGCCCAATCGATTGCCATTGAAGCACCGCCGGTTAATACCAACACCACAGGCTTGCCAGTGGCAACCAAAGCTTCCAACATTTGTTGTTGTGGTTTTGGCAAACGCATATCAGTTCTATCACCGCCCATAAACCCGGGGTAGTTGACTTTCATTTCTTCGCCTTCGACATCACCCGTTAAACCGCCAGCAAAAATAATCACATCGGATTTTTGTGCAATTTCCAGAGCTTCGTCATACGGCGATTTTGCACCGGGCATACGCCAGGCGAGGCGCACTTCGGCATCGCGAATATCTTCAAAATATTCGAGTTTGATATCAACGGCTGTACCTGCTTGCAATTGAATTTTGATCGATTGGCTGCGCAAGCGCTCCGCCAATTGCCAGGCGTCCAACACTTTTTTATTGTCGATAAATAAACGTACACCGTCATTGGCGCTGAGATTAATTTCGTACTCGCCAGTGACCGGTGGAATTAATTGCCCAGTCCAACGCACACTGTAAGTATCGCCAGCGAGTCCTGCATCTTTTTTCATTTCACCGCGAGCGACCATATCGTCAGTGGGTGCACCGCGATCCCAACGGAAATTGATGCGCGAATCAATTCGAGTTAATACAGGCGCGCCGGATAAATCCACACCGCGGAAATATTCACCTTTCAAACCTTGCTGATTGGAACCAGCAGCAGGACGCAAATATTGCGCGTCGATAATCGGTGCTGCGCGCGGTTCTTCGCGACCTTCAACCAAATCCACACCGCGTGAATAATGAACTTGTGTATTGGCTGACACAGCCTGACGAATGCCTTGCAAAATAGTGACAGGCTGAGCGGGTGTGCCGTAGTAATTTCCCAGCAGCGACATAATTTCATCAGCCGTTGGGCCAATCACCGCGATGGATTTCACATCTTTTGCGAGTGGCAATAATGTTTTTTTGTTGAATTTTTCATTCTTCAACAGCACTAAAGATTTTTGAGCCGCTTTGCGCGCAAGATCATCATGAGCTTTGGATTGATTCACCGAATAAGGAATTTGTGCGTAAGCGACCATAGAGGCGGGATCAAACATTCCCAAACGGAAACGCGTGAAAAATAAACGATGCAGAGCATCATCCAATTCCGCTTCAGTAATCAAACCTTGTTTGACTGCATTCACCAAAGTACCATAAGTTTTGCCGCAATTTAATTCCAATCCTTTTTTCACGCCCAGTGCGGCCGCTTCTTCAGGTGTTTTAACTATTTTGTGGTGTAAAAAAATGTCTTCAATCGAATCACAATCCGACACTACATAACCTTTAAACCCCCAATCCTTACGCAAAATATCCAACAACAAACGTTGACTGGCAGACGCCGACTCACCGTTCACACGATTGTAAGCACCCATCACCGATGCCACGTTAGCTTCTTGCACCAAGGCCTGAAATGCAGGCAAATAAGTTTCGTACAAATCACGCTCACTAGGATGCACATCAAACTCGTGCCGATTATGCTCTGGGCCACTGTGAACAGCGTAGTGTTTAGCAGTCGCATCAGTTTTACGATATTTGGGATCATCACCCTGCAAACCCTTTACAAAGGCCACACCCATACGACTGGTTAGCCATGGGTCTTCGCCATAAGTTTCCTGACCACGCCCCCAGCGAGGATCGCGAAAAATATTGATATTGGGCGACCAGAACGTTAAACCCTGATAACGATTACGTTGATCACGATTGGAAAATTCATGATATTTCGCCCGTCCCTCATCACTGATCACAGTGGCGACTTCGAACATCATGTCAGGATCAAAACTGGCAGCAAGACCGATTGCTTGCGGAAAGGACGTCGCCGCACCAGCACGCGCAACACCATGTAAAGCTTCGTTCCACCATTCGTATTTAGGCACACCCAAACGTGGGATCGCGGGCGCATCGTTTTGCATTTGTGCGACTTTTTCTTCGAGAGTCATGCGCGATACCAAATCCACTGCACGAGCTTCAAAACTTCGAGCAGTATCTTGATACAAGGGCTTGGATTGATCTGCCGCAACACTGGTTACGGAAAAGACTAAAAGCGCGGTTGAAAGCTTGATTAGTGTCTTAATCATTTCTATTGTCCGATTTCAAAAAAGTTGATTGATTTTGTAATACGGCTTTTTTATCCATGGCTCTTGTTATTGTCGGACTATATAACCCCAAAATCAGCCGAACAAGACAAGAACTGAAAAGATAGCGATTCACAAAAGACTTTGTTTAAATAGTCGCAAATTTCTGGAGCTGGGTTATGGCGAACACAGGTTTAAATCTACTCGATCAACTCATCGTTCAAGCCGATCAGGCATTACGAACTTTAACGGCAGGGCATGATCGTCAAGCCGAACGTCCGACTCCGGCCAATCAAGCGGAATTTTCAGATCTTTCCACCGAAGAGCGCCAACACGCCGCTGGGTTGATGCGAGTCAATCACGCAGGCGAAGTCTGCGCCCAAGCGCTCTATCAAGGTCAGGCATTAACAGCAAAATTACCCGCCGTGCGTATAGAAATGGAAAAAGCGGCTGCTGAAGAAGTGGATCATCTGGTTTGGTGCCAACAGCGTTTGGATGAATTAGGTAGCCACACCAGCTATTTGAATCCGGTTTGGTACGGTCTTTCATTTGCGATCGGCGCGGGAGCAGGTTTGGTCAGCGATAAAGTCAGCCTGGGATTTGTCGCCGCCACTGAAAATCAAGTCTGCAAACATTTGCAAGATCACTTGGAAAAACTGCCAGAGCAGGATCACAAAAGCCGCGCCGTGGTATCGCAAATGCTGGCCGACGAAGCCCGCCACGCACAAACCGCCCTCGAAGCAGGCGGCTATGATTTTCCAACACCAGTGAAAAAACTCATGACACTGGTTTCGAAAGCTATGACCAAAACGAGTTATCGGATTTGATGATTAAGATGTCCAGTCTTGAAGTTTAAGCCTGGGCACCTGGGCAAAGGCTTTGTCATTGGTAACTAACACTGCGTCAACTGCCAAAGCATGTGCAGCGATCTGCAAATCAAGCGAGGATAAATTTTTACCTTGGGTTTCCATGCCTGCTCTCAGAGTTCCGTAATAATCCGCAACCTCTTTATCCCAAGCCAATACATCAACTCGTTTTAAAAATTCGGTCATAGTCAAATGCAGCTGCTTTGCCTCTGGACGTTTCGCAAGGCCATATTGAATTTCAGCGTAAGTAATACTCGATATGCAGAGTGATGCAATAGGAACCTTTACCAATCTCTCGAGTACCTTTGGATGGTTCCGTATTATGTGACTGACAGTATTGGTGTCCAATAAAATCCATTTCATCATTTAAAGTCCTGAAAACACATCCCTCGAGTCGGTGGTTTGATCTCTTTCATTTGTCAAAAAATCATCCGGCACATTTAAATTTTTTTGCAGCGCAAAAAAATCATCCCAGGATTCCGGCTTTCTGGAGAGAATGACATCACCTGTAGCGGAATCCTGCCGAATATAAACTTCGCTCCCATCAAATCGGAACGCAGCGGGCAAACGAACTGCCTGGCTGCGACCGTTCACAAATAATTTGGCAACTTGACTCATGTTCAGCTCCCATTGACGAGGTATATATCACAGTATATCCACTAAAAAGAGGCTCGCCAATATCAAATCCCTCTCAAGCCTCAACCACTTCATAAGAATGGGTAATTTCGACACCGCCTGATTCGAGCATGATGGACGCGGAGCAGTATTTGGTAGCTGACAACTCCACTGCGCGTTTCACTTGAGCGTCCTTCAAATCTTTACCGGTTACGATAAATTTCAAATGAATTTTAGTGAAAGGTGAAGGCACGCCTTCGGCACGTTCGGCCTCCAACTCGCAGCGACAATCCACAACGTTTTGACGGGACTTTTGCAAAATGCTGACAACGTCGAATGAAGAACAACCACCCAAACCGAGCAACAACATTTCCATCGGGCGTGGACCCGTATTGCGACCACCATGATCAGCGGGGCCATCCATCAAGACTGCGTGACCACTACCTGACTCACCTAAAAACTGGGCACCGTCGACCCATTTCACAACCGCTTGCATAAAACCTCACAGATTTACTTGAACCGGATTAAGGTTGCGCAGGGTAACATAGCCAGCAAATAAAGCAGAAATGTCGCTCAAATTAACAGTTTTGTGATGTTTTTGTGATTAGCGGTAGACAATTTTCAGCGCAAAGCATATAACTGCGTCACAGATTTGCAGTGCAAATTCGTCGGATACTTTTACAACTGTGATTGCGTTGTCATAATTATCCAGATAACGATCAACCATCAATAAAAACAGCAGGAGTTGAATCTTGGTTGCTGTCTCCTTGACACCCCATATTAAAAACGTGGATGAATTTCTCGTTCATTGCCATCGCCGTCGCTACCCATCCAAAAGCACTATCATCTATGCGGGGGATAAAAGTGATTCTCTTTACTACATAGTAAAAGGTTCGGTCACTGTACTGATCGAAGATGATGAAGGCCATGAAATGATTGTCGCTTATCTGAATGATGGTGATTTCTTTGGTGAAATGGGTTTATTCGATCACAGTGACTCGCGCAGCGCTTGGGTTAGAGCCAAATCCGAATGCGAAGTAGCTGAAATCAGTTACGCCAAGTTCCAGGAAATATCCGAATCCCACCCAGAATTTTTATTCGCACTCGGCAGCCAAATGGCTCGTCGTTTGCGAGCCACTACTCGCAAAGTCGGTGACCTCGCCTTTTTGGATGTGACTGGCCGTGTTGCGCGCACCTTACTCGAACTTTGCAAAGAACCTGATGCCATGACTCATCCTGACGGCATGCAGATCAAAATCACCCGCCAGGAGATCGGCCGCATTGTCGGTTGCTCACGTGAAATGGTGGGCCGCGTATTGAAAACGTTGGAAGATCAGGGATTAGTGTTGGTAAAAGGCAAAACCATGGTGGTTTACGGAACGCGATAAATATTTCAGATGTGCAAAAAAACCCGCTTTTGCGGGTTTTTTAATTTCAACTCCAACTTAATCTTGGTCTCAATCTTTAAGAAGAGAATCGCGAGTTAACCATTGACCTTGTATAAAAACGCCCTCAACACTACGACTATTCTGTATGTCACTTAAGGGATTTTTATCCAATAAAATAAAATCAGCACGCTTGCCTACTTCTATAGTTCCCGCATTTTTCGACTCTCCCAGATAAGCTGCAACATTAACAGTACTACAGCGTAATGCTTCGAAGGGAGACAACCCCGCATCCACCAAGAGTTGTAACTCATCCTGCAGTGAAATACCTGGAACCAAAGTACCAAAAGTATCAGTGCCAGTTAACAAAGGAACACCTTTATCATGGAACTCTTTTGTAAGAAGCAACATCACCTGTAGATTTTTATCAACTTCGGATTTAGTGATGGGAAAACCTTCCTCCTGATAAGGATTGGTAGCAGGACTCAACCAAAAATCTCTCACTTCCGCCGACAAATAATCTAAATCCGGATCATGCTTTAATTCAGCCAAGTGTTCATCTGACTGCCAAATGCCTACCATTTTATAAACAATCAAGGTTGGATCCAAATAAATACCTGATGCAGCGACATCATCTACTATTTTTTTTCGATAATCTTTATCCATTAACTTTTGTACATTTTTTCTGTAAGTTGGTAAAAAGTCATCCGCCAGTTGTTTAGCTGTTACTTCATCCCGAGCTGTGTACAAAAACTCCTCCATATGTTCCAGTGAATTCAAGACCAAACTATTTTTTAGCGGCATTTTATGCTGCGCATGGCCAACCACTTTTAAACCACGTTTTTTTGCACCTGTGATGATGGCATTGTAAATTTCCGGACCTAGATCACCATGCACTTTTACGAAATCAATTTTTCTGGCGACATGATCATCCAGTAGCCTGTCTACCTCTTGTAAACTTGCGGGAAAATCACCTTCCAGATGCGGCCCGCTGACAAGATAACGAGGCCCCAACATTTCTTTTTTATTGATTTTGTCTCTCAACGCCAGATGATCATAACCACCATCTTTCAACCACATATTGGCTACAGTCGTGACACCATTTGCTAGAAATAAATTAAACATTCTTTGCGGGTCCCAACGTACATGCACATGCATATCAGCAAGCCCAGGCATCAAGTAACGATTTCTTCCATCAATACGTTGCTTGGCTTTGATTTTATTTGCATCCTTTTGCATTAGTATTTTTACAATTTTTCCTTGATTAACAACTACTGCTCGATCAAACAGTATGTTGGTATCTTTCATTGTAATCACATGAACATGTTCAACAATAACATCCTCAACCGGACTATTGTTCAATTGATTGTTTTTAGCAGGATACGCACATCCACACATCAGATAGATGCTTAACAAGATTATGATTTTAATCATCAAAATTAACCTTTAAATTGAAACTCGTTAATGTAAGATTCCGTGACCTGAATAAGGCCGTTTATTTCCATGAATCCATTCAACAATCAATCGAAAGTAACCCTCTGTTACACGTAAATTATTGCGTGTTCCATTCGATAGCTCTTCGAACTCATACATACCATGATCGGTATTAGGGAAAATATAAGCTTGCAACTGAGTATTTTCTTTTTTGAGGAGAGCTAAAGCTTGTATGGTTCGCTGCGCGGGTGCCTCTCGGTCCTTTTCAGCCATGATCCACAACATCGGTACGTGCAATTTCTTAAGAACAGGCAATGCCTCATAATTCCAGATCAACTCCAAATTATCAAAAACTGCCCGACCAATTCGGTGTAATTCTTGATGACTCATGCGCAACATAGCACCGCTGTATTCACCGTTAATAGTGTTAATCCAAGTTTGAGATTCCACCTCTTTGCGTAACACATCCAACTCATTGAGACCTTCATCAAAATGAGAGAGCAGAATTTTTGCGGTAATTTTTGATAGCCGACGAATCTGTTGTTGCTGATTTTCATCAAGCTGCTGTTGCTTCGCTTCCAATAACATTTGATCGAGATCTTCTTCGATAGGTGAAGCAACCAATCCGTAACTAACCACTACAAAATCAACTGGTGCCAGGGTTGCAGCTAAAGGTGCAACCCAGCCACCTTGACTTGCTCCCCAAAAACCCACGCGAGTTGTTCGACCTGAGGTTAATGAACGCGCATGATTCAAAGCAGCGGCAGCATCTGCTGCAAGCAGTTCAAAGTTTTGCGTATAAAACCCTTCAGATTCGCCTGTGCCACGCTTGTCATAAGTGAATACAGCAATCCCCATAGCCGCCAACAAAGAAGCTCTGGTACTACCAATTGCAGGCTCTTGTTCTGAACCATGCACCATGACCACTAGAGGATAAGGCTGTTGGCCACCCTTAACTGGCTCAACCAGCTCACCGACCAATTGTGTATTGGCTGAAAAAAAACGAGTCGGCGTTCGACGCAATGCAACAGGATTTAAATGGGTAACCTCCCTATCTCGCAGCCGAATAAAACCAGAGTGACATTCAAATGGCCGCGAATCTGATCGCGAATTACCAAAAAGGCCATCAAATGTTAAATACCAGGGGCCTGGCTCAACATTCGGTTTTTCCTGTAATACAACTGCATGTGTTTTTCCGTCAGTGTAAACACCAGGCAAACAAGGTGACTTGGCAAGGGTATAACTGCCTATCAAACAATAAAAAATTGCCAATACTATATTGAGGGATTTCATAAAGCCTATTTCCGAGTTGTTCATTCACGGAAAGTACTTTTGCATAACTAGTGATTGCTTTCGTCTGGCGTCCTGATACTAGACGGCTAGAAGCGTGATTCTGGACATGATTTACTACGAAACTCGCTGGGCGTGATACCCGTTATTTTTTTAAATGACTGATTGAATGCCGCTTTTGAACTAAAACCCACAGCAAATGCAAGATCGGTAAGATTCGATTTGCTGTCGGACATTAGCATAGATTTAATTTGCTCAATTCGAAGTTGATTGATGTAATCGTTAAACGACTTGTCCGCAACCAGATTGATGCAGCGGGAAATATCCCGCGTCGACAAGCCCGATAACTCCGAAAGTTGGCTAAGGGTTAACCGAGGCATGCAATACCATCTTTGCATGCGCAGCTCTTTGTCCAGTATTGCGAATAAACTCTGATATTCATCCGGAGATTCAAGCGATTTGCTGTTAAGGGACATATTATTGATAGAGGTAAATACTTCTTCATTTGTTGAACCAGCCAAAGTTTCCAAACCCGCACGTCGGCTGTTAAGAATTAATATTAAGAGCAGCAATACTACAAAAAAGATAACCGAGCTTGCGGCATAGCCCAGCATATTGAATTGATAGGACAATTCTTGCTGAAAATTAAGTCGTAGCAAATCAAGTGCATTAAATGCTGTGGATACACCAATTAACCAGCCAAGCCAGGATAATGACACCTCGGCTACATCGGAGCGTCGGGCAGCGAGTTGCTGGTTAAATTGAACGATCAACTGCAAAGTGAGCAATGCATAGACAACACGCCACAGCGTACCAATAGCAATGACCGGTTGCACATAAGCCGTAAAGGGTAAAAGTAATAACAGGGGCAGAAAATGCCACAACATCCCATGCCCAAGCGGCCCAACAATTAAACGTTTAACCGTAAAATAAAAAGCAGGTCCGTACCCCAGAACCAATACCGGAGAAATTAAGTGCAACTCGCGAAAAACCCGAAGATCTTCAAAAATATTGGCGATTGACGTGGCACCTACCAAAGCAAGCAGGACACAAACACCTCGATAGACAGGAATCGACATAAACATCAAACACCCCAGTATCGCAATAGCCAGAGTGCTCGCATTTAATAAACTAACCAGTATTACCAGATCCATTAGTTTTAAATTCTCTTGAATCCAATAGAGTGAGGCGGTTATTTAAAAAATTCCGCCAAGGCAACGCCCGGCTCTTCCGCTCGCATAAAAGCTTCACCGACTAAAAATGCATTTACACTTTTGGCTTGCATGGCTTTTACATCGGCAGGCGAGAGAATTCCACTTTCTGTGACAACAATTCGGTCTTGACCAATTTGTGGTAGCAAGTTGTAAGTGGTATTCAGAGTTACATCGAAAGTATGCAAGTTACGGTTGTTAATGCCGATTAATTTGTTCGGCAATTCCAATGCAATTTCCAATTCAGCTTGATCATGAACTTCGACCAACACATCCAAACCAATTTCATGGGCGAGTTGGTTTAACTCTTTGAGTTTCGACTTTTCTAAAGCTGCAACAATCAATAAAACACAATCAGCGCCCAAAGCGCGGGCTTCATATATGTGGTATTCGTCAACGAGAAAATCTTTGCGAATTACAGGCAATCTCACTGCTGCACGAGCCTGTTGCAAATAGGCATCTGCACCCTGAAAAAAATCCACATCAGTTAACACCGATAAACAGGCAGCACCTCCCTTTTCATAAGAAACTGCAATTTCTGCCGGATTAAAATTTTCGCGAATGACACCTTTGCTGGGCGATGCTTTTTTAATTTCAGCAATAACACCTGCCTTGCCTTGTGCAATTTTGTTTTCAATGGATTTAACAAAACCACGAGCTGCAGGTTGCTCTGCAGCACGAGCTTTTAGATCATCAAGAGAGACAGTTTTTTTTCGCTCAGCGATTTCCTGCCATTTGCGATCAATAATTTTTTTCAGAATTGTGGGTGTATCAGACATAAGCTTTTCCGTAGGTTGGGGTGCAAACCCCAACATTCGATCTTGATTAAAAAATTGTTGGGGTTTGCACCCCAACCTACATATTTATTCAATGTAATTTGTGAAAGCCGCTAATTCATTAATTTTTTCACCAGCCAAACCACTGGCAATGGCGTCGCGCGCCATTTCGACACCATCTTTCATAGTATTTGCAACACCGCTAACGTAAATTGCAGCACCGGCATTTAACGCGATAATATCGGCGGCTTTTTTACCAGCATCAGAATTGCGTTTACCCAAAGCATCTTTAATCAAGGTTAACGATTCTTGGGCACTGGTGACGTTCAACCCAATCAAACTTTTTGAATCAATTGCAAAATCTTCCGGCTTTAAAAAATACTCAGTCACTTGGCCATTTTTTAATTCGGCCACGCGAGTTTCAGTTGCCAAACTGATTTCATCCAAACCATCTTTAGCATGAACTACCATCACATGCTCGCTACCCAAGCGTTTTAAAACTTCAGCCATGGGTTTACACAACTCACCATTGAACACACCAATCACTTGTCGTTTGACTTGCGCAGGGTTAGTCATAGGGCCGAGCATATTAAAAATTGTACGCAGCGCTAATTCTTTTCGTGGACCAATCGCATGCTTCATCGCACTGTGATGCGCAGGTGCAAACATAAAACCCACGCCAATTTCTTTTACGCAACGTGCAACTTGTTCCGGTGTAATATTTAAATTAATGCCCGCCGCTTCCAACACATCAGCGCTGCCGGTCGAACTGGAAATAGAACGATTCCCATGTTTGGCAACTTTGCCACCCGCAGCCGCCACCACAAATGCACCGGCGGTGGAAACATTAAATAAATTAGCACCATCACCACCAGTACCACAGGTATCCACCAAATACGGCAAATTAATTTCAACCGGCGTTGCCAATTCACGCATCACACTGGCAGCACCGGTAATTTCATCAATCGTTTCGCCTTTCATACGCAGCGCCACTAAAAACCCACCGATTTGCGCCGGTGTTGCACCCCCGGTCATAATTTCACGCATTACTGCGATCATCTCATCCGTTGAGAGATCGATGCGACTGACCAGTTGATTTAAAGCTTGTTTTATATTCATCTCATATTCCTGAATAAATTATTCGCTCAATTTAGGCAAAAAAACTCATACATTAATTTTGTAATTTAATTGAATTTCATCGCCGTGCATCCCGCGGAAACCCCAGTTATGTGCGGGGCTTTCATAAATACATATTTCAACATCCATCGGCTTGATACCTAATGCCTGTTCGATTTTTTCGAACAGGAGTCGAACCAACTTCTTCTTGGCGTCAACACTGCGACCTTCGATCATAGTGATTTCCAATATGATGTAGTTATCGCTACGCCCTGACGGCATAAAAAAGTCTTCAGCATCAAGCCCGATAAATCTGTGCGCGCGTTTATCAGCCGGAAACTGCAAGGCCTCCATCACGCACTCGTGAATGGTATCCGAGAGCTTTTGTCTAATAGGTGTCAAGGTTGTTTTCAAACCATAAATTTTAATCTGCGACATTGTTGATAACCTCTATTTACCTTCGAGGAAATTTTTCAACATCGCATGGCCTTGCTCGGTCAAAATAGATTCAGGGTGAAATTGCACACCTTCCACCGCCAGAGTTTTATGTTTGACACCCATGATTTCGGCCATGCTGCCGTCTTCATTTTTTGTCCATGCGGTGATTTCAAGACAATCAGGAATGGTTTCTTTTTCAATCACTAATGAGTGATAGCGTGTGACTTGCACGGGATTTTTAATATCCGAAAAAACACCTTTATTGGTGTGATACACAGGTGAAGTTTTACCGTGCATCACAAAAGGAGCGCGAATAATATTGCCACCAAAAGCTTGACCAATACTTTGGTGACCCAAACAAACGCCAAGCAATGGAATTTTTCCGGCGAAGGTTTTGATGGTTTCGACAGAAATACCTGCTTCAGTGGGCGTGCAAGGGCCGGGGGAAATCACGATTTTTTCCGGCGACAGTTTTGCAATATCACTCACACTGATTTCATCGTTGCGCACAACTTTTACATCTGCACCCAATTCACCCAAATATTGCACCAGGTTGTAAGTAAACGAATCATAGTTATCAATCATTAAAATCATTTTGCATCCCCTTTTACCATGTCTACCGCTTTAAAAATTGCACGCGCTTTATTCATGGTTTCTTTCCACTCAAGAGCAGGGATTGAGTCGGCCACTACACCGGCACCGGCTTGTACATAGAGTTTTTTGCTTTTGATAACGGCAGTGCGAATCGCGATGGCGGTATCCATATTACCGTTCCAACCTATATAACCCACAGCACCACCGTAGATGCCGCGTTTTTCGGTTTCCAATTCGTCGATAATTTCCATCGCGCGAATTTTCGGCGCGCCAGATAACGTCCCCGCAGGCAATGCAGCTTTTAATACATCCATTGCATCCAATCCGGATTTTAATTTTCCGGTGACGTTGGAGGTGATATGCATAACATGCGAATAACGTTCAACCACCATTTTGTCAGTGAGTTTCACACTGCCAATTTCTGCTACGCGACCCACATCGTTGCGTCCCAAGTCAATCAGCATTAAATGCTCGGCAATTTCTTTGGGATCATTCACCAATTCGATTTCAAGTGCTTTGTCTTCTTCTTTGGTATGGCCGCGACGGCGAGTACCAGCAATCGGACGAACAGTCACTTCGCCATCTTCCAAACGCGCAAGAATTTCCGGGCTGGAACCGACAACATGGTGATCACCCAAATCCAAAAAGTACATATAGGGAGATGGATTTAAATGACGCAAGGCGCGATACAAATTAATCGGCTCCTGTTCAAAATCAATCGATAAACGTTGCGAGACCACCACTTGCATAGTGTCGCCTGCAAGCACGTAATCTTTGATTTTATCTACAGCTTTATAAAAATTTTCTTCGCCAGTGTGCGACACAAACTGTGATTCGCTATTTCCAGCATTGGATAAATCCAGGGCAGGTGCTTTGGGCAATTCGATTTTTAGTTTTTGCTCCAATTCATCGAGTCGCGCGACAGCTTTGGCAAAAGCATCCTCAATTTCCGGATTGGCGTGAATCACTAAAATAATTTTTCCGGCAAGATTATCGAACACCAACACTTCATCAGAAACCGTTAACAAAATATCCGGTGTGCCAATCACATCTTTTGGTTGAGTCGCACGCAGATGTGGTTCAACGTAGCGCGCGCAATCGTAAGCAAAATAGCCCACAAGTCCGCCAGTAAAACGTGGCAAACCGGGTAATTCAGGTGCGCGATAACGTTGCTTGAAGGTTTCGACAAAACTCAAAGCATCGGCGATCTGATGGGTTTCAACAATTTTTCCGTCGCGCTCCACTTGGATCTGATCACCCTGTGCACGCAACAGAGTTCGCGCAGGCAAACCGATCATGGAGTAACGCCCCCATTTTTCGCCGCCTTGAACGGATTCAAATAAATAGGAGTAAGGTTTTGCAGCTAATTTAAAATAAGTGGACAGTGGTGTATCCAAATCCGCCAACACTTCGCGCACGACCGGAATGCGGTTATAACCTTCGCGCGCTAACGCAGAAAATTGCTCGAGATTCATCTTGTTACCTTATAGGCCATCAGGCTTGGAATTATTTCGGAAGCGGCAACTGCCAAACAAAGAGGATCAGCAGAAGCGGGAGACAGCTGATTGCAGGGAATCAGCCAAAAAGAATTAGCGACGCCATCGGGCGACGGAGAATAACTCAACTTTTGCGGATACTGATGGCAGTTGTTGCACGGGATGGCTCCTGAAACTGGTCCGGCGAGTTTACTCAAATATTTTACGAATGCCTAGCCAGACGTTTAAACCGCGGCAATTCTTTGTTTCATACTGCTGATAACGGCTTGGTAATCGTCAGCATCAAAAATCGCAGACCCTGATACAAAGGTATCGACACCGGCAGCGGCAATCTCAGCGATATTATTGAGATTCACTCCACCATCAATCTCTAATCGAATCGGGCGACCGGTTTCGTCGATCATCTGACGTGCCTGACGAACCTTATCCAATACATAGGGGATAAACGCCTGACCACCAAAGCCGGGGTTCACGGACATCAACAGGATCAAATCCACTTTACCTAAAACATGGTGAATAGCATCAAGCGGTGTAGCAGGGTTAAGCACCACACCTGCCATGCAGCCTTTGTCTTTAATCAGTTGAATAGAACGGTCTAGGTGACGGGTGGCTTCGGGATGTATGCTGATAATACTGGCACCGGCATCGGCGAATTTCACGATCAGATCATCCACTGGCTCGACCATCAAATGTACGTCCAGCGGTGCGGTGATGCCGTAATCGCGCAGGGCTTTGCAGATCATGGGGCCGAAGGTCATATTGGGAACGTAGTGATTGTCCATCACATCAAAGTGAATGATGTCGGCACCCGCTTTCAAGACTGCATCCACCTCTTCACCCAAACTCGCTAAATCAGCGGAGAGAATCGAAGGCGCGATCCAGATTTCTTGCTTACACTTAGACATACATTCACCCTTTCATTTTGCTTGACGCATTCTACTCAAACTTATGTCGATACCGAAACTGATCATTACTGGCTTGCTGCTCTTATGTGGATTCACCACCAACAGCTTCGCCCAAACCGAAGAACCTGCTGAAGAACAACCTGCAGAATCACAGGCCGCCCCAACTGATATCAAACCAGCAACAGATATTTCAGCCAGCAGTCAATTAATCGCCGACGCCAACCCCAAAGAAGCGGTTTGGCTGGATACATCCGAAGGGAAATGGCTGGCCTTTTATAAAATCACTGAAGCTCGCGAGACCAAAGGTGTGTTAGTCATGCTGCATGCCAGTGAAAAACCCGAACGCTGGCCCGCTGCGTTGGAATTGTTGCGCCGTCATTTGCCCTTATTTGGCTGGGAAACTTTTGCGCTGGCAATTCCATCAGAACGCATCACGGATAAAACCACACCCGAAGTGTTGGACGCAGCCATCGCCCATTTGCAGCAAAACGGCAAATACAATCTGGTGCTGCTCAGCGACAATCGTTTATTGCACCCCGCCGCGACTCATCTGTTACCCCAAATCAAACCCAACCCTGAAGATCCGAAAACAGTCGACGGACCAATTCAGGCGATGATTCTGCTGAACATGCAAGCGCAATATCCACTCACACAGGACATGCTCGAAGCCAGCTTTGCCAGCGCAGAATTACCGGTGATGGATATTTTCTTTAACCCGCCCAGCGTGAATCAGGAAAGCGATAAACGCTTGCACAAAACCACTGCCGCGCGAAAAAAATTATTGAAATATCGCCAACAAACTTTCCCCTGGCCTGAAGAAAATACGCTCGACGAAAATCAGCAATTCTGGATTGCTGCGGTGCGGGGATTTATGGATAAGGAAGCAAAGGGGACCGAAATTAAATAATTCGAAGACAATAAAAAACGCCAGAACCTCCTTGGTTCTGGCGTTTTGTATTAGTCGCTTCCTTTGGCCTTGCTTGGCCAACGATACTTCCTGGTGACCTCCTTGTGGTTGCCATTATGCGAATTCACCTGGGGTAAACCTAGTCGCCAATCTCGCTATTTTGTGTGAGACATTGACGTCAACAAGTCGCCGATTTAGTCGTTGCTGGCGTGCAAATATTCCGACAAACGCCGGTGCACATCGGATAGATCCGGCGAATAACCGCCGCGAGTTGCCAAATAGTGTTGATTGAATACCGCAAAATAATCGCGCAACAAATTGGCTGATGAAGATTCACCAACAAGATCAAGACAAGCTGCTGCGGCCTCGGCAGTAGAGACATAATCATCCTGATGGGATTTTCGAACCGCGTAGTCACCCGCCTTCAGATCCGATAAAGAAAAAGTCGATACATCATCCAACCAGCGACTTAAATGAAACATTCGTCCACTTTGTTTCCAGGTGCCATCCAACAAAATAAATGTCAGCAGACGATCCAGAATTATTTCGCCGGATGTATTTTTTTCAAATGAATGAACTCGAGTTTCGTCTGGAAAAACAATCAAACACAAACGGTTTGGGTCGCGAAGGATTTGAATTAATTCAGGGTCAGGCTCAGTGCGACTCCAACAAAATGCGCGGGTTTGATCGGGAAAAATATCGGCAATTAATCGCCCGGTGTTGGTGGGTTTAAATAATTCTTCCCGATGCATCAACAAAATAAATTCACACGAAATATTGCCCGCAGGTTTCCAATGACAAATACAAGCTTTCAACGCGAGCTGACAATGTTCACATCGCGCAACTGATTTACCGCGCGCGTTAAATTCGCGAGTCGCAGTTGCGAGACATTGCTGTCGAAGTAGCTGGTAGCTATTAGGTTTTGGAAAATTCATTTTGAATTATGCGATGAAAATAATCGAAAACAAAAAAGCCCCGATTAACGGGGCTTCTTGGACATTTTGGCAAGTCGTCTTACTTTGTTTGGTACCCGAGGCCGGACTCGAACCGGCACAGCTTACGCCACTACGACCTCAACATAGCGTGTCTACCAATTCCACCACTCGGGCAATAATTCTCCAATTACTCTTTAGCAGGTTCTTGTGCTGGCGCAGTCACTGGAACATCGTTAGCAGTCGCAGGTGCGGCGGCTTCTGAGGTTGCGGCTTCTGTGGTTACAGGCACAGCTGCGGAAGGTGTTGCAGGAGCAAGCTGTTCAATCACAGGACCCTGTGTTGATACTTTTGCTTGATGCTTGGCAATCACCGCCAAACCAAAACTGGTGCAGAAAAATAAGGTTGCAATGGTCCAAGTGGATTTGGTGAAGAAATTACCACTACCTTCACTACCAAATACAGTTCCTGATGCGCCAGAGCCAAAAGATGCTCCCATTGCAGCGCCCTTGCCCTGTTGAACCAGAACCAGACCAATAATGATCACGGCGGCAAGGAAGTGAAGAACCACAACTAATGTTGTCATATCAAACTCGCTGTTTTACAGATACTCACAAATTCATCGGCATTTAATGAAGCACCGCCTAGCAAGGCTCCATCAATGTCTTCTTTGGCAAACAATTCGGCGGCGTTGTGCGCTTTTACGCTACCGCCGTACAAAATTCGAATTTTGTCGGCATTCGCACCTAATTGTTCGCGAATAAACGCATGCACTTCTGATGCTTGCTCTGGCGATGCTGTCACACCTGTGCCCACCGCCCATACGGGTTCGTAAGCGACAACGGCATTGACGAATGAATCCTTGCCTGCCTGTTCAAACACAGCATCCAACTGTGCTTTGATTATGTCTAGCTGCACACCTTGCTGACGATGCTGCAAGGACTCGCCTACGCACAAAATCGGTGTCACATTCGCCTTTTGTGCGGCTAAAAATTTTTGCGCGATTTGCTCATTGGTTTCATGCACCAAACGACGACGTTCGTTATGGCCAATAATTACAAACCGACAATTCCAATCAGCGAGCATTTGTGCGGAAACTTCACCCGTGTAAGCACCCTGCCAATACTCACTGACATTTTGTGCACCCAATTGAATTGAATGCCCTGTCAGAATTTCTGCTGTTTGTTGGAGGTATACATCTGAAGGGCAAATCACAACATCTGCATTCAGATCATCTTGCCAACCGGCCAGTATGCCTTGGAGTAACGCCTGATTTTGTTGGCGATTACCGTTCATTTTCCAGTTGCCTACAACCAACTGGCGACGCCGCAAATGGCTGGATTGATTCAAAGATTACCCTCCCCAAAGCGGGCGCTGATCATAGCCAAGATGGTTTGAACATACAACCCGATCCTGACTCAAGTGTCTGATTTTTTGCTGAAAAAGGCTCAACTGAGCGCTTTTTCAACAATCTTGGCCAGCTCCTGTGCCAGCTCTTTCACTTGCCCTTTGTTTTCACCTTCGACCATCACACGTACAACCGGCTCAGTTCCGGAAGGGCGTAACAACACACGACCGGTTCCGGCCAGCTTGTCTTCGGTAGCTTTAACTGCGGCCTGAATGGTTGGATCAGCATTCACATCCAAACGCTTGGACATGTGCACATTGATCATAACCTGTGGCAATTTCTGCATGCCTTTTTTCACATTATGCAAACTGTCGCCCATGGTGCTGATCGCCAACAAGACTTGCAGCGCAGAAATAATGCCGTCACCAGTCGTGGTGACATTACTGCACACAATATGGCCGGAATTTTCACCGCCCAGACTCCAACCCTTTTCACGCATTAACTCAATCACGTAACGATCGCCTACTTTGGCACGCGCAAACGGAATGGATAATTTTTTCAGTCCCAATTCAAAACCGAAATTACTCATCAGGGTGCCGACTACGCCGGCACAGCCACCACCAAATTCTTGTTGGTAAGCAGCAATGATAAAGAGCAACTCATCGCCATCAACCAATTCACCTTTGTGATCAACAAAAATTACGCGGTCACCATCACCATCAAAGGCGATACCCAAATCCGCACCGACTTCGACAACTTTTTCTTGCAGCGCTTCGGGTTTGGTTGAACCGCAATCACGGTTAATATTGGTTCCATTGGGATCATTAAAAATCGGAATTACTTTTGCACCCAGTTCGGTAAACACGTCAGGTGCAATGTTGTAGGTAGCGCCGTGGGCGCAGTCCAATACAATTTGCATTCCGTTCAGACTAAACCCCCAGGGCAAAGTACCCTTACAAAATTCGATATAGCGACCTGCCGCATCCGCAATACGTTTTGCTTTTCCGAGTTTGTCTGTTGTGGTCATGGGTTTTTCAAGTTGCTCTTCGATCAGCAATTCCCATTCATCCGGTAATTTGCTTCCTGATCCGCCGAAAAACTTAATACCGTTATCACCATAAGCATTGTGTGATGCACTAATAACAATCCCGGCCTGAGCTTTAAATGTGCGAGTTAAATAAGCAACTGCAGGTGTGGGTACCGGACCTAACAGGCTCACATCAACCCCGGCTGCAATGAGGCCAGCTTCAAGTGCAGATTCGAACATGTAGCCAGAGATACGAGTATCTTTGCCAATCAAAATCATATTTTGGCCGGGGTATCTGTTTTTTAAGACGCAACCCGCTGCCCAACCTAACTTCAACATAAAATCAGGTGTGATTGGATACTCACCAACAGCTCCACGAATACCATCAGTACCGAAATATTTACGCGACATGGTTCCTTACTCCGAATGATTAAATTGTTCTAACACTTTCAACACATCCAATGTTTCTGCCACATCGTGCACACGAATAATCTGTGCACCTGATTGTGCGGCCAAAATGGCTAAAGCGAGGCTGCCCGCCAAACGCTGTTCAACTGGTCGATTCAAGATTTTCGCCAGCAGGGATTTGCGCGATAAACCCACCAACAGCGGGTAACCCAAAGCCGCCAATTCCGGCAGCCTGCGCAAAAGGGCGAGATTATGCTCCAGCGTCTTACCAAAGCCAAATCCCGGGTCCAATAAAATCTGGTCTTGATTGATGCCAGCATCAACACAAGCTGCGATTCGCGATTGCAAAAACTGGCTGACTTCCTCAAGCACATCCGCATATTGCGGATTTTGCTGCATGGTTTGCGGCTGACCCTGCATATGCATCAAACAAACCGGCAAACCTGTTGCAACAGCTGCTTCCAAAGCGCCATCCAACTGCAAAGCACGAACATCATTGATCAGGCTTGCGCCTTTAGCTGCGGCTTCAGCGATAACTCTGGCTCGACTGGTATCCACTGATACAAACGCATCGAATCGTTGCACCAATGCTTCGATGACCGGAATCACTCTATCCAACTCTTCCTGTTCCGACACACTGGCAGCACCGGGACGAGTTGATTCACCACCCACATCCAAAATAGCAGCACCTTCTAGCAGAAAGTTGTCGGCGCTTCTCAGCAGATTATCCAGATGCAAACGACCAGACGAAAAATACTGGCCGCCATCAGAAAAAGAATCGGGGGTGATATTTAGAATCGCCATAACCCTGGGTGAGGACAGGTCCAGCTGATGATGACGAGAGATAAGTTTCATAGGATTTAAAAACTGGCAGATATAAAAAACCCCGA
This sequence comes from uncultured Cellvibrio sp., assembly GCA_966252135.1. Lineage (GTDB taxonomy): Bacteria > Pseudomonadota > Gammaproteobacteria > Pseudomonadales > Cellvibrionaceae > Cellvibrio. The sequence continues at coordinate 14,539 of CBINNU010000021.1, read as the reverse complement.
GCAAGCTCGGGGTAAGGCTGCAAAATCAGGATCAGTGAGTACTTGCAGGGCCACCAATGGGGCTCTCGCCAGAAGGATCGTCGTTTTTGGTGAAACCACCAAAGTCATCGTCATTCCACTCACGAGGCGGGCGAACCGGGCGACGAGCCATCAAGTCCGCAACCTGTTCAGAATCTATGGTTTCGTATTCCATCAACGCATCTTTCATGGCTTCAAGTATATCGCGGTTGTCTTCCAATATTTGTTTGGCGCGAGCATAACAATCATCGATGATTCGTTTTACTTCTTCGTCAATATGTTTGGACGTTTCATCAGAATATTGCTGGCTAGCCGTACCGGGATATTGGCCCTCTTCCTCGCCGTAGTGCATTGGCCCAAGGCGACTAGACAAACCCCACTTGGTCACCATGTTGCGTGCGATTGCAGTAGCGCGCTCAATGTCATTCGACGCACCTGTAGTCACACCGTCAAAACCCAACGTCATCTCTTCTGCAATCCGGCCGCCAAAGAGCGAACAAAGCATTGACTCCAACGAGCGCTTGCTATGACTGTATTTGTCTTCTTCCGGCAAGTATTGAGTCACACCCAAGGCACGACCACGCGGAATAATAGTGACTTTATGAACCGGATCATGCTCGGGAACCAAACAGCCAATAATGGCGTGACCGGCTTCGTGATACGCCGTATTCACTTTTTCTTTTTCACTCATCACCATGGATTTACGCTCGGCACCCATCAGGATTTTATCGCGAGCTTTTTCAAAATCTTCCATAGTGACCAAACGCTTGCTGGAACGTGCAGCCATGAGTGCCGCTTCGTTAACCAGGTTCGCCAATTCAGCACCAGAAAAACCGGGAGTACCGCGAGCAATAATCGAAGCGCTGACACGCTCATCCAGCGGTACTTTACGCATATGCACTTTCAGGATTTGTTCACGACCACGAATATCCGGCAAACCAACATAAACCTGACGGTCAAAACGACCTGGACGCAACAAAGCACGGTCGAGCACGTCGGCGCGGTTGGTGGCGGCAATAATGATCACGCCATCGTTACCTTCAAAACCATCCATCTCAACCAGCAGTTGGTTCAGCGTTTGCTCGCGTTCATCGTGACCACCGCCATGACCGCCACCACGATGGCGACCTACAGCGTCAATCTCATCGATAAAAACGATGCAAGGGGCTTGTTTCTTGGCTTGATCAAACATGTCGCGTACACGGCTTGCGCCCACACCGACAAACATTTCAACGAAATCAGAACCGGAAATAGAAAAGAAGGGAACCTTGGCTTCACCGGCAATCGCCTTCGCCAACAGAGTTTTACCTGTACCCGGTGGGCCGACCATCAGAACGCCACGAGGAATTTTGCCGCCCAATTTTTGGAATTTGGAAGGATCGCGCAGGTATTGCACCAACTCTTGTACTTCTTCTTTGGCTTCATCCACACCGGCCACATCAGCAAAAGTGGTTTTGATTTGATCTTCACCCAACAAACGGGCTTTGCTGCGACCAAAACTCATTGGGCCGCCTTTGCCACCTGCACCGCCTTGCATCTGACGCATAAAGAACCAGAAGATCAGCAAAATAATAAGCACGGGAGCTATGGAAATTAACAGGTTGGATAATAATCCGGGACGCTCAATTCGCTTGCCCTCAACCTTAACGTTGTGATTGTACAAATCATCCATTAATTTTGGATCGGCAATAAGTGGACGAACCGTTGAGAACTCGCTGCCGTCAACTGAAAGCCCGGTGATTGTTTCTTCCTGAATGACAACACTGCGCACCCGTCCATCGCGGACAGAACTCAGAAAATCAGAATAGGCCATTGGTGCTGTAGGCTCGCTTGTATTGAACCCTCTAAACAGAGTCACCACCACCAACAGAACTAGTACCCACAACAGCAGGTTTTTGGAGATATCGTTCAACTACATACCCTCATACAGGTTTTTGATCAAATAACCAGCAATCCATCTCATATCTTCACCGGTCCTGAGATTATGGGGCCAGCCAAGATAAATACAAGTCACCTATGTCATAGCTTGCGTGTAGAATACGCAAACTTTTGCAAACGCGACGACATCTAGAGATTGAATTATGCCTTTGAGCAATGACCGCAAAAAACAATTCCGCACCCTTGGACACAAACTCAACCCCATAGTCACCATTGCCGGAAATGGCTTGAGCGAAGGCGTAATCGCCGAACTCAACCGCGCGCTAGATGACCACGAACTGATAAAAGTGAAACTGGCCATCACCGAACGTGATGAGCGCAAAGAGATAGCTCAGGAATTAGCCCAGCTGCCGAATGTTGAACTGATACAAGAAATTGGCAAAGTAGTTTTACTTTATAGGGCTAATAAAAAACCCAATCCAAAGTTATCGAATATTTTGCGGGGATGAGATCACCAGCTCCTAGGGGCAGGCCCTGTGCCTGCCCGGGTTGCCGCAGGGGGCAACCCCTACGATAAATCAAAAATTATTGTTTCTTCTGCTCTTCTTTCACATGTTTCATGATATTCGCAAAGGTATCGACCCAATAAATATCTTTGTTATCAGCCAAATACTTTAGCAAATCATCATGCGCTTTAACGCTGGTCACCAAATGGTCGCCGCCAACTCCGTGAAACGTAAAATTAACCATAGTGCCTTTTTCAGCGGCTTCTTTTACCAGAGCAATTAAACGATCAGCGGTTTGGTCTTGCGGAAAATCAACACTGACATTGTAAGGGTCCACTTTCATCATATCGGGGGTGACGCCGCCACCGGATAACTTGATCGCGACAAATTGATCTTTCACTGCATCAATATAATTTTGTCCACCCGCTTTCGAATCAATACAAGGCGCAGTGTAAGTTCTTTCGGTTTTGCCATCGATTGCATGCAACATAACGTTGGTCAAAATCACCTGCTCTTTCATTTGTCCGACGGTCATAGTATCCAGGTTGTGATCATCCAATACCCAATCGCGACCCGGGCCGGTTTTTGAACATTGATGAAACAAACTGTGATTGCCCAACTCATGACCTTTTTTCGCCGCTGCGCGCCAATCCGGCAATCGATTGGCGATTGTGTCGCTATTCATTTGCAAATAAAAAGTGCCTTTGAATCCATATTTATTTAATGCGGGAATTGCATTATCCAATTGGGAATTCAATGCGTCATCATACGCAAGATTCACCGCCGCTTTTTTACCTTTGGGCCATTTAAAATTGGATGTATCCGCAAAGGTCACCGCACTTGCCAATAAACCTATCATCAAAATGCTGATTTGTTTTTTCATTTTTTTGCCTCGTTTTTTTATTTGGAGTTTGTGTTTCACCCCCTCCTAGCCTCCCCCTTGGCAAGGGGGAGGAACTTTTACTCCCTGCTTAATGCGAAGTGAGATTTGTTCCCTCCCCCGGCAGGGGGAGGGTTAGGGTGGGATCTTTTTACTTCAAGTTACGCGAATTGCCCGCCGGATGCCAAGGGTCAGGAATGTAATTTATTCGCGACAATTTTTTGTAATAGTCTAAATCATGTTCTGGTTTTTCCAAACCTTCAGGAATTGGCCTATTTGAAATGGATTGAAAATAGACCACACAAGAATCGCGCCAGCGCACCGCTTCTTTTTCCTGAATTTGCAATAAAGCTTTCACATGGGCAAACCGCTCCGGATCAATTGCACCTTCCAACTGATCCCATTCTTTTTGCATCTGACGAACTTGATCAACACCTTCGTAATATTTGTGAACTAACTCTTCCCATAAAGTTCGACCGGATTTCATTTTGTGATCCCAATTCACATGATGGAACCATAACATCAACTCTTCCGGAACTTTATGTAAGTCACCATAAATTTCAGATAGCGTTTTAGGGTATTGCGCCAGCGCGTTGGAGCCGGTTTTCGTGCGATCAAAACCAATTCCGTTGGCGTCTGCACGATGATAATAAACTGCATTCCAATCGGCACGTGGCATATCTGATGTCCAGGGCGCGGGACCATAATGATCACCTTGCTGATACAAATGAGTTAAGCCTAATGGATTGCGATAATTCACACCGGCTTCACGCGATACCATCATAATTTTTTTCAACAACTCCAAGGCTTTTTCATCATTGGTAAATGTCATGCGCGACCATTCTTCAGCTATGGCTTCAGCAGTTAGTTGATGATCCCATGCGAAACGACCAAATGAATACCAGCTCGATTGCACAAAGGGATGTCCGGTCCAGTTGCGATCGGTTCCGGGATTCACCACTGCCGCCATGCCTGTGCGCGTGTGTTTGAAAATTTTTCCTTCAAGAATATCGCCAATCTCTGCTTTGCCACCTTTTGCATGAGTGTCAGTGCGTAATGACTCTTCAAACAAAGTGCCTTGATAAGCAAGATGCGTATTGAATCCAAAATATTCTTGCGATACCTGGAACTCCATCATCATGTTGGTGTTTTCCATTGCTGCGAACAAAGGTGAATAGGGCTCGCGTGGTTGGAAATCAATTGGGCCATTTTTAATTTGTAAAATCACATTCTCGGCAAATTTTCCATCAAGCGGTTTGAATTCATCGTAAGCACCACGGAATCTGTCACCTATGTCCGGGCTGTAAACAAATGCTCGCCAAAAAATCACGCCGCCATAAGGCTTGACCGCTTCGGCTAACATGTTGGCGCCATCCGCGTGATTGCGCCCATAACCTTGCGGGCCAGGTTGACCTTCCGAATCAGCTTTCACCAAAAAGCCTCCAAAATCCGGAATAATCGAATAAATTTTATCGATACGTTTTTTCCACCAATCACGCACGCGCGGGTCGAGTGGATCTGCCGTTTCCAAATCACCAAATCCACGCGGCGCGTTGTAATTCAGTGATACATAAACTTTTATTCCGTAAGGACGAAATGCTTCTGCGAGCGCAGCCACTTTATGAATAAATTGATCACTCAACATACGCGGATCAGCATTCACATTATTTAACACAGTACCGTTAATGCCGAGCGATGCATTGATGCGTGCGTAATCAATGTAACGTGGATGAATGTATTCCGGCAAAGTGCCCCACTCCCACAAAGACAAACCCGCATAACCGCGCTCAACCAAACGATTTAAATTATCCCAATGATTGACCACACGATATTGCAATTTAGGTTTGGAAATAATCGCGAGATTCTCAATTGGCGATTGTGTTTGCATTAAACGCAAAAAATGAAAGGCACCATAAATCAAGGCTGTATCAGTATTCGCAGCAATCACCAAAGTATCTTTTTTGTTGAGCTTGATGGATTTAATTAAATAGCCTTCATCACCCAAGTTCTGTAATTCAGAATCCAATCCGGCATTTTTGATTAGCTCGGATGATTTGGGTGTGCCCACCAACAACACACCATCCGCTTTTTTATATGCAGAAGACTGAATCGGTTTTGCCAACAACCCACTCAAGCCTCGCTCCAACTCCTGGACAACCACTTTGGCCTGAGGCGAATTGCCCTCAACCACCAAATGCTCCAGTGACTTTTTGTAGCTTTTCAAGAGCTTGGCATCATTCACAGGTTGATACCTCAACCACATTTCATAGCCATCTTCTGCGCTGGCAAAACTTACTCCAACACAGAGATAACAAGCGATCAACCACAAAATAGCTTTTATTTTCATAGCCTTACCTTGAGTTTTATAAAATTGACGGATGATTATGCTGGTCGCGCAACTTGTATACAAGTTAAGAAATTTAAAGTATAGAGCCTGCCAAGGGTTTTGCGAGGCGAGGAATATGGAGAAAAGTGTAGTAGAGATTTTGATTTACCCCTGCCTGAGCCGTTCAAACTCCAACCCAAACTTATGCAGATACTGCTTCAATCTGTGCGAATCATTGGTTGAAGATTTTTTTTCACGGCTGACATCAAACAATCGCCTGCCCGCCTCAGCAAGAGATCGGCAGGACTGACACACATGAATAACCTGACTCAATTGCAATCGATCAAACAAATCCAATTGAGCAATAGCTTCTACAGGCAAATACTGGCTCAAATTGTCTGTTGATTCAGTTTTATTTTGAAAACCCCGCCAGGCTTGTTGTAAACGAATAATTTCGCCGTGAACAATTTCTTCCGTAATACGCCCACCCGTTGCCAAAGTCGCCATTCGGGTAATACTGGAATTCAAATCACGAAAGTTGGCTCGCCAAATTGCTTGTGGGGAATAGGCAAATTGTAAATAGATATCTTTGGCGGCTTTATTAAAACTGACTTTATATCCCGATTTTTGTGTGAAACTTTGTAGCTCGTGTTCTATGTTGGGTTCAAGATCTTCAATTCGATAGCGCAATGAAGGCAATTCATAAGTCCATAAATTAATACGCGCTAACAGGTCTTCGCGGAATAATCCTTTTTGTACCAATTCAAATAAATTGCGATGGGTGCCAGCGATTAATTGAAAATCGCTGGTCACCGGTTGATCGCCACCAAAAGGTGTGAAGATTTTTTCTTCAATTGCCCTCAACAGCATGGCTTGTTCATCCAGGCCCAACTCACCAATTTCATCGAGAAAAAGCAAGCCTTTGTCAGCTTCGCGTAATAAACCTGATCGCGCGTTCAACGCGCCAGTAAACGCACCTTTTATATGTCCAAATAACGCCGACATAGCATTATCACCACGCAGAGTCGCGCAGTTAACTTCAACCAACTTGCCAGTCAGCTGGCCACGCTGTTTTTTTAATTCATATATTCGTTTAGCCAATTGGGATTTACCTGCACCGGTTGGTCCATTTAATAAAATAGGTGCTTTGGATTTAATCGACACCTGCTCAAGCTGTTCAATCAAGGCATTAAATGCAAAGTTGCGCGTTTGAATTCCGCTTTTTAAATGAGTCACTGCATCGCGTGATTCCTTTGCAAAACGCGATGCAATTTGATCATAACGTGAAAGATCCAGATCAATAATGTGATAAGTGCCTTTTACATCTTTTGCAGGCGAGGATTGCAATAATTTTCCGGGAAAATAATGCGCTTCCGTCAGCAGATATAAACAGATCTGCACTACGTGAGTTCCAGTAGTGATATTCACAAAATAATTATTATTTTCAGTATCGAATGTTTGCGCGATGGCTACTTCGTGAATGCGGCTGTAAACCGCTTCAAAATCCCAAGGGTCATTACAATCAATCAAATAACTGGTGACATTGGTTTGCGGTGAAATTTCCTGCATATCTTTCAGGGTTAATTCCAACAATTGCTGATCACCTGGTAAATACATCAACAAGACTTCACTCACCGGGAATTCAGGGTGCATTAGCAAAGCCAGACTCGGTCGCCAGACCTTCCAGCGCCGCTGCCCCAAACCACCATGATCCAACCTCGACCCTAAAAACCCAATCACCATATTATTCATTTAGATATATTCCTATCTATTTTGATATTTTTTAACAACATCGGATTCTAGTTTTAAATTCCATTTCTCACAATTAAATTATTTATTCATTAAAAATCAATAAGTTAAAAATAATTTTCGATTGCATTCAAAAGTTGGCAACCCGATTGCAATTACCCTTCTGTCAACGAAACGACGAATAAATAGGAAAGATCATGAAATACGAAGTTATGCATAAAGAAGGTCAGGCGCCGGTGAAGTCATGGACACGCGGGGTGAGTTTTGATGAGAACGCAAGGAAACAAGTGAACGACATGGCGAGCATGCCTTTTATCCATAAATGGATCGCCGTGATGCCGGACGTGCATTTGGGTAAGGGAGCAACAATTGGAAGCGTTATTCCCACTATTGGCGCAGTGATTCCAGCAGCGGTGGGCGTGGATTTGGGTTGCGGAATGATGGCTGCGAAAACCACCTTGAATGCATCGCAATTGCCCGATTCATTGGCAGCATTAAGAAGCGAAATTGAAAAACGCGTTCCGCATGGAAGCACGCCCAAGATGCAGGGAGGAAGAGATAAAGGTTCCTGGAAAAATGCTCCTGAAGATGTGACTCAAGCATGGGCAAATTTGGATACAGGGTTTCAAACACTTTGCGAAAAACATCCGTTTTTGAAAAACACCAACAACTTGAATCATTTGGGAACACTGGGAAGCGGAAATCATTTTATTGAAATTTGTTTGGATGAAACCAACGCAGTTTGGGTGATGTTGCATAGCGGGTCACGCGGCGTCGGGAATCGAATCGGAACTCATTTTATTGAGCAAGCCAAAAAAGATATGGAACGTTGGATGATTAATTTGCCCGATAGAGATTTGGCATACATCCCCGAAGGAAGCGAACATTTTCGCGATTATGTAGAAGCCGTTGCATGGGCGCAGGATTTTGCCCGATTGAATCGCGAAGTGATGATGGCAAGAACCCTACAAGCGATCCGTGATGTACTGAAAATTCCATTTGAAGCGCATGTGGAAGCAGTGAATTGTCACCACAACTACATCAGCAAAGAACATCACTATGGAAAAGATGTTTGGGTAACACGTAAAGGTGCTGTGAGCGCAAAAAAAGGCGAGATGGGAATAATCCCGGGAAGCATGGGCGCAAAATCTTTTATCGTTCGCGGATTGGGAAACGAAGAAAGTTTTTGTAGCTGCAGCCACGGCGCAGGACGCGTGATGTCACGTACAGAAGCGAAGCGACTGGTTTCATTGGATGAACACCTGAAAGCCACCGAAGGCGTGGAATGCCGAAAAGATGAAGATGTAATTGATGAAACTCCGTCAGCTTACAAACCCATCGAAAAAGTAATGGAAGCACAATCGGATTTGGTTGAGATAGTGCATACATTGAAGCAAGTGTTGTGTGTGAAGGGATGAAAACATCCCCCCTTCGTAAAAAAGGGGGGACTTAAACTGCCGAGGTTTTTATGTGCTTATTTATTACTGTATTTGTTTTAAATTCATCGAACCAGGATTTGATTTCAAACATCGCAAAAAAGCACCAGTTAAATTGGATGAAAGTTGAAAACTCTTTTGTATCAAAACAAATGAACAGCGCCTATAGCATATTTTGTACAACTAATGGATGGTGTGATTGCGGCACGGCTATTGGTTCGAATAACAATTATGACACTAAAGAATTTAATACTGCGAGAAAGAAACAAAAAGGATGGTCTAACGCCAAAATAAAGCGCTGGCTCGAACAAAAAGAAAGCAAAAAAGAAGTTCCAAATCAAACGAAGGAAAACGAATTACAAAACTGGATCGACTTCATTAAGGAATCACTAGAAAATCGCTTAACTAAGGAAATTGGATTATTGATTCACATGTACCATAAAGATATAGACAATGAAAGAATTCAACTAAAAGGGATAGATAGATTAACTGAAGTTTCGGCAGAAATTCTACTCAATGTCAAACCGGACAGGGTCTATTTGTTTAAATCAGTAAATGTATATTCGTTTCCCGCACTCATTAAGAGTGTACAGGAAGGAGAAAGAATTTGATGTGATATGTGTAGAAGGTCTATACAGAATTTGAAAAGGCGCAAAGGCTCTGTTTATTAGCAGGCTGACACAATGGTCTCTGACTGTTTGTGTATCGCAATTTTTCAAACGCATCAAATACCACCATGTAGCTCAAAGGTAGAGCGGCGAACTTAAAATTCGTAGGTTGTTGGTTCGATTCCAACTTTGGTTCCAAAGCTATAGCTCATTTGGTAGAGCATCTGATTAAAATTCAGAGGGTTGTCGGTTCAATTCCGACTAGCAAACTACTTTTCCAAAGTAGCTGTAAAAAACGTTCGCAAGAACAAATCGCAGACCTCCGCGATAAAGCTTGAAAGAAATCAGGACTGTTCCTCCCCCCAAGGGGGAGGTTAGGAGGGGGTGAGATTGCCCCTATTTTAAAATGGAATTCAAACTTTATCGAACAGGTGATTGCCATGCGTGGCGCTGCATTTTCACGCAAGTGATGCGTTTTGGTCACCTCCCTGAAAATAGCATCTACAAATACCAATAACCTGTGGAGGTTCTGCACCATTAATTAAAGGAGTTTTTATGTTGTTTACAAAAAAATATGTGATTACTGATTCACAAATCGGTTTGTTGTTTAAAGAACAGCAATTTCAAAAAATTTTAACAGCTGGCGTGCATAAATTTTGGGACTGGAAAGATCAATATCAATTGCAGTCTTTCAATATGACTAACACGCTGACTGATGGTATCAATAAAGATATTTTATTTTTGGCGGAAGTACATCCCGCTTTGTTTGCCGATTATGTGCAAACCTGGGAAACCAATGAAAATGAGATCGCATTGATTTACCAACACGGTGTATTGCGTGACATCAAAGGCCCTGCCCAACGCGGTGCTTATTGGAAACAACACAATCCTATCAGTGTTGAAAAAATCGATATCACTCAGGATTTCAAAATTCCTGAACGATTGGTACGACTGTTTTCCAGTGTTCGCGATCCTTTGTTGAGCCGATCAGCAATTAATGCGATTGCAATCAGCACTGTAGCCGAAGGCCATGTTGGTTTTCTGATGGTCGATGGTACACAGATCAGCACTTTGCAACCTGGTTTGCATATGTGGTGGAAGTACAACCGTGTGATTGAAGTAAAGCAATATGATCTGCGTTTGCAAAACATGGAAGTCAATGGTCAGGAAATTTTGACCAAAGACCGTGTAAGCTTGCGTGTTAACCTGTCTGCCATGTGGCAAATTGCCGATGCAGAAAAAGCTAAACAGGCATTGGCAGACGTAAAAGATTATTTGTATCGCGAATTGCAATTGGCGTTGCGAACAATTGTGAGTACTCAAACATTGGATGAGTTGTTGGCCGACAAAAACTTGTTGAACCAACAAGTACAAAATATAGTTGCCGAAAAAGCCACTGCTTACGGTATTGCATTAAAATCCGTCGGTGCAAGAGATATTATTTTGCCCGGCGAAATGAAAGCAATTTTGACTCAAGTAGTAGAAGCCCAGAAAGTCGCTGAAGCTAACCTGATCAAACGTCAGGAAGAAACCCAGGCAACCCGTTCGTTGCACAACACTGCAAAAGTCATGGAAGGCAACCCTGTATTGCTGCGCTTGAAAGAATTGGAAGTACTGGAAAAAATCACCGCTCGCATCAACACTCTGAACGTCTACGGCGGTTTGGATGGCGTGATGAATGATATGGTGAAGTTAACTGATCGTACTGCGAGAAATTAATGATTGAGCGCAGGTAAACCTGCGCTGTTTTTAAAAATTATGAGAGTATTGATATGAGATGGGCAATTGAGATTCAAAAAACAAGCCTAGATGAGCGTATGCTTTCAGATATTCTAGGAGTATTAAACATAAACTTGGTCGAAGGTATAAATTTTCCAAAAGCATTTTCATCCTCGGAAATTGATGAATGCCCCACTGCACAAGATGCTATTGAAATAGCACGAAGAGTACGGTCAACATTAAAGACAACTCAAATAGATCCAGAATTTTCACTTGGTGCAGTTATTAATTTTTCCGTTGATCCACCAACCTCACACTATTTTCTTGAAGTTGATTCATTATTTATTAATGTCTCAACATTTTTTCCTGCAACTTTGACTGTATCCTCACCCAATGGATTATCACCTGATGAGAAAGAACAGTGGATTAAAGATCATAACGAACGACAATATCAGATTGAATTAGATAAACAATTATCGAAACTTATACCCGCTTCCTATAATTCAAATGCACTTAAAGTAATTGAGTTGCTTTCTGTTGAACCACTAACTACATCGACACTATGGAAAATTTATGAGTTAGTGAGAAACGGAAAAGATAATGACCATAAAATTCAAAAACAATTCGGCATAAGTGAAGTTCAACTTTCACGATTTAAAGATAGTGTTCATAATCCACTTGTCAGCGGTGACAATGCAAGGCATGCATTACCTGGAAAACTCCTCTCAACAAACCCCATGTCAAAAATGGAAACCGAAGAATTTATTCGTAATCTTGCGAAGAAGTGGCTGACTCGAATCCGGAAGGAATATGAGGAAAGTCGCAAATAGCGAAAAATTTGTTACCAAATTAAATTTACATCGACAAACGCACAAATTTATTAGACAAACGGTATTGAGTATCACCGCCTATGCGCATCTAATTAGCCCTGTATTTTCGGCAGCTGTAACAGTCCGAAATCTCCATTCAATAATTAAGGGGATAAATTATGGCTGCTTATAAATGGGTTGCGGCTTTATCAATTCTAGTACTAACGGCTTGTGGTGGTTCAGGCGGGTCTGGGCAGCAGGCTTCTTCTAATTCGGTTGCATCCAGTGTTTCAGTTATTTCCTCCAGTTTAGTTTCATCAGTAACAAGCTCATCTTCTTCGTCATCAAGATCATTCAGTGTTTCATCATCACAGAATTCCAGTTCAGTTGTTTCATCCTCCAGCAGTTCAGTGGATGGTGTAACGCGCGTGGACTCTGGTTTATCTGTTCGCGCGAGCAATGCGACTTGCAGTGCACCTGCAGCACCTTCATCCGAACTTGGTAGTTACGAATTTGATGGAGTGCAAAACATTCCCTCCGGTATTGATAGCCCGATTTATCTCACGCAAGCACCGGGAATCAATAATCGTTATTACGTAGTCGAGCGGCCCGGGCGCATTCGCAGTTTTGTTTTGGGTGGGAGCTCAACATTGGCGGTGGATTTTTCATCGCAAGTGGTAACAGATGGTGAAGGTGGTGCGCTAAGCATGGCGTTCCATCCGGATTTTGCGAACAATCCATATGCTTATGTTTTTTTCACAGCAAGACGACAAGAATTTGGAATTACCAATACCAGTGTTTCAATGGTGACGGTGGTGCGTCGATACACAGTATCCAGTGATGGTTTAACCTTTAGTAATCCCGTAAATATTTTGGCTCCACTTAATGCAAGCGATGCACGCTTTAATCATCAGTACACCAATCACAAAGGTGGCTGGATAGGTTTTAGTCCTGTTGATGGATATTTGTATATTGCATTAGGCGATCGCGGCGAAGGCGGAGGTGGCGTTCCGCTTTCCAACAATTTTTATAATCCTGCGCAAGACATGAATTCGCTGCACGGAAAAATTTTGCGAATTGATGTTAACTCCGGTTCCAATTATTCCATTCCTGCTGATAATCCTTTCGCCAATGGCGGTGGTGCGCCAGAAATTTTTGCATGGGGATTTCGCAACCCCTGGCGATCCAGTTTTGATAAATTAACGGGTGAACTTTGGGTTGGTGATGTAGGCGAAGGAACCCGCGAAGAAATCAGTCGCGTTGAATTGGGTGGAAATTATGGCTGGCCATTTCGCGAAGGATTTTTAGATCGCTGTAACAATTGCACAAATGGTCAGCAATCTTTAGCGCCTGTTGTGGATTTATCTCACGACGATGGCTGGGTTGCGATTATTGGTGGTTATGTGTATCGCGGAACTGCCATGCCGGAATTACAAGGGCGTTATATTTTTGGCGATTATATTCGCTCAGGTGTTACAACAATTGAATACGATTCCAATGGAAATGCATCAGCTGTTGATTTGGTTCCCGGCGGCGGAGCTTCACCCACTTTGTCGGAAGATAACGCCGGTAATATTTGGCGCATTCACAGCTGGGGCGGGTTTGAGCAATTGGTACGAACTGAATCTCCAGCGACAGGAAATTTTCCAGAAACATTATCGGCAACCGGATGTTTTAATCCCAATAATATTCGCGAAGTTGCTCAGGGTGTTGTGCCTTATGATTTGAATAGTCCTCTCTGGTCTGATGGTGCAGGTAAGGAGCGTTATTTTGCGATTCCTGATGGAACACAAATTACCATCGAATCAAATGGACAATGGTCATTCCCTATAGGCAGTGTGTTAATCAAAACATTTTTATTAAATGATCAACCTGTTGAAACACGTTTGATGGTGCGTCACTCCAATGGCGAATGGGGCGGATATTCGTATGAGTGGAATGAAGCAGGCACTGATGCAAATTTATTGTCTGCAGGCAAAACCAAATCGATTGAAAATCAGGAGTGGCGTTACCCGTCGCGCGCGCAATGCATGAATTGCCATACAGCACCAAATGGCAGCCCTGCTTCAGAAAGAGTATTGGGTTTGGAAACAGCGCAAATCAACCGCGATTTTATTTATCCCGGTAATTTGATTGCCAATCAAATTCAAACCCTGGCTACCGTGGGTTATTTCACGACGAATCCCGGCTCACCGAACACTCTTGCAACAATGCCAAATCCTCATGACACATCAGCCAATTTAACCGATAGATCGCGCGCTTATTTACATAGCAATTGCGCTAATTGTCATCAACCCAATGGCCCGGGTCGCGGTGGAATGGATTTTCGTTTTGCAAGCAATTGGGCAACCGCGGGTTATTGTAATCAAACACCAAGCCTTGGCAGTTTTGGTATCACCGATGCGCGTTTATTCAAACCGGGTGTGGCAGCTGAATCCATAATTCCGCTGCGTATGGCGCGAAATGATGTTCATCGCATGCCGCCTTTGGGTGTGGATATTACTGATCAAAATGGAGTGACATTGATTCAAAACTGGATTAATTCTTTGGGGCAATGCCCTTAAGATATTCTCCAAAAATGTAGGGGCGCCGCTTGCTGCGCCCTGATTT
>CBINNU010000020.1:0-45953 GCA_966252135.1 uncultured Cellvibrio sp. | reverse complement strand
CGCAGCGACTACCTAAATTTAATTTTGAATCTATATATTTTGTCGTAAGTCGGTGCGCTCTTCCAACCTACAAACTCAAACAAACATCCACTTCATTTGCAGATCCCATAATAACCGCTACACGTTCGTGCAATGTTTTAGGTTGAATCGATAAAATTGCTTGAAATTCACTCCAGGCTTTTCCACCCGCAGTTTCAACCAACATGGCCATAGGATTCGCTTCGTAAAGCAAGCGCAATTTTGCAGGTTGTTGTGGGTTGCGATTGTCTGACGGGTATAGAAATATTCCACCACGACCAATCACTCGATGAACATCACCCACCATGGCACCATTCCACCGCATATTAAAATTTTTCCCGCGCGAGCCACTCGCCCCTAGAATTAACTCTTGAATATAGCAGCGCATTTTTTCTGACCAAAAACGCTGGTTACTCATATTGATGGAAAATTCCTGTGTATCTTTCGGAATTTTTATTGCTTCACTGGTTAATAAAAATCGCGAACTCGCCTCATCCAGAGTAAAGCAATCTGTGGTTTTCCCCAGCGAAATCACCAATTGAGTTGAAGGGCCATACAACAAATAACCAGCAGCAAGTTGCTGGCTACCTGACTGTAAAAACTGCTCGTCGTTATCAATTGCAAGCTGTTGCAATCGTGGATAAACACCAAAGATAGTGCCAATTTGACCATCTATATCAATATTGGATGAACCATCCAACGGATCAAAGGCCACCAGAAATTTTCCATTGATATTCGCTGGAACACTATTGTCTTCTTCCTCTGATGCAATCGCTGCAACCGACGAAAGGCCGAGCAAAGAATCTTTCATCAGTTGATTGGTGATAATATCCAGTTTTTTCTGATCCTCACCCTGAATATTTTGTGATTCAGCTTTTCCGAGAATACCGGCGAGTGCTCCTTGCCGCACCAAACGACTGATTTGAATACCGGTTATGGTTAATTGCTGAAGCAGTTCAATAAGCTCCACATCAGCTTCTGCACTATGCAGATAATCATTAAGCGTTTTCATTCCACTACCTGTAACGGTTTATACAATTAAGATCTGCAAAACTTTTTTCCAATCGTTTTACCATGGATTCCTCACTCTGACGCAGCCATACACGTGGGTCATAGTATTTTTTATTGGGTTTATCTTCACCCTCCGGATTACCTATTTGCCCTTGTAAATAACCGGTTTTGTTGTTGTAAAAATTCAACGTCCCTTCCCAAAATGCCCATTGGGTATCAGTATCTATATTCATTTTTACCACACCATAAGCGATAGATTCTGCGATTTCTCCCGCTTCTGATCCTGATCCACCATGAAATACAAAATCCAATGATTTATTTGGCAGGCCAAACTGTTGGCTTACAAACTCTTGTGAGTTTTGCAAAATTTTCGGCGTAAGTTTTACATTACCGGGTTTGTATACACCGTGCACATTGCCAAAGGATGCGGCTATCGTAAAGTCATGACTGATTTTACTGAGACGTTCATAGGCATAGGCAACATCTTCCGGTTGAGTATAAAGCGCCGAGTTATCCAGATTGGAATTATCAACACCATCCTCCTCACCGCCAGTACAACCCAATTCGATTTCCAGCGTGATGCCCATTTTTTGCATACGACGCAAATATTGCGAGCATATCTCGATATTTTCTTCGAGACTTTCTTCTGATAAATCGATCATATGCGAACTGAATAATGGTTTGCCGGTTAAAGTCATAAAATCTTCGCTGGCATCCAGCAGAGCATCGATCCAGGGTAATAATTTTTTCGCCGCGTGATCCGTATGCAATATCACCGGCACGCCATAAAATTCTGCAACATGGTGCACATAATGCGCCGCCGCGATGGAACCTTGAATACTGGTTTGCAAACCTTCCAAGGCTGCACCCTTACCCACAAAAAATGCAGATCCACCTTGCGACAACTGCACAATGACGGGTGAATTAACTTTTCGAGCAGCTTCCAACACCGCATTAATACTGTTGGTGTTGTAAACATTCACAGCCGGATAAGCAAAACCACCGACTTTCGCGGCGTTGAATAAATTTTTTACGGCAACACCCGTAGCAACACCGGGCGCAACTGATTGGGCTAAAGAGTTCATCTCACATCTCACTTTGTGGTTGATTGTGTTGATGACCGAATTTTTTTGCTGATTTTTTTGAAAATCTTGACCCCCTCCTAACCTCCCCCTTCCCAGGGGGAGGAACCAATCTCACCCTGCAAAAAGAAGGGAGTAAAGTCCCCTCCCCTGGCAAGGGGAGGGTTAGGGTGGGGTCATGTTGTTAATTCCGAAGCTCGCTCACAAATCGCCAAAAAATGCCCAGGATCCAGACTAGCACCGCCAACCAATAATCCATCAACATCTTTTTGTTTTAACAATTCATATGCATTTTGTTTGTTGACGCTACCGCCGTACAAAATTCGAATTCGTTCAGCGGTTTTTTGATCAAAAATATTTGTGAGCTCATCACGAATATACTGATGAATATCCTGAGCAATTTCTGGCGTTGCAGCCAGGCCTGTTCCTATTGCCCAAACAGGTTCGTAGGCAACGCACAATTCACCTTTTGATAAATCAATTCCACTCAATCCTTCGTGCATTTGTTTGTGTAAAACCTCGTGAGTGATTCCTGCAGCGCGCTCTTGTTGGTTTTCACCGACACACAACACAGGTAACAAACCGTGATTGATTGCTGTGCGCACTTTGATGCGACAGCCCTCATTATTTTCAGCAAACATTGCACGGCGTTCCGAGTGGCCAATCAAACATAAAGAGCAGCCGGCTTGCTTTAACATTTGTGCAGAGGTTTCGCCGGTATAAGCACCGGACTCGTAGCGACTGACGTTCTGGCTGCCGATTTGCAATTCGGAATATTGCAAAAAAGTCATCATGTCGCGCATGTAAAGATAGGGCGGGCAAATCGCAATTTGCGCGTCAAAATGTTTACCAATAA
This sequence comes from uncultured Cellvibrio sp., assembly GCA_966252135.1. GTDB lineage: Bacteria > Pseudomonadota > Gammaproteobacteria > Pseudomonadales > Cellvibrionaceae > Cellvibrio. The sequence goes on along the minus strand of CBINNU010000020.1, from coordinate 42,986 downwards.
ACGAAGCGACTGATGTACAAATCAGATCCAGACCACCGTTTAATTTCCAGTTAGCAATCACTATGGGTTTGCGCATGTGGGTTTCCCGCCGATAGATAAAGAGTCAACAAGCTGATGCATTGACCAAATCAATTGAGGCAGAGGAGAAATAATCGCAAGATGGTTTTATGGAGTTCAGCCATAAAAGTAGCGCTCGTTTCACTAGCCTTGAGTCAATTACTTTTATTGCCGATTGAATGGAGGCTTCTAGCGAGCCATTTGTGGGCATCCTACCCACTCATGAAACTGGATTCAAGCTTTTTATATAAAAAATACCTAATGAAATCAAAAACTTAACTGTAACCGTATTACATAAAAACCCTATTTTTATGAAAACGATTACACTCAGCTTGTCAGCATAATTTCGCGATGAAGGCTTAGGGTTTGGCTGATACAGTTTTTCGATACTCACTCGGCGTCATACCCACTTTCTTTTTAAATAATGTATTGAATGTTGCTTTGCTGTTGAAACCTGCATCCAACATTATATCCAGCATATTTTTACTTTCTTGAGCGGGATCGGATAACAATATTTTGGCTTCCTCAACACGGTAGTTGTTAATGAATTCAAAAAAATTGCAATTGAAATGACGATTAATAATGTTGGATAAATGCCGTGGCTGCATTTTTACTTGTGCAGCCAGCCTTTCAAGATTTAGCGCCGCTTGCCTGTAGGGTTTTTCTGTTTGCATAAACCGAACAATTTGTTCAATTTCTGATTCTGAAATTTTATGTTTAATGGGTTCCTGCTTGGCTTCTGCTGTGGTGTCGATCCCTTCAAAAACTGATGAATGCCCTAGACCGAAAAAGATCAACACACTTACCATTAATAAGGTGGTGTAGTTACCAATCAAACCCATAATTTCAAAATTGGTGCTGATACCAAAACTCACTGACAACAAAATTAATAGTGAAACCAACACCGCCCAAAGGCGTATTGCCAGAAACCCGGACACCAGCATCTTCAACCAGGTAAGATCTAACCTTTCGATATCGGAAAAGTTGGTTCTAATATGGCGAGTGTAACGACGAATTTCGATAATACAGATCACACCCAACCAGGCGCGAAAGACTTCGCGAAACAAAGTCACATAGTTCATATAATCCGGAGCTGAAAATAGGTTGTAGTCCTCTTGCAGATGCAATTTTTCTTGCAGATCCAACCCGTAATAAAACAACAATTGATACAGCAGATAAGCAAAAAACGGCAGTAGATAGATAAGGTCTTTGCGAGTGAGTTTGTAGTTTTTGTAGATAAGCGAACGGGTGTACCACAATAAAAAGGGGGCTTCTAGCCAATAACCAAAACCAAATACGTAGAACAAATTGGGGGACCAGTGCAAAGCCACCTGGCGAAACTCGGCGCCGAAACTAATCAATATGTCCAGCGGAATCGCCGCCTGTTGAAACAGGAAGAAGGCTAAAAAGAAATTACTGGCTGCGTTTTCCCGCTTGATTGACAACAAGAGAATGGCAAAAAGTACACATTGATAAGCTGTCATTAACAGCACTACATCATGCGTGTTGAAGATTACGTCGTACATAGCGAATCCGGTTTATTGTAATACTGCAATTTGAAGAGAGAAAATGCGCCGTTTCTATCAGGCGCACCTATATGTAGTCTTCGAATACTGGACCCACCTTTTACACAAAAAAAAACCGACAGTCCAGCTGTCGGTCAGAAAATGAACACCTGCGTACTTTTTTCCCTGGAGTGCTCGTGTCAAATAAAGCATTCAGTGTTAACCATCAATTGTTGTCAAACGTCCCTGTTCATTTCACTGCATCCATTAACTCGGGGTTTGACATGGACGCAACGGCAAAATTGTCACCCTGTTGGTTTGGTCTAGTGTTTAATAGGCAACCCTTTGCGGGCGGAACTATCGATTAATCAGCCCACCTCGTCGTTCAAACTCACGTCTGAACCTAAAGTTTTACTCGATAAATCACAAAATTATGGATTGAGCAGCATTACTCGAACGCCATGTGCAGGAATTTCCAACACAAGTTTGTTGGCGGTCGACCCTGTTTCACCATTCCAGATATCTCGCCATGTAAATGTTTGTTTATCAAACCAGATTTCATGCTTGCTGATGTCGTCTTTCATATAGTGATCTTTCCAGCTGAGCTGATAGGTTTTTGCTATGTCAGCGCGATTCAAAAACAGTAAGGCATAGCGACCTTTTTCCAAAGGCTTCACAAAAACTTCTATATCGCCTTCATCCAACCACTTCATGGCTTGAATACCTAACTTGTCCTGATTGATGGCGATCATCTCTTTGTTGGTTAGAATTTTTTTGGTGGCGTCCGACATGCTGCGCAAATCATTACCGGTAATCAGGGGTGATGCCATGATGGCCCAGAGCGAAAAGTGCGCACGATCTTCTTCTTCAGTCATACCATTGCCGACTTCCATCATATCCATATCATTCCAATGACCGGGACCAGCGTACTTACGAAGACCGATTTGTTTATCCAGAATGGGCAGCACTCCCCAGGATGACCAGGAGCCATGGTTATGTTCGCAATTCCAGCAAGGATATATATCGCCGGTGGTGCGCCATGAATGCCCCACATCAGTCGCCCATTCCCAGGGGTTGTTATCGCCCCATTCACAAATACTGAACAACATGGGGCGACCGGATTTATAAATGGCATCGCGCATAGTGGCGTAAGCCGATTTGGGATTTATGTCTTGAGTATCACACCAATCGTACTTCACATAATCAATGCCCCAACTCGCATAAATAATCGCATCCTGATATTCGTGACCGCGACTACCGGGTCGACCTGCGCAAGTTTTATTACCCGCATCCGAATAAATGCCCAGCCTCAAACCCTTGGCGTGAACATAATCCGCCATGGCTTTCATGCCGGATGGAAATAATTTTTTGTCGGGATGAATAAAACCTTTTTCATCGCGTTGGCCGTGCCAGCAGTCGTCGATATTGATATAAACATAACCCGCATCCTTCATTCCGGATGACACCATGGCATCCGCCATTTCGCGAATCATTTTTTCATCCACATTACAGCCGAAGGTATTCCAACTATTCCAACCCATTTGCGGGGTTTTACCCAATTGATCAAATTTTTGTGCATATAGATTAGTTGCAAACAACATCAGCAAAACGCTCACAACATAAAGTAGATGTCTTCTCATAAAACCTCCAATAAAAAATTATTAATATTACAAATTATTTTGTTTACAAAAAAACTGCAATTTCGATTGCAGCTTTCGGTGTAGGTTGGAAGAGCGCGACTTCCGACAAGTGGTTCGATGACCCAAATCAAAAGTCGGAAGTCGCTTCGCTCTTCCAACCTACGATCATCACTTCATTAACTTACGCAAACGTTTATTGGATTTTTGAATAATCTTGATGGTGGATTTATCTGAATCAAACACACCGTACATGCCCTGCTCTTCTTGTGGTGGATCTCCCATAAAATCATCGCCTTGCTGCCACCAATAATTTTTACGCTGGGTGCGCGCCATACCATTCCACGCCCAGAAATTATATCCAGCGATAGCTTCACCTTTTTCTGCACGCTGATTCAGAGTATCAAACACTTTTTGATAAAAGCGATCACGGTATTGAGTCGTTGCTGTGATATCAAATGAGCCCATATCACGATCCAATCCAAATTCCTCCAACACAATCGGTTTCTTAAGCTGGTTCGACCAGTCGATATGAGAGTTTAAATACTCATCAGCTTTTTGCCAGGCAGAATCCCATGTTTCTTCCGGTTTGAATTGATTGAACCAACTCCAGTTGCGAATCCACATGTGATAAGTCAAATAATCCACATTCGGCAAACTGTGCGCATCAATAAATAGTTGTTGATCGCGAACAGAACCCCAGAGACCTTCACTGCCAGTTGAAATTAAATGTTTGGCATCCAGACTGCGAATAAAATCGGTAGTGTTTTTAATCCAATTCACATAGATTTTTTTATCTTCTGCAGAGGCTTTATCACTACCAGGACGCGGCTCATTCGCCAACTGCCATGACATAATCACCGGATCGTCTTTATAGGCTTTGCCATTAATAGTGTTTACACGATTCACTAGTTTGGCGATAGTTTTACGATATTCCTGCTGAGCTTTTTCACTTTTATAAAAACTCGCCGAGCGCGCCATAAAACCTTCCCAATCTTTAGTCGCATTGGGATCTTGCATAGGTTTGCCATCAATCCAGCTCATGTATTGCGACATACCGCCGGACCACTGCCAAAAATTATTGAAATAAAGTACAACCGTCATATCGCGCTTGGCGAGTTCAACCAATAAGTAATCCAAACCAATAAATAAATTTTCGTCGTAATTGCCAAAGCCATTGGTTGTTGCGGGTTTTACTGCTGCGTTGATGTCGCTTTTTTCCGAAACCGCTAACACACGCAAATTATTAATGCCGATTTTTTTTAACTTATCTAATTCCTGAGTCAAACGTTTTCTATCACCCACTTCATTGGGTGCGCCCAAATAAGCGGCGTACCACATATTGGTTCCGGCTATGTAATAGGGCTTTCCGGATTTTTTGAAATGGGGGCCCTCGACGCTGACGAAATTATCTGTAGATGCAGACAACTGAAACGAAAAAATTCCGAGACAGATTGCGATAAAGAATTGGATTGTTTTCATTATGTTTTACCTGTTGTGTTTTTTAAAATTTTCGTACGACCTGCACCCCCTCCTAACCTCCCCCTCCACAAGGGGGAGGGACTTGACTCCCTGCTTAACGCGGAGTGAGATTTAGTTCCCTCCCCTTACGAAGGGGAGGGTTAGGGTGGGGTTTGTTTTCCCAACAACCTAATCACTTCCATCATCGCCCTGCCATTATGATAAGGGCATTTCCAAAATCCGGCTTTGTAATCCGATTGTCGACTCGCATCATCTTTTTTAGATAACCAAAACCATTCGCCATTTTGGGTATCAATTTGATGTTGTTTAATAAAATTCCAAACGGCTTCCGCTGCTACAAAATATTTTTCATCTTTTGTCCATTGCCAGGCATAAAGATAGCCCACCAAGGCTTCGGCTTGCACCCACCAAACAGAATCGGTATTTTCTATTTGGGTTGCAAAATCAAACCCGTCTTTTATTTGACCACTATCAGTGCGTGCGGATAAATAATTGACTTCAGCAATATTAATTAAATCCGGCAGTATTCTTTGTTGCAGTGTTTGATCACCCAACACATCCAATGCCAAACCGATTAACCAGGCTGCTTCAATATCGTGACCATAAGTAAAACCTGGCGAATGATCCTGCCATTGCAAATCCATAAACATGCGCAGGTGCCCGGTTTTGCGATCAATCATGTATGCGTCAAACATTTGAATGTTGTAACGCAAGGCATCTTCAATCAAAGAGCTGGAAACTAATTGGTACAAGCTGGTATAGGCTTCCAAAATATGAAGATGAGTATTTTGTGATTTCGGAAAATTTAAATCCTTATTACTCAATCGCCAATCATCCAATGAATTCCATTCGCGCGTAAAGGCTTCAAGATAACCCTGATGCTCTTTATCAATACCGCGAGTTTCAATTAGCTCAAATAAACTCAGTGCCAATTGTAAAGCAGATGAATCCTGCGTGAGCTTGTAGTAACTACTGAGCGCATAAATTGCAAAAGCCTGCGCATAGATTTGCTTTTTATTGTTAACCACCTGACCTTGCGCATTTAATTCCCAATAAACGCCACCAAATTCCTGATCAACAAAATAATCGCGCAAATATTCGTAGGCGCGATCAGCAGCTTGTTTATAGGCATCCGATTCAAGTAAGTCTGCCACTTCACTAAAAAACCAGAGAATACGAGTATTGAGTATCACACCTTTATTGGCGTTGATTACCGGCGCGTTGTTATTAGCGATTTCACCAAAAAATCCACCCTGAGTGAAATCTTGCGAATACTCCAGCCACCAATCGGCAATACGAATCAGTTCTTCTCGCGACTCAGCAATTTGCTGAGTCGATTTAATAGTCACGCCTGCACTCATAATAGATCTTTCATCATTTGCAGATTGGCGCTGATCAATTGATTGCGTGTTTGTACTGATGCTGCAGAACGCAAACCATCTTCCGGTGTGTTTTTGCAGTAATCAATTAATTTTTCGACGCTTGAAGTCGCCACATGCATGCGAGTGTCGGATGATGCGTAATAAATATAAACTTCATTTTTTTCGTTAAGTATCCAGCCGTTCGAAAAAGTTACGTTGGACACATCACCCACGCGCTCGTCACCCTGCGGCGCAATAAAATGTCCTGCGGGACGATGCGTGATCACCCAGGGACGATTTAATTCTGTCATGAATACGTACAACACATAACGCAAACCCGCTGCAGTATTACGCACACCGTGAGCCAAGTGTATCCAGCCTTCAGCCGTTTTTATCGGCGCGGGACCCTGACCATTTTTAACTTCTTTGATAGTGTGATAAATTTTCGGATCAACAATCACTTCCGATTTCACTTCGGCATTAACCATTGAGTCAGTCAAACCCCAGCCAATGCCACCGCCAGCGCCAACAGAAATAAATCCATCTTGTGGGCGTGTGTAAAGCGCGTATTTGCCATCGACAAATTCAGGATGTAAAACCACGTTGCGTTGCTGACCTGAATAGGTAATTAAATCCGGCAAACGCTCCCAGGTTTTCAAATCTTTGGTACGCGCCATACCGCATTGGGCTTCAGCAGCGGAGGTATCATTCGGACGAGTTTCATCTTTGCGTTCAGTACAAAATAATCCGTAAATCCAACCGTCTTGATGTGCAGTTAAACGCATGTCGTAAACATTGGTATCAGGACGATCAGTTTCCGGCATAGTCACGGGGTAATCCCAGAAACGGAAGTTATCTATACCATTTGGACTTTCGGCTATAGCAAAAAATGATTTTCGATCTACACCCTCAACACGCACAGCCAAAATATATTTTCCATTCCAATAAAGCGCACCGGAATTAAATGCAGCGTTAACCCCCTGACGTTCCATTAAAAATGGATTGGTTTTTTGGTTGAGATCATAACGCCAAAAAATTGGAGCATGTTCGGCTGTCAAAATCGGATTTTGGTAGCAATTGTAAATGCCATTGCCGGATGATTTTTTTTGATTTTTTTGGGTGACCAAGGCTTCATGCTGCTGAAACAATTGCTTCACTTTTTGTTTGAATTCACTCATAGGTTTCTCTTGTTAAATCAAGTGTTTGGATAAATTTTAGTTCCCTCCCCTGCCAAGGGGAGGGCTAGGGTGGGGTAAAGCTTTTTGATTTAAATCCTTACCCCCTCCCAACCTCCCCCTTGGCAGGGGGAGGAGTTAGATTTGATTTCAATTCCGCAAACCCTCCGGCGTATCCGCCGCATAATCTTCCAATTTTTTGTACCAATTAAACCAAAGGAAAATACTGGTCAGAATCACTACGCACATGGCAATCGCAAATTCTTGCCAGTATTGAATCACCATAAAAATGGGTGCTGCAGTTAACGAGGTTTGCCAAATTACACCGACCACCACATTAATTGCATCGCGTGAAAAATTTGGATTGGCTTTTATATCGGGATAATCTTTTTGTACTTCAGCCAATACAGGAGCCCAAAAACCCCAGGGGCGTACTTTGATGTAAAAATTTTTCAAGACTTGCATATCATCAGGCTTGGTAAACAGCGACCCGATTACACACGCAAGCACGCAGGCGATAAACATAAAAGGAAAGGCATGCAGTGGTGATATGTCAGTAAAAATCAGCGGGAAAGCAATTACGAATCCGGTCACCATTCCCCAGAAATAACCGAAGCCATTAAATCGCCACCAATACCACTTTAATAAATTGGCTGCGGTGTAACCGCCATAAAGTGCGCTAACAATCCAACCAATAATTTGATTCAGGCTTGGAATAAAAAATCCAATTGCCACTCCCAGCACCACAAAAATAGCCGACACCAGATAACTCATTTTCACGTAAGTTTTGGCTTCTGCATTGGGGTTAATGTAGCGCTTGTAAATATCGTTGATCACATAAGCAGGTGCGGCGTTAACTGTGGCGGCGAAGGTCGACATAAATGCGGCGAGTAATCCGGCAATTAATAATCCCAACAAACCACTGGGAATAATATCGCCGGCCAGCACCATAGGTAGAATTTGTTCGAAATCAATTTTTTCGCCCATTGCATTCAGATCATCGGTGAAAAAATGCAAGGCCAAAACTGCAAGCCCGGTGATCAACATATAACGCGGGAAGAGCAATACCAGTGAAACCAAGCCACTCATTTTGGCGGCTTCTTTGGGGGATTTTGCCGAGAGCACACGTTGCATATCATAAGTAGGCTGCGGGCCTGCCATACTTTGCAAAATACCTTTGAAGAGCAACAACATAAAAAAGATTGCGAAAGGCGAATAACCATCGCTAGAAATTTTATTACTGGCTTCCGCTAATTTTTCTGACCAATCCAGATTAAATTCGCCACCCAACCACAATTGCGACCAACCTTCCGGCACCAGATTTTTTAACATATCGGGCGATACAGTTTGCATAGCAATAATACCGACAGCGATACAAGCAATGGTCATAATGATAAATTGCAACACTTCAGTGAAAACCACACTGAACATTCCACCTTTGACCACATAAATAGTGGTCACCAGCGTGATTAACAACCCATAAAACACATCGTTTAAATGCGGATCAGCTGATAATTGCCAGGGCATAAATACCGCCGCAAATTTACCTATACCGATAAATCCGTAAGCAATAAAACCAATCACATTCACCAGTGCAAACAACACCACAATAAAATGTGAAAGGCGCGCACCAAGGCCATCACCAAAACGGAAATTAATCCACTCAGCACCAGTCATCACACCGGAACGACGCAGCCAGGCCGATAAAAAAATCATTAAAAATATTTGATTAAATACCGGCCACAACCAGGGCACATACACACTGGTGACGCCATACACAAACAACAGATACACCATCCACATAGTGCCGGAGATATCGAACATACCCGAGGCATTCGATAAACCCAGTTGCCACCAGGACAATTTATTACCACCCAGAAAATAACTTTTGATGTCTTTGGAGGCACGATTGGCGATCCAAAAACCTATCACCAGGGTGAGCAGGACGTACGCCAATATGATGAGTAAATCCAACAGGGGAAGATTCATGAAAACAGCCTGATTATTATGTCAATTCAATTTCTAGTCAGTTTAACCACAAGTCCAGCGGAGTTGGCTTTCAGCATAGCCCGAAACCGACCAACTCAATTTCAAAGGCCGATAATGTAACCGTTTACAGATGTTTTTTCCAGAGGTCTTTGACAAGTATCACTGGTAAATTTTTAATGGGTTGTTTTTAATGTCCGCCAGCTAACAATCAGAACCATAAGCTTATGTCCAATATTCGTGATGTCGCCCGTTTGGCCGATGTATCGGTTGCCACTGTATCGCGTGCATTGAGTAACCCTGAGAAGGTCTCACCTGCCAGCCTGGAAAAAGTCCATGCGGCCATTGCCCAGCTGAAATACAAACCCAATATGCTGGCCCGAAATTTCCGCTCGGCGCGTTCTTATGCCGTGTTGGTCATGGTTCCCGATATAGCCAACCCCTTTTACTCTTTGTTTATTCGCGCATTGGAAGACAGAGCTCAACAGAAAGGCTACGCCGTTTTGTTGGGGGATACTCGCGGCACGGTCGAACGTGAATTGGAATATATCCGCCGCGTAGAAACCCGCCTGGCCGATGGCATCATTCAATTGCGCCCCAGCTCTGAAAAAAGTCAAAACAATATCCCGCCTGATATCCCCTGCGTTAACGCTTGCGGCTGCGAATTCACCAGCGGCCCGGCAATTCGCATCGACAACCGCAAAGCCGCCAAAATGATGGTGGATTATTTAATTTCTCTGGGACACAGACGCATAGGTGTTATCTCCGGCCTGCGCGACAACCCGCACGCAATTGATCGTTTGGCCGGTTATAAAGATGCACTCGAAGAAGCGGGCATTGCGTTTGATCGCGATTTAATTGCTGAAGGCGATTTCACCATGTGGTCAGGCCTCAACGCTGCCTTTCAATTTTGCAATATGGATGTCAAACCCACCGCGATTTTTTCGATGAACGACGAAATGGCCATTGGCGCCATGCAAACACTCAAATCCAACGGCTTCAGAATTCCGGAAGATGTCTCCGTCACCGGTTTTGATGATATTTCCTACGCAAAATATTCTGATCCCAGCCTCACCACCATCTCCCAACCCGCGGAAGAAATGGGCAAGCTAGCAATGGACATGCTATTAAAAATGATCGAAGGCGAACCTTTGAGCCAACGTGAATGCGTGCTGCCGACGGAATTTATTATTCGTAAGAGTACTGGACCCGCCAAAAAATAATCCCAAAGATGAATATTCCTGTTGATTCGCGAATATTCATCTTCCAAGTTCCTCAAGAATTTCCAAGAATCCCTGCGTTCCATTGATTATCCACTATCCATTAATTAAGGAATTAATATGAACCTTGGTGAACGCATCAAACAATTACGCGCTGAAAAAAACTTAACCCAGCCACAACTGGCTGAAGCTGTGGGCATTGAACAATCCTACTTATCCAAATTGGAAAATGATAAATCCATTCCATCTGCCGATATTTTTCAGCTCCTGTTAAAAGGATTGGACATGACAGCTGCGGAGTTTCTGCAAGGGATAGATAAAGATTTACTCTACAAACAGCTCAAACATATCCCGGAAGTCGCCAATCATTGGGCAGTACAAACTACAAACAAAGTACACTCTGTGAAAAAATGGCTTTATACATCGGCAGTGCTTTGTATTTTGGGATTAACCCTGATTGTAGCGGGTTATCGAGGGTTAATTTTTACCAATAGCATTTATGAATACCAATCATTAGGTATCACCAAACACGACGAACCCAAGGAATTATTCTGGGACGAAAGAATTCGTCATGTATTTCTAGTGAAAACTATTTGGCCAGACGTTGCGCAACATAACGAAACAAAAAAATTTGAAAGTCAACGCAGAGATATACAAATCAACCTAAAGAATGAATATATAGGCGAAAGTTATGTAGAAAAAGTGGATGGCGGATTCAGAATGTTTAAACTCTTTGGCAATCGTCAGGAAGAAAACATCAACAATCGCTGGCTGATGCTAGCTGGTTTCTTCTTGGTTTTCTGCGGTATTTTTGGTTTTATTACGGAATACCGTTTGCGTAAATTGCAAGTTTGAATTTTTAATTGACCCCTCCTTCGGAGGGGTGCCCGAAGGGCGGGGTGGTTACCCACTTCAATGCAGCACCTTCCCCTCAAATAATTTCCTAACCTGATCCGGGTTGAAATGGTAATGCTGATTACAAAATTGGCAATCCATATCTACGCTGCCTTTTTCCAACAAAATATCTTCCAATTCATCTTTGCCTAATGCGATCAGAGCTTGCAAACATCTTTCTTCGGAGCAGGAGCAGGCGAAGTGTAATTCTCGGGGTTCAAATACACGCGGTGTTTGTTCGTGGAAGAGTCGATACAAAATATCCATATGGGATAACTGCATTAATTCTGCCGGTTTAATGGTATCGGCGAGTGTGACCAACGTATTCCAGGCTTCAGCATTTTCATCAGCCGATGCAATTTGTTGCGGCAGTGCTTGCAACATTAATCCGTGTGCAGATTGTGAATTTACCGCTAACCAAATACGAGTATTGAGTTGCTCGGATTGCTCAAAATAATGTTCAATGCAGGCAGCAAGATTATCGGATTCCATAGGCACTATGCCTTGGTAACGCTCCAACTTGCCGGAAAAATTTGCAGCGCGTTTAGGTTCGATGGTAATCACCAATACGGTTTCACCCAACAATTCACGCAAACTTCCACCCAGCGCCAATTCTTCCGTCAATTCCACATCAGGATTTTGTTGGATAACACCACGCACTTCATTGTGATGAGTACACTCCGCCATCACAGTCGACACCACGCCCTGACCACGTGCTTGCACAATAATTTTGCCATCCATTTTTAATGTGGAGGATAAAAGCCCTACCACTGTTAAAAACTCGCCCAATAATTTTTGAAATGCGGGTGGATAAGGATTGTTTTGTAAAATTTCTTGATAACTGTGTTGCAGCGTAATAATTTCACCGCGTATGTCACGATCGTCGAATAAAAATTTGTGCAGTAAATCGGTTTTGCTCATAGATACTTCTCTGAAAATTTTTGCTTTTTTGTTCCCCCCTTTGAAAAAGGGGGGTCAGGGGGGATTTAAAATTTCAGTAAATCTGACCATTTTAAATCCCTCCCCCGCCTCCCTTTTTCAAAGGGAGGAGCCAGTCCCCTCCCCTTACGAAGGGGAGGGTTAGGGTGGGGTTTGTTTTACTCATCTAACAAAAACTTATTCTGAAAGCGATGAATTTGTCGTCTCTCTTTTTTGTTGGGTTTGTGATCACTGATAATAAAATTGGCCAAGCCAGCTTTGCGTTGAGCGGCTTGCTCGTCGCGTTTTTGTTTACTCGCTTCGGTTTCCTCATAGAGCAACGCCGCTTCAGGTGCACCGCGGCGTTGATCGGACAAAGCTTTCACAATCACAATTTTTTCTGTTAAATCCTGGCGAATGGTTAACTCCAAACCAATCACCACTTCTTTGCTGGCCTTTACGCGTTGACCATCGCAATGGATCTTTCCACCTTCAATGGCCTGCTTGGCGAGATTGCGTGTTTTAAAAAAACGCGCCGCCCAGAGCCATTTGTCTATGCGGATTTTGTCATCGTCCTGATCATCATCCTCTTGATGGGTACGCTGTGCTTTTCGTGTCATAGATTAATTTTAGATGAGGGCAGAATCGGCATAATTTCAGTGAAGTGATAAATCGCCGGGAACTCAGTCATGACTCGCGGTTGTTGGCTGTCGGGCTGATGAATTCCCAGAACATGCCGAATACCAAACTCATGTGCTTTGGTTAATACACTGGGCGTATCATCGACAAACAAACTGCGTTGTTTATCAAAGGGAAATGCGTCGTGCAGCGAATGCCAAAATTGAATCGATTCTTTCGGCTCGGCAAAATCATGCGATGAGACGACTTTATCGAGAAATTTTTCAAGGCCGGTTGCCGCCAATTTTAAATTAACGCTATCGCGGTGTGCGTTAGTCACCAACCAGATTTGTTTACCGGCAATTCGCAATTGCGACAAAAAATCTTGCACATGCGGGCGCCAGGCAATTTTGTGTTGCACTTCCAATTTAAGGGTTTTGATATCCACCGAAAAAGTTTCAGACCAAAAATCCAAACAGTACCATTGCAAGGTGCCGCGATAGGTTTCTATGTGAGCATTTAATTTTTGCAGAGTGTGGTCCAGATCCAAACCGTGAATATCGGCGTATCGTTTGGGCAACCAGGTCTGCCAAAAATAATTATCAAAATGCAGATCCAACAGGGTACCATCCATATCCAACAGAACGGTATCGATTGATTGCCAATCCAGATTCAAGGTTTTCGCCGACGAATCAAACTGTGATGACGGGCTTGCTGTTACCATAACCAAACTTCTTTTTACCAAGAGCTACCGAAGATGTCGGATAACCCGCAAAAAACATTACCGGAAATTTTGCAACGCGACACAGTGAGCCACAGTCGCCTTTTTCGCGCGGATGCCATTCACCTGCGATTTAGTAACGGTGAAGAACGCTATTACGAAAAACTTTGTTCCCGCAATCGCGGCGCGGTGCTCATTGTACCCTTGCTGGATGAGAATACGGTGCTTTTCATTCGCGAATATGCCATGGGATTGGAAAATTACCACCTTGCCCTGCCCAAAGGCGCCCGGGATGAAGGGGAAACTCTGGCGGAAGCCGCCAACCGCGAACTCAAGGAGGAAGTGGGTTATGGCGCAAAAGAGATAGTCTTTTTGAAACGTCTGTTTTTATCGCCCTCTTACATGGAGCACAGCATCAGCGTGTTTGTCGCACGTGGGCTTTATCCCGAGCGATTGACCGGCGATGAACCCGAACCCATAGAAGTGGTGCCCATGAAACTGGACGAGATCAACCAAATCGTGATGCGCGGTGATGTCTGCGAAGGTCGTAGTATTGCTGCACTTTATATGGCAAAAGAATGGCTGGCCGGTCGTCTGCAAGCGGATGAAAATGCCGAATGATCTATCAAATCACCCCCGAACAACACCAACGGCTTGACCAATTAATCAGACTCGCAGGCGCAAAGATTCTGGCGATTTATCAGGACCCTTCACTGACCGATGCCAGCCATAAAGCCGATAGTTCGCCGCTCACCGCTGCTGATCTGGCAGCGCATCACTGCTTGAACGACGGGCTAAAATCCATACTCGACATCCCCGTGCTATCGGAGGAAAGTCCGGTAGATGACTACCAACATAGGCACCAATGGCAAAGCTTCTGGTTAATTGACCCGCTGGACGGCACCAAGGAATTTTTAGCGCGCAACGGACAGTTCACAGTGAATGTGGCCTTGATTTACAGGGGTTTGCCGCTGCTGGGATTGGTTTATCAACCCACAGAAGGTCTGTTCTATCGCGCTTGCAACCCCCATGCTGATTGGCAATTTCATGGCTACGAGGGCGCATGGAAACAACAACACAACTTCGCGGCTATAGCGATTCACACGCAATCACTACAGGAAAAATTCCAACAAAAACAACCACTGATTTGCCTGATCAGCCAACACCATAATTCACCCGCTAGCGATGCTTATCTGGAACAACTCAATCAAATCTGGCCGGGTGGCATCGAAAAAAAAGCGCTGGGTAGCTCACTAAAAATTTGTGCAGTTGCAGAAGGCGCGGCTGATTTGTATCTGCGCCTTGGCCCCACCAGCGAGTGGGACACAGCTGCAGCTCAGGCAGTGTTGGAAGCTGCGGGCGGCAAACTGGTGCGATTTAATCCGGCAGCAAAACGCTTTAGTTACAACCAACGCGACAGCCTGTTAAATAATGATTTTTGCGCCTGCGCTGATCCTGATTGGATTATTCGAAGACTAGTCGACAATAAAATTTGAAAATAATACCGGCTCTTCTCGCCGCCTCGCCAAACTTGATCTACCTTTGATTAGACATACTGGTGAAGGAGCCAAGCAATGTCGAAACAAGAGCCTGATGTCCATGGGCACGCCAGCTCACAAAGAGACGCACTGTTACGGATAAAATTAACAAGCGATATTGAAAAATTTGAACGGCAGTTGGCCGATTTAAAAACCAACGGCAGTTACGCAAACTTTGCCGATATATTGACCTTGAAAGAATTAATTCGCAGCCGTCAGGAGATGCTTCGACGAATTCCATAAACCTTTGGTCTACAACCCGAGCAAGTGATCGGGACCAAAATTGTCACATTCTGATGTTTTACTAACAAATCAATCCATTTTTGATCAAATATCCGTATGTGATTGAAATAGAAAAATAAATAATCTTTGCAACTGATTTACAACTGTGCGGCTAATCACATTCGCTGTAAAAGCAGAAATCTAGAATGCAGGGCCAGTGGAATGCTGTTATAAATTGCCAACGATAACTGTCGGAGTCATTCATGAGAATCGCGCTACATTCTCTCGCAAAATTGTCCTTTGTTTTACTCATGCTTTACTCCTTTGCAGTGCATGCTGAAGATGCATCCCCCGCTGCAGATACTGAAGCATTGAAAGAATCTGTACTCACACTCAATCGCGATCTGCTTATCCTTGAAGAAGAATTGCTCTACCCGGCCAGCAGCCAGGTGGCAATTTATGTTTCTATGGACTTGGGTACTTTCTTTGCGCTGGATGCCGTCAAAGTCGAAATCGATAATCAATTGGTATCCAGCGAACTTTATAGCGATAAACAAGTGCAGGCACTTTTCCGTGGTGGCGTGCAACGTTTGTATGTCGGCAACTTAAAAACCGGCGAGCATGAAATCAGCGCATTCTTCACTGGTCGGGGCCCCAACAAAGATTACAAACGCGGTGCCAAGTTAACCCTCAACAAAACTCAGGACCCACTGGTGTTGGAATTGCGCATTCAGGATTCCGAATCACAAATGCAACCCAAATTTGATATCAAACAATGGCAAATGTGATGTCCCGCGTGTCTGTTTTCAGACTGATCAAATTTTCCTCGCTGGCGCTTGCCGTTAGCCTCAGCGGTGTTGCGTTTGCAAAAGACAAACCCAAAAGCTCAGTCGCTGACTTGCGTTACGGCGTAACGCTTTATCACTACTATCAGCAAGATTATTTACCAGCACTGGCCGAGTTAATGGTGGCCGACACCCGCGATGGTATTCAAGGCCATGGCAATAATCCTGAGTTGATTGCGGGCGGCATCAGCCTTGCCTTCGGCATGCAGAATCATGCCGAAGCGGTATTCAATAATATTTTAAACGACGAAAAGCGCCCGCAAACCGCGCGCGATGCCGCCTGGTTTTATTTGGGCAAACTACAATATATTCGCGGCGACTTTGAAGGTGCCAAACGCAGCTTTGCACAAATCAGTAAAAAAGCGTCGGAATATTTATTGGCGCAATCTCATGCGTTGAGCATCAACATTGCCATTCGCGAAAAAAACTTTGCGCAAATTACCAAAAAATCGCTCGATGAAGATTTGTTACTGGATTGGTCACCCTACGCTACCTACAACCTTGGCGCTGCCTATGCGCGTGAAGGCGACTTCAAACAAGCTGAACAATATTTTGATGAATTAAATGATCTGGATGCAGATGACAGTTTGTTATCACAAAAAGAATTGTGGACTCTGCAAGACAAAGCCGCGACTGCTATGGGTTACACCTTTCTCGCGCAAAAAGAATACGATAAAGCCATAGAGCAATTCACACGCGTACGCTTGAATACACAAAATGCCAATCAGGCACTTCTGGGTTTGGGCTGGGCACACTTGTCTCAACAAAATTACGAAGCTGCATTGGCGCCCTGGCAAGTCTTGGGTCAACGCAGCCTGACTTATCCAGCTGCGCAAGAAGCGATTCTCGCACTGCCATTTGCGTATGAAAAATTACAAGCACCCGGCGATGCACTGGCCGCCTATCAAGAAGCCGAAACACGCTTCACTGAACAAATTCAACTCATTCGTGATATGCGCCAAACACTCACTGAAGGTGAATTACTCACCTTGATCAGTGGCCCGGCTTTAACCGCCAACGAATTAAAAGAAGAGTGGGAAAAATCTAAAGATCAACCCGGCATACACGCCGCCATAGCCGCTGAAGGCGAACACTGGTTGAAATTGGAAAGTAAAAGCATTATCAAAACCCGTTCAGCTTATTTAAGTGAATTATTTTCGCAAAGCCGTTTTCAAACACGCGTGCTGGATATTCGCGATTTATTGGCTCTGCAAAAAGTATTATTGAATTGGCAACCCAAGCTGGTTACCTACAAAGAATTACTGCTGGAGAAACAAGTCAATCGTAGCCTCGAACGTCAACAAGCGATTCAACAAAAAGTCGATCAACAAGTGAATGATTTGATCGCCCAACGCGATGCCTTGGCTGCACGCATTAATCGCATTCAATCCGAACAGGATTACATGGCGCTGGCTGATGAAGATACCAAAGAACTCTACGCCATAGTTGAGCGCTCGGAAAAAGCTCTGCAACGCATTCAAGCTGCTGGCCAAAATAATGTGGATGCAGCAGAACGCTTGCGAGTGTACAAAGGTATTTTGATTTGGCGTGCCGCGCAAAGTTACGCAGGCGGCATGGCAGAATTGCAAGGCAATTTGCGCACTATAGTGTCAACATTGGATAACGCACTGGCGACACAAACACGCATTCGCGAAATCACCTCAACCAGTTTTGATTTGCAACCCATGCTGGTTAGATTGGAAAAATTAACTGAAGAAAATAGTCTGCAGTTAAGTGCAACTGAAAATTTATTAAACAAACAAACCCAATTGTTGCGCCAACAAGTCGACACCCAATTGGAAGCGCACGAAAAACGTTTGGCTCATTATTTGGCACAATCGCAATTGGCGATTGCACGCCTCTATGACGCAGCGCTAAGGAAACAGTCACAATGAAATCCTTTAGCCGAATTGGTTTATCTGCTTGTTTGCTCAGCACGCTGTTAAGTATTACAGCCTGTAGTTTTATTGGCATGGGCGATGATCGCGGACCAACGCTGGCGCAATTACCCAAAGCCAAAAAACCGGAAAACAAACGCAGTGTTGATGTGCAATCCATCAGCACTATTGAGCAAAGTTATCAGCGCGCACTCACCGCTGCTCAAGAACCTGCACTGCGCCAACAAATTCAAGCGCGCATTGCTGACCTTGCCATGGTGCGCAGCGAACAGGATCAATTAAATTCCGAAGACGCGAGTCAACATTATCAAAAGCCGATCGAACTCTATCGCGATTTGCTTGCGCAGCAATCACAAAATGGCACACCGGCAAAAGGTATAGCAGCAGATCAATTGCGCTATAAATTAGCCAAAGCTTTGTCGATGGATGGCCGCTCACAAGAAGCCGCTGAAGTATTGGATCAATTGGCCACTGAAAATAATGATTCGCCGTTTATGGCCGAAACTCAATTCCGTCGCGCAGAAAAAGCCTTTGCTGATGGTGATTACGCAGCAGCAGAACGCAATTATGACAGTGTGGTGAAAGGCGATAATCCGGCGCTGCAGCAAAATGCGCTTTACATGAAAGGTTGGTCGCAATTCAAACGCAGTCAATATGATTTGGCCTTAGTGTCTTTCACTCAAGTGCTCGATCAATTGCTCGGCTCCGCACAAAAGCCGGAAGAGATTGATAAAGCCATTAGCGACATGGGCGCATCCAAAGCTAATTTGGTAAAAGATACTTTGCGGGTGATGGGCATTGGCTTGTCTTATCTCGACGGTGCCAAGTCCATTACCCAATTGGAAAACGACACCGGCGGCAAACGCCCCTATCAATTTATGTTGTATCAACAATTGGGGCAGTTGTATCTCGAACAAAAACGTTACAGCGACAGCGCGCAAACCTACCAACATTTTGTTGAGCAAAATCCGGATTCTGATTTTGCGCCCAGCTTTAGTATTAAAGTGATTGATGTTTATCAGCAGGGCGATTTCCCTAACGAAGTGTTGCCTGCAAAACGCGACTTTGTTGAACGTTACGGTGTTAACAGTGCGTTTTGGGCAAAACGTCAGGGCAATATTGGAGAGAGTTCACGTGCATATCTGCATCAGTCTTTAGTTGAATTAGCGCAATTTGATCACGCAGAGGCACAATCATTACAAGCAGCGAATAAAACCAATGAAGCCACTGCCAGTTTTAATCGCGCGGCGCGTTGGTATGGCGAATTTGTTAAAACTTTCCCGCAAGATGCCCAAGTGGGTGAAATGCATTTCTTGCTGGCAGAATGTTTGAACCAGGCAGGGAATTTATCTGCCGCATTGGTTGCTTATGAAACTGTCGCTTACGAATACAAAGATAAATTGCGCGGCGCTGAAGCCGGATACGCAACGGTACTTTTGCCACAACAGTTGATTAACAACAGCCCGAATATGCCAGCGGAACAATTGTCCGAATGGTCAGACCGCAAAATTGAAAACGCTTTGCGCTTTGCAGAATTTTATCCAACTGACCCACGCGCCATAAATGTATTGGCCGATGCAGGCAGCGAACTGTTAGCACAAAACCGTTTTGCAGAAGCGAAAATTGTTGCCGAACGCGTACTTAGTTGGCAACCGCCCGCTGAAGGCAAATTGCAATTCACCAGCTGGTTGATATTGGGCCACACGCGTTACGAATTAAAAGAATTCCGCGACGCTGAATTGGCTTATATTCAAGTGCAAAAACTATTACCTCTGTACGGCAAAAATCCTGGTGCACCCACTTTAGCGCAAGTTAATGAACGCATTGCCGCCAGCATTTATAAACAAGCCGAGCTTGGCCTTGAGCAAGGCAATAAAGACGAAGCCATCAATCAATTGTTGCGTGTTGCCGAAACCACACCCGGCACCGAGATTGCCGCCAAAGCACAGTACGATGCCGGTGTCTATTTGATGGAACAGGAAAAGTGGTCGCAAGCAGAAAATGTGTATTTAAAATTCCGTCAACAATATGGCCAACATCCATTGGCTGCAACCTTGCCTGCCAAAATGGTATTGATTTATCAAAACCAAAGTAAATGGCAATTGGCTGCTGATGAATTGGGTGTATTGGAACGCACATCGAATGATCCTGCAGTAAAACGCCAATCACTTTATATGGGCGCCGAGTTGTACGAAAAATCCGGCAAGACTGCTTTGGCAATTGAACGTTATTCACGTTTTGCAAAAGAGTATCCAAAACCCGTTGCTGAAAATCTTGAAGCGCAGCAAAAGCTGACTGAACTCTACAAACAAACTGGTGATCGCAGCCAGCGTTTATATTGGCTGCAAAATATTATCAATACACATCAACGCGCTGGCAGCGAAAAATCTGATCGTTCAACCTGGTTGGCAGCGAGCGCGCAATCCGAATTATCCGAACCCAGTTTTAATGAATTTAAATCGATTCAATTAACCGCTCCGTTAAAAACCAGTTTGCCGCGCAAACGCACCGCGCTGGAAAAAGCATTAAAAGCGCAAGAGCAAGTGTTGAATTACGGCGTTTCCGAATTCACCACCAAAGCCAATTTCACTATCGGCGAAATTTATTCGCAACTGGCGAAAGATTTAATGAACTCACAAAGACCCAAAGGTTTGGATGAATTAGCGCTGGAAGAATACGAATCGCTATTGGAAGAACAGGCTTATCCCTTTGAAGAAAAAGCCATCGAAATTCACGAAGCCAATAGCAAACGTAGTCACCAAGGTACCTATGACGATTGGGTCAAACAAAGTTTTAGTGCGCTCGCCAAATTATTACCTGCACGATACAACAAGGCAGAAACTCGCGTGGAGGTAAGCAATGAGATTTATTGATTTCAATCTTATGACCCCACCTAACCTCCCCTTGCCAGGGGAGGGACAGCCCCTCCCCCTTACGAAGGGGGAGGTTGGGAGGGGGTTTTGGTTCAATCTTTTTTTGATGACGGTTTTAATTATTTTTTTAACCGCTTGCGCCAGCTCACCCGAAAAAAAATCCAAAAAGTCCAAGGCGGATGAAGACGTCACCCTGGCAGCACCCGGTGTTTCAATTCTGCCACCCGGCCCTGCGACACCTAATCCTTATTTGCAAAACCCGGTAAATGTTAGCAAAGCCATTGCCAGCCAATTCGCGTCCGCACAAAACGCCATGCGAAACAAACAATGGGGTCAGGCTGAAAACATATTGCTGCAAATTATTGCCAGCAACGACAAATTGTCCGGTGCACATTTGAATCTCGCCAATGTCTATGCCGCACAAAAGCAAACTGAAAAAGCAGAAACCTCTTACCAAATGGCGATTGCAGCCAACCCTAAAAATCTGGATGCCTATAATCAATTTGCGATATTCAAACGCGAAGCCGGTAATTTTGTTGAAGCAGAAAAACTCTACAAACAAGCGATTAGTGTTTGGCCCTTCCATGCTGCCAGTCACAAAAATATTGCGATACTTTATGACTTGTACATGGGCAAACCCGATCAGGCACTTCCGCATTACGAAGCTTATTTACAACTAGTTGGCGAAGATAAACAAGCCGCTAGCTGGATTGCCGATTTGCAGCGCCGCTTGGGGATTCAGGCAAAACCAAAATCAGCGCCGGTAGCAGAAACGACTGAAGTGGTTGAAGAAACCAGCGAAGAAGTTAGTGACGCGGAAGCAACAGAAACCACTGAAGCGGTAGATCAAGAGGTGACTGAATGAAAAATTTAAAACCTGACCCCACCCTAACCCTCCCCTTGCCAGGGGAGGGGACTGTTCCTCCCCCTGGCAAGGGGGAGGCTAGGAGGGGGTCTTTTTGCATTTTATTAATTTCACTACTTATTTCGCTTCCAGTATTTGCACAAGAAAACGCAACTACCGAAACAACTAATACAACGGATACACCTGCAGAAACAGCAACTGAAGCGCCAACTGAAAAAAAATCCTCTGGAAAGAAAATGATTTCAGAAGCCAATATCAGTTTACGTACTACAGTTACGGGTAATCAGGAACAGCCAATGGTGATGTACATTTTGCCTTGGCAATCACCCGATAGCCCCGAGTTTGATTTGGAAATGCAAAGCAGCCAGGCAGAGGCTGTTTTTGGACACATTGAACGTGAAGAATTAAATCGCCAGTTGGATTCAGCTGGAGAGCTGGATGAAGAGTAAGACCCCCTCCTAGCCTCCCCCTTGCCAGGGGGAGGAACTTGTCCCCTCCCCTGGTAAGGGGAGGGTTAGGGTGGGGTCAAAAATTATTTTTATTGTTTGATTAACACGAGGTCATTGTTTTATGGATTCTTTAATTCGTTTTTTCCAAGATGGCGGTGCATTTATGTACCCAATCGCCGTTGTGCTGGTTGTGGGTATTGCAATCGCAGTTGAGCGTTGGTTGGTATTGGCTGGATCAAAATCCAGCAACCGTTCGGCGTTCAATCGCATATTGCCGATGCTGCATAAAAAAGATTACGCCGCCGTGGTGAATCTGGGCAAAAGTACCGATGCGCCTATCGCCAAAATTATTGCTGCGGGCGTGATCCGCATGAGCACCTCACCACGCCGTGAAGATGTTGAATTGGCGATGGAAGAAGGTGTGATGGAAGCCATGCCGCGCCTGGAAAAACGCACGGCATATCTGGCAACTCTGGCGAACATTGCAACTCTGATGGGATTGCTTGGAACCATTATCGGTTTGATTCAAGCCTTTACGGCAGTTGCCACTGCAGAGCCCGCTGAAAAAGCAGCACTGCTGTCGTCATCAATCGCGGTAGCCATGAACACCACTGCATTTGGTTTGATCGCAGCAATTCCTTTATTGATGGTGCACTCAATGCTCGTCAGTAAAACCACCGAAATTATCGATAGCCTGGAAATGGCTGGCGTGAAATGTTTAAACATTATCAGCCATGTTCAGGATGCTCCCCGTACCCGTACGCAAGACGCTCCCAAACCCCAAGCTTAATGAAACCCGAGCCCTTAACCAGCTTTATGTGGGAAGCGAATTATGCGCATTAAACGGCGAAACAGAGAAGATGCCGATCTGGATGTCACATCATTCATGAATTTGATGATCATCCTGGTGCCGGTATTGTTGATGGGAATGGTGCTGTCACGCATCACCGTATTGGATTTAAAACTGCCCGACCTCGCAGACTCCAGTACACCTGCCGACGAACCACCGCAACAGTTGGAAGTGATCATTCGTCCTGAACGATTTGAAGTGAATTATCCATCCGGTGTGAAATTAAAATGGGTCGAAAAAACCGAACAGGGTGATTACGACTTCAAACTTTTATCGGATGTGCTGCAAGAAACCAAACGCTTGCTGCAAGACAAAGGCATTCAGAAAAAAGATATTTATTTGCTATCCGAAAACGACACTGACTACCAAACGATTGTCAGCACCATGGATACCATCCGCTCATTCAAAGCGGTAGTCGCGGCTTCGGCAGTCGATGCAGAATTGTTTCCAGAAATTGCATTGGGTGATGCACCCCCTGCTGGCCAATCTATTCAAGCGATAACGGAGGGCGCGCAATGAAGCAATCCCTTCGTGCAAAACGCATGGCGAAGCGTAACAAACGTTTGTTGCAAGCACCCAAGTTGAATCTGGTTTCCCTGATGGATATTTTCACCATTCTGGTGTTCTTTCTGTTGGTGAACTCGGGTGATGTTGAAGTTCTGCAAACGGACAAGAGCGTTAAATTGCCTATGTCGGTTTCTGAGCAGGTGCCCGAAAATAATTTGATTGTTTTAGTGAGTGCTGAACAGCTTTTGGTGGGCGGACAAAAAGTCGCCGACATTAAAGATTTGGTCGCAAGTAAAGATCAAGCCTTTGCACCGCTAACCAAAGAATTAAATTATCAGGCACAAAAAGCCGGTCCTTTATCACCAGAGAAACAAATCACCGGTCGCCCTGTAACCATAATGGCGGATAAAGGCGTCCCCTACTCCACCTTGAAAAAAGTAATGGCCACCTGTGCTATGGCGGATTACCGCGATATAGCTTTGGCCGTTACGCAAAAACAAGTCAGTGCAAATGAAATAAGTGGAGGCCAACCATGAGTGCCTCCTTTTTAAATTTACAATTGCCCTGGAGCTCATCCATTCTGGATGACAAACGCTTTCACACGATTTTAGCAATCGCTGCGGGCGTGATGTTGTTATTCAGCATCATTATTACCATTACCGATGTACCTGAATTAACCCGCGCCGAAAAAGAAAAATTGCCGCCGCAATTAGCGCGAGTGATTCTGGAGAAAAAAGAATTACCACCACCAAAACCGGTTGAACCTCCGAAGGAAGAAAAAAAACCTGAAGAGAAAAAACCCGAACCGAAAAAAGAAGAACCTAAACCCGAGCCAAAACCTGAGCCCAAAAAACAACCGCCCAAAGAAGCGATTGAACGAGCAAAAGAACAGGTTGAAAAAACCGAGCTGGCGCAATTCAGAGATGAGTTGGCGGAAATGCGCGAGATGATGCCGACCGTGCAATTGGAGCAAGCATCAACCACTCAAGCAATCGGCCAAACACAAGCCACACAAATTGATCGAGCCATGATTACCAGCGGCGCAAAAACCGCGAGCGGTGGCGTTAACTCGGCCAATTTAAGTCGCGATGTTGGCGGCGTTGCACTCTCGGGTCGCGAAAACACCAAAGTAAAAAGTACCTTGGCTGAGAACGCGAAAAAAGCAGCTGTTGCAACTGCTGGAAACAGCGATGGCGACGGTGGCGCAGCGCGTGACCCTCGCGAAATTTCTCGCGTAATGGATCAACACAAAGGTGCTATTTATCAAATCTACAACAAGGCCTTGCGCCAAAACGCAACCTTGCAAGGTAAGATGGTGGTGAAAATCGTCATTGATCCCAACGGAAAAATTGTTGAAGCCACAATTGTGTCGAGCGAATTGGGAGATAAAGAATTGGAAAGCGCAATCCTGCGCAGAATTCGCATGATTTCTTTCCCCGCTTCCAACGTTGTACGCACAACCGTCAACCAAACTTTCGATTTCTTACCACAATAAGTTATTGGAAAATCTGCGCAATAAAAAGCCCGTCAAATTGACGGGCTTTTTGTTTCGAGAACATTTCTGGAAATTTTTACGGGTACAAGACCTGAAACTGAAAGCTGGTGTTTTTTACCTGTTGGCTTTTGGCTTCCCAATAGGTTTCTATGTCAGCCAGCATGTCGCGCAGGTAGGTTGCGCGTTCAGGGTCCTGAGCTTGTAATTGCGAAAAATTGTTGATTTGTAATCGATAATTTTTCGCGGGCAGCCAACTCAAATCCGTCATGCAATCGTCCAGCGCATCCAAATCCCAACCAAAACTGTCAGGAAATTGAAATGCCCGTGCGAACTCTTGCATCATATGTTTGCGGTTGATGCAATGCATGGCATCAATCCCCGTCTGAAACCAGTCTGTTCCAGTGTATTGATTCATGATTTGCCTCCCTATAGAGACCAACAGCCTCAATCTGAATTGGCGACAACTATGGTGCAAGCCAGTGGCTGATGCAAGGCTATTTTAGCTGACCATTACTGATAGAATTCACTAAACGCCGATAGGGTAAGCCTATGAAAAGATTATTTAAATTGCCGTTAATGCTGGTGCTGGCTTTTTTGATTGCAATGTTATTGCTGAAAGTCACACTCCCTCTCGGTCAGGTCAATTTTGCCTATGCTGGTTGGCTGGCGCTGATTGTTCTGGTACTTGCCATGGGTGTTGTTTTGTCCGCAGCTCACGCGTTCAGACGGGCGCAAACCACTTTCGATCCACGAACACCGGAAAAGACCTCAAGCCTCGTCATCACTGGAATTTTTCATCTTTCCCGCAACCCCATGTATTTGGGATTTTTGTTAATTCTGATTGCTGCTGCGATTTACTCCGGCCAGCTGGTTAATTTTTTGTTATTACCGCTGTTTGTGGCACTGGCAAATCGCTGGTACATTCAGCCGGAAGAAGCTGCACTAACGCAGTTATTCGGTCAGGATTATCTGAACTACCTGCAACAGGTTCGGCGCTGGATTTAATCGGCAAATTCGGAAATTCAATCAGCAAGAGGAATATGTATGAATCCCTTCTTCAAACGCCTGCTGGAGCACGCTTTATTCACGTTTATAACGCTGGTGATCTTTTTCCTCTGTGTGATGGCGAGCATCAAAGCCTGGGATTTGTTTGGTGACCGACCTGCTTACTCACCAATCAATGAGGATTACGAATATTTTTATTCCCACGATGAGCTAGCCAAAGATTTGCAATTGCATTCGATTCAAACCGAGCCCAATACCGACCAACTCACCATCACCGGTCGCGTACAGAATTCATCAACCAACACCTGGCGAGGCGTCAACCTGGACGTTATCTATTATGTTGAAGAGATAGAAATGGGCCGCTGTGGCTATGCCGGTGCTGAGGATCTTGCCCCCGGAAAGACTTATCACTTTTCATCTACCTGCCCGATAGCCGCGAACAAGCTTCCCTCGCAATTCAGTTACAAGGTGTTTTTCTCTGGCGGCCAGCGAATGAAACCTGAAACTTCACAAAATGGGAAAAATAGTTTGTAATCGGTTACATTTATAGGCAGAATAGCCATCGCGAAAGACTGAAAAATATCGATCTACCGAATCAAACCGGTTACATCGATCGTCGTGGAGCTCACGATTTTCAGCCATAGCCCGCTGTTGTGTTTTTTGCCCCGGTATTACCGGGGCTTTTTATTTGCACAGCCTTATTTGCAGAGCGCAAGCGGCTCACGCAGAATAGCCGCGCCCAATGACATCAGGATTTATCTATGAGCCAGGCTTTACAACTCGCCGCCAATCGACTGCAACAATGGATCGAAAAGGACGCCCTGCCCTTGTGGTCCACCCGGGGGATTCATCCGCAAAACGGCGCGAGCTACGAACGTTTACTGCCCAACGGGCAACCGGATTTCAAAGCCAGCACTCGCGTTAGAGTGCAATCGCGTCAGGCCTTTTTCTTCGCCGCTGCTTATGATCGCGGCTGGCTACATCAAGGTAAGGACATTGCGATTCGCATTATGCATTTGGTGCGCAATGAAGCTCGCCACCCCACTGCCGACGCAGGCTTTTGTCATCTCTGGAATGCAGATTGGCAAATCACCGACATCAAACAAGATCTCTACGACCATGCCTTTCATTTGCTGGCGCTGGGCTGGTGTTATCGCGTCAGTAAAGACAGTGATTATTTACGCGAAGCCAAACACATCATCAATCATCTGGATCGCCAATTTGGCGCAGCTAACGGCGGCTGGTACGAAGGTGATTATCAATACGATTGCCGCCGACAAAATCCGCACATGCATTTATTCGAAGCTTTTATGGCGCTTTATGAAGCCAGTGGCGACGCGAGCTTTTTAAGCCGCGCATCGGAAATGTTTGGATTATTTCAAGCGCATTTTTTTGACGAAAAACAAAAAGTGTTGTTTGAATTTTTTGATGACGATTGGCAATTACTGCAAAACAAAAAAGGCCAACAAGTTGAACCCGGCCATTTATTAGAGTGGGTCTGGTTAGTGGATTGGTACAGTCGCTTAACCGGCCGCCCGGTAAAACATTATGCTGACGCACTTTATCAATCAGCAATCAGCAAAGGCTTGGCGAAATCCGGTTTACCTTACGATGCCATAACGCCACAAGGCGACATAATCGACGGCAACAAACGCTGCTGGGGCATCACCGAACTCATTAAAGCCAGCCTGATACAAGCTCGCTACGGCCACCCAAACGCAGAAGCTATTGCAGTTAAAGCTGTTAACGATTTATTCACTTATTATTTGTGCGCGTCGACACCTGGCTCTTATGTCGATCAACGTGGAATTAATGACGAGGTTGTTGTCGATAATGCACCCGCGAGCAGTTTGTATCACATCATAGTCGCAGCGATGGAATTACAGGATCATTTTGCGGTGCATGTGAAGAACAACAACTAAGACAATTTGTACAGCGAAATCGGTAAATGCTGCGCGTAATTATCGAAATCTTTATCGACAGTAAAGATAGCAAATTTTGCACGCGCAGCAACCGCACAAATTAAAAAATCTGCATGAGATCCCTGAATACCTTTCGAACGGCAGAGATTTGAATATTCTGCTGCAGTTTCATAATCGACATCCAAGGTGGGTTCATTAGGAAAATAACGCAGTTCGGATTTCAGATTTTCGTATCGCTGTTTGTCGCTATAACCCGACAATAATTCCTGACGAATCATTCCGATAATTTTTACGCGATTATCATCAATTAATGCCGACAACGCCTGTGCAATTTTTTCATCAACAGTGGTTTTTCGGCGCAACGCAATTGACCAAACACAGGTGTCGACCAGCAGATTCATCGATCACGACCCTTTTTATAATCGTAATCTTCATCAGGCGGCATTTGCCCGAATAGCTGGATAATCTCTCGCTGTTTGCGCCTTTGTACAAATTCAGCGAGCGCCTGATTGACTGTATCTTTTTTGGTTGGAAGGCCTCCGACCGACAAAGCTTCATCCAATAGACGAGTATCAATAGAAAGATTCGTTGCCATAACCACCTCCCACACATTCGTTCACACACTATAGCCTACAAAAAGCGAGCAGAAAACATCAATATATGCACCAAAAAACCACATCAACCATTTTGGCTTGCCTCAACTTAGAGCAAAAACTATTATCTAACCCTTGAAACCTAAGCAAAACTCCAGAGAAATCAGTCGCGTAATGACTTGGCACTGCAATTGCCAAGTTAATCTTGTAATAACTGATTCGCACTCTGCGTGGTTTTAGGTATTTGGTATCTACAAATTGTTAATAGAGAGCTAGGGTTCCGATTGTGATTTCACAGTGACTGGTCCGAGAGCTTTCGACCTTCACAGGCGTTACAACCTCAAGGTTACACGGCGGGACAAAAGCCCGGGAGAAGAATGGCCTAATCGCCAGAGTGTTCCCATAAAAGCCGGTGTACAAACCTGTGGAGGTTGTTCATGTTGCCCAAATTGTCTTTTTCAAAAATCCTCTCTGCAACTGCACTCTGTTTGTGTGCGAGTTTTTCATCGGCCTCTGAGCCTTTCAAGGTTTGTTGGTCCATTTATGTTGGATGGATGCCTTGGGGCTATGCCGACGAACAAAAAATTATCGACAAGTGGGCAACCAAATACGGGATCGAAATCGATATTGTACAAATCAACGATTACGTTGAATCGATTAACCAATACACAGCAGGCCAATTCGATGGCTGTGTGATGACCAATATGGACGCGCTAACAATTCCCGCTGCAGGTGGTGTTGATTCGACTGCGTTAATCATGGGTGATTTTTCTAACGGCAACGACGGTGTTGTCTTGAAAGGCAAAAATAAAACACTGAAAGATATTAAAGGCCAAAATGTAAATTTGGTTGAATTGAGCGTGTCACATTATTTACTCGCACGCGGGCTTGAAACCCTTGGCATGAAAGAAGCTGATGTAAAAGTCGTGAACACATCTGACGCCGATATGGTTGCAGTTTACGGCACCAAAGATGTGACCTCAGTTGTAACCTGGAACCCACTGCTCGGCGAAATCCTTTCGCAAAATACTGGAACCAAAGTATTTGATTCATCACAAATCCCCGGTGAAATTATGGATTTGATGATAGTGAATACTGAAACCTTAAAGAAAAATCCTGCATTAGGAAAAGCCTTAGTCGGTGCCTGGTATGAAATTATGTCGACCATGAACGCCTCCGATAAAAATGCCATCGCAGCCAAAACTGCAATGGCAGTGGCATCAGGCACTGACCTCGCCGGTTTCGAAGCACAACTCGCCAGCACCAAAATGTTTTACACACCCGCATCAGCCGTTGAATTTGTGAAGAGCGATGTGCTGTTAAAAACCATGCAAAAAGTTGCCGAGTTTTCTTTCAGTCACGGCTTGCTGGGTGAAAACGCACCTGATGCAGAATTTATCGGCGTAGAAGGTCCTAAAGGTGTTTATGGTGATAAAGGCAATGTGAAATTGCGTTTTGATCCGACTTATATGCAAATGGCGGCGGATGGGAAGTTGTAATCCTTACCCCCTCCTAACCTCCCCCTTGGCAGGGGGAGGGACTTTACTCCCTGCTTTATGCGAAGTGAAATTTTTTCCCTCCCCTGCCAAGGGGAGGGTTAGGGTGGGGTAAGGCTTTTGTAAAAAAAGATTCTTAAAATGAAACGACTACTAAACCTGACACCCACAAAACCCACCAAAATATTTTTGGCGCTCTTGCCATTTATTATTTTATTTTTTGTGTACGTGTTTGCATCCGATGCGCGCCTTGCCGAAAACGCTAAAGACAAATTACTACCCAGTTTTATGCAAATGGGTGAAGCGATTAATAATCTGGCATTGGAACCTAGCAAACGCACGGGTGAATATTTATTTTGGCAGGATACATTTAGCAGTTTGCAACGATTATTAACCGGGATTTTTATCGCTGCTTTGATAGGTTTTACTTACGGTTTGATTAGCGGCAGCTTGCCATTTTTCAATGCACCCATGTCACCCTTTATGACGGTGATCTCGCTCATTCCACCTATGGCGTTACTACCCGTATTATTTATCGTGTTTGGATTGGGTGAATTATCCAAAGTGGCGTTGATTATTATCGGCGTTGCGCCATTTATTGCTCGCGATATTCAACAAGCTGCGCAAAAAATTCCATTGGAACAAATTATTAAAGCGCAAACACTGGGCGCATCAACCTGGCAGACCCTGTTGCGTGTCTATATTCCACAGTTACTACCCAATTTAATTTCAGCAACCCGATTGTCTTTGGGAGCAGGATGGTTGTTTTTAATCGCAGCTGAAGCAATTGCTTCTACCGATGGTTTGGGCTATCGAATATTTTTAGTTCGTCGCTACATGTCGATGGACATTATTTTGCCTTATGTTGCCTGGATAACACTGCTGGCATTTGTGTTGGATCAATTACTGGCGCTGGTCAGTCGCAAGTGTTTTGCCTGGTACCATCAGGGAGGAAATAAATAAATGTCCGACACCCCATTCATTCAGGCAAAAAATCTATGGAAGGAATATGGCGATAATGTTGTATTGGAGCGAATCAACATCAGCGTAAAAGCAGGTGAATTTGTTACATTGCTAGGCACCTCGGGTTGCGGCAAAAGTACATTTTTAAAAATGCTCCTGGGAATGGAAACTCCGACTCGCGGACAACTTTTACTGGAAGGCAAACCTATTCCCTCCGAGCCGGATCAATCACGCGGCATAGTATTTCAGCAATATTCTGTGTTCCCGCATTTAACTGTATTGCGCAATGTGATGATCGCCTGCGAATTTCAACAATCACCTTTATTTGGGAAATTATTTGGCGGCGCCAAACGTCAAGTCGAAGAAAAAGCCAAAGCCTTGCTGGATTCGGTTGGGCTTGGTAATTCAATCAATAAATATCCGCACCAATTATCCGGCGGCATGAAACAACGTTTGGCAATCGCACAAGCCTTGATTCGCCAACCGCGAATTTTATTGTTGGATGAGCCCTTCGGTGCACTGGATCCGGGTATTCGCGCCGATATGCATCAATTAATTTTGCGTTTGTGGAAAGAACATCAACTCACCGTATTTATGGTGACGCACGATTTGCGTGAAGGTTTTTATTTGGGAACACGTTTATGGGTGTTCGATAAGTTACGTCACGACCCACAAGCACCCAATGCTTATGGTGCTGGCATCACCTATGACTTGGCACTCGGCGAATCGCGAAATACTATTCCAACTGAAATTGAATCCATTATGAAAAAAGAACAGGAACCCAGTGTATGAGTCGCATTGTGTACACCACTCAATTACCGGGCAACGGCCATTGGTCGCTCGAATTGCGTCGTGGCAGTTTACTGAAAATTACCGATATAGAAGGCGGCGCCAATTTGGCTATGTTGTTTTACAACCCACGCAATTTGTTGGAACGCTATAACGCACCCGATACACTCAAATGCCAACACACCTTTAAATTGCAAAAAGGCAATTGTTTGTATTCGGATATGGGCCGCATTTTTGCGTCGATTGTTGATGAGCATTCCAAAAATTCCGATGGCTGTTGGCATGACACTATTTGCGGCAATAGCAATGCCGATCAAGTTGCTGCACGCTGGGGAGAAAGAAATTATCAACAAGATCGTAATCAATGGCTACAAAATGGTTACGACGCTTTTTTGGTAGAACTCGCTAAATACGGTTTGGGCCGTGCGGATATGGCCGCCAATATCAATTGGTTTAGCAAAGTAATTGCAGACGATACCGGCAATATTTCACTGGATAAATCCGCACAAGCCGCTGGCAATAGCGTCACCCTTCGTTTCGAAATGGACACCTTGGTGTTAATGCACGCATGCCCACATCCGCTCAATACCGAAAGAGATTACCCCTTCAAGCCGGTTCAGATTGAATTAGGCGAGGCTGATCCTGTTAGTGATGATGATTACTGCAAAAATTTCCGCCCGGAAAATCAGCGCGGTTTTCTTAACAATCAACTTTATTATCTCGCTGCAAAATAAGCAGGTGTGTTATGCCACTCATTGAAAGCTCACTAAAAACCGAAAATGCCAGCGCACGTTTTACTGTTGCAGCCGGCGATTATTTTTTAAAAGAAATTAAACAAGGTCAAACCTTCCGCATAGTTGACCTCGAAGGCAATCAAGCAGCGGATGTGTTGTTTTACAACGCCAAAGATCCAAGCGAACGTTACAGCGCGATGGATACAGTGCGTGCGCAGGGTAATTTGTATTTAAGTGGCGGCACGAAATTAATTTCCAATGCACAAAATACATTACTCACTATTGTTGCCGATACCTGCGGTCGCCACGACACTTTGGGAGGTGCTTGCGCAACCGAAAGCAACACTGTGCGTTACAGTTTGGAAAAACGCTGCATGCACGCCTGCCGTGACAGCTGGATGCTCGCCATTGCTGAGCACCCGGAATTCGGCATTAGCAAACGCGATATCACCCACAATATTAATTTCTTTATGAATGTGCCGGTGACACCGGAAGGCGGACTAACCTTTGCCGATGGTATTTCAGCACCAGGAAAATACGTTGAATTAAAAGCGGAAATGGATATAGTCATGTTGATTTCCAATTGCCCGCAATTGAATAATCCGTGTAATGGATATAATCCGACGCCGATTGAAGTGATTGTTTGGAATTAGCAATTTCCCCCTCTCCCCCCGCCCTCTCCCACAAGGGGCGAGGGAGCTGACTCCCAAATTAATTTTTTGCGGAGTGAAATCTGTTCCCTCTCCCTTGTGGGAGAGGGTTAGGGAGAGGGGGGACAACCCTTCAGTGGACGACCACTGTCGTAATAACACCAACAGGACGACCTGTCGGAGCTCATAATGTTTACCAAAGTTCTTATCGCCAATCGTGGTGCAATCGCAACACGCATTATTCGCACACTTAAAAAACTCAATATCCAATCAGTTGCCGTTTATTCAGAAGCTGATCGTGATTCATTGCATGTTTCATTAGCAGATGAAGCCTGGTCATTAGGTGAAGGCGCAGCGGCGCAAACTTATTTGGACAAACAAAAAATTATCGAGATCGCTAAAAAAACCGGCGCACAAGCCATTCATCCCGGTTACGGCTTCCTCAGTGAAAATGCAGAATTTGTAGCCGCATGCGAAGCAGCAGGTATAGTCTTTGTTGGGCCAACCGTTGAACAAATGCAAATGTTCGGTTTAAAACACAAAGCGCGCGAATTGGCTCAAGCTGCTGCTGTGCCACTCTGTCCAGGTACTGATCTGTTAAAAAACCTGGATGATGCCAAATTTTTCGCGAACAAAATTGGTTATCCGGTGATGCTAAAAAGCACCGCAGGTGGCGGTGGCATTGGTATGCAGCTTTGCCACACAGAAGAGGATTTAATTAAAGGCTTCGATTCAGTCAAACGTCTGGGCAAAAACAATTTTGCTGATGATGGTGTATTTCTCGAAAAATTTATTGCCGCAGCACGCCATATCGAAGTGCAAATTTTTGGTGACGGCAAAGGCCAAGCATTAGCTGTAGGCGAGCGTGATTGCTCAAGTCAACGTCGCAATCAAAAAGTAGTTGAAGAGTGCCCTGCTCCCAATCTGCCGGATACGCAGCGCCATGAAATGCAAAAAGTGGCTGAAAAGTTGTTGGCGTCAGTGAATTATCGCAACGCAGGCACAGTTGAATTTATTTACGATTCATTGGAAAACCAATTTTATTTTCTGGAAGTCAATACACGACTGCAAGTTGAACATGGCGTGACTGAAGAAGTCTATTCGGTGGATTTAGTTGAGTGGATGCTGAAACAAGCAGCGAATGAATTGCCGCCTCTTGATCAACTTCGCAGCCAGTTATCACCTCAAGGTCACGCAATTCAAGTGCGTGTTTATGCAGAAGATCCAGCACTAAACTTTCAGCCCTGTGCCGGTTTGTTGAGTCAGGTAGAATTTCCCGAAACTCATAACAATTTACGAATCGATCATTGGATCAGTTCCGGCATTGAGGTGCCTGCATTTTTTGACCCCATGCTCGAAAAAATTATTGTGCACGAAAACAATCGTGAACAAGCCATCAGCAGCATGCAATCAGCGCTTAAAAGTTCTCGCCTTTACGGTATCGAAACCAATCTGGGTTATTTACAGGATTTACTCCAGGATCAAACTTTTGTTGATGCCAAAATCACCACGCGTTATTTAAATCATTTTGTGTATCAACCTGCGCGTATTGATGTGATTCAAGGCGGCACCCAAACGACTATTCAAGATTTCCCCGGCCGCACCGGTTATTGGCAAGTAGGTGTACCGCCATCAGGCGCGTTTGATTCGCGATCATTCCGCTTGGGCAATCAACTGTTGCTAAATGATACGAATGCAGCGGGTTTGGAAATCACTTTACAAGGGCCAACATTAAAATTTAGTTGCGCCACCAAAGCTGTGATTACCGGTGCGATGATCGACGCGAAATTGGATGGAACCCCAATTACTATCAATCAAATTATTCACATTAATGCAGGACAAGTTTTGCAACTGGGCCGCATTAGCGACAAAGGTGCGAGAAGTTATTTGTGTATTGCCGGCGGCATTCAATGCCCGGATTATCTCAATTCAAAATCTACATTTACCCTGGGGCAATTCGGTGGCCACAATGGCCGCGCCTTGCGTGCTGGTGATGTGTTGCGTTTGGATGCGGAAAAATCCAATCCATCGATAGACTTGACTTCTCTTGATGAAAAATTAATTCCTGCAATCAACAATCAATGGCAGTTGCGTGTGATTTATGGCCCACACGGCGCGCCGGATTTTTTCACCGAAAAAGACATAGCCACCTTTTTTCAAACTGACTGGGAAGTGCATTACAACTCCAGCCGTACCGGTGTGCGTTTAATCGGCCCCAAGCCCGAATGGGCACGCGATTCTGGCGGCGAAGCGGGTATGCATCCATCCAATATTCACGACAATGCTTACGCGTTTGGTACTGTGGATTTTACTGGCGATATGCCAGTAATTCTCGGCCCCGATGGTCCTTCACTCGGTGGCTTTGTTTGCCCGGCAACAGTAATCACTGCCGATTTATGGAAGTTGGGACAACTGCGTGCTGGCGATAAAATTCGATTTGTTCCTGTGACTCTTGCTGATGCAGTGGCGATTGAAGCGGCGCAAGATAAATCCATTAATCAATTACAAGCGATTGACGTCAATCCTGCAAAAACTGAATTAATTTCACCCATAGTAAAATCGCTCAGTGCCGACCAAGTGGGTGAGAATATTGTTTATCGTGTTGCGGGCGACCATTTCCTATTAGTGGAATATGGAAAACTGGAACTGGATATTAAATTGCGTTTTCGCGCACATGCATTGATGCAATGGCTGGAAAAAAATCCCTTAGCAGGTTTACGCGAATTAACGCCCGGTATTCGCTCGCTGCAAATTCATTACGACAGCCAAACCCTGTCACTCAATAATCTGCTCGTACATTTGGAAACAGCAGAGAAATTTTTATCCACTCAATTACAAGCCTTGTCAGTGCCTTCACGCATAGTTCACATTCCACTGAGCTGGGATGATGAAGCTTGTCAGTTGGCCATTCAAAAATATATTCAATCCGTCAGAGCCAATGCACCCTGGTGCCCGAGCAATCTCGAATTTATTCGCCGCATTAATGGTTTGGATTCCATAGAGGCTGTGAAGAAAATCGTATTCGATGCATCTTATCTGGTGATGGGCCTGGGTGATGTGTATTTGGGCGCGCCGGTTGCAACACCGGTTGATCCGCGTCATCGTTTGGTGACTACCAAATATAATCCTGCGCGCACCTGGACCGCCGAAAATTCTGTCGGCATCGGCGGTTCTTATATGTGCATTTACGGCATGGAAGGCCCCGGCGGTTATCAATTTGTGGGCCGCACCTTGCAAATGTGGAATCGCTACAAACGCACAGCAGAATTTTCACAACCCTGGTTGTTGCAATTTTTTGATCAAATTCGTTTCTATCCGGTGAGCGCAGAAGAATTAACCCAAATTCGTCGCGACTTCCCGCAAGGCCGGTATTCTTTGAAAATTGAAGAGACACAATTCAATCTAAAAGATTATGAAGATTTTATTCAGCAAAACGAAAAATCAATTACCAGTTTCACTGAACAACGCGAACAAGCCTTCGCCGAAGAATTAGCCAGATGGCACGCCAACGGGCAATTCAATTACGAGCAAACCGAAGTTGAAGAAACCAACTCAGAAGAAGAATTACCCGAAGACGCGATTCGCGTCGACAGTTCTGTTTCCGGCAGCGTTTGGCAAACCCAAGTCAAAGTCGGCGATAAAATCAAAGCAGGCGATATTTTGTTGATTCTAGAATCCATGAAAATGGAAATTAACATTACAGCGCCTTGTGATGGCATAATATCTCACTTATTAAAGACGAATGGCAGCCGAGTTCAAGCCGGACAGACTCTGGTGGTGATTGAAAAACCATAGCCATCGTTTTAAAGACTACAATAGCCGAAGAAACCGGGATATAAATTTGTTAATTGGTGGTGATAATGTCAGAGTGCATAATTGAAGATCGAATTGTTCGTAGGTTAACAGCACTCGCTCAAGACATTATTGCAAATAACTGGCAGCTGCCTGACGACAACTGGCAATGGGTTAGCAGTTCCGGCGGATCTAAAGTTGCTCGATTTATATTCGACAACCAGGAATATTATTTCAAAGCCTTTTTACCACGAGACTCATTTGAAACGATCAAATCTTTCATTAGAGGAAACCGTGCCCGTCGGTTTTGGACGCAATCCAATAATTTAGAGCAACAAGGTTTTTCAGTACCCAAGGTCATCACTGCAAATGTCTATGGGGTTATGCCCTGGATCATTATGAAAAGTGTTTCTGGTATTGCCTGGGGCGATTATCTTTGTAGCTTTCTTACACACCCCAAAACATTCAGACGATTGCGCTGGAAACGAGAGCTTATTCGCGCACTAGGAACTGAAGTGGGTCGCCTCCATGGCTTGGGCTTTTTACATGGCGATTTGAATCCATTTAATGTATTGATTGACACCAATCAAACCAAACCCAAATTTCATTTAATAGATAACGAACGCAGCCGTCGGCCTTTTTATTTGTTAGAACGGGAGAGAATTCGAAATTTAATACAAATTAATTTTTTTCGAAGCCCACAATTTCAGCGAACAGACCACCTTCGCTTTTGGATATCCTATTGCGAAGCAGCAAAAATACCTGAGCCAAAAAAAAGGCAATTAGGTAAAAAAGCTTATGCAATTTTGCTTAGGCGCTTATCCAGCCGGGGCTACAACTTATTTGGCAATTCGTCAATTTCCCCAGATGAGGTTCACTATTTACCTAATTAATGAATTATCTGGTTTTCTAATCCTATTGCTTTACATAAGCTAGCACTATTTTTCCTCTGTGTCTTTAGTCGATGCATTCGCACCAAACTCCAATAGAATTTTCACACTGGATGCATACCGACAACAATTTCGCGATGATTGATTAAATTGCCCAAGTACCGAAATTCTCGCCATGTTTTCGCATTCCGGTGAGATTGTCCAAATATTCTTGAGCTTGTTCGTAATCGAGCCTGCCCACAGCATCGCGTAACCCCATGATATTGTTGTTAATGCCGGGTAAGTTGCCGAAATGATTTTTATTCAGCTTCAACAATTCCAGCGTCAACACAAACTGAATCTGTTCCTGATGACCAATTAACTCTGCCGTACCCTTGGCGTCGCGCATGGCCTGCAAGGCTTTTGAAATCATATCTTCAATTGTTGCTGCTTTGAAAACATAGCGAGTCAGCGGGTCATCAAGGTCTAACATAATTTTATTTCCTGTCATTTTTATTTGATTTTTTACTCATTTTATAAATTGCCAGCACACAACCTAATGCAGCCAGTAACCACAAACCACTCAAACCCCATGGGCCAATCTTTTCGAGAATTCGTTTTTCCCTATTCGAAAATACATAATCAGGGTCTAGCAATCCGGCCAATGCAAAATACAAAGCGGCGATTGCCAACAACAAGGCTATCAGTTTGCTTAACCAATCGGGTAATTCCACAGCCTAGTCTCCCATAGAAAGATGGCTGCAAGTTTATCGCAATCAGCTCTTAATCCAACTGACGCCCATTGAAGTTTCAGAATTTTTTAAGAATAAAAAAGGGCAAACCAAAGTTTGCCCGAAGGACGACTCATGAAGCAGTCGAAGAAGAAGGTTTGGCCTTAGGCCTGAATTTGTACTACGCCGTTTTCTATTTTTACTGGATACACCGTAACACTATATTCCGGTTTTTCTACACAATTGCCAGTGCGCAAATCGTAATGTTCTTTGTAGAGTGGCGACGCCACTACAACTTGTTCACCCAACGATCCAATAATGCCTCGCGACAATACATTGGCCTCGCCGATTGGATCGTAATTTGAAATAGCAAATAGCTGATTTAATCGGCTCGACTTAAAAATCGCGATTTGTTGATTATTTACTTTTGCACAGACACCCGTGTCATTCATCAGGTCGTCTTCAAAGCAGACTTGGATCCAGGATTTTTCGGTCATGATTTTTTCTCGCTTGATAAATTTAACTCACACCCCCTCCTAACCTCCCCCTCCGAAAGGGGGAGGGACTTTACTCCCTACTTATCCTCTACAGAGTTCGGCTTGTCTCCTCCCCCTTACGAAGGGGGAGGCCGGGAGGGGGTTTGTTTTACAGCCTAATCCACTAATTCCACAAACTGAATATCAGAATTTTTTCGTTCTAACGCAGTTGCCGGGCGAATTTGTTCGCGTTCGATGACGTAAGCCAAATTTTCGTCGCGATCATCCGAGTTGATAAAATGCTTGAAGCGTTTTTGCAATTCGGGATTTTCAACGGTCGTTTTCCATTCGCATTGGTATTGACTGATGTTGTAATTCATCTGCTCTTCCAATTCGGCGCAAATTCCCAATTTATCGTCGATCACAACTTTTTTCAGATAATCCAAACCGCCTTCCATATTTTCTAACCAGACTGATGTGCGTTGCAGGCGATCAGCGGTGCGGATGTAGAACATCATCACGCGGTCAATGTAGGCAATTAAAGTGGCATCATCCAAACCGGTTGCAAATAAATCGGCGTGACGCGGGCGCATGCCACCGTTACCGCAAACATATAAACTCCAACCGGTTTCGGTGGCGATTACACCAAAATCTTTTGATTGGGCTTCAGCACATTCACGCGTACAACCGGACACACCAAATTTAATTTTGTGTGGTGCGCGTACACCTTTGTAACGATTTTCCAGGGTAATGGCCATGCCGACAGAATCCAGCACACCGTAGCGACACCAGGTTGAACCCACACAGGATTTAACTGTACGCAGTGATTTTCCGTATGCGTGGCCTGTTTCAAAACCGGCATCAACTAATTTTTTCCAGATCTCCGGTAATTGATGCAACTGTGCGCCGAATAAATCGATGCGCTGACCACCGGTGATTTTGGTGTAGAGTTTGTATTCTTTTGCGACCTGACCCAGGGCAATTAATTTTTCCGGTGTAATTTCACCGCCAGCAACACGCGGCACAATTGAATAGGTGCCATCTTTTTGCATATTACCGAGGAAAATATCGTTGGTGTCTTGCAAACCTATGTGTTTTTTATCCAACACATATTCATTCCAGAATGATGCAAGAATCGATGCAACGGCTGGCTTACAAATATCGCAGCCCAAACCTTTGCCATGCTGATCCAATAACGCATCAAACGATTTAATTTGTTTAACACGTACAATATCTGCCAATTCTTTACGTGAATGGGGGAAGTGTTCGCAAATATGATTGCTCACTTCTACACCCAGTTTTTTCAATTCGGAATCCATCACTTGTTTGGCGAGCGCTGAACAACCACCACAACCGGTAGAAGCTTTGGTCACCGCTTTAATATCGCCCATGGTGCGAGCGCCTTCTTGCACTGCGCAACAAATTGCACCTTTGCTCACGTCATAACAGGAACAGATCATTGCAGTTTCGGGTAATGCATCCACACCCAAACCTGCACTGGCTCCACCTTCAACATTCGGCAGAATTAAACCGTTGGGATCTTCCGGCAAATCCATTCCGTTCACACACATTTGTTGCAAAGTGCCGTAGGCTTCTACGTCACCTACCATCACTGCGCCCAATAATTTTTTATTGTCTGCAGAAACAATAATGCGTTTGTAGACTTCATCCACATCATTACTGTAGGTATAACTTAACGAACCCGGTGTATTGCCATGTGCATCACCAATGGATGCCACATCAACACCCAACAATTTTAATTTGGTGCTCATATCGGCACCGGTGAATTGATCGCTACCACCAGTGATATGCGATACCGCGACTTTCGCCATTTGATAACCAGGTGCAACCAAACCGTAAATGCGATTATTCCAGAGCGCACATTCACCAATGGCGTAGACATCTTTTATTGTGGTTTGACAATTGTTGTCGACGGTAATACCACCGCGCTCACCAACACCTAAACCACATTTGCGAGCCAATTCATCTTGTGGACGAATACCGGCAGAAAATAAAATCATATCGGTTTCGAGATGGCTGCCATCCGCAAAATTCATGCGATAACGCGCTTCAGTACCCGCAACAATTTCATTAGTCGCTTTTTGCGTGTGAACTCTTACGCCCATGGCTTCAATTTTTCTGCGCAGTAATCTACCGCCGCCTTCATCCAATTGCACAGCCATCAAACGCGGTGCAAATTCAACTACGTGCGTTTCCAATCCGGAATTTTTTAATGCTGCAGCCGCTTCCAAACCCAACAAACCACCACCCACCACAACACCAATTTTGCTTTGCTGTGCAGAGGCAGTAATCGCTTCCAAATCTTCAATTGTGCGATACACCAAACAGTGTTCGTTTTTATTGCCAGGAATCGGCGGAACAAATGGGAATGAGCCGGTTGCCAATACCAATTTATCGTAGGCTTCGCGACGACCCGAAGCTGTAATCACTTCTTTGTTTTCGAAATCCAGATCCACGACTTTATCTTTTAAAATAAATTCGACCGATTTGGATTGATAATAATCCGGTGTGGTTAATGCCAAATCTTCTGCAGTTGATCCTGAAAAGTATTTGGACAATTGCACGCGATCATAAGCAAGACGCGGCTCTTCGGAAAAGGTAATCACCTGATATTGATCCGCATCAGCATGATTGACCAAATTATCAATAAATTTGTGCCCCACCATTCCGTTACCGACTACCACTATTCGCTTCTTCATGACTGCCTCTGTTAACGCTTTTTGATTTGAAAAAATTGTTTCTAATTTAAATCTTTTCCCCTCTCCCCCCGCCCTCTCCCACAAGGGGCGAGGGAGCCGATCTCACTTCGTAAAACACATATCCTTATATTTGCACTATCTGTCCCCTCCCCCTGCCAAGGGGAGGGTTAGGGTGGGGTAAGGCTTTGCTTTAAGCCGACAAACTCATCACCTGCCGCTCAACCACTAATTCCAATTCCGCCTTCAGTTTCACCACCTCGCCCACCACAATTAATGCGGGTGATTGCACTTGTTCACGTGCAACTGCATCGGGTAAATCATGTAATTCAGTAATAATGTTGCGCTGATTTTTACGGCAACCGTTTTCGATAATGGCAACCGGTGTATTCGCACTCATTCCCGCGTTTAATAACTCGCGAGTAATATCGCCAGCGCGGGTTAAGCCCATGTAAAACACCAGGGTGTGATTTAATTGCGCGAGCGCAGACCAATTCACATCCAAACTTTTTTCAGCGTGGCCGGTAACAAAAGTACAGCCTTGCGAAATGCCGCGATGGGTTAAAGGAATATCCGCATAAGTTGAGCAACCTGATGCCGAGGTAATGCCTGGGATAACTTCTGATTCAATACCTTCAGAGCGCAGCTCCATCAACTCTTCACCGCCGCGACCAAACACAAATGGGTCGCCACCTTTAATGCGGCAAACAGTTAAACCAGCGAGTGCCTGCTGCACCAACAATTGATTCAAATCCTCTTGCGCTATGCTGTGTTGGTTTTTCGCTTTGCCTACATAAATAGCGGGGGTATTTTTCGGGAAGAGCGCACGAATGTCTGGGCTCACTAAATAGTCGTAAAAAATAATGTCAGCTGATTGAATAATGCGTAACGCTTTTACTGTCAGCAGCTCTGCATCACCGGGGCCTGCGCCTACCAAAAAAACTTTTCCGGTTTTGGGTGCACGAACATTGGCCACTGAATCCAGCTGACCTGAAAAGGGCGATAATGTGTCGGGATGTTGTGAGTAGTTCATGATTGCACCTTAAATAAGCGATTGTTTTTTCAATCGTTAAATCATGAACAGGAGATTGCAATCGCAATGCCAGAATATTTTCTAAAAATAAAATTATTTT
>CBINNU010000019.1:0-58238 GCA_966252135.1 uncultured Cellvibrio sp. | reverse complement strand
CGGTTGTTGGCAAATTGCCATTCAATGCAATGTCTTCATTGGTTGAAACATTTTGGTTTGCAACAGCGCCGTCATCGATTGGATTCACTGTGATAGTCACAGCATCCACATCACTCAAGGCACCACCACTACCAGAATTACCATTGTCATTCGTAGTAATAGTTAAAGTTGATGTCCCGTTGAAATTCACTGTCGGAACATAATTCACTGTTGTGGCTAAAGTCGAATTAATATCGGCTTGTGTGCCCGTCAAAGTCACTGTGTTAGTGCCACTGCCAGCAATAACTGCCGAACCACCTGACACATTTAAAATACCGTTAGTAATTTGCAATGTGACTGTGATGGAGGATGAACCGGCATCAACATCATTCACACTCAAGCCGGTGATAGCTTGAGTGGTGTCTTCGTTCATTGTAATTGCAGCGGGAACTGTGTTGATTGGAGCATCGTTCACACCACCGATTACGATATCGAACGTATCAGTAACAGTTGTTGTACCATCGCTTGCAATCACGTCAATCGAAATACTACCTACATCGCCATTGGTTGGTGTGCCACTAAATGTGCGAGTTACGGAATCGAAACTCAACCAGCTTGGCAATACCCCACCACCGGCCAATTGTGCGGTGTAAGTTAATGCATCGCCATCAACATCAGCGAATGTGTTAGATGCAAATTGGAAATTGAATGCAGAATCTTCTGTTGCGATTTGATCGGGAATTTGGTTTGAAACGGTTGGAGCATCGTTGGTGTTGGCAATTGAAATCGTGAAACTATCCGATGCAGTTGCACCCGCGATATCGGTTGCAATCACTTGGACCGAAATATTTCCTACATCACCATTTGCAGGTGTGCCGCTGAAAGTGCGCGTAGCAGGATCGAAGCTTAACCAGCTGGGCAATGTACCACCGCCCACTAATTGCGCGCTGTAAGTAATCACATCACCAAGATCAACATCACTAAAACTGTTTGAAGGGACTACGAAAGTAAATGCAGAATCTTCTGTTGCATTTTGATCTGCAATTACATTATCCAACGTGGGAGCATCGTTAACATTTGCGACTATCAAATTGAATGTATCAGTAACAGTTGTTGTACCATCGCTTGCAATCACGTCAATCGAAATACTGCCGACATCACCATTAGTTGGTGTGCCACTAAATGTGCGAGTTACAGAATCAAAACTCAACCAGCTTGGCAATGCCCCGCCACCGGCCAATTGTGCGGTGTAAGTTAATACATCGCCATCAACATCATTAAATGTGTTGGACGAAAATTGGAAATTGAATGCAGAATCTTCTGTTGCGTTTTGATCGGGAATGATATTTGAAACGGTTGGTGCGTCGTTAGCGGCAACAACATTAAATTGCACTGTGTTAGGTACCGCATCAAAACCACCGGCAGAATCCTGAACACTA
This sequence comes from uncultured Cellvibrio sp., assembly GCA_966252135.1. Taxonomy (GTDB): domain Bacteria; phylum Pseudomonadota; class Gammaproteobacteria; order Pseudomonadales; family Cellvibrionaceae; genus Cellvibrio. Next base: position 56,820 of record CBINNU010000019.1, on the reverse strand, counting down.
AATGTGAAATTCGCGTAATTATTTCCGTTTGCATTCAACGCTGGCGTGAATACTAAAGTACCGAGGGAAGCAGCAGGAATAATTTGTCCTGCTGTGACTGCAACACCACCCAAAGTCAAACTGCCTGCAGCAGGTAATGAATCAATGCGAACTGCACTAAATGTTTGCAATGCATCCGCATCAGCAAAACCGAATTCACTTGCGACGAATGTGTGCGAACCGTCTTCATTTAAGGTGATGACATTATCTGCACCGGTTGGTGCAGTATTGTTGCCTACAGTTACGGTGATCACACCAGTATCTTGTGCACCGGATGGATCCGTCACTGTGTAATTAATTGTGGCTGCTCCGGAGAAATTCAACGCCGGTGTAAAGACCACGCGACCTTGTGCATCTATAGTTGCAGCACCTTGTGCAGGATCAACTTGTGGATTGCTCACAACCAAATCAGTTTGCAAATTATCTACATCAGAATCGTTTGCGCGAACATCAATCACAACTGCTGTGTTAATTGCGGTGGATGCAACATCATCAGTTGCTACCGGGCCATCGTTGGTACCTGTCACAGTGATCACTAAATTTTCGACAGAGGTTGCACCTTGATCATCAGTGACTGTGTAGGGAATAGTGAGAACTGTTGATTGACCTACACCCAATGATTGATAAGCGGTGTTGGATGGGTCAAATGTATAGCTGCCATTTGAATTGAAAACCAAACCAGCGGGTGCTGGATTATTTAACGCGTAAGTCAAACTTGCGTTAGCATCAATGTCAGTTGCAACAACCGAACTGCTGAAAACTGCTGCGTCTTCTGCAATAGTAAATGCTGCTGGTTGTGCGATGGGGGCATCATTGGTACCCGTTACTGTTATCACCAGATTTGCGGTAGAACTTGCACCTTGATCATCAGTCGCCGTGTAAGGAATAGTCAACACAACGGATTGACCAACACCCAATGAATTATAAGCAGCATTGGTTGGATCAAACGAATAACTGCCGTTTGCATTAAAAATTAAGCCTGCTGGTGCGGGATTATTTAATGCATAAGTCAAACTTGCATTCGCATCTATATCAGTTGCATTCACATTGCCATTTATAACAGCCGCACCTTCAGCAACAGTAAATGATGAAGCCTGTGCAACGGGCGCATCATTAGTACCTGTTACAGTGATTACCAAATTCGCTGTTGATGTTGCGCTTTGATCATCGGTCACTGTGTAAGGAATAGTGAGAACTGTTGACTGACCAACACCCAATGATTGATAGGCAGCGTTGCTTGCATCAAAGCTGTAACTGCCGTTTGCATTAAAGCTAAATCCAGCAGGCGCAGCGACATTAATTGCATAAGTCAGCACTGCGCCTGCATCTATGTCAGTCGCAACAAAATTACCGGTGATAACAGCGGCATCTTCAGCAACCGTTAAATTGGTTGATTGCGCAACCGGTGCGTCATTCACCGCAGTTACATTCAATTGAATTGAATTGGGTGTTGCATCAAATGCGCCTGCAGAATCCTGGACACTGAAAGTGAAATTCGCGTAATTAATTCCATTTGCATCAGCGGCTGGTGTAAAAACCAAATTGCCAATTGATGCAACCGGAATAATTTGGCCTGCAGTGACTGCAACGCCGCCTAAAGTCAAACTGCCGGCTGTTGGCAATGTATCGATACGAATTGCATTGAGGGTTTGGCCTGCATCAGCATCGGCAAAACCAAATTCATTGGCTGCAAATGTATGAGCACCATCTTCATTCAGTGTGATGATATTGTCTGCACCGGTTGGCGCAGTGTTCACGCCAACATTAACAGTGGCAGTTGCGGTTGAACTCAAACCAGCTGGATCAGTTAATGTGTAAGTGATATTGGCAACGCCAGAAAAATTCAGCGCGGGTGTAAATACCACGCGACCTTGAGCATCTACAGTTGCAGTACCTTGTGCAGGATCAACTTGTGGATTGCTCACAACCAAATCGGTTTGCAGATTATCGACATCAGCATCATTTGCGCGCACATTAATCACAACAGCAGTGTTGATCGGCGTTGATGCCAAATCATTATTCGCAACCGGTGCATCATTTACTGGTGTAACACCAACAGTTACAACCGATGTCACAATTCCACCGCGACCATCACTCACTAAAATAGAAAATGAATCGCTGCCGTTGTAATTGGCATTGGGTGTATAAACATATTCACCAGTCGCCTGATTCAAACTCAAAGCGCCATTGGTTGGCGTAGTGTTAATTGAATAACTTAAGGTATCGCCATCAATATCAGTCGCGACAATTTGTCCGTTGTAAGCGACATCTTCATCAGTTGTAATGGTTTGATTGGAAGTCACAGGCGCATCATTTGCAGGAGTAACGTTGATGGTGATAGTACCCATCACAGTTTCCTGACCATCACTCACTGAATATTGAAACAAACCGGTTTCGATTGAATTTACATTCGCTGGTGCATCAAAACGCAAACTGGTGAGTTGTTGAATCGTTAATACTTGTCCGTTAGTAACGGGCGTTCCATCAGCAAGCGTTACGCTGCCAACACTGGGTAAACCGGCAACCGTAATCGTTAATGTATCGCCATCAACATCGGTAGGTGCTGCAATATTTAATGCGGCATCTTGTGTATCTTCTGCAACACTCAGGGTGCGATTAGCTGCAACCGGTGCATCATTCACTGGTGTGACTGCAATTGTAATGGTGCTGGTAGTTACGCCACCAAAACCATCGCTGACTGTGACAATAAATGAATCGTTGCCGTTGTAATTAGTATTGGGTGTGTAAGTGAAACTGCCATTGGGATTCAACATCACACTGCCATTAGCCGGTGCAGTGTTCAGTGTGTAAGAAAGTGGGTCGTTATCAACATCCGACGCAACAATTTGTCCGTTGAGTTGCGTATCTTCTGCAACGGTTAAATTCTGATTGGTTGCAACCGGCGCATCGTTAACCGGATTAATAGTCACACTCACAACAGATGTAGTGGTACCACCTTGCTCATCGGATACTGTGACGACAAAACTATCCACACCGTTAAAGTTTGGATTGGGCGTGTATTGATATTCGCCAGTGGCTGCATTAATTGTCACAGTGCCATTTGCAGGATTGGTTGATACAGCAAAACTCAACACATCATTTTCAACATCAGTTGCAACAACTTGACCTGTGACTGGTGTGTCTTCATTAGTCACAACTGGTTGCGCACTACTGACAGGGGCATCGTTAACTGCGTTGATCGTTAAGCTGATGGTGGTGTTAACACTATTGCCAGCAGCATCGGTTACGGTCACGACAAAACTGTCAGCGCCGTTGTAATTTTCATTGGGTGTAAAAGTGAAGCTGCCGCTAATTGGGTCAAGCGCTAACACACCGTTGAGCGGTGCAGTTAAGACTGAGTAAGTGAGCGTATCGTTTTCGACGTCGGTCGCGATGATTTGACCGGTGAATACCGTGTCCTCATCAAATACGAATTGTTGATCCGCCACTTCTGGTGAGTTATTGTGGGGCGGATCCAGATCCAAACGCTGACTACCCACCGCATCAACAGAAGCCTGATCAAAATCGAAGGATTGCCCCCCCAGGGGATCCAACATAAGGCGAGCCAACTGAACGAAACTATGCCCCTCACTCGCACCACCCCCTGCATTACCGGCAGCGGTTTCTTCGAGATCGGTGGTCAAATCACCGCCCTGCTCTAATACAGTTAGCGCCTCTTGTACTGAAGCATCAGACAATAAGGCTTCGTCAGCGGATGTAGCCGTGTCATTGTTGAGATCGCGATTCATCGCAACTTCTTGCCCACCCTGGACTGCCAGCAACTGACCATCACCTGTGTCCAGTTCAACTTTTGCGCCCTGTGCAGTGACCAGGATTTCGTCGTCATTTAAGACGCTGCCAACCCTCAGTGGGCGCAAACTACCATCAGGGCTTTTAGCCCAGGCTTGTCCTTGTAAGAAGGCAACAGTTGCAACGGCTTGGCTCATAAGTGGCTCCAGTTGGAAATAGAAATGTGAAGGAGTTCCCAATTTTGGGATTTACCGAATTTTAGAGCAGCGGGTAAATACCGCTATTGGACTAACGGACAATAGAACTAAAAAACCAGTTTTATGATTTCTTATGACTGGAAATACAGAGAAAAAAGAGAAAAATAAAATCGAGGTGACGAAAAAGTTTACGATTAATGTTTGCCTGACATCACCAATACCAAATGCAAACGGTCGCGTATTTGGCATTTTTCGAAGACTGAACCCAAATGAGCTTTCACTGTGCGTTCAGTGATGCCCAAATCACGAGCGATTTCTTTATTAGTTTTGCCTTGTGCCGCATGATCAGCCACTGCACGCTCGCGCTCGGTTAATACAGAAAGGCGACGCTCGTTTTCATCATTGATGGCATCCGATGCGCTGCTGGCTTCGGCTGTTTCAAATAATTTTGCACTGGACAACATCAATTGCCGCATTAAATCAGCACCTAACCAAATGCCACCGGATTTAATTGCATCCACGACAGACAACAGCACTTGCGGCACTGCCAGATAGTGCACATAACCGCTCGCACCTTGCGCCAGCAATTGTCGCGCCTCTGTAAAATTTTCATTGGCAGTCATCACAATTGAAGTGACACCTGCCGGTAATTGTTGAAGATTTTTTGATAGCAGATTGATGTCTTGCAAATAACACCAACAGCAATCCTCTGCTTGTAAATCATCAGGAAATCGAGCGGTGACGACTGCATTTGGAAATGCCTGCAACCAACGCGGTGACTCAATAAAATCGGGAGCAATAAAAAAGTGACGCTTCATCGTTCGGTCATCGCATTTTCTTTGGCGCGCAGCACAGGTTTAAGCAAATAGGCCAGCACCGTTTTCTTGCCAGTGAGTATATCAACCTGAGTCATCATGCCTGGCATAATCGGCAGACTTGGATCAAAACCGGCGCGATCAGTTCTCACACGCACTATGTAATAAGTTCTTTCTTTTTCATCCGTAATTGTGTCAGCACTGATGTGTTCAACCTTACCACGCAAACCGCCATAAATCACAAAATCATAAGCCGTAAATTTAACAATCGCTTCCTGACCTGGATGTAAAAAAGCAATATCTTTAGGTGATACTTTTGCTTCAATAATTAATTGATCATCCAGCGGCACCATCTCAATCACTTCATGGCCTGGTTGCACCACACCACCTACAGTATTGGTAAATACACGCTGTACTGTACCGCGCACAGGCGCACGAATTTCAGCGTATTTAATTTTGTCTGCGAGACCAGTACTGGTTTCACTGAGCGATGCGATTTTGCCAAGCACTTCAGACAATTCTGCTCGCCACTTGTTGGTCGCCAGCAATTCGGTTTCGCGCAATTTACTTTGCGATTCATCTATCGCAGAAATCAAACGCTGTTCTTGTGCAAGTGCTTGCTCTCTCTCACCTCTTGCATTGGATACTTCACCTTCCAATCGCAAAATTTCAACTTCTGATATAGCACCACTGGCTAGCAACGGACGAGTGACATTTAGTTCCTGTTGTGCCAAATCCAATGCACGTGAGACCTGTGTCAATTTTGCGCGCACTTCATTTAATTCTTCTTCACGTTGCGTGAGCTGACTCCTGGCAATACTTAATTGTTCATCGAGTTCTTTGCGGTTGGATGCGTATAAATTCGCTTCGTGCTGTGCAATATCCGGCGATTCTTCAGCCAAACCTTTAGGCAATTGAAAATCCACATTGGAGGTTAAAGCTTGCAAGCGTGCCGCCTTTGCTTGCAGCGATAAAAACTCCGCGCGATTTTCTCGAAAGGTAGAAATAAAACGGGTGGGATCAATGCGCAACAACAAATCGCCTTTATCGACTATTTGTCCTTCTTTAACCAAAACTTCTTGCACAACACCACCATCAAAGGATTGCACCACTTGCAATTGTGATGAGGGAATAACCTTACCTTCACCGCGTGCCACTTCATCAATTTTTGCAAAGGCCGCCCAAATCAATAAAATCAAACAAATCCAGGCGATAACACGCAATAAAAACTGTGCTTTCACTGGTTCCTGTTGCAAACGCGCCCAATCGGCTTCGGTAACCCAGTCACGCTGTTGAATATCTTGAAAAGACAACCAGCGTGCAAACATCTTTTCAATAAAACGACTGGCTGGAATGCCCAATTTATCCAACCAGCGACCAATTTTTTCAAACCAGATTTGGTATTTATTTTTTGCATCAGCCATCAGGATGCCCTCCCGATACGGCCTTGACGCAGAGCTTCGACCACTTGATCTTTTGGACCATCGGCCACAATTTTTCCGGCGTCGACCACAATAATGCGATTCACTAATTCCAATAACGAGGTGCGGTGGGTAATCACAACCATGGTTTTGCCTTTGGCAAATTCCTGAATGCGACGTTTGCATTCTTCTTCACTGGTGTGATCCATTGAGCCGGTGGGTTCGTCCATTAATAAAATCGGTGGATCGATTAATAAGGCTCTTGCGAGCGTCACACTTTGACGCTGACCACCGGATAATAATTTACCGTGCTCACCCACTGGCATAGCCAACCCGAGCGGATGTTGATTTACAAAATCCGTGAGCCCACTTAGTTTAACCGCTTCCAGAATTTTTTCGTCGGAGGCTTGCGGCATTCCCATGGCAATATTGTCGCGCAGGCTGCCAAAAAATAAATCTACTTCTTGTGCAACATAACCTATGTTGCGGCGCAACTCGGCCGGATCAATTTGTCGAATATCAATACCATCTACCAAAATGGTGCCTGATTGAGGTTGATATAAACCGGCAATTAATTTTTCCAGCGTGGTTTTTCCGGAACCATTTCGCCCCAAAATCGCGACATGCTCACCGGGTTGCACAGAAAAATTTATTCCGCGCAACACATCGCGATCTTCATCGGCATAACGGAAGTGAACATTTTTAAATTCAATTGCACCTTGCAAATGCGGGCGGCTAATCCATTGTTGATCATCCGGGCGCTCAATCGGTTTTTCCATAATTTGATTCAAGGCGGTTAATGCCGTTGCGGCTGAATGATATTGCATCATCAACCCTGCAGTTTGCGACACCGGCGCCATGATGCGAGATGCCAGCATGTAACAGGCAATTAATCCACCTTGTGTCAGGTGACCATTAATAATCAGGTAAACGCCTGCAATCATCACCATGATTAAAATAAATTGCTGCAACCACAAAGTACCGGTTGAAACAGAATTGGACAGCAAACGCATTTTCACACCAATGCGGGATGCAACCAGTGCCGCTTTTTCCCACACGCTTTGCATGCGGCCTTCGGCTACCAAAGTTTTCAGTGTTTCAATACTGCTTAAACTTTCAATCAAAATTGCGTTGCGTTGTGCACTGGCTTGCATGGAAGCGTCAGATAACTGGTGCATTTTTTTCTGCACAGCGGCGGTATAAATCACCATCAATAACACGCCCAATAAAATGGGGAAAATCAACGGCCAGGAGATCAGCAAAATCACCAGTGCAAATATCAATACAAAAGGTAAATCAACCAGAGCAAGTAAAGTTGCCGAGCTGACAAATTGACGAATGGATTCAAAGGATTGCAAACCCGCTGCAAACGAACCGACTGATTGCGGGCGATGTGACATTTTCATGCCCAGAACTCGCTCCATAATCGTCGCGGACAAACTCACGTCCATTCGACTCGCCGCCAATTCAATAAACCAGGCACGAATTAAACGCAAAACCAGATCGGCACAAATTGCAATCAACATGCCGATGGATAGCACCCAGAGCGTATCGGTTGCCTGATTGGGAACAACCCGATCATAAATATTCATGGTAAATAACGGCGCAGCTAAGGCAAAAATATTAATCAACAAGGCTGACAATAAGATATCGCGATAGAGATATTTATAATCTGCTATCAGTTGCCAAAACCAGTGGCCTTTATGTTGTTTACTGACTTCCGCTGCGCGCGCATCGAAACGTTCTATAGGTCGCGCATAAACTGCACGCCCGGTATAACGCTGCTTGAGCTCATCCAGTGATAGATCAACTAGCGAATCTGGCAACTCCGGGAATACCAACCGCGCTTTCTGTGTTGTCATATCGAGCGACTGCAACACACAAGCCTGATCATCCTGTAGCAACAGAATTACAGGAAACAATGCAGCGTTGAGTTTTTCGAGATCACGCTGAACCCACTGACTGGTTAAATTAGCCCGGCGTGCAGCGCGCGAAAAAATTGCCGGGGTTAAAGTAGAATTTACAGGCAGGCCTGCAGTTAAAGACGTCAAGGTAACCGTACTACCTTGGCTTCTTGCCACAATCACCAAAGATTCAAGCAAACTGCTTTTGGGTTGCCCATTTTTGTTTGCTTCAGAATATTGCTCTTGCGACATGCATTGCCTCTTGCTCAGATCGGAATGAAATCTGCTGAAAGTGTAGTCAACCAAGATTAAATATAAAAATTTTATTTTAAGTTTTTATTGAATAAAAAAGCGCACCAGAATGGATTCTGATGCGCTTTTTAGTTTCACAGATTACTTGCGACGCGAAACCATCACTTCAACTCGACGATTGGTCATTTTGCCGACCTCGGTGGCATTGTCCGCAACCGGTTCAGATGCACCTCGCCCATCAGTTGTCATTGGAATAGATTCAAGCCCATTCAACACAAAATAATCACGCACTGCATTAGCTCGCGCTTTCGATAATGGAAGATTCAATGCATCGCTGCCTGTACTATCGGTATGACCAACAATATCAATCGACACCACTTTGTCATTGGCCTTGATACTGGCAATCAATGCATCCAAACGCGCGGTGGATTCCGGTTTTAGTTTTGAACTGTTGGTATCAAACAACGCATCCGCCGACAGCGGTGTAAGCTCGGTGATTAAACTGTTGCGATCCAGCGTTACCGGCGACACATCAGGGCAAGCAGATTCGCCCAGATTCAAATCATCATTCACTTTAATGTTGTGCAAAATACCGATGTTATCGCGCACCAAACCAACGGCGGGCAATAAATTACCCATAGCCGCGAGTGAACGCGCGTAGGCAATTTCGAGATCAGCTTGCGCTTTGGTGTAAGAACGGCTGGATTCAAAAAATTCATTTTCTGCGTCCAGCAAATCCAACAAGGTACGTTGACCAATATTAAATTGTTCGCTGTAAGCAGTACGAACCTTGTCACTGGAACGACGATGTTGATCCAGCGATGTTAATTGTTCAGCGATACGATGTGCATCGTTGTAAGCAATTTGTGTGGTTTGACGTAAATCCACGCAAGCTTTATCGCGTAAATCTTTTGCCTGATTGACTTGTTCAAGCGAACGACGAACTGACGCACGAGTAGAACCACCCGAATACAAATTGTAAGTCAGCGCCAATTCAACTGCGGTTTCATCACCGTAGGGATCAGGATCAACACGATTATCAAAGCCATTTAAATTACGACTGGTAGATTGGCGAGCTCTCAATTCGGCTTTTGGATAATATCCGGAGCGTTCAATTTTAACTTGCGCTTGAGCAGCCGAAATATTTTTTACCGCAGCATGAAATCCGGGATTACCTTTGTAAGCCAATAACAAAGCATCGCGAATACTGTCAGGCAAATCCGCTTTGGCGAGATCAGTTACGGGTAAAGTTTCTGGTGGTAATTGACCCACAATTCGCAAATAGCGAGCTGTCACATCATGCAAATTGGAAGCTTCGGTTAATAAATTAGTTTCCGCCAACGCCAAACGACCCGCAACCTGTTCCAAATCAACACGGCGACCTACGCCTGACAAAACGCGCTGCTCGATCTGCCCATAAACATCACGATGTTTAGTGTAATTTTCGCGAGCCAAACGAACCAATTCGCGATTGCTAACCACATCTTGATAAGCACGCACAGCTTCAAGCGCAGTTAGCTCGAGCGTATCCAACAATTGGTAATATTTCACCAAACTGATGCTATCAAAATGTTCAACCTGACCCAGTGTTCTAAAACCGTTGAACAAGTTCTGCGTCAAGCTGATTTCGCCTTGATTGGCTGAGTAATTATCGCGACCATCGTAATCACGTTTGCGTGAGCCAACGGAAGCACTTAAATCGACTGACGGCAAATAACCTGCTTTGGCGACTCTGACATCCTGACGTGCGGCTAGAAAATCATGCCAGCTGGCGAGAACTTCAGGGTTGTAATTGATGGCTTGAGTGACCGTTTCCTGCAATACCGATTTGCTGGACTCACTCGCCAGGACAGCATCCTGGGCAAAAGCGACCGGGGTGAAACTCGCCGATAAGATCAAACTGACAAGAGCGGTACCGATTCGAGGGAAACCAAAACGTTGCAACATTCGCCGATCCAGTAAATGAATTAATTTGAACTCTTTTTAATAACTTTTAAGTAATAAAAGAGCGCCTGAACACCAACTACTTATTCTAACTGAGTGCTTATTTTCAAAATCCGTGCCATTGCAGCCACAATATGTGATGAGCATCACATATTTTATAAAGACCGGAGAAAACATCACAAACTGCTCTAAAAACCAGTTCATCTGTCACAAACAACGACAAGCCTGCGGATAATCAAACAAGTCAAAATGTCGTCAGTCTCATCCTGAGTAAAGTTTATCGACATAAAAAAGGCCAGACGAGTCTGGCCTTCGAAATGAGCTGCGATTTATTCGGGCATTTCATAACGATCAATAATGTCGCGAACCAGACCACTTCGCACTATATCCTCTCTGGCGAATTCATGGACGTAAACATTGGGTAAATCACTCAAACGATCGACGGCATCAGCCAACCCATTGGGCCCGCGAATGTCGCTTTGGTTGATATCGCCATTGATCACGACCTTGCAGTCTTCGCCTATACGCGTCAGAAACATTTTCATTTGCGCGGGCGTTGTGTTTTGCGCTTCATCCAGAATCACAAAGGTTTTGCTGTTGAAGGTTTTACCCCGCATATAGGCCAAGGGGGCGGCCACTATGCGGCCGTGACGCAAACAATAGTCCACTGTGCCAGCACCCAAGCGCTCATTCAGAATATCGCGAAAGGCATCTATATAGACTGAGAATTTTTCATCCATATCGCCCGGCAAAAAGCCCAGGCTTTCCCCTGACTCAACAGCAGGTCGAGTCAAAATAATGCGTTCGATTCGCCCTGACTCCAAAGCTTCTGCAGCCAAAGCACCGGCACAATAACTTTTACCAGTACCTGCAGGACCAATTCCGAAGGTCAGTGCATGACTGTTAATAGCATTGATGTATTCTTGTTGGGCTTTGGTTTTAGCGCGGAGGGGTTGGGCAGAGCGAGGTGGAGAGTAAGCTGTTTCAAGTTGTTGGGAACGGGATTTGATTTCGATGATGTTGTCGTCATTTCGCGTAGACCGTCGCGACGACTTGTGGCGAGAAGAATGTCCCGCACGTTTGTATTCATCCTGCGAATCTTTGTAGAAATTATCGTTGCAAAAATCGTTGTTGCCTTGATTACGTCTGGCGTGCGATTTTTTCGCCATATGCGTCCCCTTGTGATTTTGATTAACACTCACAGCTGATGAAGCTGCCACTGTTTAACACCAAGTCGCAAACTGATTGAGGATTATTTGTGTAAACACCTCCCATCATTCACAAGAGAAAGCCCATTTGATTTGGCGGGCTACAACCAAAATTCGTCCTTGAACTGATACTAGGCTCATTTAAAACCCAGGTCAAACAATTTTTTTAATCCTGATCATCATCCAGTTGTTCAACTTTTTTAACCAGCTTCTTTTTCGGTGGAGCAAAACCATCTTGTATTTTATTTTCAACATCAGGGCTTGACGGCTGACGACGTTTCCCTATATTTTTTTTGTCCCTCGCTCTTTCCTTCACTTTTTTCGTCGGCGCTTTTTCTTTGTTGTTGTCGACTTTCTTTTTAATTCCAACGGCCTTGCCCGAGGCTTTAAGTTTTTCAGGGCCTTTATAGGCTGCAGTGAGTCCCGGCATTTCCGTTTTTTCCAACTGCAAACCTAAATAACGCTCTATACCTTTTGTTAGATTCCAATCTTTCGCTGTAACAAAGGTAATAGCTAAACCTGCCTGCCCTGCTCTACCAGTGCGGCCGACTCTGTGCAGATATTCATCGCCGGAATAGGCCATATCCACGTTAATGACCAATTCCACCGCTTCTATATCCAGACCACGCGCCGCAACATCAGTCGCCACTAACACACTGGTCTTACCGTTGCGAAAACGGTCCAGAAATTTTTTGCGTTCATCCTGAGTAATTTCACCGTGCAACAAACTGACATTGTGACCATGTTTTTTTAACAATCCGTTTAATTCATCAACTCGCGCACGGGTGTTAGCGAAGACTATGGCTTTTTGATGGGGAACTCGTTCAAGACAAGACAACAATAATTTATTTTTGTGACCGTTATCATCACTCAAAATCATCTGATGAATAATTGGGTTGGGGGCATCATCCACCACAATTTTTTCAGCACGCCTGCTACCCATGACATCCTGAATTAACTGACGAATATTTTTTTGATCAAGCGTGGCCGAAAACAACAGCGTTTGTTTTTCAGCGGAGCATTTGGCAACAATTTTGACCAAATCTTCGTGCAATCCCATGTCCATCATTCGATCAGCTTCATCCAGAATCAGAACTTCCAAGCCCGAAAAATCGGTGGAGTTATGAGCAATATGTTCTGCCAAACGCCCCGGTGTCGCGACCAGTATTTCAGGATTTTTGCGCAGCATGGCTTTTTGATATTTCAATTCTTCACCACCGCTTACCATGCCAACTTTTAAAGGTGTAAATTGCAAAAATGCTTGTGCGTTTTTGAGAATTTGCCGAGCTAGCTCGCGAGTCGGAGTCAAAATTAACATACGGGTGCTAAGGGGATTAGATGAGGTTTGCGTCAATAACTTTTCGATTGATGGCAACAAAAATGCGAGCGTTTTACCACTACCGGTTTTGGATTGGACCATCACATCCTGACCTGCCAGAATGCGCGGAATTGCCTGAGTCTGCACTTCGGTCGCAAGGTCAAAACCAGCTATTTCAGTAGCTCGCAATAGGGATGGATGGGTCAGTAACTCGGTAAATGGGAGATTGGTCATCAAGCCGCCTCGGTTTATAAAACTGTCTTTGCTAATATGGCCGCCAGTATAAAGCTTTCTGTATCAGGATACTTATGAGAATTATGTTAGCCCCCATGGAGGGAGTAGTAGAACATCATGTACGCAATCTACTCACCGCAATTGGCGGACTCGATGGTTGTGTCACCGAGTTTATTCGTGTGACCGATCAAAAACTGCCCTATAAAATTTTTTATAAATTTGCACAAGAGCTGGAAACCGAATGCAAAACGCCGTCAGGTGTGCCCGTTAAAGTACAACTGCTGGGCAGTAATCCCGAATTTATGGCGATTAACGCGCAGGAACTTGTCAAATACGGAGCAAAATCCATCGATTTGAATTTTGGTTGCCCCGCAAAAACCGTGAATGCCCACGAAGGCGGCGCTTGTTTGTTGCAAACTCCCAACAGGGTCTATTCCATTATTAAGGCTGTACGCGATGCTGTGCCCAGTGAAATCCCCGTGTCTGCAAAAATTCGCCTGGGCTATATGGATCGCGAAACCTACATGGATAACGCCAATGCTGTTGAAGCAGCAGGCGCGCAGGAACTCACTGTGCATGCACGCTCAAAAGCGGATGGTTACAAACCACCAGCTTACTGGAGTTACATTGCAAAAATTCGTCAGCAATTAAAAATTCCAGTTATTGCCAATGGCGAGGTTTGGTCAGTTGAGGATTATTTTCGTTGCCGCGAAGAATCGGAATGTGATGATGTGATGTTAGGACGAGGATTAATTGCTCGTCCGGATTTAGCTCGCCAAATTAAAGCAGCGTTAAAAAAAGAAGAATGCAAAATCATGACCTGGGCAGAAATATGCAAAATGCTCTATGAGTATTATCGTTTTACAACGCCGCTTTATCACGAGCGCAATTGCGGCAACCGGGTGAAACAATGGTTAATGTATTTAAGTCGCAATTATCCGGAAGCCGTAATTTTTTTCGAAAACATTAAACGCAAAAGCCTACCGGATGAAATCGAGCAGGCCTTTGTTGAGCAGATGGGTCTTTTGAATCTTTAACTGAAAAAGTTAATCCAGCAAGCTATCAAAACCGCCAACCAAATCTTTGGTTTCTTCAATTCGTTCCAGCATCTTAACCAAATTGATACCGAGTTGAGTCGCCAATTCATTCGGAAAATCCGCCAACAACGCAGTATTATCACCCTTTTCATTCATGTGAACTATATAATCGGCAATATGAATTATTGCGGCAAAACGCGGCAGCGGGTTTATTGCAACGGGATTTAACTGATAGCGGATACCTTCGACTATCTGTTGAGGAAATTTCCAGCGATTAGCCAACTCCGCGCCTGCTTCAGGGAAATTAAATCCCAATACATTTTTTTCAATTTCACTATTGCGCGCGCCTTTATCCACTAACTTTTGAATTTCTTTGCATTCGTTTGGCATCAATATATGAATTAACAACTCGCCAATATTGTGAATCATGCCGCAGGTAAATACAGTTTCGACATCATCATGAGAGAATCGAGCCAACCATTTTGCTGTGCTGGCAACAGCAAAACTGTCATGCCAGAATTTTTTAATATCAAAACCTTCCGGCGCTTTAAATGCGCCAGTCATACCCGATGCAAGAACCAAAGTTCGCACCGCATTAAACCCTAATAAAAATACTGCATCGCTGACAGTGCCCACTTTTCGATTACCACCATAATGCGCTGAATTAGCCGCGCGCAATAATTTGGCGGTTAGCACCTGATCGCTGCCAATTTTTTTGGCGATCTCATCATTATTCACATTTTCATTACCAAAACTCTCAATGAGTTCCTGTACTACCTTGGGCACATTCGGGAGTTTTTGGGCATTATCAATTAATTCTTGAATCTTCACTTACGGCCTCACTTGTTAATCATCCAGAGGGTTTTGTCGGGCTTGATTATTGGTATAGCAAAGAAACAAAACTTGGCAATGACGTTATAAGAGAAAAACCAATCCTTTTTACGAGATTGATACGAAATCCCTGAATGCTCAAATAAAATCAAGATGGATATGAATAAATAGGCGAAATTTCATTCAATTAAAATCAATTAAGAGAAACTCACCAGAAATGAAAAAGCCCATCAATTGATGGGCTTTTAATATGGCGCACTCAGGAGGATTCGAACCTCCGACCGCTCGGTTCGTAGCCGAGTACTCTATCCAGCTGAGCTATGAGTGCGTAGAGGCGCGCATTCTATTGAGCCAACCCATCAGCGTCAAGAAAAAATTCTGTCTTGCTTAAGGTTTTTGTAACTTGAAAATCAACAGCTTAGAGAATGCACAACTTGGTCAATTGGCGGTGAGGGAGGGATTCGAACCCTCGATACCTTGCGATATACACACTTTCCAGGCGTGCTCCTTCGGCCACTCGGACACCTCACCGGTAAAACAAAAACTTTCTTACTTAATTCCGACTCCCTTGTCGCACGAGTGCTCGTTACCGCCCCTTCGGGCGTTGCCTCCGGCTCGGCCACTCGGACACCTCACCGTGTAAAACAAAAAATCCAAAAACTCTCGGCAAATCATCATCTTGATGGGGTTTGCGAAGGGGCGCTAATGTACACAAGCTGATGATGGAGCGCAACGCGAATTATTGCCAATAAGATAAAAAATCTTCCGGGTTTCTGGTCGGCGGTTTGCCCATCGCCTGGCTGGGTGTACCTATATATAAAAAGCCGATTATCTGTTCGCCCGCAGCCAAACCCAAAGCTTGCTCGATCAAGGGATCATAAGCCATATCACCGGTTCGCCAGACTGCGCCCAAGCCCATCATAAATGCAGCATTGATCAGGTTTTGGGCTGCTGCTCCAGCGGATAAAAGCTGCTCTTGCGCCGGAACTTTGGGATGCGCTTGCACCTTGGCAATCACGGTTATGATCATAGGCGCGCGTAAGGGCATGGATTTAAAACGCTGTAATTCTTCGGGTGAAATCGAGGGTTTACGAACTGCAGCAACTTCTGCAAACAATTCGCCCAGCTTGACCAGCCCCTGGTCGCGAATGGCGATAAATCGCCAGGGCGTTAAATTGCCGTGATCAGCTGCGCGAACAGCTGCGCGAATTATTTCATTCAACTGGACTTCGTCAGGCGCCGGGGCCTGCAATCTACCGACCGATACGCGTTGCTGTAGTGATTCAAGCGGCGTCATAAATACTCCCAAATGGACAAACTGGTGATTGTTGAAAACCTATACCATACTTCCAGCAGCCTATAAGCCTATTGTCTTGCGGACTCTTTGAATAATGCAGGTTTCTACCACCCTGTTAATTGTTGCTGCTGAAGTTTACCTGATGCTATTAATCGGCATGCTGGTGGTTTTTCTCTATTCGCGCAAGCAAAAAAAAATTATTGATCGACAACAACAAAAATTACTTGAACTAATTAAAGAAATACGACAAGCCAACCATATTCCTGTTGCACCGAAAGCGGTTGAAAAAGGTTACAAATTTTATCTCAACCAACAGCTGGATGTAACACAAAAACATTTCGCCAATATCAGTAATCAGGGCGATATAGCAGCTGTGCAACCCTTGGATGGCCCTTTGGATCAACGCATTCCTGCGTTACGCTATGCGTTTCTGCGTGCCGAAGAACTGGGTACGACTGAAGAACCGAATAGTGAAAGTTATTGGAGTATATTCCAGCAAACACTGGAGCCTTTGTTACAAACTTCACCCAATCAAAATTTACTGGAAGAATTATCAGCTTACAAAAAGCGCGTAGAAAATCTGGAAAAGTTTAAAAAATTATTTTTCGATTTGGAAACGCAGTGGAATACAGCACAACACAACTCCGAGGATTACCATGCGCAGCTGTTAGCTTTATCCGGGCAGATGAGTGATCCAAATAAGTACCAACAATTGCTTGCAGGATATCAATGTACTTTCTGTGATTTTTGTCAATCCATCAAACACACTTCTGGCGTATTAGATAACCCGTACTCAACAAAGATTAATATTATTCGACAAGATCCACGAGCGGCTGAGGAAATAGTCAAATTACGAAATGTCGCGGCCGACCAATACCGTGTCATTAATAATTTACAGCGTAAACTGGAAGAAGCCACTTCGGATGAGCAAAAAACATTAATCATCAAAGAACTAGAGCAGCAACTACAACGACAAATCCGATTTGTTCAGGAAAGTGACACCTGCGTACAACTACTTGAAGAAGAATTAATTAAAGCTAATGAAAAAATTGCCGAGCAGGAAGAATTAATTACCCAAGGCGAACAACTTGATGAAGAAAATCTGCAAATCAAAGATACACTTCACAGCTTCACTCTGGAAAGCAAGGACCTGTTAGAAAATATGGAAGCATTGGAAGAAGAAAATCAACGCCTGCGTGATCAGCTGGATATGATCAACAATGCAGTTCCAGCTTTGGCTTCATCTGGTCCTGCAGTAGACAATCAACAATTACTGGCATTACAAAAACAATATGCAGAACTGGAAGAGCGCTACCTGGCTTTGAAGATGAAATAAAGACTAGCCATTCGAAAAAAGTTACACTAGAGTTATTTTCCTCGGACGGAGAATACAATTTATCAGGAACCATCAGCACTGCGACAAGGTTAAATCCCATGAGCCTGGATAAAACAACAGAAAGCGAACCACAGGCGCAACTCCTGACGGAAAACCCTACACAGCAATATTATTTTCGTGCGCTCATTTGCTTCGCTGCTTTTGGCACACTTGCATCCTTTATCAATTTCGATAATCCCGGCCTGATGTTTCCCGGCACTATGCTGTTTTTATTGGCCTACGCCTATGCTACTTATTATTTAACACGTAAATGGGATCAAGAAAGACTAATCACTATCACGCGTTGGTTAACCTATGCCGATGCTTGTTTAATTGGGCTAGTGCTTGGATTAATTAATTTCAGCATTTTACCCTGCATCATGTTTTTAACCATGATTCAGTTTAATGCATTGATTAACGGTGGTGTACGCAAATTAATGGAAGACAACACCGCCTTTGCCCTTGGAGTGTTAATCAGCCTGATTATTCATAAACCCAAACTTGTGTTATCAGGCAGCATCCAAATCAGTGCAGCCAGTTTGATTGGCGTGGCCACTTACTTTTTGGTTTACGCAATTTATATGCATCAGCGTTTTCGCAAACAAGCTTTAATACAACAAAAACTCGAGAACGAACAAAAGTGGCACAAAATACGTGCGTATAAATTATCCCGTTATTTACCGCCCAGTGTTTGGCAAGCCATTAATCGTGGTGACGACAAAAACCTGCAAGCCGAACGTAAACGCATCACCATATTTTTTTCTGACATCAAAGATTTCAGCCAATTAGCTGAAGAAATGGAAGCGGAAGCTCTGACAGATTTGCTCAATAAATATTTAACCGAAATGTCAAAAATTGTCGGCCATTATGGCGGCACCATCGATAAATTTATGGGTGACGGCATTATGGTGTTATTTGGTGATGCCAACAGCAAAGGCGTAAAAGAAGATGCCACCGCTTGTGTTGCCATGGCGATTGCCATGAAAAAGCGCATCAAAGGTTTGCAACAGGAATGGTTCAATCAAGGCATTAAAAAACCTTTGCAGGTACGCATGGGTATCAACACCGGTTATTGCACCGTCGGTACTTTTGGTACTGCCAATCATTTGGATTACACAGTACTGGGCACCCAAGTGAATTTGGCGAGTAGATTGGAAACCGCCGCCGAACCTGATGAAATTTTAATTTCGCACGAAACCTGGTCGCTAGTGAAAGATACAGTGATGTGCCGCGACAAAGGAGAAATTAATGTGAAAGGTTTTTCACTGCCGATAAAAGTCTATCAGGTAGCGGATTTACGCAAAGAATTAGGCAAGAACCAAAGTTATTTTGAAGACCGTGCAGATGGCTTTTCAATGTACCTGGATTTGGACAAAGTCAAAAATTACGACAAGCAACGCCTGATCGAATCACTTGAAAAAGCGGCTACGCGCTTGAAGGACAAAGTGATTGTCTAATTTATTTTTGACAACCGGGTTTGTGTTACTGCCTGACCAATCGACCTGAGTTAATTTGATAATCCTTTTCGGTTGACCGATAAGGATTAATATCCAAACCACCTCGCCGCGTGTAACGCGCATAAACACTTAGTTTTTCCGGCTTACAGCGACTCAACAAATCACAAAAAATCCGCTCAACGCAGTGCTCATGAAAATCTTGATGTTCACGAAATGAGACTACATAAGCCAATAAACTTTGATGCTCGATTTGTTGACCGGTGTATTCTACAACTAGCGTTGCCCAATCAGGCTGTCCGGTCACAGGACAATTGGTTTTTAATAAATTGGAAAAGACTCTTTCCTGTACAACCACGCTCTTTACCTGCAACAAATCCGGATGAGGATGATAGTGTTCGACACTGATATCCAATTCATCCAGATTTATTCCGTCAATCTGCTCAATAGTCAGTAACGACGTTTGATCAAGGGCCGATAATTGCACTGCAATTTCTGCCCCGGCAGCTTTGGATAAATCCTTTTGCATTATTTTTTTAATTTGGTCGACCGAATCAAATTGACTTTGGTTAAATGAATTCAAATAGAGTTTGAAAGATTTCGACTCGATGATGTTGTCGCTCAGCGCAGGAATGCTGAATTCTGCTAAGGCGACTTGTGGTTTTCCTTTTTGATTCAGCCAGGAAATTTCATAGGCTGTCCACAAATCTACCCCATTAAAAGATAGTGCGTTACTCATCAACCCTAGCGATTGCCGCGATTCCGCTCGCGCAATCGGGAATAGCAATTGCGGTGAATACTGCGAGGGATATATTGTGGCTTGCCCTAATGGATTGTAATTGTCTTTCATATGTTAAATATCTTTTCGAAAACGGAGCGAAATCTGTCCCCTCCCCTGGCAAGGGGAGGGTTAGGGTGGGGTCTTTTGCTAGCTACGTAAGCCCTTGGCTCGCTCAACTACCAACAAACTGACCCAAAATAAGATAACCACACTAATGAACAAACCGATAAACGCAATCAGCAGTGAGGTATCGGTAATACCCAATACGCCATAGCGAAATGCATTCACCATATGCAGTATCGGATTAAATAATGAAACTGTTTGCCAAAAATCCGGCAATAAGCTGATCGAATAAAACACGCCGCCCAAATAAGTTAAGGGGGTTAATACAAAAGTTGGAATAATAGAAATATCATCAAATGATTTGGCGTATACCGCATTAATAAAACCAGCTAATGAAAATAAAGTCGCGGTCAAAAAGATAATACTAAAGGTAACCCATGCATGAGAAATTTGTAACTGGGTAAATGCCAAGGCCAAAACAGTGACAATTAAACCCACCGCCAAACCACGCGCAACACCACCCATTACATAACCCAACACGATAATGTAATTGGGTGTAGGCGAAACCAAAATTTCATCAACACTACGTTGAAATTTTGCACTAAAAAACGACGCGGACACATTGGCGTATGAGTTAGTAATAACTGCCATCATAATCAAACCCGGCGCCACAAATTCGCTGTAGCTAAAACCTGACATGCTGCCAATTTGACTGCCAATCAAGTGACCAAAAATAACAAAATACAACGCCATAGTAATGGCAGGTGGCAATAAGGTTTGAATCCAGATACGAGTAAAACGCCTGACTTCTTTGGTCAGGATAGTCATAAACGCAATCCACTGTTCATTAAACGGCATGATTGGCTCCTTGTTTATTGGCTTGCACCAAGGATACAAATAATTCCTCAAGGCGATTGGATTTGTTGCGCATACTATTTACAACTAACGATTGCTGATTCAACAAAGCAAACAAATCGTTCAGATGCTGACCCTTGTGTAAATCCACTTCAATTGAGTGAACATCCAATAATCGACATGTGAAATGCCCCAAAACCGGTGCTTCAGTAATTTCACTGGCCAAATCCAATATAAAAGTCTCTTTATCCAACTGCTGTAAGAGATGCTTAACACTGGTGTTTTGAATAATTTCACCGCGATCAATAATCGCCACCTGGCGACACAGATTTTCAGCCTCTTCCAGATAATGAGTCGTGAGAATAATAGTAGTGCCCGCCTCATTAATTTCGCGTAAGAAGTCCCACATGCCACGACGAATTTCAATATCGACGCCTGCTGTCGGCTCATCGAGTATCAATAGTTGTGGCTGATGAATTAATGCACGCGCAATCATCAAACGACGCTTCATACCACCGGACAACATACGTGCGGGTGTGCGTCGTTTGTCCGTCAGTTCCAATCGTTGTAAATAATAATCAACTTTTTCACGGGCAACTTTGGCAGGTAATCCATAATAACCAGCTTGCTGGATTAAAATATCTTCGACTTTTTCAAATAAATTAAAATTGAATTCCTGCGGTACTACACCTAAATGTTTTTTGGCTTTTGAAAAATCCTTATCAATATCAACACCCAAAATCTCTACACTGCCAGAGGTTTTTCTGATCAGTGAACTAATAATACCAATAGTCGTAGATTTACCCGCTCCGTTAGGACCGAGCAATGCCAGAAATTCCCCCTGAGGAACTTCCAGTGAAATACCTTTTAACGCTTCAAATTGATTGTTGTAGGATTTACGTAAATCGCGAATGGATAAAGCTGATGGCATAGACGGCTCCAATACCGGAGAAAAAACCAGAGCGGACTATAAACACTGTAATGACAAGTGCCAATTAAAAGATTCAATTTGGATATTTGAGATTGGAGCGGGAAACGAGACTCGAACTCGCGACCCTAACCTTGGCAAGGTTATGCTCTACCAACTGAGCTATTCCCGCACTCCGTACAAAAAAGTGGCGTCCCCTAGGGGACTCGAACCCCTGTTACCGCCGTGAAAGGGCGATGTCCTAGGCCACTAGACGAAGGGGACATTGGACTCTGCTAGGTGCAGAAAAACAAAAACTGTAAAACGATTGGAGCGGGAAACGAGACTCGAACTCGCGACCCTAACCTTGGCAAGGTTATGCTCTACCAACTGAGCTATTCCCGCTTTTTGGCGTCCCCTAGGGGAGTCGAACCCCTGTTACCGCCGTGAAAGGGCAGTGTCCTAGGCCACTAGACGAAGGGGACCCGGACCTTCTGCTTCAACACAAAAATCTGTCTCGTCAGAAGTGGGGCGCATTCTATGTAGCACCACCTGCACTGTCAACAAGTTTTCGCGGATTTTTATCTGGCTATAAATAACGCAGCATATTGAATTGCAAACGCTTTTTGGATTTTGTGGCGCTTTTCAATAGAGTTTTTTTTAGCTGCTATACTCAAACCGTAATTATTCTTTTTCGCAGGCAATTACGAATCCTATGTATGTTTATGTAGCCGCCCTTGTTTTACTCCTTGTGATTGCCTTGGCTGGCTATTCATTTCTGAACCATTCGATTGAAAAACGCCGAATCCAGCATCAGCGATTGGTTACCGCTTTGCGAGCGCGCCGGAACACTTTCAGGGATTTGGCAACCGGATTCCCGATTGGTTTTCTATCAAAGGACTTAATGGCATTGCTCTACAGATCACTCATCGACTGCTGCGATCAACTCTCGCGGCTTGAGCCAAAAGATCTTTCGCATCCGGATCAACTTACACACTACACATCCCAACTCAACGCACTCAAGGACCAATCACAACAAAATCGAGTTAGGTTGGAAAACCCGCAGCAAATTCGCGAAGCCCGGCAATTACTGCAAGAACTTCTCAAACACGTAATACAGCAAGGACAGTTACAACAACTGAATGCCGTGCAAACAGAGGCCTATGTTGATCAGATTAAACGGCTGATGTTACAAACCGCGGTGGATGGGCACATAACCAATGCCAAACAGGCTCAGGCGGTAGGCAAGGTTCGATTGGCCATCCACCACTTTGGCCTCGCACGCAAAGCACTAGTGTCAGATAATGTTTCGCGCGCTTTCGACAAACAGATAGCACAACTCGAAACCATAATTCAAAAACTGGAAACAAAAGCAGCTGAATTGGCTGCAAACAACCCCGATAAAACCGAATTGGAAAACAGCTTGCCCAATAAAGAATGGGACAAAGTTAAGCCAGTTGATAAAGACAGCTGGAAGCGCAAACAAATTTACGATTGACACTAATAAACTTTCGCTTCGCCTTCAGGACGAGTTCTAAAACGCGGCTGCGCCCAAAAATATTGCTCCGGGCATTTCAAAATTTCATTCTCCATAAATTCATTCACACGACGCGCATCTGCCATTTCATCATCTGTAGGAAAATTTTCGAAAGCTGGATGAATCACCACCTGATAACCTTTTGCGCCTGGCAATCGATATTGTGAAAAGGGAATCACTTTCGCGCGTCCCATGCGAGCAAATTGCGCAGTGGCAGTGACTGTTGCGGTTTGTACACCAAAAAATGGAACAAACACTGACATTTTTTCACCCAGGTCGCGATCAGGCGCGTACCAAATCATACGACCTTTGCGCAATTGGCTGATCATCGCACGCACATTGTCACGACTAAACGCCATACCGCCTTCGCAATAAGCCTCGCGACGTTTTTTTTGCCAGTAGTCCATTATCGGATTTTTGTGAGGCTTATACATGCCATCGTAACTCACATATTGGCCCAGCATGGCACTACCAATATCCAGAGTCGTAAAATGCAAACTTAAGAGCAACGCGCCCTTTTCTTCTGCATGGGCCTGCTGAATATGTTCCAATCCTTCGATGGTAAATAATCGACGCAAGCGCCACTTGGGCCAGAACCAGGCGATGCCCGTTTCAAAAACAGCCATAGCGGTGGAAAATAAATTATCACGCAATAATTGTTCGCGCTCAGCATCGGTTTTTTCAGGAAAGCATAGCCGCAAATTCACACGCGCCTGATGCACACGCTTTTTATTAAAATGCAATAAAGGGCTTAGTATTTTTGCTAGAAAATAATGCAGTGGATAAGGTAATTGGGCAATTAAATACCAACTAACCAAACCAAACCAGGACGGCCAGTGCTGAGGCATTAACAATTTTTTTGAAAATTCAGGTGATGACATAATTCAACTTTTTGATTGATAGAATTGCGCCATTACATCCAGGCGCCGATCTTTTTCTTGCCAGAGTTGATTAACCCAGGCCTGGAATTTTTCTCGAAATACAGGATCGTTGGCATAATCGCCGATCAATTCATTTGCAATATCGAATCGACGCAAATGTACAGCGATAGCATCAACCTGACCCGAAGCATATTGCCAATAGGTTGGAATTGCAGGCGGATAATAAATGGTTAAATCCAATAATTGTTTGAGCTGGCCATTCATTGCAGCCAGAGCAAATGACACTCCACCAGCCTTGGGCATCAACAAATGTCGATAAATCGACGATTGCTGCTGATGTTTTTTAGGTGTAAATCGGGTTCCTTCCATAAAATTAATAATCGTCACCGGATTATGTAGAAAAACCTCGCAGGACTTTCGCGTTTGCTCAATATCTTTTCCTTTTAGCTCCGGATTTTTTTCCAGCTGTTGTTTGGAGTAGCGACGCATGTAGGGGAAATCCAACGCCCAAAAACAAAATCCCATAAACGGAATATACAAAAGCGATTGCTTCAGAAAAAATTTTATGTAGGGAATACGACCATTGAATAAACGCAAAATCACCAGAATATCCACCCAGGATTGGTGATTGGCGATCATCAAATACCACTGCTCTTTAGACAATTCATTCAGTCCCTCGGTATGGATTTGCGTTGGCAACAAGATTTTTTGCTGCCAGTTATTAAACGACATCCACTGACTCGCACACCAATCCAACGTCAGATGAATAAACTTGCGCGGCGTTTTTAAAGGAATCAGCAATTTAAAAATTGCCAACACAAAAAGAGGGAAGAACACCATTATGGTGGTAATGGAAAAAAGAAAAGTGACTAATGTTGCTTTGAGATGTTTGGTCACAATTTATCTCAATAATTGAAATTTTGACCCCCTCCTAACCTCCCCCTTGCCAGGGGGAGGAACTTGCCCCCTCCCCTGGCAAGGGGAGGGTTGGGGTGGGGTCTTTATCAAAAATTGGTTTTCACCAAAGGCGTGGTTTCCGCATCATAATCCACACCTTTGACACCAAAACCAAACAGACGTAAAAATTCATCCTTGTAACCTTTGAAGTCGGTTAATTCGAATAAATTTTCTTCTGTAACTTGTGGCCAAATAGCTTCCACTTTTGATTGCACATCGCGACTTAATTCCAACTCGTCAACACGGAAACGGCCTGCGTCATCAATACGCGGATTCGCGGAATACAAACACTCTTTGAACAAACGTTGAATTTGTTCAATACAACCTTCGTGTGTACCGCCCTCTTTCATGACTTTAAATAAAATTGCGAGATACAAAGGCATGATTGGAATAGCAGAACTTGCTTGGGTCACAACGGCTTTTAACACGGCAACATTCGCTGCACCGTTTAAGGATTGCATTTTGTTATTCAACGCTTTGGCGGCGCGATCCAAATCTTCTTTGGCTTTACCAATTGTCGCTTTGCCATAGATTGGCCAAGTTAACTTATCACCGAGATAAGTATAGGCAACCGTTTTACAACCTTGAGACAACACACCCGCTGCTTGCAATGCATCCATCCACAATTCCCAATCTTCGCCGCCCATGACTTTCACTGTGTGAGCAATTTCAGTTTCGTTGGCAGGCTCAATCGACAACTCGGAAATTTTCAAGGTATCGGTATTTAAATTTTTGGAGGTATAAACCTGATTAATTGGTTTTAACACTGAGTTAAACACTTCACCGGTTTTGGGATCGGTACGGCGTGGCGAGGCCAGGCTGTAAATCACCAGATCAACTTTGCCCATGTGCTTTTTGATCTCATCGATTACTTGTTGTTTACAAGCATCGGAAAACGCATCGCCATTGATAGTGTGAGCATAAAGGCCAGCTGCAGCAGCGGCGTCATGAAATGCAGAAGTATTGTAGTAACCGGCTGTTGCGCATCTGTCTTCTGTGGGCGGTTTTTCAAAACAGACACCCAGGGTATCAGCACCGCCGCCAAACGCTGCGGTAATACGCGATGCCAAGCCAAAGCCGGTTGAACATCCCAACACCAATACTTTTTTCGGTGCGCCACTGACAGCGCCTTTGGATTTTGTGTAAGCAATTTGCTCTTGCACATTGGCCGCACAACCTTGTGGATGGGCGTTGGTACATATGAATCCGCGAACTTTTGGCTTGATAATCATGGAGTTACCCTGTTTTTAGTCTAAAAGATGAACGACAACGGCGGCCATTATAGTGTGTGGTTGAGCATAAATCAGCGTTTTAGGCTTTTTATCCTGATGAAGAATGGTTTAGGCTTGCTTTCGTTCTGGATTTTGAAGGAGTCTATCGTGTTCTACCCCATGTTCGTTATGGCAATACTATCGATTGGCGTAGCTTTATATTTATTTATGTTGAGAGTGACCATGTCCAAAGCGGGCGCTGTTGACCCCAGAGTTTTCAAGCTAAATAAATCAAAAGATATTCCTGACATACTGATTCAAGCATCCAATAACTTTTCCAATCTATTTGAAATACCCGTGCTGTTTTATGCCGCTTGTTTAACCGCAATAGTCACTTCACAACAAACAATAACATTACAAGCACTCGCTTGGCTTTTTGTAATATCGCGAATATTCCACACTTACATTCACCTGACCCGAAACAAAATTATCCCCCGCTTATTGGCATTTATATCAGGCGTTATTTTGGTTTTAATCATGTGGATAGTATTGTTGGTTCAACACATGTGATCTTTAGGTTAACGAGGTTGTTATGAAATTTTCTTATGCAAAAGTTGCGTCATTGGCTTTTTTCTGGGCTTCTTTTTCCTATGCCGATGATCTTGGCATTAATGTCGTGCTGGAAGGCGAAATAAAACCTGGCGTTTATGGGCGAGTTGAACTGGGGAAAAATTCGCACCCCGATCTTGTCTACCATGATCCGAAAGTCGTTATTGTTGAAGAAAAAGTTCACAGACAACCCTTGTACCTGCATGTGCCACCGGGACACGCGAAAAAATGGGACAAACACTGCCATAAATACAATGCCTGCTCTTACCCTGTGTATTTCATTATGTCTGACGAATACCGCGAAAAACACGATCACAAAAAACATAAACATGATAAAAAGGAAAAGAAACAAAAACATCATTAATAATTTTTTAGTTTACAACGCTTCTTTACACTAATTTTGTATGCCCTATGACGCCATGATTTATCATGGCGTTTTTATTATTCGAGCTACCATCATGATCAAACACGAACCCAATCCTTTATATGTCGCAGATAAAGATCGCTACCACAAAATGCAATACCAACGTTGTGGTCACTCCGGATTAAAATTACCCAAGTTATCTTTGGGCCTTTGGCAAAACTTCGGCGCTGTGGATTCCATGAGCAACGCACGCGATATGTTGCGCCGCGCGTTTGATTTGGGTATCACACATTTTGATCTTGCTAATAATTACGGCCCCAATTTTGGCTCTGCCGAAAGCAATTTCGGGCAATTATTCAAACAGGATTTTTTGCCTTATCGCGATGAATTGATTATTTCGAGTAAAGCCGGATACGACATGTGGCCCGGCCCATACGGTATCGGCGGCTCACGTAAATATTTGGTGTCCAGTTGCGATCAAAGTTTGAAGCGCACAGGCTTGGAATATTTCGATATTTTTTATCACCACTGTATGGACCCGGAAACACCGATTGAAGAATCCATGCAAGCACTGGATTTCATTGTGCGCTCGGGTCGCGCGCTTTATGTGGGTATTTCCAACTATCAACCAGCGCAAACAAAAGAAGCCGTAAAAATTTTGCGCGAATTGGGCACTCCGTTGTTAGTCCATCAACCTCGTTACAATATGTTTGATCGCTGGATCGAAAATGGCCTCACCGATGTTTTATTGGAAGAAGGTGTAGGTTCAATTGTTTTTTCACCTTTGGCCCAAGGTGTGTTGACCAACAAATATTTGAACGGTATTCCCGAAGGTTCACGCGCGTCCCGTCCTGAATTGATTTATTTAAACAATAAAGATATTACGCCGGAAAAAATCGAAAAAGTTCGCGCTTTAAATCAAATCGCCGAATCACGCGGACAAACTCTCGCCCAAATGGCAATCGCCTGGACGCTAAACAACAAAGCCGTCACCAGTTGTTTGATTGGCGCGAGTCGCCCTGCGCAAATCGATGATTCGGTGGTGGCGTTAAATAATTTGGAATTTAGTACGGATGAGTTGGTGAAGATTGGGAAGATTATTGGGTGAGTTCCCTCACCCTGGCCCTCTCCCAGAGGGAGAGGGGATTAACTCCCTACATAATTAACTACGAAGTCAATTTAATTCCCTCTCCCTCTGGGAGAGGGTTAGGGTGAGGGCCTAAACCACCCTCCCCTGAAACCAAATCAACACTGGATAAGCCGCTGGCCAAATCCAGAAAAATCGATTCAATCCAAACAAACAGGCATTCGCCAAATGAAATACCGCGGCGACAAATAAAAACACATACAAAACAGTTTCCGAAAAAATCGACAACGGAAACAAAATTTCAAACAAAATCACCGCCCATGACATGGGCAACATCAAGGCAGGATTATTCGAAAATTCTCTCACCGATTGACTGACCGGATAAGCCGTAAACGCAAACACTTGCTGCAAGGCCAAACCCGAACGCCATTCGGGATTGATCAACTTCACCCAACCCGCTTGAAAATACGACAGAATTAATTGAATCGCCAAATAACCCAAGGCGATTTCTCGCCAGCCTTGATTAGGTGCAAGATGCGATAGCCACAAACACAGCAACACCAACAAAGTCATACTGTCACTGCCGCCGTTATATGGCCCTTGAAAACGCAAAACCAATTTCACTGAAATTAGCAGCAAAAAAGTTTCGACAATTAACGGATCAACCCCGAACAACAACAAAACAGATAATACCAATCTGGTTAAATGCAACCCGCGCAAATCCTGTTGATAACGAATAAATTCAACGGATTGAACAATCAGTGCCCAGGCAAGCAACATTTCCGAACAACGAATAGCAAAATCCAGCGTCATTCAATCCAATCCTTGATCAAAAATCCGCGAGAAAAAAACATAACCCGCTCGGTAGGCGCGATATCTTCAGATTCAATAACACGAATGCGATAACAAAAACTATCCAAGCCATCCGGCAACTGAAATCCGTAAACCTGATACAAATGCAAAAGCCGACCGGCAATTTCCTGCTCACGAAATTCCGAATTAACTTCAAATAAATGTTCGGCACAAGTATTGATATAAAGCCGATCATTCCACACCGGATTATGAAACAACCGCAACAACCCTTGCTTGAAACCTATCTTCTCCGGCAACTGATTTATATCAATCCAATTTTTCGGATCAGCATCCCCTTGTCGAAAAAAACCAATATCAAATCGCGGCGATGGCCCGATTCCGCTAAAGAATCTCCATGAGGGAAATAAAATGGGCAGCAGAAGTTTTAGCATCACAACGCCCTTTTCTTTAACTTCTCAATCTCGTCGCGAATTTTTGCAGCCACTTCAAATTCCAGGTCTTTTGCGGCTTGGAACATTTGTTTTTCGAGTAGCTCGATGGATTTCCAAATATCGGCTGGGTTGACCTCGACTTTGTATTTGCCTTGTCTTTCGGCGATTGCCATAGCTTTGTTGCGGGTGCTGCGGCCGCCAGCGCCGGGGGCCATGGGAGCTTCGAGAATATCGGCGATAGTTTTGCGAATGCCTTTGGGGGTAATGCCATGCTGTTCGTTAAACGCAACTTGTTTTGCACGGCGGCGATCAGTTTCGTCTATAGCGCGTTGCATTGAACCAGTGATATGGTCGGCATACAAAATGGCTTTGCCGTTGACGTTACGTGCAGCACGACCGATGGTTTGAATCAGTGAGCGGTCAGAACGCAAAAAACCTTCTTTGTCTGCGTCAAGAATCGCAACCAGCGACACTTCCGG
Organism: uncultured Cellvibrio sp.; assembly: GCA_966252135.1. Taxonomy (GTDB): domain Bacteria; phylum Pseudomonadota; class Gammaproteobacteria; order Pseudomonadales; family Cellvibrionaceae; genus Cellvibrio. Next base: position 26,769 of record CBINNU010000019.1, on the reverse strand, counting down.
CATATCCAAACCTTCGCGCAATAAATTGATACCAACTAACACGTCGAATTGCCCTAGACGCAAATCGCGAATAATTTCAACGCGTTCAACTGTATCAATATCCGAATGCAAATAACGCACGCGAACACCGTGTTCACTTAAATATTCAGTGAGGTCCTCTGCCATACGTTTGGTTAGCGTGGTGATTAACACGCGCTCGTCTTTTTCGGTGCGCAAGCGAATTTCGGATAACACATCATCCACTTGTGTTGAAGCGGGACGAATTTCAATTATTGGATCAACCAAACCTGTTGGGCGAACGACCTGTTCAATAACCTGCCCCTGATTTTCAGCTTCGTATTTTCCGGGTGTGGCAGACACCATAATCATTTGCGGTGCAATGCGCTCCCACTCATCAAAACGCATGGGGCGATTATCCAATGCTGATGGCAAACGGAATCCATATTCCACCAAAGTTTCTTTGCGCGATCTATCGCCTTTATACATAGCGCCGATTTGCGGAATGGTGACGTGACTTTCGTCTATGACCAGCAAAGCTTCTGCTGGCAAATAATCAAATAATGTCGGTGGCGGCTCGCCGGATTCACGGCCGGATAAATAACGCGAATAGTTTTCGATACCGTTGCAATAACCTAATTCCTGCATCATTTCCAAATCATAACGTGTGCGTTGTTCTAATCTCTGCGCTTCTAACAATTTGTTATTTTCACGCAAATATTCGAGACGAATTTTTAACTCTTCTTTAATATGGTCAATCGCATCCAGAATCGTTTCTCTGGGCGTGACATAGTGAGTTTTGGGATAAATGGTATAACGCGCAACTTTGTGCAGGACTTCGCCGGTGAGCGGATCAAAAATCGAAATTTGTTCGACTTCATCGTCAAACAATTCCACGCGCACAGCTTCTATATCAGAATCCGCGGGATAAATATCAATCACTTCACCACGCACGCGATAAGTGGCTCGCGAAAAATCCATATCGTTACGAGTGTATTGCAATTCAGCGAGGCGACGTAAAATTTGGCGCTGATCAATTTTATCGCCGCGCACTATATGCAATAACATTTTCATGTAGGATTCGGGATCACCCAAACCATAAATGGCCGAAACTGTGGCAACTACTATTGCATCTTTTCGTTCCATCAAGGCCTTGGTTGCCGATAAACGCATTTGCTCTATGTGTTCATTCACCGACGCATCTTTTTCGATAAAAGTATCAGACGAAGGTACGTAGGCTTCGGGTTGGTAATAGTCGTAATAAGAAACAAAATATTCCACGGCATTGTTGGGGAAAAATTCTTTAAATTCACCGTAGAGTTGTGCCGCGAGCGTTTTATTGTGGGCCATAATTAATGTCGGCCGTTGAATTTGGGCAATCACATTGGCAATAGTAAATGTCTTGCCTGAACCCGTCACACCCAGCAAAGTTTGGTGAGCCAAACCCGCTTCAATGCCCTGAACCAGTCCAGCAATGGCAGCGGGTTGATCACCGGCGGGGGCAAAATCACTTTTTACAACAAATTGTTTCGACATAAATCAATCTACCCAAAACAGAATCAAAGGACGGATTCTACCCCAGGCTACTGACAAAGGCTGTCATTAGGACGAGATAATTTTTTGACGGATCTCCTCGGCAGAATAGTCTGTGAGGAAATGGGCAAAATTTTCGGGCGATAAGGGTTTTGAAAAATAATAGCCTTGTAAAAAATCTGCACCACAATCTATGCAGAGCTTAGCTTGGGCTGGTGTTTCGATACCTTCAACCACTACACGAAGATCCAGATTTTTACCCAGGGCTATCATGGCTTTCAGAATTCGCGTATCAGAATAATTTTCTGGCACACCTTGCACAAAAGTCCGGTCAATTTTAATCGTTTGCGCAGGCAACTGTTTTAAATAAGCCATCGAGGAATAGCCTGTTCCAAAATCATCAACAGCAACCTCTACACCCAATAAACGAATTTTATCCAACAATTGTGCCGCCGAATAAATATTGTCTATCAACACAGATTCCGTTACTTCAATCCCGATGTTATGGCCTGATACGCCAGTGAAGTCAAGATCACTCTGCATAGCTTTGGGTAATGCATCATCATTTAACAGCTGTGAACATAAATTCATATGCAGGGTAAAATTTGCAGGCACAATACCACTTTTAATCCAGTGAGCCAGTTGCTCCAACCCCAAACGCCGACTGCGATTATCTATGGCAATAATCAATCCACTTTCATTCGCCAAATCCATAAATGTATCAGGGGTTAATATGCCGCGTGTTTCATGGTTCCAACGCAACAAACTTTCTGCACCTACGACCTCGCAATTTTTTGCATCCACTATAGGTTGGTAGTACAGAATGAAGTGCGCCATAGGAATTAATGCGCGCAGCTCATTCTCCATACGCATGCGATTCTGAATATAAGCTTTTAATTCATTGGAAAAAAATAGCCATTTATTTTTGCCTTTTTTCTTGACGCTATACATGGCGAGGTCAGCCGCTTTTAATAGATCACTGGCATCGGTTGCTGATTCAGGAAATACCGCAATACCCACGCTGGCTGACAGACTTAAATCGTGATTATTAATACGTTGCAGTGTGCGCAAGCGTTCAAGAATGCGTTCCACTAAGTTAATAACGTGTTGCTTATCATCAAATTGATGAACCAGTATGGCAAATTCATCTCCTCCCAAACGACAGACGTCATCACCTGCACGCATCATAGACTGTAAAATTCTGGCGATATTTTTTAACATTTCATCGCCAACGTCATGGCCATAACTGTCATTGATCATTTTAAAATCATCAAGATCAATAAAAATCAACGCCAGTTTGGTTCTATGCCGTTCCGCACGCGACAATGCAGCGCGCAAACTTTTATCAAAATAATAACGATTGGATAAGCCAGTTAAGTTGTCATTTTCTGCAAGAACTTTTAAACGCTGCTGGCTTTCGTATAGTTCGCGCTCTAACAGATGGCGCGTGCGGGCATGGAGTATAGCGCGGGATAAATGCTTAAAGGACAAATCCGTTTTCATCACAACATCCTGCGCACCGGATTCAATGCAGGTTTGCTCAAACCTGGCATCATCATAAATCCCGGTGATCACAATAATAGCGGAGTGACGCTCCTTGTGATGTGTCAGTCTGCGTAACACATCATGACCGTCCATATCTGGCAATAAAAAATCGAGCAACACTACATCATAAAAACCAGTTTCAAATTTATTAATGCCAGCTTCTGCAGTAGACGCCTCTTCAATTTCGATAGTTTCTTGATAGTGACGTAATGTTCTTCTAACCGCTTCCCGATCAATTTCATTATCATCAATCAACAACAGTTTCATCCGGTGATTACCTCTACCTTTTTATTTACCCTAAACAGGGCAACTCCACCACTCGCCAGTAATGATCAAGAAATCCCACCACTGCCATAAATTGAGTATCCATTTCTTGCTTGGGTATATACCCTGCCACATGCAATCTGTAGGCTGCGAATATATCCTCCTCGGCTACCGAGGTTGTCAGAATAAAGACAACCGCAGACGTTAGCAGCGGATCATCCCGAAGCTGATGCAAAAATTCTAGACCATTCATGCGCGGCATGTTGATGTCCAACAAAATGATATAAGGACCCGGAATATTATTCGAACGAAGCATTTCAAATGCTTCCACACCGTCCCGCGCCCGATGGATAGGATTGGCGATCTTTAATTTTTTAAAAGTACGCCGAAAACTTTCCACATCTACCTCGTCGTCGTCAACGATTAATATGCTGACATCACGATAATTCGGTGACACATCTCCTGTTGGCAGCATCTTATATCTCCCGTTTGATTGTCATTGGCCAGGTGAAATAAAAGGCGGATCCGCGCCCTTCCGATTCGATCCTGATTTTGCCTTCATATTGTTCAATAATTTTTTTAACCAAGGCCAACCCCATACCACTGCCTTCCACTTCATCGCGCGGTTTAAGTGTTTGAAACATATTAAAAATGCGCTGATGAAATTTGGGGTCTATACCAGGACCATCATCTTTCACGCAAAACTCCAACCAATCCTGATCAACTATCCGACTTGAGAATCTGATACAACCTTCGGTACGATCATGATGTTTAATTGCATTGGACAGCAAATTGGTAATTACCTGTTCAAATGGCGTGACGTAAGTTGTAAAACAAGGTAAATCACCTTCCAGCATCAGCTGAATACCAGGGCGCGTATTATTCATCACAAACAAATCCTGCACTGATCTGGCAACATCCAACTGCTTATAAAAGCCCTGCATTTTTTCAACGCGATAATAAGCCAGTAAATCATCCAGCAGATTTTCCATGCGTTTGATTCTGACTTTTATTTTGTCAGTAGTAGACAATACATCGGTAAATTTATTGTCCTTAATATCATCCTCTAACCAGGTAGCCAGCTGATTTATACCACGCAAGGGGGCTTTTAAATCATGCGAAGCAACATAGGCAAAGGTTTCCAGAGATTTATTACTGCGCTCCAATTCTTTCTGATGTTCTTGTATAGCTTTAGCCGATTTTATTGATTCAGTTACATCGCGTTTAATACTGGAGATACTTAGAATTCTTCCTTGCTCATCGCGTATAGGCGAAAAGTTAATAGAAACATCAATCGTCTGTCCGGATTTGGTAATCGCCTGGGTAAGAAAATGACTGACATGCTCACCCAACATCACCCTATCTAACAACTGATCGTGCTCCCGACATTTTTCGATGGGCACAACTAATTCCTTGATGTTTTTACCTATGGTTTCCCGCGCCGTAAAACCAAAAATTTTCTCCGCACCCTTATTCCAACTGGTGACCACACCTTCTGGCGTTTTACTGATGATCGCATCATCCGATTGCTCAACAATCGCCAATCGCAAATTATCCAATTGTTGTATTTTTTGCAGCGCTAATTCTTCCCGAGTGATATCAAAATTGGCACCGATAATTCTTATGGTTTTTCCATTCTGATCCCGCTCAACCTTGGCCTTTGCCTGAATATATCGAATATTTTTTTCAGCAGTAATAATTCTGAATTTTGCAATAAATTCAGTATTGGATTTAATCGCGTAGAGAAATTTCATTTCTTGTTCGGCTATATCATCCGGATGTACTGCTTGTCGCCACTCTTCATAAACCCCCTTAAATTGCGCAGGATCTTTTCCATAAAGCAAAAACATGGTTTCATCCCAAACCAATTTATTATCGGTCGGCCAGTATTCCCAAATACCAATTTCCAATGATTTGGACGTAAACTCCAACCTTTCACGATTGGCCGCCAGATTAGCTTCTACAGCCTTACGTTCGGAAATATCGACGACCGATGCCAATACCTGAATCCCCTGATCGGATTCGATAGGTGCCAATCCGATTTCCAGTGGTATTAGCTGACCATTTTGTTTAACACCAAACAACTCACGACCCAAACCCATGGGCCTTGCTTGAGGTTCCTGAAAAAATTTTTTCAAATATTCAGGATGCATTTTTGCAAAATTATCAGGAATTAATATTTCCAGCGGTTGACCGATTAATTGCGAAGATTCATAGCTAAACATACGCGCAATAGACGGATTGACTAATTCAATTCGACCTTCTGCATTGACTATGATGATGCCATTGGGCATGGATTCAATAATACGTTCAAGTCGTGATTGCAACCTATGCTGCGAATGATTGAGTTTTGCGAACGATGCTATAGATCGCGCAATCAATCCGAATTCATTTTTGTCTTCAATGTAAGGGATCTGTTGATCATCAAGATTCTGTTCGCGAGTCGCACCCAACAATAAATTTCGCAACTCCCGCAATTGATAGTTAAGACTGAGGAAAATCCCGGCAAACAATAATAAGCACACCAATACAAAACTGCCCGTTAGCAAGAGTATGACCTGTTTGATTTCATATTCCACTTGCGTCAACAGACCAAAGTTACTCTTATCAATCGTACCCGCAGCCACTATGTCATCAATAATTCGATCATTCACTACAGTGGCATAATTGACCTGTTGTTGCACTATGATAAATACTGCGACTCCCAATACAAGCGTCATTCCCAGGGCCAATAAAAATCTCTGCAAAATTTTAATTTTATAAAGTTTTTGTAATGCAAATTTCAAATTTAAATTCACAACTGCACCCGACAAAAGCAGAAGTGACAATCCCGTTTGTGGCGCCATACGCATACCCATCCAGGTGAAGGCGTCTTTCAACTGTAACCAATATCCAAACAACGAAATGATGACCAAAAACACCAAGCCTATAATCAACAATACACTGATCAAATGACGATTTTCCGCTTCGGGTGTTGTCGTGTCAGCGCTGAAACATAACGCCACGGCAGCCAAACCTAAACAGATCGATGTGAGCTGCGACATCATTCCCTGTGCATCATCCAATGACACTCCCCACAACCCAATAGCAATGGGATTTAGAAAATTATGCTGTGTGTAAATTTCAACAAACCGAATGCTTGCAATCAGAACCACGGACAAACACAAAATTCGGCTGATTTGAGTGTATGAAGTTAATTTAAACACTAATGAAATGATGAGTAACGCAAGACAAAAGGCTGTGCCCAGAGACATCATCCTGAAAGTATCGGCAATAGCGGGTAATAACCAATCCGTTTTCCAGGCGGCACCAACCAGCAACAGACAGATCGCAATCACCAGAGATACAAAACCTGCAAACAAACTCTTGGCATGCTTGTGCAATAACAGCATGAACAAACCCTCGCATTGTTAACATCCTGATTTACATCAGCTCCGGCTGATGTCTGGAATGACGTCAGTGTTCAGACAATTCGCGCAAAAAAATCTCCGCCAAGTATCGGGTTGCTGGCCCTGCCAATTCTCGATCAGCAAAGGTTAAATAAGTCGGCACTTCCCGAACTGCACCGGTTTCGACTGGCAAATATTGCAGTCGCCCTGCTTTTATATCCTCGTGAGTATAGTCATCCGGCAGCCATGCGTAGCCCAATCCCATACAAATTGCTTCAAGCGAGGTTTTAATGTGGCTGACCGTCCATCTTTGTTCCGCTTCTTGCCAACCCTCGGTGTGACGACGATACTGGCCTGAATCACGGATAATAATTTGCCGATGCTGTCGCAAATCGTTTTGATCAATTTTGCGACCGAGTTTTTGCAGTGGGTGATCAGGGCTGGACACGCCTCGCATGCTGATCACTTTTAATTTTTCACCCATAAAGCCAATCGGAACGCGCCCGCCTATCGCTAAATCCACTTGCTTTTGCAGTAGTGCATCTTCGGTACCGCTCAATACTGATTCAAACATTTCCACTCGCACTTGCGGGTAACGCTCATTAAAAATCGCCAGACAACGCAAAATTTGTTGTGACGGAAAAATTAAATCCGCCGCGATTTTAATTTGAGCTTCGACTTCCTGACTCATCAGAGCAATTTTTTCCAAACGATCCGCTTGCTCCAACAAGGCTTTGGCACGTCGATAGAGTTGCTCACCCGCAGGTGATGGAACCGCTTTGCGCCCCTGAATCTGAAAGACTTTAAGATTCAGCGCTTGCTCAAGTTGCGTGATTGCATAGGAGACGGTTGACTGGCTTTTATCAAGTAACTCTGCGGCTTTGGCATAACCACCCGCATCCACTACCGCCAGCAATGTGCGCCATTGTTCGAGCGTAACTTTATTCTCGTGCATGATGAGCGAAGCACTGGAAGTTTGACTTGGCATGAATCAATCCAATTTTTCGATGTTATTGCGCTAACTATGGCGGTTTATTTTTTAAGGGTCAAAGGATTTAATGGCCCGGTAGCGAAAACGGAGGCGAATATGAAACGCGAACTTGAACGACTAATACCCGGACTCGAAACCAGCGATGGTGCTGGCGTCAGAATCCAACGCAGTATCGGCCAGGGGCCACACGCACGTTTTGATCCTTTTTTAATGCTCGATGAATTCGGCAGCACCAGTGCCAGTGATTACATCGCCGGTTTTCCACCTCATCCCCATAGAGGTTTTGAAACTGTGACCTATATGCTGGAAGGCCACATGCTGCATGAAGATCACATGGGCAACAAAGGTCATTTGCGCAGTGGTGATGTGCAATGGATGACGGCAGGCAAAGGCATAATCCATTCTGAAATGCCGCAACAGGAAGAAGGTTTAATGCGCGGTTTTCAATTGTGGATCAACCTGCCCGCAGCCGAAAAAATGAAACCAGCGTTTTATCGGGACATTCCATCCAGTGACATTCCCAAAGTGAATTTGCCGGGCGGTGGCTCAATTAAAGTGATCGCCAATCAAGTCACTATAAATGGTGAAGTGATCAAAGGTCCGATTCAGGGCTTAACCACTGAAGCCATTTATTGGGATGTGGAATTACCCGAAGGCGCAGTTTTTGAGCAGCCCTTGCCCGAGGATCATCACAGTATGATTTATGTGTTTGAAGCAGAAGTCACACTGGGCGACTTGCAACGCAAACTGACAAAAGGCAACGCAGGAATTTTAAGCAAAGGCGATAGCTTGCACGTCAAAGCTGTGGGCGGCACTGCGCGTTTTCTGGTGATTTCAGGTAAACCACTCAAAGAACCGATTGCGCAATACGGCCCCTTTGTGATGAATACCAGCGACGAAATCGAGCAAGCGATTCGCGATTATCGTGCCGGGGTTTTGACTGATTGATTTGTTATTAGAGTAAAGACCCCACCCCGGCCCTCCCCCTTGCCAGGGGAGGGAGTAATGTCCCCACCCCTGGCAAGGGGAGGGTTAGGGTGGGGTCTTTTACTTTTAAATCGCTTCCGCAAATTCAATCTCAGGCGATTTTGTTACAGTTGAAGTTTTTGCCTTCACACCGGATTTCGCTCGAGCAAATTCTTCTGCAACGGCAATTGCAGCGCAGTTGATAATGTCGAGGTTACCGGCAAATTTCGGCAAATAATCCCCCGCACCTTCCACACTAATCACCAGCGTGACTTGTTTGTCTTCCATAAATGGCATGGCTTCAATGTTAAAACCAGGCACATAGGCTTTTACTTTTTCCACCATGGCATTGATCTGGATTGCTAACAAATCAAGATCAACTTGTTGTTCATCTTTTACTCTGGCGGTGATTTTCGTAAACATGCGCGTATGCAGGTTTACATTGTCAACCAACAAATCCACATCAAAATCAGCCAGGCCGGTATATTTGGCCAGGCCTGCTTTAGTATTGCGGTAATACTCATCAATATTGGCCAAAGTACCCGGGCCGATAGAATCCGCCGACACACGTGAACTCACATCAATGCGTTCTACTCCCGGTAAATGTTTTGCCAAGACATGGGCCAGAGGAATAGACGATTGTCCGCCACAAGAAATCATACTGATGTTGTTGCTCTCGTAAACTTCATCGAGACTGATGGCGGGCACACAGCACTCACCGATTTGGGAAGGCGTCATATCGACCGCTAAAATTCCCAGCTCGCGAAAAATCACTGCATGCTCTATGTGATAGGCCGCTGAGGTTGCATCAAATACCAAATCGCATTGCAAATCGCCTTGGGTAAAAGCAACTATTCCCTGATCAGAAAGTGGAACATCGAGTTTGGCTGCGAACTGCATACCTTCAGAATTGTAGTTACGCCCGGCAAACATCACGCATTCAAGATAAGGTGAACGCAACACCTTCACCAAAAGATCCGTACCGATTTTACCTGTGCCTAATATTCCAACATTGATCTTACAAACTGATGAATTTTTTATATCACCAACATTTTTATGTCCAAACGGCTTAATAAGCGAATTAATGTACTGCATAAAATTTGTTCCTTGAAATTAAACATTAAATTTCGATCTTATTCTGCTGCTCTTATTTTTCAGTTTTAAGATTTCATACTCCCACCATTTTGAAAATTGTAAAAAATTGAATTCGATAACCTATTCTCAAAAATAATTTTGAGCAGACGATTAAAACGCCAAATTTGTAGACTTTAGTCTCTGTGCTAGAATTCAGCTTTGTCACAACTTTGCTTACGGAGCAATCAATGGTGAAGCAGCCAAAACAGTATTTTGAGGCATTACTAGGGATTTATGCGCCATGGACTATCGACGATATTATTATTGATGAAAAATATAAACTGATCGAAATTGAAGTATCACCCACTAATGAAAAATCGGTGTTCTCGTTTTTAAGCAAAAACCATGATGCGGATAAAAACGCTGCTCAAAAAAGACGCTGGAACCATGTCAATCTTGGTCATTACAGTTGTTATATAGTCTCTGCTTACCAAGCGAAACTGGATCAGGATTTAAGCTTGATACAAAGCACCTTGTTGCAGCCTCAATTTTTAGGCGATGCACAATCCAGTTACACACACTTACTACGTCAACAAGTTTGCTTGGCAAAATTGCGCGGTTTAGAAGCAAGCTCTATTGCATCCTTGTTCAAAATTGATGCAGGGCTTGTAGAAAAAATCATCAACGATGTTGCTAAGCTGCCGGATAACATACAACTCGCCTGTAGTTTACCCACAGAGATAGACAACATTTGGGAAAAAATTCTGCTGGATAAATTTCCACTCAAAACCCAGGTAGTGCCACTTAAACTGCTGTTATCCAAACTCAAGCTCACCAGCAGTGACAGTAAAGATGATCACCAATTAAAAGAGTCTATATTAGCCCTGCGAAAATTTTTTATGGCGCAAGCACGAACGCTGGAAGCAGAATACTGCCAGATTTGTGGCATCAGCAATCGCAAACAATTGTTAGATGAACGCCAATCCACCAGTACCAGATTGCTCCTACCCAGTTTAAAAAATAGCATTTGGCTGAAAATGATCACGGGCAAAATTAATCTCAACTCAACCAATGTGTCATTTAATCTGTTTTTAACACGATTGCGCCATGCTTTCCAAAACAGTCGGGATAACAATGACCGCCTGAACACTTTGAACTCACTGCGAGAGTTCTTTAAGAAAAATGCACGCTTGCTAAAAAACGAACTGATCCAGATCAATAAATTGATTGCAGCACCTGAAGAAACCCAATACTCGCTGCCCGACGAACAACATAAAGTCTGGCGCCGCATATTAAAAGAAGATGGATTTATGCAAACCAACCATGTTGCCTACAAACTTTTATTGGCGAATTTACGATCACAAATCACCATGAACCCTGATCCGGTTATTGAATTAAATGCTGTTCGACGTATTCGTGATTTCCTGAGTCACAATCAAAAAAATATGCAGCAGGAATTACGCAGTGTTTTGAAAACAGCTTATGGCAATTAATAGTTTAATTATTGACCTTTCTATTTATAAGGAACCACTATGAGAGCGGATAACGAAATATCCATCAGCAGAGGATTGGTAACACGCGACCAATTGATTGAAAAAATAAAACGCGGCGACTATTTAATGATCGCTGCAGATGAAAGTCAGTTAAGTGATTTACCCTCAGGTAACTGGATAGGCGGCACCATTCCCTATTTCATGTCAGAAGAAGGTGGCCTGGTCGATAAAAGCCGTATATTCGTTCACACACTGGAAGGTATATCACCCGGAAAAACTCCGCGCATTTCCATTTACGATATCAATTCTATTTCACGCATTGCACAAGAAACACCCGAGCAAGGTTTTACTTTTGTGATTTTACCTGCGCTGTCAGAAATTCATTTGTCTTACGCGAAAAATGCACCGGATTATCCCAATATGTATTTCTCACCCATCATTGGTTGGATTGCGGGAATACATCTTGGCGATTTGGGAAAATTAACACCCAAAGTGGGATTCGGCCCCGCCAATGGCATGCTGGCTGAGAATCAAGTAGTCGCCATGCACGTGCCCTTGCCCGATCATCAATTGGCTAATATCAACACAGTGAATTTATTTAGTCAGGGTGATGGCCCCGCGTTTACTTTTGCTGAAACCGGATTTCATGTCAGCAGTTGTAATATCGATGGCCAAGCTAGCAATCTCGCCGATTATATTAAAACCAATAATATTGACACTCGCCTGCCATTAGTCGCCAATTATTGTGGCGTGATGATTAACGTGAGTATTCAACAGGTGAATGATAAATCAGTAGATTTATACGCGCCGGTGTTTGCCGATGTCACCTATAGATTCGCCAAACCTGTCGAAAACTATATAGAAACTTTTGAACGCGAATTACCCAAATCCGATACCGATAAAATTGCATTTTCCTGCAACTGTATTTTGAATTTTTTGTATTCAGAACTGGAGGGCAAAAAAACCGGCAAAATTATTGGCCCCATCACCTTTGGCGAAGTGGCTTATCAGTTGATGAACCAAACTCTGGTGTATATGACTCTGAGCAGTTCTCGCTAACTACTTTTACTGCAACAGTGTTTCCGTCATACCCGAAGGGTATCCGGTGACTTTTGTATATTTTATATAAAAGACGCTGGATACCGCCGTTAACAATAATTTTTATCCCGCGTAACCCTGGATATAACGCTGTAACTGTTTTTCATTACGCTCAACAAATTCAATATCGGATGCCGGTACTGCAAGAATCGCCGGATCGGTTTTTTCATTCAGTTGTTTGATTTGCTCTTCATTTAATCCTTGCTGATCTTTTTTCACAAAGTAAGCCGCAATTGCATTACCCAAACGAGTCCCCAAGCGGCGAAATTCACCGGGCGATTGCCAACCGTATTGCCGTGCCAAAGCCAAAGCCTGATTCCATTCTTGTCGCTCGCTCAAAAACTGTTGAATTTGTTTATCTTGCTCAGCCGCCGGCAACTCATCAAAAGCTTTGATTGCATCATCAGTTGCAAACATGGAATCAATCGATTCAACTACAGGGCTTAATGCCTGGGCTGATTTCATCCAGCGCTCGACCGATTGCACATTCAAATTTTTATTATCAGGTAAAAATTGTGCCTGAGCTGTAACAGAAAACCCTATACACAAAATCGCTATCCACCTGATTACACGCATCTTCACAATCAACTTCATAGTTCGTTTATTCCAACACAAATTACTTGGCTAACTTCAAAATCAAACTGGTTGCCAATGACCAAATCCAGTAAAAAAAGAAAATGACAAAAGGGGTCAACACGCCCAACTCAAGGCCAGCGACACCCTTGCCTTGATAATAAGGATAAATAATAAACAAATGCACCAAACTGGGAATCAGCGCAATCACAAAACTGCGCGCTAACAAACTCGAAGATAAAATCGGCAACAAAAATAACAATCCCCACAAACCGCCCTGCACTATGCGCGGGTACATCCATGCGGGTGACACTGAACCGGAAATAGCCACATTCAAGCTGCTCATCAATCCGTAACGTGTGGCCAACCACATAGCCACACACATAATCGCAGCACCCAGAGCACCTGCAGCCATTACTACCAAGGTATTTTTCATGATCAAGACCTTATTATTGAATCAGATTGTTATGAGTTCGTTATGCAATCGCCAGATTACCAAAATTAATACTTTGATGATTTTCTATCCGGTAAACTGCGGCAGTACTTTATTGTCAGGTAGATTCCATGATTTTTCGTTTTTTTGAAAGCCTTATTAATCCCTTCCCGGCAGAAGAACCTGCCACACCGCCCAAAAGCCTGTTTGCATTTTGTCGGCATTATACCAAGGGTGCTGGACTATTTTTATTGGCCATGGCTTTCTTTAATGCCATGACGGCCATTATGGAAGTCATACTCTTTCAATTTCTCGGCCAACTAGTGGACACTCTCAACGGTACCACCCCTGAACAATTTGCAACCGCGGACCAAAGCCAATTATGGGTCATGGCAATTGTATTAGTCGTGGCCCTGCCCTTTTGTGTGTTAATGCACAGTTTGTTTTTGCATCAAACCCTGCTGGGCAATTTCCCCATGCGAATTCGCTGGCAAGCGCATCGTTATTTGTTGCAACAAAGTTATGAATTTTATCAGGATGAATTCGCAGGCCGCATAGCAACTAAAGTTATGCAAACGGCTTTGGCGGTTCGCGAAACCATTATGAAATTGTTGGATGTATTGCTCTACGTAATCGTTTATTTCAGTGGTATTTTAATTTTGGCTTTTAGCCTTGATTGGCGATTAACTTTGCCTTTGCTGGCCTGGCTCGCCGCTTATATTTCTTTGCTTTATTATTTTTTGCCCAAACTGATTCAAATTTCATCGCGCCAAGCCGATGCTCGCTCGGATATGACCGGTAGATTGGTCGATACCTATACCAATATTTCTACGGTGAAATTATTTTCCCACTCTAACCGCGAAGCCGATTACGCGCGTCAGGGTATGGAAAAATTTCTAACTACAGTGCATCCACAAATGCGTTTGGCAACTCTACTGGGAACCAGTGTGTGGTTTATCAATGCACTGTTAATTTTTTCAGTTGCCGGATTATCCATTTGGTTGTGGTCCAACGCATTAATCACGACTGGTGCTATAGCGGCCGCTACTGGCCTCGTCATTCGTATGAACGGCATGTCGCACTGGATTATGTGGGAAGTATCGGCACTGTTTGAAAATATAGGTACTGTAAAAGATGGTTTAAATACTTTGACCATCCCACGCAAAGTACAAGACAAGCCAGATGCAAAACCTTTGCAAATTCAACAATCGGCCATTGAATTCAAAAATGTCAGTTTTAATTACGGCAAAGAATCAGGGTTATTTTCCAACTTCAATATTCATATCAATGCCGGTGAAAAAATTGGTTTGGTTGGCCGCTCCGGTGCAGGCAAATCAACACTGGTAAATTTATTGTTGCGCTTTTACGATGTACAAGATGGCAGCATTCTGATTAATCAACAAAATATTGCCGAAGTACAACAGGAAAGTTTGCGCGCAAATATTGGCATGGTGACTCAGGACACATCCCTGCTGCACAGATCCATCCGCGACAATTTATTATACGGTCGCCCCGGTGCAACAGAAGAACAAATGATTCAAGCCGCAAAACTTGCAGAAGCGCATGAATTTATTCTGCAACTGCGCGACAACCAGGGCCGCACCGGTTACGACGCCCATGTCGGCGAACGCGGTGTGAAATTATCCGGCGGACAAAGACAACGTGTTGCGATTGCACGTGTGCTGTTAAAAAACGCACCGATTTTAGTATTGGACGAAGCTACGTCTGCATTGGACTCTGAAGTAGAAGCGGCCATTCAATCGCACTTAAGTCAATTGATGCAAGGCAAAACCGTGATTGCAATTGCCCATCGTTTATCGACTATCGCCGCTATGGACAGACTGGTGGTAATGGACAAAGGGCAAATTGTTGAGCAAGGTACTCACAACGAATTGATTGCGTTGGGTGGCATTTATGCCCAACTTTGGGCGCATCAATCTGGTGGATTTTTGGGTGAGTTTTGATTGATGTTTCATAACTGCAAAATTTTTTCACTGTAACGCTCACGCAAACTTTGCTCGGGAAAATAATAATAAAAACTTTTGAAGCCGATTAAACAGACCAACAGCATTGAGCAGAGTTTAACAAGCCAATGCTGTTGGCGAATCCAGATAAAAATTGCCATGGCGATAAGTGCGGGGGCGATTAACAGACAGATTGAGAATAGGCTGTGCATGATTGGGTTCCTGTGGAAAATTTTCTGAAAACTTTACCCCACCCTAACCCTCCCCTTGGCAGGGGAGGGGATTAGATTTCACTCCGTAAAAAGTAGGGGTCAGGTCCCTCCCCCTGCCAAGGGGGAGGTTAGGAGGGGGTAAAATCATTCCCTCATCACCAAATCCAATCCATCCAGGGATTTTTTATCCGTTACAGGTTTCCCAATCGCATACCAATCCACATTGCGCGTTAACATCATCACTACAGCCAAAATGCTGAACAACAAAATAGAACCCATCAACAAGGCATAATCTTCTGCGCTGAGTAAACCGTAGAGCAACAGATACAAAAGTCCCAAACCAAACGCAAAACCAATGCCCCGCATCACACTTCGCAATACAAAACAGACATAGATACCAATCAAACTCACGCAAGCGGATGCTGAAATCAGGTAAGCCAAACCAAAACCAATATGTTCTGATAATGACAGCAGGAGTAAATAGAAAAATGCCAATGCCAAACCCACCAGAGTGTATTGCACCGCATGCACTTGCAGGCGTTTCATAATTTCAAACAGGAAGAAACAAGCGAAAGTTAAACCTATAAACAAAATCGCGTATTTAATAGCACGATCACTTTTTACATATTGGTCAACCGGGTTGATAAAATCGACACCGAATTCTTTTCCATAAAAACCATTACAGCTATCGCCTCTATCACACTCTGAAAAATACTCTTGCATATTGGTTGAGAAGAATGAGGTTTGCCAAGCTGCAGTAAAACCGTTTTTGGATATAGATGAATCCACAGGTAAAAACTCACCCGAAAATTTGGGATGAGGCCAATCAGACGTAATGTTGACTTGAGTCTCTTTACCCAGTGGAACCACATAAAATGATTCCGTACCTCTCAACTTTAGATTTAATTCATAGGTAAAACTCTTGACATCATCAAAACCTAAATCGACTAATTTTGCGTGAACCCCTTTTGAAAAAATTGACGAATTTGCACCTGGCTCCATAGAAAATTTATGCTGGTTGATATTTATTTCCAGCGCACTGTCTATTCCGCGAATATCATTAATACCAAAACTGATAAAGGGTTGATGAAAGGTGTAATTATCAAAACCAAACTCGATACCCAAATTCTCCGGAAGCGTAAATTTTCCCGTTATCAAGTTATTAGAATGATACAGTCTTGCAGAATAGATCCCTCGTTTTTTGAGTTTGGTTTTCAAATCACTGTTAATCACCAAGGTATCTGGCAAAAATTTCAGTTCGCCAATTTCGACAGATTCCTCTACTGTCTTTTCATTTTTTTTGTTATATCGTGTCGTTTGGACGCGCTTGCTGTAAGGGACAATCAACACTGGCCCCGTTAAGGTCTGGCTATAACTGGAATGCCTGGCAATATCCTCTACAACCGACTGACTGTATTGCTTACGCTCATCAATGGAACTACTGATCATCGCAATCGGAATCAGCAATAACAACATCAACAAGCCGATGGCCAGAGTTTTAAATAACAGGGGGCGCTTCATCATATTCTCCTTCAGGTTTGTGTAGAGAATAGGATGGCAATCGAATATGGGGGGATTATGTGAATGGGGATTATTTGTGTGTAGTTTGTGTGAAGACTTGGTGTTAGAACCCTGTTCACCTAGCTTGGGTGTGAAGTTGAAAGTTAATCAACTTCTGTTGAGAGATACAAGGTTGGGCGTAAACCCCGACATTGGATCTCGATTAGAAAATTTTGCGCTCTGTCTTCTGCCCACAAACGGACACTTCAATCAAACCAACTTAACTTCCTTCCCCGTTCGCGCTGCTTCGTAAATCGCCATTAATATTTTCATGTCTTTCAAACCTTCGACACCTGAAATGTGGTCGGGCATAGGTTGGGGGTTTTGGAAGAGTGGGCCCATGCCTTCCATTTGCATGAATTGGTGGTGCATGTGGGGGAAATCGATTTTATCGCCGCCGATAAATTGGGCGGTGAGTGGGCCGTAGGAATAAGCGGGCTCTATTTTGAAAGAACGTTTTGCGGTGCCTACATAAAGTTCATCAATATAACTGTTGTAACCGCTGAAGCCTGTCATGTAAGCGCCGCTGGGGAAAAACATTTGCCAGGAGATGCCCTCCTCCACTTCTTTAAATTTTATTGGGTCAGACACAGGTGCAAATTGCGCTTTGATTGAAACGGGTTCTTCGCCAGTGGCGTAACGTGCGGCTTGCACGCAATAAATGCCGACGTCCATTAATGGGCCGCCACCAGCCAAAGCTTTTTTCAATCGCCATTGATCAGGGTTGCCGATTGCAAAACCAAAATTGGCATTCACATATTCGATTGGGCCAAAAGTTTTTTTGCGGGCCCATTCCATGACTTGTTGGTGATGTGCATTGAAATGCAATCTATAACCTATCGCCAATTTCACGCCAGCATCGTCACAGGCTTTAATCATTTGTTCGGCTTCTTCAACCGACACTGCCATAGGTTTTTCACAAATTACATGCTTGCCTGCTTTGGCAGCGCGAATAGTAAATTCGGCGTGCATGGAATTGGGTAAACAAATATAAACCGCGTCTATATCTTTTGAGTCGATAATTTTGTCGAAGTTATCGTAGTTAAAAATGTTTTCATCTTTTAATTGCCATTTTTCTTTCCATGCCGGAATTTTTGATGGCGTGCCGGTGACTATGCCGGTGATATTCCAGTAATCCGACTTTTGCAAACCCACAGCAATTTGTCTGGTGGCATAACTGCCCAAACCCACCATTGCCAAGCCTAATTTCTTTCCACGTTTGGCAACTTCTGCACTCGCCCAGCTGGCAAAAGGCATTGTTATGGCGGTGGCGCCCAAGGCTTTAAGTAGATTACGACGATTATTATTCATAAGACTTTCTCCGCGATGATTAAACATTATTGAGAAGAGCGAAACGCAAAACCGGACAGCAATGATGGGGCATCGAATAAACTAAAAGCCGGTTGTTCTTGTTGTAAGGGCTTATCAGTGTTGGCGGATGCTATCAGAGGCTTCGGCTGGATGAGAAGCGGGATAATCCTTCTTAACGCCCTTACCCTTGCGAGAACCGGATGAGGCCAGGCCCACCAAAGCTAAGTGACTGATTTTCAATAAGAAACGGAGATTCGACTGCAAAACTTTTGCTTGACACCCAAGGATCGGCTGCATAGAATGCGCGCCACCTGACGACTTGGACGTTAGTTGTTTGGGGCTATAGCTCAGCTGGGAGAGCGCTACAATGGCATTGTAGAGGTCAGCGGTTCGATCCCGCTTAGCTCCACCAAATATACCTTCGGGTGTGTTCGGATAAGTCCGATTACATACCTAAATCCCCTTATATTTCCTAGACCTACCATCCCTTTCAGTCCGAATTCATTCGCTTTAATTCGGACACAACCAGAATTTTATGTTCACGTTTATGTTCACGCGGGACACAGTCATTTTCTGACGAGGGACAAAAAACCTCGCCAGCCCTTGCGCCGCAACACTTCCAACGAATCAACACAGCACTTATACCTTCTGTGTCCGTTCCTAACTCTCTGTTTACATCCCTGCCCACAAGCTCCTCCCATTTAAATCTTTCCGTTTTATTTCGTTTGAGTCCGTTTGAGACCGCTGTTTGACCGGAAAAACCTGACTTGATAACAATGATTTTGAAACGCTGACCCGCATATGCCAAAGGCTTAATGAAATTATGATTTACGCCACCAATATCGGACTCATTAATCACAATCCGATTGCTGGAATCAAAAGTGCATTTCCAGCGCCACAAACGAAATCCTTCCCATCTATTACTCGCGAACAATTGCCAGAGTTTTTACAGCAATTGAAGCACGCAAATATCTTTTCATTAACTCGTAGTTTAATTGAGTTTCAGCTACACACCATGACCCGCCCCAATGAAGCAGCCTCGGCAGAATGGGAAGAAATTGATTTTGAAAAAATACTTGGACCATTCCAGCAAAAAAAATGAAGATGAAACGGGATCACGTCATTCCTCTAAGTCGTCAAATGGTAGGGCTATTAAATTATTTGAGAAGTATTTCGTTCAATAGTCCCTATATTTTTCCAGCAATTCGAGACAGAAGAACCCATCTGAATTCCTCCACGGCCAACATGGTAATTAAACGAATGGGGTATAAAGGGAAATTGGTAGCGCACGGCTTACGATCGCTGGCGAGCACAATCCTTAATGAACAGGAATACAATCTCGATTGGATCGAAGCCGCGCTCGCTCACATAGACACCAACCAAATTCGCGCAGTTTACAACCGCGCAATTTATTTGGATCAACGTCTTGAGATGATGCAGTGGTGGTCGGATTTTATTGATTCATGCTCGATCAATATTAATTCAGATTGATTTGTAAAAAATCAGCGCTCGCGCATGCTTTCAGTCGCACAACTTAAGGGGCTTTGTTCCCGCCAGGATTGGACGGATTCCTTAGCGAAAACCTTACTATAAATCACAGCTAAGACGAGCGGATCACGATGCCTACGCAATGCATCTCACCGTTTTGCGCCTATCGGGACTCGCTTAAACCCAACCTATTCCTTCTCAAGTAAAATTGCGCTTTCACAACGATCCACTTTTTGTGCTGCAATTGAAAACGCTTTAAGCCATTTTTTCGCTCACCGATTCGATCGATATTATCGTTAATATCGCTTATTACCAGTTGCACATGAAGCACTACATCGAAACCTTGGTCCCAGTATAAAATTTCTATTTGATGTTGACCGTTTTCAAGAGTAAAAGGTTCATGAACTGTCGTTGTTGCTGACTGCTCATTACCTACCTCAGCAACCACCATCAACTTTGATTTGATACCCATCATCAGCAAGCACGCGGAAATTATAGTTTCCCGCACTCAAATTCAAGTTGCCATACATAAATCTGATGTTGATCTGGGATCCCAGAGTAATCAAGTCAACCTCCCAAGTTTGGCAGTGGTTTGTAAACAGTCGTTGCGAAAAATCAGGGTTTTGCGCCCTCCTTGGTTTTGAAATGGATTTTTGTTTATGGCAAGTTATTGTGAAATATTCACAATAATCGTTCTGATTACTGAATTCAAAGCCCCTCCACTACCCTGTACCCCCTGATTACCATCATTCAACATAAAACCAATCGTGACTATTGAAGGAACAGTCTCGTTAATGTTTTGATAAGCCAGCTGATGAAGCACTCCTTCTGCTTGCATTAGGCTAACCCCATCAACAAAAGTAACCTCAAGATGACCACTTAAATAAAGATCCGTGTTGTATAACCCAACTAATGCTCCATTAAACTCAACATTTCCATTAGCCAAAACCAATGTACCTGTTCCAACAAAAAGATCATTTGAGCTCGATCCAGTAGTACGCTTCACAGTTAATTTCATACCACCAAAATTACCAATTTGGTCTAATTCATAGTCCTGAATAACCGCATCTGTATCGAAAAGGACAGGATTCGCCGCTCTGGTGTAATACTTGGTACCCCCCAGGGATGATAATGCGGGGGCATCGTTAGAAGGAATCACATTTAAAGTCATGGTATTACTAACAGTTTCACTTCCTCCATCTCCATCTGAAATAATTATCATCAGCGTTCTCTGACTACTATTAGGAGCTTGTGAAATATTTGAATAAGCAATACGTTCAAATAAGGCATCAACCGCAACTGGAGTAGCCTCGTTCGTCAACTGGACAATTAACTGACCTGGCGCTACTGAAATAACACCTATCAGTACCTGCCCTGATCCAAAGTTGTAAAACACATTTGTATTTTGAACACTCACTTCTCCAAGTGCCATACCTTTGTGTTGAACCACAAATAAATCTTCAGAATAAGCTAAACCTTGAGTTTCAATTTTAATAAAACCGCCTCCAAAATTGGCAGAATCTGTATCTGTGATGGCAACGTCACTATCCAACTTGATTTCCCTTATTCCAATATATGGGTTTTCAACATAGGTTACGCTGGGACTCAGCCACTTGATTGATGGAGGGGTATTTGCGGAAATTGAACTCTGCGAGCTTGAGTTCACCGAACTTGATTGCGGGGATACAGCCACAGAACTAGAAGCAGAGGAAATAATATAACTACTAGATGACGAACTCATCTGAACAGATGATGCTGAACTTGAAGACTGCGACGAGACGGAACTCTGCGAACTGTCGCAGCTTGACGGAACAGGTCCCGAATCACTCGATGAGTTGGTTTCACTGGAAGCAGATGAGTCTGCAGAGCTATTGGACTCGCTTGAGGACGAACTAGCGCTTGATTCGTTCACTGGGGCAGAACTTGACGAAGAACTGCTTTCTTCAGACGAAGCGGAACTTGATTCACTTGATGAACTAGATGCATGGTTAACAGGATTCACAGTAACAGTCACTGAGCGAGTCGCATACTCGTTAGCAACGACATCATTCACTTGATATTGAAATGAATCATTACCATTGTAATTTGAGTTGGGTGTGTAACTGTATGTGCCGTCAGTATTAAATACTAAAGTGCCATGCAGTGGATTAGTCAACAGCTGATAGCTCAATACTCCGCCCGAGGTTGTGCTGTCCCAATAGCCAACAGAATCATTAATAACTGTGTCTTCATTTCCTGAAGTACTGTAACTCGGACCACTAAAATCCCATACATTATCAACAGTTATTAAAACCGTATCCTCGTCAATTAAAGTACCGGTTCCAGCATAGCTAGTCCTCATGGTTAACGTTGAATTGCCATAGAAGTTCGTGGTGGGAACGTAATTAATTGACGCTAACGTGGAATTAATTTCAGTTTGGGTTCCAGTCAGAGTGACACTATTGGTTCCGTTATTGGCAACAACAGCAGAACCGCCATTTACATTTAAAACACCATTAGCAATGGTTAAGGTAACGGTAAGGTCGCCTGCACCAACATCTACATTCGCAACACCCAAACCGGTAATAGCTTGAATGGTATCTTCATCCATAGTGATAACAGTGGGAACCATATTGAATGCGCCAGAAGTTGTCCCTGTAGAGCTGGATGTACTTGAACTGGATGAGTTGGTTTCACTGGAAGCAGATGAGTCTGCAGAGCTATTGGACTCGCTTGAGGACGAACTAGCGCTTGATTCGTTCACTGGGGCAGAACTTGACGAAGAACTGCTTTCTTCAGACGAAGCGGAACTTGATTCACTTGATGAACTAGATGCATGGTTAACAGGATTCACAGTAACAGTCACTGAGCGAGTCGCATACTCGTTAGCAACGACATCATTCACTTGATATTGAAATGAATCATTACCATTGTAATTTGAGTTGGGTGTGTAACTGTATGTGCCGTCAGTATTAAATACTAAAGTGCCATGCAGTGGATTAGTCAACAGCTGATAGCTCAATACTCCGCCCGAGGTTGTGCTGTCCCAATAGCCAACAGAATCATTAATAACTGTGTCTTCATTTCCTGAAGTACTGTAACTCGGACCACTAAAATCCCATACATTATCAACAGTTATTAAAACCGTATCCTCGTCAATTAAAGTACCGGTTCCAGCATAGCTAGTCCTCATGGTTAACGTTGAATTGCCATAGAAGTTCGTGGTGGGAACGTAATTAATTGACGCTAACGTGGAATTAATTTCAGTTTGGGTTCCAGTCAGAGTGACACTATTGGTTCCGTTATTGGCAACAACAGCAGAACCGCCATTTACATTTAAAACACCATTAGCAATGGTTAAGGTAACGGTAAGGTCGCCTGCACCAACATCTACATTCGCAACACCCAAACCGGTAATAGCTTGAATGGTATCTTCATCCATAGTGATAACAGTGGGAACCATATTGAATGCGCCAGAAGTTGTCCCTGTAGAGCTGGATGTACTTGAACTGGATGAGTTGGTTTCACTGGAAGCAGATGAGTCTGCAGAGCTACTGAATTCGCTTGAGGACGAACTGCTTTCTTCAGACGAAGCGGAGCTTGATTCACTTGAACTTGAACTCGATTCAGCTTCAATCGTTACCAAACAACATGCATGTATTGTTTTACTATTTTCTTCGTCTGCAATCACAGCAGAAATTTCATAATCACCCGCTGCAATTCCGCTGGTATTCCAAAGGTATTGATCATCAACACCATCAGCATCTTCTGATAGGTTATTCACAATAACGGTGGATGCACTATTTGAACCCGCCAAACGATAATAAAGGGAAATACTGGCATTGCTGTCTGCGTCATCATCAACCCACTGTAACAAGACTTGTTTGTTGGTATCGATAACCGGTGCATCAGGCAAGACAAATGACATATCAGGTGCCTGATTAATAACGGGCAGCAACACTGAAAATTCGGCGGACTCAGTCCAATCACTGGCTAGATTTTTTTCATCTTCTGCGCGCACCCGCCAATAATAAATGGTGTGATCCATCAGATTTTGTTCGAGCGTCCATTGGGTTTCTGCAGTCACTTTTTCAATGACCAAACTGGATAAATTACTGTCCGCAAAAATTTGATACCGATAATTCAAGGGTTTATTTTCCGGATCGGTGGATGGATTCACTTGCAATACAGGAGTAAGGGTACTAACAACTCCACCATCAACGGGATTTAATAAAGTGGGAATAGAAGGCGGTTGATTAGTGCTACTCACAGCAAATTGTGCCGTTACCCAATCACTGTAAACCACACCATCAAATGCACGTGCACGCCAGAAATAACTCGTATCTTCAGCGAGCGGATTCGCAATCCATTGTGTTGAAGCTTGCGCACCCGACGTTAATTTTGTAGGTGAATCAAAGGTATTTTGCTGATCAATTTCAAACTCATAGACAAGGGCAGAACCTTCAGGGTCGCTACTGCCAGTAATTGCTAAAGTAACACCACCATTTTCCAGCAATAGATTCGTAGCAGCATTCGCAGGCGATTGAATAGACGGTGTTGTCGGCGCGTGATTAATAGTGCTGACAAAGAAATTACTCCAATTAGAAGCCGTGGTTGCATTGTGACTGTCTTTTGCAATCACTTGCCATTGGTATCCCTGATCCTCCAGCAACGGATTTTCCAACGCCCAAGTCACCTGCCCATTTGCATCCACGATATTCACTGTTTGCGTAGCCAAGGGGGTTATTAAATTAGCATCTGTATATAAATTAAATTCGTAACTGATCGCATCGCGATCAAGATCACTGCTCGCCAAGGCAATTAAACTGGGTGTCAAATCGGCAACGCGCGAATTTAAAGGTGGCGAACTGATTTGTGGTGCACTGGGCGCATCATTTTGAGTATTGATAAAAAATTGGCTTTTAATCCAGGCACTACCAATCGTCGGGTTTACTTCTTTCACTGATTTCGCACGCCAAAAATACAATTGGTTATCAGCAAAGGTAAAACCTTCTGGTAAATCCAGATTAGATAGTTGCCATGACGTTGTTCCCTGCTCTTCGTTGAGCGTTGTACTGGCGATTAAATCGGTGAGTGCTTCATCACTGTATAATTCAAAAACTATATCAATTGCACCGATATTATTGGGATGAGCGCCGTTAGTGACGCTAATAGCGGGCAACAACGGAGCCTGTGCACCGGATAGTGTATCGCCGTCAAATATTGGCGATAAAATTTGTGGCGCTGCAGGTAACCCATCTGCAAGATTCGGGTCAGAATTATCCACATATTCTTCAAGATCCGTACGGCCATCATTATCAGAATCACCACTGCCGTCACGACTTAAATCACCAAATTTTTCGCGCTCCCAATCATCATCCATACCATCACCATCAGTATCCTGATCAGAATTGATGGTAACGCTGGCGCTACGTTCAGTTGTAAATTGTCCATCGGTTGCAGCAAATTTTATTAAATAGTTACCCGCTTGACCGATACTTGGCGACCACTGGAAAACGCCGACATCAGTACTGCTGTTAACAAAAGTAGCACCCGCAGGCAATTGCACAGCCGTTAACACCGGAGTGGTATTATTGGGATCAGACGCTTGAACGGTAAAACCCAATTGACCACCTTCGTAGCTGGCCCATGAGGGTACTAATTGAATGACTGGTGCTTGCGGAATTTCAACAATGTCTTGTCCCCAATAGAGTGTGTAATTGCCATTGGAGTTAGCATCAAAAATATTCACCTTGTAATCAAAATGAATGCCGTCAGATTGACGCTCTTTTGATAGCCAGGCATTTTGTGGATTCACCAGACTGCCATCGCTACGCACCACTTTTGCCAATAATTTGCTACCGGAAAATGGATCAGCCACTCTGGCCAATACCAAACCTGACGTAGCTGAAAACGTGAGGTTACTGGTGTTGCTGGAAATAGCGCTGATATTGGCTGAACGCTGGGTGACTGATTGACAGTTGGTGCAGGTTAATTCATTCGCCCCGGTTTTTTCTGATTCATAAACTTTTAAATCAGCCTGCGCATCGTAAGCTAAAAAGTCATGCAAGTTATCGCGGCCGTTTAATTCAACAATCACATCACGTACCAAAAAATGTGCATTGGTGGCTTCCAATAAGGATGTCAATTCGCCACCCAGTTCATCAGCATGTGTAAAGCTGGCAGTAAAGCTGGTGAATTTTCCTGACAGCGAGGTTTCCATAATCCAACGACCGACACTGATATCCTGCGGATCTATGTTGCCGAAATTAATTAATAAACTGGGCGATGCGGGCTGGTCACCCAAAAAACTTTTCAGGATACGAAAGCTAACAGCCAAACCCAGAGAGTTTTCAACAATGCGTGGTTGAGCTGATTCAATTTTGACTGATTGAGCAACACCATAACCGTTGTTGCTGATTCGCACACCCAGTGTATAAGGTTCTGCGGGTTCAATTGCGGGTGTGAAGGCATCATCACCAATCACTTCTTTTGTTAAAAAATAATCCAGCGTTAATAAAGGTTGTGGTTTTACCACAATTGAATCCGCAGCCACTTTGACAACTTCTTGTTTGCCGCCGTAAGAATATTTTAATTCAGCGCCCACAAAATAGAGTTTGCCGTCTTTAGTTTGGCCAGTCGCATTCGCGGTTGGAATAATTAACCAGCGAATTTCACCCACGGTATTGGGCGCAATTTTTCCGTACTGTACAAAACCCGCTAAACCTTCTTGCAGATTGGTGACGTTGCGTGTGTCATCGACACGAATAAAAAATGCCGCATTGCTGGCTGAGGTATTGGAGGTGGCAATAACAGGATTGTCGTTTTCATCCTTAAACAACACATTAACGCTGACATCCTGCAATTCAAAGGTATCCAGGCTGTTGGTAATTTTCATC
>CBINNU010000018.1:0-66719 GCA_966252135.1 uncultured Cellvibrio sp. | reverse complement strand
CTTGCCAGTGTGGCGGAATTGGTAGACGCACCGGATTCAAAATCCGGCGCCCTTAAAAGCGTGTCGGTTCGAGTCCGACCACTGGCACCACAAATCAGAGTTCAAGTGCTCACAAAAAGCCCGCAATGCGGGCTTTTTTATTTTCAGGCCATAGCTAGCAGCCCAAGATAAAAATGCTTAGTATTCGCCCAAGTCGAATCTTTCTACAACGAGTCCATCAAATCCCATGAGTCAAGCTTCCCGAACCCAGGCCATTATGTTTGCCGATGTCTCAGGCAGCTCCGCACTTTATAAGCGTATTGGCAATGAAGAAGCCAAAGCGATTATTGATGAAGCCGTGCAATTTATGACGACGCTTACCATAGTCAATGAAGGCACGGTTGT
Source organism: uncultured Cellvibrio sp. (assembly GCA_966252135.1). Lineage (GTDB taxonomy): Bacteria > Pseudomonadota > Gammaproteobacteria > Pseudomonadales > Cellvibrionaceae > Cellvibrio. The sequence continues at coordinate 66,335 of CBINNU010000018.1, read as the reverse complement.
TAAAACTATTGGCGATGAAATCATGGCTCGCTTTGACACAGCTGACCAAGCTTGTGAAGCAGCGATTGCAATACAAATGCGTTGCGTGCGAGAACCCAAACTGAAAAATCTCGGTATTCGAATCGGAATGGCATTTGGTGAAACTCTACTGAGCAGTCACGATGTATTTGGCGATACAGTCAACGATGCGGCGTTTGTTGCACATATCGCACGAGCCAATCAAATTGTAGTAACGCAAGCGCTAGTCGATGAATTGAGCATACAACTGCAAGAAGACTGTCAGGTATTTGATCGCGTCAGCATCAAAGGTGATAAAGAAAAAACGACTTTATATCGCATTGAATGGGAATTGGTCGGTAAAAATAATCGCGCGACCATGGTGATGCCAGTGCAGGATGTCACAGGCTTTGTTGAAAAATTTCAATTGTTGCTGACAGTGCAAGGAAAAAAGATTCAAGTTTTGCCGTCGCAAACACCATTCAAAATTGGTCGCGACCCTGAAAAATGTAATTTGGCAATTAACAGCGAATTGGCATCGCGCGAGCACTGTCATATTGAATTTCGTCGCGGCAAGTATGTGTTGGTAGATCACTCAACCAATGGCACTCATGTTAATGTAAACAATCAAACGCCGATTTATCTGCGTCGCGAAGAATTTCCTCTGCAAGGTGAAGGCAGCATAGGCATTGGCACTGCACCAAAAACCGATAACCCCTGGATAATTTCTTACAAAATCTGATGACTTCCGAATTCGAATATCCCCAGCTTTGGCGCCGATTAGCCGCTATGGTTTATGACTTTTTATTAATTGTTGCCGTCAGTATTTTTTATTCGGCGGTAACTGTTGGCATTAATATTTTAATCACAGGCACACCTGAGCAAGGGGAGAAAATTCAATGGGGACCATTCAAACCATTGGTGTTTGTCGGTTGGGTTTTAACGATTATGTTTTTCTTTGCTTTTTTTTGGCGTAAATCAGGCCAAACACTGGGTATGAAAACCTGGCGAATGAAAATTATTAATCAGGACAATCGTTACCCAAGTTATAGACAGGGATTTATTCGTTGTTTATTAGCTGCATTATCGCTGTTAGTTTGCGGGATTGGTTATTGGTGGGTATTTAGCAATCCGGAAAGACAAACTTTGCACGACCAATTATCAAAAACCAAAACGATTGTGGTTGATAAAGACTAACGAAAAAAAGTTTTCGTTAGTTATGCGGCTCGCCTAAGCAGGACAATTCCAACTGCGACGCAGATAATAATCGGTATCAACACTGCAAACACTGGCGGAAATCCGAATACCAAACTGGATGGCCCTAGCAATTGCTGCATCAACAAAAAGACTACACCCACAATCACACCTGAAAAAATTCGCTGCCCCATGGTCACACTGCGTAGCGGGCCAAAAATAAACGAAATGCCGATCAACACCAAACTGGCGGTTGCCAAAGGCTGCAAACATTTTTGCCAGAAAGCGATACTGTAATTGGTCGCACTCAACGCTTGTCTTTCCAAATAATTCACGTAGTAGTGCAAATCCTTCATAGATAATTCTTCCGGCTCGGATGCCAGAATATTAAAGAGCTGTGGAGTCATATCGGTTTGCCAACTTCGCGTGGGAATACGACTGTGAACCAAGCCTTTTTCTGCATCCACCTGTGTAACCAGAATATTTTCTTCCTGCCATTGGGTACCATCATAGCTGGCCTTTTCGGTGTAACTTGCAGTAATTAGTTGGTGCTGTTCGTTAAATTGATAACGAGTGACACCCTGCAAAACACCATCAGGTTTGACGGCTTCGACATACATGAAGTTGCCGTTTTCGCGACTCCAAACATTCGCAGGTAAAGGTTTTACCCACTGGTCACGCAAAAAATCTTTGCGAGCTTCAGCTGCGCGATTGGCATAGGGCGATACGTATTCACCAATCACCAAGGCAATTAAAATAAAAATCAATGCAGGCCGTAATGCCATCCAGACAATTCGCGTTACTGACACACCAGCCGCACGAATGATGACTAACTCACTGGTGCTGGCCAGCAAACCCAGACCTGCAAGCACGCCAATCAAACAAGCGTAGGGAATAAAATCATACACATGGCCCGGCGTTACCATCGCCATATAAATTACAGCTTCCTTGATGGTATACACTTCGGAAACATTTTTTAATTGACGGATCAAACCAAAAATAAAATCCAGCGATGTCAAAACCAATAATGTCATACTGATGGCAACAAACACATTCCATGAAACATAGCGGGTAATCTTACGCATGGGCTGCACCTCGCGTGAATGACAGACGAGAGGAAATAGCTCGCCAATTAAAAATCAGCAGCCCCATTAAAATAAAAATACCGTGAATCAGCCAGAGGCCAAGATCGGGGTCCAACTGTCCCTTCATAATTTTGCCGTTGGCATTTAATAAAAAAGTAAGATAAAAAACGTAAATTAAAATTGCCGGCAACATTTTAAAATAACGGCCCTGACGCGGGTTGGTTCGACTCAAAGGCACCGCCAACAAGGTAGCAACAAACACCATTACCGGCATGGAGATTCGCCACTGTAATGCGGCTTGATTTTCCAGCGTTTTATTTTTCAACAATTCACTGGTGGGTTTGGCTTCTGATTCAAAATCCAAATCGGCAATACTGCTGGCCGGTGGCAAGTAACGGCCCCACTCGCTAAAACTGGTAATTTTAAAATCACTCGATCCGGGGCGACCTTCATAACGGTAGCCCTGCTGCAACACCAGATAACGCTGGCCATATTCATCACGAAATTCTTGCTTACCGGAATCAGCAACAACCACCACTGATTTATTGGGACCTTCCTGTTGTGCAACAAATACTTTTTGTAATTCTTTTTGGTCGCTCATATTTTCAACATAAGTCATTACCCGCCCTTGCGCGATGGTTTGAAAGCGACCTTGTTGCAAGCTTTCAAATTCACTGCGATTGCGCTGCTCCGCTAAAGTACGCTCAGTGAGCGACGACCCCAATGGACTCAACCAAAAACTGAATAAGGCAACCAGAATTGCAACCAGACTTGCTGGAATCAATGTCATACGTAACAGTTGCCACTGACTCATACCACAAGCGGATAAGACCACCATTTCACTGTCGATATACAAGCGGCCATAAACTAACAAAATGCCGATAAAAAAACTCAGTGGAAAAATCAATTCCAGCAAACTGGGCATACGATAAAAAATTACCGAGAAAAGCGCATCAATCGCCAGACGCCCCTGTGCCGCATCATCCAAAAAACGACCAAAATTATTAGACAGAAAAATAGTGAGCAGAATCGCGGCGACAGCGAGGCTGGTTAGAAAAAGATCGCGGGAAAGATATCGAAATATAATCAAGGGAAAATCCTGAGGACGAATCGACCGACAAGCTGCGAATACTAGTCGATTCATCCTTCAGGAACAATAAAAGCATTAAAAGGAATAGGTAATTTGTGCAGAGTATTCTGATTGGGGATATTCAGCCGCAGAATCATAATCACTTACCACCAGTGTCATGCTCCAACTATCGGTCATACCCCAATGCAAATAGCTGGACAGCAGATCAATATCCTCACCTGATTGTAAATAAGCCTCCTCTTGTTGATAGTCTAACCCCCAAGTCAGGTTATCCAGCAAGTTATATCCGAAACCGAAACCCAGGCTTGCATAATCATCGACAATAAAAGGAGTATCCGTTGGCGATACCGAAGTGTGAGTGTAATCCAGATGACTAAACCATTTCACACCTTCATAGCCCAACGCCAAACCCAATGTTGTATCGCGAGATCCACTACCAATCGACGATTGGACATCACCATTATCGTGTTTGTATGCAGCAGAAACTGCAGTCCACCAGGTATTTGCAGTATCCCAATAGTGGCGATATTCCAGATCGATGCTCATATCACCAAGGCCGGATTGCGATTGCTCGCGCTCAGCAATCGCATCATTTAAATTGTCACAGCGATCAATTTGTGTTTGCGTAATACGCCCACGCGTAACCAAACGCTGCAATATTTGCGGCGAGAGTCCATCCAATCGCTGACAAAAACTCACCACGCGTGGCAAACCACCATTTACAAAATAATCACCATCAATTTTTAACCAGGGAACAGACGCCGAGATTGTCCAATCGCCCCACATCACCCAGGGCGAGAAATCGAGCGTTTCCATATCAGCACTGACAATTTCAAATTCTTGATGTTGAGTCGACAGTGAAATATCGGCTCCCCAATTTTTTTCATCCTGCGCGAATGAATGAATTGAGCAAAGCGCTACAAACGCGATAGATAATTTTTTAAACATGCAAACTCCAATAATTTCCACTAACGACGATTTCGCAACATGCGTTCACGCAAGCGTTTGCGTTTTTCAGGGCTCATATTGCGAAATTTTTCGCGCATTTTTTTTCGCTCGTCCGATGTCATTGATTGCCATTTTTCACGTAATGCCTGACGTTCTTCCTCGGGTAAATTTCTAAAATTTTCCAGACGTTTGCGAACCAACTCTTTTTCTTCTGGTGACAGTTGTTGATAACGTTTGAACATATCCCGCAATTCGGCTTTGCGCTCAGGTGATAAACTTTGCCAACGATCAAAACGCGCACGCATATTGGCTCTTTCTTCCGGGGTCATACTGGCAAATCTGTCTGCATGTTTGCGTAAACGTTCGCGCGCATCTGGCGGTAACTTGTCCCAGTTATTTTTCATTTGTGACAGCCACTCCTGTTGTGCTGGTGTCAATTGCTCCCAGTTGAGCGAATCGGCAACCACCAGGCTACTCAAACCTAACAAGACCAGTAACATTAGTTGTCTCATCAATAATTTCATAATGATTCCTCGCTGTTGTCAGCCGATGATGTTTCTTGCTCGGATGATTGAGCATTGGCAGACACTAATTTCAAATTTTTATCCGTACCCAATCCAGCTAATTCTTCCGGATCAATCAATTCATCTTCGTCAGAAAACTCTGCCATAAATAACCAAAATTCTTCGCTGGGAATTTCTTGTTGATTCAGGTCCTGATCTATTTGCCCGGATTTTTTCGCAGGGTCGACATCAGCTTGCGCAGCATGAATAAATAAACCCAAACTACAAAGCACTAAACTCCAAGACCATTTGGCTAACATTATTCGTCTCCAAACACTTCGGCGATTTCCATATCGATTAACCATTCAGGGTCGACTTCAGAATAAAGCGCCAACTCCTGCGATACATCCATATGCACAACCGGTTCAGAGCGTTTGAATAACACCAACGCCAAACAAAGACTCAATACCAGGCAAGTCAGAATCCACTTGGTTTGTTGCCACACAAAATAGCGCGACAAACTTAATTGACCTGCTTGTACATGAACCTCATCACCAGCGGCAGTGCTTGCAGATGCAGAATCAATTGCGCTGCGACGAATCGCTCGCAATTTTTCGAGTGTTGGTGCATCCAACTTATCCAGCTCGGTATCCAGCGTTTTTTGTACAGAATCAGATGTGGGTTTCATCGTTTATTCCTCATTCAACAATTCCTGCAACTTTTGTACAGCGCGAAAGTAATGGGTTTTCACGCTCCCTGATGAACACTCCATAATTTTTGCGGTTTCCTCAACATCAAACCCCTCCCAACTACGAAGTAAAAATGCCTGGCGCTGTCGGATGGGTAAAGCATCAATCATTGCCAACATTTTTTCCCTATGTTGCATTTGCACAACCAAATCAACAGGATTTTTCTGTTGCTCGTCAGCAATACTGGCCCAGGTCTCGTCAGCTTCGTCTTCATCCATCAATTGACTGGGTGCTTGCCAAAAAAAACGTTTCTTTTTTTGCTCAACCCTGAGCCAATCCATAATCCGGTTTTGCAAAATCCGTTGAAATAATAAAGGCCACTCACCTGCAGGATTGTCGCGATAATGCTGCACCAGTTGCATCATCGCGTCCTGAACAATATCCAGCGCGTCTTGTGATTTTTTAGTGGTGAACAAGGCCGTGCGATAAGCGCGTTTTTCCACGCTCGCGAGAAAAAAATCCAACTGTTGATCGCAAATTTGGTTCAAGTGTTTTCCTGCATTTAACTCCCTCTCCCACCGGGAGAGGGCTGGGGTGAGGGCTATCAATTCTTTTTATCAGGCAAAGGTTTCACAATCACTCTGTCTTTGGTCTCACCTTTCGGATTAGTCACCGAAATATTTTTGGTCACTGTTCCTGCATCTTTATCCACTGTTGCATCAACTGAACGGGTTACCGTTTTGCCCTGACTATTGGTGAAACTCGAATCGCGAGTATAACCATCTTCGGTTTTTTGCGTGACGCTCTGACCTGAATACTGGCCACCATTATAGTTAGTACCGGTCACAGTTTTTGTGCGGGTTTTGGTTTCCTTGTCATTAACCACACTGGTGTGGCGAGTTGCCGTTTGGCCTTTGGCATTGGTTTTGGTCATATCCCGTTCAAATCCATTTTCGGTACGCACCTGATGAACATCACGTGTCACCGGTGGTTTGTGGTGTTGTTTGAATTTTTTGCGGGGCTTGTCCACATCCGCAAAAGCACTGGTTGCAAGCAGGCTCAGTATGGCAATGCCGGTAATCATCAGGTTTTTCATATTCGCTCCAGTAGTATCTTTGAGTAGTAACTTCAAGCCAGTATTCAGTTGGTAGGCTAATATCGCGCGCTTGTAACCTATAACGGAGCAACTCAGGTTTGGTTGACAGGCCCTTTAACTTTTTAAAAACAAGTCTCAAGTCTACAAAAACTCTACTTTTGGCATCCCCAGCCAGAACCCCAATCAGAAAATTTGTGTTTAAATTGCCGCCCGTTAGGCTGACGCCACCCATAAGAACCAAGGATCATTTTATGTCTCAATCGATTTTGCGCTTTTCAGGCTCAATCCCTTTTTTACTAGCGGTTTTTCTCAATGCCTTTGTGGACCTGGGCCACAAAATTCTTATCCAGAACACGGTATTGAAACTCTATGACGGCCCGCAACTCATTTTGTTGACTGCCATAGTCAACGCCATGATGTTGATTCCCTTTATATTGCTATTTAGCCCTGCCGGTTTTTTATCTGATGTGATGCGCAAAACACAAGTGATGCGTTTAATGGCCTGGGGCGCTGTCATTTGTACCAGCCTGATCACCTTCTTCTACTTTATGGGGCTCTTCTGGTGGGCATTTGCTATGACCCTGTTGCTGGCAGCACAGGCAGCCATCTACTCACCTGCAAAATTTGGTTACATTCGCGATTTATTTGGTAAAGATAATTTGGCCCAGGGCAACGGCGCCGTGGGTGCGATTTCCATGATTGCGATTCTCGGCGGCATTGGTGTTTTCTCGATATTTTTTGAAATGCGTTATCCGATTGGTGCGAATAATGAGGCTGATGTTATTCGCAGCATGACACCACTGGGATTTTTATTAGTGATCGGCAGCTTGATTGAATTGGTGATGGTGTATCGCTTACCGCAACATATAGAAGCCGAACCTAAAAAATTAAGCTTTTCAACCAAAGATTATTTAACCGGAAAATTATTTTCTCAGGACATGGCACCAATTCTACGTCGCCGTGTGATTCGCTTATCGATTGTAGGCCTGGCAATTTTCTGGGGCGTGGGACAAGTATTGTTAGCTGCATTTCCGGCTTTTCTAAAAGAAGAATTGAAACTGGATAACGCCATGTTGGTGCAAGGCATTTTGGCTTGCAGTGGAATCGGCATTGCGATCGGGTCAATTTTTGCGGGGCGTTTTTCGAAAAATTATATTGAAACCGGTTTGTTACCCATTGGTGCATTAGGATTTGCAATAGGTTTATTAACCCTGCCTTTTTTACATTCGTCCACCGCTTTTGTTATTGCCATGATTCTTACCGGTATTTGTGGCGGTATGTTTACTGTGCCCTTGAATGCATTGATTCAATTTCACGCCAATCAAAATGAATTGGGCCGCACCTTGGCCGCGAACAATTGGTTACAGAATGTGACTATGCTGGTGTTTCTCGGCATGACGGTTGGTTTCGCTTATGCAGGATTTTCCAGCAAAACTTTATTGTTAATCATAGGTGCAATTGCATTTATTGGTTGTTGTTACTGCATTTACGAATTACCGCAAAGTATGGTGCGCTTTATTTTCTCCTTAACCTTTTCACAACGCTATAAAGTAATGGTGCAAGGCATGAAAAATATTCCATCCAAAGGTGGAGTATTAATGTTGGGTAACCATGTGAGCTGGATCGATTGGGCGATTTTGCAAATGGCGAGCCCTCGCCCGGTTAGATTTGTGATGTTGCGCAGCATTTATGATCGTTGGTATTTGAAATGGTTTTTGGATATTTTCGGCTGCATTCCGATTGAATCAGGAGCACAAAGCCGTAAGGCACTGGACGCGGTTACCGAAAGTTTGAATAAAGGCGATGTTGTCTGTTTATTCCCTGAAGGCGCCATCAGCCGCACAGGGCATTTGGGTGAGTTTCGTCGTGGGTACGAGCGCGCATGTGAAAATGCGAACGATGATGTGGTGATTGTGCCTTTTTATTTACGTGGACTTTGGGGCAGTCAATTTTCACGTTCATCGAACCGATTAAAAAATCAAACCCGTCCATTATTAAAACGTGATTTGATTGTTGCGTTTGGCGAACCTTTATCGAAAAACACCAAAGCGGATCTGTTGAAACGTCGCGTGTTGGATTTATCTATTCACTCCTGGCAAGAATACATCAACACTTTGCCAAGCATTGGTAAACAATGGATTGATACCGCCAAAAAAATGGGTAACAAAATCAGTATCATTGACACTTTAGGTACAGAATTATCGGCGCACAAAGCACTTGCAGGTGCGAGCGCTATGGCAAATCGAATTGCCAAATTACCGGAGCAAAACATTGGCGTATTGTTGCCAACCAGTGCTGCTGGTGTTATCACCAATATGGCAGTCATGATCAGCGGTAAAACTCTGATCAATTTAAATTACACCGCTAACCCATCGGGTTTTGCGTCTGCACTTGAACAAGCCGGAATTAAAACGGTATTTACCTCTGCCCGTTTTTTGAAAAAACTCGAGGGCAAAGGTATTCAGTTGGAGCCTCTTTTACAGAATTTGCAGATTATTGATTTGGAAGATTTCGCCAAGCAAATTTCAACCGGTGAAAAATTATGCCGATTGATTGCCATTAAATTATTGCCTGCCTCGGCATTAAAATTTTGGTTTACAAAAGGATCACAAGCTGCCGATCAAACCGCTGTTATTTTATTTTCGAGTGGTAGTGAAGGTATTCCCAAAGGTGTACAGATCAGTCACCGCAACATTGGCGCCAACATCAAACAAATTCGCGATGTGTTAAATATCGAAGAAAAAGATGTGGTCATGGCCAACCTGCCACTCTTCCACGCATTTGGTTTAACCGTGACTCAGTTTATGCCTTTGCTCGAAGGTGTTCCTTTAATTACACACGCCGATCCAACTGACGCACTCGGCAGCGCCAAAGCAATTGCTACCCACAACGCAACTGTATTGTTCGGCACCTCGACCTTTTTGCGTTTATATTCACGCAACACCAAAATTCATCCATTGATGCTGAAATCTTTGCGCATAGTGGTGGCGGGTGCAGAAAAATTACAGGAGGAAGTTCGCACCGCATTTAATTTGAAATTCAATTTGCCAATTTATGAAGGTTACGGTGCAACCGAAACCACACCGGTCGCCAGTGTGAATTTGCCGGATAAAATTGAACCCCAATATTGGTCTGTACAAATCGGTAACAAACAAGGTTCTGTGGGTATGCCGTTGCCCGGCTCCAGCTGCCGCATAGTCGACCCGGTCACTTTCGAAGAATTACCAACAGGCGAAGCCGGAATGATTTTAATTGGCGGAGCACAGGTCATGTTGGGTTATTTAAATAATCCCGAAAAAACTGCCAGTGCTATTAAAGAAATTGACGGCATGCGCTGGTACGTAACCGGTGACAAAGGCGTAATCGATGAAGACGGATTTTTATTTATCCAGGATCGCTATTCACGCTTCGCTAAAATCGGCGGCGAGATGGTTAGCCTTACACTGGTTGAATCGGTATTGAAAAAATCAATTCCCGATGAATCAATTCAGGCCATTGTCGTCGCGGTAGAAGATCCCAAAAAAGGCGAACGCCTGATCGCCATCACCAATGGCGAAATAGACAAAGAAAAAATCCGCACCGAAGCCCAACAAAACGGCTTAACCCCACTCGCGATTCCCGCAGACTGGATGAAAGTCGATGCCCTACCCTTGCTGGGTTCCGGCAAAACCGATTTTAGCGCTGCGAAAAAAATGGCAATTGAATGGAGCAAATCCGAAGAAGTGTAGGTTGGGGTGCAAACCCCAACATTCGTCCTCGGATAAAAAAGAATGATTTCAATAACGCACCAAACTCAAAAATATATTTTCTGTTTTATTTGTTGGTGGTTGTTGCAATAGGGTCATGTTGGGGTTTGCAGCCCAACCTACGGGACAAATATTTTTTGCATGATTGCAAAATAAAAAGGCCAGCATTGCTGGCCTTTTTATTTGGATTGAATCTTGATTAATTCACTTTAATCAACTTAGCGCGCAATTGGCGCAAGCTGGCTTTTACGCTGCGTGAATTTTCCGGACCCATGCGAATCATTAGCTTGTGGGTTTGTGGTAATTTTTCCAATGCTGGATCAGCATATTGATAAAACACTTTTGGACGGAGTAATAACAAATCACCTTGAACATCGGGTGCGGCCAATAAATTATCGATTGCGCCAATCATCACTGAATGGAAATTCTTTTTCTTTAAACCCAATTCGCGGAAAGCTTCTTCCAACAAAGGGTAATAACGTTTGTAAAGATTAATAGCGGCGTCAGTATCCAACAACGCCAACGCATGAACGTAAGGCTCATAGCGAGCGAAATTTTTATTGTCGACTCGCTCTTGAGTGACTTCGTTGCCATCAACTATTACATTGAAGGATTCCACAACAAAAGGCGGTTGAGGTGAAATGACCGGGCGATATTCATACACCACTTTACCTTCCTGAATGCCGTTAACCGCCAACACAAATTTGCGAAGCAATTCTTCTGTTACCAGTAAACTGAACAAACTGTCAGAACCAAGGGACTTCAAAGAATCCAACAAAGATTCGTGACTATTGTTGAGTGCAGGCAAGGGTTCAACTTCGACGGTTTGTGGTGCTTCGTATTCTTGCAGCGGCGCTACTTCCGGTTCCGCTACTGGCTCTTGCACCACAGGTTTTACTTCTTGAGTAATTTTGGTTTCAGGAATGGTGGTGTCGCCTGGACGCAATAAAAAATAAGCCAATGCGATCAAGGCCAGGACTAATAAAATCCAGATCACCAGATTACCCGAAGAGCGTTTGGGTCTTATTTCATCATTCATATCATGGCTCCATGGTGGGTTGTAAATTTGGACGGGACTCAAGTAACGCACTCAAATCCTGCTGTGGTTCGGTTTCAGCATTTTTGCGCAAACTGTCTTCGCTTTCAAACAAACGGTCGAATTTAACTTTGGGTTTTTCCCAGGATCCTTTCATGGTGTAACTGACACTCGCAAATTGATTCACTTGTTTTTTGAATAATTTACTCACCAGATACACACCAGCAGCCGCTGGCAATCCGGTTGCCAATGCAGCATAAAATGTCAAATTACCTGCAACCGGCAAATTGGCGACTATGCGTGTGTTAATGGTTTGCTTGCGTAAATTCAATGAACCCGCCATTTGCAAATCACTTGAGGGGCTGCGCACCAGTAAAGGCTCAACAAAATTCATAGTGCCGCGATCAAAACTGACTTTGCCAGAAATTTGATCATATGCCAAACCGGTTTTGTATAAATCCGTAAAATCAAGACGCAACCTGCGTGCAATCGAGTCAAAGTTTAATATCGACATTAAACGCAATAATCCATCACCCGCTGACGCCTCTCGGTGGAAACGGCCTTCTTGCAGATTCAAATCAATTACACCGCTCATATCTACCAGTTGAAAATCCTGGGGTGCCGATAACCAATTCACATCCAGCTTGAATTCTGCGGATTGGCTTTCCACCATTTCCGGCTTTTTCCATTGGCGTAAGACATCAGCCATATTGGTAGTTGTCATGCGTCCGGTAAACCGACTCTGTTGTCCCCGCTCTGTAATCTGCCAAAAGAGCTGCGCACCTGCATCAGGCAAGGTTGCGTGATGAAACGACATTCCACGAATCTTGCCTTTGATGTTGTCAATTAACACGCCCTGTTGATTGGGCCTAAGATCAAAATGAATATCGCCCCAGTTTTCGGCATCCAAAAATAATTGCTCAATATTAATATTGGCCAAAGGTAATTTTCGCGGATCAAAATTTTGTTGAGCAGTAGTTTGCTCACCAGCAGTTGTTTGCGAATTAGTATCCAGATATAAATAATTGAGATTCACTCCAAGCGCCGAATTGGCGTCTGATGGAATCATTAATTCACCGTGAATTTTGGGATTATCCAACTGTAAATGCCAGCCCAGATAATTACGAGTTGCAATTACATTTATATTTTCAAATCTTGCAGCCCCTAGTTGGTAATTACCTAAATTAAGATTTGCCTTAAATGGTAAGCCTGCGATTTCATCAGGTCGATTTTCAACGACTTCAGCATCTTCAGCACGCAAATCTGATTGATACTGAGCGTATTGCTGTTGAGTCACTTTCCATGCGTCCAGATCAAAATTAGCGAGATATCCCGATACCAGAAATTCCGATGCGCTGATGCCATCGTCAGACTTGAATTGAGCTTCTTCAGCCAAGGCAATGTTGGCATTAATCAATCGTCCTTCCTGACCTCGTTGCAAACGAAACAGACTATCAATTTTTCCATCGTAGCTGGCATGAATCTGGGTGTAGAGGGGTTGCAGCCATAATTGAAAATTAAACGGCTTTTTAGTTGAGGCTTTTTTACCATAAGGTTTTGGCAAATCTACCGTTACGCCATGTAAATTACTGGTTAATCTTACTTCGGCAAACGCGTCTTGCATAAAATCTTGCGAGGATTGCAACATACCTTTTACCGCAGAATTATCCTCTTGAGTTTTATTGTTGTGTTTCAGATCGACGATCAAATCATAAGGCATACGACCTTTTAAAAATTGAGTTTCAGGCCGTCTGGTCCATTGAGTCAATTCTGTGGTGTCGATGTTACCTTGAACTTGAACACGTGTTTTCTGTTGGTCTTTATCTCGCAAACTTGAGAGCTGTACGGTAATTGGTTCGTTAAACAAAGTCGCCTGCAAATTTTCACTGGATATTCCTTTGGTATTGTTGTAACTCACATGTCCTTTTATATCTTTTGCCTGTAAATTTAAATTTTGCATTTCGAATACGGGTGAATCAATTGCAATATCGACTTGTTGATAAGCCCCATGAGCATCACCTGTTCCTATCGGCAAAACCAAATCCAATTGTGTTTGAATATTGCCGAACATAAACCAACTATCCATGCTATTTCCCAAATAGCGGCGCAACGCGCCTTCGCGCAGGACTCGCAAACCATCGCTGGCGCTACCTTGCATTTGGGTTTTGATTGATAACATAGAACCTTTGCCACCAACCTTGGGATGCATTTCAACTTGTGCTTGTTCTATGTTGGAATCAAATACTTTAGCTGTTTTAATATTCGCATAAACCTGAGCGTCGTCCAGACGCAAATCTCCTGAAACGTTTTTTAATGCGGGCCATTCGGGGTGATAATTTAATTGAGCATTGTCAAGATCCATCTGCAGTTGATAGGAACGAGCATAAGGTTCTTTAATATTTAAGCTGGCTCTGTAAACAAAACCGATATTGGAAACTGCACCCGTGTTAGTGTCGCCAATACTGTTATCCAGCCAGCTTAATAAAGTTGGCGGCAAAGTTTTAGGTGTGTATTTTTTATATTGCGATGCCTTAAGTTGTTTGGAACCAATCTGCAAATATAAATCGACATTATCAGTGCCCTTTATCCAGGGCAAAGAGAGCCACATATAACCTTTGGTGTGTTCATCTGCTTGATAAAAATGTAAAGCGCCAGAGTAAACCTGAACTTTATTTTTTTCTTTTTCCAGCAGCCAGGCCACTTGCCCCGACATGCGATCATATTGCATCGGCTGTTCGTAAACAGCCGGATAGAACATACTGAAACCATTGCGGCTATCGATAGAAATAAATCCGGAGTTCGCGCCGGTTTGTAAATAACCATCGACCGAAGTTAAACCCGGCACTCCCTGCCAAGGTGATACCGATACTTGTTCAACACGAGCAGCCAGCTGCCAATTTTTTGCATCCTGATAAGGAAAGGTCACCTGCAATTGGTTAAGAAAACCTTTGGGTTGTAATGATTGCAAACTATTGAATAATTTATCTTGCCCAAGAATCCCGGCAGTATTAAGTAGCTGATGAGTTTTTTGTAAATCCAGTTGATCCAATCGCAAAAAAATCGCTTGTTTAAAACCGGCCGAAGTCGCCACCATATTCATATGATCAAGCTTTTCGTTGGCCAGTTGTGCGCTGATATTTTGTAAACCCATTTTCCATTGACCATCGCGTAACCAATGGCCAGCAAGGTCTACTGAAAATTGATCCAGAGCTAAATGCCGTTGTTGAATTTCAACCAATAAACGTTGCAGATTTATTTGCCCTGTTAAATTAAAACCTTCGCCTTTACCACGACTGTCCATCCAGATTTTTGCGGATAAATTGCCTTCACTACTCAAGTGACTTTTTTGTCCGCTCAATAAAAATGCAGTAGCGGCTTGTAAGGGTTCGCTGGTGGGGAATTCGTTTAACTCAAGATAGGCTTTGGCTTGCAGATTTTTTGTCTGGCGTGGATCGCCTTTGGCTTCCATCAACAAATAAAGGCTACGCTCCTGTTTATCAATATTGACTTGTAGTGATAAACGATGGAAGTCGTTTTTATTTTCCAACAATAAATTGGGGGCGGTGAGCGTTAGAATTTTTTGATCATTAAATTCAAACACCAAATCACTTTGTTTGAGTGACAGGTGATGCGATAGCAAGAACATATCGATTAAAGGATCTATGTTTCCCTTTGTTTGGACATCTTCGGGATTTTTAGGTGACGAGCTATAATTCAGCCCGGGAATTTTCCAAAATCCATCGGCTTGCTGCTGGAATCGCACACTGACTTTATTGACTTGAAGATCGCTCCACACCAATCGCAAATTGCGCAGCGAACGCAAAATATCCAGCTGCAACACAGCGCGATTAAACGAGGCAATTTTTTGTCCTTCGGTCGATTGCAATTCGAGATTGGTAATTTCCAACCCGGGTTTTAACCCCTTCCAATCCGCACGCAAATTGCCGATTTGAACCTTTGCACCAACTTGTTGGGATAAATACTCGGCGATACTACTTTTATAATCAGTAACCAAATAGGAAAAGCTACGCCCGGATTGCACCAACACCGCAAATAAAATCAGCAGCAAGGCAATCGACAAATAAAACCATTTCACCAATCGGCGTAAAATTCGGGTCATTCGGTTACTTCTTTATAAACTAGACCCCACCCTAACCCTCCCCTTGCCAGGGGAGGGAACTGCTCCTCCCCCTGGCAAGGGGGAGGTTGGGAGGGGGTCATGCTTTTCAATAAATGTTTTTTCAAATCAACACAATATCGTACTGTTCCTGAGTGAAGACTGACTCCACCCGAAATTCAATAGTGCGTTGTATAAAGGCTTCCAGGTCCGCCACGTAAGCCGCTTGTTCATCCAACAAACGATCCACCACCAGTGACGATGCCAACACCAAAAATTTTTGGTTATCGTACATGCGTGCCATGCGCAACACTTCGCGAAAAATTTCGTAGCACACAGTCTCGGCCGATTTCACACGACCTTTTCCCTGACAGGTTGGGCAAGGCTCACATAACATCTGCCCGAGCGACTCGCGTGTGCGTTTGCGAGCCATTTCAACCAGCCCCAATTCTGAAACACCAGTGATACGTGTTTTAGCGTGATCCTTCTCCAAAGCTTTTTCCAAGGTTCGTAAAACTTGTCGCTGATGTTCCGCGTCTTTCATATCGATAAAATCGAGAATGATAATGCCACCCAAATTTCGTAAACGCAGTTGTCTCGCTATAGCCGTTGCCGCTTCCAGATTGGTTTTGAAAATGGTTTCTTCCAAATTGCGATGACCCACAAATGCGCCTGTGTTGACATCCACAGTAGTCATGGCTTCGGTTTGTTCAATAATCAAATAACCGTTGGATTTAAGCGCAACTCGCGTTTCCAATGCGCGACGAATTTCTTCTTCAACACCGTAGAGTTCTAACAGCGGACGATCACCAGTGTAAAGTTCAATTTGTTCCGTTAATTGCGGTGTGTAGTTCGCGGAAAATTCCTTCATTTGTTGCCAGGTCAAACGCGAATCCACACGCACTCTGTCCAAAGGTGCGCGCGCTAAATCGCGCAAGGCGCGCAGATAGAGCGGCATATCGCGGTGAAGTTCCGCAGGCACACTCAAGCTTGGCAATTTTGCAGAAAGATCTGTCCAAAGCTTGGTTAAAAAAGGAATGTCAGAAATTATCGCTTCTGTATCTATACCTTCGGCAACGGTTCTGACTATAAAACCACCACTAATCTGCCCTGCTTTAGCCTGATTCTCGACGGCGAGTTTTAATCTTTCCCGCTCGGTTTCGTCTTCTATGCGGATGGAAACCCCTATGTGCTGGGAATTAGGCATGTAAACCAGATAACGGGATGAGAGTGTGATGTGAGTTGTCAGGCGTGCGCCTTTGGTGCCTATGGGATCTTTTGCCACTTGAACAATGAGAGTTTCACCTTCACGAACCAGTGTTCGAATATCCGGGATCTCACCTTTATATTCTTCGCCTTCAGGCACCTCAGGCATCATGTCGCTGGCATGGATAAATCCGGTGCGCTCCAAACCTATATCGACAAAGGCTGCCTGCATACCGGGCAATACCCGCACCACTTTGCCTTTGTAGATATTGCCGACATAACCCTTGCCGTAACTGCGCTCCAGATAAAATTCCTGAACCACGCCGTTCTCGACCAGAGCAACCCGGGTTTCAACAGGTGATACATTAATTAATATTTCTTCACTCATGGTTGTTGCCACCAGGGGATATCGAAGCGTTTCAACAAATCACAACAGGCTTCCAAAGGTAATCCCACCACATTGGAATAGCTGCCTTGAATCGATTGCACAAATACTGCACCCAATCCCTGAATCGCATAACTGCCTGCTTTATCGCAAGGTTCACCGGTTTCCCAATAGGTCGCAATTTCCCGATCACTGAGCTGACGAAAACTCACCTGCGTAATCGACATGGCGGTTTCGATGCGCAAACCATCAGTTAAAGCCAGGGCGGTAATGACTTGATGAGTTTGGCCAGATAGGGATCGCAGCATGTTAGCCGCGTCAATTTGATCCCGGGGCTTTTCCAAAAGTTGGCTGCCCAAAACACCAAGAGTATCCGCACCCAAAACCGGAGCCAGCTTGAGTCCCTGGCGCTGAACTTCAGCCAAACCTGCACGGGCTTTATCCAGAGCCAAACGTTGGACGTAATCGAGTGGACTTTCCGATGCAGAAATTTTTTCTTCGACCGGTGCTGAAATCTGATCAAACGCAACACCGATTTGTTGCAACAATTCGCGGCGCCTGGGTGATGTTGAAGCAAGATAAATGTTGCTAGTCATGATTCCTCAAGAAGGCGAGACGCGCATTTTGTTTGCAAGGTAATCCAACAGGTAACGCACCAGTGGCCAGGCAATCGCACTGCTGATCGCAGAAAACACAAAATGAATTCCAGCCAGGGGGCGACCCGCCATGCCTTGAACCCAGTTATCCGTCAGTTGCGCGACAGTCACCATGACAAGCACTGAAATCGATTGTTTCAGCCAATTAAAATTGCGAACTCGTTGATAAGAGAATAGACAAAAATACGACACCACAATCAAACCCAAACTGTGCTGCCCGAAAGGGACACCTTCGAGTAAATCCTGGAACAGACCCAATCCGCAGAGTGCCAACAAACTAATGTTGAAAGGCATGGCGATAATCCAGTAAATCGCCACTAGCAAAACAAATTCAGGGCGCCACCAACGGCACTCCATCGGTAATGGATAAACAGACAGCAACAACGCCATCAGAAAACTGGACACCAGCAACAGATAGAGATTAAGAGAGGAGGTTTGCATACTCGCCTCTATTCGGAGTGGGCGGCAGGCTCGCCCTGAGGATCGACACTTTCCCTGGCTGACGCAAATACCAACAAAAGATGGCGACTGCGATCAAGCCGAGCCATTGGTTTGGCAGTAACTGTTAAAAAGGCTTTGGCGGGGTCACGCACTACCTGATCCACTTCGGCAACCGGATAACCCACTGGAAAACGATCTCCCAACCCAGAACTAACCAACAAGTCGCCAACTTTAATATCGGTATTGGCTGATACGTGACGAAGACTAAGACGATTCATATCACCTGTGCCTTCAGCAATTGCCCGGACACCATTGCGATTCACCTGCACAGGAATTGCGTGGGTTGCATCGGAGATCAGCAATACTGTGCTGGAATCCGGACTTACTTCGATCACCTGCCCCATCAGTCCAAAAGCATCCAATACGGGTTGGCCTTTGTAGACTCCAGTGGTACTGCCGCGATTAATAATGACCTGATGACTCAGCGGGTTTGGCGATACACCGATCAATTCGGCGATCAACACCGTTTCTTGCAGCAAATTGCTCGCATTTAATAACTGACGCAAACGCACATTTTCCGCCGCCAATGCAGCCATTTGTTGGGATTTACGTTGAAGGATCAGTACCTGGGTTTTGAGATTTTCGTTCTCGGCTTGAAGGTCAGTGGGCGAGGCCATGACCTCCTCCACCCAATCGCCCAAGCGGCGGGGAATATCGGTGATTTTGTAGAACGGCGTTGCCAGCGGGCTTAATTTCTCGCGAAGTGGATCCAGCTTATCGGTATACAGGCCTGTCACCACCAGCAGAATCATGATCACAATCAAGACAAATGCACGACTGCTGGTGGATGAACCTCGACTAAAGAGCGGTTTAATGGCAGCCCCCAGTGGTCAGATCAAGAAGATAAGAGATCGAATTTGCTCTTGTCGCTCATCTCCAGTGCCATACCGCCACCACGAGCAACACAGGTCAATGGATCTTCAGCCACTATAAAAGGTAAACCGGTTTCGTTGGACAAGAGACGGTCCAGATCACGCAAGAGCGCACCACCACCCGTCAACACCACACCACTTTCGGCAATATCAGAAGCCAATTCCGGTGGCGATTGCTCCAAAGCACTTTTCACAGCCTGAACGATTCCGGCCAAAGGTTCTTGTAAAGCTTCCAGCACTTCATCGCTGGTCAGGGTAAAACTGCGTGGCACACCTTCTGCCAGATTGCGACCACGCACATCAATTTCACGAATTTCGCTGCCCGCGAACGCACAACCAATTTCTTGTTTGATACGCTCGGCAGTCGCTTCACCAATCACACTGCCGTAGTTGCGACGAACGTAGTTCACAATCGCTTCATCAAAACGGTCGCCGCCAATACGAACAGAGTCAGAGTAAACCACGCCATTTAATGAGATAACCGCAATTTCAGTGGTACCACCACCAATATCCACCACCATGGAACCACTGGCTTCAGATACTTTTAATCCTGCACCAATCGCTGCTGCCATGGGCTCATCAATCAAGCGTACTTCACGCGCACCGGCACCCAATGCGGATTCACGAATCGCACGTTTTTCAACTTCAGTGGATAAACAGGGAACGCTGACAAGAACACGGGGGGATGGGTTAAACCAGGAGTTTTCATGCACTTTGCGGATAAAGTGTTGCAACATTTTTTCGGTAACCTGGAAGTCGGCGATAACACCATCCTTCAAAGGACGAATTGCGGTGATATTGCCCGGTGTACGGCCCAACATACGCTTGGCTTCCAGACCCACCGCTTCAACAATCTTGGTGCCGTTGTGATGACGAATGGCGACCACAGAAGGCTCGTTCAGGACAATGCCGCGACCGCGCACATAAATCAGTGTATTGGCTGTACCAAGATCAATGGACAAATCGCTCGAAAAGGCTCCACGGAGAAGTTTTAACATGACAGGAATAGACCTTAAGAAAATTGTTTTACTGGTGTCTGAAAATAGCCGCGCAGTATAGGTGAAAAAACGCCAAAAGACTGCGTGTTTTTTTATTGGACTGCACTCTAACAACCACAGGGATTCAGGGCAAGGCGCAAGTGTGATACCTTGTGCGCCTTTTTAACATTTCCCACTTGATTTGGAGCGGCCTCTGCATGGCAATCGAATCTTCTGACATCGCCAAATTGGCAAAGTTAGCCCGCATCGAAATAAATGATGCGGACGCACGCGAAACCGCCTCGCGCATTTCCGATGTATTGGCACTGGTTGACCAGTTGCAAGCCGTGAATACCGATGGCGTTTTACCCATGGCTCACCCCTTGGATGCTGTACAAAAATTGCGCCCCGATGTGATCAGCGAAACCAATCAACGCGAAGCTTTTCAAGCCATAGCACCAGCGACTCAGGATGGTTTGTATTTGGTGCCGAAGGTGATTGAGTAGTCGACCGGTTTTGTAGGGCGGGTCAAGACCCGCCGTTTCGTTGTTTGATTTTATAAAAGTTATTCGCAAGTTCCCGCGGGTCTAGACCCGCCCTACACAGATAACTTTTCAAGAATGATTTTGAAATTTTAGGAAACCTGAATGCATCAATTCACCATTGCCGAGCTGATAAAAGGTCTACGCAAGAAAGATTTTTCCAGCGTCGAAGTCACGCAACATTATTTGGATCGCATTGCGCGTCTTGATAAAACCTACAACTCTTACATCACAGTGACCAACGAGATTGCATTGCAACAAGCTGCCGCTGCTGATCAACGTTTGGCTGCTGGCAATGCACCTGCACTTTGTGGTGTGCCGATTGCGCATAAAGATATTTTTTGTACCACTGGCGTGCGCACATCTTGCGCATCCAAAATGCTCGATAAATTTATCGCGCCTTATAACGCAACTATTGTTGAAAATTATTTAAATTCCGGCGTAGTCATGTTGGGTAAAACCAATATGGACGAATTTGCCATGGGTTCTTCCAATGAGACAAGCTGGTACGGCCCGGTAAAAAATCCCTGGGCGATTGATTGTGTTCCCGGCGGATCTTCCGGTGGTTCAGCAGCAGCGGTCGCCGCACATTTAGCACCAGCAGCTACTGCTTCCGATACAGGCGGCTCAATTCGTCAACCGGCTGCGCTTTGCGGATTAACCGGAATTAAACCCACTTACGGCCGCGTATCGCGTTGGGGCATGATTGCCTTTGCTTCGAGTTTGGATCAAGCAGGAATTTTATCGCGCACGGCAGAAGATGCCGCGATTTTGTTAAACGACATGGCGAGTTACGACGCGAAGGATTCTACTTGCGTTGAGCGTGATGTTCCGGATTACACAGCTGATTTAAACAAATCGTTAAATGGTTTACGCATTGGTGTACCGAAAGAATATTTCGGTGAAGGATTAAATCCAAAAACCGCTGCATTGATTGAAGATGCAATCAAAGTGTACGAAAAACTCGGCGCAACTATTCACAGCGTCAGTTTGCCGCATACACATTTGTCTGTTCCCGCATATTACGTGATTGCCCCAGCAGAATGTTCTGCCAACTTATCGCGTTTTGATGGCGTGCGTTACGGTCATCGCTGTGAAAATCCGCAAGATCTAAATGATCTCTATATGCGTTCACGCAGTGAAGGTTTTGGTGCAGAAGTGAAGCGCCGCATTTTGGTTGGAACTTACGCTTTGTCTGCCGGTTATTACGATGCTTATTACAGCAAAGCACAAAAAGTTCGTCGCCTGATCAAGCAGGATTTTGTTGAAGCTTTCAAAACGGTTGATGTGATTCTCGGCCCAACATCGCCATCACCCGCATTCCAATTTGGCTCCAAAACCAAAGATCCGGTGGCCATGTATTTGGAAGATATTTACACCATCGCCACTAACCTTGCGGGTTTACCAGGCCTTTCAATTCCTTGTGGATTGGTGGATAACAAGCCGGTTGGTTTGCAATTAATCGGTAATTTCTTTGCGGAATCGCAATTGTTAAATGCTGCGCATCAGTTCCAGCAAACGACCGAATTCCATAAACAAACCGCACCGAATATTGAATAAACACAATGTGTAGGTTGGAAGAGCGCAGCGACTTCCGACAGATTTTCGAAAATGTCGGAAGTCGCTTCGCTCTTCCAACCTACAGTTAATATGAAATGAGAAAAAATTTATGCAATGGGAAACAGTAATCGGGTTGGAAGTTCACGTACAACTCGCGACCAAAACCAAAATTTTCTCCGGCGCCAGCACTGCATTTGGTGCTGAGC
Source organism: uncultured Cellvibrio sp. (assembly GCA_966252135.1). Taxonomy (GTDB): domain Bacteria; phylum Pseudomonadota; class Gammaproteobacteria; order Pseudomonadales; family Cellvibrionaceae; genus Cellvibrio. The sequence goes on along the minus strand of CBINNU010000018.1, from coordinate 43,929 downwards.
CTAACACTCAAGCTTGCGCAATTGATTTGGCATTGCCCGGCACATTGCCAACACCTAACGCTGAAGCCTTTCGTTTTGCCACCATGTTTGGTTTGGCAGTGAATGCAGAAATCGGCAAGCGCTCAGTCTTTGAACGTAAAAATTATTTTTATCCGGATTTACCCAAAGGTTATCAAACCACGCAATTGGCTGAGCCGATTGTCGGCGCCGGTTATGTGGATCTCGAACTCGAAGGCGGTCGCAGCAAACGTGTTCGCATTCACCACGCACATCTGGAAGAAGATGCAGGCAAATCTTTGCACGAAGATTTTGCAGGCATGAGCGGAATCGATTTAAACCGTGCAGGCACACCCTTAATCGAAGTAGTCACCGAACCCGATATGCGCAACGCCGAAGAAGCCGTTGCGTTTGCCAAAAAACTGCATTCGATTGTGACTTCGCTTGAAATTTGTGACGGTGAAATGTCGCAAGGCTCAATGCGTTTCGACGTGAATATTTCGGTAAGACCCAAAGGTCAGGAAAAACTCGGCACCCGCACCGAAACCAAAAACCTCAACTCGTTTAAATTTATGGAAGAAGCGATTGAATTGGAGGTTGAACGACAGATCGAAGTACTGGAAGACGGCGGAAAGATTATTCAGGAAACTCGTTTGTACAACGGCGACACCAAAAAAGCTCGCAGCATGCGCAGCAAAGAAGACAGCAACGATTATCGCTACTTCCCCTGCCCTGATCTGCTACCCGTAATTCTAGATGACGACTATATCGAATCCGTTCGCAAACAAATGCCGGAATTACCCGAAGCCAAACGCGTTCGTTTTGTTGAGCAATATGGCTTGAGTGAATACGATGCGGGTCAATTGTCCGCTGATAAAAATATCGCGGCGTTTTTTGAAAAAACTGCACAGCTTTCACAAGATGCCAAGTTATCCGCTAACTGGGTGCTGGGCGATCTGGCCGCTTATTTAAATAAAACCGAACAAACCATTACTCAATCACCTATTACGCCTGAATTATTAGCAGGATTGATTAAATGTTTGAAAGATGGAACTACTACCAGCAAATTGGCGAAGCAAGTATTTGAAGCCATGTGCAACGGTGAAGGCGACGCCATCACCATCATCGAAGCCAAAGGACTCAAACCGGTTTCTGACACAGGCGCACTGGAAAAAATGATTGATGAGGTCATAGCGAAAAATCCACAGCAAGTGGAAAACTATCGCAGCGCAGACGAAAGCAAACGTCCAAAAATGCTGGGGTTCTTTGTGGGCCAGGTGATGAAAGCCAGCCAAGGACAAGCGAATCCGCAGGCATTGAATGAATTGTTGTTGAAAAAGTTGAACAGCTAAATCCCCCTCAATCCCCCTTTGTCAAAGGGGGAAGTCGACTCCCAATTTAAGCTGGATTTTACTGCAGCCAAAAATTAAAAAGGGAGTCGGCCCCTCCCTTTGACAAAGGGAGGCTGGGAGGGATTTAAAAACCACAAAAAGAAAACAGAACCAAATTGAAGTGAGACTTAAAAATGAGCCTACGCAAAGACAAAGAAAAAGTTCTCGGTGAAATTTTTACCGAGGATAAAATCAAAGTATTTTTTGATTACACGCCACCTGCTGAAGTCAATGCAGATTATCACTTATTGGAAAAAGCCTATCGCGGTATGCGCGGTGAAAACTTTGAAACTTTTTTGCAGATGTTTATCGCAGAAGGCAGAGACATTAACGCCAAAGGACCAGAAGGCAAAACCCTGTTGCAAGTGATCAAAATCCACCGCAACGGTGAGGAATATGCAATCGCTCTGGAAAAACTCGGGGCAAAATAAAAACAATCAAAATAAAAAAGGGCTTTTTGCCCTTTTTTATTGCTTGGAATTTAACTCTACCAGACTAACCTGATTACGCCCTTTGGCTTTTGAGCTGTAAAGTGCATCATCCACTTCACGATAAATTACATCAGATTCCAGTGGTTTCGATGCAATTCCAAACCCGCAAGAAATGGTCACGCGATTGTAGGGAGGATTAGCTTCATGAGGGATCGCCAGTGATTCGACTGCAGCGCGAATGCTATCAATCAGCTTCAGCATATCCTCTCGATCACGGCCCGAAGTTTTGATAAAAAATTCTTCGCCGCCCACGCGGTATCCAGCATCGGATGAGCGCTGCAAATGCGCGCAGATAATCTCGCCAATTTTACGCAAGACTTCATCACCAGCTGCATGTCCATAAGTATCATTAAATAGTTTGAAATGATCTATATCGAATAATGCAATTCCAACCATCAACTCGTCACTTGCATGGTGAGCAATATGAGGAAAGTGACTTTCAAAACTATTGCGATTGCGCAGCCCGGTAAGTGAATCGAGATGACTAAACTTAATGTCCGTGATGTCCGTAAATATCCAGATTCGTGTGCGCCCGTAGAAAAAATCATCAAAAGATACTGTGCGTCGACGATAGACTTTACCATCGCGCAGTAATACTTCATCTTCCATGCGACTATCAGTTTGATGTAAGCGTTCTATCAAATCGACAAAACCTTTTGGATCAACGACTTTTGAGAGCGCGTATTGCATCAATGCACGCCCTTCATCATCAAGATCGACTTCTTTGGGAATACCCCAAAGCTCGCGAAAACGCTGATTGGTAAATAACATTTTACCTTGGTCGGTTACCAACAGGACTCCATCAGGTAAAGCATCCATAACTTTGCGCAACAACTCTGTCGACAACGAATGTAAGGGCATAATCTTCTGTTTCTGGTTATGGAATTAAGGGCAAATTATAAACACAGTGATTCTAGAACATACAGCTCTGGAATGCTAAATTATACGAGTTACTATTTATTGGTCCGTTCATGACGAAACTGTATCTCAATACCCCATTTGGGGTATCCATTGGATTATCGATTCTGATATTACTCTTGTCATTTTTTGATAATAGCTTATGGGTCACGTCACCTGATATTGTGGAAAAAAAAGAATATTGGCGCTGGCTTACCTCAAGCCTGGTGCATTTTGGTTGGGCACATAGCCTAATGAACATTACCGGATTTTTATTGGTGACCTGGGCACTCTTTTATCAGGTATCCATTTTTCGATTCGCTTGTCTGTTGGTTTTTTGCATATTGGTGATCGGGATTGCCATGCCGATCGTCAGCGAGATCCGCTACTACGCCGGTTTATCCGGTGCCATACACGGATTATTAATTGCCGGTAGTGTTTATGCCGTAGATCACGCCATCTGGAAACGAGCACTGGTTATTCTCATCACACTGGGCAAAGTGATTCACGAACAATTGCCCGGTTATCAAGCCAATGATTTACAAGCTCTGATGCCCGTACCTGTTGCAGTTGACGCACACCTACTGGGTTTAATTGCCGGATTTATTTTTGTCGCAATTGATAAAATTATTTTCACATTGATAGTCAATAAGGGAAAAGCATGAAAGGTTCTGTCACTACTGCGCTGGATTATTTTGTTCAAGGCGCGAAGATAATTGTCCAGCCTGGGTTTCGCCGATTTATTTTTATTCCGCTGCTGGTTAACCTATTAATATTTATTTTGTTAACTGTCAGTTTTTATAATGCATTTCAGGATTTAACGGGTGGGATTCTGGACTGGCTGCCAGGCTGGCTGGATTGGTTGATTTGGTTGATTTGGCCTTTGGCGATTTTTCTGTTTTTAGTTACTTATGGCTACAGTTTTAATTTAATCACCAATTTTATTGCTGCTCCTTTTTTTGGGATACTCGCCGAAAAAATTGAAACTCACTTGACCGGAGTAGAAGTTCCCTCAGAGCCCTGGGGACAATTAATTCCACGCACTTTGCAACGCGAAGCAACCAAATTACTTTATTTTATTACACGCGGTTTATTGGTATTGTTAATTATTCTGGCCTGCTTTTTTATTCCAGGCGTCAATATTATCGGCGCACTTATTGGCGGACTCTGGAGTTGTTGGTGCATGGCGGTGCAGTATTCGGATTACCCGGCTGACAATCATCAATTAACTTTTGTTGAATTGCGCCGCCGACTGAATCAGGAACCTGTGACCAGCTATACCTACGGTGGAATTATTTTGTTGGGTAGTATGTTGCCTTTTTTAAATATTATTGTGACACCAATTGCAGTGGCTGGCGCTACTGTTATGTGGGTAAAACAATTATCCTCTATGACGCCTGAACAATCGAACCAGCAACAGTAATAGCGTCAAACTGCCGAACAACACTGCATCGGCATAACTGGAACGCACCTGCATAAAAACATGAATCCAGGACAATATCGCGATCAGATAAATGGTTTTATGCAAGGTCAGCCAATGAGCACCCATCTTTTTCATGATGAATTTAAAGGATGTAAAACCCAGAATTATCAACAACACCAATGCCGGCAAACTGACCAAAATATAAGGTCGTTCAATAATTTGCCGGGAGAATTCTGACGGATCGCCACCCAGAATAAAAAACCAGAAAGCCAGCGCATGTAAAATGGCATAGAACAGAGTGAATAAACCCAACATTCGACGATGTACTTGCAGCCATCTGAAATTCAACCGCTGCGTCCTCACCCAGAGTTTGAGCGGTGTCACGGCAAGCGTGATTAACAAAAAATAAAAAGTCCAGTTGCCCGTAAACCAGACAATCTCTTTTGCAGGATCAGCACCTAACTGATTCGCCAGGGTTTTATAAAAAATCCAACAGAAAGGCAGCAGCGACAAAACAAAAATCAAAACGCGTCGAAAAAAAATAGGCATATTGGCCGCCAGATTATTTTGTTTAATAAAAATTTTTCAGATCCATATCTTTATACAGATGCGCCACTTGATCTGTATAACCATTAAACAATTGAGTTTCTATCCAGTTAGGGGCCAATAAACCGCTAGGCAATCGTCGTTCACGCGCCTGACTCCATCGTGGATGATCGACTTGCGGATTTACATTGGCATAAAAACCATATTCATCCGGTGCTAATTGACTCCAGGTGGTTAGGGGTTGTTTTTTAGTGAATTCAATTTTGACTATGGATTTAATACTTTTAAATCCATATTTCCAGGGCACTACCAAACGCAAAGGCGCACCGTTTTGATTGGGTAAAATTTTTCCGTACAAACCTACTGCCATCAGGGTTAATGGATTCATCGCTTCATCCAAACGCAAACCTTCACGATAAGGCCAATCAATATTACTAAAAGCACTTCGTTGCCCTGGCATTTCGCTTGGGCGCTCTACTGAAACAAAAGACACAAATTTTGCGCCGCTGCCAGGTTCAAGCTGTTTAATTAAATCTGCCAGCGAAAATCCAATCCAGGGAATTACCATTGACCAGGCTTCAACACAACGCAGTCGATAAATTCTTTCTTGCAATTGCACTTTAGCAAGCAAATCTTCCAGCGCATAAGAGCCGGGATTTTTGACTTCGCCGGTTATTTCAACTTTCCAGGGATAAGGTTTGAATTTGTGAGATTTTTCCGCGGGATCCGATTTTTCATAACCGAACTCATAAAAATTATTAAAACTACTGACATGCTCATAAGGAGTCAGCATTTCTTTCAGATTTTGTGTATCTGCAGTGGCGCCCGCAATTTTTTGCTTAATCCAGCCAGGTCCGGGCAAATCTGTATCAGTTGTTTGTGAGGGCGCAGCCAAAGCACCGGTGGAAACCGCTGCGCTCAAGCCTGCGCCTATAGTAAGCGCACCTCGCATAAAATCTCGGCGTGCAAGATAAATAGCTTCAGGAGTTACATCATTCTCGGTAAGCGCTTGGGCAGATTTAATCAGCATAAAAATCCCCTTTCAGAAGTCTTGCGATTGGACACTCGGGATATAGGATTGTTACGCCTGATTACATTCGCTTACACAAACTGAATTACCGCTCTGCGCGAATCGGAATTTCACCCGGCAACACCGATTCTTTCGGCGGATAAAATCCATTGCGCTCAGGATCAAAACCCGCAACAGGCTTGGGTTCTTCATAACTGTCTTGGTAATCAGATTCGTCATGATCCGGATCTTGCGCTTCGAGTTTGCGTTGCAAACGGGCCCTATACCAATTGCGTGTGAGTAATTGATAAATCAGCGACATCACCATAGCAATTGCCCACACCAGAATGATGGTTTTTAAAACCGGTTTTACTTCGGCAAAACCATCGATAATCACACTGTAACCCAAAAATACTATCGCGGGTGCCATTACCATGGTTTTGGCATCCAGCGCGAAAGGAGTGAACAATAAAACCATTACGGTAACGACAAAAAAATGGACGACTATTCTGGGTAAACCGCGAATAAATAACCAGGCTGCCAAACTACAACCTATTGCACCGGCTAAATAAATGGCCCAGGCATAATAATAATCAGTGATGTTTTCCCATTGCATGGCTGAATCTCTCTAACATTTTTGGTAACACAAACATCGTTCGGCGTTACACCCAACGAATGACATAATTTTCCAAATCATCCAGATTGACATCTTGCTCGGCGACCACTTTATTGGCAACCGACATTCCTGCTTTGTGAACAGAATCAGGATCACCCGACACCAAGGGGTGCCAATCAAACAAAGGCAAACCTTGATCCAATAATTTGTAGGCGCAAGTTTCCGGCAACCACCAGGTGTCGGCTACTGTATCGGGCGTAAGCACAACGCAATCGGGAACTTCCTGTTGTCGTGTTGAATAGGTTTGACAACGACAAGACGCATGATCCAGAAAACGGCATGCAACCTTGGTGTAATAAACATCACCCGAATCTTCATCTTCCAATTTGTGAAGACAACACTTACCGCAACCATCACAGACAGCTTCAAATTCGTCTTGCGTCATATCTTGCAAACGCTTTTGATACCAGAAGACCTGTTGCGCCATAAGAATTTACTACCCGGATAATTTGCTATTTTTTGCACGAACCTGCTTCGCTTCCTGGTCGACTTGATCACGCGGTGGCAGTTGCAAATAAAATCCTTTTGTTTCCAAATCCACTAATACATTTTCGATTTTTGCGTGTGCCAATTTTTTTTCAGGCGTCAACACCAATACCATAGCCGGTTCTGGTTTACCGAAGAGTTTTAACAAATCGTCAGGTACACGCGTTAAGCCTTCTTCTTTTTTAACGTAGAGGTACATGCCCTCTTCTTTTTTACTGCGATAAATTTGTGAAATGATTTTCATGTTTTGACCAAAATGTTGTTCATGAACTGACGAGCCTTACCCCACCCTAACCCTCCCCTTGGCAGGGGAGGGAACAAATTTCACTGCGCAAAAAGTAGGGAGTAAAGTCCTCCCCCTGCCAAGGGGGAGGTTAGGAGGGGGTATGGTTTCTCGCCACTTCTAACAACCTCTCCCCAATCAAACCATACCGCCAACCCTTCAAACGCTCAGGCAATTGATATTCACCTGTTTGCATTTTCGAGCGCACAATAAATTCGTAATCTTTTTTGCGAATTAAAATTTCTACTGGAATATGTTGTGACTCCGCAAAACTTCTAACCGATTCCTTCATGGCTTTTATCAAAGCACCCCACTCAGGTGCCAAGGGTGGATCCAATCGTTGCGGCCATTGATCTTCCGACACACGCAATGACTGCTCCACCAATTGCAATAAAAACTCACCATCTGATTTCAATGTGCGCGCTGGTAAATCTTCAACTTTTTCCAGATCACTTAATCGGGTAATTTTCTTACGAGCAATTTCCCAACAGGCCGACTCTTTTATTAATCGGTTGCGAGGAATGTCGCGGCGACGCGATTCAGTTTCGCGCCAGATACACAGGTCACGTAAAATCGCCAGTTCTTGCGGACGCAATTTCCAGGCAAGCCCTACTGATTGATAATCTTCAGCGTAATCAATTGCACTCAAACTTTTCTTAACCAGATCCTGACAATCGGTTTTCACCCAATCCAATCTGTTTTGCGCTTTTAATTCAGTCAGTAACTTGCCGTAAATAATTAACATATGCGCCACATCCAGCGCGGCATATTTTAATTGTGCGATTGATAAGGGGCGTTGCAACCAATCGCTACGCGTTTCATCTTTGGGAATTTCCGTATTCAATAATTGCTTCACCAAATTGGCGTAGCTCAAGCTATAACCCAGGCCTGCGGTAGCAGCTGCGATTTGTGTATCAAAAATCGGGCTGGGCACTAGTTGCAACCAGGTTTGAAACACTTCCATATCTTCCGAGCAAGAGTGCAACACTTTTGTGACTTGCGGATCCACCAATAAATCACGCAATGGCTGCAGATCCTGAATAGCCAAGGGATCAATTAAATAACAAGCTTTGCCATCACCTATTTGCAGCAAACCGACTTTTGGATAAAAAGTATCAGAGCGCATAAATTCAGTATCTACTGCAATGCTGGCTTGTTGTTGCCATTTTGCGCAGAGACTTGCTAATTGGTCTGCATGATCAATCCAAACCGGTTCAGTCGAAATCAACATAACTAAAAACTTCTACGCGACGAAAAGGCGTGAGCCAAAGTACCGCCATCAATAAATTCCAGCTCACCCCCGAGCGGGACACCGTGTGCAATTCGCGTCACAGCAACATTCAAAGGTTTTGCACGCTCGCTGATGTAATAGGCAGTCGCTTCACCTTCAACAGTGGGATTAGTTGCCAAAATAACTTCGCGAATCGATTCGGTTTGCAATAAATTTAATAAGACATCTACACCTATATCTTGCGGGCCTATACCATCAATTGGTGAAAGATGACCGTGCAATACAAAATATTTTCCTTGATAAGTTCCGGCTTGTTCAATCGCCAAAATATCGGCAGGTGTTTCCACAACACAAAGCAATCCATCATCACGGCGCGTATTGCTGCAAATGCCGCAAAGTGTTTGTTCAGTTAATGTTTGGCAACGCTGACAACGCCCAACACCATCCACAGCTTTTTGCAAAGCAATGGATAAACGCGAAGCCGCATCACGATTGCGCTCCAACAAATGCAAGGCCATGCGCTGTGCCGATTTAGGGCCAACGCCGGGCAAACATCGTAGTGCTGACATTAATTCATCGATTAAGGGACTGAACATTGTTTTTCCGAAAAATAATTTGTAAACCTGACCCCCTCCTAACCTCCCCCTTCCCAGGGGGAGGGACTTTACTCCCTACTTGCCACAGAGTGATATCTGTCCCCTCCCCTGGCAAGGGGAGGGTTAGGGTGGGGTCTTTTTTTAAAAAAGAAATATCAAAACGGCATCTTGAATCCCGGTGGCATTCCCATACCTGCGGTCATTTTTGCCATTTGATCGCGGCTTTGCGCTTCTACTTTTCGCACTGCATCGTTCACTGCTGCCGCTAATAAATCTTCCAGCATTTCTTTATCTTCACTTAAAAGGCTTTGATCAATCTGCACACGTTTTACATCGTGGCGGCCAGTCATAATTACTGACACCAAACCAGCGCCCGCTTCGCCTTTCACTTCTGCATTGGCCATGTCGTCTTGCATTTGTTGCATCTTGCTCTGCATCTGCTGGGCTTGCTTCATTAAATCCTGAATATTCATAATTACCTCTCGATAACAGGTTCAATAGAGCCAGATCTAACACTGGCTCCCATTTGGTTTTTTAATTGCTGCACTATTGGATCTTGTTCTATCGCGGCTTCTGCGTCCAATTGACGCGCTTGTCGCTCACGCTCAGCGATCATTGCGGGAGTTTCGCCAGTAATTTTCCCCAGCTCAATTTGCACGCTGATAGTTTCTGCAAAATAATCACTCAACACATCTGCCAAACGCTGTTGATGACTCACGTCATACAAAGTGCTGCGCCCGTCATCCAACACAAAATTAAAACGATTTCCCTGGCGACCAACGCATTCACAATTCACAGCAGTGTTGTGCAAAATTCCGCTGGTGGAAAGTCCGCGAAAAATTATTGGCCAATCGGCGGGCACTGCGGATTCATAGGGGATTTTTTTGATGTTGGATTCGGAGAATGACCCCCTCCCAACCTCCCCCTTCCCAGGGGGAGGGGCAGTCTCTGCCACAGATATCAACTGTGGAGATGACTGAGTAACCAATTCTTTTTTTGGCAACGACTGTGGTAATACTGCCGAACTAGTCCCCTCCCCTGGTAAGGGGAGGGTTAGGGTGGGGTCTTTTTTTAATTCAGGCGCAGAGTTTTTATTCAGCAACTCCGATATAGAAGTAACTGTTTTGTTCTCTTGTACTGATTGAATCGCCGCTTCTGTTTTTAAATTCGCTGTAACAGGCGGCTTGGCCGCCTCAGACTTTTTTGCGGGTTGGGCTCCTGCATGTTTTGCATCAAACGGGCCCGGTTTAAAAGCCAACATGCGCAGCAACACCATTTCCAAACCAGCACGCGGGTCCGGCGCAAGCGGTAAATCACGGCGACCTAATAACGCAGTTTGATAAAACAATTGCACGTCTTCAGCGGTTAATGATTGCGCCCAGTGTAATATTTTTTCGCGATCACCCTGACTGTTATCCAAAGCTTCAGGCAATGCTTGTGCGATTGCAATGCGATGCAGTGTCGATAAAAGTTCAGCCAATGCACCTGCATAATCCGGTGATTGTTCTGACATCTGCGCGACGGTTTGCAATAAATTTTTTCCGTCTTGCGCAATCAGTGATTCAATAATTTTTTGAATGCTGGCTTGATCAATAGTGCCCAGCATTGCGGTCACTTCGGCATCAGCAATTTTTCCGGAGCCGTAGGCAATTGCCTGATCCGTCAAACTCATCGCATCACGCATACTGCCGTCAGCGGCGCGGCCCAAATGCCAAAGTGCTGCCTCTTCGTAAGGAACCATCTCTTGTTCCAACACAAATTTGAGATGGTTGACTATGCGCTCGGGCGTCATGTTTTTTAAATTAAATTGCAAACAACGCGACAAAATTGTCATAGGCAATTTTTGCGGATCGGTGGTTGCCAACAAAAATTTTACGTGCGGTGGAGGTTCTTCAAGCGTTTTCAACAGCGCGTTAAAACTGCTGTTGGAGAGCATATGCACTTCGTCGATCAAATAGACTTTGTAGCGACCACGAGTCGGCGCGTATTGAACGTTTTCCAGTAATTCGCGGGTATCTTCAACTTTGGTGCGGGATGCCGCATCGACTTCAATCAAATCAACAAAACGGCCTTCGGCAATTTCACGGCAGGCAGAGCATTGCCCGCAGGGTTCGGAGCTAACGCCGGTCTCGCAATTCAAACATTTAGCCAGAATACGTGCGATGGTGGTTTTACCCACACCGCGAGTGCCGGTAAACAGGTAGGCGTGATGCAAACGGTTGTGGTCCAATGCATTTATCAATGCCTGAAGCACATGTTCTTGCCCCACCATTTCACGAAATACACGCGGCCGCCACTTACGTGCCAATACCTGATAACTCATACACTGAATCCGGAACAGAAAAGTGCGGGGATTATAAACGAGCGGGATAGCTAAGTCGCAGGAATTATTCGGTTTGGAGGTAACCTGACCAGCCACACCCCGGCACACAATCGGGCTGCTACCGTTGCTCCCTTCCGGGCCTGGCGGGGTTTACAGCTGACTATTGCGAGGGGACCAATCAGGCCACCATAGAGGCTTGCGGGGGTCACCCTCGCAAGAGGCGCGCATTATCAGGATTTTGCTCTGCTATTGCAACCGTAGGTTAGGTGCGAACCCCAACATTTGTTGTTAATTGAAATCCTATGTTGGGGTTTGCACCCCAACCTACAAAGACAGGTTTCTTTTTACAAACTAATCCTCTAGGCTTGCCCTTCGAGATTTTTCCATCATCCACTTAAGGAGCTATTTATGGCCAAAGTTACTCTCAAAGGAAACCCTTTCAACACCAATAGCGATTTGCCTGCTGTTGGCAGCAAAGCCCCTGCATTCAAACTGGTACAAACCAATCTGTCCGATCTATCTTCAACTGACCTGTCAGGCAAGCGTGTTGTTCTGAATATTTTCCCCAGCGTTGATACTCCCACTTGCGCAACTTCTGTTCGCACTTTCAACGAAAAAGCCAGCAGCCTGGACAACACTGTTGTCGTTTGCGCATCACAAGATTTGCCTTTCGCTTTAGCTCGTTTTTGTGGTGCTGAAGGTTTGGATAAAGTCATTCCTGCATCCGCTTTCCGCTCTTCATTTGCAGCAGATTACGGCGTGAAAATGGTAGACGGCCCTTTGACCGGACTCTGTGCACGCGCAGTAGTGGTATTGGGAACTGATGGAAAAGTGTTGCACACCGAATTGGTGTCAGAAGTGGCTCACGAACCTAATTACGAGGCTGCATTAAAAGCACTGGCCTAATTAATATTTTGTGTAGGGGCGCTGCTTGCTGCGCCCAAGTTCGATAAGGGCGCGGCAAGCGGCGCCCCTACAGATCATTCCGGTTGAATTAATTTTACTGATTTACGCTCATCAACAATGACTGGCTGCAAATTCGGATTAAACCGATTTCTCTCCGCATGCCAACGCACCAGTAACCCGCCCACACACAATCCCACTAAACCTGACAGCACTATCAATGGCTCGTTGCTAAATAATTTATTGGCGATAAACGTAAACAGCAGCAGTGTGATTAGTGGAATTGAATAAATAAAGAGTGAGCCTTTGGCGACCACTTCTTCGGGCACACCAATGTTGACTGAATCACCTTGATGATAATTAGTGGGATCGCGACCTTCGAGCAGCACCCAAATATAACTCGTGTGCCCTGCCCACTTGGCCATCAAACTTTGACCGCAACCTTTTTCCGCTTTGCAGCTACCGCAAACTGAACGCGAAATAGTTTCCACCCACAAACCTTCGGGTTCTACAGAAACAACTTTGCCGGTTTCAATAATCATGGGATTTCATGGCTTGAAGAAAAGATGGAGAGACTATAAACCAGAGGAAATATAGGTCCAATAAATTTTTTAAAAGATGATTAGTGGTGTTACTTGGGCACCAAACCTTGCGCGATACGTAGTGCAGTGACTGCAGGAATTTCCCCTACGACAGTCACACGATAAACCTGTCCTTGATGTTGCAGGCCGGTCATCATCGCCAAGGTTGCACCTCTCTGGGCAAAACCTTCCGGGATTGGTGCGGTCGCAGGTTCAATAAAGACTGAAAAAGTTGCCAGCCCATCGGTGAACATCAACATATCCAGATTCGGCCTTGGTTGACCTTGGCCGGAAAATAAAAACCCGCTCGGCAACCAACTTAACTGCCAACGACTGGATTCAGTTTGTTCTACGCAATTGGATTTATCCGGCAAATCTTTGTGGATGCCTCGCACCGGCTCTTGCGCCAGTTTTGAAATATCCGGATTCAAATTCACTTCCATAAATTGATAACGCTCAAGTGGATGTGCTTTTTCATCCACCAACCAGACTTTTAAAATCAAACCGGTTTCGTCATCAATACTAAAAAAATAAGAATAGCGGAATTGATCTTTGGGAACCGCTAACAGTACTGTTGCTATTCGACCGGCAATACGCTCTTTATTGCGCATTTCAAAATGATAATCCTTCATCTGGTTGACCAAATCACCAACAAGCGGCATTTTGCCTTGACGTAATCTGTCACCTATGGATTCACAATCGTTAAGCAAACCTTCGCGAGATATTTCACGCTCCGGCCCATTGAGATGTTGCAAACGATCATGACTCACACCATCAGTATGCCAATGCAGGATTCGAAACGTTTGCAGGCCGGGATTATCTTTGTGTTGATAGGTAAAAATCCCGTCGTAGTTTATTTCGCGGGGTTTTTCCGACATTTTTTTCAGAAGTTCAGCGACAGAATTGTCAGACTGGCTTGACGGGGTTTGTGCTATGGCAGTTGCCGACAAGCAAACTGCCAAAGCCAATAACAACAATCTGGACATAGAAACGCTTATTCGTCCTCAGTCAAAATAACTCGCGTGAAAGGTAAAACGCCTTGACCTGAATTGCGAGCGGCATTATCGGAATGCACTTCCATCAATTCATTCACATACGCACTGATTTCATCATTATTAACCGTTTGTGCAGCTTGACGCGGAACAAACTGCAACTGACGATTTTGATGCGGGCGTGACTCAAAACCGCTTTGCACTGCCACTGTTCTCGCCGTTATTTCCGGGGCATTAATACCGGAAGGTAAATTCACTTTGGTATCGGGTTGGGTGGTCACAGCATCACGACTCGCAACCAGATCACCGGTTTGCAAAGGTTGCTGTTGGAATTGTTGGACACCCACAATCACCGCAATAGCAACCGAAGCTGCCACAGCAACTCGACCTATATTGGCCCACCAATCATTAAAACTTGCCGCAGCGGCAGCTGCTTTGGTACCCCTGACAGGGATATTAACTGCTGTCGTCTGTGCTGAATATCCAGATTCCGCTTCCAGAGCGGCAGAGATGCGCGCTGCAAAATCAACCGGCGCTGCGTGAATAGCCTCGTTTTTCATAACAGATCGAACCAGATGATAACGACTCCAGGCCGCTTTCAACTCAGCATCTTCTTGCGTAGCTTTAAGCAGACGCTGCAACTCCAGCTCGGATGCCTGATTGTCCATCAGTGCCGAGAGAGATTCTGCCAATTGTGGAGCTGGATTTTGGTCGTTCATGCAATGACTCGCTTCAAGTTTGTATGAAAAAACATCAATCTTAATTATTGTCGTATCGCCTGGTTTCCTGACTTACCAAGCCTGCCTGTGTGACTGAAGATTAGCAAATTAGTTCACAAATCCATCAGACTCAGGCGAAATCTTCTGTCAGAGGTTTAATTCGTTTATCGATTGCTTCCCTCGCCCTGAAAATACGCGACCTCACAGTACCCACCGGGCAGTCCATCACTTCTGCAATTTCTTCGTAACTCAATCCATCCATTTCACGCAAAGTAATTGCTGTGCGTAAATCAGGCGGCAAATCTTTAAAAGCTTGCTCGATTTCGTGATGCAATTCATCACGTAAAAAATTATGTTCCGGTGTATTCATTTCGTGCATGGCATCATTGCCGGAATAATATTCGGCATCTTCCATTTCCACATCATTGAGTGGTGGACGACGATTGCGTGCGACCAAATAATTTTTGGCGGTGTTGATGGCGATGCGATAAATCCAGGTATAGAAGGCACTGTCACCACGAAAATTCGGCAAAGCACGATAGGCTTTGATAAATGCATCCTGGGCAACATCCTGTGCTTCGGAGGTATCGCGAATAAATCGATTGACCACCGCAAGAACGCGGTGCTGGTATTTAATAACCAATAAGTCAAACGCGCGTTTATCGCCTTTTTGGACTTTCTCAACTAACACACGGTCAACATCGGCTTCTGGCGATGATTCCAGAACAGGCGCTAAAGGCGCAGTCATGCATAAACTCCCCAAGCTCCCACAAACGGCTGGAGCCGGCCAGATAATAAAAACTGATCTAATGACCCGGGCCCAACGAAAAAGTTCAACCCTGTAACCAATCAGTCATGGATTGAAAACTGCCGAGACAATAGAGGAAATCATTCGTTTATGCCACGGCTTTTTATATACTGCCGCCAATCTTGAATGGACCGGAATAAATTATGTCTTTGCATCAGCAATATGATGTGCTTGTTATTGGCTCGGGCGCCGCTGGCTTGACCCTGGCTTTGTCATTGGCAAAACAGGCAAGGGTCGCGGTATTGAGTAAAACCCGCTTGACCGAGGGATCAACCTGGCATGCACAAGGCGGTATAGCCGCTGTGCTGGATGATCAGGATTCCATTGATGCCCATGTCACTGATACCTTGATTGCAGGCGCCGGACTTTGCCACGAGGATGCTGTGCGTTTTACTGTCGAGCGCAGTAAATCGGCCATCGAATGGTTGATTCAACAGGGTGTGAATTTCACCAAAGAACATGACAGCCCTGACTATCACCTCACTAAAGAAGGTGGCCATAGTCACCGCCGGATTATTCACAGTGCCGATGCCACTGGCCAGGCTGTTCACTCGACCTTAATCGATCAGGTCAAACAACAAGCCAATATTGATCTCTTCGAACATCACATTGCCGTTAACCTGATTTCACAGGCCGATGTGGATTCACCCAGAGTTCGTTGCACTGGTGCCTATGTGCTGGATACTGAACTCGATCAAGTAAAAGTCTTTCAATCCAAAGTTGTAGTTCTCGCGACTGGTGGTGCGTCGAAAGTTTATCTTTACAGCAGCAACCCTGACAGCGCGAGTGGTGATGGAATCGCCATGGCATGGCGAGCAGGTTGTCGCATCGCCAATATGGAATTTAATCAATTTCACCCAACCTGTTTGTATCACCCCAACGCCAAAAACTTTTTGATTACTGAAGCATTACGCGGTGAAGGTGCTTATTTGCGTTTACCCAATGGTGAGCGTTTTATGACGCGCTTCGATGAGCGCGCTGAATTAGCACCACGCGATATTGTCGCGCGTGCAATTGACCACGAAATAAAACGTTTGGGTTGTGATTGTTTGTATTTGGATATCAGCCACAAAAGCGAAGAATTTATCAGCGAACATTTCCCCACTGTAAAAGCACGCTGTTTGGAATTTGGAATTGATATCACCAAACAAGCCATCCCGGTTGTACCTGCTGCACATTACACTTGCGGCGGAGTTCTGGTTGATAAAAAAGGTCACACCGATTTATTAAATCTCTACGCTATTGGCGAAACCTCATTTACCGGATTACACGGCGCCAACCGCATGGCGAGCAACTCGCTGCTCGAATGTATAGTCTATGCGCAATCGGCAGCCGAAGATATTTTGTCGCGCCTCGGCAAAATCAGTACACCGGATGTTTCAAACCCTTGGGATGAATCCCGCGTACGCAATTCCGATGAAGACGTAGTCATTTCACACAACTGGGATGAGCTGCGCCGCTTTATGTGGGATTACGTAGGCATTGTCCGTACTCAAAATCGCTTAGAGCGCGCCACCCACAGAATTAAACTGCTTCAAAAAGAAATTGCTGAGTATTACAGCAATTACAAAGTCAGCAGCGATTTAATCGAATTACGTAATTTGGCAACCGTTGCCGAATTAATTATTCGTTCAGCGAATGAGCGCAAGGAAAGTCGCGGCTTGCACTATTCATTGGACTATCCCAATAAATCTGCAGTTGCGAGAGACACGGTATTAGTGCCGACCAATTATGCGGCGCAGGATGTGATTGTGAGTAAGGATATTGTTCCGAACGAATGAGCGATCAAAACAAACCCGTTAATCAAAATGTGCAATTCATTCAACTTCGCGAGCAAGTTGCTCAACGTTCTATCGGGGAAGGGCGAACCGATACAAATATAGCAGGGTTACGATTTTATAAATTTTCTCAATCTGTTGTTCAGAAAAAGAAACAACTCCTTATGCCGGGGATTGTGGTCGTCTTGCAGGGCCGGAAATCGGCAGTTTTGCAGCAGGAAACGCTGACTTATGATGAATTGAATTATCTGGTATTAGGCACAGGGACTCTATGCCAGGGCACAGTAGTAACCACGGAAGATCATCAACCTTATCTCGCTATCCATCTTGATTTGCCAATTGATTTACTGGTCAAAACCTTAACCAAGTTATCAGACCATCAACCATCAACAAAACCTATCAATAAAAAAAATTATATTAGCGCTATAGATCTAAACCTTGTGAATGCACTCAATCGCCTGATTTGTAGCAGCGATTCATTAACCGAGTGTCAAACCATTGCGCCCTTGATTTTGGAAGAAATTATTATTCGATTGCTGCAATCGACTGACGGTCATCAATTCCGGAATTTAGCTTCTGTGTCACGTTCAGCTTTACGCGTGCAAAGCTCTATAGAGTTTATGCAATCTCAATTATATCGCTCCTTAAATATTCAAGAATTAGCTTCACAAGCCAATATGAGTAATTCTCACTACAGCCAGATTTTTCGCGAGGTTACAGGTACAACACCTATGCGGTACCTACGTGATTTGCGATTGGAAAACGCAAGAATTTTACTGCTTTACAAGGATATGCGAGCAAATGAAGCTGCATTTGATTCGGGATTTGAAAGCGTAGAACATTTTAATCGAGAGTTTAAGCGACGTTTTGCCAGCACACCGTCTGAGTTTCGTCTATCAGCACGAACAAGATCAGTGTTTTGATCAAACTATTCAGCGTTTTGGATTTCATAGCCAATCACGACCGCCCTTAAGATGCGAGCGCAGAAAAAAATGCAAAATCTTCATCTGATAAAGGAACTCTTATGAGCAAAATTAGCCTTGTTGTTGTTTTTGAAACTAAACCAGAATCAACCCGTGAGTTTGCCAAACTAATTAAAGAAGCGAGACAACATCTACCTGAAGTAGATGGCTGCCTGGAAGCAACCGCCAAAGTCTGCGACAGCAATCCCAATCGATTTATGATGCTAGAAGTATGGGAATCAAAAGAGGCTCATACCTCACACCTCAACCGGGTAATTCGTTCAGGAGCATGGGACAAACTGGCACAACATCTCAGCTCAGACCCAGTCAGCCATTACTACCATGACATGGAATAATCTAAAAATGTGAAAAAACTGCTGCCTTAATTTCTCTTAATTTAGCCTTAAGTATTTATTTTTAATCTGCACCCTGAGAAATCCCAAATCTGAGGGTGCAGTAATGAAAGACCTTTCCGCCGCATTAACCGAATCAACCCAAACCCCTTGGCATATGCCACGTTTGCCCAAAATCAGCATTCCGCGTTTTGGTTTGCAAACCCCTGATTCGCCTGAAAGAGTTGCAGTTCAAACCTATATTCAAAATCGTTTTGCTGAAGTACACCAAGCCAAAGTCAGCCACTTTCTTCCCAATATCATCAGCTTGCGTTGCGGCGGTGAATATTCCGCAGCTGTCGGTTTGGCACCTGCGAGCGGTGGAAAATTATTTGCTGAACAATATCTTGATGCACCTATCGAAAAAGTGATCAGTAAAAAATTAGATCTGACTGTCGCACGCGATCAAATTATTGAAATTGGCAATCTGGTTTCCACCTGGAAAGGCAGCAGCTTGCTGCTGTTTATTGTGATAGGCGAAGTGATGGAACGTCTGGGTTATCACTATGTGATGTTTACCGGCACTCGCGAAGTTAAAGCGTTATTAGCCCGTTTGCGTTATTCACCCATTGTATTAGCCGATGCCGACCCAAGCTTGTTACCCGATGGTGGCGCAAGCTGGGGCAGTTATTACACTAATCAACCACAAGTGATGTTCGGTGATAACCGCCCCGCAATGGCAGCTGCGCGAAAAAATCCTATGTATCGCGCTACAGTTGCTGCCATCAGTCGTTCAATCGAAAAGATTTGCAACGAATTTCGTGCAGCTAATCCAGGTTTGGATCAATCAGGAGAACAAGCATGAATAAAATTCTAACGGCTATTCACACTCACGCCATTCAAACACCGGACAAAGTTGCCTTGATTGGTGAAAAAACTCAATTGACTTATGCGCAAGTTGCCGCGCAGGTAAATCTTTTATCTAGCTGGTTACGCGAGCAAAAAATAAATCGTTTGGGTTTGTGGGGTGAAAATTCTATTGAGTGGATTCTTGCAGATCTTGCTGCCTGGCAAGCGGATATCACTTTAATTCCCCTGCCCCGTTTTTTCTCATCCATTCAATTACAACATGTCATTAAAGAGACTCAGTTACAGCATTTATTGGTATGTGGGGAGATAGACCCAATCACATCGGTTAATTCAAGAATTTATTCACCGATTGCGAATATTTTTCTTGATCAATTAAATGCAGCGCAGGCTGACAATCAATCGAGCGTAACATCTATTGCGAAAATTACCTTTACTTCAGGTACCACTGGCACACCAAAAGGCGTGTGTTTATCAACAACGGTACTGGAAAATGTTACGCAAGGGCTGGTAAATAGAATTTATTCAACACCTGATGCTGATTTGGAAATAAATCTGCATTTGAATTTATTACCACTGAGCACCTTGCTTGAAAATATCGCAGGCGTGTATGTACCACTTTATCTGGGTAAAACCATTGTGGTACTGGCAGGTTCAACTCTGGGTTTAACTGGCAGCTCACAACTATCCTTGCCAACACTGCTGCAAACTTTGCATCAACATCAACCCAACAGCTTGATTTTGTTGCCCCAAATTTTGCAGGGTTTAGTCGCAGCAAAAATGAAAGGATTTAGTTTACCTCTATCGCTACGATTTATTGCAGTCGGCGGAGCACGCACGCCAGCTCTGCTCATCGAACAAGCGAGATCATTCGGCATTCCAGTTTATGAAGGTTATGGATTATCCGAGTGCGCCTCAGTCGTGAGTTTAAATTCACCTGTTGCCAATAAAATTGGCAGCGTTGGCAAACCACTGAATCATATTGACATCAAGATTGATGATGGTTTGATAAAAGTACGCGGCAATACTTTTACTCAATATCTCGGTCAACCCATTCAGCAACAGGATGCATGGTTGGACACAGGTGATTTGGGCTATCTTGATGATGAAGGATATTTATTTATCACGGGCCGCAAAAAAAATCTGTTGATTAGCAGTTTCGGTCGCAACATTTCGCCTGAATGGATTGAATCTGAATTATCACTCTGCCCTTCAATTGTACAAGTGATGGTTGTAGGAGATGGACAAGCATTTTGCAGCGCAATATTGGTATCCAGATCCTCCGATATAGATGCCAGACAAATCGCCGCCGAAATCAGTCGAGTTAATCAACATCTACCTGATTACGCACGCGTGCAAAAATTTTTCATTGCCGAACCTTTTACCAGCCAAAACCAATTGTTAACTGACAATGGCCGTTTACGTCGTGAAGCCATTTTGACGCGTTACCAATCTACGATGAATGCACTTTATCCCGCCGACTCAACCAGCATTACTGCAGGAGTTATCTATGACATTCTTTAATCGCTTACAACAAGAAACTCAAACTGAACGTAATTATTTATTGACCGCTCCGCTGATTCAACGCTGCATTGGCCTTGGTCAGTTCAGTTTGCAAGAGTACGCTGAATTTTTAACACAAGCCTATCACCACGTAAAACATACTGTGCCCTTATTGATGGCAGTAGGTAGTCGCTTGCCGTCGGAAAAAGAGCATTATCGCGAAGCTATAGCGGAATATATTGAAGAAGAATTGGGTCATCAAGAATGGATTTTAAATGACATAGCGGCCTGTGGCTTCGATAAAGAATCAGTACGCAATGGCCGCCCCAGCGCCGCCACCGAATTAATGGTGGCTTATGCTTACGACACCGTCATGCGTAATAACCCTATGGCATTTTTCGGCATGGTGTTTGTGTTGGAAGGCACCAGTATTAATTTAGCAAGCCAGGCAGCCGATATTATTCAGCAACATTTGGATTTGTCGAATAAAGCATTTTCTTATTTGCGTTCACACGGAAGCCTTGATCAGGAACACATGGTGTTTTTTGAAAAACTGATGAATGGTTTAACCGAGCAAAAAGACAAAGACGACATAGTGCACGCTGCCAAAATGTTTTTCACACTCTACGGCAATATTTTCCGATCAATTGAACAAACACAATTGGCAAAAGCAGCGTAATTACATTAACGCCAGAGCTATTCGCTCTGGCATGGGGCTAAAGATGAAACTCAACGGCAAACTGATTCTGTTAACCGGCGCGACCGGTGGCATAGGTAGAGCAATTGCAAAACAATTAGCTGCACAAGGTGCAAGACTTATTCTAGTGGGCAGATCCAACGAGCATTTGCATTTAGTTGCTCGCCAATTAAATATTTATGCGAATGATGGTTTTGTTTTGCAAGCGGATATCAGTCAGCAAGCTGGGCGAGAAACTATTCGCACTGCATTGTTAGCCATGCAAGAACCTCTGGACGTATTAATCAATTGTGCCGGTGTAAATTTATTTGGCATGCTGGAAGATAATGATCCGGAAGCGATTGAGCAACTCATCAACACCAATGTGACCGCCAGTATTTTATTGACGCGTTTGACTCTACCTTTTTTAGACAAAAAATCCGGTCGCATTATCAATATAGGTTCCAGTTTTGGCAGCCTCGGTTATCCCGGATTCAGTGTCTACTGCGCCAGCAAATTTGCCTTGCGTGGTTTTACTGAAGCCCTTCGTCGCGAACTCAGCGACAGTCAAATTCAAATTGCACATTTAGCACCGCGCGCAACCAATACCAGCCTCAATTCTGATGCAGTTTGTGCAATGAATCGGGAATTGGGTAACGCTATGGATGAACCGGAGTTAGTCGCTGCACAAGTCAGCGCCATGTTATCAGCGAATAATATGCGTGATCGTAGTATGGGTTGGCCCGAAAAATTATTTTTACGAATCAACAGTATTTTTCCACGCATTATCGACCAAGCCTTGGGCAAACAGCTGAGTGTAATTCGCCGTTACGCACAACCACTACCTAAGTAAATCCCTGTTTATGTTAGAGATAAAGATGACTGGAGATGAGATTATGAAAACTTTAGTAAAATTAATTGCGATTATGACATTTGGTTTATTCACATCAATTTGTATTGCCGACTCGATATCTGACCTGCAATCACTGCAAACCCGTTGGGCAGAAATCAAATATCAATTACCTGAAGCAGAACGGGAAAAAGCGTTCGAAGCCTTGGTCACCGATGCAGAAAAATTTTCTGCCACTCACAAAACAGCGCCTTTTCTCATTTGGGAAGGTATTATCCGCTCTACTTATGCTGGCGCTAAAGGTGGACTGAGCGCATTGGATCAAGTCAAACGAGCCAAAAAATTGTTTGAACGTGCGATAAAACTTGATCCAGGCTCTATGGATGGATCAGCTTACACCAGCCTGGGCTCACTCTATTATCAAGTACCCGGCTGGCCCGTGGGTTTTGGTGATGATGACAAAGCCAAAGAAATGTTGTTAAAAGGTTTGAACTATAATCCTGATGGCATAGACTCCAATTATTTCTACGGCGATTATCTGTTGGATCAAAAAGAATATCAGCAAGCAGTCGTCGCGTTTGAAAAAGCATTACAAGCGGCGCCACGCCCAGGTCGCGAATCAGCCGATACAGGTCGCAAAGGTGAAATCCAAACGGCACTGGCAAAAGCGAAAAAACATTTATGACGGAAAACTAGATGCAAATATTATTGATTGAAGACGACACCCTGCTCGCGGAAGGCATAGTTGGCGCCTTATCGCGTGCAGGTTTTGCAGTAAATTGGTTGGAAACCGGTAAGGCTGCCGCTGCACAAGTTGTCGCAGAACCGCCGGATATTTTATTGCTGGATTTGGGTTTACCCGACATGGACGGTATCGATATTTTAAAACTGGTGCGCCACAAAAAATTACCCACGCAAGTATTAATTCTTACTGCCCGCGACAGCACTGATGCCAAAGTGATTGGTCTGGATTCAGGTGCTGATGATTACCTCACCAAACCCTTTGCCATTGATGAATTACTGGCACGCTTACGTGTATTGGAGCGTCGATTGGGTAACGCATCATCTTCCATGATTACAGTTGGATCTTTAAGTTTGAACACCAATCAACATCAAGTATTGCTGGATGGCGTAGAACTGAATTTATCTCGCCGCGAATATATGCTGTTAAAAGCATTGGTAGAAAATCTGGGAGTGATTCAAACACGCGAAGCTTTGGAGTCCAAACTCTATTCCTGGGATGACGACATCGCCAGCAATGCGGTTGAAGTTCACATTCATAATTTGCGAAAAAAATTACCACCAAATTTTATTAAGACCTTGCGTGGAATTGGCTATCTGGTACCCCGCTCATGAAATCCATTCGTGGATTTTTAATTATTATTTTATTGGCAATAGTCACTCTCGCCAATTTTTTTGCCGCGCTACGCGGTTACCTCGGCAGCATGGAAGAAGCCGAGCGTTTGTTTAATCAACGCATGCAGCAGCAAGTGAATTTACTGCATTATTCCTTGCCACAACTCACCGAGCAGATAAGTGCGCGACAACACCCGCTTGTATTTCCAACACTGGAATCCGGATCAGAAAGCTCGTTGGAATTTCAATGGATAACAGCAGAGGGGGAACTCCTGGCCCGTTCATCCGCCATGCCGGAACAACTGGTAATACCACTGCCTCTCGAAGAAGGTTTTCGATTTATCAATGTTAATCAATACCGGTGGCACACATTAGTCACCCAAAGCGCCGATAAAAAAAGTTGGTTTATTGTGGCCGAACGTGATGATCAACGTTATCGTTTAGCCGAGTCCATGATCTTGCAAGCCGTGTATCCCATGCTGCTGACTATTCCGATAATTGGTTTGATTATATGGCTGATATTGGGTGTAGGACTAAAACCTGTGCGACAACTCGCCGAAGAACTGCGCATTCGCGAAGCCACAGATTTGCATGCAATTGATCAGCAACACATGCCTGTTGAATTAATTCCACTGGCTCAATCCGCCAATGATTTATTGCGCCGACTTGAAGCATCATTCGCACGCGAAAAACGTTTTTCCGGTGATGCGGCGCATGAACTTCGCACTCCCATAGCTGCCTTGAAAATTCACTGCGAAAACTTATTACAAGATTTGCAACCGGTACCTGAATCAGTAATAAAACTGCAAGCCGGTATTGAACGAATGGGGTATCTGGTCGAGCAAATTTTGTTATTGAACCGCACTGCACCCGATCACTTTATGGGGAAATTTGAACCAGTCAATTTAACTCAATTGGTAAAACACGCAATTGTTGATCAGAGCGAAGCACTGGAATTAAAACATCATCAAATTGAATTTGACGGTGACGAAAGCTGGATCATCGGTGATAGTTCGGCATTAGCAATCATGATTAATAATCTATTAGGCAACGCCATTAAATACACACCGGACTCTGGAAAAATTGCAATAAATACCTGGCATCGGGGTCGGCAAGTAGTATTGGAAGTCATGGATAACGGTCCCGGGATCCCAGATGATCAGCATGACCGTGTCTTTGATCGTTTTTACCGATCAGGTGGTGATAGGCACAACTCAAAGACGCCCGGCTGTGGCCTGGGTTTATCCATAGTGAAACAGGTTGTGGATTTGCATAATGCAAAAATCCGTTTGACGGCGTCACGTTATGAAACGGGATTATTGGTGATGGTAAGTTTCGCCGCTCACACACCAGCCAATGAAAAAAGCAAAACAAATTACAGCTCATTATCCGAACACAAGGTTGCCGACAATGAAATGGATAATTAAACAATCATTATTTATCAGCCTGGTAATGGCGAGCTTTGCAAAAGCAGAAGTGCCAGTATTTACTATTGAAATTCGCGATCACTTATTTTTTCCGTCTGAATTGGTGATACCTGCCAACACCAAAGTGAAATTACTGGTGATCAATCAAGATCCAACACCGGAAGAATTTGAAAGTTATGAATTGAATCGTGAAAAAGTGATTATGGGCGGCGCCAAAGCCGTTATTTTTATTGGCCCGTTGACGCCGGGACAATATCCCTTTTTTGGTGAATTCAATCCGAAAACCGCGCAAGGCTTGATTCGGGTGGAGAACTGATATGCTTGATGCCGTATTATTGGTATTGCGAGAAGTATTGGAAGCAGCACTGATTATCAGCTTGTTGCTCGCACTCAGTTATCAATTTCAATTGCGATTTGGTTGGAGCCTTTACGCAATCGTTTTTGGTATAGCAGGTTCATGGTTACTGGCACAGTATGCTTATGAAATTTCTGATGCATTTGAAGGGACGGGACAGGAATTGATTAACGCCGCGCTTTATTCTGTTGTGGTGATTTGTATAGCAGCTTTATCTATTTTGATTTTATCCAGAAAAATCAAACCCCAATCGGCTTCAAACACGACTGAACAGAAATTCTCTTATTCTCAAAACCAAAACATTGCATATTGTTTATTTATTGCCATAGTGAGCCTGTCATTAGCTAGAGAGGGTTCTGAAATCTGGATTTATCTTTCCGGCTTTACGCAACAACCGGAATTGATAACATCCGCATTTATCGGTGCCGCTATTGGCACTGGCATAGGCATGAGCCTGGGCGCCATCACTTATTATTTATTCAGTTTTATGTCGAAACGATTATTTGTTCCAATATTATTAATCGTCATCAGTTTGTTAGCGGGCGGACTGTCCATGCAAATTGCCAAACAATTAATGCAAATTGGTTTGCTCGATTCAGGAACACCTTTATGGGACAGTTCATTTCTGGTCAACGAACATTCCTGGGCAGGAGAATTGTTGTATGCATTGTTAGGATACGATTCAAGACCCGCACCGATTCAAGGAATTTTTTATGCACTTACAATTGCACCGATAATTGCAGCAGGTATTTTCTATAATTTGCCAGGCCGCACTAAAAATGGAAGTGCTTTTCATGAATAAATATTTAACAACATTTTTGCTAACTGCGATCGGCTTAACCAGCATTTCAGCACAAGCGGATATTGGGCGTGTTTATCACCCCTATGTTGAACAACAGGAACGTGAGCTGGAATACGGATTCACTCTCAGAGATTTGAATGGCGAGCGAGAGCTACTCAATCGACTGGGGGCTGGTTATGCCTGGAATGATAAATTATTCACCGAAGTGTATCTGCTCGCTGAAGCCATGACTCACGAAGAGATGCAATACACAGGTTATGAAGTCGAAGCCAAATTACAACTCACCGAACAAGGTGAGTATTGGGCAGACTGGGGATTATTGTTCGAACTTGCCAGTGCAAAAGATATTAGCAGTCACGAATGGGCAGTTGGCATTTTGTGGGAAAAAGAATTCAATCAACACTGGGTTGCCGCAACCAATGCCATGTTGGAATATGAGTATGGTAGCGATATTCAGGACGAATTTGAAACCGCATTGCGCGGACAATTACGTTATCGCTACAGTGCAAGTGTTGAACCCGCATTCGAATTTTATCTTGACGATCAAGACAAAGTCGCAGGGCCTGCCTTGACGGGAAGGGTCAAATTTTCAGGTCGCAAACAATTGGTTTGGGAGCTGGGCCTGATGTTTGGGCTCGATTCCAAAACACCTGACAACAATCTTCGCGGTGGATTGGAATTCGAGTTTTGATTGAGTCACTCGGCAACCGGTGGAAGCTCAGCAACAATATCATTAGTCGACACACGAGTACGCGCTCGCTCACTAAGATACTGCAAATTATTCATCACATCTTTTGCTAACCAACTCACTGACGGATCAGGATCATCGACTAAACCTTGCACAAGATGCAGATGGCTTTCATTTCCGGTTGATCTCAAAGCCAGAAGCGCATCCAATTTTACCGCTGTATTCTTATCTTGAAGCAATGGCGCGATTGCATTGGCAGCACCGGCGTAACGGGTTTTTGCCAACTCAACCAGGGCTTTTTGTCGCGTTTCAGAATTATCACTTCGCAAACTGGCTTGTGCATCAACTATTTGTTTTTCCAATAAACTATTGTCACCGCGCATGGATAAAACCTGAGCTGTTACGCGCTTCAGATCAGGATCATTTTGTTTTTGATAAACCGCTTCTAATTCAAAATTAGACAAAGCTTCGGTATTGTCGGCCATATCCACTACTGCTTTGGCAGCCAGTGCAACATTATCTTTACCTGGATTTTCTGATAAAAAATCATTTATTCTCTCTGAAAAAGTACGAGGATTAAAATCATTTCGGGTCGCCAAATCTTTTAATATTTGTTGACTATCTGGTGCGGCTGCGCGGGTTGTTTCAATTGACTCGGTCTGATAATTTTCTTGTTGCCCCGAATTGGAAATCGCCAATATTCTATTGGCCGAATTGGAATTGGTCGGCGCAGAAAAACCTTGAAGCGAAGCAATCTTGGTACCTTGATCTTTTTTCGCAAGTGCTGCTTCCAGTTCCGTTATACGATTTTCCAATCCTGTAATGTAATTATATGACTCACTGTTATCCTCAAGAAGAAAAACCAAACTATAGGTGATTACAGCTCCAACAGAAGCGGCCAATAAAAATTGCTTTATCGACATCTTTGATGCACTCACAGTATCTCTCCGGGTTATTGTTATTCTGGAATTTTTTAATCAATTTAAAATTTTTAATAAAAAAGGAGCAGTCGCCTGCTCCTTTTTGTTTTGCAACATCCAACAAAATTAATTGTTCAAACTTAGATATCACCGAAGCCGATGGCACCGTTACAATGCATCCACTCGCTCATACCATTGCCACCACCACATGAACCATTTTGGTAAACACCGGTGTTGTAAGTTTGTGCTTCCGCTTGGCGAACAGAACCGTTTACGCTGATGTAATCTACTTGCACATCACGGTTACCACCATCATTACCATACTGAACCAAAGTACCGCCTGAGAGACTGGTAGATACAGTGTAATTCGCCATGCTGGTTGTCAGATTCCAGGTAGCAACTGTTGTGTTACCTACTCTGAACGAAATAGTTTCACCACCAGCTGTACCACGAGCACGAACCACTATGGTTTTGTTACCTGATGAAGCACTTGAACTGCTGCCTCCGCCACCACCGCCGCTACTACCCTGACTTACAGTAATATCTGAACTACCCGTGCTTTGATAGCCTTCAGTCGCCAGGATCTGATAGTTGTGATTACCCAGATTCAAACCTTTGCTCGCCCAGAAGTTAGCGTGGTTTTGGAAAGTAATGGTACCGGAGATATTACCGAAACCTTTTTTCGGGTTTCTCACACTGAAGTATTGATAGAAGGTTTGGTTTCCATCAATAGATGGCTGGTTTTGACGCAAACAACGACGAACATTATAAGTAGCGCCATCGCTTTGGAAACTACCGTAGTCAGTACCACCCGAACAACTGGCTGGGTTGTATGAACCGTAACTTTCAATAACGTAGTATTCAATCAATGGGCTTCTGGTCCAGCCGTAAAGCGCCAGATAAGTATTTTGTGAATTGCTACCACCGTAATAACCGGAATAGCTGATCACACGTGAACTGCTGCCAGGGTTCCAGCCTTTACCACCTACCCAGTTATTGGTCGAGTTATTCCAGGAAGACTGATAACGACCACCCGATAGCAGATTCATAGATGCATCGCCAGAATCTTTCCAGAATGAATAATAAAAACCGTTGTTGGTACCTGTTGAGTTGGATGTAAGGGTTTGTGCACTTACCGCTGTAGCACCTAAAGCCGCGACACACAGTAGTGACTTAATTATAGTTTTGGTTAAGCTCATATAAATCTCCAAGGGTCAAGCCTCCACAAGTGATACTTATAGATATAGAAATTGAGAGGCTAACTAGGGTTGATCCTGCCTGTTGCAGACAGGGGTTGTCGCTGTACCCGATACTTCTCGCTGTTATTGTTAAATCGTGAACAGTGGTACACCGATTAAGAAATTGTTAAGGAAGTGCAATATATTGTCAATAAAACTATATGCTTATTATCAAAAAGACTACATTAAATGTTAGATATAACATGAAATCGGTTTAAATAAAGATCAATCGTTTTACTATTAAAAATTATCCAAGCTATAAAATTATAAAATCCCTTAAAAATCAGAGGCTTTATGAAAATTTTCAACAAAATTATACTAGCGATTTATATGATATTTCCTATCATTTTTTGTCACGCCAATGATATGGGAATAACAGTAACAAACAACGCATCAAAGCCCAGTCACCCGATGAAGTGTAAAGATGATCGCAAGTTTGATGAGCTGAGACCGATTAATTTTCTGCCCGATCCCTTTCATTTTTCGGATGGGAAACGTGTAACGAAAGATGATTGGAATTGTCGTCAGCAGGAAATTGCATCCCAGCTGGAAACTTTTTCGCTGGGCGTAAAAGAATCGGCTCCTGATAAAACCACAGCAACGTTGGAAGGCAATTTATTAAAAATAAACATCGAGCATCAGGATAAAACAACTGAATTTGTTGCTGAAATCACATGGCCGACCAAAGGCAAAACGCCCTACCCCGCTATCATCGGGATCGGCGGCTCCTGGATTAACAATCAACAATTACTCGATCAGGGAATCGCGCTAATCAAATTCCCCAACAACGAAATTGCCGAACAACTCAATCAAACTTCTCGCGGCAAAGGCAAGTTTTATGAGCTGTATGGAAAAGATCATTCAGCTGGTGCGTTGATGGCTTGGGCCTGGGGCGTAAGCCGATTAATTGATGGGCTTGAGTCGACAGCTGCCGAAAAAATTAATCATCAACGGTTAGCAGTGACGGGATGCTCGCGAAACGGCAAAGGTGCACTGGTCGCCGGTGCTTTTGATAAGCGCATTCGACTGACACTTCCGCAAGAAGCCGGATCAGGCGGCATCACCAGTTGGCGCGTTTCTGATGCACAACTGGCCAGCGGCCAAACAGTACAAACACTGCGACAAATTGTGCAAGAAAATGTCTGGTTCCGCGCAGATTTCGGTCGATTCAGCGAGTCAGTCAACAAACTCCCGTTTGATCAACATTTATTAGCCGGTTTAATTGCACCACGCGCCATGATGATGGTGGATAACACCTCAATGGAGTGGCTGGGCAATGAAAGTACTTACACATCGGCGTTAGCGGCACGAGAAATTTGGGCAGCTCTCGGCAATAAAAATGCGTTGGGTTTTTCGCAACAAGGCGGTCACCATCACTGCAAACTGCCTGATGCACAAGCGGTAGAAATTACTCAATTTGTAGAAAAATATTTATTGGATAAGGACAAGACTGACGCGCAAGTTTTTCGCACCGATGGCGATTACAAAACTGACATTAAACGTTGGATTCCCTGGTCAACACCATCACTTAATTGAATTCTGACAAGAGCCAGCGCCGCAGCATTGCCATATCCTGCGGCGCTATGGAATCTTTAAGAATGACCAATTTTACCGATTTGGATACTGATACTTTTAAATGGATAACAATGATCCATTGCCACACCAGAATATCACCTGCCAACCGTGCATAATCCACTTGCCCCTCGCGAGTTATTTTCCAAACACCATGCTTACATGCGATTTGATATTCTGCGGGTGTAAATTTGATAAAACGCTTGAAAAGAAAAATCAAAACCAGATCGAAAAACAAAAGTAAGAACACAATTGTTTTGATTGAATAGAGCGAAAGGAAATCCAGCAGATAGGGTAAGAAAGCAGCCAGCGCAAGATTAACAAATACCAGCCCAATCAATATTTGTAATTTGTACCAGCGTAATGATTGTTTGATCACCAAAGGTGGCAAATCACGCGGTTGTTTGCAGTCCTGTGTTATCACGAATAATCCTCACAATCCGTTGCAGGGTTTCATCTTCAGGATCTTCACGGCGCATGCACCAGGCGTAAATATCCTGATCTTCTTCTTCGACCAGCTGCCAATAAGCTTCTTTATCTGTTTGTGATAAACCGGGGTACACCTTTTCCAAAAAAGGTAACAGAATCAGATCTAACTCCAACATTCCACGGCGACTTGCCCAAACCAAACGTTTCTCGTCCACCAGTTTATCTCTTCGCAAAATAAAGTCGCATTCTAGACAAGCCCGAATCAAGAAACTAGGGCCGCTTCAAGCTTTTTCGTGCTTTCTCGATTTTCGGATGCATCACACAATCAAGCAAATGATCATTCAACAACCCCATGGCCTGCATAAAGGCATATACCGTTGTTGGCCCAACAAATTTCCATCCCCGTTTTTTCAAATCTTTCGACAAGGCTATTGATTCTACAGAAGTCGATGCCGTTTGGGGTTTGTTATGGACGCCGGGTTCAAATTGCCAAAAATAATGTGCTAAGGATCCTTCCGTTTTAATCAGTTCAATTGCACATTTGGCATTATTAATAACCGCTTCAATTTTTCCGCGATGCCGCACTATACCTTCGTTTTGCAAAAGCTTTCCTATATCCTTTTCAGTAAATTTGGCAATTTTATGAAAGTTAAAATCATGAAAGGCCTTTCTGAAGTTATCGCGCTTGGTAAGAATAGTTCGCCAGCTCAACCCCGATTGAAATCCTTCCAAACAAATTTTTTCGAATAAACGATAATCATCAGTAACGGGAAATCCCCACTCAGTATCATGATACTGGATAAAATCCGGTGCAGAATTTACCCAGGCACAACGCAATTTTCCGTCTTCACATTTTATACTTGATGCCATGATTAACTTTTTATCCGATTAGTTAAACAACACTTGTAAGCGTTCGTCCCATTTAGCTGGAGAAATTTCGTATATTTCCGGCTGCACAATTGACTGCTGTACAAAAGGATCTGCAGATACAATTGATTCCAGCATTTCCCTTGAACATCCATTTACCAAAATTGCACCGCCCAATCCTGATTTTATGCTTCCAACTAACAAAAAGATTTTTTGCTCAAATCCCTGTTTAATCCAAATATTGTGTGCATCCATCCACTCGTTTGCCAAATGTTTATTTGCCGCAAATTTTAATAAAACGATAAACATCAAGATTCCCCCAAATTATCCAGCCAGTTATGTAACATTTTGACTTGCTGACGAATTAACTTTTCATCGCGAAATGTTGCGGCCATAGTGGCGACTCCCTGACTCATTGCTAACAAATGTACTGCCAAATCATCGCCATTTTTGATAAACCCCAATTGACTAAATTCATTCGCCAGCCAGTGACGAAATAACAAAAATAGTTCTTTTGCTGCCTCTAGCGCATCATGATTAATCTTGGCCAATTCACTGCAAAGCGTTCCAACCGGGCATCCATATTGGCTGATCAGTGTTTTATTCATCATCATTATATTAATAAATGCCTGAATTCTGGCTTTGGGATCAGGGAATTGACGGGACCAATTATCCAGAATGTCCTGCGTTTTTTTCACACGCAACCGAATCACAGCATCAAGAATTTCATCCTTGGTTTTAAAGTGATAGTAAAAATTACCACGCGAAATTTGTACTGCGTCCGCAATATTGGAAAACGAGGTGTATTCAAAACCCTGCTGATAAAAGAGCTCATCCGCTTTTTGGAGTATTCGATCGCGAGTTGTTTCTATGGAATCAACCATTATCAAAATCCGCTTAATATCAATAATTAGGACAATTGCCCTACAGCGATGCCAATATAGGTCAATCGTCCTAGCGTGTCAATCTCAATAACTACCGAAACAATTCCATCCCCTAATATACCTGCTACACTGCTCGCCAATTAACTGGATCAAGGTGTCTATATGCCTACACAGCGATTTTCTTTGTTGCAAGTTAAAGGGCCAGATGCAGAAAAGTTTTTGCAGGGGCAAGTGACCTGTGATGTCACGCAAGTTTCTACCACCAAAGGATCATACGGCGCTCACTGCACACCCAAGGGTCGTGTGCTATTTAGCTTTTTTATTTTTCGTCGCAGTGATGATTGTTTTTGGTTGCAGGTTTTATCCAGCATGACTGAACAAGCATTGAAGGATTTAAAAAAGTATGCAGTGTTTTTCAAGTTGGAATTAGCCCATATCGCTGAACAGTTTCCAATCAAATTGATTGCAACACAAAACAGTTCTATCGACCAAGCTTCTCCGGTAAGGAACGACATAATACAGTCAGCAACAGGCGCAATACGTCAACGGGAAAACCATATTTGGGAAGTGATTGGTGATCTTGATGATCTGCCGCCAAACACTCAGGAATTAACCAATACTGATTGGGCATTGTTGGATATTCGTCAAGGTATAGCGCATGTAGAACCTGACACGCGTGAAGTATTTACACCGGAAGATTTAAATTATCCCCTGATCGATGCTGTGAGCTTCCGAAAAGGTTGCTACACCGGGCAAGAAATTGTTGCGCGCATGCATTACAAGGGCAAACACAAACGACACACTCACAGGTTTGTTATTGGCACATCAGAAATCTTGAAACCGGGCACTACAATTTTTAAACACAACACTGATCAAAAGATCGGCGAATTGGTCACCGCAATAACGTCTGGTGCCGATAATCAATGGGAATGCCTGTGCAGTATTCAGGATGAGGCTAAAGATCAGGCTGCAATCGGTGAAAATCAGCAAAAAATGCAGTGGGCTTGGCTTCCGTATGCTATACCTGAAGCTGAGCAACAATAAGTTACCAGGTGCTGCATGAATCCCATTATTGAAAAAGTCCGTGAAGACATTTTTACCGCCATTAAAAACGACAAATTGGTACTACCGACACTTCCGGAAGTCGCATTAAAAGTTCGCGAAGTCGCCGACGACCCTAACGCCAGCATAGATCAACTCACAAGTGTTATTGGTAACGATGCAGCGTTGAGTGCTCGCATTATTCGTGTTGCCAATAGCCCATTACTCAGAGCTAGCCGCGCTATTGATGACTTGCGCACCGCCTTGATGCGCTTGGGTATTTCCTACACCTGTAATATCGCTACCGGCTTGGCAATGGAACAAATGTTTCAGGCTACATCCGATTTAGTGGATACCCGCATGCGCGATGTCTGGAGTCGCTCCAGTGAAGTCGCTGGTATCTGCCATGTACTCTGCAAACACTACACCAAACTACGCCCTGATCAGGCAACGCTGGCTGGTTTGGTTCATAAAATTGGTGTACTCCCAATACTCACCTATGCCGAAGATCATCCTGCTCTGCTAAAAGACAGCCTGACATTGGATCTGGTGATTGAGGCGATTCATGCTCCAATTGGTGATTTGATTTTAAAAACATGGAATTTCCCAAGCGACATTGCCAACGTGCCTACACAATCTTTGGACTTTTCACGAAAAGCCGCAAAAGCAGATTATGCCGACCTGGTCACTGTCGCTATGCTGCAAAGCTACATGGGGACAGAGCACCCCATGTCGAAAGTCGATTATCACTCAGTATCGGCTTTTGCTCGTCTGGGCCTTGATCCCGATATGCAAATTGCGGAATCCGAAGATTTATCCGCTGATATGGAAGCGGCCATGTCATTTTTGGGTTAACGACAAGAACCTATAAATAAAAAGAGGCGCAACAGCGCCTCTTTTTATTTTTGACCACAACAATAGCTTTGATTAATCATCCGCAATTTCAATTGTAGGAAAACCCTTGTCAGAAAAACCTGCGAGTTTTTGTAAAACCTTTTGTGCAATCTTACGATAAGACTTAGCGACATTTGATTCAGGTTTTGCAACCACACTGGGTTTACCGCCATCGACATCTTCGCGAATCTGAATATCCAAAGGCAAAGCACCCAACAACTCAGTTTGATAATCGCGAGCAATTCGCTCACCACCACCTTCACCAAAAATATGTTCTTCATGCCCGCATTGTGAACAGACATGAGTCGACATATTTTCGATCACGCCCAAAATCGGCACGTTAACTTTGCGAAACATCTCAACGGCTTTTTTGGCATCCAGCAGCGCGATATCTTGTGGAGTTGTCACAATCACAGCAGCCGTCACCGGAATTTTTTGCGCGAGAGTAATTTGTATATCGCCAGTACCCGGCGGCATATCAATCACCAACACATCAAGATTATCCCAGGCAGTTTGTTGAATTAATTGCAACAATGCACCGGTTGCCATAGGGCCACGCCACATCACCGGTGTTTGTTCAGTTACAAGATAACCCATGGAAATAGATTGCACGTCGTGTGCAACCAAAGGCTTCATTTTTTGTTGGCCGTTGATAGTGACTATCTCTGGCCGACGCAAACCTATGCCCAACATTTGCGGTTGACTCGGGCCATAAATATCGGCATCGAGAATGCCGACATTTTTTCCTTCAGCTGCCAGCGCCAATGCAAGATTGACACTGGTGGTTGATTTACCTACGCCACCCTTGCCCGATGCAACTGCAATAATCTGTTTAACATTGGGAATGGAATTATCAATATTGGTCATTAATGTGCTACCGATGGAACAGGTAATTCATGTTCAAACTCTTCTGCGTCTTTTGCATCGTTGTGATGATCTTTTGCGATCAACATATAGAGTGCAGGCAACACAAACAAAGTGAAGAAAGTACCAATCGCCATACCAAAGACCAACACAATACCAATCGAGTTACGCGCTTCCGCACCGGCACCTGATACAAATATCAAAGGCGTATGGCCTGCGATGGTCGCAAGGCTGGTCATCATCACCGGACGCAAACGAATAATACTGGCTTCACGGATTGCATCCAGTTTTGCCTTGCCTTCTTCTTGCAAACGATTGGCAAATTCCACCACCAAAATACCGTTACGTGCAATCAAACCCACCAGCGTCACCATGCCCACGTTTGAATAAATGTTCAGTGTGGTAGTGAAACCATCCGTAAACATGGGGAAAGGTGCGCCCGAACGTAAGAAGGTAAAGGTTAATGCACCAAACAATGCCAAGGGAACAGAACCCAACAAAATCACAACCGGATCGCGAAAACTATTGTATTGCGCAGCCAAAGCCAAAAAGATCATCACCACTGCCAAACCAAATACTGGCAAGAAAGTATTACCTTCGCGTACCAACTGACGTGATTCGCCGGTGTAATCAATGGAATAACTCGGCGGCAAAATTTTTCTGGCTTCGTCTTCCATAAATTTCAAAGCGGCGCCGGTGGTCATCTGTGCCATACCGGATAATTTCACCGCATTTAATTGCTGCATGCGATTAATACTGCGCGGTTCAGTCGAATGGCCAATGCTGGCGACCTGATCAAGACGAATTAAATTTCCGTCGGGGCCTGTGACATACAATTTGGTCAAGTCATCCGGCGTTAAACGTGCAGAGCGTTTCACTTGCGGAATCACTTTGTAACTTTGTCCGGCCATGTTGAAACGGTTTACCCAACCACCGCCCAACAATGTTCCCACGTCGGCAACAACTGTTTGCAAATTCAAACCCAGGTCAGCAACTTTCTCGCGATCCACATGCAGTTTGTAATCCGGTTGATCCACTCGCACATCCATTTGAATAAACATAAATTTGCCGGACTGCATCAGAGTTTGTTCAAGTTTTTTAGCATAACCATAAATTTCTTTGGTATCAGCTGTAGAGGCTATAACAAATTCCACCGGGAAAGATCCACCACCGGGTAGAGGTGGCGGTGTAACCGGTAGAATTTTTACACCGGCAATCGGTGTTAATTTCTGTTGTATTTCTGGCAAAATTTCGAAAACAGACCTGTCTCGTTCAGCCCATGGTTTGGTAACCATACCAGCGAAGCCGCCCGTCGGGAAAGAAACCTGAAACGTAAAATCAGTTTCTTCAACACCCATAAATACATCGTTCACTTGTTTCCCAAAGAATGATGACTGGTCTACTGTGGCATTGGCTTGACCATCGACAATTCCGAAAATAACACCTTGGTCTTCATTGGGAGCCAATTCTTTTGGCGACATGATGTAAAGCGGAATACAGAGAATCACTATAAATACCCAAAATACGTAAATGCCCTGTGGGTGATTCATCATGTGATGCAGTTTTTCTGAATACCAATCACGGAATTTTTCGAAGGGTATTTCCAACGGTGCTTTCAAAGCCTTATGTGGTTTCAGCATCCGCGAACCCAACATAGGTGACAAAACTACGGCTACTATCGCAGAAATAGTCACGGCGCCGGCAAGAGTGATCGCAAACTCACGGAATAGAGTTCCGGTCAAACCGCCCGCAAAACCAATTGGGATATAAACCGATGCCAGCGTAAATGTCATCGCCAAAATCGGGCCAAACAATTCACGTGCAGAAACAATTGCCGCTTTGAATGGACTGAGACCTTCCTGAATATGGCGTTCGATGTTTTCCACCATCACTATCGCATCGTCCACTACCAAGCCCACACAGAGCACGATTGACAAAAGTGTTAGCAAGTTCAACGAGAAGCCGCAAATCTGCATAATGAAAAGAGCACCAACCAGTGATAGCGGAATCGCCAATATAGGAATGATCACTGCACGGCTGAAACCCAAAAATAAGAAAATCACTATAACGATAATCAACAAAGTTTCACTGAGTGTTTTAATCACTTCATGAATGGCAGATTCAATATACTTGGTAGAATCGTAAGCAACACGACCATTCAAACCACTGGGTAATTCGGCTTGAATTTTTTCCATTTCTTTATTAACTGCACGAATCACATCCAGTGAGTTTGCGTTGGGCGCCACATAAATACCCATAAATACCGCGGTATCACCCGAGTAATTCACTTCTGCATCATAATTTTCTGCACCCAGAACTACATCAGCGATATCACTTAAACGAATCACACCTTCTGCGGTATTGCGAATCACCAGGTTTTTAAATTCTTCAACACTGCGTAAATCCGTATTTGCGCTTAGATTAACTTGTGTGTAAGAACCGCGTGTACTACCCAGTGCTGCTTGCACGTTGTTGGTTTGTAAAGCTGTACGCACTTGCACCGGCGTTACATTCAAAGCAGCCATACGTTCCGGCTTTAACCAAATGCGCATCGCAAAAGTACGACCACCTAGAATTTCGGCTTTTTGCACACCGGCAATTGCCGTCAAACGAGGCTGAACAGAACGTGTTAAAAATTCGGTGATTTGGTTTTGTTCCAAAATTTCCGAACTGAAGCTTAAATACTCCGCCGCAAAACTCTGATCAGCAGACTCAATAGAAATTGTCGGTACTTCAGCTTCTGGCGGCAATTCATTACGAACTTCATTCACCTTGGCAGAAATTTCCGTCATGGCTCTAAGCGGATCGTAGTTCAACTTTAAATGTACACTCACCGTCGACACGCTCATGGCACTGGATGATTCTATGTAATCAACACCACCCGCAGAGGCAATTGCGCGCTCAATAGGTGTAGTTACAAAACCTTTAACCAGTTCGGCACTCGCACCCACATAAACGGTACTAATCGTAATAATGGAGATATCACTGCGCGGATACTGACGCACAGTCAAATTTGAAGCAGCCTGCAATCCCAAAATCAAAATCAGTAAACTGACGACTATGGAAAGTACCGGCTTTTTAATAAAGAGATCGGTAAATTTCATGATGCTGGCGCCTGTAATTAATTATCGTCCGGTGTTGGTGTGGTTGAGTATTCGGGTACAGGCAAATCGGTGATAGTCACCAGCTGACCATTATTCAAACGGAACGCGCCTGCGCTCGCTACTT
The DNA here is from genome assembly GCA_966252135.1 of uncultured Cellvibrio sp. Lineage (GTDB taxonomy): Bacteria > Pseudomonadota > Gammaproteobacteria > Pseudomonadales > Cellvibrionaceae > Cellvibrio. The sequence continues at coordinate 5,044 of CBINNU010000018.1, read as the reverse complement.
TGTCACCGACTTTGATACCTTCAGCAATTTCCACAAAGTCGCCGCGGGCACGACCCAAGCGTACGAATTGTTGACGAGCCACTAATTGTTTTTTGTCATTTTCTTCAATCACAAATACTGTATCGCCGAAAGGTGCGTAAATAACTGCCGACGAAGGAACGGCCAACACAGGTTGTGGATCTGCAAGCGTTACTGTTACTTCAACTGCCATGCCTGGAATTAATAAATTTTTGTCGTTGTTTAATATTGATTGAACCAGGGCATTGCGTGTAACCGGATTAATATCCGCACCTAATGCAGTAATTTCACCTTCGATTGAAGTATCTGAACCATCGCCCAACTTGACGCTGAGGGGCAAACCGCGCGACATTTTTACTAACCAGAATTGTGGGGCCGGAAAATTCACTCTCACGCTGTTGGTTGCTTGCAAGGAAACAATTTCTTTGCCGACCTGCAAATCTTCACCCAGGTCAACTTTGCGAATCCCGAGGCGACCATCGAAAGGCGCGCGCACAATTTTCTTTTCCAAGGTGGTTTTTAAATTCACCACCTCACCTTCAGCGGATTCCATTTGCTGAACGGCGGTGTCCAATTCACTTTGGGAAACTGTATTGTTTTGACGCAATTGCAACAAACGTTCGTAATTGGATTTGGCCAAACGCAAACGCGCTTCTGCTGCACTCAGTTGACCCTGTTCGTTACCGGATTCCTGAACCAATAGCACAGTGCCTTTTTTAACCTGATCACCAGACTTGAATTTGATTTCTTTAACCTTGCCCGCGACTTCGGCTGTTACTTCTATACCCTCGGAAGCTTCAACAGTGCCTACAGCGGTATAGGTTTCATTCCAGGCTTGTTCAGCCGCTTCAAAAGTGCTGATGGTTTCGGTCGGGGCTGGCATGGAGGCAAAAGCTGAGATCATACTGGTGACCTGACCGGCTTTCAGTCCAACCAACATCAGAACCATTAGTATTAAAGTAGCAATTGGGATAAGGATTGCTTTCGTCTTGCTCATAATAGTTTCCTTGGGCGGAGTACAGATTAAAAAACTGCGCGGATTGTGTCACAGACCAAACGGTCGGGGAAATACACATTTGTCACAAATCGTAACGATCCGCATTTAAATTCATCTGGCTGTCAAAGACTGTCAGTAGGTAAAATTGGATTCAACATTTACACATCTTACGAATCAGGAAAATTTATGACTTGGGCACCTCACGTAACTGTCGCCACCATCATCGAACGGGATAATCGTTTTCTGCTGGTTTATGAAAATTCGGATGGCCGCCAGGTTTACAACCAACCTGCAGGCCATCTCGAACCCAGCGAAACACTGACTGAAGCCGCCATACGCGAAGCACTCGAAGAAACCGCCTGGACCATCAAATTGACTGGCGTAGTTGGAGTGAATCTTTATACCGCGCCATCGAATAATGTCACCTACTTTCGTACCACATTTATAGGTGAAGCGATCAGCCATGATCCTAATCGTCGTTTGGATGACGGCATAATCGACGCCGTCTGGCTGACTTATGAAGAAATAGTGGAAAGAAAAGATCAATTGCGTAGTCCCATGACCCTGCAAATCATTGAAGATTATCGTGCTGGACGTCGCTTTCCATTGGCAGTGGTGGGATGAGGTCGGGTAGAATAACCGCCTCGATTTTCCCTCGTATTAAACCTATGTCTGTAAAACCTCGCGTCATAGTCGGCATGTCCGGCGGTGTTGATTCTTCAGTCTCGGCTCTCTTGCTCAAACAACAGGGTTATGAGGTTGAAGGGTTGTTTATGAAAAACTGGGATGAAGACGACGGCACCGAATACTGTACCGCCAAAGCCGATCTGGCCGATGCGCAACTGGTTTGCGACCGTATTGGTATTAAATTGCATACAGCCAATTTTGCAGCCGAGTATTGGGACAACGTCTTCGAACATTTTCTGGAAGAATATAAAGCCGGTCGCACGCCGAATCCCGACATACTCTGCAACCGCGAAATTAAATTCAAAGTCTTTATGGAATACGCCAGTGTGCTGGGCGGTGAATTTATCGCGACTGGCCATTACGTACGCAGAGCAGACCGCAACGGACATACTTATTTACTAAAAGGCTTGGATCCCAACAAAGATCAATCCTACTTTTTACACGCAGTCGGCGAAAAAGAATTCGCCAAGTCCCTATTCCCCGTTGGTGAATTGGAAAAACCGGAAGTTCGCCGAATTGCCGAACAACAGGATCTGATTACGCACAACAAAAAAGACAGTACCGGTATTTGTTTTATCGGCGAGCGCCGTTTTAAAGATTTTTTGCAACAATATTTACCCGCACAACCCGGCGAAATTCAAACACCCGAGGGCAAAGTCCTGGGTGAACATATGGGGTTGATGTACCACACACTCGGGCAACGCCAAGGTTTGGGTATCGGCGGCGTTAAAGGTGCGAACGAAGAACCCTGGTTTGTTGCGCAAAAAGATTTGGATCGAAATGTGTTGATTGTGGTTCAGGGTACTAATCATCCCCTGCTCTTTACCAATCAGCTAACGGCTGGGCAAATTCACTGGATCAACGGTGAACCTGCGACAGAATTTCGCTGCACAGCAAAAACTCGTTATCGCCAAGCCGATCAAACTTGTAGCGTGACTTGTTTGGACAACCAACAAGTATTAGTCAAGTTTGATCAACCACAACGCGCTGTGACACCGGGGCAATCAGTCGTTTTTTATCAGGATGATGTGTGCCTGGGTGGTGCTGTGATAGAAACCACTGCAATGACTGAGTAATCCAGAGATGCAGAAAAATTTTTATGATTTAACGCTCGCATTGGCCGGAATATTCCAGGCCATTTCTTTGGTCGACCAAACAGCTCGCACAGGTCAGGTTGATCAGGAAAGTTTGCAAACCAGTTTGCAATCGATATTAGTATTAAATCCGGAGAATACTTTGGCCGTTTACGGTGGTGATGTCAGTAAACTGAGTACCGGGTTGGGATTGTTGAAAAAAATTATTTTGCAAAACGGCCCGCAATATCAGGACTTGATCCGCTACGCGTTAGGCGTGTTGCATCTGCAAAAAAAACTCGCAGGCCGAAAGGACATGCTCAGTTTAATCGCCAGCCGAATAGAACAGGCCACGCAACAAACACAACACTTTTCGATCACGCACGACAATGTTATTGCCAATCTCGGTGGAATCTACAGCGATACGCTCAGCACTTTTCGTTTTCGCATTCAAGTCAAGGGCGACTACAATTACTTGCAACAACAACGCCTCGCCAACCAAATTCGCGCATTACTTCTAGCCGCAGTGCGTTCGGCGATGCTCTGGCGACAATTAGGCGGTAATCGCTGGCAATTGATTTTTCAACGCAAAAAAATTGTCGCTTGTGTGGATGAGATGCTTAAGAGCATGACCCCCTCGTAGGGGCAGGCCCCCGTGCCTGCCCAGGGCGGCCACAGGGGGCCGCCCCTACAAGAATTTTATTTTCAACTTTACAAACAGGTCCATCATGAACAACAGCTTTGACTCTTTAACCGCATTAAATGCTATTTCACCGGTCGATGGTCGCTACGGCAACAAAACCATTGCGCTGCGCAAAATATTCAGTGAATTTGGTTTGATTCGTTTTCGTGTGGAAGTTGAAGTACGTTGGTTGCAACAACTGAGTCGTCATACTGGCATTCCTGAAGTCCCTGGGTTTAGCACTGCTACCAATCAATTTCTCGATCAACTTGTGGCAGATTTCAACGAGAAAGACGCACAGTCTATTAAAGACATAGAGCGCACCACCAATCACGATGTCAAAGCCGTAGAATATTTTTTAAAGAAACAATTTGTTGGTAATCGCGAACTCGAAAATGTATTAGAGTTTGTTCACTTTGCCTGCACTTCAGAAGATATCAATAACCTTTCACATGCGCTGATGTTGCGCGAAGGTCGTGAAGTATTTTTGCAAGATGCCAACGCCATCATTAACGGCATAGTCAAACTGGCTCACGATTACGCAGATGTTCCCATGCTGTCACGCACACATGGACAAACCGCATCACCAACAACAGTCGGCAAAGAAATGGCTAACGTTGCTGCGCGTTTGCGTCGTCAGGTTGAGGCAGTAAAAAAAGTTGAATTGCTAGGCAAGATCAATGGCGCTGTCGGCAACTACAACGCGCATCTTTCTGCTTACCCGGATATCGATTGGCAAGCCAATGCAAAACAATTTGTCGAAAGTCTGGATGTAACCTGGAACCCCTACACCACCCAAATCGAACCACACGATTACATCGCCGAATTGTTTGATGCAATTGCTCGATTCAATACTATTGTGATTGATTTCGACCGCGACGTTTGGGGTTACATTTCTCTCGGTTATTTCAAGCAAAGAACTATTGCTGGCGAAGTGGGTTCATCCACTATGCCACACAAAGTTAACCCGATTGATTTTGAAAACTCCGAAGGTAATCTGGGTATCGCCAACGCAATCTTTGGTCACCTCGCCGAAAAATTACCTATCTCCCGCTGGCAACGCGATTTAACCGACTCAACCGTATTGCGCAACATGGGCGTTGGTTTTGGCTACAGTATGATCGCTTATGCATCCACACTCAAAGGCATGAGCAAACTGGAAATCAACCGCGCACGCCTCGCTGAAGATTTGGACAACGCCTGGGAAGTTCTCGCCGAACCCATTCAAACTGTGATGCGCCGTTACAACGTTGAAGAACCATACGAAAAATTAAAAGCCTTAACACGCGGCCAAGCGATTACTCGCGAATTAATGTTGCAATTTGTTGAAACCTTGGAAATTCCTGAAGAAGCCAAAAAACTTCTGCGTGAGTTAACTCCTGCGAATTACATTGGTAATGCGGTTAAGCAGGCGAAGGATATTTAAACAAAACACCCTCTCCCCACCCTCTCCCATCAAGGGAGAGGGAGTAGATTGAAGTTCTTAACGAAAAAGAAGATAAGTTTGGAACATTTGAGTTCAAATAAATTTTTCGAACATAACCAATTCCCCTCTCCCCTTGTGGGAGAGGGGGCAGGGGGAGAGGG
>CBINNU010000017.1:0-72122 GCA_966252135.1 uncultured Cellvibrio sp. | reverse complement strand
AGCCTCCCCCTGCCCAGGGGGAGGAACAGTCCCCGCCCCTGGCAAGGGGAGGGTTAGGGTGGGGTCTTCTTTCCATCGGCTCTCCTTCCAACAAGGCCGCATCAAACTCACACTGATTATCGATGACGCAGCACAAGGCTTCACTCAACTATTAGCATCCACTCATCCGCTGTTTATTCGCAGCGGTTTTAAAATGGATGCCTGGTTTTTGGATGGATTTGCGCCTTCAAAAAATCCGGAAATGTGGAGTGACGAATTATTTTCGGCGATTGCCAATCTCAGCCACATACAAACAACAGCCGCCACCTTTAGTGCAGCCGCAATTGTCAAAAATGGCCTGAAAAACGCGGGTTTTAGCCTCGAAAAGGTGGCTGGGTTTGGTCGTAAACGCGAGATGATTAAAGCAAAATTTATTGCTGAACCTGAAAAACCTGACGAAAACAAATATCAATACAAAGGAAGTTTTTCACCCTACCCTGTCCCCTGGACAATCAATAACAATCAACAGGATTTTGTTAACAAAACGGCAATTGTTATCGGCGGCGGAATAACCGGTTGCCACACAGCACGTTCATTGGCAGAACGTGGTTGGCGAGTCACGCTTATCGAACGCGAAAGTGATTTAGCCACACAGGCGAGCGGCAACCCACAAGGCGCTGTTTACGCAAAACTATCGGCAGGTCACGAAGCACAAGCAGAATTTAATTTACACGCTTTGCAATTTGCATTGCAGTTTTATGCTCCTATCTGGCAAAAAATTGGTAGCGAAACCGGTTTATTGCAATTGGCTTATGACGACGCCGAAAAAAAATTGCATCAAGAATTAGCTGAGCGTTTTGCAGATGCAGATGAGCTGGTCCAATTTGTTAGCGCTGAAATGGCAGGTGATTTGGCTGGCGTTGATTTACAATATTCTGGACTTTATTTTCCGAATAGCGGTTGGATAAACCCGAAAAAACTTTGCAATTATTTAGTCGATCACAAAAATATTTCAGTAAAAATATCATCGCAAGCTATTCAGTTGGAACACAAAGATAATCTCTGGAATGTAACAACTAAAACAGATGAAAACTTGCAAGCATCGGTAGTCGTTTTAGCTAACAGCCGGGATGCCGCATCATTTCCATTAACCGAGCACCTACCCCTCAATAATATTCGCGGGCAAATCACCTACTTGCCTGAAACACCAAATTTGCCGCTCAAAACGGTTATTTGTGCCGATGGTTATATTTGTCCATCGAATCAACAACAAATTTGTTTAGGTGCAACTTTTAATCTAAAAGACAACAACACCTGTGTTCGATGGGAAGATCATCAAACCAATCTGCAAAAACTTCAGGAACATTTACCCGCATTAGCATCTTGTTGGAAGGACATTTCACCCGAACAACTCCAGGGTCGCGTGGGTTTTCGTTGCAGTTTACCTGATTACTTGCCCGCCGTTGGCCCGGCGCCCGATCAACCCTTGATGCAACAAACATTTGCCGCACTGGGCACCAACGCCCGCGCCGGCATCACCAACCCCGGTGCATATCACCCAGGGCTTTATCTGAACCTTGCCCAAGGCTCACGCGGGCTTGCCTACACACCGCTTTGCGCGGAGTTACTGGCATGCATAATTAACAAAGAACCCCTGCCTATCAGCCAACAACTTGCAAATGCGTTGAACCCCGCGCGGTTTATTATTCGAAATTTGATAAGGCGAAAAGGCTGATAGTGCTTTTTTACTTATCGCAATTTCCTTCTATACTCAAACCATCGTATCCAGGGGATTGATTATGTTGACACATCGTTACAGCACTATCGAAGACGACACAGATTTTATCCATAACTTTTATGAACGTCGGGTACTGGAAGCTGTTCATCAGCGCAGCGAACCTGCGCGTGGCGACAGAAACTTTCTCGCTGATGTAGCCTGTGTCGCCCTCAATCGTTTACCGCCAAAATATATTCGCCACGATGTGGATATGACATTTTTTACATCGCCACAAGAAATGTTGGAAATCGAAGACAAAATTAATAAAGCAGTGGATGCTGCTATTCAGTATGTTACTGAACGACAAGAACATAACAGCGAAAAATAATCACATATATAGAATTTATAACCATGCCGATATCCAAACAAGAAATAGCAGATTCGCTTGCACAACAATTTATTAAAAATATGGAGTTTTTTAAGGAAGTAATGCCCTCCATTTTTGAAAAATTTCGCGATTACAACCCTCAAAAAATTAAAATCACTATCAACGACAATGGAACTCTGGAATTAATCAATTTACAAGACAACAGCCCCGTATACGGCGAAGATCCAAAAGCATATGCAAAACGGACTGTCGAAAGCTATGTTCAAAAACCTTTGTGGCAGCATTTTAATTTAGAACCAACCAAAATGATAAACCCTGAGCAGGAAGCTCACACTCACGCCATGAATAAACTTATCGGCTACTTAAGAGATGAACAGGATCCAATTGTCAAAAAGCCGCTGAATAAAAACACACAATTATTGATAATGCTAGGCATTGGGTTGGGATATCACATAGAAGAATTATTAAATAAAACTTTTATAAACCATCTGGTGATTATTGAACCACATGAAGACATATTTTATTCCAGTTTATACACCCTTGATTGGAGAAAACTGGCACTTCCATATGAAGCTAAAAACACCTCAATCAATATTATATTGGGAAAAAGCCCGGATGAAATGATTGGTCTCTTATCTAGCCATATTCATTCAATAGGTATACATAATGCAGCAAGGCCCTACATTTATAACCATATGGTTAGCAAGGAGATGGCTCAATCTGTTGAGCAATGCATAGACAAATTTCCTATCATGATTAGCGCTCTTGGATATTTCGATGATGAGCAGGTAGGCCTTACGCATAGTATTCATAATATTCGAAGCGGATTTCCCTTTTTAACAGAGCATGCTTTATTGAATAGGCGTTTTATAGACAAACCAGTATTTTTAATTGGCAATGGCCCCTCTCTGGATAAAACTAAAGATTTCATTTTAGAGAATCATAAAAAAGCCATAATCATAAGTTGCGGTTCAGCGCTCAGCTCCCTTTTTAAACTGGGAATTAAACCTGACTTTCATGTGGAACTGGAGAGAACACAGCCGGTAAGAGAATGGATAGATTCAGCCATCCCCTCTGAATTTCGAAAAGATATATACCTACTGGCAATGAATACGGTACACCCTGGTGTATCGAGTCTTTTTAATCGAGTCGGTTTTGCTATTAAATATAATGACCTGGGAGGAACCTTTATCGGAAAGTTTATGGGGCCACAAAAAAATTCCGTTACCCTCGTCAACTGCAACCCAACCGTATCCAATGCAGGAATGTCTTTTGCAGCGGCTCTGGGCTTTACCAATATATACCTATTTGGCATTGATATGGGATATCCCGAAGGGACTATGCATCATTCCAAATTAAGCTTTCATTACGATTTACAAGAAAAACAACAAGAAAGATACAATACTATTCATCAAAATAAAAACAACCAACTACAGACTAATGGAAACTTTGGTGGGCAGGTTACAACCACACAAGTATTCTATAGAACCAAGCTGGCAATTGAAGCCATACTGCAATCAAACAAACTAATTCAATGCGTGAATACAGCATACGGAGCAAAAATAGATGGATCAACGCCTCTGGAAGTAAACGACATTAATACAAGTAATTGGATCGAGTTTGATAAAGAGTTAACTTGTCGCAATATTTTCAATAAAAACTTCTCAAGAGATCACATTCAAAATCTTCCAACCGATGATGAAATCAAAAACATCTTCCACCCAGCAGTCAATTACCTTAATAAAATAATACCTTTATTTAATAGAGTATCCGCTTCTGTCCCCAACGCCTACGACAAACTGGATATTTCAAATAAAGAGATATTGGAACTGAAAGAAACAAATCCATTATGTTATGAGCTTCTTAGAGGAAGTGCAAAAGCATACGAATTTGCGTTAGGACTTAGCCTTAACATTAAACATGAGCAGAAAAATTCATTAGAGGCGTTTAACATAGCCTCAGGTTATTATGTAACCTATATGCAGCTCGCAATTAAAGCGATAGAAACAAACTTGTTGAGAGTGGATAACAAAATGATAAACATCAAATTATCATAAAGATATTCTTTTAAAAAATTTATCTGCCAATGAATTAAGCTCCGAAAGCAGATGACTATTTTCACCAAGGCAGCTTTTGGGATCGAGGAAAACAGGATTACTCCTGATATCTTGAGAAAACCCTTCCTTATTGGCTATAACAATTCTATTCCCCATACCAATTTCCTGGTACAAATCGATCAATTTTGGATAAGTCGCCAAAGGAATTGCAGGAATACCCATAGCGATAGAGCACACATTCGAGTGAAACCGCATTCCCAAAACTAACTGACATTGCTTGTAAAGGGAAAAAATGTGCTGGCAGGCACTCCATCCACAGGCAAAAGGAGCAACTATAACTCGCCCCCTGCACAACCGATCATCTAAGCGCTCCATCAACTCACCGATTGACAATACATCCTTATAAATGTGAGGAAATAAAATAACGTTTTTGTCCTGATGTTGATTTAATTCGACTTGCAGGAAATCAGCCATTTCATTTAGAAATTTATCCCACCCAGTATTCGCAGCTTCAGGAAACCGCAACTCCTTCATATCAGACGCAATATTAATTCCTATATATTTTCCTGATTGAAGGTAATTGGCAGACGACTCTTGCACGTCATAAAAGAACCCACCATCTGGAACCACATCAATTAAAGAAAAAAGGTCTTTTCTGTCAGGAAATGCTATCTTGAAATTTTTCAAAGATCCGTCATTTCTAAATGATAGAAAGATATTTTTCTGTTCAATACATTGATCTACAAAACCAATGAATCTATTCAGGTTAGTATTGGAGATTCCTTTATGAATATCAAAACCAACACCGTAAAAGATTAAAGGCTTATGGATGCTTTTTAATCTCTCATTAGTAATATTAATAGTAGTCGCATTCGCAGATTCATCTAACCAGGGCTCAAAGAAATTTCCACCACCAATAATTATCATATCGTGATCGTTAGCCAGAGACACAAAACTATCATCAAATTGCCATCGATCCGGCCCGGTATAAATTCGATAGCAATATCGGATTTCAAGTTCAGTATATTCTGGCTTTTGCCCGAGCATAGATTCCAGCTTGGAACGCATACCAAGGTGGTTAGCATTATCCCCAATATTCCCGGTAAAACTCGCAATATGTAAAACTTTCATTTTTTAGCCCGGATTAAGCCTGTTCAGACCCAGCCATATCAACAAATTTTTTCTGCCTGCTAGTCTCCCAAACCCTTTCGCTTTTTAATACTTCCAAAAATTTCAGATAACTATTTCCTTCACCAAAATGCTTAATCGGCTTTGGGTTTAATTTTTTAACATTGCGGATTGATTGTTCGATTGCAGCTAATTGGCTATCACAGTTGATCACACTTTCCAAATCAGCTCTGCCGGATTGTCGGGTGCCTACATTAATTGCAGGAATTCCATAGTAAGGGGCCTCCATTAATGCCGAACTGGAATTACCGATCATATAATCTGCATATTTTAATAACGTTAAAAAGTAATCAAATCGCATCGAAGGATAGACTTTAAAATTAAGATTATTCGCCTCGATTCTTGAATACTCATGAATAATTGACGAACTACCACTATCGTTATTTGGATAGATAACGACATAATTGTCACCAGACGCAATTACCGCGTCTACCAACAGTTTAATCTGGCGGCGCATATCATCCACTTCCGTTGTAACCGGATGAAACAACAGTATGGCGTAATGATTAAATGGTATCCCATACCAGTCCTTTACTTGTTGTAAATCGGGTAAATCTTGAGAAAAAAGCGCATCAACATCCGGAGACCCGATTGGATAGATATCCTGTTTATTTTCTCCCAATTGAATTAACCGCTGCATTGCCCGATCATTAGAAACAAAATGCAAGTGGGATAGTTTGGAGACTGAATGACGTATCAAATCATCAATAGTTCCTGAAACCTCCCCCCCTTCAATATGCGCAACCAGAATATTATTAAGGCTTCCAACTATGGCACCAGCCAAAGCCTCCACTCTATCGCCATGAACAACAATCATGTCCGGTTTAATTTCTTTTACGTAATCGGACAAACCTGCAATTGTTTTGGCCAGGACTGAATCCATAGTGTCGCTGTAATTTTGGTTGATGAACTTATAGATATTTTTATAACCCCTGTTTTCAACCTCCAAACAAGTTAACCCATATTTTCGTAACATATGCATGCCAGTTACAAACACATGGAGATCAAACTGTTCAGTTTGTTTTACAACATCCAGCAGCGAGCGAATTTTTCCAAAATCGGCTCGCGTACCCGTTAAAAAAACAATCTTTTTTCGTAGAGGCTGCATTGTTTAAATCGCCTGTTTTTTCACTAAACCAACAACTTGTTGATAGCTCAACTGCTGATCTTCCGCTATGTCGTCCGATGCAGTCAACCCAAGAATATCGTCGAAAAACTCTGCCAATATTTCACCTGTGCCCGGACGTTTAACCCAAATATTATCCAAGCTGAAAACCTCACCTTTTTTTATAGGTTTGATAGTTACCACTGTCGCGTAAGCAAAATTGATTGTTGGTTGCTCTTCTTTCACTATACCTTTTCGACCACCACGCATTTTGTGCAATAACTTCGCTCCTTCAATTAGTTCCTTAAGCGCATCAGGATCCATAGAACAAACAATATCCGGTCCTTCCCTGCTCATCGAATCAGTAAAATGTCGCTCCAATATATCGGCTCCCAGAGCGACTGCTCCAAGACATGCGTAATTACCCACTGTGTGATCGGAAAGCCCCACTACTGCATCGGGAAATTCTTGCTGCAATTCACGCAGCGCCTCTAACCTGACCAGCTCGGGCGGAGTGGGATAAATATTTGTGCAGTGCAGCAATGCGTAGGGAACTTTGTAGCTACGAAAAATTTCTACTGCCTTTCTAATACTCTCTATCGTATTCATTCCCGTGCTAAGAATGATGGGTTTACCTTTTGCAGCAATGTGTTTGATCAATGGATAATTATTACATTCACCCGATCCAATTTTATAAGCAGGAACATTCATCCTTTCCAGACGCTCAACTGCTGCTCGCGAAAAAGGTGTACTAATAAAAATGGCACCTTTTTCCAATACATATTGTTGCAGTGCGATTTCGTCTTGTTCGTTTAACGCACACTCTGCCATTATTTGATAAATCGGTTTATCGGAATTACCCGGCTTGATCGATTTGGCTGCGCCCGCCATTTCATCATCGACAATATGCGTTTGGTGTTTAATGATTTCTGCACCCGCACCAATCGCGGCATCTACCATTTGTTTAGCAACCGTCAATGAACCATTATGGTTGATGCCGATTTCTGCGATCACCAGAGGCGGATAATCAGGGCCAACTTTACGAGGGCCTATAGTAATTAGATTGTCTTTCATATCATCGCCTCGCACTTAGAATATGTTCTAATTTAGTAAAATCTTCCAGAGTATCCACATCTACACTATCAGCTTCTGACATGAGATACGGCACCTGGTGAGTTCTTGGAATATTTTTGTCACGTAAAAATTCTTTCACTGTGAATATATAAATTGCTCCATTTGGCATATACAGAGACGGCAAATCCTGACGACGCGTATATGCTGTATTCAGATCGACCAATGGTTGTAAAAAATTATCTTTTTCCAGATAGGCTTTTAGATATTTGTTATTGATTTCGAAAACGCTGACCAAACTTCTGGCAGATGGATTTTCGCTAAATTTCTTTGTGGCTTCCGCTATGTGTTTCGAACTGCGTAATGGAGATGTAGGCTGCAATAAAACAAGTCGATCTTCTTCATTTAGATGATGAGTGAATATTACGTCTTCTATGACTGGATCCGTCGGTGTGTGATCTTGCGCAATTTCCGAAGGTCGCTTATGTGTGACAACATCAAACTGTTTGGCAACAGACAAAATACTTTCGCTGTCAGATGAAACAATAATTTTGTCGAATATCTTGGCTTGCAGAGCAGATTCAAGTGTATATTGCAGTAAAGGCTTGCCATCCAATAACCGGATGTTTTTGTCTTTGACACCCTTCGATCCACCACGCGCCGGAACTATTGCAATTACACTCATAGGTTAGTCCAATTTTATGGCTTTCCAACTCAGCTGCTTTCGTTTATGAATAACGAAAAAATTTCCAGAAATACTACTTCTTTATAGTCAATAGATTGAAAATTGTCACTTTTTATATTCAAAAAAAAGCCGCGCAAAAAGCGCGGCTCAGTATCCTTGTGTCTTTTATCTCAACAGAGTCAATACCTGCTCTGGTCTTGCATTCGCTTGAGCCAACATAGCGGTTGCCGCTTGTTGCAGAACCTGCGCACGACTCAGTGCAGCGGTTTCTGCGGCAAAATCAGCATCGGTAATGCGTGAACGTGATGCTGAAGTCTTTTCCGATACGTTTGCCAGGTTGTTGACAGTAAACTCCAAACGATTGTTGATGGCACCCATCTGTGAACGCACATCGTTAATAGTCTCCAGCGCCTTATCAATCACACCTATGGCTTTTTGTGCATTGGGTTCCGTGCGAATATTGATTGAACCAATTGCTGTTCCAAAGCCTGCACCACTGGAACTTTGATTTTGCGAACGCAATCCAGTTGCCAGCAAACCATTCGCAGTAGTTTGAATACTGATCGCTGAATCATTAATTGAATTTAACTCAATCGCAGCCAACACATTGGTTGCACGTGCTGCGCCTAACGGGCCTGCAAGTGTAGTATCCAACCCAAGTGTTGCCAGAGTTTTGCCACCTTCCACATCACCGACATCAATAGTAAATGCGGAGTTGGAATTTAAAATTAATTGGCCCAAATCATTCAGCGAGGCATAGACACCCGTGTTGGCTTGTTGCGCATTAATTTCAGCAATTACTGTTGTCAAATCATCCGTATTAGTGAATGAAATTTGTGTATTGTTTAAACGCAAGCTACCCGTAGTTGCTGTAACACTTGGAGAATAACTACCAGGTGGAGTTCCCGCTGCTGCAGCCGCTGTTAAACCAAGTGCTGTTAATGCAGCAGCGCCGTTGGTTGTACCGGCAGCGATGTTGATTTGTCCTTCAGAAAACAAGTGCAAATTACCCGCAGTGTCCAGATAGGCTGCCACACCAGTGGTAGAAGAAGCCGCATTGATATCAATGACATGTTGAGTAATAGTTGTTCCGGTAAGGGCGACTTGAATACCGTTAATACTGATCTCATCACCCGGAGCATTGGCTGCACCTGGAGCAGTTCCGGTAATTTCGGTGGATAATTTTAGCGGGTTATAGTTGCTAGTATTTTCAGCTTTTAGGCTCGCGATTACACCGGTTTCTGAACTCACCGCGTTGATGTTGTCAACTTTACCTTGCAATGTTTCGGTGTCTTCACCGCTAATTGTCACGCCATTAATAATTAAATCGCCAAACGCAAAAGAACGAACAGAATCACTATTGGTAATGTGCTGCCCAAAAACTGTTGATCCAGTTCTGGTTTCCTGAAAACCTAACTTTTCAAGCAATGTTGGTGCAGATGTACTGCCCGCAGTTAAACCAACCGAAGTTAATGATGCTGTTGCACCACCGATGTTTATGTCGCGGCCTTTAGTATCGGTCAATACCAACACACCACCTACATCGGTTGCAACGACGCCAGTATTAATTGTTTGTGCGTTTATTTCCGTCACGCTGGTCGCAATTGCCGCAGCGGTCAAAGTAACATCTATTCCATTAATGGTAATGGTACCCGCGACGGCGTTAGCACCTGGCCAGGTCCCACCCGTTAATACGGTTGATTGTGTTGCGTTCGGGCCTTGGGTGATAACAAGCTCTTGACCGTTATTAGCCGTCAATGCAATTTGACCATAACTCGGTGATGCTATAGTCCCCAAGCCGGCTGCCGCTCCCGCACCACTCACTGTAATTGTCGCGCCATTTGCATTGGCTAGCGTAACCAACCCGGATTCATTTTTAGTTGCCTGCAATACACCGCCCGATTGAGTATTAATTGCAGAAATCAATTCATCCATATTGGTGGTGTCGTTTATTGTAAACGCACTGGTGGTTCCATCAGGATTAGTCAACGTAAACACAATCGGACTTGCAACAGTGCTAACACCAGTGCCGACGGTAGTTGTCGTGACTTCGTTGAACGCAGTTGCGGTAACGCCTTCAATACGCTCGTTTATATTGGCCAATAATTCTTCGAAGGTATCGGTTGCGCCATTAAACGCCCCAATACTTTTTCCGTTAATTAAAATGTCGCCGTCTTTGAACGACGTACCGGTCAATGCCTGACTGAAATGTGTTCCAGCAACGTCGCCACTGGTTGAACCCATACCCAATGTTTTTGCATTCATCGAGGGGATTTTCATTTCAATGGTTTGATAAGCTTCTGAACCGACTTGCAGATTCACTTTACCTAATGTGCCATCCAATAATTTTTGTCCGTTAAAGGATGTTGATTCCGCAATACGATTTAATTCTGAAATTAATTGTTGAACTTCCGCATCCAATGTCGCACGGTCGTTATCAGAGTAGATACCGTTACCTGCCTGGATCGCGAGTTCGCGCATACGTTGCAGAATGTTGGTTGTTTCTTGCAGCGCACCTTCAGCGGTTTGAATTAACGAAATACCATCGTTGGCATTTCGAATGGCTTGATCGATACCGCGGATTTGCGAAGTCATGCGATTGGAAATCGCCAAACCAGCCGCATCGTCTTTTGCAGAGTTGATGCGTTGACCAGACGACAAACGCTCCATGGATTTATCTAAAGCGCCGCCAGAATTCATCAGCTGACGTTGAGAATTGATTGCGGCCACGTTGGTGTTAATGACTAATGGCATGATGATCTCCTAATGGCTGTTCCTGTTCACAGTTACATTCTGTGGCAAGTCAAAATTAAGGTTTCAAAAACACTGAACCCCTTCGGCAAGACTTGTACGAAATGTCACTTTTTCGACAGGGTTTCGATACGGGATTGCCTGAAGCCACTTTTGCACGGACTATGCCAATTTTTTTTCATGCCATTTTTACAATCATCAATTTCTCTTGTTATGGATTGAACACAGGATAATTTTTCATCCCAAAATTCATCTGATCCTTTTTCATTCAGCAACAAAAAAGGCGAATGAAAAATTCATTCGCCTTTACAGGATTTATCTTGTTTCAATCTAACTCAAAGCACTCCAAAACAAACCATAACTCACTGATTTACAGGGATTTACACTCTAGTACTAAACAAACTCAAGGGGGTTTCCGGATCCAGTGTTTGCGCCAATTTCAGGAAGATTTGATCCGGTATTTGACGAATCACTTCCTGGGTATTGCGATCAATCACTTTCACAATAGTATTACCTGATTCTGCATCGTAAGAAAAATGCAAATCACGTTGCGTTGACTGAATAAATTCATTTATCTGAGCCACCGCCGCTTGAACTTTTTCCTGTACAGCCTGCAAATCTTTGACGCTTGCGCTGTGATTTGTTGCCGCTTCTGCCGCCGCTGGCAATTCATTGCCGGTTTTTTGACCCTTTTCAGTTTGATCGGATGAAGCAACAGCCGGTACAGGCTTAACCTGTACCGGCGGCATTGTTGGTTTTGTTACCCCATTCATATCTAAGCCCTCTTGCTAAAGTCCCGCCGGGTGGTTCCCCGACGGGTAGCCGTTCTACTCAATTATCTCAAGAGAGACAGAACGTTTTGAGCTCTTGCATTCGCTTGCGCCAACATAGCGGTTGAGGCTTGTTGCAACACTTGTGAACGGCTCAGGTTTGCAGTTTCCACCGCGAAGTCAGCATCGACGATACGTGAACGGGCTGCTGTAGTTTTCTCGGCGATACTGCTCAGGTTAGACACAGTGAAGTCGAGACGGTTGTTAACCGCACCCAGTGCTGCACGGGTATCGTTGATTGTAGTCAGCGCGTTATCGATAGTCGCAATCGCCTTTTGAGCGTTAGCTTGGGTATCGACGGACACACTGGCTATTGAAGAACCAAATCCTGCACCGGATGACGCCTGGTTCTGTGCACGCAAACCTGAATTGGTAGCGCCCGCAGTGGTCAGATCAATACTGATCGGTGTACCTTTTTCAGATGTGAGAACCAAAGTGGGCGACGCAGTTTCAGTATCGGTTGCATCCAGGTCAGTACCTTGCAAGCCTAATACACTCAGCGCTTTCGCACCGTTTTCCAAGCCAGCTTTTACCGAGAAGGCTCCATTGGAATTCAGGATCAAATCGCCGTTATCGTTAACCGTTGCCCAGACACCGGTAGTCGATTGTTTGCTGTTGATACTGGTCAGAATACCGGAGATTGATGTAGCTGCCGTCAATGCAACTTCAATATTGTTGATATTGATTGAGTCGCCGTTAGCGAGCACAGTGCCAGTGGTAGTAGCAAACTGGGCAGCTGGAATGATTGTTTGAAGGTTAGCCGCTGACGTACTGCTTAAAGTAACTGGGCCGGCGCCAATTAACGCAAAATTATCATCTTCGTCCAGGTAAGCTCTGACACCAGTGTTGGCAACTTGCGCGTTAATTGCCGCTGCCAACTCAACGCGGGTAGAACCTGCTGTTACCGTGATGTCAACACCGTTAATAGTGAGAGTTGAAGCAGCGGTGACAGTTCCACTCAAGGTTGATGACAACTCAACAAAGGTACGGCTCAAGTCGAAGTCGCCTACCATCTCAGCTTTCAAGGCAGCTTTAACACCGGTTTGATCGCTAGCAGCATTGATGTTGTCCACTTTGCCTTGAAGTGTAGCGGTGTTTTCATGGTCGATAATCACACCATTAATTTTTACGTCACCGTAAGACCAAGCCGTGGCGTTAAGTGCGCTACCAGCTTTAACAGAATTGTCCGCACGAGTTTCTTGCAAACCAAGGCTAGCCAAATCTGCATCAGTACCATTGGTGCCTTTGGTGATGGTGATGTCCTCACCATTTTTGCTGGTTAAAGCCAATTTTCCATAGTAAGGCGATGTAGTTAAACCAGTTACTGTGGCAGTTGTACCTGTACCGCCCAAAGTAATGGTTGCACCATTGTCGTTGGCGAGAACCAGTTTGCCTTCATCACTCAAGCTGGCAACAACTTTACCGCCAGTTTGATCATTAATTGCTGTTACCAATTCATCAAGATTGTTAGTACCCTGAATAGTATAAACCGCTGAAGTACTGTCAGGGTTGGTCAGGGTCAGGGTCAAAGTTGCTGATGAGGAAGTGATACCAGTACCTACTGTTGTTGCTGTTACCTCGTTAAAGGCTGTAGCAGTTACAGAATCGATATTGGTGTTGATCATTTCCAATACATCTTCGAGAGTATCTGTTGAGGCAACCGCACCAATACTCTTACCGTTAATTAATACATCACCATCTGACAAAGTCGCGCTACCAATAGCGCCACTGAAGTGTGTACCGGCCATATCAGAGCTGGTTGAACCCAGACCAAGAGTCTTGGCATCCATCGCGTTGATGCTGAAGCTGATGGTTTGATTGGCTTCTGAACCTACTTGCAGAGACACTTTGCCTAAAGAGCCATCCAACAGGTTTTGACCGTTAAATGAAGTTGATTTGGCGATACGATCCAATTCCGCTACCAGTTGTTTGGTTTCTGCGTTCAAGGTAGCACGGTCGCTGTTACTGTAAATACCGTTCGAAGATTGCACGGCCAGTTCACGCATACGTTGCAGGATGTTGGTGGTTTCTTGTAACGCACCCTCTGCAGTTTGAATTAATGACACACCGTCGTTCGCATTACGAACGGCTTGGTCGAGACCACGCACTTGTGAAGTCATACGGTTGGAAATTGCCAAACCGGCGGCGTCGTCTTTTGCTGAGTTGATACGTTGACCAGAGGAGAGACGCTCAGTAGCGCGATCCAATGACATGCCGGAATTACTTAATTGACGTTGAGCGTTGATTGACGCCATGTTGGTATTAATTACTAGAGCCATGATGGTTCTCCTGCTGTGAAATCAAATTGCGCTGAGCGCAACAGTCGTTTTAGGAAGAGCCTGAGACTGATTTCAGATCTTCTGACAAGGTTATCGTCAGGATTTGCAAGAGCTTTAGAAAGTTTTTATGGAGGGATTAAATCAATTTACTGCATCAAAAATAAAAATTACTGCTTTTAGTTATAAAAAAATCATTATCGCCAATTTATTGGCCATAAGCATCCAGAGCTTTATCGGCTCGATTAATTTGTCGAAGTTCTGACGCAATTTCATCCTGACGACGACTGGCTAATTCCGTCAATTGCTGGTTCATGGTTTTTATATCCTTCACCATTTGTTTCACTTCAGAATCCAAACCCGCTTTGCTGATGGATTCCAGATAGTTGGCATCCATTAGGACTTTCATAGCGGCCTGGCGTTGCTGCAATAAAATCTCAAACGCTTGCCAATCCTGCGCGCGTGCAAGATTCAACAAGTGCTGGGTTTGTTCAACCAAAGAATTAACGGGGGCAAGGAGAGATGTCATAACTACCTCGATGTAAATCTGTAGGTTGGAAGAGTGCTAGCGACTTCCGACGAAATCTCAATCTCTAAGTCGGAAGTCGCTGCGCTCTTCCAACCTACATGACAAATGGCGAACAACAAAAATTACAAGTAGCTGAACAAACTCATTTGGCTAATTTTTACAAAACTCTGTTGAGTAGCACCCAACACCAGAGACTGCATGGCCAATCGAGTAGAGGCTTCAGCATAGTCCAAAGACTCCACTTCACTCAATACTTTTTCGCTATATACTTTTATATCGAGATTTAAATCTTTTGACGCATCCAGTGTATTCATGCGTGCACCCACATCACCTTGAACCGACGCCAAACTGGAGATCGCGTTATCCAACCCCTTGAGAACATTGTTAATAATTTTGGTGAGTTCAGCTTTGCTTTCCGGCGTATTTTCAACATCACGCATGGCCTGACTGAATCTGGACAAGCTGGTTAATAGCCCCTGTTTATCTGTGGAGTCCACAAAAAAACTATCGCCGGGAACTGCTCGTACACCTTGTTCAGATGCAGTGCCGTTACCGCGAGTTTCTATTCCCATAACATTGGTTAATTCTATCGAACCGCCGCTAATGCGAATGGATTCCCCTGAGGGTGACGAAATAATTCCACTGCTGCTGACCATTAAGCCCATAGAGGCCAAAGCGGTACCATTGGCACCTGCAGTTAAAGCACCAACCAAATCGGCCATATTGGTAACGTTTTGATTGATGGTTAATGTTTGTGTTGTGTCACCAACAGAAATTTCCAAACTGCGACTTTGTGATGGCAATGAAAAATCAAATGCCGCTGCGTTGATTAATTGAATGGCGGATGCTGTGCCGCCCGCTTGGGTGTTAAAACCCAACATAGCACTGGTTGCTGCACTACCGGAATTGATACTGACAGGTAACCCTCGCGCACTGGAAAATCCACTCGACGACAAATTGATACCCAAATTTTCCAATTTTTGTTTATTGGCTTGTGCACTCGCCGTTAATGACAAAGGATTTGCGTTGGGATAAACAAGATCACCACCCAGTGCAGTTACCATCTCGGCGATGCTGGTAATGTTCTGGTCAAGCACCAAGGTTTCGGTAACACCACCCACAGTGATGTTAATACTGGAATTGGTAACAGAAAAATCTGTCGCTGCAAAATTGATTGGCAAGCGTGATGGTACTGCCGCAGTGCCAGGAAAGGGTGAACCATAAATTTGAAAACGAACACCTTTTAATTCTATATCCTGACCTGAAACATAAACCTGGCGATCAACCAATACTTTTCCGGTTGATTTTTCAGTAATTGTAAAATTAGGCGAAGGTGGAACCACATCACTCACCGCATTAAATGTCACCACCATATTTTCCGGATAGAATTCGTCAAACTGTGCTTGATCAATAATATTACCCGCTGACATAAACGCTGCTGGTTGCGATTGATTGGCTGGATTGGCTGAGGTAGTAATAGTGTTGTGACCACTGGGAATATCAACGAATAAACGTTTGCCAGAATCACTTACTGCAACACTGACCGTTGCCGATGCCTGAATACGTAATTGGCCATCATCACCTTGATATTTAAAATTTCCGCCGCCCAGGTCAACAAAAGATTGTGTGGAACCCTGATAACCGGAAAAAATATATTGTCCGGATGCATTGCGTGTATTTTGTAAATTCAACAACTCTTGCGTGCGACTCTCAACTTCTGCAGCAAGCGCTTGATAATCATTGCGCGACAGCACCGCTGTGTTACCCGCGTAAACCGCGAGTTCCTGCATACGCTGTACCAAACCAACAACAGATTTTAACGAGGTTTCTTCCAAACTTAATGAATTGGTTCCTGAATCAATATTTTTGGTGTATTGCTGCACGCGAGACAATTCAGCATTCAATTGCAAAATAGTTGTAGCAGCGACAGGATCATCAGCCGGTGATAACACACGCTTACCAGTTGCCATTTGCTCCTGGGTTTTATTAATCGCCGTTTGAGCATTGCTCATGCCAATATTGACAATGCTATAAATCTGACTGGTAGAAACTCGCATGGCTAAATCCTCTTGTTATTCAGCCTTATAAAGATTGCAACAATGTGTCAAACAATTCACGGGCAACGCTAATCACGCGCGCATTGGCTTGATAAAGTTGTTCAAATTTAATGAGATCTGCGGCTTCCTCATCAAGATTCACACCGGAATATCCATCGCGCATGGCTTGTGTTTGTTCCAGCAAACTTTTGCTGGCTTCAGTGTTGATTTTTGATAAACCGCTTTTTGATCCAATTTCTTGTACCAAACGAGAATAACCCTGGCTCACTGAACTACCGCCGTTATCAATAACGCGTTTGGTTTCTATTGCCACCATTTCAAGAGCGTTACGATTATCATTGCTCGCATTAGTATTAAAACCGATGGTAAAAGTATCACCGGCTTTGGGCTTACCATTAATGCTGGCTTGTAAACCTATGTAGCTTGATTGTGCAAAATTAGCTGCTGTACTATCACCAAATAATTGACTGCCTGATGGCACAGTTGAAAAACTAACACCACTTGCGAGAGTGACATCAACACGGCCGCCGACCACAATTGATTGTTGTTCTTCCAAACCTGTCAAGGGATCATCAATCGCTGTCAATCTAACATTGGGATTGCCCTGCGCATCATTAATGCTGATGTTATTGTTCATAAACTGCGTAGGCACTGAACCCGGTACTGATGAGTAGGCTTGAAAACGAAACTCCAAATCCACACCGGAAGACGCGACTACTTTTACTTCAGGCGCACCGGTGATTGGATTGTGCCCACTGGTTGCACGAATTCCCAAAGCTTGTAAATTTTGATTGGCATTGATACGTTCAGCCAAATAGTCGTTGAATGCAACTTCATCAACATTAGGATCAGGCACTTCTGAACTCAATGCAGTGCCGGTATGTTTAATTAAATTTTCGCCATTCAAGGTAATTTGTAACGGATAAGTAAAACCATCCGGTTCGATTTGAATATCGGTAATAGCTGCAGTGGTGTACGCATTAGCAGAAACACCTTTTACCGTGTTCATCAAAGCTGCAGTTTGTGCAGCAGAATTTCCACTTTGCGTAATGATATTGCGTGTAGTTACAGTACCCGTTTGCGGATCACGCAAACTAAACATAAATTGTTCAGCCGGGTATCCGTTAGTTTGTGCAAATGCAGATACAGAGGTATCTGTCACTGCGGGCAAACGACCATCAGGTAAACCCAAACGCTGGCCCTGCCCTATTACACGGGTTTCACCTTTATCACTGGAAAATAATTGATTTTCAACACCGGGAATAAAAATTTGCTCACGTAACGCAGGAACCAAATCAACAGGGTTGGCTGGATCCGTGTTATCCAAAATATCGTAAGTGGTATCTGAGGTAAAACGTACAATCAATGGTGGTGATAATTGTCCTGGTACAGAAAATATCGGCAAGGGATCACCATTGACATCATCCATACTCAAAACCCGACCTGGACTAATTACACCATTGCCGGAATTTTCGCTGGTAGCCAAGGCACGCACGGGCACAGCAAACGCAAAATCTTCTCCACGATTAATTGCACTCGCAATATCGCGCGCACCAAAACGCGTAGGCGTCAACGTAAAGGTGTCGCCACTTTGAAATGTGCCTGCAACCAAATGCAAAGTCACGCCATCAAAACTGATTTCTGTTGGATAAGCACCCGACAAAGCACCTTGCTCAACAATTTTTCCATCAGCTTTTCGCGCGATAGTAAAATTATTGCTGTTAGCTGCGATTGAAAATTCGTAATCACTGGATTGTAATAATCCGGTGTCCTCTATAGTGACATTCAGAATTCGGTCATATGGTGGTTGATTGGGACCGTGAATCACACGATTAGCGGTGATACTCGAATCATTGTAATCAGAAAAAATGGGTACACCATAATCGCCATCAAGATCCAAACCTTGAGCCTGTTGAGTGTTAAATTGATCAGCAAAAACAATCGCAATACGGCCCAAATCATTCATGGATGGATTTAAAACGGTTTCACGAAAATTAATTAACCCACCTAATTTACCGCCTTGAATTTGCGAAGTGATGTTGAAATTGGTTTGTCCATTGTTGATAAAAATCTGACCATCAGTAGTCACATTAAAACTGCTAACACGATTACCCACAACCAATGGCTCACCATTTCCCACAAACGCATTCACGTTGCCGCTGCCATCTTTAACCAAAGTCACTGACATTAATTCAGACAGTTTTCGCAAAGCCTCATCACGCTGATCGAATAAATCATTAGGTCCACCACCTTCAGCAGATGCATTTTTTTTACCAATTGCATCATTGAGGTTAGCAATTGATTTTGCTATGGCAGTTACCTGTTCTATATTGGTTTTTATTTCAGATTCAACACTCTTACCCACATCAACCAGTCGATCATATAAATTATTAAAACGCACACTCAAGCTATTCGTTTCGGTGACCAGCAATTGTCTGGCGGGAATGGATGACGGATCATCAGCCGCGTTTTGCAGTGCAGCAAAATAACTTTGCAATCCACCGGCAAGGCCGGTATTGATATCGGAAAATAATTTATCGATTTTTCCAATATTGGCGTTGTAACTATTGAGTTGATTGTAAGCGGCTGTATCCAAACGCAATTGCGTATTGACAAATTCATTGACAACACGCTCTATAGCCGTGACGTTAACACCCGAACCAATATAACCCGCACTACCTGCTTTTTGTTCCGGGCGAGTGGCAAATTCAACTTGTTGACGACTGTAACCAACCGTATTGGCATTGGAGATATTGTGACCGGCGGTGCGCAGCGCTGTTTGGCTGGCTTGCAAACCGGAAATTGCATTCGACAATATGCCGGACATAAATTACTCCAA
Source organism: uncultured Cellvibrio sp. (assembly GCA_966252135.1). Lineage (GTDB taxonomy): Bacteria > Pseudomonadota > Gammaproteobacteria > Pseudomonadales > Cellvibrionaceae > Cellvibrio. Next base: position 52,650 of record CBINNU010000017.1, on the reverse strand, counting down.
TCCCGATGTTTTAATCAGGGCAACAAAAGGTTCAAGCCATTCACGGAAATTTCTTGCTTGGGTAATAGCTTCACTTTTTAACAAATTTTTGATTTTATCCGCGTAATCAGGATCAGTGGCGTAGCCACCTTCTTGCAATGCATCCAGATAAGAAGCTGCGTCATGAGCCAGAGATTTGGCTTTTTCATAACGTGGATTGTCACGTATCAATTTAATGTAATCGGCAAAACTTTCTGCATAGCTGTCATAAGAACGGAAGTTGGCCTGTTGTTTTTGTGCAACACCATTTTCGTATTCCAATGTACTTACTGATACTTTTTTGCCTTCCCAGGAACCACCCGCTTTGATATTAAATAAATTAAAACTGCTATTGCCTTGCTGATCTTTAATGACAAATTTTCCCCAGCCGGTTTCCAACGCGGCTTGAGCGATCAACACATCGGGATCAAGATTTAATTCTTTCGCCGCTTCTTGTGCGTAGGGCAGTATGCCGGCGACGAATTCATCGGGAGTTGATGGCAATTGATTTGTATTTGGGAGAGCGGGAATAACATCAGACCCCACCCTAGCCCTCCCCTTGCCAGGGGAGGGGACAGTTCCTCCCCCTGGCAAGGGGGAGGTTAGGAGGGGGTCTGATTTTTTATCAAAAACATGTCTTTCCAACATAGACAATTCATTACCAACTGAACTTTTCTTTCCATAATTCGGTGTCATCTGGCGATAAAATACTTCAGCCAAGCCTATGCCTTTTCCACTAGCCAGATTCAATACCATTTGCTGATCCATCATTTCCTGATGGAATTGCATTTCGTTTGAATTGAGTGGATTGTCTTCAGCAAAAATCTGATTGGTATCGCGCATGGTTTTCAGCATTTGTTGTAAAAACAAAGCTTCAAATTGTTTAGCGACTTCTTTTAAGGCTGCTTGATTGTCTTTTCGGCCCAGCGCGGTAATTTTATTAAGCGAGTTGGCATCCAGATAATTATCTGTCGCCGATTGCATTTGCGCTGAGTGAAAATTCATATCCATTTAGATCACCACCAATTCTGCTTTTAAAGCACCGGATTGTTTCAAGGCTTCGAGAATCGCCATTAAATCACTGGGTGATGCGCCAACATTATTTACCGAGCGAACGATCTCATCCAAACTCGCACCGGGAGAAAATTTAAACATTGGATTAATTTTTTCTTCTGCTTTTACATTACTACTTGGCACTACCACAGTGGTGCCATCAGCCAGTGGATTGGGTTGGGATACAGTCAAACTTTCTGCAATCGAAACCGTCAAGCTGCCGTGAGTCACAGCAACCGGTGAAACACGAACATTTTTACCAACAACAATAGTCCCCGTGCGTGAGTTGATAATTACTTTTGCAACTTCTTCACCGGGTACTACTTCAAGATTTTCCAGCATCGAAATGTAATCAACACGTTGTGCGGGATTCACTGGCGAATCAACCATAATAGAAACCGCATCCAAGGGGCGCGCCACATCAGGCCCCAACAAATTATTGATTGCTTTGGCGACTTGATTGGCAGTGGTGAAATCAGCAGCATGCAAATTAAATACAACTGGCTGCCCCTGTGCAAAGTTTGTTTCCACCATACGTTCAACCATTGCACCATTTGGAATACGACCCGCACTGGGAACATTGACCGTAATTTTTGAGCCATCAGCACCGGAAGCACTCAACCCGCCAACAATTAAATTGCCTTGTGCTACTGCATAAACTTTTCCATCCAAACCTTTCAGTGGCGTCATTAATAAACTACCACCACGCAGACTTTTTGCGTTACTGATTGATGACACAGTGATATCTAATGTTTGCCCTGGTTTTGCAAATGCGGGCAATTCTGCTTGCACCATAACTGCGGCAACATTTTTCATTTGCATACGTGCGCCTTCGGGTACGGTAATGCCAAATTGTTTCAACATGCTGTTAAAAGATTGTGTGGTAAAAGGTGATTGTGTGGTTTGATCACCGGTGCCATCCAAACCTACCACCAAACCATAACCTACCAATTGATTCGAACGAACGCCGGCAACGCTGGCAATATCTTTTATGCGTTCGGCGAAAGTGATGTTGGTGAAAAAAATTAATAAAAGCAAAACAAACCCCATCCTAACCTTCCCCTTCGTAAGGGGAAGGGACTTTACTCCCTGCTTAATATTGGGCGACACATGTTCCTCCCCCTTGTGGAGGGGGAGGCCAGGAGGGGGTGTATTTTTTAAAAAATAATTTTTCATTTTCATTCCCCTAGAAAGGCCACCAACCGCTGTTAAAGAATCGAGAGAACCAGCCCATAGTTTGCGAGTCAGCCAGGCTACCAGTACCACTATAAGAAATTTTGGCATTTGCCAAACGAGTGGAGAGCACAGTGTTATCAGGTGCTATATCGTCAGGGCGAATCATGCCGCTGATGCGAATAAACTCATCACCGCGATTTAGCGTGATCCACTTTTCACCGCGTACAATTAAATTTCCATTCGGTAAAATTTCTGCAACAGTAACTGTGATATTGCCTTCCAAGCTATTGCTTTGATCCGCGTCAGCATCACCTGCAAACGTACGATTGTGTGCGATTGAATTTTCCAAACTCAAGCCTTTGTATTGCGGGTCTACTGCGCCTAACAAAGTGCCGGCATTCATATCGGCGGATGAATTTTTCTTGACGGCGACACCGGATGATTTTTTGGAAACGGTTTTTTCACTAAGCGTAACGGTGATTATGTCGCCAACAAAATGTGCTTTGCGATCATCAAACAGATTCATACCATACATATCCTGGTATAAAGATCCTGAAGTGCGCTGTGGTACTGGCATATTGGCAGCCACTGTGGGTGCATAAGCAGGATCATCCGGCATAGGTTTACGCGAACCTGCACAGGCGGTGAGTAACACCAGTAATAAAATCCAACTTAAACGCATCATAGGTATCACTCCAATCTCATTAGAGATTTTGCGAAATGTATTGCAACATTTGATCAGCCGTTGAAATGACTTTTGAATTCATTTCGTAAGCACGCTGAGTGGTGATCATGCTCACCATTTCTTCCACAATATTCACGTTGGAACTTTCCAACATACCTTGTTTTAAAGTACCCATGCCGTTTTCACCTGGCGTGCCCTGAACAGGATTTCCACTCGCCAAAGTTTCAACAAATATATTGCCACCCACAGCTTGCAAACCTGACGGGTTTACAAAATTCACCAATGCAATGTCACCTAATTGTTGGGGATCAACAACGCCTTGTGTATAAGCATTCACTGTTCCGGTTTCGCTGATAGTAATTTTATTAACGCCTTCAGGAACGGTAATCGCGGGCTCTAATAGAAAACCATCAGCGTTGACCATTTGTCCTTCACCGTTTAACTGGAATTGTCCATTGCGTGTATAAGCGATACTTCCATCCGGTTGCAAAATTTGAAAAAAACCCGGGCCATTAATAGCAAGATCCAATGATTGATCTGTCACTTGCAATGCACCTTGTGTGTGTTCTTTTTGCGTTGCAACAACACGCGCACCGGTTCCCAATTGCAAACCTGAAGGCAATTGTGTTTCTTGCGTTTCTTGCGCGCCGGGTTGGCGTTGGTTTTGATAAATCAAATCTTCAAAAACTGCGCGATCACGCTTGAATCCAACAGTGCTGGCATTTGCCAAATTATTGGAAATGGTAGTGAGCTGTTTATCTTGCGCGCTTAAACCGGTTTTACTGACATAAAGTGCGGAGTGCATGATGGTTCTCTCCAATTTAAAATTTTTTAACTTTTCCCTCACCCTAACCCTCTCCCAAAGGGAGAGGGAATTTAACTCCCTTCTTAAATAGGGCTCCTTAAGTCCCCTCTCCCTCTGGGAGAGGGTCAGGGTGAGGGCCTTAACTCATTCTCAACAAAGACGTAGAAGTCGATGCATTTTCATCGGCGGTTTTCATCATCTTCACTTGCATTTCATATTGGCGGGCCAGCGCCATAATTTTGGTGAATTCATCAATCGCATTTACGTTGCTGGTTTCCAACACACCGTTGCGTAAACGTACACTGGCAACTGCATCTGCATTTAAACCATCGCGTTGACGAAATAGTCCGTCATCACCTTTTTCAAGATTTTTAATATCGGGATTCACTAACTTAATGCGACCAACTTCAGTCATGGCTTCGGGCCCCTGCCCTAATCCCACCACTGAGACAGTGCCATCACTACCGATTTGAATTTTTTCGTTTTCCGGAACTACGATTGGGGTATCACCACCTAAAACCGCCAAACCATTTCCGGTACGCAACATACCGGTTTGATCAATTTGCAAATTGCCTGCGCGGGTATAGGCCTCGGTGCCGTCAGGCGCGCGTACCGCGATAAAACCATCACCTTGAATGGCAATGTCCAAATCATTGCCGGTTTCCATCATGGCGCCTGAGGCAAAATTGGATGCAGGATTTTCAGTCAGCGAAAAAGCGCGAGTGGGGTGACCATCACCGTAATAAACACCCATGGATCTGGCTTGTTCGAAATCCGCACGAAAGCCGGTGGTGTTGATATTGGCCATATTGTTGGCATGAACGGTTTGCGCCAGCATATTGTGCTTGGCACCCGTCATGGCGATGTAAAGTGATCTGTCCAAACTAACCTCCTGAAAACGCATATGGAAACGCTGGTTTTTTGGCGTTTCTCGGCTTACTGGAGGTTTTGCAATTGGGGTGCCAAGTTGTAGATATTAGCTATCTATATGAATTTTAAAGGATTTATTTAAATTTCAGAAAATAGAAAAAGTGGAAGCGGCAAAGCGCTTCCTGAACGTGACGAGGATAAAACCTGAAGGTGGCAAGGTGTTGCCGGTTGCCCTCACCCTAGCCCTCTCCCAGAGGGAGAGGGAACTGACGTTCTAATTTAAGTAGGGAGTCTAATCCCCTCTCCCTCCGGGAGAGGGTTAGGGCGAGGGCTTAGATGATTACCTCAAATTAATAATCGTCTGAGTAGTCGCATTAGCAGTCTCGATGGTTTTGGCGTTCGCCTGATAATTGCGCTGCGCGATGATCAGGTTAACCAACTGCTCGGACAAATCCACGTTGGATTCTTCAACTGCACCTGAGTTGATATAACCGAGTGACGCAGAACCTGGATTACCTATCACTGCCTCACCTGTTTCAAAAGTTTGCGCCCACATGGTGTCGCCAACAGGTTTTAAACCTTCGATATTGTTAAAGTTTGCCAAAGCAACTTGCCCGAGAACCTGTGCTTCGCCGTTAGTGAAACGCGCGAAGATAATGCCGGTACTGTTGATGTCCAATCCTGCAAGTCGGCCAGTTGCATAACCGTTTTGATCCAGATTTTCTTTTGAAAACACGCTACCAAATTGCGTACTGCCGGTCAGGTCAACAATAAAGTTTGAACTTGATGGTGGCTCGGCAACAGGAATGGTTCCGCCTTGCAACACATTCAGTGGGCCTAGTGCACCGATCAACGCGCCGTCTTCATTGGTGGGAGTCCAGTTTGAAATTAACATCACATCGGTCATGGTTTCATTCAAACGGCCATCTGGTAAAAAGTGAACATCGAATGACGCCATTGTCGGTTGAGTATTTTGTGGTGCAGGCAAAGATGGATCAGGATCACCGACATTTTGCCCGTCAATTTGCACAAACATTCTCCAATGGTTGGGTGACGTTTGTGAATCAGCAGGATCGTAATTTTGTTTTACAAAAAATTGGCGCATCACATGCGGATTACCCAAGCTATCGTAAATGGTATTGGATGTTGCATGGTTGTAAGTTTTGGGATCATTAGGATCGAAAGAATTGATTGGCACTTCAGTAAAAAAGTTGGGCACATTAATTGAACCAAACATACTGCCACCAAAAACCGGCGTAGTCGGTTGACTGGTAACAATGCTGTAACCTTCATCCATTGTGATTTGAATTTCACCACCCACTCTCACTGCTTGAGTTGCATTGTTCACAATTTGTGGCGCACCTTGTGTGCCTTGAATTTCAGCAGAGCCACCCGCGTTCGCAAATGAAAATTCCAGATCACGCCCTGTTGCGGAATTAATTACCAAATTACCATTGGGATCCAACTCAGCAGTAATACCAAATAAGGATGAACTACTCAGCTCATTAATTTCATCGCGCATTGCCGTGAAATCCGGAATGTCAGTGCTGGTGAGTGTCACACCATTAATTCTGAAACTACCGTTGTTAGAAAATGATTTGGGTGGAACTGCAGCTGGATCAGTTCTGTACAAAGTTGCAGTAGTAGACGCAGTTGCTTGCACGCCTGCCAATGCATTAATTTCTGATGCAGTTTGATCCGCACTTGCGCCGTATTGACTCACATAAGTAATAGGTGCACCGCTTGGTCCTTGAATCACCAATGTGTGTGATCCGTAATTATTGGTGACTGCAGGCACACCATTGGTGGTGGCGGATGCACCTGAAAGTGCAGTTGTTAATGGGTTGGCATCTGAAGGTCTTGCAACCGTATTCACCAAAGTCACCGCGATAGTTGAATCAACACCGTTGGCCAAATCACGAAAACGCAAAGTGTTGGTTGTTGTATCCGCATAAGCTTCAACATTCACCGGAACAGGCGAATCAAAGTTTGCCGAGTTAATCATATTCGCTAAAGATGTCAGCGATGTTGCGTTGCCTGTGTTCAACGTAATCGGCACTGTTGTGGTCACACCTGTAACAGGATCAGTGCGCGAAATATCAAAGTTGGTTTGATTGGTAGGCCCAAACGAAATGCTGGGTGGAATGGTAATTGGTGTAGTGAAAGTTAAGATTTCAGTTGATGCAGTTTGCGCACCCAATTGTGCTTCACTGATACCTGTACCGTTAGTGGCAAATTGTGTTCCTACAGTTTCTTTTACTTTTTCATTTGCATCCAAATTAAATGATGCAGTCACCGCTGTGGTTTGACGTGGTTCTTGTGATGACACATCGACTTGCAAATTACCCAGGATGCCACCGATATTACCGTCCTCATCCGCAGAAAAACCTTGCAGCATAGCGCCAACGTTATTCACTATATAACCGTTGTTATCCAGACCAAATGCACCCGCGCGGGTAAACAGCTGCCCTTCTTCACCTTCTACTATAAAAAATCCGGAACCATTGATGGCCAGATCCAATTCGTTTTGAGTAAATTTTAAATTTCCCTGACCGAATTGTTGGCGAATTAATTGTGTGGTTACACCACTACCTGGCGTGACCGAACCACCGCCAAGTAAAGAACTGGTATAAACATCGCCAAATTCCGCACGCGATGATTTAAACCCCATGGTGCTGGCGTTGGCAATATTATTACCCGTTACTTGCAGATCGACATTCGCTGCACGAATTCCACTGAGAGCCGTATTAAATGACATGTTTCACCTCGTCTGTGCGCGTTGTAATTAATTAAATTGTTTTACATCTTTTACGTTGACCGGACCTATTCCAGCCAAATTCAAAATCAGTTCACCGTTTTCATCGATGCTCACACTATTCACATTCGCACTCAGCGATGTTTTCAGCGCTTCGGCTTTTCCATTTTGTCCAGCAGTAAATTCAAATTTATAAACACCCGCTGCAGCGCCGGTATCAGGCGCTTTCCAATCCAGTAATTTACCGTTGACTTCAATATTTTGTCCGTCCCAACGGAATACTGTTTCACCTTTTGGCAATTCACCGACAGGAATGGTTTGTACCAATGAACCCGCTTCGTCATAAACCGAAATTTTTGCGTCCTGTGTGGGGAAATCGAGATTCACACCACCGGAAATCAAACCATTGGCAAACAGCGTACTCTTATCCGTTTCAACACTGACACTACGACCAACCAAAGAAGAGGCTTGCAATGCGTTGGTTGACATAAAGTTGGTGAAATTTTTGTTGAGTCTCTCCAGGCCTTCAACCGAACTGAATTGTGCAAGCTGTGCAACAAATTCACTGTTGTCTTGTGGCTCCAATGGATTTTGATTTTTCATTTGCGTGATCATCAATTCCAAAAACGCAGCCTGGCCCAACTCATTGTTGTTCTTTTTGGTTTCGGTTTTTTTATTGATATTTAAATTATCAACTGCCGATGTATTGGTTGTTGTAGAAGTTACTGCAGCCATGATTTAGCTCCTTACTGCCCTAATGTCAGCACACGCTGCATCATTTGTTTTGCTGAATTCATGACTTCAACATTCATTTGAAATGAACGCGACGCAGAAATCATATTGGTTAATTCTTCAACCGGATTCACATTGGGGTAATAGACATAACCTTCTTCATTCGCTTTGGGATGATCAGGTTCATAGCGTCTTACCAGGGGCGCATCACTCTCAACAATTCCATCGACTTTCACACCGGCGATTGCCGGCGCATCGAAATCACTCACGGCATAACTGCTCATGGCTTGTTCATGCACTGCCGAAAAAACCGGATGCCGCGCACGATAAACCTGATCGATACTGGAACTGGCGGATTCAGCATTTGCCAAATTGCTGGCGGTAGTATTCAAGCGCAGAGTTTGCGCATTCATACCGGTACCGGCTATATCAAAAATATTTCCTAATGCCATGATAGACCTCGACCAATTCCCGATTAATCACCACGAATTGCGCTACGCAATCCGGAGAATTTGCTATTTAAAAATTGAAAACTTGCTTGAAATGCCAAAGCATTTTTCATGTATTCCGCGTGTTCAATTTGATCTTCAACTGTGTTGCCATCAATAGAGGCTTGTTGTGGGACGCGGTAAAGTTCATCACCTTCTTCCATAAAACCCAACGCAGTTTGGTGACCAGTGTGAGTTTTTTGCAGTGAAAAACGATCATTCCCTTGATTGGCTTTTGCCAGTGCAGTTTTAAAATCCAAATCTTTGGCTTTGTATCCGGGTGTATCAGCGTTAGCCAAGTTATTTGCCAACACAGCCGCGCGCTCACCGCGAAAGCGCAACGCCTTCTCGTGTATGCCTAATGCTGCTTCAAATGAAATACCCATATCGCTCACCTATTGCCGGATGTTTTTCCGTTTCCAGTAGTTTTGCAACGCCTGTGCCAAATTCACAAAATTAACTATCTTATTGATTTATATGAATTTTATTTTCACAAAAGACACAAAGATAAGCGGCAATACTTGGTTATTTAGCGAGAGGCAAGACTCAAGCGGCAAGCGGTTGCCGCCGGTAACGAGCCCGTATCAGGTTTTCGGAATTGGCTGTGTAAATTAAAGAAGGAAGATTAAAAAAGTCACTGGATACCCTTCGGGTATGACAAAACTTTCATGAAGTGAATTGAGTTGGAAAACAATCAAATCGCCCGATAAAAAATACCTGGCTCGCACTTCACCATTTCAAATAGATCAGAAGCACCAGCCAGACTTTCTGATGAGCCGACGTAAAGTATGCCTTGAGGTTTTAAACTGGCGCGAATTTTTTGCAGTATTTGTCGTTTTAAATCGGCGTTGAAATAAATCAACACATTGCGGCAAAACACCATGTCGAATTTACCCAAACCTGCGTAGGAATCCATAAGGTTTAACACACGAAATTCAACCCGTTCTTTTACAAAGGGTTTAACTCGCCACGCATCATTCTCAGAGCTTTCAAAATATCGTTCGAGGCGCTCTTGTGATAAACCACGCACCACCGAGAGTTTGTCGTACACTCCGGATTTGGCTTGTTCCATCACGCTGGTGGATAAATCCGTTGCAACAATTTGCACATTTTTCGGCAAAACGCCCATCTGCTGGCGTTTATATTCTTCTACCATAATGCTGATGGAATAAGGTTCTTGCCCCGACGAACAAGCAGCGGACCAAATTCTCACTGGCCCCATACTTCTGTTATTCGCCGACAATAACTGCGGAAAATGCACATTTTTTAAATGATCATAAGGATAGGTATCGCGAAACCAAAAGGTTTCGTTTGTCGTCATGGAATCGATGACTTGCTCACGCAAACGGCGATTGGTAGTCAAACGTAAAGAGCGAACCAACTCACCTAAATTATCAATTCTATTGTCTTCAAGAATTCGTCGAATTCGATTTGAAACCAGATACTGCTTATTTTCCCCAAGCGAGATTCCACAAGCATCTTCTAGGAATTCCCGGAATTGGTTGAAATCATTCTGATCCATGCATAACTCTCAATATATACAACTAATGGCAGATTATTCAGCAGGTAATAGACTTTCACCCGTAATAGCAACCACTCTATCGTTAACTCGTTTGGCCAATTCATCCGGATTAAATTTAGCAAGGAAATCGTTAGCGCCAACTTTACGCACCATGGCCTCGTTAAAGACGCCACTCAGTGATGTGTGCAGCACTATGTGCAGATCTTTTAAATCAGGATGGTTGCGAACTTCTGCCGTAAATGTATAGCCATCCATCTCGGGCATTTCAATATCGCAAATAATCATCACTAATTCGCTGTAGGGTTTTTTGCCCGTTGCCAACAAATCTTTTAGATAAGCCAGCGCTTCGGCTCCATCTTTTTTGGTTGTAGTACGAATGCCCATGCCTTCAACAACACGTTGAATTTGTTTGCGGGCAATGGTGGAGTCATCAACAATCAACACATGTTTTTGCACGACTTTTTCAGCAATGCCGTCTTGAATCACACCTTCAGACACTTCCTCTTTCATGGGCGATACTTCAGCGAGGATTTTTTCCACGTCGATGATTTCTACCAACTGCCCATCAACTTGCGTGACCGCAGTCAGGTAATGTTCTTTGCCCGCGCCTTTGGGCGGTGGATGTATATCACCCCAATTCATGTTGACTATGCGCTCAACCGATCTCACTAAAAAGCCCTGGGCAGTGCGGTTGTATTCGGTGATGATCACAAAGCAATTATTGATATCCGGCAACTCGCGACGACCTATAGCGAGATTCATATCCATGATCGGAAGTGTGCCACCGCGAATATGAGCCACTCCGCGCACAACAGAATTTCGGCCGGGAATAGCATTCAACGGCGGGCACTGCAGAACTTCCTTCACTTTAAAGACGTTAATTCCGTAAAGCTGCTGACTATTCAAACGAAAAAGTAAAAGTTCAAGACGGTTTTGCCCAACCAATTGCGTGCGCTGGTTGACGCTATCCATTACACCGGCCATTGTTCACCTCGGCTTTGGTTCAATCTTTCTTTATCTAAAAAGGCATGGCTTTTGCTTTGCTGACCTTATAACGGCAAAAAACCGTCAGGCTTTAACGCAGCTTCAGATCATCTGAACTGAAGCATAGGACAAAAAATGAATCTTCCCAGTAATTTGAAAAAGATTTCTTCTAAGCAGTGGCGGACAATTCTGCCGCTGTTCTTTTTCACTTTATTACCTGTATTACCCGCGCAAAGCCAGACTTACGAGAACCTGGCCGAGCTTCGAAAAAAAGTTGAACACTACCTATTGAATCAATTTCAATCACCCGACAATGAGCGATTGGAAATCAAAATGGGCCACTGGGATCGACGGTTACAAATCGCCGCCTGCCAGCAAGAGATCACCTTCAAGCTGCAAGATACTGCCGCCCCTGGTGGCAATCTGACGGTTAACTGTCAGTGCAACAGCGCAGGTTGGTCTGTGAATTTGCCAGCCCAAGTGGATATTTACAGGCCAGTGGCTGTTGCCAAAGAGAATATCGCCCGCGGGAATTTAATCACCGCCAGTCTGTTGACTTACGAGACCCGTAATATCAGTCAATTGAGTGAGCAAAGTTTCACTGATATCACACCCGCGCTTGGCAAAGCAGCGAAGCGTTTGATCACTAAAGGCGATGTGATTCGCTCTTCATTACTGGACCAACCAAGACAAGTGACTCGTGGCGAGATGGTCAGTATCACGGCCACAACCGGCAGTATTCGGGTGGTGATGCAAGGCACGGCTCTCAGCGACGGCAAGCTGGGCCAAAGGATCAGAGTCAAGAACAGCCAGTCAGAACGTATCATCAGTGCAAAAGTTGTCGGTCCGGCTGAAGTTGAAATATTGTAATTGATTATTTTTCAGATACTTGGAGCATTATTCTTATCTTATAGATGAAGAACGAAGGGATCTGAATGAGAGTAAAAATTTTTCATAAAGTCGCTAAAGGAATTAAAGAAGCAGCCGATAGCCTTAGCGGGAAGCCTTAATCCGGCGACTTTAACAAAGCAGTTTTATCACTTGGGGTGAACATCATGAACTTTGATACCAACAACAACATCGGCAGCAGCGCCAGTAAAGGCACTCGCAGTCGTACTTCCAGCCCGGTCGTCGAACCCGCACAACCGGCCAATGTCAGCGCCCAGCAAGCCACTAGCAAATCCACTGCTGATCAGGTACAGCTGAGCCAGGAAGCGCAAAAACTTGGTCAGCTTCAAGCCAAAATTAATGCCGCTCCTGATGTGAATCTGGAAAAGGTCAATGAAATTCGCCGCGCAATTGCTGAAGGCAGATTTCAAATCAATGCCGACAAGATCGCTGAGAATCTGCTGAATCAGGAAGAGTTGTTAGGTTAATTGATAGTCGCATGGCCGATACCCCAAGATCGTCCATGCAGTTTGCGTATCTTGCTTTTGTTAAAACTTAATAGCCGAGGTTGCTATGTCAATGGATATCAATTCCCTTCGCCAAATGATTGCGCAAGATAAAACCGCATTGGAAGAACTGCGCGATTGCCTTGAAAAAGAACGCCTCTGCCTTGAAACTCGCGATCTGGATTCACTTCAGCCTTTGGTTGAACGCAAAATTCAATTGATTGATCAAATCTCCCAGCAAGTAAAATTCCGTGCGCAAGTTCTGGCAAAACTTAACTTGCCACAAAATGCCGATGGCTGGAGCCAATTTCTACAGCGTCATCCACTCACACAACCACTCGAAAGCGAATGGCAAGCAGTGGTGACCTGTTACGAACAATGCCAGGAATTAAATCAAATCAATGGCAAGCTGGTAGCTCGCTCGCAAAAAACATTTGGCCACATATTAAATTTGATTCGCGGCCAGGTCGCAGCCCCTTCTCTCTACGGCGCCAACGGAGCCAGCAAAGCGCAGGCTACAGGCTCCTATACTCTCGCCAAAGCCTAAATCAACACTTGGAGCAAACAAAAAAGCCCCGCTATAATGCGCGCACTTTTTTGTCATTGCTCCGGTAGCTCAGTTGGATAGAGCAGCCGCCTCCTAAGCGGCAGGTCGGACGTTCAAATCGTCTCCGGGGCACCATTTCTCAATCCAATGAATTTATTACTTCTCACACAACAGGATTTACTTTCACCTGATTCTGCACTGATTCAGGATGAGAGACGCTGCCAACATATTTTACAAATCCACAAAGCCACTGAAGGTGATTCACTTAAAGCAGGTTTGTTAAATGGATTGATGGGCGAAGCCAAAATTCGCAAGATTATTTCCAATAACCACATCGAATTGGATTTAACACTCACCCAATCAGCACCAACACCAATTCCACTCACTATTGTCATGGCACTACCTCGCCCGAAAATGTTTCGACGCGTATTGCAAACTATTAGTAGCCTTGGCGTTAAATCAGTTTACTTTATTCATTCTTATCGCGTTGAAAAAAGTTATTGGCAAAGTCCATTTTTGCAACCCGAAGATGTTCATAATCAATTGTTGTTAGGTCTGGAACAAAGTTGTGATACGGCTTTGCCACAACTCCATTTTAAAAATCGTTTCAAACCTTTTGTAGAAGATGAGTTACCTGAAATCATCAAAAACAAAACCGCCTTAGTCGCGCATCCTTACACTCAAACACCCTGCCCTGTTTCATTTAATCAACCGCTAGTATTAGCGATTGGCCCTGAAGGCGGATTTATTCCTTACGAAATTGATTTATTAAAACAACAAGGATTTGATGCCGTGCATTTGGGTGAAAGAATTTTGCGAGTGGAAACGGCGCTGCCGTTTTTGGTGGGGCGGTTGTTTGGGTAGTTTTTTTAAAATCCTTACCCCACCCTAACCTCCCCCTTGGCAGGGGAGGGAACAAATTGCACTTCGAAAAAAGTAGGGAGTAAAGTCCCTCCCCCTGCCAAGGGGGAGGTTAGGAGGGGGTAGGCTTTTAACACTCACCGAATCTCAAACTCATCCGCATCCATAAACGCCGGAAACTTTTTCCGATAATCCAACAGCAAATCCCGTGAAATTACCTGCGTAAACACCCCTTCAGATTGCGAAATAAAATCACACTCACCATTTGGCGAATAAATAGATGAATCACCAGAATAAACCTGCCCTGCTTCATCAACACCGACACGATTGACACCTACAACATACGCCAAATTTTCAATCGCACGCGCTTGCAACAAACGATTCCAATGCAATGCACGTTGGTTTGGCCAATTAGCGAGATAAATTGCCAGATCATAATCCTGACGATTACGGCTCCATACCGGAAAACGCAAGTCATAACAAATCAAAGGCAAGACTTTCCAACCTTTTAATTCAATGATGATGCGTTTATCACCCGCTTTGTAACGCAAATGTTCACCAGCCATGCGAAACAGGTGGCGCTTGTCGTATTCAATCACTTGACCGTCAGGTTGCGCCCACACCAAACGATTAAAAAATTCATCACCATCTTTAACAACCAATGTGCCAGCGATAACAGCATTTAACTTTTTGGATTTTTCTTTCATCCAACTATAAGCAAAACCATTTGGCGTTTCCGCAAAATCGCGAGCGCCGGAACAAAATCCGGTTGTGAACACTTCCGGCAGTAATACCAAATCCGTTTTTAAATCCTTTGAAATTAATTGATCAAGACGAGCAATATTGTTTTGCGGATCTTTTGGAAGGATAGAAGATTGAACCAAAGTGACGGATAAATGGGATGATTGATCGTCTTGCATATAACACCTGTGGCCAAGCCATATACTGCATTAATTGGACGAGGATAGATGTGTGTGAGGATAACGCGCAAAACCGTACAAGCCAATAAGCCAGGCTAAAAAGGCGGCTATAGCCGACATCAAAAATGCTGATTCTGTACTTAAATCCCACACAAAACCACCCGCCAAAGCGCCGGTTGCACCACCTGCGCCAAAACTGAGTGAGCTATATAAAGCCTGCCCCTGCCCTTGATGACCCGCTGCAAAATGTTGCCTGATCCAATCAATCGCTATGGCATGAGCAATACCAAAACTACAGGCATGAAGTAACTGGGCAATGACTAACAACACTAAATAATCAGCAAGATAACCAATTAACAACCAGCGTATCGCCGTTAAAAATAAACTCCACAACATCAAGGATGGCAAGGAGAAATGTTTAAACAAAATAGGCGCTATCAAGAAAATAACAATTTCAGCCAACACACCCAGCGACCACAACAACCCGGCAAAACTACTGGAATAGTCAAAATGATTGACTAAATAAAGCGTGTAAAATGTGTAGTAAGGCCCATGACTGAACTGCAATAAAAAACTCACCAA
Source organism: uncultured Cellvibrio sp. (assembly GCA_966252135.1). GTDB lineage: Bacteria > Pseudomonadota > Gammaproteobacteria > Pseudomonadales > Cellvibrionaceae > Cellvibrio. The sequence goes on along the minus strand of CBINNU010000017.1, from coordinate 37,258 downwards.
CAAAAAACAAATCATAAAAGGATGCTTAACCAGAGCTAAAAACCCTTCTGTCGATTCATGAGATTTTTTATGCGATCTATCGCTCAAACCAAAACTGGATAACCAAATTAACAATAGAAAACTGAGAATTGCCAAAGGCAAATGCTGAATGGAAATAAAATCAAATAACAGCCCAAGGCCCATAACAGCTGCGATAAACCCAATCGACCCCCACAAGCGGATGCGCCCGTATTGCGCGTATTGTTTATCCAGATAGGCTAAGGTAATCACCTCAAACTGAGGCAAAATAGCATGCCAAAAAAATGTGTAACAAATAATGCTGAGCAACAACCAATAATAATCCTGACGAATTAATACCAGCGAAAAAAATATCACTGCCAGCAAACTACCGATTTTGATAATCGATAAACGAGCACGGGTTTTATCAGCTAAAAAGCCCCAGAAATTCGGCGCGACAATTCGCGTGGCTAAAATAATTGCCGAGATAATCCCGACTTCAGATGAAGAATAACCCAGGTGATGTAAATACACCGGCCAGAAAGGAATTAAGGCACCGACTACGCAGAAATAGAAAAAATAAAAACTGGAAAGGCGCCAGTAGGGGTAAGTTTTGAGCATGTTTTTTACCCCTCTCCCCTGCCCCTCTCCCACAAGGGGAGAGGGGAATTAGTTCTGTTATAGAATTGATTTAAACTCACAGCTTCCAAATTCATTCTATTTAGAACTCAAATCTGCCCCCCTATCCCTTGATGGGAGAGGGCTGGGGAGAGGGTGTTTTGTTTTTTACCTAACACTCGCAGGAATCACCGGAACACTATGCGACACCAAAGCATTTTGCGCGCGATGACGCAACAAATGATCCATTAACACTAACGCCATCATAGCTTCTGCAATTGGTGTTGCGCGAATGCCAACACAAGGGTCATGTCGACCTTTGGTGATAACTTCAACTGGATTGCCATGGACATCAACACTGCGGCCGGGAATGCGCAAACTGGACGTTGGTTTTAATGCGAGATGCGCAACAATATCCTGACCTGATGAAATGCCGCCGAGAATTCCGCCTGCGTGATTGGATAAAAATCCTTCTGGTGTTATTTCATCGCGATGTTGCGTGCCGCGTTGTGCGACCACATCAAAACCATCACCAATTTCAACACCTTTCACTGCATTAATGCTCATTAATGCATGGGCCAATTCTGCATCCAATCGATCGAAAATCGGTTCGCCTAATCCTGGTGGAACATTGGTCGCCACAACCGTAATTTTTGCACCGACCGAATCACCATCTTTTATCAGCGCTTGCATGTAATCTTCCAATTCAGCGACTTTATTAACATCGGGACAAAAGAAAGCATTTTGCTCAACTTGATTCCAATCAACCAAATCTATTTTGATAGGGCCTAGTTGTGATAAATACCCACGCACTTCAACACCCAAAACTTCTTTCAAATATTTTTTCGCCACTGCACCCGCCGCAACACGCATTGCGGTTTCACGTGCAGAGGAACGACCGCCACCGCGATAATCACGCACACCGTATTTTTGCATATAGGTGTAATCCGCATGAGCGGGACGGAAAGTGTCTTTGATATCAGAATAATCTTTTGAACGTTGATCAGTATTTTCGATTAACAATCCAATCGGCGTGCCGGTGGTTTTGCCTTCGAACACGCCCGATAAAATTTTGACTTGATCTTCTTCACGACGTTGTGTGGTGTAACGTGATTGACCGGGTTTGCGACGATCCAAATCAATTTGCAAATCGGCTTCAGTTAATTCGAGCCCGGGTGGACAACCGTCGATAATACAACCCAACGCAGGGCCGTGACTTTCACCGAAGGTGGTGACTGTGAATAATTTACCGAAACTGTTGCCTGACATAAGTGCAAAAACCTGTTGATAAAAAAACTGCGCGAATTATAGACCAGCCTATCTCTAACCACCATGACCACCCCGTCCCTTCGGGCCACCCCTAAAACGCCTTGCGCAAATCCTGCGCAGAAATCACAAACACTCCATCACCACCTTGCTCAAACTCTACCCAATGCAATTTCAAATGCGGATAGGCCGCTTGCATGGCGACCCAGGAATTGCCCAGTTCGACTACCAATAATCCATTGTCAGTAAGATGTTCCGCCGCTTCTTTCAATAAACGCCGCGTGAAGTCCAAACCATCTTTACCTGAAGCCAAACCGATTGCAGGTTCTGCGTGATATTCATCCGGCATATCGGCCAGATCTTCTTCATCCACATAAGGCGGATTGGACACAATTAAATCGAATCGCTGCCCCTGCAAGTTTTCAAACAAATCCGATTGAATCGGGAAAACTCGATCAGCTAATCCGTGGTAATGCAGATTATGGTCAGCGACCTCCAGCGCATCGAAGGAAATATCGCTCAATTGCACTTCTGCATCCGGAAATGCCTTCGCACAGGCGATGCCGATACAACCACTGCCAGTGCACAAATCCAGAATTCGCTCAGGCATAAAGGTCAGCCAGGGCTTGAAGCCTTTGGCGATTAATTCAGCGATAGGTGAACGCGGGACCAGCACACGTTCATCAACAAAAAACATCATGCCCGCAAACCACATGCGGCCGGTGATATAAGCAGCAGGAATTCGTTCCTCGATACGGCGCTGAAAATGCGCAATCACCCTTTCCTTTTCATCGGAGGTGAGTCGTGCATCCAACCAAATATCGGCCAGTGGCGGGTCGAGATGTAGCGCATCGAGCGCTAAAAATTCTGCCTCTTCAAACGCATTGGTCGTGCCATGACCAAAAAACAATTCAGCAGCGATAAATTGGCTGGCGCCCCAGCGAATAAAATCGCGAATAGTTTGGAGATTGTCAGGAACCAGAGGATTTGCCATTGGTGATCCGTTATGAAGTTTACAAACATGCCTATTCTACCCGAATTATTCAGGTAAACTGCCAACCAAATTATGTAGAGGAAAAGACAATGCAAGAATTCTTCGCAGGCATTATTGAATCCATTGGTGAAGACTTAACCCGCCCCGGCCTGGTCGACACACCCAAACGCGCCGCCAAAGCCTTTCAATTTTTGACCAGAGGCTATCAACAAAATATCGATGATGTAGTCAACGGCGCATTGTTCCCGTCTGACTCTGAAGAAATGATTATGGTGAAGGATATTGAGCTCTATTCACTTTGCGAACATCACTTATTGCCCTTTATCGGTAAAGCCCACGTAGCTTATATTCCAACCGGACAAGTGTTGGGATTATCAAAAGTCGCGCGCATAGTTGACATGTTCGCCCGCCGCTTGCAAATTCAGGAACAATTGACATTACAAATCGCCGAATCCATTCAGCAAATTACCGGAGCAAAAGGCGTAGGTGTCATCATTGAAGCCAAACACATGTGTATGATGATGCGCGGCGTAGAAAAACAAAACTCCTCCATGAAAACCTCCGCAATGCTCGGCACATTCAGAAGCAATCAAGCTACACGTAATGAGTTTTTGTCGTTAGTCAGGTAGGTTGGGGTGCAAACCCCAACATCTTAATCTTTATTTTTTCGCTTTGATTTCGAACTACTACTTTTGTAGCTATTAATTACAACAATCCATTTTTTAATAAAAATTTTAACGATGAAATACAGGGAAAAAGAAAATAATAAACAAAAAAACAAAGCCACAACCCAGTCAAACCACAACCATTCAGCCACAGAAATATCGAGAAGCCTTCGGAACAAAAACCGAAATATAGCGCCAAATATACTTTCAAAGAACTCCTCAAGTATTTTCATCGTTACCGACGATTAATCCGATTCATTCCATCCAACGCAGCAATTCGATAAGCTTCTGCCATGGTTGGATAATTAAAAATCGTATTCAAAAAATACTGAATGGTATTGCCGCCATTTTTTTGATTCATAATTGCCTGGCCGATATGCACAATCTCGGCAGCCTCGGCACCAAAACAGTGAACCCCCAAAATTTCCAAAGTGTCTATGTGAAATAATAATTTCAACATACCCACTTCTTCACCGCTGATTTGGCCGCGCGCGATATATTTAAATAATCCGCGGCCTACTTCATAGGGAATTTTGGCTTGAGTCAATTCTCGTTCATTTTTTCCCAGTGAACTGATTTCAGGCAATGTATAAATTCCCGTAGGAACATCTTCCACCAATTTGCATTGGCCGTTAAAAATGCCGCCGGTGACTGCCCTACCCTGACCGTAAGAAGCACTGGCCAAACTCGGTGCACCAATAACATCACCCACCGCAAAAATATGATCAACACTGGTTTTATAACACTGATCAACCTGTAAATTACCGCGATGATCTGCTTCCAAACCTACAGCCGACAAGTTCAAACTATCGGTATTACCGGTACGGCCGTTACACCATAAAATCGCATCCGCACGCAAACGCTTGCCGGATTTCAAATGCAAGGTAACACTGTGATCATTCGCCTCTATGGATTCGTATTCTTCACCGTGGCGCACCGTGACTGCGTTATCGCGCAAGTGATAACTCAATGCATCAGAAATTTCATCATCCAGGAAAGACAACAAACGATCACGGTTATTAATTAAATCAACACGCATGCCCAAACCGGAAAAAATCGATGCATATTCACAACCAATTACACCCGCACCATAAATAATGATATGACGTGGGTTGTGCTGCATTTCCAATACTGTATCGCTGTCATAAATACGCGGATGCGTGAAATCTACATCAGTTGGACGATAAGGGCGCGAACCGGTTGCTATGACAATATTCTCAGCGTGAATAGTTTCTTTGCCACCGTCGACTTGAGTTAACAATATATGATGCGGGTCAATAAACGACGCAGAACCAATATGCACTTTAACGCGGTTGCGCGCATAAAAGGCTGTGTGCAATTCCACTTGTTTGGGAATGACTTTATTGGCAGATTGCAAAATTTTGGGAAAGGTTAATTGGCGGCCATCACCAATTTCATGAAACAAACTATTGGTCTTAAACTGAATAACTTGTTTGACAACATGGCGTAAAGATTTAGAGGGAATAGTTCCCTTATGAGCGCAACTGCCACCCACAAATAAACGGTTTTCAATAATCGCAACACGTTTGCCAATTTTCGCTGCTGAAATTGCGGCGCTTTCACCTGAAGGACCGGAACCTATAACAACTAAATCGTAACTGTAATCAGCCAATTGTTTGCTCCCAAATATTGTTCATCTTGACCCCTAGGGGCGGCCCCCTGTGGCCGCCCTGGGCAGGCACAGGGGCCCTGCCCCTACAATAAAAATTCTTAATCTTTTTTACTTGCGTCGTAAGATAAATCGTCTGCATTTTTTTCTGCAGATGAATTTTCTTTTAATTCTGCACACTTTGCTTCATCACCACCGCAAAGTTGGCAAACATAATCTGGTTCACCCAGGGCTTTACCTACACCACCACAAGAACCGGTAATCGGTTTGCGGCCTGCCAGCACACTTAAGGATAGCGCAAAGGCTACGAATAGCATGACGGCCAATGTAATTAATAGAGTTGCCATTTTTTTACCTCTTGAAAAATCCCCCCTCTCCCCCTGCCCCTCTCCCACAAGGGGAGAGGGGAATTAGTTCTGTTCGAAATTCTACTCAAGCTTAATCCTTTCAGATTTATCTTCCATTTCTTTATGAACTAAAATCTGCTCCCTCTCCCTTGATGGGAGAGGGCTGGGGAGAGGGTGTTTTAATTAAACCTCAAAACAAAAACGGGACACAAGGCCCCGTTTTTTTGATTAACCACCAAAGTCGTCGAGCAAAATATTGTCGTCTTCAACACCCAGACTTTTCAACATTTTAATTACCGCGGCGTTCATCATTGGCGGGCCGCACATGTAAAACTCACAATCTTCCGGCGCTGGATGATCTTTCAAGTAATTTTCATACAACACGTTATGAATAAAACCTGTCAATCCAGTCCAGTTATCTTCGGGTTGTGGATCGGATAGCGCCACATGCCATTTGAAGTTTGGATTCTCCGCTTGCAGCATGTCGTAATCTTCTTTGTAGAACAATTCGCGTAATGAACGCGCACCGTACCAGAAAGTAATTTTACGATCGGTTTTCAAACGGCGTAATTGATCGAATATGTGTGAACGCATAGGCGCCATACCCGCACCACCACCAATGAACACCATCTCTGCATTGGTTTTCTTGGCAAAGAATTCACCGAAAGGACCGTACACAGTAATTTTATCGCCCGGTTTCAAACTGAATACATAAGACGACATTTTTCCTGGTGGAATGCCTTGGGATTTTGGCGGTGGAGTTGCAATACGGATATTGAATTTCACTACGCCTTTTTCATCTGGATAGTTCGCCATCGAATAGGCACGAATCACAGTCTCATCAACTTTGGATTCCAGATTAAAGAAACCAAAACGCTCCCAGTCACCGCGATATTCTTCACCAATATCGAAATCTTTGAATTTGACATGGTAAGGCGGTGATTCCAATTGCACATAACCACCTGCACGGAAATCCACGCTTTCGCCTTCAGGCAAACGCAAAGTCAGCTCTTTAATAAAAGTGGCTACGTTTGGGTTGGATTCCACAGTGGTGACCCATTGCTTCACACCAAAGACTTCTTCCGGTACATGAATTTTCATGTTTTGTTTTACCGGAACCTGACAGCTCAAACGCCAACCTTGATTTTGTTCACGGCGATTAAAGTGCGGCTCTTCGGTTGGCAGAATTGAACCACCACCATCATTCACAACACATTTACATTGCGCGCAGCTACCACCGCCACCACAAGCCGATGCCAAAAATACATTGTTGGCTGCCAGTGTTTGCAATAGCTTTCCGCCCGCCGGAACTGTAATGGTTTTTTCGTCGTTAATTAAAATTTGCACATCGCCACTGCTGACCAGTTTTGAACGTGCGATCAGGATGATCACCACCAACGCCAGAACGACGAAGGTGAACATGCCGACACCTAATAAAATTTCGGTATTCATTCAGTCTTAACCCCTTCGCTTAGAGAGAAATGCCGCCAAAGGACATAAAGCCCAATGACATCAATCCCACGGTGATAAAGGTAATACCCAAGCCACGAAGACCTTCAGGTACATCGGAGTATTTCAATTTTTCTTTCACAGCGGCTAGTACCACGATCGCCAGTGCCCAACCAAAACCTGAGCCCAAACCGTAAACCACGCTTTCAGAAAAGTGATAATCGCGCTCTTGCATAAACAAAGAGCCGCCCATGATCACACAGTTCACAGTAATCAATGGCAGGAATACACCCAATGCGTTGTACAACGCAGGCATATATTTATCCATTACCATTTCCATGATTTGTACGATTGCAGCAATTACACCGATAAATGAAATAAAACTTAAAAAGCTTAAATCAACACCGGTGATGCCAGCCCAGGCGAGCGCGTCTTCTTTCAACAAATAAGTCAGGATCAAATTGTTGGCAGGTACAGTCACTGTTTGCACAACAATTACGGCGATACCCAAACCAATCGCAGCTTTGATTTTTTTGGACATTGCCAAAAATGAACACATACCCAAAAAGAATGCCAGGGCCATGTTTTCAATAAAGACCGCTTTAACAAACAAACTTAATAAATGTTCCATTATGCGATCTCCTGCGTCTTGACTGAGTTAGGTGCGATTTTGAAATCTTCTTTCTCAATTTGATTCTTTTTCCAGCTGCGCAAAGCCCAGATAATCATACCGATGATAAAAAACGCACTGGGTGGTAACAACAAAAGTCCATTGGGAATGTACCAACCACCATCAGTAGCCACTGGCAGAATTTGAATGCCGAACCATTTGCCTGCACCGAAAATTTCACGGAAAGTTGCAATCACAATCAACAATGCCGAGTAACCCAATCCATGACCAAAACCATCGAGGAAACTGGGAACCGGTGGATTTTTTAATGCAAAAGCTTCAGTGCGACCCATCACGATACAGTTGGTAATGATCAAACCGACAAATACCGAGAGTTGTTTACTAATGTCGTAAGCAACCGCTTTCAGAATTTGGTCAACCACAATTACCAATGCAGAAATGATGATCATCTGCGCAATAATACGCACACTATTCGGTAAAAAATTACGCACCAGTGATACGAAAAAGTTGGAGAAGGCCGACACCAGTGTCAAACCTATCGCCATTACCAAACTCACTTTTACGCTGGAGGTAACCGCCAACGCAGAACAGATACCCAAAATTTGCAAAATAACCGGGTTATTTTCCAATATAGGTTTGGTTAACAGATCTTTGGTAGATGCACTCATTTATCAGGCCTCCCCATTTTTCAAATTGGTCAGGAATGGTTTAAACCCAGAATCACCCATCCAGTATTTAACGAGGTTTTTAACACCGTTACTGGTCAAGGTAGCACCGGATAAACCGTCAACTTTGTAATCTTTTTCAGCGGTTGTTTCATCAACATGACCTTTGATCACGTCGATTTTCACATCACCGGATTCAGAATAAATTTTCTTGCCGACCCAAATAGATTTCCATTTTGGATTATCAACTTCGCCACCCAAGCCAGGTGTTTCACCGTGAGAGTAAAAACCCAAACCCAGAACGGTATTCAAGTCTTTATCCAAGGAAACAAACCCAGACATAGTGGACCAAAGACCTTTACCACGAATCGGTAGAATAACTTTGCTCAAGTTACCCGCGTCATCATTCACCAAAAATACTTTTGCGTATTTTTCGCGATTAATTAGCTTGGCAATATCGTCTTTTGGATCAAGCTTGATGGACAAATCCGGTTTTTTGGATGATGCAGTTTGATCGAAACGTTCTACATCGGCGATTGCATCAGTAAATTTACCGGTTTGCAGATCAACAATTTTTACCTGAATTTTTTCAAACTGTGCATCAACCGACTGACCTTCGTTATAAATGCCAGCCACTTTCAACACGTTCTTTTTAAAATCCAGTGCTTTGTTAGCGACCTGGTGTGGTTTCAACATTACTGCAGAACCAGCCACCAAAATCGACGCCACCAAACACATAATCAATGTGACGGTGATGGTGTATTTTGCTGTTTGATTAGCCACGAGCCAGTCTCCGTTTAATGTTGGATTGAACCACGAAGTAGTCGATAGTTGGCGCAAACATATTGGCAAACAAAATGGCCAACATCATGCCTTCCGGATACGCAGGGTTAACCACACGAATGGTAATCACCATGAATCCAATCAACGCACCAAAAATCCACTTGCCAGTATTGGTCATGGATGCAGATACCGGATCGGTTGCCATAAAGAACAAACCAAACGCATATCCACCAATTACCATGTGCCACCAGAATGGCATTTGATACATAGGATTAGAACTATCAGCTCCAGCCCAGTTGTAGAGGTAAGTTGTGAGAATTGTGCCTATCAATACACCCAACACAATACGGGTTGAAGCAATGCCCATAATCAACAGCGCAATACCGCCAATCATTAATGCCAGTGCAGAAGTTTCACCGATTGAACCTTGCTCAAAGCCGATAAATGCATTCATCCAACTTAAATTCAAACCATTAGGATCAGTCAGTGCAGACATACCTTGTTGCGCAGCAACCGAAAGCGCTGTTGCGCCTGAGTAGCCATCGACCGCAGTCCATACTGCATCACCTGACATTTCTGCAGGGTAGGCAAAGAACAAGAAAGCACGACCAACCAGAGCCGGGTTGAGGAAGTTTTTGCCTGTACCGCCAAAAACTTCTTTACCTACCACAACACCAAAACTGATGCCGAGAGCCGCCATCCACAGAGGTAAATCAGGAGGACAAGTCAAAGCGAACAAAATTGACGTAACGAAGAAACCTTCATTCACTTCGTGACCACGTTTCATGGCGAACAACACTTCCCAGAATCCACCCACAATAAATACTGTGGCGTAAATCGGCAGGAAATAAGCTGCACCCAGAATCATGTTGTCCCAGATGCTGTCGGGGTTGTGACCCGCAAACCAGCTAACCAAAACGCCATGCCAGTTATCAATTCCGGTTGCACCGGTTGCTGCCAAAATGGTGTTGGCTTGCAACCCTACGTTGTACATACCGAAAAACATCGCCGGGAATGCACACAACCACACAGTGATCATAATGCGCTTCAGGTCTACACCATCACGCACATGCGCTGTTGATTTGGTGACATCAGCCGGTTTGTAAAAAACGGTATCGATTGCTTCGTAAAGCGCATACCATTTTTCGTATTTGCCGCCTTTGTGGAAATGCGGCTCCATATTGTCGAGTAATTTTCTCAGCATGGATTAGCCCTCATTCTCAATGCGCGTCAGATTGTTACGGAGAATAGGACCGTATTCGTATTTGCCCGGGCACACAAAAGTACACAGAGCCAAATCATCTTCATCCAATTCCAGACAACCCAATTGTTGTGCCATCTCGGTATCGCCAACAATCAATGAACGCAACAATTGCGTCGGCAGAATATCCAGAGGCATAACTTTTTCATAAGAACCGACAGGCACCATCGCACGCTCACTACCATTGGTAGATGTAGTGAATGCAAATTTTTTGCTGCCGAATAACTTCGAAAGGTAAATACCCAGCACAGAGAACTTGTTGGTACCCACGCGCAGATAATGCAACATTTCACGTTCACGGCCTTCCAGCAATAGGCTAACTTGCGTATGAAAACGACCGAGGAAAGTTAAATTGCCATGCGAACGGCGACCACCAAAAACCGAACCGGAAATCACACGATTTTCACCGGCTTTGGTTTGACCTGAAACCAGATCATTCAAGTTAGCGCCCAAACGTGTTTTAACCAAACGTGGACGTTCAACTTGCGGACCTGCCAATGCCACTACGCGATTCACGTTCAAACGGCCAGTGGTAAATAACTCGCCGATTGCCATCACGTCCTGATAACCAATAGTCCACACAGTTTTCTTGGCAGATACTGGATCAAGGAAATGAATATGCGTACCAGGGTTACCCGCCGGATGCATGCCACCAAAAGCCTGATGCGTTTGATTGCCCTGACCTTTTGGTAAATCAACACCTTGCGCATGACAAACAAACACTTTGTCTGCCAGGCGAGACAATAAAGTCAAACCATTGGCAAAGGCTTCTTTGTTAGTGTCGATAATCACTTTTGGATCAGCTGCTAATGGATTGGTATCCATAGCTTGAACAAAAATAGAACTGGGTTTTGAACCTGGAACCGGCGCCTTGCTGAAAGGACGCGTGCGAAACGCAGTCCACAAACCGGATTGCAGCAATTGTTGTTGAACCACATCTGCTGCCAAACCAGCTAAATCACTGGCGTTGTAACGGGTAAATTCAACAGCATCATCACCTTCAACATCAATCACCAACGAATGGAACACACGTTGATCACCACGGTTGATAGCACTCACTGTGCCGGATGCGGGAGCGGTGTAAATAACACCGGGGATTTTTTTATCGGAGAAAACTTCCTGTCCAACTTTTACTTTGTCGCCAACTTTGACGGCCATAGTCGGCTTCATGCCATGGTAATCAAACCCTATCAGTGCAACCTGACGAATTTGAGGCCCCTCCTCTATGGACTGAACGGGACTACCGGTAATGGGTAGATCCAATCCTCGACGAATCTTAATCATACGTCTCTGCCTAGTCATTCGAGTGGATATTAATCTGGACTATCAAGTTGAATAGCCAGATCGCGAAAACCACCTTGGCCTGATTGCATCGACTTTTTATTACATCCTGGCGGGAATAAATAGCGTCAACAAAAAAGATTTGGTGGGTGGACCACAAGTATCACTGGCGTGGCACTCATGGTCCGAAGTCTTACGCTCCCAGCTGAGTGAAAAACACTCAAGATATTGATTTAACGGGAGTTTTTGGCCTAGCCCAAATAAAACGGCGGGATTATAAAGGGCCGATGGCGTAATAACCATAGCAGTCTAGAGGATTTATACCTTTTCGCGCCCAATTAAGATGCTTTTTTGCGGGAAAATGACAGTTAGGCAATTTTCATTAAGAGCTGGGGCGAAATTCAATATTAAGTTATGCTTAGCCGAAACTCAGGAGAGCACTATGTATTCTGTAAAAGATTCTGCGCACAACCTTATTAATCAGCTACCAGAACAAGCAAACTGGGATGACGTGATGCACGCATTTTATGTTCGCCAAAAATTGGAACGATCATTAAAAGCGGCAGAAGAGGGACAAGTCACCTCGCATCAGGAGGCTAAAAAAAGGTTTCTGAACAATGAGAATTGATTGGTCAGATTTAGCTCTGGACGACCTGCAAGACATCCGCCAATACATTTACAAAGACTCCCCTTACTACGCCAACCAATTGGTTGACTTGGTGTTTCAAACCGTCGACAGACTCGAAGACTTTCCCAAAAGCGGGCGCCGAATCCCCGAATGCGATATGGAAAATTGGAGAGAAATAATAGTCGGCGATTATCGCGTTATGTATTTACTCCAACCCGAACGAGTGCTTATCGTTGCCGTCATGCATTGCAGCAGGGACTTGTTAAATCCTAAAAATCAACCTTGGGATGCGAATTAAATCCCGTTATCGCGTAGAATGCCCGCTTCGATTTTCTCAACAATCTTTTCCCGATGACTTTGTATTCTCCTTTATTACCGCCCGCCTTCACCAAAAGCCAACGCATCACCTGGGGACAACTCACCGGTTGCGCACCCGCATTGGCAATTGTTCAAGCGACGCAAGCGCAACAAAATTTCAGCCTGGTGATAACGCCGGATTCCAGTAGTGCAATTAGCCTTGAACACGAATTGCGTTTTTTTTCGGGAACACAAGTCGAGATATTGCATTTAGCCGATTGGGAAACCCTGCCCTACGATACGATTTCGCCGCATCAGGATATTATCTCCGAACGTTTGCTCACACTTTATAAATTGCCCTCGACTCGCAAAGGCATTTTGGTTGTGCCTATCACCAGTTTATTGCAACGCCTGATGCCGCAATCCTGGTTATTCGCCAATAGTTTGATAGTGAAAATCGGCGATAGATTTAATCCGCAACAATTGCGTTTGCAATTGGAACAAGCGGGCTATCGCGCAGTGGATACAGTTTACGAGCACGGTGAATTTGCGGTGCGTGGTTCACTCATGGATATTTTCCCCATGGGCAGCGAACATCCCTATCGCATCGAATTGTTTGATGATGAAATTGAATCGCTGCGCAGCTTTGATCCTGAAAACCAACGCACGCTGGATAAAGTTGAGCAGATTCATTTTTTACCCGCAAAAGAATTTCCGCTGGATAAATCCGGCATTCAATTATTCAAACAACAATGGCTGGCCAGATTCGATGTGAATCACAAAGCCTGCCCGGTTTTTCAGGATATCAGTGATGGTATTTCGCCACCGGGTATTGAATATTATCTGCCCTTGTTTTTCGAACAAACCAGCAACCTGTTTGATTACTTGCCTGAATCCACGCAAATATTTACTTTCGGTGAATTGGAAAGATCAGCAGAACAATTTTGGCAAGAATTAACTCGCCGTTATGAAAGCCGCCGTGGCGATTTGTTACGACCTATTTTACCGCCGAAAGATATTTATCTGGCAGTAGATGAATTATTTGCGCAGATGAAAAAAAATCTGCGCGTCGATATCACCGGTGAAAAACAAGATAGCAAAACCGGATACTACTCTTTCGCCACCCAAACGCCGCCCAGCTTGCCGATTCGTATGCAATCGGAAAATCCATTAACAGCAATTGAAGCATTTTTAATGGAACAATCCGGCCCGATTCTGTTTTGTGCCGAATCAGCAGGCCGCCGTGAAGCACTACTTGAATTACTACAACGCATACGAATCCGCCCTGAGTTAATTGAGAACTGGCAAGATTTTTCGATAAAAAAATCCGGCATTGCCATCACAGTTGCACCGCTTGAAAAAGGTTTGTTACAAACCGAACCTCCTTTAGCCATTATCAGCGAATCACAATTGTTCGGCGAACGCGTTCAACAACAACGTCGACGTAAACAATCGCAAGACAATGCCGATTTGGTGGTTAAACATTTAACCGAATTAAAAATCGGCGCTCCGGTTGTGCATATTGATCACGGTGTTGGCCGCTATCGCGGATTGGAAACCATCACACTGGATAATCAGGACAACGAATTTTTAATGCTGGAATACGCAGACGGCGCCAAGCTCTATGTGCCGGTTACCAACCTGCATGTGATCAGCCGATATTCCGGCAATGACGAAGCTATTGCGCCTTTGCATAAATTGGGTAGCGAAGTCTGGCAAAAAGCCAAACGCAAAGCCGCAGAGCAAATCCGCGATACGGCTGCAGAATTGCTGGAAGTTTATGCCAAACGCGCTGCACGAAAAGGTTTTGCATTTCCTGATCCGGAATTGGCCTATCAAACCTTTTCTGCAAGCTTTCCATTTGAAGAAACACCGGATCAACAGCGCGCTATCGAAGCTGTTCGTGCCGATATGCTATCCAACAAACCAATGGATAGATTGGTTTGCGGCGATGTGGGTTTTGGTAAAACTGAAGTAGCTATGCGCGCGGCTTTTATCGCCAGTCACGCAGGTAAACAAGTGGCAATACTTGCGCCTACCACACTGCTGGCGCAGCAACATTACGAATCATTAAAAGATCGTTTTGCTGATTGGCCCATTACGATTGATGTGTTATCACGTTTCAGAACCAACAAAGAAGTCGATCAAGCACTCGAACGATTGGCCGAAGGTAAAATTGATATCATCGTCGGTACGCATAAATTATTGCAGCCGGATGTTAAATTTAAAAATCTCGGTTTGTTGATTATCGATGAAGAACACAGATTTGGTGTGCGTCAAAAAGAACAGATGAAAGCCTTCCGTGCAGAAATTGATATTCTCACGCTCACTGCAACACCGATTCCGCGTACATTAAATATGTCGATGTCGGGCATTCGCGATTTATCGATTATCGCAACACCACCGGCCAGACGTTTGTCAGTCAAAACTTTTGTGCGACAACAAGACGAAGCCACTATAAAAGAAGCAATCCTGCGCGAAATTTTGCGCGGCGGTCAAGTCTATTACTTGCACAATGAAGTCGATACCATCGAAAAAATCGCGCGCGATTTGCAAGAGCTGGTGCCAGAGGCGCGTATTGGTATTGGCCACGGACAAATGCGTGAGCGCGATTTGGAACGTGTGATGTCCGATTTTTATCACAAACGTTTTAATATTTTGGTCTGTACCACCATTATCGAAACCGGTATCGATGTACCCAGTGCCAACACTATTATTATTCATCGTGCCGATAAATTTGGTTTGGCACAATTGCATCAATTACGTGGCCGTGTTGGCCGTTCACATCATCAGGCTTACGCTTATTTATTAACGCCTGAACGCCGCGCCATGACTGATGATGCCATTAAACGTTTGGAAGCGATTAGCGCTGCCGAAGATTTGGGTGCGGGATTTACCCTCGCCACCTACGACATGGAAATTCGCGGTGCCGGTGAATTATTGGGTGAAGAACAAAGCGGGCAAATTCAAACGATTGGCTTTTCGCTTTATATGGAAATGTTGGAGCGCGCAGTCAAAGCCATTCGCCAAGGCAAACAAGCAGACCTTGAAAAAGGTTTGGAAGTAATTGATGTTAATTTGCATATTCCCGCCTTGATACCCAATGATTATTTACCGGACGTGCATCTGCGCCTGGTGATGTACAAACGCCTCGCCAGCTGCGAACACAAAGATGATTTGCGAGATTTGCAAGTTGAAATGATTGACCGATTTGGTCTGTTGCCAGAGCAAACCAAAAATCTGATACGAGTAACCGAATTGAAAATTCAGGCACAGGCTCTCGGCGTGAAAAAACTGGAAGCCAATGCACGCGGCGGTTCAATTGAATTCACCAGCGACACCAGGGTTGACCCAATCAAAATTGTGAAGCTGGTACAATCCCAACCGCGTGTGTTTAAATTGGAAGGTGCCAACAAGTTGAAATTTGCTATACCCATGGAATCAACGGAAGATCGCTTACATCACATTCACCACCTTTTGCAGAGTTTGCTATGAAATTTTTACTGAGCTTACTGATTAGCGCACTTGGCCTGACCCTGAGCATCAATAGCCTCGCACAGGATCAAAAGAAAACTACCACCGAGTTCCAAGGTTGGTATCAAATTGAATTAATTGTATTCGCAAGAAATAATCCATCGCTGCAAGAGCATTTTCCGACGAATATCCAACTTTATTACCCATCGGTTTTTCAAACATTGAAAGATCCCAATGCTCCTGTATTGGCGCCCCTGAACTCTGATATTAGCTTCAGTGATTCCAGTAGCCCATCTATTACAGCAACCGAAACTCCAGCAATTGATTTCAACTCGCAAGCTTTTTATATGTTACCGGCTGATATGCGAAGCTTGAATTTTCATGCTAATAAATTCGCCAACTCATCAGAATACCAATTATTATTTCACCAAGCCTGGCGACAAGTTATTCGCGATAAAAACCAAGCTGAATGGATATTGATTGATAATCATCGCAGCCAACCGAACGCTCCTCTTTTATCCGGCGCGATTCGTTTGAGCGTCGCCAATTATTTACGAGCAGAAACCCGTTTATGGTTCGCTGAATTTGAGCCCAATATGGATGATACCCCTAGCCCCTGGCCGGAGATTCCTGAAAATCCTGAATTGATGCAACAAACAGAAAATCAATCCACCGAGATGCTGACTGAAGCATCTGAGTCTGATATGCAAACTGATGCAGAAAGCGATTCAACATTGTCTGAACCCGCCTTCAGAACCAAACGCATAGTTTTATTAAAAGAAAAAGCCGAGATGCGCAGCAATGAAGTCAATTATATTGATCACCCGATTCTGGGAGTGATTATTAAAATTACGCCGTTTACGCCGGTGATTCCAACTGAACCCGTCACAACCAGTTTACAACCTTGATATTGATTGACTTAAAAAAACTTCAACTTGTCATCCTCGAAGAGGATCCAGTGCCTTTCGTAGGAATAACAAGGCCACTGGATGCCCTGTGGGCATGACGGAATAAAATCAACTAACTATCCAATTAAAATTTCATGACCAATTATTTTAAACGCCTATTTTCGATTTTAAGTTTCAATACATTAATTGCGTTGTTATTTGCTATAGGCTCCACTTTCATTAGTATTCACTACGGCTGGAAACTGGATTTCCCTCTCACCATTATCGGTATAGCAGTAGTATTCCCAATCGTATTTTCTATAGGTGGAGCTTACAATCGTCGCGAGGCCGCACTGGTGCAATATGGCATTATGAAGAGTATGGGGCGCTGCATTTATCTGGCAGCAAAAGATTGGTTAAGAGATTCGGGCGAGACCAGAGATAATCATCTCGAAAAAATAAAAGCTGAAATATTCAGCATTTTCAATCATTGCATATTATTGTTCCAAAACCGCGATAATCTGGTGTTTGCAGAAGAAGAAAAAATTATTTACTCAGAATTCAAAAACTTGTCAGCTTCTATCGAAAAACTGCGTGACCGCGGCTTATCGGGCAGTGAAGTATCTCGCGTACATTCCTATTTAAATAAATTCCTGACTGCTTTCGAAGGCATTAAACACATCCACCAATACCGCACGCCACGCACATTGCGCTTGTACAGCAAATTTTTTATTTACATCATACTGATTGCACTAGGCCCCTACTTCGCCATGCTGGCCGAAAACCAGGAAATATGGATCGGATTCTTAACACCGGTTTTATTCGCCATGGTGTTTACCGGTTTGGATAATATTCAAGAACATCTGGAAAACCCCTTCGACCAAATTGGTGAAGATGATATTAAGTTTAATCCGGATAAGTTTATTAAGACATTGGAAGATTAATAAAAAACACCGGGACAAGCCCGGTGTTTTTAGCAGAATATTTTCTTAATTAATTGGAACCACGTCATCTGCTTGTAGACCCTTGTCGCCTTTTTGAAGAACAAATTCGACGTTTTGTCCTTCTGCGAGTGAGCGGTAACCTTCGGCTCGAATGTTACGGTAGTGGACGAAAATATCTTCACTACCTTCCCCTCGCGTAATAAATCCATAACCACGAACATTGTTAAACCATTTAACAGTGCCTTTTTCACGATCAGACATACGAATACCTCAACAGCTGGATTTTATTGTTATTGAGTCATCCAATGAAGGCCGATACCTCTGGCAATCCTGCAAATGGGAACAAGTCTTGAATTCATTTGCGTGGCGGGATATTAACAAAACAAAACACTAAAAACCAATTGACCATTTGGTCGGTATAGGATGCTTGTCACAAACTACTGATCTAAAAGGATTTATCCCGTGATATTGCGACGCTTTTCAAGATAGGCCTGATAATCCGGAACCAGTCGTTCGCATTCGCCGGAAAAAAAGGGTGAGGTCACCAGAAAATCTGCCGATATTGCATTACATGCAACCGGAATATTCCAGACAGCGGCGATACGTAACAGAGCTTTTACGTCTGGATCATGTGGCATGGGTTCGAATGGGTCCCAGAAAAAAATCAGCAAATCGACTTTGCCTTCAGTAATCAAAGCACCAACCTGTTGGTCCCCGCCCATTGGGCCGGAAATTAATTTATTGATCGGCAAACCCGATTCGCGCTCGATCAAACTACCGGTGGTACCAGTCGCATACAACTTATGCTGTTGAAGATGCTGTTTGTGAGTCAAACACCACTGCAGCAATTCAGGTTTTTTGTTGTCGTGAGCAACCAGTGCGATGGATTTGTTTGCACCCAGTTTGGCTTTTTTGAATTCCATGATGATGTCCTGGAAATAAATAATTACCCCTCTCCCCCGCCCCTCTCCCACAAGGGGAGAGGGACTGGTTCTGTTCGCTAATTTACTTAAACGAACATTTTTCAAATTTGATTTTCTTTTCGATAGAACTCAAATCTGTTCCCTCTCCCTTGATGGGAGAGGGTTAGGGAGAGGGTGTTTTAAGGTGTTTTATCAGTGACTCAACTCTAGCAGAAGTTTATTCAAACGTTGAACATAAGCGGCTGGATTTTCCAGTTGCGCGCCTTCTGCAAGATTGGCCTGGTCAAACAATATATGAGTCAAATCATTGAAGCGATCCTGATTGGCTTCGGCTTCGAGTTTTACCACCAATGGATGCTCTGGATTCAATTCAAAAATGGGTTTGGAATCTGGCAATTTTTGGCCTGCTGCTTCCAATATACGACGCATTTGCGCGCCCATATCATGTTCACCGACAACCACACAGGCGGGCGAATCGGTCAAGCGATGGGTGATGCGTACTTCTGACACTTCGGCATCCAATACTTGTTTAACGCGATCCAACAAAGGTTTTTTCGCTTCAGCAACTTTTTCCTGAGCTTTTTTCTCTTCTTCGGAATCAAGCTTACCGAGATCAAGCTGGCCTTTACCGACATCCTGAAATGATTTGCCTTCGTACTCAAACAAGTGGCTCATCAGCCATTCGTCGACACGGTCACTCAACAACAAAACTTCGATGCCTTTTTTACGGAAGACCTCAAGGTGCGGACTGCTTTTTGCGGTGTTGTAATTTTCGGCCACCACATAATAAATTTTTTCCTGGCCTTCTTTCATGCGTGCAATGTAGTCATCCAGTGATTGCAATTGTTCAGCGGAATCCGCATGGGTAGACGCAAAACGTAACAACTTGGCGATTTTTTCGCGATTGGTAAAATCTTCTGCAGGACCTTCTTTGATGACCTGACCAAATTCTTTCCAGAATTTGCTGTATTGCTCAGTATCATTGCTCGCCATTTTGCTGAGCATATCCAATACACGCTTGGTTAATGCTGAGCGCATTGCGTCTATGTTGGGATCTTTTTGTAAAATTTCACGCGATACGTTCAAGCTCAAATCGTTTGAATCCACAACACCTTTTATAAAACGCAGATAGAGCGGTAAAAATTGCTCGGCGTCATCCATAATAAATGTGCGTTGTACATAAAGTTTTAATCCGCGAGAGGCATCACGATTGTATAAATCAAATGGCGCTTTAGCGGGTATGTAAAGCAAGCTGGTGTAATCCAGATTACCTTCAACGCGATTGTGACTCCAGCTCAATGGCTCGGTGTAATCGTGAGAAATATGTTTGTAAAACTCTTTGTATTCTTCGTCAGTGACTTCGCTGCGTGAACGCGTCCAAAGAGCCGTTGCTGTATTGACGACTTCATCTTCAATTACATCTTTTTTGTCTTCATCGAATTGTTCTTTCAACATCACCACCGGAATAGCAATGTGATCGGAATATTTTTTGATGATATTGCGCAGACGCCAGCCATCGGCAAATTCAGTTGCGTCGGATTTTAAATGCAATACCACTTCTGTACCGCGTGAGGATTTTTCGACGGTTTCGACAGTGAATTCCGCTTCGCCGGTACATTCCCAACGCACTGCTTCACTTGCAGCAGCGCCAGCACGACGGGTGGTGACCACAACTTTGTCAGCAACAATAAATGCGGAATAAAAACCTACACCGAATTGACCAATTAATTGCGAATCTTTTTTCTGATCGCCGCTTAATTTTTGCAGGAATTGCGCAGTACCGGATTTGGCAATAGTACCCAGATTATCGACAACTTCATCACGGGTCATACCAATGCCGTTATCGCTGATGGTGATGGTTTTGCCTTCTTTATCAAAGCTGATGCGAATTTTCAGCTCGGCATCACCTTCATACAGATCACCATTGGATACCGCTTCAAAACGCAATTTATCAGCGGCATCCGATGCGTTGGAAATTAACTCACGCAGGAAAATTTCTTTATTGGAATAGAGCGAATGGATCATCAAATGCAGCAGCTGTTTTGCTTCTGTCTGGAATCCACGGGTTTCTTTGCGAGCGTCAACAGTCATAATTTTCTCCTCAGGACAACGAATGGAGAGGAGATGGGGCGTGTGGGGGGAATTTCAAGGGGCCCTCACTGGCGACAAACCCCACCCTAGCCCTCCCCTTCGTAAGGGGAGGGGACGAATCTCACTTCGCAATTTGTAAACGGGGAGCAGGTCCCTCCCCCTTTCGAAGGGGGAGGTTAGGAGGGGGTTTGTTTTTACTCACTAGACGTAGACACAGGCGATGCCATTCCCACTTCAGAAATTTCATCATCATCGCCACTTTCGACACCTTCATCGCCAGCGTCTTCATCTTCCATACCGTCATCCAAAGGAGCCTGCTCTTCCAACAACATGGCTTCAAGGGTTTGAATACCTATGTGATGAGTCGCAAAACCCGGCATCACCACCTGATCTAAGGCCATACCGATAACGCGGCCATCGTAAGGGGATTTGATAGAGCTTTGCGCATTGGAAATTGGATCGGTCACTGTCGCCAGCAGATCGCCCTTTTTAACTTTGTCGCCTAGTTTGACCTTGCTAAATAAAATGCCGCTCAGATTGGCTCTGACCCAACTGGATCGGTAATACACAGGCAAGGATTGCCGCCAGCGAGGCTGCTTGCCGTACATGCCCAATTTGGAAATTAATGTCATAAGCGCATCCGTGCCTTCAGTAACAATTTTGCTCTGCATAGCCATTGGCTCACCCGCCTCCATAGTCACTGATGGAATACCTGCTCTCACCGCCGCTGCACGCAAAGACCCAGGATTACCCGCACTGTTTAACACCGCAATGCTGCCAAAACGTTGTGCAAGTTGCGCCACTTTGTCATCGGATAAATCTGCGCGCAATTGTGTGAGATTGGTGCGATGAAATGATCCTGTGTGTAAATCAATTAATGCATCGCAATGCATAATTACATTACTAAAAAATGAATAAGCCAAACGCGATGCTGAACTGCCATAGGTGTTGCCGGGGAAATATCGATTCCAATCTCGGCGATCTGGCAAATAACGCGAGCTGCGACGAAAGCCCATAATATTGGCAACCGGAACACCAATCAGCGTGCCTTTTAATTTTGCAGGATCGATGCTGTGCATTACACGACGAACCATTTCAATTCCATTTAATTCATCACCATGCACCGCTGCAGTTAAACACAAAGTCATGCCGGTTGATTTTCCGTGAATAACCAACACTGGTGTGTTCTCACTGAAACCACCCACAACTTCGTCAGGTGTCCAGGTTAATTTTGCCGATGTACCAGGAGGAATTTGTTGACCCAAAATAATCTTGGGCTGCACCAATGAAAATTCACTTGAAGCCGCAGATGAAGATGCACTTGAACTTTGATCAGAAGAAAGAGAAGAACTTTCCGAAGATTGAATTTCGACAGAAGAAACAGAACTCGATGCTTGCGAAGAACTAGTCCCCTCCCCTGGAAAGGGGAGGGCTAGGGTGGGGTCAACGACACTTGAGCTTGAACTCGAAGAAGAAACAGAAGCAACTCTAGAAGAACTCACCGACGACTGACTCGAACGAAACTTCTCAAGCGCCGGATTGATAAACATGGATGGATCCAAACCCGATGATGATTGCGCAATGCTCGTCACCGACACAAAAACTGCGAGACACAAACACCACCGGATTTTGTTGATCATCTTATTCCCATTCAATAGTCGCAGGAGGTTTACTCGATACATCATAGCAAACGCGCGACACACCGGAAATTTCATTGATGATTCGACCGGATACTTTTTCCAACAATTCGTAAGGCAGATGCGCCCAACGAGCTGTCATAAAGTCCACAGTTTCAACTGCACGCAATGAGATCACCCATTCATAACGACGACCATCACCGACGACACCAACCGATTTCACCGGCAAAAATACTGCAAAGGCCTGTGAAGTTTTGTGATACCAACCGGATACGCGCAACTCTTCGATAAAAATGGCATCGGCTTCACGCAAAATATCCGCGTATTCTTTTTTCACCTCACCCAAAATGCGCACACCCAAACCTGGGCCGGGGAATGGATGACGATAGACCATGTCATAGGGCAAACCCAATTCCAAACCAATCGCACGCACTTCGTCTTTAAATAATTCACGCAAAGGTTCAACCAGTTTGAAGGCCATGTCTTCCGGCAAACCGCCAACATTGTGATGCGATTTAATCACATGAGCTTTGCCGGTTTTTGCGGCAGCTGATTCGATGACATCTGGGTAAATTGTGCCTTGGGCTAACCATTTAACATCTTGTAATTTGGTCGCTTCTGCATCGAACACATCGATAAAAGTACCGCCAATAATTTTACGTTTTTTCTCGGGATCATTAACGCCCGCAAGTTTGGACAGGAATTGTTCCTGCGCATCGGCGCGAATAACTTTTACGCCCATATTTTTGGCGAACATATCCATGACCTGATCGCCTTCGTTTTTGCGTAACAAACCGTTATCAACAAACACGCAGGTTAATTGGCTGCCGATGGCTTTGTGCAAAAGCGCGGCAACTACCGATGAATCCACACCGCCGGAAAGGCCCAACAATACTTTATCGCTACCCACTTGCTCGCGAACTTTTTTAATCGCGTCTTCAACAATATTGGCCGGCGTCCAGAGTGGTTTGCAATTACAGAGTTGCAATACAAAATGTTCAAATAAACGTTTGCCTTGCAGGGTATGCGTGACTTCTGGGTGAAATTGCACGCCGTAGAATTTTTTAGCTTCGTTATACATTCCTGCAATCGGGCAGGAAGGTGTTGAGGCCATTAAGCTGAAACCTTCTGGCATGCGCGTGACTTTATCGCCATGACTCATCCATACATCCAACAACGCACTGCCGTCTTGATCCAGATGATCTTTAATATCTTTTAATAGAGATGACTCACCATGCACTTTAATTTGCGCGTAACCAAATTCGCGAACATTGGAACCTTCAACCAAGCCGCCCATTTGCATGGCCATGGTTTGCATGCCGTAACAAATTCCCAATACTGGCACACCTAAATCAAACACAATTTGCGGCGCACGCGGTGAATTTTTTTCGGTTGTTGATTCAGGACTTCCAGCGAGAATTATTCCAGCAGGTTTGTAATCGCGAATCTCTTGCTCGCTCATATCCCAAGCACGAATTTCTGAAAACACTCCAATTTCACGCACACGACGTGCAATTAATTGTGTGTACTGAGAACCAAAATCGAGAATTAAAATACGCTGTGCGTGAATATCCTGGGACATGTTTTTACCGATTGAGAATAGAAATTCGGGGGACCCGGACCCCCTCCTAACCTCCCCCTTACCAGGGGGAGGAACTTATCCCCTCCCCTGGCAAGGGGAGGGTTAGGGTGGGGTCAATTGTTTCAGGCAGAATCATCTTCCACCAATTGGATAATTAGGTGCTTCTTTCGTGATTTGTACATCGTGTACGTGACTTTCACCCATACCGGCTGCAGTCACACGAACAAATGTCGGTTGTGTGCGCATTAACTCAAGATTGGCGCAACCTGTGTAACCCATGGCAGAACGCAATCCACCCATCATTTGATGAACGATTGCCGCTAAAGGACCTTTGTAAGGTACACGGCCTTCGATACCTTCTGGAACCAATTTTTCTGCACCGGCACTGGCGTCCTGGAAATAGCGATCGCTTGAACCACTGGTTTGCGCCATAGCACCTAATGAACCCATACCGCGATAGGCTTTATAGGTACGGCCTTGGTAGAGCTCTACTTCACCTGGCGCTTCTTCAGTACCGGCAAACATAGAACCCATCATTACCGCATGAGCACCTGCAACTACAGCTTTGGCGATATCACCTGAGTAACGAATACCACCATCAGCAATTGCAGGAACGCCTGTACCTTTAAGAGCAGCCACTACATTCGCGATCGCAGAAATTTGCGGAACACCAACTCCACTTACAATACGAGTGGTACAGATAGAACCTGGACCAATACCGACTTTTACACCATCAGCACCCGCAGCAACCAAAGCCAATGCAGCTTCGCCAGTGGCGATATTGCCACCGATTACTTGCACATCGGGATATTTAGCTTTAATGGAGCGAACACGATCCAACACGTTTTTGGAATGTCCATGAGCGGTATCAACGACCAACACATCAACGCCAGCTTCAACCAATGCATCCACACGATCATCAGTATCGCGGCTGGTGCCAACACTCGCACCTACACGCAAGCGACCTTCAGGGTCCTTACAAGCATTGGGGTAACGTTCGGCTTTGTTAATATCTTTTACGGTAATCAAACCACGCAAATTGAATTGGTCATCAACTAACAGGACTTTTTCGATGCGATGTTTATGCAACAAATCACGCACTTCTTCCGCAGTAAATCCTTCTTTAACGGTTACCAATTGGGATTTGGGAGTCATGATGCTGGACACACTCGCATCCAGATTTTTTTCAAATCGAACATCACGACCAGTCACAATTCCAACCAAATCGCCATTTTCCAAAACAGGAACACCGGAGATATTGTGCTTGCGCGTCAAGGCAATCAAATCGCGAATAGTTGCAGTGGATTCAATGGTGATGGGGTCCTTCACAACACCGGCTTCGAATTTCTTAACCGCACGCACTTCAGCAGCCTGTTCTTCGATGGTCATATTTTTGTGGATAATCCCGATACCACCTTCCTGCGCCATAGCAATCGCCAGACGGGACTCAGTGACTGTGTCCATCGCAGCAGAAATCAGGGGAATATTGAGATGAATCTTGCGAGTCAGCTGGGTTTTCAGGGAAACGTCCTTCGGAATAACCTCCGAAAAACCGGGAACCAGGAGTACGTCATCAAAGGTGAGCGCTTCTTCGGCAATTCTCAACATGGCAGGGAGCCTCAACAGCAATAAAAAGAAGCACGCGATTATAGCCAGTTAGCGATTAGATTCCAAACAGGATTATTCAGTGATTATTAATAAAGCCAACTGCAGCATGCGAACATCAAAACCAATCCCCAAATCATCTGGAGTGTCTATGCCCTTCTCCCCTACCCGTTTAATGTTTGCTTCCCTTGTCATCTTCAGCTCTGCAGGGTTCGCCGAAACCTTACGCTGTGAAGGCCAATTGGTGGATATAGGCAACACCAAAGCCGATGTCACCAGCCTGTGCGGCTCACCGGAAATAACCGACTCCTACTGCAAACCCGTTACTCGAAAACAATACGATTCCGAAGGCCGCGAACTATTAACCGAAAGCTGTGAAGACATTGATGTGTGGAGTTACAACCAGGGCACAGGCACTTTTTGGAAGCACGTCTATTTTGCACAAGGTCGAGTGACTGATATTCAAAGTGGCGAGCGGGTACGCTGATCGGAAAAAAAATGAAATTTTCTAGCTCTGATTAAATACTTGTCATCCTCGAAGAGGATCCAGCGCCTTTAGATAAATACAGTCACTGGATGCCCAAAGGGCATGACAAATATTTTTAAAAATTGATTCGAGAAAACCAAGGTTTACAATTGATCATGAATGAATTGATCATACTTTATAAAATGGATAACTTGCTTGATCACCTTTTTATTCTTCATCATAAAAGTATGAGTAACAGGCAAAGCAATAAAATCTTTCATGCCTTCAACTTTGGTATTTTCCAGTGTCACTTTGCCGTCGTCAGGATTGGGTAGCATCTGTGACAAAATTGGATTAAAGGTTTTGGTACCGGCAATAATGCCAAGATTAAAATTGGCAGATTGTAATTGATTACAAAAACTTTCCGGATCTGTACTTAATTGCTGGCCCGCAGGGCCATTTACCCAACGAAACATATCCCAGGATTGTAAATTGTCCGCTACCTGACTGCCTTTATTAGGTGGCCCCAACATCACAACACCGGATAATTTTTCCGGTGAGTGTTTTGAAAAATAATAACGGACCAATAAGCCACCGAGTGAATGAGTGACGAAAAATATTTTGTCCGCGCTGTGTGCCTCACAAAAATCCATTCCTTCTTTAACAACAGTTTCGGCTAATTGCTGAATAGTTTGTTTACGTGAAGGATAATCAATATTGCGAACGAGAAATCCCTCTTTTTCGAGCGCTTTTGCCAAGGGCTTCATTGAATTGGCGGTTCTGCCCATGCCATGCAGAGTGATTACGCAGTCGAGGGCGTGGGTGTTTAGGGTGATGAAGCCGAAAACAACAATAAACATTTTGAATAATTGTTTCATTAGTAGCTCCGCGAATTGCTTGAGAAAAACAAACCCCACCCTAACCCTCCCCTTCGTAAGGGGAGGGAATTAAATTCCACTCCGCATCAAGTAGGGAGTCAAGTCCCTCCCCCTTGTGGAGGGGGAGGTTAGGAGGGGGTGCAGGCGTCGAAGGGATCAGTGAACAGTAAACGAATCAACTAATCACCTGCCTAAACGGCGGCAAGGAATTCAAAATCGCCTTACCGTAACGCTTACTGATAATACGACGATCCAATAGACTAATTTTTCCTCGATCAGTTTCAGTTCGCAATAAACGACCGCAGGCTTGAATTAATTTTAGCGAAGCATCGGGCACGGTAATTTCCATAAAGGCATTGCCACCGCGGGATTCAATCCATTCTGATAGCGCCGCTTCAATAGGATCGTCAGGTACTGCAAATGGCAGTTTTGCGATAATCACATGTGTGCAATATTTTCCTGGTAGATCTACACCTTCAGAAAAGCTGGCGAGACCAAACAAAATACTACCCTGCCCCTGATCTATTTTTTGTTTGTGTTGAACCAACATCTCTTGTTTAGACGCGTCGCCCTGCAACAGAATTTTATCTTTTAAAAAATCCGGTAATTCTTCGTAAACATCCAGCATTTGCCGTTTGGATGAAAATAAAACGAGTGTGCCCTGCTCTGGATCAATTAAATTGGGTAATTGTTCAATGATTGCCAATGTATGGACGTCAGCATTAGTCGCATCAACAGTTGCGGGCGGAATTTCCAGTGTTGAATCTTGAAAATTAAATGGACTGGGCAATACATGATAAGAAGAATCATCTGGTGTACCAGCGCGCATTTTAAAACGGCTGAAATTGCCTAATGCCGTTAAAGTTGCCGATGTGACCACTGCACCGCAGGCGCGACTCCATAAAAAATTTTGCAAAGTTTTAGCAGCGAGAATGGGACTTGAACAAACTTCAAGATCTATGCCGCCGGTTTGCTCAACCGGAGTCAGCCAGCGCGCACGGGGCACTTCCTTTTCGGCATCCTGATTGGCATAGGTCAGCCACAAATCGCGATTGGCTTCAGCGCGTGCTAACCAATTTGCCAATACCGGAAAATTATTTTCCAAATCAATTTTCGGCACTGCACAATGCGGATCTTCCATAGATTTTTCAACTTCCATGGAAACCTTCACCAAAATATCCGTCAGTCGATCAAAACTTTTATAGAGGTTGACGCAGGATTCAATTAATTGTTCAGGCACTCGTCCATGTTCAAATCGGTAATGAGATTCGCGATCATTAAAGGCAATGGTTTGCGCCAAACGCTCAAACATGGGAAATAACTGATCAAGATATTGTTTGGCTTCAATAAAAGCAGCCGGTAAATTTTCTGCATACTGATCCACTTTACCGGCACCGCTAATAGCAGTAAGCAAAGCGCCCAAACTTTTATTGGATTGATCCAACCATTTACTGGTGGATTGCATACGGCTGTGATGCGCAAAATGATTCAAGGTTTTTTGCGGTAAATGATGACCTTCGTCAAAAATAAAAATGGCATCTTCAGGTGCTGGCAAAATAGCCCCACCACCCAATGCCAAATCCGCCAATACCAAATCATGATTGGTGACTATGCAATCAACTGCATGCAAACTGTCACGCGCTTTAAAAAAACTGCAGACAGATACATTCGAACAACGTCGGCCCGTACATTGTCGGTGATCAGTGGTAATAATTTGCCATTCATCTTGTTCGAGCGCTTGCGGCCAGGTATCGCGTTCACCATTCCATTTATTGGCGGCAAGTGATTCGACCATAGACTGATAGAGTTTGTAATGTTGCGCAGATAAACTCGGATACTCGTCTTCATACAAAGCACGAGTTGGATTAATCCCGCTTTCGTATTCAGCGATCAGATTATCAAGCTTACTCAAACACAAATAGCGACCTCGACCTTTGGCCAAGGTAAATGAAAAATTTAATCCGGAATTTTTGGCGAGATCGGGTAAATCTTTTAATACAATTTGTTCTTGCAAAGCGACAGTTGCTGTCGAGACTACCAACTTTTTACCCATAGCTTTGGCAATCGCAATTGCTGGCAATAAATAGGCAATTGTTTTGCCGGTACCTGTGCCCGCTTCCACGACACAAATATGTTCACCGCTTGCAGATTCAACTCGATTGTTGTCGTCATCCAACTCAATCTTGCCGAGACACTTGGCTATCTCGGCAATCATGATTTTTTGTCCGTATCGCGCTTTCAGCCCTTTGTTTTCGAGAAACTGACTGTAGGCCGTTTGGATAGTTTTTTTGACAGAGTCACTGAGCATTCGTCAATTTACTTTTAACAGGGTTGGCATAAATTGCCAATGCGATGGGCCTATGCTCTTCCGGCATTTGATTAATACGTTCAACAAATGCGGCTTTTTCAGCTTGTAGAACTTCCGGATTGTAGTCGAGTTGTGCAGCAGAATATTTTACTTTGGGGATTTCGCTATATAGCATTTCATGTGCGAAACAATTAGTAGCGTGCAATAGATAATTGTTGAGAATTTGTTGATCCAGATCTGCGACCAATTGATCTATATCTTGATAATCGGCATTTAATTGGGGACCAAAGGTTAGATGTATATTACCTTTCTGCCCGGCGATGCCCATGGCAATGCTACGTACATCTTCGTGTTCTTCTTTTTCGTAACTGCCTTCAGTTTTATGCAAATACAACTCACGCGCTTTGGCAGCATCACAGGGGTCCAATTCATACGAAATGGATACAGGTACTATGTGCAATGCGCGCACATAATCTGCCAATGGCATCTCTTTCGGTTTATTCAGTGCAAGCATGCCCAACACAGCAGAATTGGTTTTATCGCAACCATCTTTTGCGCGACCTTCGCGTTGGGCAATCCAAATACTGGAATGCTCGTTCACAATCGAATGATAAATATAAGCGGATAAGTGTTTGGCAGCTTTTAATTTTTCGCGGGGCGCTTTTGCACTGCGATTAACAATAAAACTTTTGTTCAAACGCATTAAGTCTGACGCAAAGGGCTTGGTAAGAAGATTATCGCCAATTGCGTTACGCAATGTGTTGCTACCATTGTGGTAGAGAACCCAACTCACAAATGCAGGATCCATTGCAATATCGCGATGATTACTGATAAACAAATAGGGTTGATTTTTGTCGAGTTGATCCAAACCTGAAACCGTCAGATTTTTTACACGGCTGTCGATCATCTTGCGCATATATTTTTCAACTATATGTTGAAAGTCATCCACAGTATCGACAGACATTAATTCAGATTTTAAACGCGCCTTGACCAGAGGGCGCCATAACCAACCCAACCAATTTTCTGTTTTGGGAAAACGCAAATGGGTGATGGCTTGAATCAATTCAGGGTCGGCCAGAATTCTGTCAAGTGTTGGCCTGACTTCATGATCATAATAGGGACGAATATCATCAAACTCACTCATACAACAATCTCTTGCCTCTCAAGAAAAAACGCTCGCCAACATACAGAAAACACTGACAAAAAGCCACCGGCGATAATCTGATAAATCAGCTGTTTGGTTATCCAATCATGGCTTGAAAACAGAGCCTTCTATTCCAGCTTGACATAGGCTGTCATTCCGACAATAGTGGCGCCGAACAGGAATTCCTTAACAATCACTAACAAATCGTCAATATGAAGATCCTCCTGGTAGAAGACAGCGCAACCCTCCGTCATGCTATGCGCAGCTATATAGTAGAAGCAGGCCATACCCCCATAGTCGCCAGGAGTGGTGAAGAGGCCCTGCAAATGCTCGAAAACGAGCCGGTCGATATGATCATCATGGATGTCGAAATGCCTGGCCTGAACGGTTTTGAAACCACCCGTTTGATCCGCGAGTGGCTCGCCGGCCACTGGATTCCCATTATTTTTGTTACAGGTTTGGCTGATGACGAAAGTTATCGCGAAGGTATAGAAGCCGGTGGCGACGATTACCTGATCAAACCGGTCAGCTTGATGATCATCAAGGCCAAAATTCGCGCTATGGAGCGCATCGCCGAAATGCGAGACCAATTGAATCGACTCAACAATGAGCTTGAAGCCCTGAGCCAGCTGGATAGTCTGACTCAAGTATTCAACCGACGTTCGTTTAATGAATTGGCGCAACAACAGTGGGCATTGGCCAAACGTCATCAACAACCCATTAGCGCTTTGATGATTGATGTTGATCATTTCAAACTTTACAACGACCATTATGGTCACCCTGCGGGTGATGCCTGTTTGAAAAGGGTCACTCAGGCAATTAAATCCTGCTTGCATCGCACAGCTGATTTATTGGGGCGATACGGCGGCGAAGAATTTATTGTTTTATTGCCAGAAACCGATACCCAGGGCGCCTACCGTGTCGCACAAGCCATTAACGACGCCGTTTGCAAATTAATGATTCCGCACACCACATCACTGAGCGGCACTCATATCACTGTCAGCATCGGCGGAGCTACTTGTTTGCGCACCACATGTCATAGTTTGGATGAATTGGTTCGCAGTGCCGATCGCGCTTTGTATAAAGCCAAACGCAGCGGCCGCAATCGCTCATTGGTAGATGAGGTCGCTGCTCATAAAACGGTTTTACTCGCCGATAAAGATTCGCGATCAATTCAACATTTTTCTGAATTGCTCACACAGCATTTTAATATTCTCAGCTGTGAATCCGGCCGCGAATGTTTTGAATTGAGTTTGGAATTGAATCCGGACTTGATATTAATGAGCGAAGATATAATGCTGATGGACGATCAACTGTTATGTCACGAATTGGCCCGCAACCCAAAAACTAACAACATTCCGGTTACGATTTTCAGTGAAGTGCCGAGCCCGAAACACCCGGCACTCAGTTCAAATCTGGGAATAAAAGCTTGTTATGATAAAACCCAAAATGGACCAACCCTCTTAAAAAACATTTTGCAACTCATCCACTAAGAAAACTATGACAATACTCGACAGAAACCAAAATCTCTCACAACGCATGTTACAAGCACTTGGACGCAGTATTATTTCCGGTGAATATAACGATGACGAACCCCTACCCACAGAAGCCGAGCTTTGCGAAAAATTCGGAGTAAGTCGCAGCGCCGTCAGGGAAGCCATTAAAATGTTATTAGCCAAGGGCATGATCAACAGCAGGCCACGCCAAGGCATTCGCATATTGCCGGAAAACCAGTGGAATATTTTTGATCCGGATTTATTGCGCTGGATGCTCGAAAGTAATCCAACCAAAGCCTTGCTAACGGAATTTTTTCAATTGCGTATTGCCATTGAACCTGAATCCGCTTCATTAGCAGCACGCTTCGGTACCCCGGCTCAAGTCGCTGAAATCGGTAAAGCATTGGACAGAATGCGCCTTGCAACCCCCTACTCCGAAGAAAGTTTGCAAGCCGATATTGATTTGCACGTGAGTATTTTATTTGCCAGCAACAATCGTTTTTATATTCGCTTGCGTGACTTTATCCAAACTGCATTGCGCGTCAGTATTTCACACACTGCCAAAATGAAAGCCGATCAGGACAGTATTATCGCCGAACACGATATAGTCTATCAGGCAATTAAAAACAAAGATCCGGTAGAAGCACGCCGTTGCATGACCAATCTGGTTGCCGATGCGCTGAATTTTATTGAGCGTGATAATTGATAGCTACCAAAATATTTTTCGTCATACCCGAAGGGTATCCAGTGCCATTCAATAGATTATGAATAGCACTGGATTGAATCAAACCACCGAAAATTTAAAAACAGTTTTCGTGTGATAAGTTTCACCGGGGTTTAGCAGGGTTGATGGGAATTGTGGTTGATTGGGTGTATCGGGGAAGTGTTGTGGCTCCAAACAAAATCCTGTTCTGTAAGCGTAATTGACTCCCTTGCCTGTTAAAGACCCATCTAAAAAATTACCTGAATAAAATTGCACGCCGGGTTCTTCTGTTAACACTTCCAACACGCGACCTGAAACAGGTTCAACCACTTTTGCAGCCAGCGTCATAGCTTTGTATGCAGATTGATTAATCACAAAGGTGTGGTCATAACCCAAACCATTGGTGATTTGCAGGTGTTGCTGATTAATATCGCGGCCTATTGGCTTGGCAGTTTTAAAATCAAATGGCGTGTTATCAACAGGCATTAATTCGCCAGTGGGAATTTGCACAGCATCAATGGGCACAATCTTGTCAGCAAAAATTTGCATCTGATGATTCAAAATATCTCCCGACGCAGCCAGATTAAAATAGCTGTGTTGAGTCAAATTAACCTGAGTGGGTTTGTCTGTTGTTGCTTGATAGTCCACCAGCAGCTCGTTTTGCTCAGTCCAAATATAAGTCACCGTCACTTGAAGATTACCGGGAAAACCTTGATCACCATCTTCACTTAACAATTTCAATCTCAGTGCCTGCCCTTTGCCATCAACAAAGGCTTCCGCATCCCAGACTTTTTTATCGAAACCTTGCGGGCCCGCGTGTAAATTGTTGGTGCCGTTATTCGCCGCCAAATTATAGCGATTACCATTTATCACAAATTGTGCATTGGCAATGCGATTACCATAGCGACCGATCAAGGCACCGAAATAAGGTGACTTGTCCATATAGGGTTCGATTTGATCAAAGCCCAGCACCACATCTGCGAGCTTGCCTTGTTTGTCTGGCACTTGCAGTTGGGTGATAATCCCACCAAAGTTAATGATGTTTACAAAACTGCCAAATGCGTTTTTAAGTGTAAATTCTGTAATATTTTTACCGTAAGCAGTACCAAAATGGCGAGATGAAATAGTGTGTTGATTCATGGGATGTCCGAATAACAGGCTGATTTTAAGTGGCTCGCATACTAAACCATCGATGTACTTTTTTCACCTGGAGGGACACTGCTTGCCCCGCCCTTTTTCACTTCAAAGGTCACGGGCGCAGCAAGCGGCGCCCCTACACAAGGCCATAATAATTTATGCAATCGATTGAAGCATTTGTAAATCAACTTTATAAAACTGAAGGTCGTCGCGTATTGGCGACACTGATACGTTTATTAAAAGATTTTGATTTGGCAGAAGAAGCTATGCAGGACGCATTTACGATTGCAATTCAACGCTGGCCTGAAGAAGGCATTCCGCAAAATCCTCGCGCCTGGTTAGTCTCAACCGGTCGCTTTAAAGCGATTGATCAAATTCGCCGCCGCGCCAGTTTTAATAAAGCATTGGGCCATGTCGCAGATGAGCTGGAATCCTCCATTAGCGATAGCGATGATTGGGGCGAAAGAACACTGGAAGATGATCAATTGCGTTTAATTTTTACCTGTTGCCATCCAAGCCTTGCACCTGAAGCACAAATGGCGCTAACCCTGCGCGAAATTTGTGGCTTAACAACTGAAGCCATCGCCAAAGCATTTTTGATCAGCCCGACTACGCTTGCACAACGAATAGTACGCGCGAAAAATAAAATTCGCGATGCGAAAATTCCTTACGAAATTCCCACACAATCCGAATTGGAACCGCGATTGGATTCTGTGTTGCATGTGATTTATTTGTTATTTAACGAAGGTTATTCAGCATCACAAGGTGATGACTTAATTCGCCATGATCTTGCGCAAGAAGCAATTCGGCTCGGTCGATTACTAAGCGAATTATTACCTGACCCGGAAGTGCTTGGCCTGTTGGCATTAATGTTAATTCAGGATTCACGCCGCGATGCTCGCATTAATTCTGAAGGCGATTTAATTCGCCTTGAAGACCAGAACCGCCAACTTTGGCATCGGGACCAAATTGCAGAAGGCGCAAGATTAATTCAACAAGCAACAGAAATCGGACCAGCAGGCAGTTATTTTATTCAAGCCGCAATTGCACTGGTTCACGCACAATCCCCCTCGTTTACTGAAACCAATTGGAGCGAAATCGTCGCGCTTTACACAGTTCTAATGCGCATCCATCCTTCACCCATAATCGCACTCAATCGCACAGTAGCACTCGCCCAACGCGACGGCGCAGAAGCCGGCCTCACTGCACTCAGCGAATTGGAAAAAGATCTACAAGATTACTACCTATATCAAGCCGCCCGCGCCGACCTACTCGTGAAAACCGGAAACTATCCCGCAGCAAAACAAGCCTATGAAAAAGCAATCTCACTAACAGAATCAGCACCCGAAAAAAGATTTTTGACAGAGCAGATGCTGAAGCTTGATTGATTACACATCGCGCCCGTTGTAATGGTGAACGGGAATTGATTCGAGATCGATGTTTTCTATGCAGCGGATATTAATCGCAGCAACTTTATTGCCTTGGGGATCGACGCCTTCAGCGAAAGGGGTAACACCGCAGGTGGGGCAGAACTTATGATGTATAAGGTGTTTATTAAAACTGTAACTGCTGACGGGTGCATTGGGGTTGAGAAGCTGCAAATCTTGCCAGGGCTTAAACCAGAGCAACGTGCCTTTGCGTTGACAGATGGAACAATTGCACGACAAGGCTGACTCAATTTCGCCTTCTATCTGAAACTTTATATTGCCGCAGTGGCAGCTACCTTGATATAGCATGATCAATTTCCTCGCTTAGTTAAAAAAATTTATTCTATTGTCGAGTAGACTCCCTCTGGTTCGACAATCCTATGACAAGTTTCTGTTAATCACTAGAGGAGATTCTCCAATGACCTATGTTGATGGTTTCTTATTGCCTGTACCCAAGGATAAAATCGACGAATATCAAAAAATCGCCTACCAGGCAGGCACCATTTGGAAAGAACACGGTGCGATAGCTTATTGGGAAACTGTCGGTGACGACATAGCAATTGATCAGGTAGTGCATTTTTCGGAATCGGCTAAATGCAAGGAAAACGAAATTCCTGTATTTGCCTGGATTATTTACCCATCGCGTGAAGAACGGGATCGCATAAACTCACTGGTGATGGCTGATCCGCGCCTGGAATGCTTAATGGATAAAGACAATCCTATTTTCGATTTCACTCGCATGGCTTACGGTGGATTTAAAACCATTGTTTGTCACCAATAACAGGAGAGACCGCAATGAAATATGCTTGCCTGGTGTATTACGATGAAAACATCATCAACAAAATGACATCGGAAGAATGGGAATCTTTAAATAAAGAATGTGTGGCTTGCGGTGAATCACTGCGAACTACCGGTCACATGGTGGGTGGTAATGCATTGCATTCGATCAGCAGTGCTACCAGTTTGCGTGTGCGTGATGGTAAACCGATTATTACCGACGGCCCTTTTGCAGAAACCAAAGAACAACTCGCAGGATTTTATTTATTGGAAGCACGCGATTTAAATGAAGCCTTACAACTCGCCAGTAAAATTCCACCCGCACGCTTAGGCACAATAGAAGTCAGACCTGTACGCGAATTAGATCCAGAAAAAGATGAGCGATTTCATTTTGGGTGATTTGTAGGTTGGGGTGCAAACCCCAACATTGGATCTTGATAAAAAATTGTTGGGGTTTGCACCCCAACCTACTTGCGAAACTTACTCCACAACCATCCAAGCAAGAGTGCAGGAATTAAAATAGCAAAAAGTAAAATCAACAACATCAATAAAAAATGACCCACTTCTTGCCAGGTCAAACCCCAACCATAAACAGCCAGCATTAAAAAACAAAAACAGGCAATCATATTAACGCCGAAGCCGCGATTGCCAAAAAAACTATTTCGCCAACGACTCATGACTCACGGCGCCATTTGGTAGTACCGTCTTTTACGTCTTCAATTACAACACCCTCTTCCAGCAGTTGTTTGCGAATTTCATCAGCGCGTGCGAAATTTTTATCTTTTCTGGATTGCAGACGCTCTGCAATCAAAGTTTCGACTTCTTCTGCAGAGATTTGATCGGACATTGCAGATTGCAAAAACTCGGTTGGATTAAAACGGAAAATACCGAGAATTCCACCCAAGGCTTTTAATTCTGCTGCCAAATCTAGCGCTCGAGCTTCGTCAGTTTCACTATTCAACTCACGCACCAAATCATACATAGATGCCAAAGCAACACGCGTATTGAAATCATCGTTCATGGCGTCAACAAAGGCTTTGTAATAAGAACTGCCAGCAATTTTTGATAATTCTGCAGGAGCAACATCGGCATAATTGCGCAGCGCCGTGTAAAAACGATCAATCCCCGCACGCGCTTCGATCAAACTATCTTCAGAATAATTAATCGGGCTGCGGTAATGGCTGCTGATTAAAAAGAAACGCACAACTTCCGGATGATATTTCGCCAGCACATCACGAATGGTAAAGAAGTTACCCACGGATTTTGA
>CBINNU010000016.1:0-83728 GCA_966252135.1 uncultured Cellvibrio sp. | reverse complement strand
TACAAACCAAAATTTAAAACTTATAAACCAAAGTAATCGATGTAGTGGTGTCGGTTTTCTCTTTATCCGGCGCTACATCCGAGTCATTGGCTAAAGTAAATGCGGCTTTCATTTGCATCACTTCATTAATTTTTGTACTCAAAGAAGTTTCAGACAGGGTACGCGTGTTGTCTTCTGCAGATTCC
This sequence comes from uncultured Cellvibrio sp., assembly GCA_966252135.1. Lineage (GTDB taxonomy): Bacteria > Pseudomonadota > Gammaproteobacteria > Pseudomonadales > Cellvibrionaceae > Cellvibrio. Next base: position 83,543 of record CBINNU010000016.1, on the reverse strand, counting down.
ACACTGATCGTTTGTTTAAATTCTGCATTCGCAGTGATTTGCCAAGCCAAAACACCGGCCACACGCAGCATAGTGCCCTCTTCCGTTACCAAATAATCAGGGAATACCGGATCTTCAAACACTTTTTCACCGCGCACATAACCGGGACCGAATTCCGCGTCCAATTGCAAAGTTTGCTTCTCTATCAAACGAGTTCCGTAACCTAGCGATAAAGTTGAGTAACGGCGATAAGCGCCGAATTTATCGTCTGCATGTGAGCCAAAAAAGAATAGATAATCAGAATCGTTGCCGTACACGTAAGCACTTTTTATTGAACCAAAATATTTTTCGGCAGTTTTTTCGTTTTGTGTCGAACCGTCATCCTGTTCAACTTCTGCTTTGTTAACCAAACCAGTCAGCACATAAGAATTAATCCAATGTTCAAGATTTTGTTTTACATCTAACTTAGCCTGCAAACTGGTGGTTTCGGTATTACCTGATGCAGAGACCATCCCCAATTCCGCAGAGACCTCCCAAGGTTTGGATTCTTCTGCAGCCAATGCAGGGAGAGATAACAGACCGATCATTCCCGCTAAAAGACTATGTTTTGGGTGTAATTTCATACTGGGCTCCTTTTTTAGCTCAATGAAGTGAATGTTTGTATAATGCCAAACTTTACCAAGGTTAACGCTATGAGTCCCCCAAAATTTCATAAAGGTTTGTTATTACCCCGTTACTGGCTGACCTGGTTGGGTTTTGGTATTTGGTGGTTACTCGCACAATTGCCCTATAAATTTCAAATGTGGTTGGGGAGTCTTTTAGGGAAATTAATGGCGACCGTCGCGAAGCGGCGCATTGCTATAGCAAAACGGAATCTCCAACTGTGTTTTCCTCAATTTTCAAAAGCCGAACGAGATCAATTGTTACAAAAGCATGTTGAATCTATGGGGAAAACCTTTTTTGAAATCGGTATAGCCTGGTTCTGGTCAAAAAAACGCTTGCATCAGCTGGTTTCTTATGAGGGATTTGAGCATATCAAAATCGCGCAACAAAATAAGCAAGGCATAATATTGTTGACTATACATTCTTCACATATGGAATTAACGGGTAGCTTTGTTTATAAAGAGCACCCTATGGATATAACCTATCGAAAACACTTTAACCCTGTCTACGATTTTGTTCAAAAAAAATGCCGCACTCGATTTCATGACAACATGCAAACAGTGGAGCGAAAAGAAGTGCGGGGAATGATTAAATCCCTGCGCAGCAGTCGCTCACTCTGGTATGCACCCGATCAGGATTTTGGAATAAACCACAGTATCTTTTTGCCGTTTTTTGGCGTTCCCGCAGCATGCCTCACAACCACAACAACGCTTTCGAAGCTTGGTCAAGCATGTGTTATCCCATTGGTATCCGTTCGCAAACCCGAAGGTGGTTATCATCTGACAGTATTCCCACCATTAGAAAATTTCCCAAGTGATGACATCACAGAAGACACAAAATTAATTGTTTCGACTATTGAAAAAATGATCAAACTTGCACCCGAACAATATCTCTGGGTTCATCGTCGTTTTAAAAACCGACCTGAAGGCGAACCCGATCTTTATTCACGTGATTTATTAAGGCATATTCAATGAGCCCTGTTTTCACTGCAAAAATGTTGCTACCCCAATATTGGCTTACCTGGTTAGGTTTTGGTATTTGGTGGTTGGTCGCACAACTTCCTTATGGATTACAAAAAATACTCGGCAAATTAATGGGCATACTAATGGCCCTGTTTGCCAAACGCCGCATCGCTATCGCCAAACGCAACCTTGAACTTTGTTTTACAGAATTAAATAAACCTGAATTGGATCTTTTGTTAAAACGCCATATTGAATCACTCGGCATGAGTTTTTTTGAAATAGGTTTAGCCTGGTTTGCATCGCGCAAAAAATTGGAAAAATTGGTGACCTACGAAGGCATGGAATATTTAAAACAAGCCGAACAAGATAATGTGGGAGTTGTGTTAATGACCATGCACTCAACTCATTTGGATTTGGGCGCGTCTTTTATGAATTTGCAGCATTCAATTGATGGCAGCTACCGCGCTCATGACAATCCCGTTTACGATTTGATTCAACATCGTTGCCGTGAACGTTTTAATCCTGATACCACCGCTATTGAAACCGGTGATGTGCGCGGCGTGATCAAACATTTGCGTCGCGGTCGCGCGGTTTGGTATGCACCTGATCAAGATTACGGACGAAAAGCAGGCAAACTAAATGTATTTATTCCATTCTTTGGAGTCACCGCAGCCTGTATCAGCAGCACCAGCGATTTCGCACGTGCAGGTAAAGCTCGCGTCATCCCCTTCTTTTGTATTCGTGAAGACAAAGGCTACAAAATTATTATCAAACCGCCACTGGAAGACTTCCCGACCGATGACAAAATCGCTGATACCACCAAAGTGATTTCCGTTATTGAAGATGCAATTCGCATGGCCCCCGAGCAATACCTTTGGGTGCACAGACGTTTCAAAACAAGGCCTGAAGGTGAGCCAAACCTCTACGCCGACATCAAAAAGAAGAAAAAGCGCCGCTAGGCTCCAATTCCCAATTCTGTGATAAGATGCGCGGCTTTTTCTGACAGACCGCAGGCAAACCGCTATGGCAAGAAAAGTTGCAGTCATCATGGGTTCCAAAAGTGATTGGTCCACCATGCAAGCCGCAGTAGAAATCCTCGAACAAATGGGCGTGGACTATCACACTGAAGTTGTATCCGCACACCGCACCCCCAACAAACTCACCGAATTTGCTGAATCTGCAGTCGAAAACGGCTATGCCGTGATTATCGCCGGTGCTGGCGGCGCGGCGCATTTGCCTGGCATGGTCGCAGCGCATACCCGCTTGCCCGTCCTGGGCGTTCCTGTTCAAAGCAAGGCCTTGAGTGGTTTGGATAGCCTCTATTCAATAGTGCAAATGCCTAAAGGTATTGCTGTTGGAACTCTGGCGATTGGTGTCGCAGGCGCATTCAACGCAGGTTTGCTCGCCTGCCAGATTCTGGCAGTGACTGATGCAGAGCTGGCGCGCAAACTGGACCAATTCCGTCAGGACCAAACCCAGGCGGTATTGGACAATCCGGATCCGCGTGATCAGTAAGAGGGAATTCGCATGAGCCAACGCATTTGGGTATTGGGCGCAGGCCAATTGGGTGCCATGCTGAAACATGCAGGCATGCCGCTGGCGCTGGATGTTCGCCCGGTGGATATAGATGAATCCACCGCACCTGATTTATCACCAACCGATTTGGTCACCGCCGAGCGCGAACAGTGGCCTGAAACATTGGTAACCAAAACCCTGGCTCAACATCTCCAATTTATTAACCAATCAGTATTTGGTCGTTTGGCTGATCGCAAAACGCAAAAAGAATTAATCGATTCACTCGGATTAGCAACCGCACCCTGGCGCAATGTCGCCAACAATATTTCAGCTAACGAATTGCGCGATCAACTCGGCGAACGTGTGTTATTAAAACGCCGCACCGGTGGCTACGATGGACGCGGCCAACATTGGCTGCGCACTGACGAGGATCAAGTCCCCGATGATTGGCAAGGCGAAGCTATCGCTGAACAAGCCATTAATTTTGATGAAGAAGTGTCGTTGGTTGGCGTTCGTAATGCACAAGGCGAATGCGTGTTTTATCCACTCACATTGAATTTGCATTTGAACGGCATTTTATATTCATCGATTGCCCCACTCGCTCGTTTATCACATTTGCAAACGCAAGCCGAAAAAATGCTAGGCAGCTTGTTGAATGCTTTGAATTATGTCGGCGTGATGGCGATGGAAACCTTTAGAGTCGGCGATAAATTATTAATCAACGAACTCGCGCCACGCGTTCACAATTCTGGTCACTGGACACAAGCCGGTGCGAGTATCAGCCAATTCGAATACCACCTGCGCGCTATCGCCAATATGCCAACGCCTGCTCCGCAAATCATCGGGCAAAATGTGATGATTAATTTAATCGGTACAGACTACAACCCCGAATGGCGCAACCTGCCCTGCGCAAGAGTCTATTGGTACGGCAAAGACGTTCGCCCCGGCCGCAAAGTCGGCCATATTAATTTGGTCAGCAACAATCTAACCGAATTACGCGAAACATTAATTTTGCTAGGTGATTTGTTGCCTGAGAAATTTTATGCAGAGGCAATTGAGTGGAGTTTGAAACACTTGTAGTGAATTGATTTTTCCTTAAATAATAAAATCAGGAAATGGATATGTCAGAAAACTTCGATTTAAATCTTGTGTCCGACGACTTAGTTGAAATAAAAAAAATTGCGGTTCTTGCCCCCAAACCCGCTTGGCTTGAGTTCTTACTGATTTTTGGAACATTCGGGCTCTATATTTCTTTCTGGTTGACTCGAAGAACACGAGAACTCAACCATTTCAATGGAAGCAACTTCACTCCCTGGCTTTGGTTTTTTGTTCCTCTCTTTCCGTTGTTTCAAATATTTGCACTGCCGAAGCTGGTAAAAGCATTACAGCAAATACAAATCAAGTTAAACATTCCAGTTTGGACTGCCTGGTCTTCGGCATGGTATGTACTACTTATAGGTTTAACTGTAATGTTTGGCCTTTCAGACAAATATGCGATACCAACCTGGATATTATTTATTGGCTTTTTCGTTAATGCAGGCCTTTACACTGTGCTAACGAACCAAATAGCGATTATTAAATCCGCTCACACAGAGCTCGAACTTGTACCACAGAAAAAAACAACAAGATTAATTGAAATAATATACTCAGGTCTATTCTCCATCATCATTTGCGGCCTATTCGGGGTGCTTGCTTACGATGGACTAAAGGGAATGGCAATCGAAAAATATAAGTCCGGTGACACCTATCGAAATGAAACAATGAAATTCAGCGTAACTGCTTTTGGAAATGGCTGGTCACGAGTCGCTCCTGGCACCTACAGCACTGACACATCAGAGGTTGAATTTAAAGGACCAAATGAAAACATGTACTTTATCGTTTATTTATACGACAAAGACCAATCTTTGACGACTTTAACTCAAAACAGAATAGTCGATATAAAACACTATTCTGGCTCCGCAAATTGTTCACACAATCGACATCTCAACAAATCCCAATCGGGTGTGGTTGTAAAAATTGTGTGCAAGTCTTCTGGTTACAAAGAGCTTAGCGTTCAGACGTCAACAATTGTTGAAACAGATGATCACGTAATTGAGCTCTATGGAAACTTTACAAGCCAACCCAATACCTATAAAAAATATGAACAGGATTTTATTCAGATGGCATCGAGTTTAAAGGAGATTTAAAATGAAATTATATCTGGCACTAGTTTGTTTACTATCTTCATCGAACCTTTTTGCCAATATCGCCTGGAATCAGCCCGACGCTAAAATACCGAGCGAAGCTAAGGACTTAATTGAGAAGACTCTAAAAAACAAACCAACTGAATATACAGAAATTGATTATTCAGTTGATATAAAACTTTCAAACGGTAAAGTCGTTCAAAAAGTTTCCAGACTCTATTACTATCCTGACAGCCAAAGCATACAAAACAATGGTTACGACTACATACCATTTAATGCTGATTTGGACAGTATCCAGATAGAAACTCTGGGAACAATTGACCAAAACCTTCAATTTACTCCAGTAACCCAACAAGATTTGAAGATAAACGACTCCAATTCCTATAACACCTTCTCCAGCCAGAAGAATGCAATTTTTAATTTTCCAAAATTGGAAAAAGAGACTTTCGGAATAATTAGTTATACCATCACCCGCGATAGTAAAAAACAAGAAGCAGATTGGAGCAAAGAGCTTTTTCCACAAAATGTCTTTCCAAGAAAAAATTACAACATATCTATTTCCTGGGATGATCAACCGATTTACTGGAATAATAAGAGCAGTTACCTTAAGTGTGATCAGAAGAAAAACTCCATCATTTGTTCAGGAAAAGATATACCAGCCATCAAAACTGACGATTCGGTATATTGGATGGACGAATTCGACTCATTACAATTAGGTACCTTAAAAACTTGGGACGAGGCAACCAGCCTTGCAGAAAAAAAGTTTTTTACTGCTGTTGATTCCTATGAGAATGAAATTGGTGTATTCGTTGAAAAACTGGTCGGCAGTGAAAAAGATCTTGAGAAAAAAATCGATATAGTTCACAGGTTTGTAGCTCAAGAGATTCAATACACATCCCATTCCGAGCACGGTAATGCCATTACTCCTCATCCGGTTACCCGAACACTCAAAAAGCGCTTTGGCGATTGCAAAGATAAGGCGGCACTCTTCTACAGCATGCTAAATGAACTGAATGTTTGGGCGGCTCCTGTATTGGTAGCTACAAATAGAAACGACAGTGCAAAGCTGTCCATACCTTCGCTTAACTACTTTGATCATATGATCGTTTGCTTTTCTATAAATAATAAAATCGCATGTGCAGATTTAACTAATAGTAATGCAGACTGGCGATATATTTCCCCTCACATACAAGGCAAGATTTCACTAACAATTAGACCCAATTCAAAACCGAATGTATTGCATGCCGAATCCACCAGATGGAAAATGAGAATTGATACTGTATTGGATTTCGACAGTAGAGGCGGCCAAATAGAATCTTCTAACAGACAATATTATTCAGAATATTCCAGTATCATGAGGGCTGATTTCGCAGGACTTACAAATGATGAAATTACTAAAAAGCTGGTAAAGACATACAATGATCAAATTGCTAAGGACGTTTCGCCTGCATTTTTGATAAAAGGTCTCGACAAACTAAACAGTCCCATCACGATATCAAGTAAAACCGAATACTCTCCGTTTTTAAACACAAAAACTGATCTGGAATATACCGAACGAGATGCCTGGGTATTAAGCGAATTAGATAGCATGGTTATTACCAACAAGGAATATGGTGTATGGATCAGCGGAATGGAAACTCAATCAGACAATACTTTTGACATATCGAGCCATTGGAATAGCATCAGCTTACCGGCAGACTTGTACCTGAATCATCTGCACGGTTTCATGGAAAGGAAAATAGTCGTACTTGGAAATGGAAAATTCAAAGTTTCTACGCAAGTTCGAATACCGAAGCAATTTATAAAAGCAGACTCTATTAAAAAATTCAATGACATGATTTCTCTGTTCAAACGAGAATCCAGCATGCACATTTATGGAAAGCTTAAGCCAACATAATTTGAACTAGTCTCGCGTCAGTACTTCCAACAATTCAATTTCAAAAATCAAATTTGAATGGGGCTTGATTAGCGGCCCCATTTGTCTTTCACCGTAAGCCAGTTCTGAGGGCACAAATAATTTTCGTTTGCCGCCCACTTTCATGCCCATCATGCCTTGATCCCAACCTTTAATGACGCGACCGGTTCCGATCACGCATTGAAAAGGTTTTCCGCGGTTATGTGATGAATCGAACTCGGTTCCATCTTCAAGCCAGCCAGTGTAGTGTGCTGTGATTAATGCACCTTTTGCGATTTCTTTTCCGCCGCCGACAACAATATCTTCAATTTTTAATTCGTTCATTGGTAAATTCCCATCAAAAGAAAATCGCATAAACCACAACACTTCCCGTCTGTGCCAACAGATAAAACATCAAAAACGCTACGTAGGCGCTGTTTCCTTGTTTTTGTGCCATGGAAAAACAGCACCAGAACATAGCAAACACAGTTAACAACATTGCCCACAAAGGATGATGCGAAAAATATGGCAGGATCAATAAGACCAATCCCAACACCAAAATTAATTTTTCTGAATTAATCAGCGCAGTTATCCAGGCCGATAAAACAATTCCCGCAAAAGGCCACCATACCCACCAAGGATGATTGACAACTTGCACTGTTTCCGTGGGAGTTTCCGCCTTTGGTTCTGTGAGCAATCCTTGGTGAAAAAACAAATAGTAAATAATAATTGTCAAAATAAAACTACCACTGCCAATTACCTTGATCATCTCAAAAGGTGGAAAGTTTTCAACTTTGCGTTTAACCGCCCACGCAAGAACAACAAAATACAGATGAAGCGGGACAAAATAATACAACAACGCCTGCCAGAAAAAATCATGGAAATACAGCGCCGCAAAAGGCGAAAATAACGCAAGACTATCGCTCGCATACTGAGATTTGTAACTACCCGTTTCAGGATCACGAAGTGACTTGTAATCCAAAAATAACAGCAAGGGATAAATTGTAGCGAGGATTAATATTAAGTAAATGATTGTCATAGTCATTAAATCAATTTATGCATTTTTAATTCAATTTTTATATAGCTATATAAAATCGGGGCCAATACGACGCCGGGCAAGCCGAACATGGATTCCATGATCAGCATTGCCAAGAGTAATTCCCACGCGCGAGACTGAATCTCATCGCCAATAATTTTTGCGTTTAAAAAATATTCCAGTTTGTGTAGCACAATCAAAAACACCAAAGACCCTAATGCAACATGCAAACCAAATGGGAGCGCAATAATCACCAACATAGTGTTGGACATTATGTTGCCGATGATCGGCATCATGCCCAGAATAAAAGTCATCAACACCAGGGTTTTGGCGAGAGGCAGATGGATACCAAAAGATGGCAGCACGACAAAAATATAAATACCTGTCGCCACAGTATTGATCGCAGAAATTTTTGCTTGGGCAAAAATAATTTTTCGGAAACAACGATAAAAATTATTGACGCGATTCATTAACTCCAGACGCAACAATCCGACTCTGTCCTGATCATTGGTTGGCCTTAACGAGATCATGGCACCTACAATCATGCCAATTATCACCCGAACAAAAATTTGCCCAGCTTCCGCACCGGCATTTCTTGCATCCACTGCGTGTTCCCGTAACCAAGCCGACGCCATGGATCTCAATTCATTGGTACTATCTGGTAAATGACTACACACCCATTGTGGGCACTGGCCACGGCTGGATTCAATAATATCGGCCATGCGTTGCAGTATGGCCTCCGGATTTCCCGAGCCACTACTAAAAAATGTAATCGCCCACCACACCAATAAAATCAACGCCGCCGTAATAAAACTGCCGATGCTGCTGACAACAAACAAGCGAATATATTTTCGATCGTATTTTTTCCCAAACCGGTCAGATATGACATGCACTATGGAATAGACCAGCATTCCGGCCAGCAAGGGTGCAAGCAACCCCTGGGTTACACCCAGAATCAACACAGAGAACATCAAAATATAGGATGTGGTCACACAAGTACTTTTTTTATCGTCGAAAAACATAGAGGTTATCCCAAGCCAAAATAAGCGCTGATTCAAAAATAGCGCAAGTGGGTGGCATTCTACTAGCCTGAACGCCATACCGCTCTATGCCAAACACATAGCAATAGCCCTACATTCTTTAGGTTAAAGCCACGAGATCTCATAAACATATGCATAAAGATACTAAACCTTTGCATCTTTTATATTGAGAATGCTTCTCTGCTTGTCGATAATACGCGCCTCTTTGTCCCCTTTGGTAACACTGCTATGAGTTTCAGTGAACTGGCTGTGATCATGCTCAGTACGCTACTGGTCAACAACTTTGTGTTGGTCCAGTTTTTGGGACTATGCCCCTTTATGGGCGTGTCCAATAAACTCGAAAGTGCTATTGGAATGGCGGGCGCAACAACATTCGTTATGACTCTGGCCTCTGCTTGCACCTATCTGGTAGATAGCTGGCTGTTGGTCCCGTTACATCTGGAATTCCTACGCACCATTTCTTTTATTCTGGTGATAGCCGCGGTGGTCCAATTCGTAAAAATGTTTATGGAAAAGACCAGCCCCCTGCTCTACCGCGTGCTCGGCGTCTTCCTTCCTTTAATTACTGTGAACTGCGCAGTGCTGGGTGTAGCTTTGATCAACACTCAAAAAGCCCACAACTTCTTGGAATCTGTTCTCTACGGCTTCGGTGGCGCACTGGGTTTTTCGATGGTGCTGGTGTTGTTCTCGGCTATGCGTGAACGTCTGGCAGTCGCGGATGTGCCTGCCCCTTTCAAAGGTGCATCCATAGGTATGATCACCGCGGGTTTGATGGCGCTGGCGTTTATGGGATTTGCGGGATTGGTGAAACCGGGTTGAGTATCACGAATGATTGATTTTATTTCACAAAACCTTTTGATCAGCGCTTTGATCGCCTTGGGCGGCCTGTCGATTTTATTCGGCGCCGTGCTGGGTTTTGCTGCGGTAAAGTTCAAGGTGGAAGGCGATCCGTTGGTTGAGCAGATTGATGCTTTGCTCCCACAAACCCAGTGCGGTCAATGCGGCCACCCGGGTTGCCGCCCTTATGCCCAAGCGATTGTCGCCGGCGAAGCCATCAATAAATGTCCACCTGGTGGTCAAGCCACTATTAATGCACTGGCCGATTTACTGGATGTCGAAGCGCCTTCGCTGGATGCTGAACATGGCGAACATCTGGATGTAAAACGGGTTGCCTTTATTCGCGAAGACGAGTGTATCGGCTGTACCAAATGTATTCAGGCCTGCCCTATGGATGCGATTTTGGGTGCGGCCAAACAAATGCACACAGTAATCGCCGATGAATGTACCGGCTGCGATTTGTGTGTTGAGCCCTGCCCGGTTGATTGTATCGACATGATTCCCGTCGAAACTGATCTGCAAACCTGGCATTGGACCTTGCCTGCGACCAATCAAAAGCCCGTATTTCAGTTGATTGCTCAAGAAATTCCGTTAATAGCGACCGATTCCGGCCGCGGTGATGCATTCGCAAAATCCGCCGATGATGAAACAGGTAAAGCTGCCTGATGACCAGTTTGATTCCGATTTGGGAATTGCCCGGTGGCATTCATCCCGCAGAAAACAAAACCCAATCCCTGCAATTACCCATTGGGCATTTGCCGCTACCGCCGCAGTTGATCATTCCACTCAACCAACATTTGGGTAGACCCGCACAACCCGTGGTTAGTGTTGGCGAGCATGTATTAAAAGGCCAATTGATCGGTGCCGCAGAAGGGACTTTCAGTGCGAACACTCACGCATCAACATCAGGAACCGTAATTGCGATTGAAGATCGACAAGTTCCGCACGCTTCCGGCATGACCGCCGAATGCATTGTGATTCAACCCGATGGCAAAGAAGAATGGATTGCACTGCAAACTTGCGGCAATTATTTGCAACTCGACCGTTTGGTATTGCTCGATAAAATTCGCGCAGCCGGTGTTGCCGGTTTGGGCGGCGCTGGTTTTCCGACTGCAGTAAAACTCGCTCCGAAATCCACACAAGTGATTGATACGCTGGTGATCAACGGCGCTGAATGCGAACCCTATATCACCGCTGACGATATTTTGATGCAAGAACGTGCCGATCAATTAATTGAAGGTGTGTTACTCACCAGTCATATTTTGCATCACCCGAAAAATATTTTAATCGGGATTGAAGACAATAAACCCAAAGCGATTGCCGCAGTAAAAGCCGCGGTGGAAATTGCCAAGCAAACACAAGCTGAAGCGGCAAATATCAAAGTAGTTTCATTCCCCACCAAATATCCTTCTGGTGGTGCCAAACAATTAATTTATATTTTGACTGGTCGCGAAATTCCCAGCGGCCATCACTCTGCTGATATTGGTGTGATTTGCGTCAACGTGGCCACCGCAATTGCGGCATGGCGAGCAGTGCGTTTTGGTGAGCCGTTAATTTCTCGCATCACCACACTAGTAGGTGAAGCTTTAAGTGAACAACGCAATTTGGAATTATTGTTGGGCACACCAATTGATTATGTGTTGCAGCAACAAGGCTTCGATGCAAAACGCGCATCGCGCGTGATTATGGGCGGCCCTATGATGGGTTTCACTTTGCCCGCACTCAATGTGCCAGTGATTAAAACCACCAACTGTTTATTGGCACCCACTGCAAAAGAATTACCACTGCCTGATCCCGCACAAGCTTGTATTCGCTGCGGTTTGTGCGCAGAAGTTTGCCCGGCCAGTTTGTTGCCGCAACAATTATTTTGGTATGCGCAAGCCGAAGATTTTGATCGACTCGAATCACACAATTTATTTGATTGCATTGAGTGCGGCGCTTGTTCTTATGTATGCCCCAGCAGCATTCCGCTGGTGCAATATTATCGCGCTGCCAAAGGCAGCATTCGCCAACATCTGATCGAAAAAGAAAAATCGGATCGTTCACGTCAACGGTTTGAATTCCGCAAAGAGCGTTTGGCAAAAGAAGAAGCCGAAAAAGAAGCGAAACGATTAGCTCGCCAAAAAGCAGCTGAAGAAGCGAAAAAACAACTCGCGGATAAACAAGCGGCTGCACCTGTGCCCGCACAAATTGTTGATCCAGGCAAATTGACAACACCGGAATTATCACCTGAAGAACAAAAAGCCAAACTTGAACGTTTGGTAGCAGCCGCGAAAAATGCTCTGGAGTTTGCGCAAAAGCCTTTGGTATCACGCGACCCGAAAAACAAACCTATCACCGAAGAACAGCTGGAAAAACAAGCGGCACGTATCAAACAAGCTGAATTAAAGCTTTCTGAAGCGGAAACAAAACTCGCAGAATTTTTAGCTCAAGCACCGGATAAAAAAGCAGAAGTGAAAGATTCCACAGCATCTTCTGTGCCCGCTGCTTCGCCTGCCGATGACCCAGTCGCAGCGGCAATTGCCCGTGCACAAGCCAAAATGAATTTATCACCCGCGGATAAACTCAAAGCCGATTTGGAATCGCTGCAAACGCGTTTGCAAAAAGCACAAGAAAAAGTCGAAGCGGCGAAAGCGGAAGGCAGCAGCAATCTGGACGCACTACAACAAGGCGCAGAAAAGTTACAGCAAAAAATTGAGCAAACAATAGCGTCATTAAAAGAACTAGGGATTGATCCCGGCGCTGCACCGGTTGTCAGTGAACCGGAAAAATCCGCCGCTGAATTGGCAATCGAAAAAGCCAAAGCAAAAGCCGCTGCGCTTGCGAATATGAGTGACGACGAAAAACGTGCAGAACAACGCAAATCCCTGGAAGACAGATTGCAAAAAGCGCGCGAGCGTTTGGCAAAGGCTGAAGCAGAAGGTGATGCGAATGTTGAAGTGTTTAGGAGTAGTGTTGAGAAACTGGAAGTTAAATTGAAAGACATGTAGGGGCGGCCCCCTGTGGCCGCCCTGGGCAGGCACGGGGGCCTGCCCCTACGGGAGGGGGTGAAGGATTTCAAATCAAAAGCCTACCCCCTCCTAACCTCCCCCTTGGCAGGGGGAGGGACTGAATGTGCCAAACCTACAAAACGAACCGAGAAGTGAATTAGATGTTGTTGCAATTGTTGAGAGGATTAGTGTCAGGGATTGTGTTGCTGTTGGCAGTGCCGGGATTTGCGCAGCAAAGTTTTTGTGATCTGGATAATTTGTTGGAATGCACCCAGTTGTCTGCACAGAAATTGGCGAGTGAGTATCCACAAACTTTTAGTTTGAAATCAGGCCAGTTAGAGGTTCGCAACAAGTCATCGCAATTGCGCCTGGCTTTATTGACTGAAGAAAATCTGGAGTCGCACCCCGATGAGCAACTGAGCTACCCGATTCAATATTGGCCGTTCCGCAATTGGTTGTTGGTAAAACAATTTGCTGACGGCGGTGAAACCCAAATTTTTGAATTGATAGATTTAGGGCGTGATTTCAAAAAAACGGAATTAAATAGTGGCCCGGTTTTTTCGGCGGATGGCAAACGCCTGTTGAGTTATGCTGCCGATATTTATGCAGGTTTTGCCGCTAACGGAATTGCCATTCACACCATCACCAGTGAAGGATTAACCGAAGAATTCAAACTGGATGAAAACTGGGGTGTGGTTGATGCCAAGTGGAATGGCGATCATGAAATTATCTTATCGACAATAGAATTGTGTGAAGACGCCAACGCAACTCGCAATGAAAATGGCGAATGTTTGGCTCAAAAGAAACTCACATTGGTGAATAACCAATGGCAATTAACCACTAACTAATCAAGATTATGGCGCTAATCAATATCACATCACCCCACGCTCGCGGGGCCATATCAACCGGCGAATTGATGCGTCTGGTGATCTACGCCACTATCCCTGGTATTGCCGCACTCGCCTGGTTTTTTGGCCCGGGAGTTTTTATCAATTTGGTGTTGGCTTGTGTGTCTTGTGTTGGATTTGAAGCTTTAGTGGTTAAATTACGCAATCGCCCAGTTGGATTTTATCTAAAAGATTGCAGCGCATTGGTCACTGCCATTTTGCTTGCGGTTTCATTACCGCCTTATTGCCCCTGGTGGTTAGTGGTTGCCGGAAGTTTCGTGGCCATTGTTTTGGCAAAACAACTTTACGGCGGCATGGGTTTTAATCCCTTTAATCCGGCAATGGTCGCTTACGTGTTATTGTTGATTTCATTTCCGCTGCAAATGACAAGCTGGGCAACACCCTCACCCATGCTGGCGGATGGCCAAACCTTACCCGGTTTTGTTGCCGCACTCGAAAAAGTTTTTTTCGGTTCACCGATTGATGCTTATGCATCGGCAACGGTTCTGGATTTAATGAAACAAAATTCCGGATTGGTGTTGGACGAACTCTACGCAAAAGAACCCGCATTCAACACTGGTATTTGGGCTGGTGCTGGTTGGGAGTGGGTGAATCTGGCATTTTTAATCGGCGGATTATTTTTACTCTACAAAAAAGTATTTACCTGGCATGCACCAATTAGTATGTTGTTGTCACTGACAATTGTGTCCGCGATTTTTTATGACGCAGGCAGTTCACAATCCAGCGGTTCACCTTTGTTTCATCTATTTTCTGGCGCCACTATGTTGGGCGCATTTTTTATTGTGACTGATCCGGTCAGTTCCGCCGTCAGCACCAGAGGTCGTATTATTTACGGTGCATTGATTGGCATAGTGATTTATGTAATTCGCAGTTGGGGCACAGGTTATCCGGATGGTGTAGGCTTCGCGGTGTTGTTATTAAATTTTGCAGCGCCTTTTATTGATTACTACACCACGCCACGCACCTATGGCCATGCAAAACCACGCAAGGCGACTGAAAAACCACAAGCTAAAGATGGAGGCCACTGATGCTCGGGCAATCCATTAGTAAAAACAGTTTGATACTCGGTGTGTTCGCGTTACTCGCAGCACTAGCTCTTGCGTTGGTGAATCTGGGAACACAGGATCGCATAGCAAGCGCCGAACGCGCCGCCAAACAAAAAGCCTTATTTGAAATTATTCCTGCTGATCAAATCGATAATGATTTGTTGCAGGACACTATCAGCATTCCTGCATCTGGTGTTGATCTTTTGGGATTGAGCGATCAACCTATTTATGTCGCCCGTTATAAAAGCAACATTAAAGCCTTAATTATTCCCGCTATGGCACATGACGGTTATAGTGGCGACATCAGCATGATTGTTGGCGTCAATCGCGATGGTAGTATCGCCGGTGTGCGAGTGTTAACTCACAAAGAAACCCCCGGCCTTGGCGATAAAATTGAATTGAAAAAATCCAAATGGGTTTTGGAATTTAACGGTAAAAGTTTAACTGCACCCGTTATTGAAGAGTGGCTGGTTAAAAAAGATGGCGGTGTTTTTGATCAATTTGCCGGTGCGACCATTACGCCACGGGCAATGGTCAAACAAATCAAACAGGTGTTGGAGTTTGTACAACAACACCCACAATTATTTGAATCATCACCAAACAATGAGGTGATCAAACATGAGTGATTCAGTTAATTATTCAGAAATTACCAACAAGGGTTTATGGTCCAATAACCCGGCACTGGTGCAATTACTAGGGTTATGTCCTTTACTCGCCGTGAGTTCTTCCGTCGTCAACTCTTTGGGTTTGGGCTTGGCAACTCTATTAGTACTGACCATTACCAACTCGGTTGTGTCGTTAATTCGCAATCATGTGAGTGACGCTGTGCGCTTACCTGCGTTTGTGATGATTATCGCCGCCGCTGTGACCTGCACCGAATTATTGATGAAAGCCTTTACTTACGAGCTGTATCAAATTCTCGGATTATTTATTCCGTTAATTGTGACCAACTGTGCTGTGTTGGGCCGCGCTGATGCCTTCGCCAGTAAAAACAAATTAATCCCCGCCGCATTTGATGGTTTTATGATGGGCCTCGGATTTTTATTGGTATTGGTTTGTGTAGGCGCAGTGCGCGAATTGTTGGGCACCGGCCATTTATTTGCGGATATGCATCTACTCTTCGGCGAGATTGCGCGCGACTGGCAACTCAATATTTTTGGTAAAACTTACCCCAATGTGATTTTTGCCTTGCTGCCACCCGGTGCATTTATTGTGGTGGGTTTTTTAATTGCCGGAAAAAATTCCATCGATTCGATTTTGAAAGCCAGAGCAGAGGCTAACAAAAGTAAACCGGTTAAAGGCAGTAAGAGAGTTAGGACTACTGGTACTGTTGCTTAACTCTTTTTAAAACAAACCCCACCCTGGCCCTCCCCTTCGTAAGGGGAGGGAACTAGCTCCTCCCTTTGAAAAAGGGAGGCGGGGGAGGGATTTGAGATGGTCAGTTTTTTCTAAAATTCTAAATCCCCCCTAACCCCCCTTTTTCAAAGTGGGGAACAACTCCCTTCTTAATTCAGCAGGGAGTAAGGTGGGGTTTGTTCACCTTGCAAATCCAAACGAGGTACATCATGTTCAACATCAATCAAGCCGAGCTTATAGCGATTTACCATAAATTTATTGAGCCCTGGAGCATCAAGATATTAATTGCACTGACGATTTTTTTAGTCGGGCAATTAATTGCAAAAATTATCAGCCGTGCGCTGGGCAAAGTATTGGCTCACACCAAGCTGGATAAAATTCTGGTTGAGTTTTTACAATCATTGTTGCGCGCCCTGTTATTGGTAATTGTATTGGTGGCAGCGCTGGATCAATTGGGTGTTAACACCAATTCGGTAATTGCAGTTCTGGGTGCAGCCGGTTTGGCAATTGGTTTGGCCTTGCAAAGTTCACTACAAAATTTCGCTGCCGGCTTTATGCTGTTAATTTTTCGCCCTTTTAAAGACGGTGATTTTGTCGAGGCAGCGGGAACTGCTGGCATGATTGAAAAAATTGGCATTTTTTCAACGGTGATGCACACAGGTGATAACAAAGAAGTGATTATTCCTAACAGTGCGATTTACAGTAGCAATATTGTCAATTATTCCAAGCGCCCTACTCGCCGTATTGATTTGGTTTTCGGTATTGGTTACGAGGATGATTTACGACAAGCGCGTGATGTCATTACACAGTTGATTCAAGCGGATGAGCGGATTCTGAAAGACCCTGAACCATTAGTAGCAGTGGGTGAATTGGGAGCGAGCAGCGTCAACTTTTTTGTTCGTCCCTGGGTCAGAACAGAAGATTACTGGGTTGTACGTTTTGATTTAACTGAAAAGATTAAATTAGCATTTGATGAAGCGGGCATTACCATTCCTTACCCACAAATGTCTGTTCATTGGGATGGAAACCAGAATAAAATTATCTAGCAAGCAATAAAAAAGCGAGCAGTTGCTCGCTTTTTTATTGCTTGCTTGTCGAAAACTTATTCCGTCACTTCTTCTACAGCTTCTGACGCGCTTTCTTCACCTTCGGTATAACTTTCTTCGCCCTCAGAATAACCTTCTTCCATGGCTGGCTCATCAGCAGGAACATCACCACCAGCTGACATACCCATAGCAGCCAACATCAACACTGACATATATTGCTCAGGTGGAATTACCTGATTACCAACAGTCAGTTGTGAATCTTTTAAAGCAGCATTGAGTTTGTATGCACCATTTTCCTGAGTAACGTAAGTACCCACCATAGGTGTCAATTGCTCAGCAAAAGGTGTGGTGTTGATAATGGATTCAGACACAATCATGTCCAGATTCGCACTGAACAATGCCAACATTTGATCCGGTGCTTGCTCCATCAAACTGGTGCCGTCTTTCGGTGCGTGATACACCAATCCAAAATCAGCAGTGGCTTTACCGTCCATATAATCAGAACCCAGTCCTAATTTAAATTCCACACCTTCGACCAGAATTTTCGGCAAGCTTTCCATCAACAACATTTGCGTTGCCATAGGATCAGCCGCACCATTCAAAGACGAAAATGATTTTTGCAAAGCCAACATACCTTCAACAGGTAAATTGTTAAACTCAAGAGTGTAGTAAGCGTTTTTAACTTCAACCGGCCCGGTGATTTTATCCAGTGTGAAGGAAACCTTGGTATCAATATTCTTACCATCTTCCACTTGCGTTTGAGCAATCTTCAAATTTTCAAGCGTGATAGGCATTGGCAAATTTGGCGTGGTCACAACCATCTTGGCACTGCTCAAATCCATATTGGTAATGGGCAAACCTTCAGCAACCTGATATTGAGTGGATTGACCAACAAAAGGATCAACCTGTATATCGGTGGTCAGATCTTTCAGTTTGATTGCACCAATATTAAATTGCGCTTGCATTTTTTTGGTGTCCCATTCACCGGAAAATGTCATCGACGATGCATCCATAGTGAATTCAGTATCATCTTTTGAATGTTTAAGCGCATCCAGCTTCCACTCACCGTCGTAACTTTTATCAAATGCGTAGTGGGCAGTAATCAAACCGATGGAATCACCAAAAAATTCTTTCAACTGTTTATTGGCTTCTTCATCAGCCAGATCAATTTGTAATGTTGATTCAGTGGCATAGGCACCGAATCCAAAACCGCCAATGGTTAACACCGGGCCATGTTGTATTTTTGAATGGCTTTTGAATTCAAGCGGCATTGGCATGCCTGGAGAAGCCAGTGCTATTTTTACATCCGCAGAACTCGAGAGCAGACCTCTGGAATAATTGCTCACTTCCAACTTGAGGCCGTTCATAGCACCGGCTGTTTTATTGAAATATTCAACCTGTTCATTCATGGACTTTTCAGCCAGAAACCCCAGTGAAAAACTGGCCGCACCATAAACGACCACCAAACCAACCGCGACACCTAGTATTTTTTTCATATGCGATCCTTAAAGACTTTTTAAATGAGGGGGAGACCCGCAGCCATCATATAGAAGTCGCTTGAAATCACCAGTCGAAATTCGCCTTGACGCTCACCAGTTCAACTTTTACCCTAGGCGGCCTTTTCGACGCTCGAGTAGTTGGGTTATGACCTATTGTGTTGCCATCAAAGTGAATGCCGGTTTGGTGTTT
This sequence comes from uncultured Cellvibrio sp., assembly GCA_966252135.1. Lineage (GTDB taxonomy): Bacteria > Pseudomonadota > Gammaproteobacteria > Pseudomonadales > Cellvibrionaceae > Cellvibrio. Next base: position 64,399 of record CBINNU010000016.1, on the reverse strand, counting down.
TGTTCCGATTCCAGAACCAATGCCGGTGTGGATCAAGTCAGTACTTATAGCAAGATGTATCACTTTGGTGTTCAAGGCGAACGTCAGATAGTGATTAACTCGGCTGGCAACCTGGCGACTACCCAATCAGTGATTGCGAAGATCCGCAAAGATATCAAAGACGGTGCCGATACCAGCCTGGCAACTCTTGAGAACCTGCACGATTGTGCCGACTATCTCGGCGACGTCAGCCAATACGTTCAGGAAAAACACGGCAACAATTCAATTTTCGAAGCCAGCTTTTTAATTGGCGGACAAATAGGTCTGGATGTACCTTCCTGCATGTTGGTGTACCCGCAAGGCAACCACATTACCAGTTCCGACCACACACCTTATTTACAAATCGGCGAAAGCAAATACGGCAAGCCGATTCTCGACCGTATTCTAAACCCCGAGACCAGTTTGGAAACTGCCGCACTCTGCGCGCTGGTGTCGATGGATTCCACCATGCGCTCCAACCTCACCGTTGGCCCGCCAATTGAATTAATGACTTACGCCACTAACAGCGGCGTAATGCAACACAGCATTTTCGAAGCCGACAACGAATACCTACGCGAATTAAAAAAATCCTGGGACAAATTAATCGTCGAAGCATTTTTGCAATTACCGCCAGTGGGGCAATTGCCTCAGTAAAAATTTTGGCTTTTGTCGATATCTTTCTTCATACATATGGTTTAATCAGCCAATACCGATTATGTATTTTGCAAAATGATCGGTACATAAAAACATTTCGTCATGCCCAATAGGGCATCCAGTGACTTCAATCCTTAAAGGCACTAGATTCCCTAACGGGAATGACAATACAGCAACAATGTTCTAGATAAAGAAACAGTTTCAGAAAATCTAAACTCGAGAAACCCATCATGCAATTTATCAAACTAGACCCAGCGACTGCATTTGATCAGGCGATTAGCCGTATGAATTCCGAGTCCAAATTAATTGTCTGTGGATCAGGAGAAGAGAAAGAATATTTGGAAGAAGCAATGGATTATGCCGAGCAGGACCCGCAGGAAATTATTGCAGCATCATTACAAATCAATGTCGAAAAATGGTTCAGGGAAAGAATGATTAGTAATCAGGAAGAGTACGGCATGGATGAAGATTTCGACGCGGAAGATGTTGATGAAGACGATGATGATTTTGATGAAGAAGACATAGCAAACTTCGAATGGACTGGCGAAAAAGCGGGTGAGATGTCGTTTAGTCTCGCGAACGATTTGTTAACCGGTAAGCCAATAAAGGATTTAATCGGTGTTGAAATTAATGCAGAGGCCAACTGGCAAATTCCGGCGTATTTTCGTTACGGTGGATGGAATGAATGCCCTGAGCCTGAAGCGCAATGTGCGATTTGGAAATATTGGGAAGAAAAATACGGTGCGAAAATTGTAGGTGTCAGCCACGATGTGATTGAAGCCTGGGTTGAAAACCCGCCGCAAACCAAAGAGGACGCCATGCAATTGGCAATGGAACAATATTTATACTGCGCTGATATAGTTGACCAGGGTGTAGAAACTGTTGAAAACCTGGCTGCTACTTTATTCAAACAAAACATTTGGTTTTTCTGGTGGGATTAATTCGCCACAGATCATCCACTCAATAGCCCGACGCAATCGAACGCTGCTATAGCAAACTGGTGTATTTATTGCGTAACCTAACTCGATTACATTGGCTTCTTTACGTGAAACCCGTGTTACTCTGCAGATCGCCGCACCATTTTAGCGGCGATGCCCTGTTATGCTGCGCCAATTTGGATCACTAACCCTCGAGTGGATTTTATGGCTATACGTGTCGCTATACATCATAAAACGCATTATCAATTTGATCGGCCCACACTAATTTATCCGCATGTGTTGCGTTTGCGCCCGGCACCCCACAGCCGCACGAAAATCCATAGCTACTCACTCAAAATCAAACCGGAAAATCACTTTATCAATTGGCAGCAAGATCCCTTCGGCAATTTTCAAGCGCGATTGGTATTCCCGGAATTAAGTGAATCATTATCGATTGAAGTTGAAGTTCTGGCGGACATGACCTCAATTAATCCCTTTGATTTTTTCGTGGAAGATTATGCGCAACACTTGCCCTTCGAATATGACGAGCAATTACAAAAAGAATTAATCCCCTATTTGGAAATCACCGAATCAGGACCGTTGTTAAAAGCGCGAGTGGAAAAAATTCGCCAGGAAATCAAACATCGTCAAGTCAGCGACAAGCCCTGGCACATTAACGATTTTATGGTGACGGTCAATCAACAACTGCAACAGGATATTGGTTACGGCATTCGCCTTGAACCCGGCGTGCAAACTTGCGAAGAAACTCTGACCTTAAAAAAAGGATCATGCCGCGATAGTGCCTGGTTGTTAGTACAAATTTTTCGTCACCTTGGTTATGCCGCGCGATTCGCATCTGGATATTTGGTGCAACTTACTGCCGATATTAAAGCACTCGACGGCCCCAGCGGCCCCGAAAATGATTTCACTGATTTGCATGCCTGGACGGAAATTTTTATTCCGGGTGCTGGCTGGATTGGATTGGATCCTACCTCAGGTTTGTTAGCAACCGAAGGCCACATTCCTCTCGCCTGCACACCTGATCCTATTTCTGCTGCGCCGATTACCGGTGCAACCGGAAAATGTGAAGTGGAATTTTCCTACAGCAACGAAGTATTCCGCGTATTGGAAGACCCACGCGTAACCAAACCCTATACCGAAGAACAATGGGCAACCATCAACGCTTTGGGCGCTGCGGTTGATCAAGAATTAATTGAACAGGATGTTCGTTTGACTACCGGCGGTGAACCCACCTTTGTTTCCATTGATGATATGGAATCCGAACAATGGAATACCGGAGCCTTGGGCGCAGATAAATTGCGATTGGCAAAAGATTTATTGCTGCGTATGCGTCAACGCATTGCGCCACTCGGTTTATTGCATTACGGCCAAGGCAAATGGTATCCCGGTGAAGAAATTCCGCGCTGGGCTTTGGGATGCTTCTGGCGAACGGATGGCCAACCGCTTTGGCGTAATCCAAAATGGCTGGCGCGCTTTGATCACAGCTATGGTTTTACTGAACAAGATGCGCAACGATTTTCACAAATTTTTTGTGAAAAAATTGATGTCGATGCCGATCATTTAATCCCTGCATATGAAGACACACTTTATTATTTGTGGGCAGAACAAAATCTGCCCGCCAATATTGATCCACTGAAAGCGGATTTAAAAGATGAATTGGAGCGTCGACGCATTGCGCAAGTTTTGTCGCGTGGATTAAATAATCCAACCGGTTATGTGTTGCCAATTGAATGGAATTATTTGCATCACAATTGGTTAACCGGGCGCTGGAAAATGCGACGCGATCATCTCTATTTAATTCCGGGTGATTCACCTTTGGGCTTGCGTTTGCCGCTAAATTCATTGGAATTTCCAGAGCATGAATTTGAAAAGTATCAAGCGCAATCCGATGTTTCCGTACCAAAGCCACCTCTCGCACCCAGTGGTGAGCAAATGCTGGCATTAAAGACTGGACGTGTGGAGTTTAATTCGCCATCGCCCGCGTCTGTTGCTCTATCTGGTCATGGAATTAGCGGCGAAATTGTTGATGCAAGTTTTGCCCAACAAACTTCTGCCAAAACCGAAAGACCCCACCCTAACCCTCCCCTTGCCAGGGGAGGGGATGCCAAAATTGAAAAAAATATTTCGCAAAAGAAAAACCGAATTGAAGCCGGTTATGTGATTCGCACGGCGATGTGTTTTGAGGCACGTGAAGGCAGGCTGTATTGTTTTATGCCGCCGCTCACTTATCTCGAACATTACATTGCATTGATCGAAGCGATTGAAGATACGGCAGCGATTTTAAATATGCCAGTGGTGATTGAAGGTTATGAACCGCCGAAAGATTATCGATTGAAAAAATTCCTGATAACACCTGACCCAGGTGTGATCGAAGTGAATATTCACCCCTGCAACAACTGGCAAGAATTAGTTACTAACACCGAAGCCTTGTATGAAGATGCGCGACAATCGCGATTGGGCACAGAAAAATTTATGTTGGATGGCCGACATTCAGGAACCGGTGGTGGCAACCACGTGACTTTTGGTGGGCACACACCACTCGACAGCCCTTTTTTGCGTCGCCCGGATCTGTTACGCAGCTTGGTCACTTATTGGCAACATCATCCCGGTCTTTCCTATTTATTTTCCGGATTATTTATTGGCCCTACCAGCCAATCACCGCGAGTCGATGAAGCGCGTGATGATGCACTCTATGAATTGGAAATTGCATTCAAACATATGCCGACCGGTGAAGTGGATCAGCCCTGGTTAGTCGATCGACTGATGCGAAATTTATTAGTCGACATCACTGGCAACACACACAGATCCGAATTTTGTATCGACAAATTATATGCAGCTGGCAGCGCCAGTGGTCGTCAAGGAATTCTGGAATTTCGCGGTTTCGAAATGCCGCCGCATTCGCGCATGTCGCTGGTGCAAATTTTATTGTTGCGCTGTTTGATTTCGCGTTTCTGGAATAATCCTTACAGCAAACCCTTAGTGCGTTGGGGTACCGCGCTGCACGACAAATTTATGTTGCCGCATTTTGTGTGGGAAGATTTGCGCGATGTAGTGCGTGATCTCAACGAAAATGGATATCCATTTCAATTGGAATGGCTCGCTGCATTTGAAGAATTTCGTTTTCCACATTATGGCCGCGTGCAGTTGGATGATATTGAAATTGAATTGCGCTGGGCGATTGAACCCTGGAATGTATTGGGTGAAGAAATTACCAGCTTTGGTACTGCGCGTTATGTGGATTCTTCACTCGAACGTTTGCAAATAAAAGTTTCAGGATTAACACCGAGCCGTTATGTCGTCGCCTGCAATGGTCGTCGCGTGTGTTTGAATCCAACCGGTAAACATGGCGAGTATGTTGGCGGTGTGCGTTATCGTGCATGGCAACCGCCTTCGGCTTTGCATCCAACCATTGGCATTCATTCGCCGTTGGTGTTTGATTTGATTGATACTTGGAATGGTAAATCGATTGGTGGTTGCACTTATCACGTCAGTCATCCGGGTGGCCGCAGTTATGATCGCTTCCCGGTCAATGCCAACGAAGCAGAATCTCGCCGCGGCAATCGCTTCTTCGATATCAATCACACACCCGGTGCACTACCGATTACACCAGCAGGCAAAATATTGCGGGAATTTTTTGCACACAAACATCCACCAAGACCCATGGCGCCACCTATGGAGGAAGTTGCGGACGAATTCCCCTATACTCTGGATTTGCGGAAATAACCAATCGTAGGGGCGGCCCCCTGTGGCCGCCCGGGCAGGCACGGGGGCCTGCCCCTACACAGTTGCCAAACAATTATGAACTCTACCCAACCCACAATAATATCCAGCCAAACCCAGGAGCAAAGTTCCGCTCAGCAACCAGTGGTTATGGCGGACGAAGCGCACAATGCCGATGGCAGTGTGCGAGAGCATTGGCAATATCTATTGCAAAGTTTGCAAAGCCTCGGCAAAGAACAAATTGAAGAGCGGCAAAAAAAAGCGCAGCGCATTCTGCGTGACGATGGCGCCACCTTTAAAATTTACGACGAACCGGAAGCCAACCAACAATGGCAAATGAATCCGGTTCCCTTGTTAATTGCCAGTGATGAATGGCAGCGCATTGAATCAGGTTTGGCTGAACGCGCAGAATTAATGAATTTAATTCTTCAGGATTTTTACAACGAAAAACATTTGTTACGCCGCAAAATTATTCCGCCCGAATTATTATTTTCTCACCCGGGGTTTTTACGCCCATGCCATGGCATAAAGTTAGCCGCCAAGCATCAATTGTTTTTACATGCCGCTGATTTGGTGCGCGATGACAAAGGCCAATTCTGCGTTATGGGTGATCGCACTCAAGCGCCATCGGGCGCAGGCTATGCACTCGAAAACCGTACCGTAATGAATCGGGTTTTTCCCAGTTTGTTTCGCGATTGCCAGGTGCACCGACTGTCATTATTTTTTGCGCGCTTGCGTCAGGGTTTGCAGCAACTTAATCCCAACGGCGGTGCTGCACAAATTGTGGTGTTAACGCCCGGTATTTTTAACGAAGCCTATTTTGAACACGCCTATCTCGCCAATTATTTGGGATTTCCTTTGGTGCAAGGTGGCGATTTAACGGTTCGCAACGGTTACGTCTGGATGAAATCGCTTGAAGGTTTAAAACGGGTCGATGTTATTTTGCGTCGCGTTGATGATATCTATTGTGATCCAGTTGAATTAAAAGGTGATTCGCGTTTAGGCGTGCCGGGATTATTGGAAGTTGCACGTTTGGGGCGAGTGGCGATTGCCAATCCTTTGGGTTCCGGTGTGTTGGAAAATCCTGCACTCTTGCGTTATTTGCCAGAAATAAGCAAAGCGATTCTCGGTCGCGAGTTGCGCATTCCGTCAGTGAAAACCTGGTGGTGTGGTAACCCCGATGATCTTGAATATGTGTGTCAAAATTTAAAACATTTATTAATCAAACCTACCTATCGCCGCCCCGGCTTGTATGAAGTCTATGGCGCGGAGCTTGACGATACCAAACTGCAAGCCTGGCAGAATCGTATTCGAAAAAATCCACAACAATTTGCCGCGCAAGAATTTATGCTCGGCAGTCAATCACCTACATGGCACAACCGGGAATTACAACCACGCCGGAATTTATTGCGCAGTTTTGCTGTAGCTTGTGATGGATCCTATGTGGTGATGCCGGGCGGATTAACCCGGGTGAATCTTGATATTAATAATCAAATTATTTCCAACCAACGCGGCTCAGTGTCAAAAGATACCTGGGTGTTGGCATCCGAACCGGAAAAACAATTAAGCCTGCGCAATAGTAATGTAGTACTACAAACCAATGCGCAAGATTCCTTGCCCAGCCGCGTGGTTGAAAATTTATTTTGGATGGGCCGGTATGCCGAGCGCGCTGAATCAGCTCTGCGTTTATTGCGCACAGTGTTTATTCAATTAAATAAAACTGAAAAATTGCCGGAATCTGCTACTAAAGCTTTATTGGCAGCCGTTACCCATGTGACCTCAACTTACCCGGGCTTCACCACATTTCATGAAGAGTTATTTGATGATCCACAACCGGAACTCGTCTCCATCATTCTGGATCAACAACGCAATGGTAGTATTGCCAATAATTTGCGAGCGATGATAGTGGCCGCTGAGCAAGTGCGCGAACAATTTTCCAGTGACACGCAACGCCTGCTCAATAACATTGGCGATCAACTGCAAGAATTAAAATCCACTTTTGATGCAGCCTTAATTTCAGCACCTGAAGAAGCACTGTCACCCTTGATTAGTAGCATGTTAGGGTTGGCAGGTTTAATTCATGAAAGTATGAGTCGCGATCAAGGTTGGCGCTTTATTGAAATCGGCCGTCGTCTCGAACGCTGTTTACAAATCGCCAGTAGTGTACGCGCATTGCTAACAGCTGATTTTGATGAAGTTGAACAAGAGACTTTGATCGAGTCGGCGCTGTTATCCAGCGAAGCCTTAATTTCCTATCGCCGTATTTATCAAAATGGTTTACAACTGGAGCAAGCGCTGGAATTAATTTTGTTGAACAGCAAAAATCCGCGCTCGCTTATTTATCAACTGCAAGAGCTGGATCATTACTTTAAAGATTTACCCGGCGATCAAAACGAATTTGGAACCAAAAACAAATTATTGCTTGAAGCCACTACCGCATTGCGTTTGAGTGAGTTATCCGATCTCACCAAAGCAACTACCGGTATTCGTGGCGAATTGGATCAACTACTATCGCGCTTGCAATATTTGATCACCCAAACTGCAAAAGCGATCAGCCATCGGTATTTCGATCACGCGGAAGATCCACAACTTCTGGTAAAAGATAGCAGCTGGCAGGACCCATTATGAAATATAGAGTCCAACATACAACCATTTATGAATACGCCTTGCCGGTAAGCCAGTGCCACAACCTGGCTTATTTATTACCCCGCAATACCGACAGGCAGCGGGTTGAAAATATTCAAATCAAAACCTTGCCCGATACCAGCCACAGATTTGAACATCTGGATTATTTTGGTAATCGCTTTATTCAATTTGCGATTGAGAAAGATCACACGCGATTGGAATTAACCGTCACCAGTGAAGTGGAAATTAAAGAGAGCAATCAAAATACCAATCTGGATTTTGGAACCCCCTGTGCTTACGCAAAATATTTATTGCACCAACATCAGGACTGGGCCAGTATCTGCGCACGCGAATTTTTATTGAACTCACCCTTAATTGCACAACATCAGGACTTTGCGGATTATGCACAGGATTGTTTTGCTGACGACCAACCTTTTTTATCTGCGGTTATGGCGCTCACTCGAAAAATTTATCAGGAGTTTCAATTTGATCCGGAATTTTCCGATGTCGCGACCCCCATTGCCGATGTATTAAAACACAAACGCGGTGTTTGTCAGGATTTCGCACAACTGGCAATCGCCTGTGTGCGCTCGCTGGGATTTCCCGCGGCTTATGTCAGCGGCTATTTGGAAACTCTTCCACCCGCAGGCCAAACCAAACTCATTGGCGCCGACGCCAGCCACGCATGGTTTGCCGTTTATTCCCCCGGCGAAGGCTGGTTCGAATTCGACCCCACCAATAATCAAATGGTGAACGATAAATACATCACCACCGCCTGGGGCCGCGACTATTCCGACGTAACCCCACTCAAAGGTGTCATCTTCGGCGGCGGCCACTCGCCACAACTCACAGTCGCTGTTGATGTAACTTCAGTACAGGAAGATATGATTCAGAGTTTGTAAATTTTTTGTAGGTATAATTATCCTGAATCCATTGATGGTTTTAAACTCCTTTCTTTGTTGCACAATCGAATACTCATGAAAAAATTACTGATCTTTATCATTTTGATTTTTGGTACATCTTCAGGTCACGCATCCGAAGAATACCCAGTGGTCATACAACTCAAGTATGCACCCTGGGGAGTGGTCAATGCCGATGAGCCGGATTTTAGTTACTTTGGTTCGCGTAACGATAATTTTGAAAAATACGATATGCATTTTGAGCGGAGTATTGGCGGGCGGTTGATTGTGTCGCCTTTTTATATAGCGGCGACTCGTTCAACAACCAATCTGGATGCAGATATTCCCGATGCAATAGTGGAAACTGCGTCGGTGGGAATTGGAGGACCCGTATTTGATATTAATGATTCGAATGTCTATTTGATTGGTGCATTTGGTGTCGGTAAGGGTCGCTTTAAATTTAAAGATCCCGACATGAATGATTGGGAAGCTTTTTTTGATGCTAACGCCGAGATCGGATTAAAATTTGATTTTTTAATGATTGGTACAGGCGTAGATTGGCAATTGTTTGGCGAACCCGGTGAAACCAAAGCCAATTATTGGAATTGGTATTTAGGCACGGGCATTACGTTTTAATATTGATTATGACATCACTCAGACTTGTAGCAGCAACCACAGCAGATTTGGATAAGATTATGGATCTGGAAGCAAAAGGATTTGTGGATCATTTGCAGGAAGCGCGCGAAGTCTACGCCAGCCGCATCGCCACTTTTCCGCAAGGTTCGTTAATGGCTTATAAAAATGAAACCTGTGTTGGTTGTCTATTTTCAGAGATATGGAATTATCACCCTGCGCCATCGGCTGACTATTTTGCATTGAACCACAGCATCGATAATCGTCATGACCTGGATGGAAACGAAATTTATATCAGCTCCATGACCATTAATCCTGATTATCGCGGGCAAGGCATAGGTCGGGAATTATTTACCGAATCGCTGAATTATTTCGCCAACAATTTTCCGAAAATTAGATCAGCTATTTTATTGGTTAACGAACATTGGACATCCGCCAAAACTATTTATGAACAATCAGGATTTGAATACTTGATGACACTGGATAATTTCTTTGGTTCAGAACCTGAGAAAGCAAACGGAATCGTCATGCGGAAATATCTCTAACAAAAAAACACAGGAAAAACTCATGAAAAAACTATTTCTATTAATTCTCTTAAGCATCAGCAGTTTCACTTTTGCCGATTATCAACCGCAAACCGGTGATGTGGTTTTTCAGGTGATGTTATCTGACCAAAGCCGTGCAATTCAGTTGGCAACCCATTCGCAATACAGCCATGTCGGTATAGTGATTATGAAGAATGGTGAGCCCATGGTGTTTGAAGCGGTGGGGCCGGTGAAATACACCTCATGGCAAGATTGGGTTAATCAAGGTGATAAACAACACTTTGTTGCCAAACGCATGAAAAAACCATTATCCGAACAAGCGGTAAACACTATCGTCAAAAACACCGGTGTTTATCAGGGCAAGCCTTATGACTTTCCATTCAGTTGGACTGACGAAAAAATTTATTGCTCGGAATTGGTGTGGAAATTATACAAAGCCGCTGACATAGAACTGGCTCCACTCGCCAAACTCGGCAGTTTTGATCTGACCCACCCTGTAGTGAAAGCCAAACTTAAAGAACGTTACGGCGATAATATTCCACTGAATGAAAAAGTCGTTCCGCCTTCGGCGTTGTTTGATTCTGATTTATTGGAAACAGTTGCGGCTGATTAATGCAGATGAACATTAAATAAAAACTTTTGCGCGATATCGTCATGCCCCGCAGGGCATCCAGTGCCCTGGATTTTCAATAAGTCACTGACTCCCCTGCGGGGATGACAGATAAATAAAAAATATTTTCGAAACAATACATTTCTTTATTTGGATAAACAGTATTTGTCCAAGCCTTTAAGTCACTGGATACCCTTCGGGTATGACAAAATATTTTCATGCAGATAGCCCGTTAATCGGATTAATCCGGTTTGATAAAGACACGCCTTGTGACTATATTGTCGCTGTTAACTTTTGGTTAATACCGCAAATCAACCTGTCCAATTTTTTTTGGATATTAACTTGTAATTTTTACTTCTAATTTATCAATTTAATATGCCTTTCATCTTCAGTGAATGTGCATAGCGGAGAAAAAGATGTTGAAACACCTTCTTGGATCATTGGTAATTCTGAGCGGCCTGATGGGTTGCGCCCAGGATCATACAGTTACTGAGACCAAACAATCAGCAACGGCTGGCATAACCAAATTCAAAGCTTACACTCAAAAATTTTCGCAAAAGACGGTAATCACCCAACCCCATGCAACAGGCCATGTTGGCAACTTATTCTTCACTCACTGGAAAGATGGTGGCAACACCTCACTGACTATGGATACGGATGGCAGTTTCAATGTTACCTGGCAAGGTGGTGGTTACAATTATGTCGGTGGCCCGGGTTGGCATTATGGTGATAAAAACCGCGTGATTGGTTACCGATTTAATCAAGAAAGCGGTGCGAGTTATATTGCTTTGTATGGATGGGGTTACGACAAAACTATGCCAGAATCTGACCCTGCGCATTTGGTGGAATATTATATTTTGCAACGCTGGACTTATGACCCGAGTAAAGATGGCGTGTTTGGCAAAAAATTTATCAGCAATGGCATTGAATATTCCACTTATCGTTCCGTTCGCACAGAAAAGCCCTCGATTAACGGCCCCACTACTTTTTATCAATACTGGAGCAAACCATCAGCTCAACAAGAATTGGGCAAAGACCACAAAATTATTTTTGCTGATCACGTAAAAGCATGGGCAGACACAGGATGGATATTACCTAACATGAATAATTTTGATGCAAGTGATGACCCAACTTATCAAGTCATGGCGGTTGAAGTATTTAATCCCGGCAAAGATGGAACTGCATCCGGCAAAGTCTGGGATGAATCGAAAAATTAATACTAAGAATTGATTGACTCAACGGCGCAGTATTGCGCCGTTTTGTTTTACGGCCTACGCCAGAAATTTACGCAACTCATCTGCTGTAACCAGATCACCACCTTCAGTCATTAAAGTGAGTTTTTGCACGATCAATTTAAGTTGATCGACACTCACCAAAGCATCAGTGGTTTCCCATAATTCCCAGGCAGCTTCTGTTAAATCACAATCGCCGGTAAGTGCAAATTGATTTAGGTAGAACTGCGCTAAATCACGTCTATCTTCGCGTCGTTCTGATAAATCCGGCAGGATTAATTCGTCTGTTTGTTCGGCCAACCAGTGCGCTTGATAGCTCGCCAGCTCAGTGTCCCTGCGACTTAAACTCATCACCAAACGTAAACCCTGCGGGCCATCGTAATGACTGCTGGCTACAACTCGCCAAAAATTACGCAAGGCTTGGAAATCTGCACTGAATAACATATTCACATTGCGCAAAAATAAAGTGCCGCCTCTTGCTGAGTGATGCAGAGAGTGCAGTACCTTGGCCGCTGTGCCAACAGTCCAATCCTTGCAATCAGATTCAACAAAGGGCGCTGTGTGAGCGCAAGACAAACAATGCAGGCTGCGTGCGGCGATAATTTTGCCACTGCCTTTGTTGCCGCGAATCAGCACTGGCTGATTCCCTTTGGCCAATTGATCTATCCGCTGATCCAATTGGCGCAATGCCAGACTATTACCCACCCAGTAATGACGATCGCCATATAAATGCATCGCACGATAACGGGTTTGGTAACGACCAATAATATGAACAATTTGATCTGCCAATTGGTTCAACTCTTCACCGATCTGCGCTTGCTCAAGCGTTATCCCCGGCCCCGCTTGTACCACCAGATACCCCAATCGTTGCGGCATATTTCTGGGAGCGCTGAAGTTGAGCGCCACGCTGAAGGCAGAATCAGCGATAAAGTCTTCGAAAGGTGAGCTATTGGCTTCCTGTGTTGAGATAAGAAACTCTTCCACAGGCCCTATGGCAGACATTTGCAGATCGCGCTCATCGTCAACCAGCAATAGATGGCGATAACCTTGATGACTAACACAACGCAGGGTTATTGCCGCGTGCGACAGCCCCAGGCGTTCGACGGCAGAGCGTAAAATAATTTTGCAGAGGGCGATAAAACTCTTATTGACCGGCACCCATTTGGCCATTACCGAGGGCTTGGCTTTTACTATAGAAGGTTGATACGACATGTTATTGATTACCATTTGGAACAGCGCGACCATGATCGTCCCCTCATGATTCATCTCACAATTACTGGGAAAACCCCAGCCTCTTGTGGCACTCTAGTCGCTCAATAACCAATTGCACATTACACGAGATTACAGCGACCGACCCTATGGCTTATTTGCTGGACCAATCAACCAATAGCTGCTTTCCTCTGGCTGCCCATCACACCTTTGGCCGACTGGCCAATAGTGTCGATACCCATATCGATAAACCCTATATCTCCAAATTACACGCCGCCATTGAATGGACCGGACATCACTGGTGCTTGAAAAGCCTGGGTCTGAACGGAACCCTGATCAATGGCTACAGACTCAATCAGGGCGACAGCCGCGACTTGAATGTCGGTGATGAGATTCATCTGGCCGATCAGGATGATCCGGGATTTAAAGTTGAGGACTTGAGTCCACCCTGCGATATGCTCTGGCCTGTGGATCAATCACAAGGGCAGATCAACCCCATACCCCTGGCCCGCTATCATTTATTACCCGACACCCAACAACCGGAAATAGCGCTCTACTTCGAGGACTCATCCCAGTGTTGGTATCTCGAAGCGCTCAATCGGCATGACTCACAACCGCGCAAAATTACCGATGGTGATCGACTGGTATTCGACGGTGTCATCTGGGAATTTATGCAGGTACAAATATACGGCCCGACTGAAGTCAAATCCTCGCGCCAGTTGAATGATTACCAATTTGTGTTTCACCTGAGTCTGGATGAAGAAACTACCCAACTGGAATTGCATCATCAGCAATCCTTGGATTTGGGCATACGTACACACCACTATTTACTGTTACAACTGGCTCGTCACCGCGCAGAAGATGCCGCACGCGGATTGGATAACGAAAGCCAGGGCTGGGTTTATGCGGACCAACTGGGCGCAGAGCTGGGCCTGGACAGCACTCATATGAATATCCAGATTTTTCGCGCGCGCAAACAATTCGCCGACAGCCTGCCCGATGTTCTGGGGCAACAATCATTAATCGAACGACGCGGTGGTAGAATTCGTTTCGGCTGTGAAAAATTAACCGTCTATAAAGGTGCTACACTCAGTCTGTCTTTGCCTCTTGATAACAACAATTGATGTATCCATGACCACCAGTACACCCTTAACATCAACCGATGCCATCCAGCTCGGGCATTACCAGCTATTGACCTCTATTGGTCACGGCGGAATGGGCTTGGTTTATCGTGCACGCGACACGCGTTTGGAGCGCGAGGTTGCGATTAAATGTTTGCGACGTGAATTATTCGAAGCCCATTACATCGAGCGTTTCAAACGCGAGGCTTTGTTACTCGCCAAATTGAATCACCCCAACATAGTGCAAATTTACGATTACATCGAAACACCCGACCAACTGGCGTTGGTGATGGAATTGGTGGATGGTCAAAACCTGCACGTTCATTTGCGTGAACATTTGGTGACCATTACACAGCGATTGAAATGGCTCGTACAAATTTCTGAAGGCCTTGCAGTCGCACACGACGCGGGCATTATTCACCGCGATTTAAAAGCGGAAAATATTTTAATCAGCCAACATGGTTTGGCAAAAATTACCGACCTCGGCATTGCCAAATCACAAGATTTTAATATGACGCTGACGGATCATGTCGCCGGTAGTTATTGCTCAATGTCACCCGAACAAGCAAAAGGCGAATCGATTAATTTTAAAAGTGATTTATTTTCACTCGGCATTCTCGCTTACCAATTATTATGCGGCGCTCATCCCTTTGGCGATACACGCAACAAATTGCAAGTGATGCAACGCATCATCACCGAAACCCCAACCAATCCACATCAACACAATCCGGAATTGCCAATCGAAGCGATTGATTTGCTCGGCCAACTTTTATCCAAAGATCCGAACAATCGCCCCGACAATACGCACTGGGTTGCAGGGCAGTTTGAACGGCTGGTCAATCTCGTTCGCGAATCCACCGCATTAAATGACGATACACAAGCAATCATTTTGCCTTTGGGTAGTTCAACAAAATCTGGCATTACGCAAGATCACCCGACATTTGAAACGCGGTTTACGGCCTCCAACAAAAAAACTCAGAAAAAATCGCGTTGGCTGTTGATAAAAAAATACCTGATAGAAAATAAAATCGGTTTGAGTATTGGCTTTTTCACTGTACTACTTGTTGCTGGATTTGCAACTTGGCAACTGCAACCAGAAAAAAATAGTGATGGGGTTTCTATAAATCAATCAGAAAAGCCCTACTCACAAGCGCGTGAATTCAATAAAGGAATGGAAGCGCTTAAGCAATTCGATAGACCAGGTAGCTTGGATGCGGTAGAAAAAAGTTTTAACACAATTCTTTCACACAACTCCAATAATGCTGCTGCTGTTGCAGGCCTATCGTTGGTCTATAGCTATCGTTACAAAGGTGACAGAGAAGACCATATCTGGTTGCAAAAAGCGGAGGCCAGTGCACAACAGGCGTTAAAACTCAACGCCCAGCTTGCACTCGCTCAGGTAGCGCAAGGAATAGTTTTTACCCTCAAATCAGAACTGGATAAATCACTGGTTACCTTTGACCAAGCTTTAACACTTGAACCTACTAATATTTTTGCATGGCGAGGAAAGATCGAAGCTTTAATTTCTGCCCAGCGTTTTGATGAAGCTATTCAACTTGCACAACAAGGATTTACTAAATTCCCAAAGGAACGATTTTTTGCTGATTTGCTGGGTATTGCCTATTTTAGACAGAGCAATTATGTCAAAGCAGAAGAAGCTTTCAGACTAAGTATTCAAATCCAACCCGATGCTGTTGATGCTTATGCGAACCTTTATGTTGTACTGGATCGCCAAAATCGCACTGAAGAAGCTATGCAAGTTTTGCAACAGGGATTACAAATTCGTTCCAGTGAATATTTACACGGCAATTTAGGTACAGCGCTGTTCCATAAAGGCGACTATGTAGCTGCTGCCGCAAGTTTTGAAGCAGCTGTGTCCCCAACCAAAGGAAATCCAAACAGCCATTTGGCTTGGGCGAATTTGGCTGACGCTTTGCTCTGGATTCCGGGACGCGAGACTGAAGCGAAAAACGCATACCAAAAAGCGCGTGATTTACTTGTACCACTTTTAGAACGTAGGAAAGACGATGTTACATTAATCTCACGTATGGGTTTGTATTCGGCAAGACTAGGTGATAACACACGAGCTATGCCTTTATTAGCACGTGCAATTGAATTATCACCGAAAAATGCTAATGTTCAATTTCGCACTGGTCTAGCTCATGAGTTATTAGGTAATCGCAAAGCTGCAATAATTGCCCTCACGAAAGCAGTTGAATTAGGCTACCCATTAAAATTAATTCAAACAGAACCCGATTTAGTTAATTTACGTCGCGAAAGTGGAAAATTTTAATCCCATAAAACGAGGAATACGTTATGTCTGAAAACTCTACTGCTTACACACTCACACTTTTATTTCCTGACTGTATTGACCCTGATCAGGTTACTCAGGTGGATTATCAAGTCACCAGCGTCCCCGCTGCTGTGCCTCCGCTTGATAAAAATAAAATGCCTGCCTCCATGAATGTTGGCGACACATTGACATTTACTTATAAAAAAGCCAACCAAAATGTGAAAATTAAAAGTAGTCTACTAACTATATTCAATATAGATACATCAACAAAAGAAACTGATGAAGACTTTGAAAATAATTTCGATAAACCTATTACTTTAACCGAATCATTTAAAGGATCATGGATATTTCATTTGCTCGGCCTGTATAAATCCAACGACAAACAAGCCGCCTATTATCTTGACCCCGAAGCAACCGTCGGTTAAAAGTTACTGGTATATAGGCACTCACCAGGACAGGAGTGCTAGCACAGTGTTAATGTGCTAGAGTTTCCGAGGCACCATGAATTGGTGCCATAGTTGAATGTTCCATCCCTTAAATCAATAGAGGTTTTTATGAAAAAAATAGTAACGCAACCCAGTCCAAAAACTGCAAAATCGTCTGTAGTTAATAAGTTAATTGAAGCTTTGATGGTGAAAACGGGGATTAAATCCGGCCCTGAATTTACTTGTTGCAATTAATTTTCGCGCACTCGCTTCGACAGGAGTGCCTCTTCAATCAAATCACACACATTTACAATCAGTTACTGTTGTGGCAAATAGAATAAGAGTCAAAATGAAATGTTCGATCTAGTGATTTACGCACTGGGAACTGGTGGCGACATTGATCCTATGATTAAAGTTGGCGAGGAATTTAAAAGCCGAGGTTATAAGGTTACATTACTGACAAATGACTATTTTAAGTGCCGTACTACAAAAGCAGGGCTTGATTTTTTTTCAGTCGGCACACTGGAACAATACCATAGGGGTAATAGTGTCGATGCATGGCAGATTGGTAACGATACTGACACCTTTGAGTTTTATCAGGCACCGGCTTTTGAACCTGCGTTTAATTATGTTAATAGCTTGAAAAATAAGTCAGAAACTGTACTTATATCTCTTGGGGAAGAAAATGGCGCTGCTGTAGCTGCCATACAAAATAAAATTCCATTCATCAAGTTCCTTTTATCAGCCAATATTTTTTCAGCAATTAGCCCACCCGCGCCCCAGTGCTGGACAATTACCAAAAAACTTCCAACTTTTGTCATACGTTTCTTGCTACGCACTTTCCGCAAACATAATACCATGCGCAAATTTAATTACCCTTGTACCGCTGAGTATTTAGCAACACGAGAACGCTTAGGATGTCCATATGAGTATAAAGAAGAGTCGTCAGCGATCTTACAGTTAGCCTTCTTCCCTGAATGGTACGGCATGCGACCCAAAGATTGGCCGAAGGATTTACAGTGCTTGGGGTTTCATTTAGCAAATCGTGCAGATAAAAAATCACGTGATCAGGTAGACGAAATTATTACCCGACTTGGTTCGCCGATTATTTTTACATCAGGCACCGGGGTGAAGGATGTGGCAGAAATTTTTCGCGAAGGACGAAAAATATGCGAGCAATTACAAGTCCCCGGAATATTTGTCGGTGGCGAGTTGGGTAAAGAAGAGTTGGCAGGTTCACCCTTGTGTGCACACATAAACTATATCGATTTTGAATATGCACTACCCAAAGCTAAAGCAATTATCCATCATGGCGGTATTGGTACTACCGCTCAAGCAATTAAAGCCGGCATTCCTCAGCTTATTCGCCCGATTAAATATGACCAGCCTGATAATGCCAATCGAGTTGCTAAATTGGGTTTAGGCGCTTATGTACTCCCCGAGTTTTTTACAGCAGAAACAGTCGCTCCGATTTTGTCATCACTCTTAAATCAGGCAAACGACAATGTTGCTTTAAAAAAATATTCTGCCGATGTTCAGGCAAGCAATGCCATCGCCGAAGCCTGTACACTCATTGAAGAAAAATTGAGCGGCCTTACACCACGTAAACATCATGGCAATTAATTTCTCCGATACCCTCGCTGCAATCAATGCTGACCTTAATAGTCGCAATTTTGTTTTTGTATTGGTGTTGGCTGCTTTGTTGTCACTATGGTTTTTCTGGTTATTTTTTGTTCCACTAAGTGTTACCAAACAAGCAAAAGGTAGTTTTGATACTGGCCAACCGGTTATTACAATTACCACTTCAGTAAACGGACGTATAGATCAGATTCAGTTAGCAACAGGTGATTTTGTGAATGCAGGCGATCCGCTTGTCATTATAAATACTGACGATGAGCAAAAACAAATTCGCGCATTGCAGAAATCCTTGGATGAACAGCAATCTGCCTTAGCCGCGATGGCTAATACCCATACCAGCGAATTAGAAGCTTTGACGATTTTACGAAACGCTCTTGCAATAAAAATAGAATCTGCTCGCGCACAATTGGTTAATGCACAAACCCAATACGACCAACAGAAGACCATGGTGAAATTGCTGCAAAGTGCTACCAGTGCGGTTTCAAAAATTGAAATTCAAAAAGAACAATTACAACTACAAAAAATTCATGAGCATTTATTAATAACCCGCCAACTGCTAAAAACCACTCAAACAGAAAGCAATCAAGCGGCAGAGCAAGAAAACTTATTACGTGCACGTTTTGCACAGGATATTGCGCATCAGCAAAGCAGAATTGCCGCGTTAGAAGCGCAATTAACCGAACAACAACAAGCCGCTGCACATAAAGTTTTGCGTGCACCCAAAGCAGCGCGTGTGGCCGAGGTTATGCCTTTGCAACAAGGGCAATGGGTTCCCTCAGGCACAACCTTGGCAACGTTGGTACCAGAAGGCGAGTTGCGTGTGGTTGCACAATTTAATCCGGTTGATGCCCAAGGTTATTTGCAGGTAGGGCAAACTGCAAAAGTACAGGTGGACAGTTTTCCTTGGTTGCAATACGGCGCACTTGATGCCCAGGTGATGCAAATCAATGAAGCAGAGCGCGATGGCAATATTCGGGTGCTCTTGAGGTTAACGGGCAATAACCATTTGATGATTCAACAAGGTATGACTGCAAAAATTATTGTGAATGTCGCCGCTGCCACCCCTTGGGAGTTGTTATTGCAAAGTCTTGGTCGCAACCAATCACAACAATAAAAAGGATTGTCACAATGAAAACGGCATGGTTGGCACCCGAAGTAATGCAGGTCTCCCAAATGGATTGCGGCCCGAGTTGTTTAAAAAGTGTATTGGAGGGTTGTGGAATTCCGGTTCACTTCGGGCGCTTGCGCGAAGCTTGCCAAACCGATGTGGATGGCACTTCAGTTAATACCATCGAAGAGTTGGCCTGTGAGTTGGGATTGGATGCCCAGCAAGTATTGGTGCCGCTCAATCAGTTTGAATTGCCGGAAGCGGCAGTTGCTCCTTCTATTTTAATTACCAGCTTACCCAATGGCTTAACCCATTTTATTGTGCTCTGGCGCAGCTGGGGTCCTTGGGTGCAGATTATGGACCCCTCATCTGGCCGCCACTGGATCAGTTGGAAGAAATTAAAAGAGCGCGTCTATCTTCATCGCATGTCCCTCGACAAAGCAATGTGGTTGGGCTGGGCAATGAGTGAGGATTTTTTGCAGGCGAGTCGACGCCGCTTGCAGAAGCTGGATATTAGCGGTGCGGATGCACAATCCTTACTTCAACATCTGACACTGAATCTTGATACAGCAGATGACAATAGCCATTGGCTAACCATTGCCAGTTTTGATGCAGCACTTACCTGGGCTGAAGCTTTGTACCAATGTAAGGCGTTGAATAAGGGTGCTGAACTACTGACTTTTTTGCAGCGTCAATATACACGTGCATTGCAATCATCCGAACCCTGGGTTGATGTTGTACCCCGTCAATATTGGTGGGCGATTCAGGATAAAAAAGAAGATAGTTCCTTGCGTGTTGAAGCGGCAGTTCTGGTGCGCATTCAGGGAGTGCTTCCTGAGCAATCGGAAAATGCACCTGCTTTGCCATTATCGCTTGATCCACGTGTTAAAGAGCCTGAACCGAATCCCTGGCAGGTATTGTTAAATTTACTGTTGCCTGAACAGAAAAAATGGCTTCTATGGTTGTTACCTATTATTGGTTTAGCGGCGGCGACCGTCACTACTCAGGCACTGCTATTTCAGGGGCTACTGGGTGCAAGTGATCTTCTTGGCCAACAAACATTTAACACCTTTATCCCTTTAGTGTTTTTATTTATTGTGCTCAGCACGCTTATTGAATTTCCGATTGCGGCAATCAGCTTGTCCCTCGGGCGACAACTTGAACACCAATTTCGTATCGCCCTGTTTGAAAAAATCCCCAAGATTCACGACCCCTATTTCCGCACACGGTTATTGACCGATATGGCGCGGCGCAGCCACCGGCTGTATCGCTTGCGCAATTTGCCGGTATTTTTTGTGTCCATCCTGCAACAGATTGCCTCGGTAGTTTTTACCTTGCTGGGAATTTTCTGGCTGGATACAACGGCGGGTGCGGTGGCTTCAGGCTTGGTAATGATTGTGTTGCTGTGCAGCGGTTTGCTACAAAAAGCACTGCAAGAATTTGCCAGCCGTGCAGACATTCAATCAGGCTTGCTGGGTATGTTTTATTTTGATTCGCTCAGGGGCTTGCGTGTTATTCGCAGTCATGCCGCACAACAGACATTTGAGGCAGAAACAGAAATACAGTTGCGCCGCTGGGGCGAGACCAATTATCAAAGGCAAAATCAGCAATCGCTTGCCTTGCTGGCAATGGATCTGGTTTCGCTCTTGTGTATCGCCGGGCTGATGTTTTCAAAAGCCGTTCCTGCCGATGCAATCGCCCCCAGCCTGTTATGGTTTTACTGGTTATTGCGTTTGCCATTTATGGTTAAACACCTCAGCAGTTTGTTACTGCAAATTCCTGATTATCGTTTGGTGTTGTCATTGTTTGTGGAGTTATTGCAAGCCACCGAAGTGGAAGGCCTATCTGCAAAAACTCAATCAGGTAACAGTGTTTTATCTACACAAGAAAACACAGCAACTGGCGTGACGATTGACTTGGTTGATGTCGCGTTGAATGTATCGGGCCATAGTGTTTTGCAGCCAATCAATTTGACGATTGCTGCAGGCGAGCATATTGCCATTGTGGGTGAATCCGGTGCGGGCAAATCCAGTTTGTGTGAATTGCTATTGGGTTGGCATTCGCCTTCAAGTGGTCAGTTGTTGGTAGATGGCAAGGCATTGGATGCACAAGCACTGCAGCAATTGCGCGCACAAACGGCCTGGGTGGATGCCAATGTGCAATTGTGGGACAGAAGCCTGTTGGACAATATTAATTACGATCACGGCAGAGGTAAGTTGAGCGAGTCGGGTCTTGGCAAAGTCCTGGCGGGTTTGGCCCAGGGTTTACAAACACCATTATGTGAAGAAGGTAAGCGCCTCTCCGGTGGAGAAGGTCAGCGGGTGCGTATCGCGCGTGCTTTGGGTGTGGAGGCGGCGCGCCTGGTCATTCTGGATGAACCCTGTCGCGGTTTGGATCGCGCAGCGCGCGAGCAATTACTCCGGCAACTGCGCAGCCAACATGCAGGGGCGACGTTAATTTGCGTCACGCACGATATTAGCGAAGCGATTAAATTTCCACGGGTATTGGTGATGAGCAGCGGGCAACTAATAGAGCAAGGTGAGCCGCAAGCGTTGTTAGAAAACACTGGAAGTGCGCTAAGCCATTTGCGCGCGTGTGAACAGCAAGTACTGAACACACTTTTGCATGAACAGGGTTGGCAATCATTGCGCATGCAGAATGGGCATTTGGATTACGAAAGCCCGAAGAAATCAGCCCCCTTACAACCAGCTTCACCAGCGAGTGAGGTTGCACATGTTTGATCAATTCATTTGGCCTGAATCCCTGCGTTTACAGGCGGTTAATCGTTTGGTGCAGGGGATGGATCGTCCCGCTTCCGCAACAGTCGCGCCAGTCAATAACGAACAAATCAGTATTGTGCATTACGCGGAGGCGATAGGTATTGAGGCCTTGCCAATCAAAACCAACTACAGCGATTTACCGAAAACCTTGGCAGGTTTTTGCCCCGGTATTATTCAAGTGCATCATCAGGATCAAGCGGGTTATTTATTGGTGGCGCAATGTAAAGGCCGAAAGCTGAAATTATTAATGCCTGATGGGAATAGCGACTGGTGTGACCAAACTGCAGTGATGGAATTTATTTATCAGGATCGCGGCTACGCGGCTGACCCCACCAATGTGCAAGTGCTTGATGAATTGGGTTTACGCGGCAATCGCCTGCAAAAAGCGCGAGCCTTATTACTGCATCAACAATTTGCACAACAACCGATTGAGGCTATGTGGTTATTGCGCACACCTTGCGCCGCCGACCTGAAAACGGCAATTGGCCGCGAACGATTAGGCAAATTCGCCGCCGGTTTTATGTTGGCTCACATGGCCGGGCGCGTTACGCTACTCGGTAGTGTGAGCCTGTTGGGCTATGCAATTGCACACAGTGTATGGACTACCAGCCTTGTGCTCAGTTGGCTGTTGGCCATGTTGAGTTACTGGGCATTCAATGCCTTGGGGCAAATGTGTCAGGTACATCTGGATGTTCGCCTCGGCTTGATAATTAAACGGCAATTGCAAGCGAGTGCACTGCGGCTGACGCCGGAAGCGCAAGCCACCAAAGGCCCCGCCAAATTGCTCGGGCAAGCCATGGAGGCAGACGGACTGCAACACAATGCATTGCCCGGCGCCTTTGCTGCACTCAATGCGATGATCGATATAGCGATTGGGCTGACCATTACCATAGTGATCCAACAGTGGGCACTGGTGTTGTTCATTATTGTGTTTGTAATGGCCAATAGTGTGTTGATGGTGAAATTCGCGCGCGCTTATCGCGAGTGGACTAAACAACGCAAACAACTGAGTCAGTTGACCATTGAACACATTCAGGGCAATCGCACCCGCTTGATGCAATCATCGCCGCAGCGACGGCACAAAATAGAAGAGCATCTGCTGCAGGGATATTGGTCTACCTCATTGCAATTTGATCAATGGGTATTGCGTTTACAGACGCTGATTCCCGGATTATGGTTAATCTGTGCCAGCGCAGTGTTATGCATTGGGATTTTTTTATCCTTGTTATCCATAATTCAATTAGTCGCTTTACTCGGTGCGATATTATTGGTCTGGCAGGCATGGCATGTGTTTACCGACAGCGCACAGCAACTCGTGCGCACCTGGAGTGCATGGCAGGATGTTCAGGATCTTTTGCAGCCCGAGAAAAACACTGCCGTTCAAGCCCATGCGCTCAGTGATATTCCTGCCAGCCATTCGCCCTCTGTCCTGAACGCAAATCAAATCAGTTTTGCTTACAGCAACACACAGCCAACGCTTCACAACCTGAGCCTGTATTTACAGCAGGGGCAGCAGTACTTATTGCAGGGTGAGTCGGGCAGCGGTAAATCCACGTTGCTTGCGCTGCTCGCTGGGCAGGCCAGTCCGCAACAAGGTTGGCTACTCTGCAACGACCGTGATCTGCCCAGCATGGGGCACCGGCAGTGGCGCAAAACCATTTGTTGGGTTCCGCAATATCACGACAATTACATGTTTAGTGCCCCGTTACTGTTTAATTTACTGCTAGGCAGAAGTTGGCCCCCAACTCAAAAAGATGTCGAAGATGCAGAAAGGGCTTGTGAAAAGTTAGGGCTTACCCCTTTACTAAAAAAAATGCCTGCAGGTATTTTGCAATCGGTCGGGGAAATGGGCTGGCAATTATCCCAAGGCGAGCGCAGCCGGGTATTTTTAGCGCGTGCACTATTACAAAATCCGGATTTTTTATTGTTGGATGAAAGCCTCGGTGCACTGGATTCGGCGACGAGATTGCAAATCCTGAACAATTTAAAAAATGAACCATCGGCGACCCTGTTATGCATGCATCCTTAGTTGCGATGGGGATTGACTAACTTCATAGCTTAGCCTAAATTTTCTTTGCTTACTTCTGAACTGAACAAAGCGTAGAGCAGTTTTCCATTCATTAAACATTAAACTAATGGGTATTGTTATGAGTAATAAAACAGTAAAACAAACCACCACAAAAACTGTAAAGTCATCAATCGTTAATAAGTTGATTGATGCCTTAATGGTAAAAACAGGTATTAAATCTGGTCCTGAATTCACTGCTAGCAATTAGTGTCCAAAACCAATAGGTATTGTTATGAACAATAAAACCACAAAAACAGTAAAGTCGTCATCAGTTGTTAATAAGCTAATTGAAGCCTTGATGGTGAAAACCGGTATTAAATCTGGCCCTGAAGCAACTTTCGGTAATAGGTAAATTTAGAAGCAATTAGAATGCACGCACTCGCTACGAGAGGAGTGCTTCTTCAATCAAATCACACGCATTTTCGATAGCGCTGCTGTTTTTTACCTCTGCTGAAAATTTTCTCAAGGCTTTTGATTGTTTTGCTTTTTGTAGCATATTGCGAAGAATGGGTATTACCGCTTCCGCAGTAAATTTTTCCGGCAATACATAAGTACCCAAACCCAATCGATAAATTCGGTCTGCGTTATCAGGCTGATCATATTTTAATGGACGGATTATTTGTGGAATTCCCGCTTTAATCGCTTGTGCTGTCGTACCTATTCCACCGTGATGAATAACAGCTTGAGCTTTTGAAAAAGCATATTCAAAATCCAGATAGCTAAAATGTTTGCACCAATCAGACCCTTGTAAGAATTCCGCACCGTCATTACCACCCACAAATACACCAGGCAGTTGTAATGATTCACAAATTTTTCGCCCTTCAGCAAACAAAGAGCACACATCTTTTACACCTGTGCCAGTAGTAAAAATAATAGGCGCTCCCGATTTTTCAACCAGCTGATCAAATTCAAATCGGGATTGCATGCTTGGGCGGTTTTGTAAAGGAAAGCCAACTAAATGAATGCTCTTTGGCCAATCCTTCGCGGGCATGCCAAACCATTCTGGAAAAAAACCAATTTGTAACGCAGCGCTGGAATTTTTTTTAAATGTTGGCAAGCAGTCCAATCGCTTTCTAACCGCCACATAGTCAGCAAGATGTGGTTCTTTAAAAAAACGCTTGGCTCTAACCTTGCGATATCGATGCAACAATAGTCGCACTATGAATGAAGGTAAATACTTGGGAACAATCCAGCGAAAAGGCGCAGGTGGACTAATCGCAGAAAAAATGACATTTGGTGAGAGCATGAATGTAACGAATGGGATATTAAATTTCTCGGCCGCTACTGAAGCCCCGTTTTGCTCCCCTAACACTAACAACACACAATCCTTTTCTGTCGCGCAGGCCTGAACAAACCGAAACGCAGGTTCAAATGCAGGCGCGTGATAATACTGAAAATTATCCGATTGGTTGTCTCGCTCCCAGGCAGTGACACTATTACCTTGGTGATATTGTTCAACTGTGCCCACCGATACAAACTCACAACCTGCCGCTTGAATAATCGGTGCAAAATAATCATTGGATAAAAAACTGACTCTGTGTCCACGTTGTACCAATTCAGTTGCCAGTGCAACCATGGGGTCAATGTCACCGCCTGTGCCCATTGCGTAGATCACAAAGTGTTTTGGATTATTCAACTAACTGTCTCCCGGTTTACATTCATTCCGATCATTTTTCGTAGGTTGGGGTGCAAACCCCAACAATGCATTTCAATTTAAAATTTTGTTGGGGTTTGCACCCCAACCTACGGATCGATTCTATTTTATTAAAAACACAATAGGCAAACGCACGCTACCTTTGGTAACGCGCATTACATAGGGGAAATTAAATCAAGCGGATTGTTGTTGTGAGCCTACCACTGGCAAGAACCAGGTTTCGGCGATTTTGAAATGGAGATTGCCGATTTCAAGCTGCAATTCATCAATAAACTCATGCAAGCCTTTTTCAAGTAGCGATTGCAAATTGGCTTCATCGAGTTTTTTCTGCAATTCAAGCAGCAGGGACACCAATTGCTCACTGCGCGGCATAGCCCAAACACACTGTTCGAGTTGTTTTAAACAATGCGCAACGGCGCGAGGGAAATCTTCGTTTTGCAATAAAAATTTAACCACGTCTTCCGCGTTGACTCTGTCACGCACGTGTTGGCGATACATTTGATAAGCACTTAACGAGCGCAACACACTCATCCACAAAATATTATCGTAAGGCTCAAGCACTTCAGTGCCGCCGATTGATAAATGCGGGAGCAAATTCACCAAACCTACATCAACAATACGCGTAGTCATATCCGCACGTTCAAGATTACGTGCGATACGAATCAAATCATAGGCATTGTTATGACTCATGCATCCCGCAAGCAGGCCGGTGAATTGTTGGATGCTGCTGATAACGTGCAATAAAATCACATTGCGATCGCGACGTGACGTGACGCGTTCGGCGCGGTCGCGAATATACAAATACAAATCGTTAATTAATTCCCAGGCTTCCATGGGCATAATTTCGCGAGTGATGCGCGCATTCTCACGCGCGAAACTCAACGAGTTAATCAGTGATGCCGGATTTTGTTTATCCGACAATAAAAAATGTACAACTGTTTTTTCATCAGCCGATTGAGTGTCAGCCTCGAAATAACTGCCGGTGCCGCTGATATCAATCAAGGAGCCCCAACCCACGCGCACACTGTTGGGCAAATCCAGATACAAATTGGAATTCACATTGACCAGACGCGCAGTATTTTCACAGCGTTCCATGTAACGGCCCAGCCAATAAATACGTTCAGCCACTCGCGATAACATATCAGCTCTCCGTTACAATCCAGGTGTCTTTACTGCCACCGCCTTGCGATGAATTTACAACATAGGAACCTTTGCGCATGGCAACACGCGTAAGACCACCGGGTGTTACTGCATGATCGCGACCTTGCAAAATAAAAGGGCGTAAATCAATGTGACGTGGCTCGGTATTACCATCAGTTAAAATCGGTGCAGTCGATAACGAAATTAATGGCTGCGCCATGTAATTGCGTGGATTGGATTTAATACGCAGTGCAAATTCTTCCAATTCTTTTTTGGTAGCTTGCGGGCCAATAATCATTCCATAACCACCGGATTCATTCGCAGGCTTCACCACCAATTTATCCAGATTGGATAAGACATATTCGCACTGCTTGGGATCAATACACAAAAAACTCGGCACGTTGGGCAGAATCGGTTCTTCACCCAAATAATATTTAATCATCGCCGGCACATAGGTATAAATCACTTTGTCATCAGCAACACCGGCACCCGGTGCATTCGCCAATGCGACATTGCCTTTTAACCAGGCACGCATTAAACCCGGAACACCCAATACAGAATCAGGGTTAAACATTTCCGGATCTAAAAACAAATCATCAATACGACGATAAATAACATCCACACGTTTTAAACCGTCGATACTGCGCATATACACACAATCATCACTGTCGACAACCAAATCACCACCTTCCACTAACTCCACACCCATTTGTTGCGCGAGATAGGAGTGTTCGAAATAAGCGGAGTTATAAATGCCCGGTGTTAACACCACGATTTCCGGACGATCCGCTTTTCGCGGAGACAAGGATGCCAACATATCAAACAGTTGATTGGGATATTCTGTTACCGGAATGATGCGATGGTTTTCAAATAATTCCGGAAAGACGCGCTTGGTCACCTTGCGGTTTTCCAACATGTAAGACACGCCAGAAGGCACACGCAAGTTATCTTCCAATACAAAAAATTCACCTTTTTCATCGCGAATTAAATCGCTGCCGCAAATATGCGACCAAACGCCATACGCGGGTTTCATGCCCATGCATTCACGTCGAAAATTAGCGGAATCTTCTATCAGGTAAGCGGGCAAAATTTTATCCTTGATAATTTTTTGCTCGTTGTAGATATCGTTAATAAAACAATTGAGTGCAGTTAAGCGTTGAATTAATCCGGCCTCGGTTTTTTGCCACTCTTTGTGCGGAATAATGCGCGGAATAATATCGAAAGGCCATTCGCGATCTATATTGCCAGCGTCGCTGTAAACCGTGAAAGAAATCCCCATGGTTTTGATCGCCAACTCTGCCGAGAGTTTGCGCTCTTGCAATTCATCGGCTGAAAGCGAAGCGAGATATTGAGCCAAGTGTCGCGATTCATTTCGCGGGACGCCGGGCGAGGCGATTACTTCGTCATAAAAACGGCCCGCATCGTACGCGTGCCAATCCACAGTCATTTGGCTCTTGGTGACATTCATTAATATGTCTCGCAACATTATTAGCTGGCTCCCGATTGGGTTTGCTGAATTGGATTCTGCAAATTTGCTGCCAACACGGTTAAAACGGATTATGTTTGGTTATTCCCAACAGGAGATGGTTAAATTTTGAACCAACCCGCAATACTATATCGATCACCTGTTGCAGCTTTAACTTCATGTGGAAATTTTTCACTTAAAAAAATCACCAACCTGCCGCATTCCGGTGCAACCACCTCTAAAATCTGATCGCTCGCACCATCATAGATCACCAGCTCGCCTCCAGCTCCTTGAGGCCAATCAGCATTCAAATAAAACACCGTCGACAACTTTCGCCCCGACTTGCCCTTAAACGCATCCAGATGCTTTTGATAAAAAGCGCCTGGTGGATAATGGGCAAAATGGCTTTCGTATTCTTGCAGACCCAGATACAAACGTTGATTCAATCCTTGCTGCAAAGCCGACATCCAATTCAAAAAGGCTGCTTCTTCTGGCCGATCCTCAAGTAACCAACGAATTTTATCGCCCCTGATTTGCCGGTCTTGATGAAAATCTTTTCCACGCCCCACACCTGCAGGCTTCATATCACTTTCCGACCGGGGAAAAACGGACCGCAAGCCTTCTTGTATCGACTGAGGTATAACCGAATCCAAAATCAGATAGCCAGGCTCCACCAAGGCATCGGCAATTTGATCACAGAGATCATCAGGTAACAACATAACCGCTGGCAATCCTCTTTCATTATTTGTTTGATTGATATCAACACAGACCCAAGCGTTAATTTTTACTATGGCCGCAAACGCAACCAGTGGATACTCATGATGTCTATTTTTCAACAATCGGTGGTATGGAATTCTGATGTGATCCAGCGTTATGATCTGGCCGGACCGCGATACACATCCTACCCTACTGCGCCACAATTTCGCGATGACTTTAGTGAAGTCAGTTTGTTAAATGCAATTGGCCGAAGCAACAACAAACAAAAACCTTTATCACTCTATTTTCACATTCCCTTTTGCGAAAGCCTTTGTTATTACTGCGGCTGTAATAAAATTGTCACTAACAATAAACAGCGCGCCCTGCCCTATTTGCATCGCATGATTCAGGAAATGGCGATTTATGCCGATTTATTTGATTCATCACGCCAGGTAAAACAACTGCATTGGGGCGGCGGTACGCCTAGTTTTATCAGCGATGATGAAATGTCTCTCCTAATGAATGCCACTCGCCGATTATTTTCACTGGCCGATGATCAACAAGGTGAATTTTCAATTGAAATTCACCCCGGCAATATTTCACTGGATACTATTAAACATCTACGACAACTGGGATTTAATCGCCTGAGCATGGGCGTTCAGGATTTTAATGAATCCGTACAACAGGCCGTCAATCGTTTTAATTCCTACGAACAAATTGCGGAATTGGTAACAACAGCGCGCCAACAAGATTATCGCTCCATCAGTATGGATTTGATTTACGGTTTACCTTTGCAAACCCCACAAACATTTAAAGAAACACTCGACAAAGTGATTCAACTTTCACCGGATCGATTGTCCATTTTTAATTACGCACACATGCCGCATCTGTTTAAAAGTCAGCATCTAATAAAAGCAGAAGACCTGCCCAGCCCGAGTGAAAAATTGGAGATACTGCACGCCAGCATCGATCAATTACAAGCGGCCGGTTATGTGTATATCGGCATGGATCATTTTGCAAAACCGGATGACGAATTGGTCAAAGCTCAAGAAGCCGGAAAATTGCAGCGAAACTTTCAGGGCTATTCAACCCACGGTGATTGCGATTTACTCGCTATGGGTGTGTCATCCATCAGCATAATCGACAATATTTATCTGCAAAACGCCAAAGATTTAAATAGCTATCAACTAAAACTCGATGCTGGATTGTTACCTTTCGCCAAAGGCTTTACTTTAAATTCAGAAGATCTATTACGGCGCGAAGTGATCAACCAACTGATCTGCCATTTACATCTGGATTTTGCAAAGCTGGAAGAGGAATTTGGAATAGACCCAAAATCACATTTCGGTTACGAATTAAAAGATCTACAGCCTATGCAAATAGATGGCCTGATCGAAATTGACGATAAGGGAATTAAAATCACCAACGCTGGCCGACTACTGATTCGCCGGATCTGCATGGTGTTTGATGAATATTTGCAACGCAATAATTTGATTCGTTATTCGAAGATTATTTAGTTCTGACAACTCAAAAATCTACTGAAAAAATATTTCGTCATACCCGAAGGGTATCCAGTGACTTATCTAGATCATCATAGAAAGCCACTGGATGCCCTTCGGGCATGACGCATGCGTATAACTTGACTGCAACGAATAGATTCTGTTTCAGACTGTCGAAAAAAGGGACTTTTTTGTCAAGCCTACAGGGATGTATTTACGGCGTGTCTGAAACGGAATCTATTCGCTGCCAACACGCGTAAATTCAAAATTAATAAAAATTAAAATCTGAAACCCGTCCCCAAAGCAAAACCTTCAGCAGAATCGTCACCCGTGATGTAACTCAGGCTAAAACTTCTACCCAACCCCAAACCGAATGAATAAATGTTGGGAATGGTATCTTCCATATCCTGCTGCAAACCACCACGCAACTTCAACCAACCCCAGGGGCGATATTCAAGGCCGACACGCATCAAGCGGGAGTCATCAGCAAAGTTGTGAATAGGCGCTGCACTTAAATCCAGAGCCAATTCTGCTGTAAATTTTTCACCCATATAACCTACAGACGAAATGATTTGTCGACTGATTTCCAAATCAATATCAGGATCAATAGTTTTAAAGGTTTCTTCTTTGATATTTTTGGCAACCAACCCATAACGTAATTTACCGGCAATATAGGTCGCACCCAAATCAAAATTCATTCCACTATCTTTGTAAGTGTATTCATCAGAATCAAAATCATCCTCATCATAATCAGCAACTGTTTGATCATAAATAATGGTTTCGACTTCTACTTTTTTAGGTGTAACACCTAACAACAAATAGTTTTCACCCAACTGAAAGGATTTTGAAAAGGCCACACCTAATTCGGTTTTGACTGCACCCAAACCTTGAATGCTGGATTGCAATTCTGCAGAGGGATCAAAAATACCGCCAATGGCATCATCAATAATATCGAAATCACTTTGAGCAATATCAGGCATAACAGCTATATCCAGCTGCGCATCGTAAATCAATGCAGCGGATAAATATTTGTTTGGTATTGCAATTGACAAACCTGCACCCGCATTGATTGATGCAGATTTTTCGTCAATGCCTTGTAGCTGTGTTTTTAATTCTTGCGCTTGTGCAATCGACAACACGGGCGATGAATCAATTTCATCAATTAAATCCACCAAATCATCCACCTTGGTGACCATATCGTCTTTATCAAATATCAAGGCGCCGCCGTTGATTAAAAATGAAAAGTCATCACCTTCAGGATCATAAGCAGCACCGAGGCTTGGGTTTAACGCAACACCATCGGCATAATCGGCTGTAGTGTAACCGGCTCCCGACATACCCGCTGTTGCACGAAAATCAGCCGCTTGAATTCCGGTTGATACCAAAGCCACTGCCGTAGCCAATATAAGTTTTTTCATAACATCTCCTGAGCAACTTTTTGTGTGTGTTCCGCTAGAGGCTAGCACAGGAAAATAAAATTTCGAGTTTTGAAAATTAGCCAATAATACGGCGCACAAAATTCAATCAATTCAACTTGTCAGGCAGTTTTTTGACAGTGTAAATATCAAATCGACTGGATTTTCCTTCTAATTGAAAACTGGGTATTTGATTATTCAGGAAAGGGGCTTTGCGAGGGCGTTTGACGACGACACGATAATGAACGCGAGCGAGTGCGAGAGGTAATAGCTGATCAGCGTCTTCATCTTTACCAACCAATGAATGAAACGCTGACATTTCTTTTTTGACTTCTGCGGATTTTTCCCGCTCGGGAAACATGGGGTCAAGATAAATAACATCCGGGTAATTATCGATGGATAAATTTTGTAAATAATCATGACTGGTGTGATGGAGTAATTGCATTCGTTGCACAATTTCAAATAAATCAGGATCAGATTCTGCTGCAAACTCACGCGCGCGTGACAAACCATTTTCTAATAAAGTATGTACCAGTGGCGAACGCTCGATTAGATCTACCCGACTACCCAATGTCGCTAACACAAACGCGTCTTTTCCCAGACCTGCCGTTGCATCAAGAATTGCGGGATATACACCTGCTCTTATACCAACAGCTTTGGCAATCATTTGCCCTTTGCCACCACCAAATTTTCGGCGATGATCCACACTACCCTCAGTGAAATCAGCCATTATGGGACCAGGTGCTTTTCGTCCGGTTTTTTGTAGCAGGATTCTTTTATCATCAAGTATTACTAAAAAATCTGGCGCTTCAATTTCATCAGCCAGAAGATTAAATTGATACTCACAAGCCAATTTTTCAGCAATTGCTTTTGCATTCAATTCGCAATTTTTATCCGCAGTAGTAACCGCAATCGACATAGTATAAAAATCCAAACAATCAGCATCCTTGCCAGTTTACATTATTTTGCCAAATTAAAGCGAATGCGCTCACGTACACCTTGCATTTTCACCGCGACACCGTCCTGCATTTTTGGTTTATATCTCCAGCGCGAAACTGCTCTAATCACAGCTGCATTGAAACCTCTTTCTGGCTCTGCATAAACCACTTCAATATTCTGAGTAGATCCCGTTTCCGTTACATCAAACACAACATCAACAAAACCTTCAATGCCTCTCGAAGCAAGTGACTGCGGATAAACAGGATTTACTCTTACCATTGGCAAGACATTATTATTTTCGATTACTGGCATCACACCTTTATTTGGATCGGTAATAACAGGAATTGTTGGGATAACTTTTATTATTTTAGTTGTAATAGGCTCCATATTCCTTTCAACAGGTGGCTGTATTTCTATTTTTGGCTTAATCGGTGGTTCAGGGAGCGTGTGATCTGTATCAATAACCGGTGGCTTATAACTCAAACTTGGCATCACGGGAGTTGGATCTTTTTCAACCGGCACCGCGTCATTTTTAATTAAATTGTACATAGTGACAAACAAACCCAATGTCACTGTTGCGCCTAACACTATTGCAAGCAGGTGTTTCATTATTGGATGAATCTGTATTGCAGGACTTTCGCTAAAACTCATTGCATAACTGGACATAATCATCACCATTTATCAAATTCCGGACAAACCAATCCCCTGCCCGGCCAGGGCACAACAAAAATGATTAGAGCTGGAGAGGTTTATCGCGTTCGGGGTTTTTCCAATTGGAAACTGAAACGTCGCTGGATTCTGGCGTTTGGATCTGATTGCGATTGCCAGGCATAACGGGATTTTTGTAATGCATCCAGCACCGCTTGATCAAAAACACCACGCGGACTGGATTCTTCAATCGTAATATTGGATGGAATGCCTTCTGAATCCAATTGAAAACTGACCTTTACAAAACCGGAAATAGATTTGCGCATGGCTGTATCGGGATACACAATTGGTGGTGCAACCAATTGTTGATAAACCGGTTTACTTGTTTTAGTGGATTTTATTGATACAGAATCATCAACGGAACTCACTGCAAGCGAATCCAATTCATCTTTATTGATACTCAACTGATAATCTTTTTTTAGATCAGGAATATTTTTATCACGGCTCGGCAGGGCCTGATTATCTATTACAGGTTTATCCTGATTCTCAATCCACTGTACTTTTATCAATGTATTTTCCGCGTCTGAAATAACTTCGGATGTTGGATATATACGCGTGGATTCCGGTTTATCCCAAACAAGATTTACCTTTGAAATACTTTGCTCAATAGTCGGCAATTGAATATTGGAAAGCGTGGCCAATAGCAATACCAGTAACACCCCCAATAAAACCGGATACTGAATTTTTTCAGCCTTGACACTCTCGCGCGGTTGTTTTGCATCCAGCACCGCCATGATGCGGTGATAAATTTCTGAATGACCCGACATAGGCATGGCAGCGGTCGAAGCATTTTTGTGATCTGCCAATTGCAATAAGTGTTCGGCATATTGAATTTGTTTGTCGCGTAATTGATAAATCAAATCATCACAGGCTATTTCAGCCGTCGCGGATATTTTTTTGGCTAACCACCAAACCGGTGGCAAAAACCAAAACACCGCACAACTGATTTTCACCAACACTAATCCCAAAGTATCACGACGGTGTATATGCCCTAATTCATGCATCAACACGCTGATTTTTTGATCGTGACTCCAGTTTTTGGATGACTCGGGTAATAATATTTTTGGCTGCCAAAAACCCCAGACACAGGGCGATTCAATATCTTTATGTGCAACCAATTTGATTGAGCGATTGATTCCCAACAACTGACTTAATTCTTGCAAAGTTTGCAGACTATCCGGATCGGTCACCGGTTTTGAGCGACTATAGATAATCCACAGCTGAACAAATCCAATTAATAGATAAGACACAAGCGAAGTCGAAACCAACAAATACACCATCAATGTTATTTGCCAACCCAGAGGCTCTATTTGTACGTAGGAGGTTTTTAATAAATATTCTTTCCATGAAAAGGGCAAAAGGTCAAAAAGAATTTGACTGAAAGGAAATTGCCAGGCCATGTCAGGAATTAAAAATGCGGTGACCGGTAAAATCAGCAGTGCAGCAACCCCCATCAACAAAACAAAATGCCGAAGAGCCGCCGATGATTTTTTTAACAGCAGATACAACAAACCTATTACCGCCAACAACAATAAAGGTTTGATCACAATACTGATAAGAATGGTCACCATATCGGGGCCTGACATAAATTACTCCTGCTGCTCTTTGGCTTTGGCTATGGCCGCTTCCAGTTCGGCAATTTCCTGATCAGTGAGTTTTTTATCTTGCATACCCAGCAACGCATTAACAGCTGCTGTTGCTGATCCGCCAAAAAATGTTTTCACCATTTTTTGCAAAGCTGATTCGCGTGCTTGATCCTGTTTCACTACGGGAAAATAAATGTAACGACCGGATTCATCGCGATATTGGACTATATCCTTCTCAACCAACTTGGCGAGCAATGCGCGCACTGCCGAATAACTGGGCGCATCAGGAATCGCGGCTTTGACGTCCTGTGCCGATAATTCACCGGCTTCGAAGAGCGCATCCATAATTTGCCGTTCGCGCTTGCTAAGTTGCTGCTCAAGATCAACCGATTTTTTACTCATGGATCAATACCTTGTTTGGCTATCACTAAATGCTAATTTTTTAGCACCATGCTAATAAACTAGCACCCCTGAAAAATATTGCAAGCACTAAATGCTAAAAAAGTAGCACCCATTGAAAAATCGCTACAAAAACCAATAAAAAAGGCCGCCTGGTTACCCAAGCGGCCTTGTCTGAAAGCGGATATTACTCGCCAGCAGCTTCCGTTGGAACCAACTCCAGCTCTACGCGACGGTTGGCTTGCTTGCCTGATTCAGTCGAATTACTGGCAACCGGATATTGCGAACCGTAGCCATAAGATTCGATACGCGCGCCGCTAACCTTTTGGCTGCGCAGGTACCCAGCAACGCTGTCAGCACGTTGTTGGCTCAGCGGGATATTAATTTTGTCTCCGCCTGTTGAGTCGGTATGACCACTGATTCTGATGGAGGTATCTTTGAACTCTTTCAGTATCTTGGCGACAGAATTCAACACATCATAAAAATCGGAACGCACATCAGCACTGCTGGAGGCAAAAGTAATATTACCGGGCATCACCAGATAGAGGTTATTGCCTTCACGTCTGACTTGAACGCCGGTACCTTGCAGTTCCTGACGCAGTTTGGCTTCCTGACGGTCCATATAGTTACCCACACCGGCACCCACCGCGCCACCAATCACCGCACCTTTTAACGCGCGCTCACGACGATCTTTGGCGTTATCACCAGTTGCAGCACCCAATACCGCACCTGCCACTGCACCGATTCCACCGCCTTTAACTGTTTTGCTGGTCTTTTGCTCACCGGTGTAAGGATCAATGGTGGTGCATCCAAAAAGAAACAATGAAAGAGACGCTATTAATAAGATTTTCATAGTGTATTCCTGTGGTAGTTGATAAAAATAATAACGCGATTCGATGAGAATTCTGCCAAGATCGAATGAATCACAGCTGAATTTGTAATTGTATTTTTAGTGATGAACTATACAATCTCTAACCTGTCCATACAGGCTCGTTTATTGTACAGACTCATTTACAAGTCGTTCACTGCGACCGAAGAATCGAGCAGTGTAATTCAATCTGACATTTATTTCGCTAGCAGGGTTTCACAAATGATGAAAAAAATTTTTGGCTTTTTATCCTGCTTGTGCCTTTTGAGCGCCTGTAAAAATTATTCCATCAGTTTGAACGACAACACACTTTATACACCTGCAGGTGTTTTCAAAGATTTTCAAATTGCAGACGCTGCTTTAAATGATTGTGTAACTCAAACACTGTTTGATGAAAAAATCACCCGCGCTGAAGATTTAACTCGACTTAACTGCAGTAATGCAGGTGTAAAAAGCCTTGCCGGCCTTAGTAAATTCTTTGCGCTGACAGAAATTAATTTGAGCGAAAATGCGTTGAACAATATTGATGAGCTAGGTCAATTAGGGCGACTGGAAATTCTGTTGTTGAATAAAAATGCAATTCGATCCACTGCACCACTCTTAACACTGTTACATCTGCGCAAACTTGATTTATCAAACAACCCCGTTCAGGATTGCGGCAACTTGCAACAACTGCAAAAAAATCTGGCTTACAACAAAACAGCATTTATTCTTGAAGGGGTTTGTAAAAACTGATTAGCGTTTTACAAACATCAAACCAATAGTGTTACGCATTTGATACATGACTTTCATGTGAACCGGTTCGACATTCACGGCACCGACATTCTTGCGAAAACGCACCATTACTTCTGTGCCAATTGGCGGAAAGACTTGAGTATCCAATTGCACTTGCGCGCCGCCGTCGGATACGTCTTTTGCAAAACCAATCAATGTGCCAAAACTCGGATGAGTGATTTCAACACGAAACGAGGTCGAGGTTCTTTCATAGTGGCGACGTTCGATCACGATAGCTCCTTATTCATTAAAGATAAAAAATCTCTCGCAAGTATAGCCAATAAAAAAGGGGCTGCTGCCCCTTTTTTATTGCAATCCTGCAAACTCGTTCACTAACCTCAAAAACTAAGGCCCAATCGTTGACCGACCATTTCGTAGGATTCAACCACATTACCCAAATTTTGACGGAAGCGATCTTTATCCAGTTTTTCGCGCGTGTCTTTATCCCACAAGCGACAACCATCAGGCGAGAACTCATCGCCCAATATCACTTCACCTTTATGCAGACCAAATTCCACTTTGAAATCCACCAACATCATATTGCCCGCGTCAAACAAAGTTTTGAGGACCTCGTTGATTTTAAACGTCAGGGCTTTCATGATTGCCAATTGCTCTGGTGTTGCCCAGCCAAATGATTGCACATGGGATTCATTGACCATAGGATCACCCAGCGCATCATTTTTCAGAAAGAGTTCAAAGGTAGGTGGTGTTAATGCCAGACCTTCCTGCACACCCAAGCGACGCACTAATGATCCAGCCGCGAAATTGCGTACCACGCATTCCACCGGAATCATCTCCATTTTTTTCACCAGAGATTCAGTGTCAGACAACAATTTCACAAAATGCGTTGGAATACCTGCAGCTTGCAGCTTGCCCATGATGAAGGCATTGAATTTATTGTTGACCATGCCTTTGCGATCCAACTGTTCAATGCGTTTACCATCAAAAGCTGAGGTGTCGTTACGGAACAACATGATCAAATGATCAGGATCATCCGTTTTGAAAATGGATTTGGCTTTACCTGTGTAAAGTTGTTCGAGCTTTTGCATGAAAATTTCTCTCTAGAATCAAATTCAATTAACACTCAGCCAGTCAAAACCCTGATCCTGACAAGCATAGGTGATTTGTTGGATAACACTGGCCACTGGTTGGAATGCGGCCTTAGCCAAGTCGACACGATTATTTTGCTGACTGATGTGTGCCACCACCAGATGTTGCAATCGTGCACAATCCATTCGCTGTAAAAATCCTGCTGCCTGCTGGTTGCTCAAGTGCCCCCAGGATCCACCGACTCGTTGTTTCAAACTGGGCGGATAAGACCCGGATGCAAGCATAGAGGGATCGTGATTGGCTTCCAAGACCATGGCATCCAATGTTTGGTAGTGATCTTCAACGTGCGGCGTAATACTGCCCAAGTCCGTCAAAATCCCCAAGCGTCGCCCTTGATGCTCAAATACAAATTGCGACGGTTCGCGCGCATCATGCGGAACTGCCACCGGCTTGACCAGCAAACCGCTTATTTCAAAAGGTTCATAAGCCTGAATCAAACGCAACTCGGGTAAATCACCAAAATTTCGACTCTTCCAGGTGCCTGGCGTCATGTAAACCGGAATCCGGTGACGACGCGAAAACATGGCAACACCTTTTATATGATCACTGTGTTCGTGAGTCACCAATATGGCGTTGATGCAGGCAGGCGTTTTTCCCAATCGCTCCAAACGCTGCTCGGTTTCCTTCAAACCAAAACCACAATCAATCATCAAAGTCCCGGAGGACCACTCCACAAGGGTGGCATTACCGCGACTGCCACTACCCAGTGAAGCAAAACGAATCACCGGCATCAGATCAGGTTTTTGCGCAGTATAGTCAGGAACTGACGAGCATCCTTGGGTTGCAAGCGTTTTCCATAAGGGTCGCGAATACGCACCACATAATTGTTTTCAGTGCCGGTCACAATCAACAAATAACCCTCTGCATCGGGCAGTTGTTTTTCTTTGTTGCGTTTTGACAAAGGTGGATTATCAAGGGCATCACCCTGCGGCAAAATGGTCTTCAATTGCTCGAGACTGTAGTCGGTGGTCGGCAGTTTTGGCTTAAATGGCAAATGCAATTTGCGAGTGAACCAGCCCGGCTTCATATCTTCGGGATCTTTATAACCCACATAAATCAAACCCGCATCTTGATCAGATTCAAAAGTCACGAAGCCATCTTTTTTGGCAGCGTAGCCCAGAGTTGCGAATGAGCGAGTTTTATCAAGACGAATATAGAGCGCAGTTTCAGTGTGGTACATACCCAAACTGGCTTTAACTGATCCACCAATATTTTGCGCTAACAAGGAGGTTCCGCCTTCGGTTTGATCGTTTGCCAGGGTTGCCGCCAATTCATCCATCAACCACTTCTCACGCTCGGGATTCACCGATTTTGCAGGCCAGTTAATCTCGGCAGGCAAGGGCTGACTGGCCGGAATACTGTAATGAAGAATATGTATTTCACTGGTTTCTGGCTGCACACCCTGATCTATCTGCAATCGATAAGTATGTTGTAATTCAGGGTCAGTTTTAAATTGCAGCCATTCGGTTTCAATAATGCCTTTGTTGATATTGGCATAGGTGGCATTCAGGCCATTCACATTTAAAAAGTTACGAATACGCGGCCAAAGTTCACCGGGCGCAGCGTTGATCAAAACCCAGCTTTCGCCACCGACACGCTGAATTTTCACATTTTCTTGCTGCAGGTTGGCAGCTAAAGGTAAAGGACGTGGCGTTTCATAATCGGCGTTAGGGTCATAACCAAAATCAGTCGCCGATACCGGTGGGATGGGATAAAGCTCGCCCATGGATGCAGGTGCTTGTTTGCCTTCAGGCAGCACCAAAGGTTTGATGTTATCGGCCTTTAGATAATCATTACTGCGATCGCGAAAAATACCTTTTTCACCACCGAGCCAGCCACAGCCCAATTGACTAAAGCCGATGCCGACAAGCAGTGAAAGTGTTAAACAAGATTTCAGGGTTTTGAATTGGGTCATGCTGGTCAACAACTCATGTAAGAATTATAGGGATTGCTGGTGCGCGTAACGGGTTGCATCTACCGCTGCCCGAACCTGACCACGATAAGATTCAGATAAAGGCGTTAATGGCAAACGAATTCCAGGCCCGATCAGCCCCAGATATTCCACTGCCCACTTCACCGGAATCGGATTGGATTCAACGAACATAGCGGTGTGCAACGGCATAAGTTGATCATTGATGGCTCGGGCTTCCACCGCTTCGCCTGCCAAAGCCAACTCACACATGCGCGCAATAGCGGAAGGTACGACATTCGCTGTGACAGAAATATCCCCTTTGCCACCTAAAAGAATTAATTCGACTGCTGTAGCGTCATCACCTGAAATAATCGCAAAGCTTTTGGGTGCTTGATCGATCAGAAATTTTGCGCGATCCAAATCACCTGTGGCTTCTTTGATGCCCACAATATTGGGGACGCCAGCCAACCGCAGCGCGGTTTCGGGTTTCATATCCACACCTGTACGGCCTGGAACGTTATAAAGATATTGGGGAATCGCAACCGTTTTTGCTATGTGCTGATGATGCAAAAATAAACCTTCCTGAGTCGGTTTGTTGTAATAAGGAGTGACTAACAAGCAGGCATCCGCACCGCGATCTTTAGCGGCCTGGGTTAGCTCAACAGCTTCAGAGGTTGAGTTCGCGCCCGTACCAGCAATCACCGGAACACGCCCATTGACTTGATCCACCACAGCTTTGATAACCGCCAAATGCTCATCCACATTCAAAGTGGCCGATTCACCGGTCGTGCCCATAGCAACGATTGCATGAGTTCCTTCTTGCAGATGCCAATCCACCAACTTATGCAAAGCAGGCCAATCAAGTGAGCCATCTGCATGCATAGGGGTAATAAGGGCAACCATACTGCCGTGAATCATCGGAAACTCCAGTGAACAGTGATCAGAAAAAAGAGGCGACATGGTACTGAGTGAGCCGAGACTAAACAAGCAATCGACTCGGGATTTTATCGCCCTATCCTTTATTAGCCGGCTTTTCGAAAATCCAGCATCCGCTGTAGCGGGATCATCGCCTTGCGGCCCAATTCCGGGTCGACAAAAATCTCGTTGTCTTTTTGCTCAAAGACATTAGCCAAAGCCTCAAGAGAATTCATCGCCATCCAGGGACAATTGGCGCAAGAGCGGCAAGTCGCACCACTGCCAGCAGTCGGCGCTATATGAAAAATCTTGTCGGGATTCAATTGCTGCATTTTGTAAAAAATGCCTTGATCTGTGGCCACAATAAATTCTTTGTTCGGCAAAGTTTGCGCAGCTTTGATTAATTGTGAGGTTGAACCCACCACATCGGCCAAATCCACTACTGCTTGCGGCGATTCCGGGTGTACCAATACCGCAGCATTGGGATAAAGCAGTTTTAAATCTTCCACACCTTTTGCTTTGAATTCTTCGTGAACTATACAGGCGCCATCCCACAACAACACATCAGCGCCGGTTTTTTGTTGGACGTAATTACCCAAATGTTTATCCGGTGCCCAAAGAATTTTTTTGCCTTGTCGATCAAGATAATCCACAACATCCAACGCAATGCTGGAGGTCACCACCCAATCTGCACGGGCTTTTACCGCAGCCGAGGTATTGGCGTAAACCACGACAGTTCTGTCGGAATGCTCATCGCAAAATTCAGAAAATTGATCTGCAGGACAGCCCAAATCCAGAGAACAGGTCGCTTCCAAAGTGGGCATTAAGACACGCTTTTCGGGCGTCAGGATTTTTGCAGTCTCGCCCATAAATTTCACACCGGCGACTATCAAAGTATCCGCCGAATGATTATTACCAAAACGCGCCATCTCCAATGAATCAGAGACACAACCGCCCGTCTCTTCGGCCAGGGCCTGTACCAAAGGATCTGTGTAGTAGTGAGCCACCAATACCGCATTGTGTTCTTTCAACAGGCGACGAATTTTTTCTTTGAACATCTCGTTTTGTTTGGCATCCACTTCGGGCTTAATAGAAATCTTCGCCAGGTGCTGGCGAACCACCTCCTGTAAAGCTTCAACTTTTTCAGGACTCATTGCAGATTGAATGGACATTCACAACTCCGACAGCAGATCAACGAAAGGCAGGAATTCTAACAGTCAGCAGGGTCAGACTGGTAAAAACTTTATGTCTGATCAAATAAGAACAAGGGGAATTTGGACAATATGGTGGGTCGTGCGGGATTCGAACCTGCGACCAATTGGTTAAAAGCCAACTGCTCTACCGACTGAGCTAACGACCCTGAAAGGGAGGAGCGAATGGTGGGTCGTGCGGGATTCGAACCTGCGACCAATTGGTTAAAAGCCAACTGCTCTACCGACTGAGCTAACGACCCAAACGCGAGGCGCGTATAATACTGTTTTACTTTCAAAAGACAAGAATTTTTTACCGGGCCAGATCAAATCGAACCACACCCGATCTGACAATATCACCTATGCTTACACAGTCATTCATCACCCCATAAGGCAAGCGCAAACCTTGATCCAGATCCAATCCCTAAAATTCATTGGCGGCCAGATAACAAAAAATCTATTAGTTATGGCCGCCTATTTACTCACCGCATGGCTGGGCCTCTCGGTTCCTTTTGAGGGAGACAAAGTCACACTTTTCTGGTTACCCAGTGGTATTGCAGTCGCGGCTATCTACCGCTGGGGGCTGGGTGTAATGCCGGGGATTTATCTGGCGGCACTTGGCATTAATCTTTCAACAGGTGATCTTTTCTATCCCAATTTTTTTATTGCAGTGGGTAATACACTTGGACCAGCCGTCGCAGCCTGGTTGTTTCATTATTGGCGTTGTAATTTACAGCAACTGGACAAACTGACCGCTTTAAAATTAATGCTGATTGCCCTGCTGAGTATGACTATAGCTGCATCGGTAGGCACGCTAACCCTGAGCATCAGTCTTGATTTTTCACTTGAGCAATCTATTGCCACCGCACTGGTGTGGTGGATGGGCGACAGCTTGGGCGTGCTGCTTTGTGCTCCACTCTTGATCAACTTGAACCAGGATTCTTTCAAAAACTTTTCCAAAAAACCGGAAAAACCTTTATTCATTGCGTTAATGATTTTATTAGCGGGCCTGGCCTGTTTTCCCTTGAATCATTTTGGTGGCACTTCACTGCCCATAGTGTTTATTACATTCGTTGGTGTCGCTTGGGCAGCATTGTCTTACGGGCTGATTGGCGGCACGCTCAGTAGTTTGTGTTTTTCATTCATCGCCATCTGGTCGACAGCACACCAACTGGGACCTTTTGTGTTCGAAGATTTACAACTGAGTTACTGGATCATTTGGATCTACGCTGTTGTTATGACGATACTTAGCTTGATGATCACCGCCGCTTACAGAGAAATTGCAGAAACCTCACATCAATTACAAACCGTCAGCAAAACCCAGGAAATCCAGCAACAACAATTGCGCGGATTAGACCTGGCACTGGCGGCAGTTGCGGCGGATTCTGCCGATACACCGGATTTTTATCCCAGTCTTTTAAAATCACTCGGCGATGCGCTCAATGCCGAGTATCTGGCAATTAGCTTGGTCAATGAAAACTTTACCAAAGCCACTACCCATACCTTTTTAATTGATGGCGAAGTGCAACCCAATATTACCTATGACTTAGCTAACACACCTTGCCA
Organism: uncultured Cellvibrio sp.; assembly: GCA_966252135.1. GTDB lineage: Bacteria > Pseudomonadota > Gammaproteobacteria > Pseudomonadales > Cellvibrionaceae > Cellvibrio. Next base: position 20,047 of record CBINNU010000016.1, on the reverse strand, counting down.
GGAAGTGATAGAAAAAAATTTCTGCTTTGTACCGCAAGATGCCCGATCTCTCTACCCCAAAGATGAGATGCTGCAACAAGCCAAAATAGAAAGTTATCTGGGTATTATCATCAAAAATATTTCCGGTTCATCAATCGGGATTCTCATAGCACTCAGCCAACACAAAATTGATGATCAACCACAAATTAATTTATTGATGCGAATTTTTTCCGAACGTATTGCAGGCGAATTACGCCGCGCAGAAGATCAGGAAAAGATATTTAATCTGGCATTTTTTGATCCGCTGACCGCTTTACCCAATCGACGCTTGTTACAAGACAGACTAAAGCTGATTACCGAGCAAAGCGAACGCACTCACCAATTTTCAGCCATACTGTTTATTGATATAGATCATTTTAAATTTCTAAATGACTCACGCGGACATCATATAGGTGATCAATTACTAACACTGGTCGCCGAACGCATTCGCAACACCATTCGCAGCACCGATATTGCCGCACGTTTGGGTGGTGACGAGTTTGTAGTGATTTTTGATAATTTGGGAATCAACGCCGAGCAAGCGGCACAAGAAGCAGGCAAACGCGCAGAAGAATTACATCAGCTAATCAATTTGCCTTATACGCTGCTGGATACGGTTCATTACTGCACTATCAGTATCGGCGTTAATTTGTTTTGCGGCACACAAATCAGTATCGACGATTTATTACGCCACGCTGATCTTGCGATGTACAAAGCCAAGGATTCAGGGCGTAATTCCATTCGCTTTTTTGATCCGCAGATGCAATCACAAATGGAATTGCGTGCATCCATAGAAACCGATTTGCGTTCAGCCCTGGAATCCAGCGAGCAACTAATTCCCTATTATCAAATACAAGTGAATCACCAGGGTAAGGCGCTGGGCGCAGAATTATTATTACGCTGGCAACACCCACAAAAAGGCATGATTTCACCCATGGATTTTATTCCCATTGCCGAGCAAACAGGGCTGATCATTCCGATTGGTCGTAAAGTATTGCATATGGCATGTAAACAATTGGCGCTCTGGCATATGCAAACCGGTTTTGAAAACTTGAAACTCGCAATTAATGTCAGTCCGATTCAATTCAATCAACAGGAATTTATTCAGGATGTGCTCGCAGCTATAGCAGAATATGCTATAGATCCCCAACAATTAATTTTGGAGTTAACCGAAGGTTCTCTTTTGCAAAATATGGATGCCAGTATCGCAAAAATGCAAGCGCTGAAATCCTGCAAAATCGGTTTTGCTATGGATGACTTTGGCATAGGTTACTCGTCGCTTTCCTATCTAAAGAAATTGCCATTAAATCAATTAAAGATCGACCAATCATTTGTACGCGATATTTCTATTGACCCCAATGACAGAGTGATAGTCCGCACCATTATTGCCATGGCGAAAAATATGGAATTGGACGTACTGGCAGAAGGCGTTGAAACACCTGAACAAAAACAATATTTAATCGACAATGGCTGCGAAAAATTCCAGGGCTATTACTTCGCCAGGCCATTACCTCTGGCAGAGTTTGAGCAGCAGCGAGTAAAGTTCGGTTAATACAAGAGTCAGTTCACCATAAATATTCATTACCTATTTCAAAAAAATCTACCAGCTTGGCGCAACTAACAACCATAGGCTTCTTTAGTTGCTGCTTATTCCTCCATTTGTGCTAGGCTCAGAGTATTCACCCGGGTTACCAGGCATTACCCGGAACTTTTACTGTGTTTTATAAAAGTTCCTTTGGAATCAACGGAAATTTTTCTGAGAAGAGAAGAATGAATAGCCTTGTATCCTTACTCAAACCGCTTATTTTATTTGAAATAATTATTTTGCTGCTAATTTTTCTGGTAGTTGCTGTTGCTTTTATTATCAAACAACGATTACTGGTCAAACGCTTACACAACAAGTTACTCGAGTTGAGCAATGGCGCGGCTAATATTTTTGCCGCACAAGCACTGGACGATTATTTTTCCCGCTCTTTGCAAGAAAGCCTTGCACGTTACGAAAAACTCGCGCACTCCCCCACTATTATCTTTGACATCAGTCGCCCTTATTCCGAAAAGGTTGCTGCCTTGCGCTATATATATCTTAACCTTGAAAAAGAAGCGGAAGAAATTAAAAGAACACGCAAAATCGGATGGAATTTTTATGAGGACCGATTGGAGCTACTTCTTGGTTTAATTAAACAACATGGTGATCCGGCATTTTCAAACAACCTGCAACAGGAACTGCAGGCATATAAAACAGAAAGCCAACTCACCATTGCCAAACTCAAAGAGATTATTGGCAATCTGCAACAAAGTTTGCAACATTCTGTACGCAATGTTTCACAAGACATTTACAAAGACACTGTTGAATCGATTATATCCAATGACAACCTGAACAAAATTCGCGAACTCTTTGAGGAAATGAAACTCTTTTCTGAAAAAACAGGCCCGCACACAAATAATCAGATTGAACGTTCGATCAACACCCTGGAATACGAAGTAGAAACCTCGGATCGTTATATTTCCAGCATTATTAATGGTAGCGATCAACAAAAAGTTAACCTTGATGAAGTCAACAAACTCAAGGAAAGCAATCGAGTCCAACGCAGTATCATTTCCACCTTGGAAAAAGAAATCCATGGTTTGAAAGATTCCATCGATGTAAACAGTACCCAGGAAGTCAAAGACACCAAAGAGGCGGAAATCAGCCGATTGGAGCGCGTTGTTAAAGAATATGAAGGCTGCGTAATTATACTGGAGGGTCAAATTGATGACCTCTACAGCCGGCTGGAGGAAAAATCTCACTCGATAGCGGAAACACCGGTAGAAACATCGACTGATTTAAAAACCCTGAATGCAGAATTGGAAAATGTTTCCAAGCGTATGAATACATTGGCTAATGACTATCGACAAGCTGTGGCTGTTAATAGAGCTATTTATCATTTCTGCCACTGTAAAACCGTTAAGGAAATTGCTAATGAAGTCGTTAAAATTTTGAAAGAATTTGGTATATCGGCTGGTTTTTATATTCAATCCAATGTTGGCAAAGCCGATTATTTTCCATCCCTGTTATTCAACGATGCACTAAAAAAACAGGTAAAAAATGCTTCACAAAAAGATCACATAGGCCAGTTGAATGGCCACAGCCTGTTTGTGGCGCCACGTATGAAAATGTTGGTATTAACACCGGAGGATACTGCCGATACCATTAATTCCACCATTAGTGGTTTGGTAAGCATTGCCAGCGAAAACGTGCAACGACTGGAAAGCCTCTATCATCAAAAGAAAAATGCGGCTGATATGGAAGGCTGGATAGGAGTGGCCAAAAATAAAATTGCCAATATCGATATACAATTTTCCTATCAATCTGAAGAAAGCCACAAAATTTTCACTGAATTTTTGACCAATCTGAAAGCCGCTTATACGCAGCTGGAGCTGAAAGGTGACGGCGCAATTTTATTGGATAATGCCATCAACCAATACGAAGCACGCATGCAACTGCTCTTATCCGGTAGCGATGTTATCGACAGGGAATTGGGGAAATTGCTCAATCATTTGGGAACATTGAAATTACAAAATGCGCTGCATCAGCCCCAATAATAATTAGTAATAAAGCGTAGGATCAGCCACACCTGCCTGTACAAAACCAATCTTACGCAGACGACAAGAATCGCACTTGCCACAGGCGCGGCCAGCATCATCAGCTTGATAACAGGACACCGTCAAACTGTAATCAACACCCAATTGCAAACCGGCTTGAATAATATCAGCCTTGGTCATTTTCATTAGCGGCGCACGAATCGATAATTTTTTTCCTTCAACGCCCGCTTTGGTTGCCAAATTTGCCATGCGTTCGAACGCATCAATATACTCGGGTCGACAATCCGGATAACCGGAATAATCCACTGCATTAACGCCGACAAAAATATTCTGCGCACCCAAGACTTCTGCCCACCCCAAGGCAATGGATAAAAATACTGTGTTACGCGCAGGTACATAGGTAACCGGAATACCGGAGGTTTCTTCTTCCGGCACATTGATTTGATCATCCGTTAACGCAGAACCACCAATACTTCGCAAATCCAATCCAATTACTTTGTGTTGACTACTGCCCAAAAATTTTGCAGTGCGCTCGGCAGCAAACAATTCGGCTTTGTGTCGCTGACCATAATTAAAACTGAGTGTGTAACAGTCATAACCCTGGGATTTTGCAATCGCCAATACAGTGGTGGAATCCAGTCCACCGGAAATCAAAATCACAGCTTTGGGTTTGGATGAAGACATAATTTTCTCGCAAAACAATTAATGGCCGGGGGCATCATTCCAAAGCAATTTATGCAATTGCAATTGAAAACGTACAGGCAGGTTGTCCTGTAAAATCCACTCGGCCAATTCAAGCGGTTTGATTTGATTAAAGCTGGGGGAAAACAACACTTCACCCACACGCTCGTTCAAACGGTGTTTATCCAATTCAAAACGTGCCCATTCATAATCCGCACGATCACAAATCACAAATTTGATTTGATCATGTGCTTGAAGAAATTCAATATTTTCCCAACGATTGCGCCCAACTTCACCTGAGCCCGGCGTTTTTAAATCCATCACCCTGCTCACACGCGAATCAACTTGCTCAATCGGCATGGCACCACTGGTTTCAAGCGACACGTCATAGCCCGCATCACACAATGCGGTTAACAATACCAAACACTCGCGCTGCGCCAACGGCTCGCCGCCCGTCACACAAACAAAACGCGGTTGATAACTGGCGACTTTCTCAAGAATGGCGTCAATCGACATGCGCTCACCACCGTAAAACGCGTACTCAGAATCGCAATAACCACAACGCAAAGGGCAGCCCGTCAGGCGTACAAACACTGTCGGCAAGCCCACAGTACGCGCTTCGCCTTGCAAGGAATAAAAGATTTCGGTGATTTTTAGGCTGGACATGGTTTAACAGGCGTATTGAAAGGATGACAGTTTACTAAACATTGCTGACAAGACCAACCTAATGGTCAAAATAAAGTTAAGCATATTGTATAACTGACAACAACACGCCGATTTCAAACAATATCAACAGCGAGTCACAAGCACCGAAAACCGGACAAATTTTTTGCTCGATCATTTGCACCGACAATAAAAAATTATTCTGTAATTTTTTTTAATTAATTATCCCATTAAGAAAAATTTCACGAAAAATTAAGCTCCTCTAAAGAGAAATTTGTAATCGATTGCGTAATATCGCCAACGCAAAGAGAGACCCGTCACTTGGGAAAATACAATCATAAAAAACCAACGGCACATTCAACGCCGTAGTCGTCTGGATTATTCACCTTCAACCAAGCAACAGTTTTGAATGAAATCTTCACAGAAGTGCTTTCATTCATTTGCATATTATTTTTAATAATTAGGTTAACACGAGGCTTTTATGAAAAATGTATTTTTCCGGGTTGCGTTTGCAATCGGATTTTCCAGTGTATCTGCCATTAGCATGGCAGATACACTGATGGCATATGATCACTATTACGGTGGAAACTGGACTAACCCAGACTGCAACTGGACATCATCCGTCGTCAATACATCAACAACACGTACATTAAGTTGTTATGGCGAAGGTGTTTTGAATTACACCTATACAACCAACACCAACTCCAATGGGGCAAAAATAAATTTACTGAATCCCCAACTCTACTATGTAACTTCATCATCCAGTGATGGCCCTGTTGCTGTTGCCTTCGATCTTTACAAAAAAGCTATTATCAGTAACCTTAAAAAACCAGTCCAGGTAGTTACACCAGGGATTGTTATTAATGAATCGATACAGAACTATTTTCCATTTCGCGTACTCAATGCACCTAAAGGCGCAACTTACGAAATTTTGGAATCAGTTACGGGAACTCCCGATAGATTTATAACATCCAGACTTCCATTACCTGAGGGTAAAATAGACAGTCAATCAGGTATGAGCGTAACGACACTTACCCCTGATTTGAATTTCCTGGATCTCAATGTAAAAAGTAAAGTCATCCTTAGAGTTTTTGATCAAAATGGTCTTGTGGTTGCATCTGGTTCTGCGATTGCACATGAAGCCAGTAGTATGCCTGCACGACACCAAGACGCACTAAATGCATTTTATGTTAACCGCGCAGGGCAAAATATTGTTGACTATCAATCAGGAACTAGTAGATCTGGAAAAGTAAGAGCAGCAGGAAATTTATTCAGCTTTGAAACCGCCAGTATGCGGACGAATAAGGACCATCATGATAACCCTGCACCCAAGTGCCAAACCATGGGCAATGTCTACTGCCCCAACGTAGACGTAACTGGTGGATGGTTTGATGCTGGCGACCAAGGAAAGTACGTGCAGAATGCAGCTGTTAGCTTATGGCATCTTTTTAATATAATCGAAAGAGATATGCCTTTACTAATCGAAAACCCCGGAGACACTTCAGTTCAAGCCAATAACCAAAAAAAAATCTGGCAAACTGGATACAGCACCATTCCTGAAAATCCAAATTCTTTAACTGTTGGCTCCACCTACACAGCAGTAAGTGCAACCACAAATGAACTTCCTAACATAATTAAGGAAGCTCGCTACGAAATGGAGTGGTTGTTAAAAATGCAGATCAACAATCCGTACCTCAAAATTGAGTTACCACTAGGCAATCAGGATGTTCCTTACAACTCCACGTTGGGACATGGTGTCCGATCTGTAACAACAGTATCTCATCAGTACAACAATTATCAGATGCTTTCTACAGGATCACAAAGTTCTTCTCTATACGACCCCGGAAGTAATAGAGCCATTCCACTTTACGAACAAAAATTAAAATACACTTACGCTTTTGTTGACGGCATGGTTTATCACTCAGTGCATGATGATGACTGGACCGATATCCCCATGCTACCTCAAAACAATAACAAGAAAAGAGTTTTGGAATATCCCACATCAGCGGCAACTCTATCATTTGCAGCCATTGCCGCCCAATGCTATCGAGTATTCAAAGAAATTGATTCCAATTTTGCAAATACCTGCTGGAATGCATCAACCAAAGCGTTTAATGCCTATAAACCCGACAACCAATTAGTCTATTTTTATGGCGAATACTCAAACTCCATGAATGCTCCTCTTGCTTCAATTGTAAAAGGCGCTGGTGCCTATGCGGACTTACGGTTAAATGATTTAGTCTACTGGGCAAATATGGAAAGATATTTATCAACTGTTAAATTGGATCGAACTGAAACTGCTGGAGCAAGAAATTATCTACGCAATATCAACTCGCTTAGTGATGTTGCACCGTCTGTCAGCGGAAAATTTCCGATTAAGTCAGCCAACTGGCTACTGGGTTACAACTGGAGTAATGCTGCTGCGTTGGGAAGTTTATCAGCCATTACGGTAAATCCAGAAAAATTTGCCAAAGCAAAAGTCAGAATTGTTACCGATGAACAAAACAATAATTATGTCGACATAGACAGCCCTGCGACCAATTTGATGAGTTATGTAAACAATACTCTCGCACCAAATGCTCAGGCCAATCCATGGGGACTTCCCTTGCCTTCCAATTTTGTATTTGAATGGGGATCAAATCATGAAATTATTAATGCGGGTATTTTAGCTAAAGCAGCTTATCGTTTGCATGTACTCGATCAGCAAGTTAATGAATTACCACCCTTAAAGGCAGAAGCGTATCTTATTCCAGAAAATATTGTGTTTTACATGTTAGGCAGTAATCCACTTAACTTGAGCATGGTAACGGGAAACCCTTACGTTAACAGTGCCGACAACATTCATCATCGAGTATTTGCTAAGCAAGCTGATAGTTCTACCATTTCCACACCTGCTGGCTGGTTGGTAGGAGGCGCTAACGGTCAAATACCTCAAGCAGTTCTCTCTGCAGGAAGGGAACAGGGAACATTGAGTAATTCAAGTGTGGTACCAGATCGAGGCGTCTTTAATGGAGGACGAATCAAACAAGCAGGCGGAGCACTAGGTGGTTACAAACAATTAATGGAGGTATTACCAAGCTGTCGTGAAACAGACGGAACAGTGCGTTCTGCAATGTGTCACAGCAATAATTACTGGTCGTATCACACCAATGAAGTTGCAATAAACTGGCAAGCTTCCTGGTTGTGGTTGTCCAGTGCTGTAAGAAACTTTTAATCCCGACAAGAATTGTTGAACAGCCACCTTCGCGGGTGGCTTTTTTCTACAGAAATTTTCACTTCAAATTCTTATCTTTCTGAATCAAAAAATATTTATCCATACCCGTCCAATTTAATAGTTGCCACACATCCTTATTGCAGTTACATAATTTAATAGCTTCGCGACTACTGCCTTTACGCTCTTTGAATAAGAGCAACATACCCAGCCCAGTCATAGTCATAGCGGGTGTTTCGGTTAAATTAAACTCAAACTCTTTGGCTGTAGAGTTCGCCGTTTCTTCCAGCAAACGCCGCCATTCTTCGCGCAAATTATGATCTACATTGCCAGTGATATTGATTCGCAAGCCATGGCCACTATTAATCGGCAACCAATCAACAAAGGCAGCCAAACCATTGGGCTTTTTGATGGTTGAAGCTTTGTATATCGGGATCTTAACCTGAGGCTTTGAACTGCCCTGAACCAGTTGCTTGCCTTGTAGAGGCTGGGTATTGACAGGCTTACGTATCCCCGGTGACGGACGCAACGCTTTGGAGCGATTCCCACTCCAGCTATCCGGGACTACATCGTCCCAGCTGCTCTCTGCGGTTTCACAAGTAATAACCTCATCAATAACCTTTCCAGACTGGCGCTTATGTGCCGCCTGCTCAGAGTCTTCACGTGAGATTTGCTCTTCCCCTATAAAGGGTACCGAATTACGCATTGATGTCCCGGATAATGTCAGAAAAAACCTCTTATAACTCTAGATGATGCCGGTTGTTTAGCCAGCGAACCGCGATAAAAGAGGAAAAAGGCTAGACAAAGCCTGTCGCACAAATCATCATAATGCCAATTGGATCTCAAGAATAACCGGACCTATCTCTCACTTCCAACCATTAAAGGAAACTCAACTTTATCTGGGATACGAGATTTTTTATTACAGACATCCGTATTTTTTTTGTTTATGATGCAAAAAAAATCTAAGAATGGCTGGATGCCGCTCAGGTTGTCACTATTCCGTTGTAAGTGATAGGCCTTCCCGTTTAGGGAAGGATTAAGCCAAAGTTGAGCAGCTATGCATGAAAAATCAAACCAACAGAGTCAATACTCTGCTGTAGAACTTATAAAAAAATTTCAGCAACTTTTCACGGATCTGAACCACAAGCAAATCGCTGAACGCCTGGTGAATCTGGTAGTGACCAAGAGCATTATCAGTCGTGCGGTATTAATTGCTGAACGCGATAGCCGCCTGCATGTTGAGGCTATTGCAACCCATCAACGCGAAACCGCTGCACACGCGGTCAGCACCCCTTTATCCAGCTTGAGTTTTTTACCACACCGACTCATTCATCAAGTATTTGATAGCGGACAGCCTTGTCAATTTGATCACGCAAAAATCCAGAAGCTCAGTAGCATTTTCACGCAAAAAGGGACTCGATCGTTTTATCTTTTACCCATTCTTGAAAACAAAAAAACCATCGCCATTTTTTACATGGAGTCGGAAAAAGATTTATCCCTGCTCTGCAACGCAGTCGACCGACTGGAAAATATTTGGACGCTCAGTGCATTACTCATCAGGCAAATTATTGATAAGTGGCATTACGAAGAACAAACCGAACGTTTTAGATTAGCGGAACAAGCGCTGTGGGCAAGTGAAACCTATTTGAATGCAATTCTACGTTATTCACCAGCACTCATATCCGTGAAAGATCTCGATGGCAATGTGGTCCTCGCCAGCGAACATTTTTCCCATATGGCCAATATTGATGACACTGGATTTGTTGGGAAAAATGTTTTTGATGTTTACCCAAAAGATGTCGCTCAATCCATGTGGGATGTAGACACAGCAGCGAAAAATAAACAACAAACCTATGAATTAGAACTGGATTTAATGCACAAGGATGGTAGCTTGCACACCTACTTGATAGTTAAATTTCCACTGCGTAACCCAGACAACAAAATTTTTGGCGTGTGCACTATAGGTACCGACATTACCGAGCGCAAAATGGCAGAGACTGCATTGCGTGACCAACAATCACGGTTAAATTTTATGGCCTTTCACGATTCACTAACGGCACTACCCAACCGCTCACTTTTTTATGATCGTATTTATCACGGTCTTGCGCGGGCGCGTCGCAGCAATAGTAAAGTTGCCCTAATGTTACTGGATGTTGACCGCTTCAAAATTATCAACGATAGCCTCGGCCATGATGCTGGCGACATTTTATTGAAAGCTATCGCCATGCGTTTAAATGAAGGCGTGCGCGATATGGATACAGTCGCGCGCTTGGGTGGCGATGAGTTTGTAATAGTGCTCGAAGGAATTCATGATTTGGATGACGTAATATTTGTCGCCAATAAATTATTAACCACATTGGCAAGACCGTTGGATATTAGCGGGCACAGTATCACTACCACGGTGAGCATAGGTGTGAGCGTATTCCCGGATGACGGCAAAGATACTGACGAACTATTGAAAAATGCCGACATCGCTATGTACAAAGCCAAAGAGGCTGGAAAAAATAATTGCCAGTTTTACACCAAAGGCATGAACGCCACCGCCGTGAATTATTTGTTATTGGAAAATGATTTACGCCGCGCAATTGAAACCGAACAATTAACGCTTCACTACCAGCCCCAAATTGATTTAAAAAGTGGCAACATAGTGGGCGTTGAAGCATTAGTGCGTTGGCAACACCCAGATCGTGGTTTGGTTTCACCCGCCCACTTTATTCCTTTAGCAGAAGAAACCGGATTAATTGTGCCTATGGGTGATTGGGTGTTGCGAGAAGCCTGTCGCCAGCAAAAAGATTGGATCAGCCGCGGTATAGATGTAGGCAAGATAGCGGTGAATTTATCCCCCCGGCAATTTCGCCAAAAAAACTTTCCCGAAAAAGTTGCCAACATTTTGTTCGAAGCCGAATTAAACCCGGAGCATCTTGAATTAGAGATTACCGAAAGCTGCGCCATGGAGCATGCAGGTGAAACCATTAATCAATTAAATCAACTCAAACAAATGGGTATGTTTTTAGCGATTGATGACTTCGGCACAGGCTACTCGTCACTTGCCTACTTGCAACGTTTCCCAATTCAAAAATTAAAAATTGATCGCAGCTTTATTAATGATATTCACGACGACGCCAATGATGCTGCAATTGCCAAATCCATCATTGGCCTTGCACACAATATGCAAATGATCGTTGTGGCGGAAGGTGTCGAAAATCAGTGTCAGGCCGATTGGTTACGCAGCAAAGGTTGCGACCAAGCTCAAGGTTTTATGTACGCCAAACCTATGACTGCAAAACAATTGGAACATCATTGTATTGATGGCAGCTTCAGATTTGACGGTACCGTTGTGCCTTTAATTGCTTGATTAATTTCCATTTACCCACCTAGGCTAAGCATTAATCCGGACGAAAAATATCGAACGTATTTAATTTTAGCTTCACACCAAGCATTGGCACCAGATTTTTCTCGATCAACAATTCTGTCAATTTTCACCAATGCATCAATCTGTAGAATATCGCCTGATTCATAATCAAAAAAAATAAACCCGACTTTTGGATTCAACTTAATATTGCCAAAGCTATTGAAGAAAAAATTTCCTGAATAATCCGGAAATCGAAAAGACGATTCAGTAGCTTTGACAAAACCCGGTTGCCCGCCTCTATGAGACACATCTACCCCCTGATCAGGTGTTTGCGGAATTTTTGCCAATGGATGTGTAGTCGCCATAAAAAATGTATTGGCACGATTGATCAGCTGAATCTGTTTTTCATTGAGAATCTTTGAGGATTGAAATTGCCCCGGCGATCTCGCGGGATAATATTCAAGGCGGCGCTCCGTTATATATTTTGCGCAATTGCCAAAACTTTGTTGCACTTGAATCACTATTTCATCATGTATTTTTTCGATCACCCAACCGTTCATACGATTACGTCGTTTGGTATGGGGTTGAATGCCCAGAATTCCAACAGGCGAATGCAAACCTAGATTTTCGATCAAGGGATCATTGGGAATTAAATCAGTTTTAATCCGCATGACGGATTCAGTCGCAGTGGATATAAAACCGGGATAACCAGTTATGACGGATGCAGTAGGTTGCAGCTTATCGTCAATTGATCCCACCAATAAAAAAGGTAGCTGAGAAAAAAATTCCCGATGCTGATCTGGCATAAAGGAGCGAATAACTTTTTCGCCAATCTTTGCCATGGATTGCTCCATGGCAAATTGTGATTGCCACCATTTTTCACCCGAATGAAATTGCCCCATGATTATGCTTAAACTTTTTGCACAAATATTGGCATAGGTAAAAATGATTGGCTCGCTTCCAACCGGGATAACCATGCGCTAATGTTTGGATAAGGTGCTAAATCAACACCACCTTCAGGCGCTCTCGCTATGTATGCGTAGTTGGCAATGTCCGCCAAACTCACTTCATTGCCCAATAAAAATTTCTGTTGCTGCAGATGTTGCTCAAGTTGTTTGAAAAATAATTCTGTACGCGTTTGCGCAATCTGCAAATTATCAGGCCGAGCAAAAAGTTTTATAGCTCGTGCGTGCGCCGGACCATAGGCAACCAACCCTGCTGCAACGCTGAACCAGCGCTGCAAATCTGCAGCTTTAATGGGATCAGACGGCAACCAATCTGGCGCATAGCGTTGGGCGAGATAAACGAGAATTGCGTTGGAATCCCCAATTGCGTTTTCTCCGTCTTGAATCACAGGCACCTGACCAAAAGGATTCATTCGCAAAAATGACTCGGATTTATGTTCACCCTGCCGCAAATTAACCTCGAATTTTTCATAGGGCAGATTGAGAATCTTCAGAAACCACTCAACTCTGTGGCAGTGGCCTGAATATTGGTAAGTAAAGAACTTGATTGATGGCATGACTGACTCCGGTTGTGAATTAACCACATTGTCAGCACTTCATGTTTTTGAATAAATAGGGAATAATTGAAAAGACTATTTCAACTTTCGAAACAATCATGGACAAATTCAAATCCATCTCGACTTTTGTAGCTATAGCCGAGTCAGGCAGCCTCACCGCAGCAGCCGACAAGCTTCAGACATCTTTGCCCAGTGTCACCCGTCAACTGGCCGAATTGGAAAATGAGTTAAAAGTCCGCCTGTTCAATCGAACCACACGCAAAATCACGCTGACAGAACAGGGAAAAATTTACCTCAAACACTGCCAGAAAATATTGTCCGCCATGCAGGATGCAGATGCAGAACTGCAACAGGAACAAACCGAACCGCAAGGAAAAATTTTGCTAACAGCGCCTGTGTTATTCGGTGAACAAATTGTGTGCCCTTCTGTTATGCGATTTATTCAACAATACCCAAAAGTCACCGTCGAAATTCAGCTATTAGATCGCTTGGTGAATATTGTCGACGAGGGATTTGATTTGGGTATTCGCATAGGTGCAATGCAGGATTCGAGTTTGGTTGCGCAGGAACTTGCAAAAATACGTCGCGTGATTGTTGCCTCACCAGATTATTTAGCCACTCACGGAAAGCCCGAAACACCTCAGGAACTGCAGAATCACAATTGTTTGGTGTTTTCCAATTCTCATAATCAACATTGGCACTTCCAGGAGAACAACAGAATTTATTCTCAGATTGTTGTGGGCAATTTTATGTCCAATCAATTGGCGACTTTGATCAACGCCTGTCGACAAGGCATTGGCCTTGGCAGTTTTATTATTTATCAGGTGTTACCTTTGATAAAATCAGGCGAATTAAAAATCCTGTTGACCGATTATGAAACGCCAGCCAAGGCTTTACATCTGCTTTATCCAGAATCACGCCTGTTACCCACGCGTACTCGTTTACTGATTGATTGGATAAAAAATGATATAGAAAAAATCAAACACGAGTGGATTCAATAAGATGTCGATTGAATTATCAAATTCCTGGCAACAACGATTTGGCGGTATCGCACGCCTCTATGGGCAAGACGCATTGATTGCTTTATCACAAGCTCACTTTGTCGTGATTGGTTTGGGTGGCGTTGGTAGTTGGGCTGCTGAAGCGCTGGCTCGCTCTGGTGTAGGCAAAATCACTTTGATTGAAATGGATGAAGTCTGCACCACCAACACCAATCGACAATCGCATGCTTTAGTGTCCACAGTGGGTAAATCCAAAAACCAGATTATTACCGAACGCCTGCGCGATATTAATCCAGAAATTAAAATTGAATCCGCTGAAGATTTTCTCGACGAAAAAAATATGCATCAATTAATCACATCGGAACATCATGTGGTGATTGACGCAATTGACGCAGCACACATTAAAGCGCGATTGGTGGCCTATTGTCTGGCGATAAAAGTGCGATTAGTCGTAGTGGGTTCATCCGGTGGTAAAACAGATTTGCAACAAATCAAAGTCGCTGATTTAGGCCACACCGAAAACGATGCCATGCTGGCAAAAATTCGCACCCAGCTTTATCGTCACCATAATTTTTCACGCGATGCTAATCGAAAGTTTCGTGTGGATGCGGTTTATTCCTCGGAACAAATGGTCTACCCAAAACCCGACGGCAGTGTTTGCATGAGCAAACAATTCTTACAAGACGGTGTTAAATTGGATTGCGCAGGCGGTTTTGGTTCCAGTGTGATGGTGACAGGCACTTTTGGTTTTTTAGCTGCGACCAAAGCAATCGAGCGTTATCTACAAAAAAGAAATCTATTGTAGGTTGGGGTGAAAACCCCAACATCGGATTTGCATTGGAGAACTTTGTTGGGGTTTGCACCCAACCTACATAAAACCATTTTTTGCCAAAAATTCCAACGTAATCCCTTGTGATGCAGATTCCGCCGCTTTCTCGCCGAGCATTAATCGTTCGAGATAACGTGCGAGTACGTCAACTTCCAGATTCACTTTTGTACCGACTTGATAAGAATCCATAATCGTCCACTGCAAAGTGTGCGGCACAATATTTAATTCAAATTCAGCGCCGTCAATTTTATTCACCGTCAGACTGGTGCCATCGACTGTGATGGAACCTTTGTGCGCAATATATTTTGCTAATTCTTTCGGCGCACGAATACGAAAACGTTCGGAGCGTGCATCGGGATAACGTGCGATTACTTCACCAACACCATCCACATGACCACTAACAATATGCCCACCTAAACGCGTTTGTGGTGTGAGTGCTTTTTCGAGATTAACTGGCTGGCCAATTTTCCATGATGGCAGCGTGGTGTTGTCGAGCGTTTCGCGAGACACGTCGGCCCAGTAACCATCGCCAGGTAATTCAACAACGGTTAAACACACACCATTAGTTGCAATTGAATCGCCGAGTTTTACATCGGATAAATTCAAATTACCGGTGTGAATTCGCAAACGAAGATCACCGTTTTTCGGTTGAAGTGAAACGACTTTTCCGACTGCTTCTATGATGCCTGTGAACATATTTTTTCTCGAATGAATAAATTTGATCAATATATTTGAAACACCGCACCCCCTCCTAACCTCCCCCTCCGCAAGGGGGAGGAACTTGACTCCCTTCTTTCTTGATACGGAGTAAGATCAATCCCCTCCCCTTACGAAGGGGAGGGTTAGGGTGGGGTTTGTTTTAAATTAATAGAGCGGCTTCGCCACAATCCGCCAATCCATCCCCACCGCCCTAACATCCACAATCTGCAAATCCACCGCAGAACTTAATTCATTCAATGGTAATTCAAATAATGGTCGCGCCAAATTTCCCATTAATTTCGGAGCCATATAAACAATCAACTCATCAATTAACCCAGCTGACAAAAAACTCCCGGCAAGAGTAGCGCCAGCTTCAATCAACACATCATTAATTTGTTTATCTGCCAACAATCGAATTAGTTTTTGTAGATCAATTTTTTGATCTGCATCTGGCAATGAAATAACTTCAACCCAATCGGGATATTGTTGTAGCGATTGATCCAGAGCATGCACCAATAAAATGGGTGATTGGATTTGAAAAAATTTGGCATCGGGTGTGACGCGTTGGCGAGAATCTAACAACACACGCAAAGGTGGCAGTGCGATTACATCTTGCGCATTTTCAAGATGCAATTCGGATTCGCGTAGCGTCAAACTGGCGTTATCCAAAATGATAGTATCAGCTCCGGAAATTATCGCACCGCTTTGTGCGCGTAAACGCTGCACATCAGAACGAGCATCAGCGCCGGTTATCCATTGGCTTTTTCCATCTGCCATGGCAGTGCGACCGTCCAGACTCATCGCCAATTTACAACGCACATAAGGCAAACTTTTTTCCATGCGCTTGATAAAACCGGGATTTAATTCACACGCAGAATTTTCAAGAATTGGGCCATGCACATCTATACCAGCATCACGCAGAATTTTTAAACCGCGACCTGCCACTAATGGATTGGGATCTTGCATGGCATAAACAACGCGCGCTATTCCTGCGGCAATTAATGCATTCGCACAAGGGCCGGTTTTGCCTGTGTGACTGCAAGGTTCGAGTGTGACGTAAGCCGTTGCATTGCGCGCTTGATCCCCAGCATCGCGCAATGCATTAACTTCAGCATGACCTTCGCCTGCACGATAATGCCAACCTTCGGCAATTAATTGATTGTCCTTCACAATCACACAGCCCACACGCGGATTAGGGCGAGTGGTGTAAAAACCGCGCTCCGCTAATCGCAGCGCTTGCGACATCCAATAATTATCGTCAGCGTGGGTCATAAAATTATTCGGGGTTTTGTTCGAGACGATCGATTTCCTGACGGAATTCGCTCAGGTCTTTAAAGCGACGATAGACAGATGCAAAACGCACATAGGCCACTTCGTCCAATTGTTTTAATTGCTCCATCACTTTTTCACCAACCACCACCGATTTAACTTCGCGCTCGCCAGTAGCTTGCAAAAAATGTTTGATGTGATTGAGCGCGGACTCAATGGCTTCGATACTGACCGGCCGTTTTTCCAACGCACGCAATAAACCGGCTTTTAATTTATTTTCATCAAAGGGTTCACGAGTGCCATTCTTTTTGATGATGCGCGGCATCAACAATTCAGCGATTTCAAAGGTAGTAAAACGCTCCTTGCACGACAAACATTCCCGACGACGACGAACCTGATCACCTTCTGCAACCAATCGCGAATCAATTACTTTGGTATCTTCAGCGCTACAAAATGGACAGTGCATGGAATTGGCCTTATGAAAAAGAATGGTGGAATGATAGCGGGTTTAGTTTTTTCGTCACTAGTTTATTTATTTCGAAGTGATATCAATCCCCTCCCCTTACGAAGGGGAGGGTTAGGGTGGGGTTTGTTTTCACTGACTCCCCTTAAACCTTACACCCCCTCCTAGCCTCCCCCTCCACAAGGGGGAGGTACATAAAAAAAGGCAGTCCTGCGACTGCCTTTTCAAATCCCGTCTCAAACTTATTCTGCATACACAGGAAATTGCTTACAGAGTGCCGATACTTTGGCTTTCACATCAGCAATCACTGCGTCGGCATTGCCTTTTTCGAGAGCATCGAAAATGTCGCAGATCCAGTTGGTCAATTGCTTGCACTCGGCTTCTTTGAAACCGCGAGTAGTCACTGCAGGCGTACCCACGCGAATACCGGAAGTCACGAAAGGTGAACGTGGATCGTTAGGCACGGCGTTTTTGTTGACGGTGATGTGGGCATTGCCCAGTGCTTCATCAGCATCTTTACCGCTGTAGGGCTTGCCGATCAAATCAACCAGCATCAAATGGTTCTCAGTACCACCGGATACGATTTTGATTCCGCGCTCAATAAAAGTCGCCGCCATCACTTTGGCATTTTTCACAACTTGTTGTTGATAGGCTTTGTACTCAGGAGTCATGGCCTCTTTAAAGCTAATCGCTTTAGCTGCAATCACGTGCATCAAAGGGCCACCTTGACCACCAGGGAATACCGCTGAATTCAATTTCTTTTCAATTTCTTCGTTGGCTTTCGCCAGAATCAAACCACCACGTGGACCGCGCAGAGTTTTGTGGGTGGTGGTGGTGGTAACGTCAGCAATTTGCACTGGGTTAGGGTAAAGACCAGCAGCAACCAGGCCAGCAACGTGCGCCATATCAACAAACAGGTAAGCACCTACTTTGTCGGCGATGTCACGGAAACGCTGCCAATCCACTACTTGTGAGTAAGCCGAGAAACCCGCAACGATCACTTTTGGCTTGTGCTCTACCGCCAAACGCTCAACTTCGTCGTAGTCGATCAAACCAGTCGCCGGGTTCAAACCGTACTGGATAGCGTTGTAGTACTTACCTGATGAGCTCACTTTAGCCCCGTGAGTCAGGTGACCACCGTGCGCCAGGCTCATACCCAGAATGGTATCACCCGGTGCGCAGAGTGCAGCGTAAACCGCTTGGTTTGCTTGTGAACCTGCGTGTGGTTGTACGTTGGCGTAATCCGCGCCAAATAACTCTTTTGCACGAGCAATCGCCAGGGCTTCAGACTGGTCAACATACTCACAGCCACCGTAATAACGCTTGCCTGGATAACCCTCGGCATATTTATTAGTCAACTTGGTGCCTTGCGCTGCCATCACCATTGGGCTGGTGTAGTTTTCGGAAGCAATCAGTTCGATGTGCTCCTCCTGACGGCGACCTTCATTTTGAATGGATGCCCAGATTTCGGGATCAAAGGATGCAATCGTTTGGTTTTTGTCAAACATAAACAGGCCCTGAGTTGACCAGCCCCACAGAAGCGGGATGCCAGCGAAGTTGATGGGAAGGTGAAAATTTGGAGGCGGCATTGTACATCAAGCGCCCAAATCCCCGCCACGCAAAATACTCATGAAGACTATGCCGGAAATTCATATAAACCATTCCAGCATTTCATTTGACCCTCGAAAACAAATCCCCTAGCCTTCCGATCCCGTTACTACGTCCTGAATCATGTCAAAGCTCACCCAATCTCACCATTTCGGCATCGCCTGCGTTCTCTTGGGCACTTTCTTTTTCGCTTGCAAGGGCATCTTCATCAAACTCGCCTATGCCTACGGCATTACTGCTGCACCTTTGTTGATGTTGCGCATGTTATTCGCCCTGCCCTTTTATCTTGCGGTGGCCTTTTGGTTACACAAACAATCGCGCATGAAGCTCAGCAAAAAAGATTTGTTACAAATTCTGGGGTTGGGTTTGGTTGGCTATTATGTTTCCAGCCTGTTGGATTTTTGGGGATTAGAATTTATTTCGGCGGGATTGGAACGATTAACGCTCTACATTTATCCCACCATTGTCATACTCATGATGGCGTTTTGGAAAAAGAAATCCATTTCAAGAAATGAAAAAATTGCACTGGCCATTGCCTACGCCGGAATGATTTTTGTCTTTTATCACGAGCTGCAATTTCATCAAACTTTATCCAACACTATGATCGGCGGCTTGCTGGTTTTCACCGGTGCGATCACCTATGCATTTTTTGTAGTCATGACCAGTGAAAAAGCCAAGCAAGTAGGATCACTGACGTTCACCACCTATTGCATGCTCTCAGCATCCGCTGGTGTGATACTCCATAATTTATTGCTGACAGATTTGCACCAACTCGAACAACCCACTGAAGTCTATTGGTTAGCATTAGCGCTCGCAATTTTCTCTACTGTAATTCCCTCATTCTTGATGAACAAAGGCATAAGTTCGATAGGCGCTAGCAAAGCGGCAATTATGGGCAGCGTAGGCCCAGTCGTCACATTATTTTTAGGCGCCTGGTTTTTGGATGAAGTAATTGGGCCAGTACAGTTGATTGGTGCTGCGTTGGTGATAGGCGGGGTTAGTTTGGCGGGGAAGAAATAAATAATTTACAGCGATTTTTAAAATTGTAGGTTGGAAGAGCGCACCGACGTCCGACACTGTAATTCCGAAACAACATAATTTGTCGGTAGGCGCTGCGCTCTTGCAACCGTCGGGAGAGCATGTTTGGGG
>CBINNU010000015.1:0-101526 GCA_966252135.1 uncultured Cellvibrio sp. | reverse complement strand
ACAACATTTGTTAAACGTTCGGTGATGTGATGAAAGCTTCAGAACTCCGCGAAAAATCCGTCGAAGAGCTGAACGGTGTCTTGTTGGAACAATTAAAAGAACAGTTCAAATTGCGCATGCAAGCTTCAACTGGTCAATTGAACCAATCCCACTTGTTATCACAAGTGCGCAAAGACATCGCTCGCATCAAAACGGTTCTTGGACAAAAGGCAGGTAACTAACGATGACTCAAGAAGCGAAAGTTGCTCGTACAATGACTGGTAAAGTCGTCAGCGACAAAATGGAAAAAACCATTACTGTTCTGATTGAGCGTCGTGTAAAACACCCGATTTATGGTAAGTACACCACTAAATCGTCCAAGATACATGCTCATGATGAAAAGAATGAGTGCAAGATAGGTGACATAGTGACAGTTGCTGAGTCACGTCCTCTGTCAAAAACCAAGACTTGGTCTTTGGTTAAAATTGAAGAACGTGCTGCTGAAGTTTAAGACTTCAGTGCAATTAAAAGTTTCGGAGACGGACGATGATTCAAACAGAAAGCTACTTAGATGTTGCAGACAATAGCGGTGCTCGCCGTGTCATGTGCATCAAGGTTCTTGGCGGTTCTCACCGTCGCTATGCGACAGTGGGCGACATCATCAAGGTTACCGTTAAGGAAGCTATTCCTCGCGGTAAGGTGAAGAAAGGCCAAGTGATGAAGGCAGTTGTTGTGCGCACCAGAAAAGGTGTACGCAGACAAGACGGTTCATTAATCAAGTTTGACGATAATGCTGCTGTACTGCTGAATAACCAGGATGCTCCAATCGGCACGCGTATATTTGGGCCGGTCACTCGCGAATTGCGCGGTGAAAAATTCATGAAAATCATTTCTTTAGCACCCGAAGTGCTGTAAGCGGCTAAAGGAACGAGGACAGCAAAATGCGTAAAATTAAGCGTGATGATGAAGTGATTGTGATCGCCGGAAGCGACAAGGGTAAGCGCGGTAAAGTGGTTCGCGTTCTCGCCAATGATCGTCTGATTGTGAGCGGTATTAACATGATCAAAAAGCACCAGAAGCCTAACCCACAGTTGGGTGTTGCTGGTGGCATTATCGAAAAAGAAGCATCGATCCATGTTTCCAATGTTGCAATTTACAATGCAGCAACCAAGAAAGCGGATCGTATCGGTTTCAAAGTTCTTGAAAACGGCGACAAAGTTCGCGTTTACAAGTCCAACGGCGAAACTTTGGGAGCGTAATCGAAAATGGCAAGGCTAAAAGATCTTTACGTTAAAGAAATCGCCCCCAAACTGAAAGAAGAGTTGGGTTTGGCGAACGTTATGGAAGTGCCTCGCATTACCAAAATCACCTTGAATATGGGTGTTGGTGAAGCAGTTGGCGATAAAAAAGTATTGGAAGCTGCTGTTGCTGACATGATGAAAATCTCAGGTCAGAAAGTAGTGGTAAACAATGCTCGTAAATCAATCGCGGGCTTCAAAATCCGTGATGGTTGGCCAATTGGATGCAAGGTAACCCTGCGCAAAGACCGCATGTATGAATTCCTGGATCGTTTGGTTTCTATAGCCATCCCACGTATCCGTGACTTCCGCGGTATTAGTCCAAAACAATTTGATGGTCGCGGTAACTTCTCCATGGGCGTTACTGAACAAATTATCTTCCCTGAGATTGACTATGACAAGGTAGACAAGCTTCGTGGATTGGATATTTGTATCACCACAACCGCGCGCACTGATGAAGAAGGTCGTGCGTTGTTGAAAGCATTTAACTTCCCGTTCAAAGGCTAAGGTGAACCCATGGCAAAAAAATCAATGATTGCGCGTGAAGTTAAACGTGCCGAAACCGTAAAAAAGTACGCTGCCAAGCGTGCTGAGCTGAAAGCAATTATCACCAGTGTTTCTTCAACTGAAGATCAAGTTTGGGAAGCACAGATTAAATTGCAAAAAATGCCACGCGATGCCAGTGCCGCTCGTCAACGTAACCGTTGCCGCGTAACTGGTCGTCCACACGGTGTATTCCGCAAATTCGGCCTGTGCCGTCATAAGTTGCGTGAAGCCGCCATGCGTGGTGATGTTCCCGGTCTGGTTAAGGCCAGCTGGTAATTTCAGCTTACTATAGGAGCAGAATCTGATGAGCATGCAAGATCCGTTGGCAGATATGCTGACCCGTATTCGCAATGCACAGAACGTTGGCAAAGCCGCAGTGGTAATGCCTTCTTCAAAGCTGAAAATCAGCGTAGCCAAAGTGCTCGCCGATGAGGGTTACATTCTTGGCTTTAATGCCAGTGAAGGTGCCAAGAGCGAATTGACTATCGAGTTGAAATACTTCGAAGGCAAACCAGTTATTGCTGAGCTTGATCGCGTCAGCCGTCCTGGTCTGCGTAATTACGCTGGTAAAACTGCAATCCCTAAAGTCCGCGCTGGCTTGGGTATTGCGATTGTGTCTACCAGTAAAGGTGTAATGACTGATCGTGCTGCACGCGCTGCTGGCGTGGGTGGCGAAGTCCTCTGCACAGTCTTCTAATTGTTGGGAAAACGTCATGTCACGAGTTGCAAAAAGTCCGGTTGAAGTACCTGCCGCGGTGACTGTGAGCCTGAATGGCCAGAGTCTCTCTGTAAAAGGTGGCAAGGGTACATTGGCGCTGGAGATCAATCCGAGCGTTGAAGTGAAACAAGTTAACAATGTGTTGACTTTCACTCCTCGCGATGGTGCCAAGCAGTCTGATGCGTTAGCAGGCACTACCCGTGCCCTGGTTAACAACATGATCGTCGGCGTCACTCAGGGTTTCGAAAAGAAACTGTCTCTGGTGGGCGTGGGTTATCGTGTTAAAGCTGAAGGCAACACTGTAAACCTGTCTTTGGGTTTGTCTCATCCTGTTAACTACGCTCTGCCAAAGGACGTAACAGTTGAAACCCCAAGCCAGACTGAAATAGTACTGAGAAGCGCTGACAAGCAATTGCTGGGTCAAGTCGCTGCAGAAATCCGCGCATTCCGCGAGCCAGAGCCCTACAAAGGTAAAGGTGTTCGCTACTCGGATGAAGTGGTACTGCGTAAAGAAGCCAAGAAGAAATAGAGGCAGATATGAACGACAAGAAAGAATCACGTCTCCGTCGTGCGCGCCGTTCGCGTGTCAAGATTCGCGAATTGGGTGTCACACGTTTGACTATCCACCGTACACCTCGTCATATCTATGCTCAATTGATTTCTGGCGATGGTTCAAAAGTATTGGCGAGTGCCTCTACCCTGGACAAAGCCTTGCGCTCTGGCCAAACCGGTAACGCTGATGCAGCAAAAGCTGTGGGTGCATTGATTGCCGAGCGTGCAAAAGCTGCGGGTATTACCCAGGTAGCATTTGATCGCAGTGGTTTCAAATATCATGGCCGCGTTAAAGCGTTGGCTGATGCAGCCCGCGAAGGCGGTTTGGAATTCTAAGGGTGAGATATGGCAAACGCTAAAAGAGATGAAGATACCAACAACGAAGGCCTGCAAGAGAAGTTAGTTCAGGTCAATCGTGTTGCCAAGACAGTTAAAGGTGGCCGTATTTTCGCCTTCACAGCATTGACTGTGGTAGGTGACGGCAACGGTAAGGTGGGCTTTGGTCGTGGTAAGGCGCGTGAAGTGCCGGCTGCTATCCAAAAGGCTATGGAAGCTGCTCGCCGTAATATGATCAGTGTTGATTTGAATGGTGACACCATCCAATACCCAACCAAGGGTATTCATGGTGCTTCCAAGGTCTACATGCAACCTGCATCCCAAGGTACCGGTATTATCGCGGGCGGCGCAATGCGTGCTGTTCTGGAGATTGCCGGTGTTCAAAACGTATTGTCCAAGTGCTACGGGTCTACCAACCCTGTGAACGTAGTTCGCGCTACTTTCAACGCACTTAAGGAAATGTCATCACCTGAAGCTGTTGCTGCCAAGCGTGGCAAATCAGTTGATGATATTTTGAATTAATCCTTCGATTTGGGGTTGTCGTCATGGCTAAGAAAATGATTAAAGTGACCCAGATCAAGAGCACTGCTCATCGTCTGGAAAACCACAAAGCCTGCGTAAGAGGCTTGGGTTTACGTCGCATTGGTCATACCGTTGAAGTAGAAGATACTCCTTCTGTTCGCGGCATGATTAATGTTGTGAGTTACATGGTTAAGGTGGAAGGGGAATAATATGCGTCTTAACACCTTGAGCCCGGCACCGGGCAGAATCCACGCCAAAAAACGTGTTGGTCGCGGTATAGGTAGCGGTCTCGGCAAAACAGCCGGTCGCGGTCACAAAGGTTTGAAATCACGTTCAGGTGGTTCAGTGCGTCCAGGTTTCGAAGGCGGTCAAATGCCTTTGCAAATCCGTTTGCCAAAATACGGTTTTACTTCACGTATTGGCTTGGTGACTGCTGAAATTCGCCTGTCCGAGCTGAACGCTGTTGAAGGTTCAGTGGTTGATATCGAAACTTTGAAGCAAGCTGGTTTGATCAGCTCTGTGATCAAGCGCGCCAAGATTTTCGCTTCTGGCGAAGTTAAAAAAGCGGTAACTGTGAAAGGTCTGTCAGTGACCAAAGGCGCCAAGGCTGCAATTGAAGCGGCTGGCGGTAAAGTAGAAGAGTAACGAGGCGCGAATGGCAACTCCCGCTCAACTGCCTTTGGCAAATCAACGTGGTCTAGGCGAGCTTTGGGCTCGCCTGCGTTTTTTGTTATTGGCTCTGGTGATTTATCGTATTGGAACGCACATACCGGTTCCAGGGCTTGATCCTGATCGTATCGCCGATATGTACAGCCAACAAAAGGATACTCTTCTGGGGATGTTCAACATGTTCTCGGGCGGCGCTTTTGAGCGCATGAGCATTTTGGCGTTGGGGATAATGCCTTACATTTCAGCTTCTATCATCATGCAGCTCTTGTCGGCGGTAACTCCATCGCTTGAGCAATTGAAGAAAGAAGGCGACCAAGGCCGCAGAAAAATCAATCAAATGACTCGTTATTTGACTTTGGTTTTGGCCAGCGTTCAGGCATTAGCTATGGCAGTCAGCTTTGCGGGAACAGCCTACGGTGAACCTGATTTCCAATACTATGCAATTGCAACCGTCTCTTTGGTGACCGGTGCCATGTTTATGATGTGGCTAGGTGAGCAAGTGACTGAGCGCGGTATAGGTAACGGTATTTCGATGCTGATCTTCGCCGGTATTGTTGCCGGTATTCCAGGTGCCATTGGTCAAACATTTGAGATAGCTCGTCAAGGCGACAGCTTCCAGGTTATGCAAATTCTGGGTGTTTGTGTCATTGCACTTGCTGTAATCTGGATTGTTGTTCGTATTGAGCGCGGTCAACGCCGCATCACCATTAACTACGCCAAGCGTCAGCCAGGTCGTCAGGCACAAGCTAGTCATTTGCCGTTGAAAATCAATATGGCGGGTGTAATTCCGGCGATTTTTGCCAGTAGTATTTTGTTGTTCCCTGCCTCTATCAGCCAATGGTTTGGTTCAGGTGGTGACGGTAAATTTAATGATGCGTTGCGTGAAGTGTCCCTGGCTCTAAGCCCAGGTCAGCCGCTCTACACAATTATATTTGTTGCTTTCATTGTGTTTTTCTGCTTTTTCTATACCGCGTTGATGTTCAACCCGAAAGAGGTAGCTGAAAATCTGAAGAAGTCCGGGGCATTCATTCCGGGTATACGTCCCGGTGAGCATTCTGCAAAATATATAGATAGTGTCCTGACTCGTTTGACGGTGATTGGTGCAATTTATATGTCTGCAGTTTGTTTATTGCCACAGTTTTTGATTGTGCTAACCAAGGTTCCTTTTTATCTCGGTGGTACATCGCTGTTGATTGTAGTTGTAGTTGTTATGGACTTCTGGTCGCAAGTGCAGGCTCATTTGATGTCGCATCAATATGAGTCACTCATGAAGAAGTCAAATTTGAAGGGTTTTGGTGCGACAGGTTTGCGCTAAGCCAGTAATCTAGAGGTTGTGTCATGAAAGTTCGTGCTTCTGTGAAAAAGATTTGTCGCAATTGCAAAATGGTGCGTCGCAACGGTGTTCTGCGTGTTATCTGCAACGTTGAGCCGCGCCACAAGCAGCGTCAAGGTTAATCATAACTACCGTGAACAGGCAGGTGAACTTCACCTGCCTGTTCTTTTCTGGGTAATTATGATCGGGGGGCGTTGACTGTCGTCGGCTGAGAAATCATCCGGCTATTGATTTGTAATGAACTTATCGTTATCCTTCGCGCCTTTTTGCGTTAGGGGTGGCGTGTCTCATTGTCAACGCCGCATTTTAAGTGTTATTGGAGTAATCTGAATGGCTCGTATCGCTGGTGTCAACATCCCGGATAACAAGCATGCCGTTATCTCGTTGACTTATGTTTACGGTATCGGTCGTACCACTGCAAAGCAAATCTGTGCCTCTACAGGCATAGCTGAAGAGACCAAAATTGGCACTCTTTCAGAAGAGCAAATGGATGCTATCCGCGCTGAAGTTGCCAAACACACTGTTGAAGGTGATTTGCGTCGTGAAATCAACATGAATATCAAGCGCTTGATGGATCTGGGTTGTTACCGTGGTCTGCGTCACCGCCGTGGTTTACCACTGCGTGGGCAACGCACCAAAACCAACGCCCGCACCCGCAAGGGTCCACGTAAGCCGATCAAGAAGTAATTCTTGTTTGACTATTTATCACTAGCTAATCATTTTTATCAGGAAGAATTGCTATGGCTAAGCCAGGTAATAAAACCACAGTAAAGAAAAAAGTTAAAAAGACGGTAGTGGATGGCGTTGCGCATATTCATGCCTCTTTCAATAACACCATTGTCACCATCACGGATCGTCAAGGTAATGCCTTGGCATGGGCTACTTCAGGTGGTTCAGGTTTCCGTGGTTCTCGTAAATCGACTCCTTTTGCTGCCCAGGTTGCTGCTGAGCGCGCTGGTGAAGCTGCAAAAGAGTACGGTTTGAAAAACCTCGACGTAGAAGTCAAAGGTCCAGGTCCAGGTCGTGAGTCGGCTGTGCGCGCGTTGAATAATGTTGGATACAAAATTACCAACATCACTGACGTCACACCCATTCCTCACAATGGTTGCCGCCCACCTAAGAAACGTCGTGTATAAGGGGATAGACAATGGCTCGTTATATTGGTCCAAAATGTAAACTGTCTCGCCGTGAAGGTACCGATCTTTTCCTGAAGAGTGGTGCGCGTGCGTTAGACTCAAAATGTAAAATTGAAACTGCACCAGGCCAACACGGCCAACGTCGCGGACGTTTGTCTGACTATGGTGTTCAGTTGCGTGAAAAGCAAAAAGTTCGTCGTATATACGGCATTCTTGAAAAGCAATTCCGCAGTTATTACAAAGAAGCTGCCCGCCGTAAAGGTGCAACCGGTGAAAACCTGCTCAAGTTGCTGGAAGCTCGTTTGGATAACGTTGTATACCGTATGGGATTCGGCTCAACTCGTGCTGAATCACGTCAATTGGTTTCCCACAAAGCTATCAGCGTTAATGGCAAGACAGTTAATGTACCGTCTTTTCAAGTTGCCGCTGGTGATGTAGTTGCTGTGCGTGAAAAGGCCAAGAATCAATTGCGTATTCAGAGCGCACTGAACCTGGCTGGCCAACGTAGTAATGTTGAGTGGATCGACGTCAACGGCGATAAAAAAGAAGGCGTATTCAAGCGCGTTCCTGATCGCATTGACTTGCCAGCTGACATCAATGAAAACCTGATCGTAGAGCTTTACTCTAAGTAAGGAAAATCTAACTAAAAGGTGTGGCTATGCAGACTGCAGTAAACGAATTTTTGACTCCTCGTCATATCGATGTTACCGAAAGTGGTCCAACACGCGCTCGCGTAGTGTTGGAGCCTTTGGAGCGTGGTTTTGGACACACACTCGGCAATGCCTTGCGTCGTATTTTGTTGTCTTCGATGGCCGGTTGTGCCATTGTTGAGGCCGAAATCGAGGGTGTATTGCACGAGTACAGTGCAATTGAAGGTGTGCGCGAAGATGTGATCGAAATACTCTTGAATCTCAAGGGTGTAGCTGTGGTAATGCACGGTAAGGATCACGCAGTTCTGACCCTGAGTAAAAAAGGTCCAGGTGTTGTGACTGCCGGTGACATTCAGGTTGATCATGACATAGAGATCAAAAACCCTGATCATGTGATTGCTACTATTACTGGTAACACCGATCTGAAAATGCGCCTGACTATTGCTCGTGGCCGCGGATATCAGCCCGCTGACAATCGTCGTCGTGATGATGATGAAAGTCGTGCAATTGGTCGTCTTCAACTTGATGCATCATTCAGCCCTGTTAAGCGCCTCGCTTACTCTGTTGAAAATGCTCGTGTTGAGCAACGTACTGATCTGGACAAGCTGGTTCTTGAGCTGGAAACCAACGGCACAATCGATCCAGAAGAAGCGATTCGTCGTGCAGCGACAATTCTGCAACAACAGCTTGCTGTGTTTGTCGATCTGGAAGGTGAAAAACAATCTGCTCCAGAGCAAAAAGAAGAAACAATTGATCCAATTTTGCTACGTCCTGTAGATGATCTGGAATTGACTGTTCGTTCAGCAAACTGCTTGAAAGCAGAAAATATTTACTACATTGGTGACTTGATTCAACGCACAGAAGTTGAATTGTTGAAGACGCCAAACCTGGGTAAAAAATCTTTGACCGAAATTAAAGACGTTCTGGCTTCACGCGGTTTGTCTCTCGGTATGCGTTTGGAAAACTGGCCGCCCGCCAGCTTGAAAAACGACTAAGCGATAAATAAAGGCCGTTGATAGAAATCTATCAACGGCCTTTATTATTAGTTCGCTCGTAACTCACTTCGGTGCGAGCGGTTAACGAGATTGTTTAACAATCCATTTTCTTGAAGGTAATTTAACATGCGTCATCGTCTCAGTGGCCGTCAACTCGGCCGTAATGCTTCTCACCGCAAAGCCATGTTCCGCAATATGTCGGCTTCATTGGTTGAGCACGAATTAATTAAAACTACCTTGCCAAAAGCAAAAGAACTGCGTCGCGTAATCGAGCCGCTGATCACTTTGGCTAAAGTCGATTCAGTAGCAAACCGCCGCTTGGCTTTCGCTCGTCTGCGCAGCAAAGAAGCTGTCGGCAAGTTGTTCAGCCAATTGGGCCAACGTTACCAAACACGTCCAGGTGGCTATGTACGCATCCTGAAGTGCGGCTTCCGCCCAGGCGATAAAGCCCCAATGGCTTATGTTGAACTGGTTGACCGCCCAATGGACGCAGTAGCAGTAGATGCTGAGTAATCGATAGACTGTTTTGAAAAACGCCAAGCTGAAAAGTTTGGCGTTTTTTTTTGAGGATTTTTCATTGATACAAAAAATTACTCGCCATGATGATAGAAATTATTCGCTGCCCAATTTGCCAGTCCGCTTTTCAAGAAAACCCTCAAGGTTTGGTTTGTAGTAATCGACATCAATTTGACCGATCAAAAGAAGGCTATTTCAATTTATTGCCCGTGCAACACAAAAACTCGTTAACACCAGGTGATGCCAAAGAACAATTGAAAGCCAGGCGAGAATTTTTACAGGCAGGATTTTTCGATCCATTAAAATTACAACTATTGTCCTTAATTGATCCTTCTGCAAAAACCTTATTAGATCTTGGTTGCGGTGAAGGTTATTTTACTCGTGGAATAGCTTCAGAATTACCCACCACAGAAATCTATGCTGTAGATATTGCCAAAGCAGGGGTTTCAATGGCCGCCAAATCGGCCAAAGCATTACACAATATCACACATCTCGTTGCTTCCAATTTTGATTTGCCGATACAAGATCAATCTATAGATGTAATTCTTCGCATACTGGCGCCGAGTAAAGATGCGGAATTACACCGAGTGTTAAAGCCTGATGGAAAATTGTTAGTTGTTATTCCGGGTGAGCAACACCTGATTGAGCTGCGCAAAAAAATCTATCCAGAAGTTAGACCATTGCAACCGTTACCTGAGATAGACGGTTTTGTTTTAAAAGAAACGACCAGTGTTCAGTTTGAGCTTGAGATTAATAGTTCGAACCTGATGCAGTCTTTATTGGAGATGACGCCGTTCGCATGGAAAATGAGTCAGCAGAAAAAGAATTTATTACTATCGAATTACTTAAGTGATTTGGCTGATTTTTCTGTTGGGATCTATAAGCGCAATAATCCATATTGAAATGATTGCTTTAAATATATAAGATCCTTGAATTGATTTGCGCATGCTACGGAGGCATGCTCGGGCGTCAAGGAGGACGGGAATCTGTCAAATGGGGGCAGCCGTGACTGTTAAAAGTCGTCTTTCTTGTTCTATCTTTCTAACATTCTTGTTTGGTTTAATTTGTATCATATTAGCGTTTTGCTTAAGTTGGTCTAATAAACCGAATGTTTCTTATTTTATCTTGGCCTCGTTAATTTTTTCGATGTTAGGGGCAAATCTGTGCACAGAAAAGAAAGTTACCTTTTCTGGATTTATCTCTATTCTGAGATTGCTTTTACAAAAATGACTATCTGGAACTTGTATCAATTAAGTCTGAGGTTTTTAAATTTTCCCCAAATCATCGATATGAATTGTTTTTTGGATTTCAACGCTGCCTAGACTTTCGCTAATGGTTCCAAATTTAAAATCGGAAATCATTCGTTCAAGGCGCGGCAAGCAGCGATGTAAGTTGGTGTAGTGGCGGAAATTGCTGAACCAGCTGGCGTTGGGAACGCGGGGTTGGTCTGGATCGATTTCCCAAGGATGTAGATAAAAAATTTGCGGTTTGGTTTGATTCAAACTGGCGGTTTCAAATAACCAGCGTGAAAGAAAATATGGATATTGACGGAAGTAGCCGCCACCGGCAGCGGGAACAGACTGGCCGAATATTTTTGCAGTCGTGAGTGGAAATTCTGTCAGAATCTTGCCTTGATGAGTGCCGATTTTATAAGGCTCTTCAGGGCTGCCGGGAATGCCGTAGTTATCGTGTCGTGTTGGGAAAATACTGGAGTCCCAGGTGAATCCCAGTTCTGCCAATGTTTCCAGCGCCCATAAAGAATTGCGAGTAATAGAATAACTGGCTGCGCGATAACCTGTGATGGGTTGTTGAATTAAATCTTCGAGGATTTGTTTGGATTTCGCTGTTTCTTCACGAAAAACTTTTGGGTCCTGTTTGTAAATTAACTGATGGCTATATCCGTGTGATGCTATTTCATGACCTCGTGTATGAATGCGTTTGATTAAATCCGGATAACGCTCGGCAACCCAGCCCAAAATAAAAAACGTAATTTTGATTTTGTTGCGTTCAAACAAAGCCAGCAAAGTATTGGTGTTTTGCTCAACGCGACAAGGCCAGCTATCCCAGGTGTTGGGATCAATCACTTTATTAAACGCAGCAACGTGAAAATAATCTTCCACGTCCACTGTCATAGCATGAGTAATTTTTTTGGCTGACAATTTTGTCGCTTTGGCGTTTTGCATTAGAGTCTCGCGTCTACGTCTGTTTTGGGTAGAACATGTTTTACATCAAACAACACATGATTTTGTTTGCCGAGTGCGCGAATACCCGCTGCGCCCATTTCTTTAAATTGATTATGCGCAACGCAAATAATAATCGCATCGTAAGTATTTTTTTCAGGTGTGCCAATCAAATCCAAACCGTATTCGTGATGAGCTTCTGCCGGGTCTGCCCAGGGATCATAAATATCCACCAGAGTATTATAGGTTTTCATTTCTTCGATGATATCGATCACACCAGTGTTGCGCAGATCAGGGCAATTTTCCTTAAAGGTTAAGCCCATAATTAACACGCGGGCATCAACCACTTGCGATTTGCGCTTGGTCATCATTTTCACAACCGAGTCAGCGACAAAACCGCCCATTGCATTGTTAACGCGTCGACCTGACAAAATCACTTCAGGGTAGTAACCGACTTGTTGAGCTTTGTGCGTCAAGTAATAAGGATCAACACTGATGCAGTGACCGCCAACCAATCCCGGACGGAAAGGTAAAAAATTCCATTTTGTACCTGCGGCTTCGAGCACTTCGAGAGTATCAATGCCAATCTTGTGGAAGATCAGCGCCAATTCGTTTACCAGTGCGATATTTAAATCGCGTTGAGTATTCTCTATGACTTTGGCGGCTTCGGCGACTTTGATGCTACCCGCTTTGTGAGTGCCGACCACGACTATCTTGCGATAGAGCACATCGACATAATCAGCTACCTCTGGCGTTGAACCGGAAGTGATCTTGATGATGTTATGAACGCGACGTTGTTTGTCGCCCGGGTTGATGCGCTCGGGGCTGTATCCGGCGTAAAAATCTTTATTAAATTTTAGGCCCGAAACTTGCTCTATGATCGGGATACAGATTTCTTCGGTGCAACCTGGGTAAACAGTGGATTCATAAACCACAATTGAGTTGGGTTTTATCACTCGTCCTAAGAGGGCAGAAGCTTTTTCGAGAGGAGTTAAATCGGGTTGGTGGCTGCTGTTGATGGGGGTAGGGACTGTCACTATGTAGACATCGCATCCTTTGATATCAGCTTCCTGAGTGGTGAACGAGAGATGTTGAGGCTCTTTAAGTTCTTCGCCGCTCAATTCCAGTGTACTGTCGATTCCTTTTCCGAGTGCATCAACTCTGTTTTGGTTTATGTCAAAGCCGATGGTGTCGACTTTTTTTCCAAATTCAACGGCGAGTGGTAAGCCCACATAGCCAAGGCCAACGATGCACACTTTGGGATTTGATGGGAACATAGTAAATTCCTGTGAGGTGTTTCCAAAGGCTGCAAAGGTATCACAAGTCTGCAATAAATTTCGACTTGTCGATGCAAGCGGGAAAATGTCACAAAAGCAGTTATAATCGCCCGCTGGGTTAATCAGGGCACAATAGTTCAGGGGTGAGTTTTGTCGTATATCCGCGTTAACAAACATTATGTGCATTTGCCATATCTTTATTTGGCAATTGCCGAAGCCTTTGGTTTTATCCTGTCATTGCGATTGGCTTACGAAGTAGTGGGTTATCTCAATCCCGAGGGAAAATTTTCTGAAATTCTTGCACCTATTTCCTATGTAATTTTTGTCACCATCTTAACTTTCAGCAGTTTGGCCATGGGTGTTTACTCATCGCTAGTTCGCGAAGGTTTGGTGAATATGTTATTGCGCACATTGGTGAGTTTCTTTTTGTTATCCAGTGCGGCACTGTTTCTTATTGACTTAATTACTATTGAAGCTTTTTTTGGGCAGCGACTCATTTTCTGGGCCATTTTGATTGCTACTTTACTCATCTCTCTGGTGCGCTGGATTTTTATTCGAGTGGTTGATGCCAAACAGGTGCGTCGGCATGTGGTGTTTTATGGCGCGGGTGTCAGAGCAAAAAAATTGCTGGAACAATTAATGCCGCACTCTGATAGTTTGGCAATCGATATTGTTGCTTGTGTGCCTAGCGCACAAGAAGCCGTCGAAGTGACTGAAGTCCCTGTTATTTTCGAGCCGGAAGATTGGGTGAAGTTCGTCAAAGAAAAAGAAATTTCAGAAATTGTGATTACACCTGATGATAGGCGCCGCACCTCGGGTGAAGCTTTTCCATTGAGCCAATTTCTGGATTGCAAATTAATAGGTGTGCCTTCTGTCTATGCGCAAAGTTTTTACGAAAGGGAAATGGGTTTAATTGATGTTGGATTGTTGCAGCCAGGTTGGATGCTCTATTCAGATGGATTTAACTTTTCCCGTACTTCGCAAATAGCCAAGCGTGGATTGGATCTATTTCTGGCCAGTAGCTTTTTATTGGTTTGCTGGCCCTTTATGTTGCTGACTGCCATTGCCGTCAAACTCGAAAGCAAAGGGCCGGCGCTCTATCATCAAGTTCGTGTAGGCCTCAACGGCAAAACTTTTCGTATTTATA
Organism: uncultured Cellvibrio sp.; assembly: GCA_966252135.1. Taxonomy (GTDB): domain Bacteria; phylum Pseudomonadota; class Gammaproteobacteria; order Pseudomonadales; family Cellvibrionaceae; genus Cellvibrio. The sequence continues at coordinate 87,672 of CBINNU010000015.1, read as the reverse complement.
AGTTCCGCAGTATGCGCCAGGATGCTGAAAAAAATGGTGCAGTCTGGGCGCAAAAAAACGATAACCGTGTAACTCGCGTTGGCGCTTTTATTCGCAATACGCGTCTGGATGAATTGCCACAAATTTATAATGTGCTCGCCGGGCATATGAGTTTTGTAGGGCCCAGGCCTGAGCGCCCTGAGTTTGTGAAAAACCTGTCCGAGCAAATTCCTTATTACGATATGCGTCATAAAGTTAAACCCGGTTTGATGGGTTGGGCGCAATTAAAATATCCCTATGGCGCTTCCGTCGAAGATGCCAAAAACAAATTGCAATATGATTTGTACTACACCAAAAACCACAGTTTTATGATGGACATATTAATCATGATACAAACCGTGGAAATTATTCTCTTGGGCAAAGGCGTTCACTAAATAAAAACGGAGTGACATTATGAAAATTCTTGCATCTTTACTGGTTGGTTTTATTGCACTGACCTGTATCAGTTGTTCAGGTACCAAAAAAGAAAAAATGCCACCTTTGGTGGAATCGGCAGTGAACCAAACCGAGTATCGCATAGGTGTTGATGATGATCTGGATGTGAATGTCTGGAAAAACCCCGAGTTGAGTATGAAGGTGCGAGTGCGCCCGGATGGAAAAATCTCCATGCCCTTGATTGGTGATGTTCCTGCTGCGGATATGACCAGCTCTGAGTTGGCTTTATCTATAGGACAAAAACTTTCAAATTTCGTAAAAAATCCTCAAGTCACAGTGATTGTTTCCAACCCGAGCAGTTCTGATTTTTTGCGTAGAGTACGAGTAACCGGCGCCGTAAAAAATCCGCAGTCAATTGCTTACCGTGACGGTATGACTGTTCTTGATTTGGTACTTTTGGCGGGCGGTCTGAATGATTTTGCATCTGGCAATCGTGCGACTTTATTCCGCAAGGTTAATGGCGTAACCAAGGCTTACCCAATTAAATTGGATGATTTAATTAACAAAGGTGATGTTGAAACCAATTACACCCTTCAGCCCTCTGATATTGTGAGTGTACCTGAACGGATTTTTTAATCTGTAACAGATGGATTAAATAACCCAGAGGTTAAAACACAAGAGAAATTCCATGGATAAAGTTTACTTACGAGAATTATTCGACGCCTTTAAATCGGAGCTGATTCGGTTCCGTTTTTGGGTGGTTGCGATTTTTCTGGCAATTGCGTTTATGGTATTGGCATTAGGCTTTATGTGGCCCAAAAATTACACCACCAGCGCAGTTTTATATGCAGATGATACCAATATTATTGGGCCGTTATTGAAAGGTAATGCTGAGGTTACACAGATTGATCGTTCTGCCAAGGTCAGTGAAATTCTGTATACCAAGCCCATTATGCTGTCAGTTGGTCGCCGCTCAGGTTTGATTAAGGACGGCATGACTGAAGTAGAGCAATTGCGGATAGTAGATTTTATCCGTGCACGTGTGCGCATAGAGCGTGAGCGTAGCGACGATTATTTCAAGTTATCGTTCACCTCTAATAATCCGGATGTGTCGTTTGAAGTGCTCAATGCCATGGTGGCAGAGTTTATTGAGAATGCTGCACGCAAGAAACGCGATGAAAGTATGAGCGCTTACAACTTTATCGATTCACAGGTTCAAATCTATAAAAGGCAACTGGAAACGGCAGAACAAAAATTAAAAGAATTTAATTCACAAAATACAGATGGAACGGAAGAGCAAGTGAATAGTCGTTTAGCGAGTTTGCGTCAGGAGCTGGAAACACTAAAAATAAATTTGGAAGAAACCCAGGCGCGTATAAATTCCATTACCCAGCAGTTGGGCAATGAAGGTCAATATTTGCAAGCCAAAGGTCAGGTGGATGAGTTGCGTCAACGCCGCAATTTGTTAACCGCGCAGCTAGAACAACTACAGTTGAGCTATCAGGACAGTTACCCGGATATTGTTTCACTTAAAGCTCAAATCGCAGAAGTTGATCAATTAATCCAAAAAATGCAGGAGTCGGGTGCAATATTTGGTAGTAGTGAAAAAGTGCAAAATCCGCTTTATGAAGAGCTACGCAAACAATTGTCCGAGGCTGATGTGGAGCTGCGTACACAAAAACGCCGTATGCAGTCCCTAACCAAATTGCAAACAGAGGAGTTGGCTCGTCAGGAGCGTATAGCAGCTCGTCAGGCCCAGCTTTCAGAATTGACCCGCGACAACGATGTTTTTCGTCGTGTTTACGAAGAAATGCTGCAGAAAAAAGAAGCTGCGCGCTTATCCATGACACTTGATAAAGAAGGGCAGGGGGTGACCTACAGAGTTCAGGAGTCGCCATCCTTTCCCTTGCGACCATCAGGAATACGTTTTATTCATTTTGCAATACTGGGTCCCATTTTGGCATTTTTGGCTCCGATAGGATTGCTGGTGGCATTTATTTTCCTGGATCCCCATTTGCGCTCAGCGCGAATTTTGCAAAAGCAATTACCGGAGGACGTGTCAATGATTGGTGTGATTCCTCATTATGATTCACCCATAGTGCAACGTTTATTGCGTAAAGACGGATTGATGTTGTTGGGGATAGCGGCTATCGGTATGTTTGTTTATATCGCAGCAGCAGCTTTCTGGCATATCACTAATAGTTAATCAAAGGTCCTGTCATGGATAAAAAAAGCCGAGATAAACAAAAAAATAATTCCGCTTCATTGTTGGATGAATTTAGTGATTTGGTTGAGTCGTCCCAGCAGTTGGTAAAGGATGCCGTGTTGGAGCACAAAAAACATGAACAAATTAAAAATATTCCTATACCTGTGCTCTGGTCTCATGAAGAGCTTTATGAAAAAAAGGTGATTTTTGCGGGGATGCGTCAACGCAATTTGTTAAATGCATTTCGTGAAGTTCGTATAGGTTTATTGCAAAAAAGTAAAACCGATAACATGGTCGTGTTGGTAACATCGGTTGCCAGATCCGGATCATCAAGTGCTTTTTCATTTAATCTGGCAGCAACTTTTGCGCTCGATCATTACAAAACGGCGCTCTATGTTGACTGTAATCCTTATCAAATGGATAGCAATAAATACATAGTAGGCGAAGTCAGCAATGGCCTTACCCAATACCTGTCGGGTAATGCAGTCGTGTTGGAAGATATTATTTATCCGTCGGGTATAGAACGTTTGCGAATTATTCCATCGGGTCAGGGTAGTGAATCAGCTGCTGAAATTTTTAACTCTAAAAAAATGCAGGCGTTTATATCTGAAATCAAATCTCGCTATCCAGATCGCTTTATTGTTCTGGACGCACCATCAGTGCAGCAATCAACAGAAGCCAGGATTTTGTCTAAATTTTGTGATTACACCTTGTTAGTCGTACCTTTTGGTAAAGCGGTCACGGATGAAGTGCTAGCAGCGGTAGATGCTATAGGTAAAGACAAATTCGCAGGACTGGTCTTCGCCAGTTAACACAGTGTTTAATTCATGAAAAATTAACGAGATCAATCATGCGCAAGATGAGCTGTCTATTTCCAGTTGTTATGTTGGTGTCGCCTATGGTGATGGCAAAGAATTTTTCGCTGGACTTGTCAGCAGCTGTAGGTGAATCAGATAACGCGTTTAAAACCTTGCATGATGAAGAAACCGAAATACAAAATCGTTATTCTGCATCAGTTCAGGGTGATTGGGCCTCCGATTGGGCCAAACTTAATTTGCAGTACTCCGGATATCAAGAAACCTTTGAGGATGATTCGCAAGAAGGCGAGAATTTTCTTCAAGGTGATTCTGCCTTAAGTTTTGGATCTTCGACCAGTTTGCTCAGCCTCGATTTGCGCCATTCTCGCCGCACCTTGTTAAAAGAGGTAGAAGATAAACCTTTTGCAGATAATCAAGAGGAGCGAGAAATGCTGTCGGCTACCCCCAGATTTCGTTTGGATTTGAGTGCTGGTAACGAGCTAGTGGCTTACGCCGATATTTCACAAACACGTTATTTGGAAACAAAATTACGGGACTCTGATAGGACAACCTACGGTGCAGATCTGGTGCATGACTTTTCAGCAGTGGATTCACTGAGGCTTGAATTAAAAAAAATGGAATCCGATTTTATTTATTTTCAGCAATCGGATTATTCACAGCAAACCGCTACGCTAATTTATGAAGCCAGCCTGCGTAATCTGTCCTACTCTTTTGGCGCCGGGCAGCAAACTATAGAGCCTGAATTGGGTGAAAAAACGGATGATGACCATTACCAGGCATCGCTGAATTATAAAATGGGCGAGCAGAGTATTAATATTAATTATGATCGCTCAGTTACGGATTCGTCTTTTGGTCAGGGTTTTGATTTGGGTATTGCCGATCTCCCACTGGTCGATTCTTCCAGTACCCAGATAGGTTTGATCCAGCGCGAATCTTCAGGTGTTAATTTTCAAACTGCGTCCATTTGCGCTCGCTGTAGTCTGACCTTGGGTTATAGTGAATCTGATGATCATTACTATGCAAGTGATACAGATACAACCCAGCGCAGCATTAGTGCTAACTTTAGTTACCTCTTTTCCAACCGTTTGAGTTTGTTGGTGACGCATGCTCGAAGTGATCAGGAGCCTCTGGCTGCTGATAATTTTTCGTTCGAATACAAACAAGATTTTTCCAGAGCCTTGCTTCGTTATGTGATGATATCAAGCCTGAGTTTGGATATCTTTTATGAGCGCGAAAAGCGTTCGTCTGATGTTGAATCACAAAATTATGTTGAAAATTTTACCGGTTTGGCAGTGACTTATCATTTTGAGTAACGAATGTGAGAATAATATTTTTAATTTTTTGTGCAGCATGCTTTTTGGCCGCTTGTAGCGATGGCCCGGAAAGCCGAATCAAAGAAGCCGGCCAATATTTAAAATCTGCGGAGCAACTATCCAAGCAAGGGCAGCTGCGTGCATCACTGGTGCAGGCAAAAAATGTGATTCAGCTTTTGCCTGATTCTGCACAAGGTTATCTGCAAATTGCGCGTATCTATAATCGAATCGGTTATTACTCGGAGGTTGAAAAGCTCATTGGTAATAAATTAAGTTTGATGCCAGAGTTGGGTTATCAGTTAGCTTATGCCTATTATCAAAGAAAAAAATATCGGTCTGCTCTGGATACTTTAAACCTTGCAGCGGTACCACAGGATCAGCCAGTACGTTTGTTGAGAGCATTGTGTTATTTGCAGCTGGGTGAAGACGTCTCCTATGAAAGGGAATTGAAACAAATTGAGGCGGTGTCGGCAGATGATGGGTATTTGGTATACGCGCAAGCAAAAGGCGCACAGAAAAATGAAGAATTTATTGAAGCGGAAAGTTTATACAAGCAGGTTTCCCGAACAGCTCCACTGTATATAGATGCGCTTACTGATCTGTCTGAACTTTTTATTGCGCAATCACGATTTGATGCCGCGGAGCAACGCTTAACAGAAGCACTCTCCCTTACTGTTAATGCTGATACTTTAACGGTTGAGAAAGCGCGAATACTTACCACAATGGTTCAGATGTTGGTACAGCAAGGTCGTTCAGGTGAGGCCTACACTTATCAAAAGATGCTAGCTAACGCGAATCCAGAGCTGGATTTTATGAAGGGGCGTTTTGATGAGGCGCTGGAGTTTTATGCGCAGGGTGATATTGACCGGGCGCGTTCGGTGTTGGTCGATTTGCATCAGAGTTTTCCCAATAATTCTAATGTCACAACTTTGTTAGGTGTGATCGCCTTTCAACAAGGTAAAGATCAGGAAGCAGAAGCTTATCTTGCGCAAGTTATTGATCCTGAAACGGCGACGCCGGGTTTAATCCAGGCTAGTAGTATATTAAAAGCACGTAATAATAAAATTGATGATGCTATTGAGTTACTGAAGGCTGCTGTTAAAGCACAACCGCGTAATGCACAATTGTTGGCAACTTACGGGCTTGCGCTCCTGCAAAAAGATCCATTAGATAAAGAAGGTGCTATGGCGCTTGAAAAAAGTATTGCAATGGATTCGACGCAACAGCGTTTGCGATTGGCGTTGGCTGATAGACATTATCGCTTGAGCGAGGAGGAGCAAGGTTTCGCGCAATTGGAATCTGCTTTCCGCAATGCACCACTTGATAGTTTGATTACACAAAATTATTTTCGACAACTCTTAACGGTTTCTGGTGATAAGGCTGTTTTGAAGGAAATTGCCAGCCTTAAAGAAAAATTTCCCAAGGAGCCGCAAGTGGTGTTGACAGAGTCCTGGTGGCTGTTTGAGTTAAAACGCTATGCTGAAGTCGAAAAAGTCTTAACAAAGGCAATGAATTCTTTCCCGCAAGCGGAAAAAATGAGCGCCTATTTATTATTGTCGGATGCATACAGTCAACAGAAAAAGCCTGAGGCCGCACGCAAGGTATTGGAAGAGTATCTGCGCGATTCTCCGCAATCATCAAGCGTTTATGATAAATGGTTAGGTTTGGTGGGAAGTGCACAGCTATCGACAGCGATAAACTTTCTTCAAGAATTACAAGCGGCAGATGAAACGGCGTGGCAGCCTTATTTTTATAGAGGTATCTTGAGCGCTAGAAATGGTAATTGGGTCGTAGCGACAGCGGCGCTGGATCATGTATTGCAGAAAACTACCCAGACATCTGTTCGCCAACAAATTTTAAGTGTGTACAACGCGCGTGGTTTTCAATTAGTGCAATCAGGTGATATGGCCACAGCGCAAACGGTGTTTTTGAAAGTGCTGGGGATAGATGCCAATGATCGTACTGCACTCTATTATTATGTGCAGATTGCGTTGCGATCCAATCAAATTCTTGAAGCGAAAAAAATAATCGAACAGGCAGATAAAAATACAGCTATCTATGAGTTTATTTCCGGGTTACTCAAAGAGCATGAAGCTGGACATGAGCAGGCATTGAAACACTTTCGCACAGCTTGGGAAAAAGATGCATTTGATCTGTATGCAGAGAAACTATACGGCTTATACACTGAACAGAAAGATAAAGTCGCTATTAAAAGTTTGGTTACAGACTGGGTTGGTCGCTTACCCAATAGTAGTCAAGCCATTTTGTTGTCAGCCATGTTAAAGCAGGAAGAAGGGCTTAATGGCGACGCAATAACACTCTACGAAAAATTACTGACCTTAATGCCAGCAAATGTTGTTGCTTTGAATAATCTGTCCTGGTTGTATCTGGATCAAGATCTTGCCAAAGCGGAGGTTCTTGCTAAAAAAGCGGTTGATTTGGCACCGGATTCTGTTGAAGTGTTGGACACCTATGCTTGGATTTTATATAAGAACGACAAGCTGGGTGAAGCCCTGAGTGTAATCCAAAAAGCCAGTGAGGCCGCTCCTGATAATGCGACGCTACAGGAACACCTCGATGTCATCCAGCATGCAGTCAGTGACAACTGATTCAGTGGCTAGTGACCTTTCAAATGTGTTTAGAACGGATTCATGGATAAACTCATGGCGCACGTCATGGAGTGATTATTTACAGCGATATAACTTTTCTGCGGATGAGTACTTTTACTACGTCTTTTTACCTGTGTGGAAATGCAATCTAATTACTGCGGTCCCTGTCGGTTGCAGTTCGCTCAGTTTGCAATCTATCCGAAGTGAATATTTTGATCTCCAAATAGAGCTGGCTGATTGGTTTTCTAGGTTGAGCCAAAACTGGCAACAGTTAATTATTCCAGATGTTGATGTTGCGTCATCCACATATTCGAGAATTAATCAGGTTGCATGTGAGCGAGGCTATTTTATATATCAGCGATCAGTTTCTCCCTCCTACGGGGTTATAGCTAGTGAAACGGAGTTCTCTGATTACTTGTCACGCTTAAGCCAGAGCGCTCGCGCTCGATTATTTAACAAGCGTAAAAAATTGGAACAGCTAGGATCTTTAGCGATTACCAATATCTGGCCTGACTTAGGTAGATTTATTGATTTATTAAATGGATTTCATCAAGAGCGTTGGGGAAAGCCCTGCTATCAAAATGAAAATCTTGATTTTATTAAAAGATTTCTTGGCTCGATTGTTGAGCAAGGTGCAAAAGTGAATCTGTCAGTGATGACCCTGGATGAGCAGCCAATTTCATTGTTATTGGATGTCGAATATTTTGGACGAGTGTATAACTTTCAAGCCGGATTTGTGGAAAAACTGTCGAATAATATTGCCGTGGGTAGCTTGCATTTAGGCTATGCAATTGAAGCAGCATTTTCTGATCCAGCGGTTAAATACTATGACTTTATGGCTGGCCAGGGGAAAAATACGGATTACAAAGCTGCTTTCGCTAATAGCCAACAACAGCTTGCAACTTTGTATGTTATACGACCTGCATGGTTGTATTGGTTATATAAAATTAATGATCGAATAAGATCCTGGTCAAGGAATATGTTTAATCAGCAAGGGGCCAATGACCCGCGTTAACCACACAGGCATCAGTTTCCATGCTGCAATAAACAATTTGTATTTGGGGTTGTTGGGGTTAATTTCTGGTAAGGCTTGCCCTTCGGGTAGCAAATAATACCAATAATGTTGTTTAGGTTCTGCGCCCCATTGTTTTTTGAATTTATATGTTCCTGCGTCAATGGTGGAGCGGCCAAAATCAAAAAAATCATAACCTTCGGTAATCGCATAAGACAAAATCTTACGGTACATCCACATATTCATATTTTGTTTGTTGGCTGAAGCAATGGTGGATGCCCAGGGAATTTCCAACAGATTGTTATTGCCAATTAAAAAAGCCGCTGATACAGGCTTGTTGGCTACACGCACAACCAGCAGGGTCGATTGTATGTCGGGGGTGCGCAGAATTTCAGCGAAGAAATCTTTGGAGTATACCGGGGTGCCCAAGTCGCGCATGTTGTGTGCAAACACCTGATAAAAATCATTGAGCAATTCTTCTTTGCCAATCCGCAATTCGGGTCGGTACTCTTCTGCTTTTTTAATTTGCGACCGTAATTTTGCACCGAGATATTTGTCGAGTTGTTCGTCGCTTGCGGGCAGTTGCAAAATCATTGAGGCTTTTTTTTGCGTGCAAAGCGGAGATAAGTCTGGCTGAATACTGCGCACTTCTATATGTGAAAGTTGGAGTTCAGCTAAATATTTGGCCGATTCTGCAATCAACAATTGATTTACATTTTTATAGGCACTAATCGGGCCGCCATAATTAATGTAAGGAATTGAAACCGCGAATTGGCCGAATAACTTGCCGGAAAAAAAAGTCAGCGGCATGCCGCCAATGATAATGTTCTTATCATCACGAGCAACCAATATGCGTGACCCATGCCCGAATACTTTTTCAATCAAGTTTAACCAGCTGGGCCTGTGATAAGGCGCGTGTGCCTGTTGTTGCAAAAAACTTATCCAGTCCTGCATGTTTTCCAATGGCTCGATTCTGAAAGTGCCGGGCCAGTGTTGTTCTGGTTGTAAATAATCAAATGCCACAGCTTGTTGATTAGTTTGGGCTTGATGATTGTCGGTTTGCTCTTTTGCGGCTTGCTCAATGGCTTTGATTTGGGCTTCAGTTTGGTCAATCACTGCAGAAATTTCTTTCATTTGCTGCAGCAATAGTTGATGAGCGTCTGATCCCTTTTCGATATGTTTGAATTGGCGAGCTATCTCGCCTTTTTGATTTTTATACTGTTTAAGCTGAATGATTAAATCGTTAATTGAGTCTTGCATATTCTGGTCTTTGCCGGTGATGAGGCATCAGGCCATTTTTGAACGTAATAGTTCAAACCATGATGCGTAGCGAACGAATTGCTCGTATTTTGCCGGAAAACTGTGACGTTTGATATTAAACAAATCGTTTTTGATTGCGTTCAAGCTGGTGTTGCCCGGTTTGGCGCTGACTGCCGCCAGATAATCCGCATCAGCAACCAGTGGGCAGTGACCTGGGCTGTAATCGGCATCAGTGCCCGATGAATAACAAAAGACGTTAGAAGCTTGGGGAATTTCAGCGAATAACTTATCTTTTGATGTCAGGAGTTCTTCACGAATTTGCTCGTTGGAGAGGCTGTTGAAAACCTTGTGTGTTCTTCCATGCGAGCCTATGTTGAGCCCCAGTTTTTGATAACGGCGCAAACTCTCCCAGTCGGCAGGTGCGAACTCAACAGGAGCTGTCGGTGGTAATGCTAACTGCAATTGATCTTGCAGCAATTGCAGTAAGTCGTTTTGTAGTTGGTCAGGTAAGTGTTTCGCAAGGGCGGTCAGTTTGCGCCTGCTGGCAATTCGATTAGTCTGATCAGAAAAATCAAGATTCAGGGAAATGCCATTGAATTCTAAATTTATAGTTGTCAGGGGAGTATTTTGTGATAGATAAATCAATTTCGCATCCCATGGCCAATCCTTGTTGTCAGAAAAATCGCTCAATACAAAAATGGTGGGCTTGGCGTTATATTTCAGAAGTATTGGCGTCAACACGTCCAATTGATCAAGATAGCCGTCATCCAACGTAAAACAAATGGTGGGGTGTTTGGGTTTGTCGCCACTCAGTGCCATAGCAACAATTTCATCTACGGTGGCGAATTCAAAACCTTTTTGTTGCGCGTAGGCGAGACATTTTTCCAGCAGCTTGGGACAGGTGCCGTTATAAATTTTATTGCCGGGTGTCGGCCGATGCAGCATAAAAATAGTGACATAGTGACCCAGCAGTTTGACGGCCAAATTGCTGAGTGGCGAAATGGCCACAAGATTCGCGATTAGCCTGTCCATGTTTAAACCTCCAAAACGCGCTACACCATGCCAGATAGCCTCGCGCCAAAATCGCGCTTGGTACTACTAACCTCCTGATGCAACCCGATTCTTTTTAATTCGTGTAGTGAAAAATTATTATTAGATACTATGCCCTTTTGGGTTGTGACTGCAGCTTTATAAGTCACCTTGACCATATTCAGAGCGGACTGATTGTAGTCACCATTGGGGAAGCAAAACAAGTGTATTTTTTGCTCGAGAGTCGATTCGAGTAAATCACGGCTTTGCACAATTTCGTGTTGCAATTCTTGTGAGCCGAGATGGTGCGACAAACGTTTATGACTGCAGGTATGTGAACCTATATCAACCCATCCGGATGCCTGCATTTGTTTCAATTCGTTCCAGTTCATCAAAGCTCTTGGCATAGATTGGAGCAGATTTGTTTTTTTGTGGATGGCATCCAGCGCTGCAAAAATATCTTGATCCGAAAATTGTTTAAGTCTGCGGATGTAGAGTGCTGCAAATTCACGATCTGGATTGCCTTGGTCAGGATAAACACTTCCTAACAATTCATCTTGTTTTAAATAATCAGTGCCGCCATTAAAAAGTAGCCACATCACCATGTTGGGCCAGAATTGAAAAGGGGTGTCAATTTTTTCGGCAACAGCAAAGAGTGTTGCGGGTACTTGATGTTTTTCCAGTAAAGGCAAAGCAAATTCATAATTATCCAGCCAGCCGTCATCAAATGTGACTACACAAGCTTTTAATGGCAGTTGATCGCCTGACTGTTTGCGCTCGACCCAATCTTTCAGTCGCATCACCGTGAAATAGCGTTTGATTTCTTGTAAATGCATGTCAAAAGTTTCGGGTGCAACAACCATGCCCGGTTCTTCGATGTGATATCGCGGATCATCAATTGGCAAAATGCGGTGATACATGAGAATCCACAATTGTGGTTTCTGACTCCGACGACGATGGCGGCCGTGGTAGTAGGCTAGGCTAGCCAGAGCGGATTTAGCCAATTTTTTTAACAAAGACATCAGCGACCTCGCAAAGCAGCCAAATATTGTTTCAGTTCAAACAGCGCAGGTTGTAAATCGGACCAGCGATTAATCTCGTAGCGAGTTGTAAAAAATCCCGGCCATAAAAAATCCAAACTGCGCTTGAGTTTTTTCATAAGACTTTGATTGGATTTCCAATACAAATACAGGCTATCAAAATCCCCCAATAACCAACGCAAGCGCTGACCTATTTTGTAATTTTGGGGAATTTGATGAGCCAAGCCCAGTGTTTGTGCTGTTAAAAGCCAGGGGAAGTCCAATCCTGAATCTATTGATAATTGCAGCGATCCCCAGAAGCGGGTGTTGATTTCCATCAGATAAGGTTTGCCCTCGGGGCTGATGCGAAACTCCGCCATGGCAACCCCGTGCCAATTGGCGGCGGTCAGGAGTTTTTCTGCCAATGCTTGTAGTTGTGGATCAACTGCCTGGCTTTCGCTGAGCACACTCACACCACCTTGAGGCGGTTTTTCTCTCAGGCGTTTGTGTGCAAAAAAAATCACAGGCTGGCCTCGGTTGTACAAACAAAAAATACCCGCGCCATAGCCAGGAATAAATTCCTGCAACATAAAGCCTGTATTCTGAAGATAGGTATTGTTAGAAAGATAGCGCTGCAAAGATTCAGCGTCCTGAACAATACCCACGCTTGTCGTTTGCCAATGGTCATCGAGATAAAGACGCGATAGCGCCGGTTTGATCACACAGGGGTATTGAACATCTTGCAGGTTCAATTGGCTCAGGGATGAGTAAAAGTTCCACTTGGGGGCGGGTACCTGTAAACTGCCGGCCAGTTGCATGAGTTTATGTTTGTCAGCCAGTTGCATCACCTGCGAATAGTCAGCAAATGCGGTAGGCAGAGAAAGCATGTCCTGATTCATCAAAATTAATTGGCTGGTAATTTCTGTAACTGGTAGAACCAAATCGAACCGACGCTCGGCTTGTAAACCGGATATCCAATCGATAAACGCTTGGGGCTGGTGCTCGGCGCTGGGGCAAGTTAGATACTCGCGTGAATATTTTGATGTTCCGGCAAGTGCAGCGGGAGCGGCTTCCGCTGTGGTTATCCGCAAACCGGGTTGTTGCCCGAGTGATCGCACAACGGCTAATGAGCTACGTTGGGCAGCATCGAGAACGAGGATGTTGAAGAGCGTCATGTAAATATTCAGAGCAATTGAGATGGGCACATAATAACCGATAGGTGAAAACTTGTTAGGGGTAAATGAAGTCAGCGGTTATAATTTAAACTTTAAGTTTTAGGTATATACAACTATGGAAACTTCAAATCGCTATTTGTGGGTTGATTATGCAAAGGGTATTTGCATACTGGCAGTCGTATGTCTTTATGTAAATAGTAATGCCGTACACTATTATGGCAGTTCTGGATTGTTACAATATTTCGTTGATTTTGCCAAACCCTTTCGTATGCCAGATTTCTTTTTGCTAAGCGGTCTCTTTCTGGCAAGAGCAATTAATAAGCCACTCCTGCATTATATTGATCGAAAAGTTTTCCACTATCTTTATTTCTTTTTTCTTTGGACATTGATTAGTTGGGTAATTCGCATTCTCATTGGTGAGCTGAACGAAGGGCCCATTGATTTAATCAAAAGTCTAATATCAATGACAATTATTTGGCCATTCCATCAACTCTGGTTTATCTTGATGTTGCCTTTGTATTTTTTTGCAGCGCGCATGACAAGGGCTGTGCCTGCATGGGTAATGTTTCCACTTCTATGTGGACTGCATCTGCTGCAATCCTTTCCACAATTTCAATCTCAATTCCCCATAATCAATGATTTTAATGAACGATTTGTGTTTTTTTATGCAGGATATATTTTTGCACCCTATATTTTCAAAATGGCTGAAAAGGTTGGGCAGAATCTACTTATTGCAATCGGCGGAATCGTAATTTGGTTTTTTCTCAATAGCTATCTGGTATTTGGTGGCTATTCGAAGTCGGGAGTCATGACTCTCATTTTGGGGTTTGCTGGATCAGCAGCAGTCATTGCTATTGCTGTTTGTTTAATGCAAATGCAAAAGTTATTTAAATGGTTGTCGTATTTAGGGGGGCATTCAATTGCAATTTATTTGCCTTTTGATTGGATACTGATAGGTCTTTCCGCTTTACTGGTACCAATGTTTGGTGCAATCGAATTAAATCTTTATGCGGCGATAATGGTGTTGTTAGCTGTTGCTGGATCACTATTGTTGTATTGGGGGACGCGTTCTTTGCCAGTTCTCAGCGGTTTATTTGTCAGGCCAAAGTGGATCAAATTGGTTAAATAAGCATGAAAGAACTTCAACAGATTCACCACGGGAATGAAAGTGCCAGTATTACTCAAATAGAGTCACTACAGGATGTAGAAAGTCTATGGCGAACTTTGGAAGCAAATACTGAGTCCCACTTTTTTCATTCCTGGGCCTGGATAGGTAATTGGTTGAACATTGTATTGGCTGTGACTCCAGTCTATCTGTTTAGTTATCGTTGTGAATCTCAAGTCAAAGCTGCATGTTTTCTGACACTTTGTCCCGTTAACAGAAAAAAAGGGTTGGTTCGTGTAATACAGCTGCAAATGAATGAATACTTGTATAGCCATTACAACATGATTAATGGATACAACGGAATATTAATCATTGCGGGTTATGAGCAAAACGCTTGGAATTATTTAATTCAATCAGCGCAATCCTTTAGTAAAAAATGGGATGAGCTTTATCTGGGGTCCTTGGATGTTACACAGCGACAATATTGTGAGAATGCCAAACAAGAACTTGCCAGTGTGGTAGATAAACAATGTTTTGTGTGGTCAAAAACATTGCCAAATGTATCCTCTACACAAGACGCATTTATTGATACCTTCAAGCGAAAATCAAGACAACAACTTCGTCAAACGCTTAAAGCCTTTGCTGAGTGTGGCGAAGTTCACTTCGAAGTCGCGGAAACTGTCGAGCGAGCGAAAATGTTGTTTCATATGATGGAAGAAACCCATACCGAGCGATGGGTAGCAGTTGGTAAAAAAGGTTCTTACGCAAATAAAGTCTGGGCACAATTTCACGAAACCTTGATTGAACAATTTTTTCAAGATGGGCTAATTCAGCTGATAAAAGTCTTGGTCGGTGATAAAACGGTTGGTTATCTCTATGGCCACGTTTATCGTAATAAAGTATTTATGCATCAAACCGGATTTCCTCATCTTGAAGATAACCGCTTGCGCTCAGGGCACTTATCTCATTTTCATGCCATGTATTGGAATCATCAGCAGGGTCGAAGTGAATACGATTTTCTTCCGGATTTTGCGAATAGTTATAAAAAGTTTTTTGTCGATGCGGGTGATGAAATTGTCAATCTAAGCCTTCGTCGGAGGAGGTGGGTATTCTTGCTGGAGTCTTTCATCGATAAATTGAAACAATACAGAAAGAAAATACAGTCGGCTGAGGCTGGCGATGGAAATTAAAATATATAATCGGCTAGCCGATCTGGATGCGATTGCAAAAGAATGGGACGAGTTGTCGCTGCAAGCACCACAACAGAACCCTATCATGAGTCACGCGTGGTTGAGTTGTTTTTTCTCCGTCTATGGGCATGATTTGAATTGGTTTGTGATGACTGCGTTTGTCGACGATAAGCTCGTTGCGGTCATTCCGTTGGTTGTTCGCAAGAAAAAAACTTTTCTAGGTGAGGTTGAGTATCTTCAGTTGCCACAAGATAGCCATACTTTGTCGGTCGATGCCTGCATCCTGTTTGGGCATCAATCACTATTACATTCCTTACATAAGGCAGCATTTCGGTATTACCCCAGAGCCTGTTATATCGAATATGTTCGTATTGATGCGGTTTCTGAAAATTACAACTGGTTAAATAATCGAAAAGGATTGCAGATTCAAACTGATCTGAATGCATATGGGTATTCGGTGGCGAGTCCACCTTCCTATGAGGAATATCTTACATCGTTGAGTAAGAATCACCGTAGTAATTTAAATAGATGGTCAAACAAGTTAAAGAATTTTACTCAGGTTGAGGTTGTATATTCCGGAGAAGACTCTGAAGAGCTTTTTCAGGCGGTTTTCGCACTTGAACATTCAGGTTGGAAAGGAAGGGCAGGTTCCTCTGTTTTAAGTGATCCGCAGGCGATACATTATTTTCATTGCCTAGCAAAATCTCTCAGCAGTAAAGGGTGGCTTTGTTATCAACTGTTGAAAGTAGATAATACATATATTGCTGGCAATTTTTCCATTCAATTTAATAAGAGGCAATTATTGTGGAAGCTCGCTTATTCTGATGCGCACTCAAAGATGTCGCCAGGAAGTTTGCTGTTATCTGACGTCATTAAAAGAGCGATAGCATCTAACATTAAAGTTGATTTGATGACAAACGAATCTTGGTATGAGAATTGGAATATGGTAAGACGGGAATTTATAGATATAAGAGTATATGGGCTTGGGGTCAAATCAACATTGTTGATGGCTTGCAACAAGCTAAGGAGCGTGTTATCTGACGTAAAACTTATGCTAAATAGAGTTGTTAGGCATAGTTAAGCGCTTCAAAATTCAAAAACAGTAGTTTTAACCACATCTAATACCAGCTTTAGGCATCGCAATGGGCGCAAACTGTTTATGTATATAGTGAATATAATCCGCAGCATTTATGCAATCTTGAATCGTGAACAAAAAACCAAGATGCTAATGTTGCAAATCTTTTTTGCGTTCTCAGCTGTGGTGCAAGTGGTTGGTGTGGCGAGTATTGCACCTTTTATTGGGATAATCTCAAACCCTGAAACCATACAAACGAGTAAAGCGTTGGCGACTCTTTACGACTGGGGTAATTTTAAATCAACCAACGATTTCATCTTGGGATTTGCGTTGCTTTCGATAGCGATGATTGTGATTTCAAATGGAATCAGTGCAATCACCTTGTGGCTTCAATTTAAATTTTCAATATATCTGGGTTGTAGTATTCAATATCAGCTATTTGAAAACTTCATAAGGCGCGACTACTTATTTCATAAATCCACGAATTACAACAGCTTGATAGCAACTATCTCTTCAGACGCGCCGCGTTTTGTATATATGGTTTTGCAACCTTACTTACTGATGTGTAGTCAGATATTTGTTGCCACAATTATACTGGTTGGCCTTGTGTTTCTTGATCCGATAATTGCAATTGGCTCTGCTGTTCTGATCGGTGGGGCTTATTTGGGAACTTACTGGATAATAAAAAAATCACTTAAGCGTCATGGCGATATAATTACTGAGCGCAATCGCATAGTTCAAACAATACTGTCCGAGGCATTCATAGGCATAAAAGATATCAAGCTCAACGGACTCGAGAGAAAATATACCGAAAGCTATCTCACCGTTAATGCCCGGGGTCTGAATTCAAATGCATACATAGCTCTTTCAGGTGATTTGCCTCGATTTGCTATAGAAACAATTTCATTTGGTGCAATACTTTTTTTTGCGATTATATTGGTGGCAAGCAGTAGTAGCGCAAGCGCGGTCTCCATTCTAAGTATTTACGCAATTGCTGGTTACAAATTGCTTCCAACAATGCAGCAAATTTACAAATCTATATCAAGCGTTAGTGCTAATGGTGGCGTTGTTTTTGATTTAAAGCAAAGTCTCGACGTTATAACAGAGGCTTGTGTAGATCAAAGAGCTCAACCACTGAAAAGCATAGACTCAATTAAACTACAAGATATTTGTTATCAATATCCCAATACGAACAAGCCTGCATTACAGAATGTTTCTTTAATTTTCACTAGAGGGCACCTCAATACCATTGCAGGTCCCTCTGGTTCAGGAAAGTCTACGCTTGCTGACATAATTCTGGGTTTGCTTCCTCCCGCAAGTGGGCAACTGCAAGCTGGCGATCTAAGTGTTCAGGGTGAGATGCTTCCGTCCTATCAAGCAGCTATAGGCTATGTTCCTCAGCACATTTTTATTCTTGATGATAGTGTGATTGCTAATGTCGCATTTGGTGTGAGTAAAGATGACATAGATATTGAACAAGTCACTCGTGCATTAACCTTTGCAAATGCTATGGAGTTCGTCGAGAAGCTTCCCCAGGGTTTGGATACAGTGTTAGGGCAAGACGGAAAGCTGCTAAGCGGTGGGCAACGTCAGAGAATAGGGATCGCTCGCGCGTTGTATCGTAATAATAAAGTATTAGTTTTGGATGAGCCAACGAGCGCTCTCGACATAGAATCAGAACACGATTTGATGAATCTTCTGAATCAACTTAAAACAGAAGTTTTGATTATCGTAATTTCACATCGGCCAGCAGCGATAAAGCTATCTGATAGAATTTCCGTAATTGCTGACGGGAACTTAATTGCAAACGGTGAGTATGAAGAGTTGTACAAAGATAACGAATATTTTAAATCTATGATTGAGAAGGGGTTTATGAATTGAGTAATCGGCTCGCTTTAAGAAGATTCGAGCCGATTGTTGTTGGTTTCGTCCAAAAAAATAAATTGTGAAATTACCCAAGTAGTTTTTTAAGGTTCGAAAAAAGTTGTGCCCAGTTCTCTTCTACCTTTACGGAGTTTAACTTGGCTGTAGTAGAAGCTTCTTGGTAGTTGCGAAGGATCGCTTGTATTCCTGCACATATGGATTCTGCATCATTGTCCACATAGGCTGCAAAGTCGCCAAAATAATTTCTTAGCGCCCGTGTGTTTGATAGTACTAAGGGTTTTCCTACGGAAATAGCTTCATAGGCACCACACACCAAACAGTCTTCTCTCGTTGTTAAATCTACAATAATGTCCGCATTTTCTAGCAATATATGGTAGTCGTTTTCGGACACAAATCCGGTTAGTACGATATTTTTGGGTAGCGAAGAATTGCAGTTTGTCTCGCGTCCTTTACTGTTCCCCGTTATGTAAAAGGTAACGTCTGGCAATGAGTTGGCGGCTAAAATTACTTCGCAATAGGGTTCATCTGAAGCCCAAGAACAAATTACAAGTGCGGATGGATGCGTTAATACATTCCAGCGACTTGATTCATCTTTCCTTGTAACTATGCGTGGGAGTGGATCAGGTAATATTACAGGTGATCCGCCAATTTTTCGAACGTATTCTGCCAGCCCATCGTTTGTGACAATTACGTAATCTGCACTGCGATTCACAAAATCTGCGAGGAACTGAAGTTTTTTTGCGGGGAACACTCCAGAGTTGTGAGCATCAATAATCAGGCGAATGCCGAAAATTTTTTTGAAAATAACAGCTATAAAGCTCAAAACAATAGATGGATTTTGGACGAAAATATCACTATGTCTGTTAGTGTAAAAAATTTTCAATGTTTTCAGTGTAGACTTGATATAGCGAATGGTTCGTGAGTGTTCATAGAGAATCTGAAAAAAATCTGCGCCCAAACGGGCGCTCATGCTTTGATTACGAATTTGCCTTTCCCAGGTCACCCAAACAATTTTTTTTCTATGGTTCATTAGTGATGCTTAAAATTCAATTGGAAACGATTTTGGGGTTAACCGGGGCGACAGGCGACGAAAGAAAACCATCCTTGGATATCACTATGTCATCTAGCATGACATCAAAGGGTTTGGTTCCATTTTGGGCCCAATCAAAAAAGGAAATCTTTTGAATTGGTTTATTCATATAGTGTCGATTGTATATATTCTTGGCATCAACATATACCTTGCCGTCAATTTCTAGATAATAGGCCCCATCGGGTTTTTGAGTGGCCTCACTGTCACCGCTGTTAAATTTAATTCTGACTCTAAACCTGTGCCAGTCGTCCCCCCAGTTGGCTGCATTCCACGCGGTCGACTGGGGCGTTGTTACCAATGCGCCATTACCGAAAGATCGGCCTATCCAGTTCTTATAGGTACCGTCTAAATTGATAACATGTTGAGTGTCATTTTCTAGAGAAGTCCCATCCCCAAATGAAACCTGGGTGATTCCACCTTCGTTACCACGATCAGAAACTAGTGCGATTGTTGTGTTCGCGTATCCTGCACCGTTTTCACGTTGTCCGAAAATCTTGAGAAATTTCAAGCCTTGCTTTTCCCCAGGCAATTTTGCCGAAAACTCAATATAGACGTCTCGTGTATTTAGTGCTGCGATATCGTACCCGCCCCAAACATAAATAGCCCCTGTCGCCACCGGATAGGAAGCTTTTAAACTACCCTTGCTGCCCAGATAATTTGAGGATGCATCAGATGAGATTGTTAGGTTTCCACCACTCTGCGTACCAAAGCCCCATCCATTTTTGTTGGGAATAACCCCGTCCTCGAAATCAGCAGAGGCGATGATTTCCGCTGAAAATGCATTTGTAGCTACTACTAACAACGACAAAGCTATCAATTTTCTTACGTGATTGCGCATATGCTACCTCACTTAAATATTGTTCAGTAATGCAAACTTACATAGAGTAGCTGAAAGTTGAGCGCTTACTATAGGTCTGCAATCGAAGTATTGAATCGGGCTTTAAAATTGAGAACCAATTCGCTGTATAGATTAGATGTTTTTGGGTTGTCGGCGGCAAAAACTTCAAGGATGCCCTTGGTATACTCCCAGTGGTTTATTTCTGGGAGATCAAAATAACAGACTTCCGGGTTGTTTGTTTTAACTAAAACATTCCCTTTTGTATTATCTGAGTAGAGTAGATTCAAAAGTTTTGCTGTTGAGGCTTTTGGAGAAATGTTTTCCATCGCCCATGATCTTGGGGTGAATTTTGAGAAGTTCGAACTTATATATGATAATGCCTCTTCAAGAAGCAAATCTGGGACTAATATCCCAGTAAATTCATTTATGTAGGATTTGTTGACGCCTACGTTCTCACTCAGGCAAACAACAGGCACATCGCAAAATATCGCCTCAAACAAGCTTCTATTGCTGCCCTCTTTAAATGACAAAAGCACGTTAGTTTTGCTTTTGCACAGGTACTTTATGAGCTCATCTGTTCCCAGCGAAAACTTTAGTTCGACGTTGTTTTCTAGAGAGTACCTGCTGACCAATTGCTTGACCAAATCTTCGCTTCCACCCCACGAAGCGCAAATTAATAGTGCTTTGTAGTTAAGAAGGCCACTATCAACAATGTTTTTTATGGCATCTAGATATCTTTTGACTCTTTTGATGGGTTTCGTGTTCGCAATGTATACTGAATCATATGTTTTTTGTCCGTTTATCGGGGAAAATCTTTCAAAGTTGACCCAGTCGCTCGCACCGAACGTTACAGGTCTAAATGTTTCGTGGAAGCAATTCAGTAGAATTCTATCTTCAATTTCTGAGCAAGAAACAACTACGTCTGAATGCTTTTTGTAGAAGAAAAAAATGTCGGGATCCGCATACCCAGACCAGCTAGGCTCTAGCACTAAGAAGAAGTGTTTCTGTAGTTCAGCGATATTGATTGATCGAATGAAATAGGAGAAAGTTTTAGTAAAGGTTACGATAATTATTCCTTTCTCTATAGTGGCACCTTCGTATTCAGGCCACTTGACTATTATTGAGCGTCCTGCAGCCTCTTCTATCGATACCCCAGTGCTGGAGTCCTCTTTGGTATATGGATGGCGGTCCAGTATTCTTTTAAAAAGAAAAATCGCTGGCGAGCGTACTCCATATCGCAAAGACATTGCGCAAAACCTTCTGCTCAAGTTGTACGAACTTAATCTAAATAAAATTTTAGCTGTCAAATAAAGAATGAAAGAAGTTAAAACTCTGAATTTTGAGTACCAAAGGTCATTTATCCAAGAAAGCAATCTGTATTTCATAAAGGAATCCAAGATTATATGGCGACTCTTTTGTTTCTGATATTTCTAAAAGAAACCAAGAACGCTAAGTGAACCCAAAAAAAAGGATAATACGTGACGGTAACAAACTGTCCAGCGATTACAAATCCGAAAATTCCATAACCTAAACCTGATGCAATCACCTTTTCATATGGAAGTGACTGGTTAGAGGTTGAGATTTTTATTGATGTATAGAAACAATATAGAATTAGAAAAAAAAATAAAAAAAGCGCAATAAAACCGGCATCAGTTCCAACCTGTATAAAGATATTGTGTGGAAGCTCGGCTCCTCTATCAGAGTATAAAATATCATCTTTGTGGTAGGTGTTGTAGTATGGTATAAAGTTAAAGAACCCTACGCCAGTTAGAGGGTGGTCTTTCATCATCTCCCATCCATGCTCCCAGTACAATAATCGCTGGATTGAGGATCTGTCTTCGCCCGCACTGCTAAATCTTTCTTTTTGCTCTGGAGGCAAGAGAAAAATTAATCCGCATACTAAAACGACAAGTCCAAATAACAGTTTTATGCGAAAAATACTCTTTCTAAATATCAGTATTAGTTGAAGGCCTAATGCAATCTGCGATCCGCGACTGCTCGCTCCAAGTATTGTTAGAATTGGACAGATCCAAAAGCTTAGTAATAAGAGCTTCTCCCATTTTCTCAGCCTGTCTTTCAAATGCTGATATAAAAAAAATGCCAGCGGAAAAAGCATGACCATCAAAATAGCTAGCTCACCAGAGTTTTGGAAGTAGCCGGTGGGGCCCATTAACCCCCATCCTTCAAAACTAAATCCTCGCATTGCCCAGCTTTTGGATGTACCAATCGCAATTTTTGCGGCAGCCACAACATATATGAGTAAAAATATGTAGAAGCGACCTGGTGAGTTAACAATGTTAATTATAAGAAAATAAATGATGAACCAGCTAAAGAAAAGCATGAAATTTCTTTTGGAATACTCAGGGTATAACGCGGTCGCGATTGAAATTAGAATGGTGATAAGGAAAAATATTATATAAATATTTGCGATTGATTTAACCCATTTAATTGTTGGGTCTAAGAATGCGCCGACCATCGCGCCTATCAAGAATAGCTGAGCCCATGGCACTATTGATATTGAGGGAAATAATGCCTGTGGTTTTACAAACTCAAAGAAAAGGTATCCACATATCATCCAAAATGAAAAATGTTGTGCCTTGAGATAGCTCCACATGTTACCCATTCTAAACGCATAAAAATTTTCAACAGTTTCATTAGTCATTTCATTGGGGTTCAGTTATCTGCGAGTTGGATGTAGCCATTCGATGTTTGATAATTCTAACTAATGCATCTGTTGCGCTGGCAACAAGTTGTTCGCAGCGATTAAAGTAGGCATCGTTTGTGTTGTATGGATCATGTAAGTAGGCTATAGGTGAGTCTAACCAAAGACCAATCAATGTAATTTGGATTGGTTGTTTTTCAAATCTGCGTTCAATCTCGCGGATATGTTTTGGCTCCATCCCAATAAGCAAATCACCATCATTTGGAACATACTGGTCTACTCGTTTGGTTTCATGTCCGCTTAATTTATATCCATTCTTTCTAGCCCAATTTATGGCCCTAGGGTCCGCCGGATCTCCTCCGCGAGTATCTAATCCAAAAGAAACAGAAGGGATGTTGAAATGCCGGGCTACAGATTCGCCGAGAGGACTGCGACATATGTTGCCTTGACACACAAATACCAATCGTTTCACTTTTGTAAAGTCGACTCTTTTAAATTTGGAGTATACGCCCAGCATACGCAGAAATTCATACGTGTAATAGCGCAACAACCCTTTCTTTGAACCAAAGTCGTTTGCAACTTTATTTAGATCAGTCACGTTCTACCTTCATGTAACTATTAACGATAATTTACTATTTTTTTGCTGAGCAATTTTGTGTAGTGTTCTAGATAAGAGCTCAGCATTTTTTTTAGCGAAAATGTATTTCGCATGTGTTCATTTCCTGCATCAGCTAACCTGGAAGCAAGCAAGTTGTCTTCAAGCAGAGTTTGGATTGCAGCGGCAAGCTCATCTGGCCTTTCTGTTGAGATAAGATAGCCTGTTTTCAGGTGTTCCAATATCTCCTCCGGACCACCACACCTTGTGGCAATTACAGGTAAACCTGCGGCCATTGCTTCAATTGTTGCAATAGAAAAGCCCTCTGAACTTGATGAGAGTACAAACATATCAAGTTGTGACAGAAAGTCCGGAGTATTTTCGTAAAATCCGATGAAGTGTATTTGTTTCTCTACTTCTAGTCTTTGCATTTGGGTAGACAGCTTGTCCATTAGCTCCTGTTTTTTGTGGCCAGCGATAACAAAATGTAACCGAGGATCGTTTAACAGGTTTACCGCGGAAATTAAGGTTTCGTAGCTTTTCGCAGGCCTTACGTTCCCCAAGCTACCGATAATAATTGCGTCCTCAGGTATTCCCAATTGGGTTCTAAGTATTCTAGATCTGCTTGGGTAATATCGACTTTCGTCCACACCGTTGTAAATGACATCAATTGACTTGCGTGGAAATAGCTTTCGCGATTCGATAAAGGACGATAGGTCTTTGCTAACGGCTATTAACTGATTTACTCCCATTTGCATAATCATTTGTTTGACAAAAACAAATCGCTCCCGAGGGTTGATGTCAACTCGTCCATGCAGTGTTGCAATTAAAGGAAGTTTTGCAATGAGTGAAATTATCGAATAAGTGAGTGTGGAGCCAAGTAAATGCGAGTGAATCAGTGCTACATTTTCGCGTCGAATTAGCTTTAATAACTGAAAATAATAGGGAATTGATAATGGGCCGTGCGGCTTTACTATGAGGTAACGAATATTTCTTAACTTCAATTGGTCTTCTACCCAGCCTGGTCCTTTAATGACGGCAAAGTTTTCAAAATCTGAAAGTTGAAGTTGTTGTGCAATATCGAGAAAAACAGTTTCTGCACCACCGGGTCCCGTGGTGTCAATTGCGTGGAGTATGGTAGGTTTTTTGAGGGCCATTTTGCTCTGTTAAATTCCGCTGTAGTTCTTGATGATTTTGACGAATGCATCAACTTGAGCTTGTCTGGAAAAATTACAAACTGCTCTGTCTCGTGATTTCTGAGAAAAGCTTCGGCGCAAAGAATCATTGTTGGCTAATTCTACTAGTCTTGCAGCTAATGCGCTGTAATCGCCGGGATGGATATGGAAGCCATTAAAGTTATTGACGATTGTTTCTGCTAATCCCTGTAGGTTCGAGACTATTAGTGGTAATCCGGAGCTCATCATTTCTACACTGGACATGGTAAATGAATCCCAGCCGGTTGATGCGATAACGCCTATGGAGCTGCTTCTCATTAGCTGATCTATATCAGTTCTGTATCCTGCGAATGTTACGTTTTGCTGCGCTGTTGTGTCCGTCAACATGTCTAGAAAACGTTTCTCCTCTCCGGGTTTGTTTCCGCACAATACGAAATGTAAAGGGAGTTCGGGATTATCATTGAATAACTTTATTGCGGCTTGAACAATAACGTGAACTCCTTTGCGTTCCTCCATGTGGCCTGAATAAAAAACAATTTTTTTGTAGGTGGGTATTCCAAGTTGTTCGTGTGCATAAAAATAATTTTCATAGTCAGGACAAAACTTATCCGTGTCTACTCCCAGAGGAATTACACAGGTTTTGTTGTGGGGTATTCCTCTGCCACGTGTTGCTGTCAGCTGCATGGCGTTTGATTCGAATATAAAATAATCAGGTTTTGCTGGTCGAATAAACCATTCAATTTTTTTTAACAGCAGTTTAATACCAGTACTTATTGAGCTAATACTTGCGCCCCAGTAAGAGATAATATTGACCTTGTGTTTCTTAAGTATTGGAATAATCGATGACGGGTAGCCCAAATCAAACGCAAGAACCAAGACAATTTTTTTTTCGTCAAGAAATTTGTCGAGATTTTTCGCCTGCTCAGGATTCTTGTATGCGCACTCAATTGTATTCTTCGTTGAAGAATCAGCTATTTTACTAAATGACCAATAGATATTCTGCTCAGAAAATCCTGCTTTGATTGCAGCATCGAAAAAGACCCTCTCCAATATGCCAATAGCATAACCTGTGTGTTGCTCACAGTGCAGCATAAGCAATATTTTCTTTGTATTCATGGCGCTGTAATCCATAAGGAAACAATTTTAAATGATCGAATGAGTGTCAGTTTGTGTAGTAGTTTTTGCGGGTGATTATTTGTGATCGCAGCTAGCAGCCATTTT
The DNA here is from genome assembly GCA_966252135.1 of uncultured Cellvibrio sp. Taxonomy (GTDB): domain Bacteria; phylum Pseudomonadota; class Gammaproteobacteria; order Pseudomonadales; family Cellvibrionaceae; genus Cellvibrio. The sequence continues at coordinate 61,982 of CBINNU010000015.1, read as the reverse complement.
AATGGAGATTTCAGAATTGACGTGACCGCGTTCAACAGCAGGCCTATAGGTCTGCCCGCAATTTTCTTTGATGAGTTCGCCTTAGCCAGATTATATGAAGTGTACGCCCCATCAGAATACAGTTTGTGTATGTGCTCGACTGTGTACTCCTTGGGTTTCAATCGATGGCCCACTTCCGCATTTGGAAAATATATTACTTTTTTATTGTTACCAATCATTCTGCGATAAATTATGGTTTCCTCGCCTGCCACCAACTTGTCACCCATCCTGCCTAATTTAGGGTCGAATCCTCCTTGTTCTAAAATTTCACTTTTCAGAATGCAAAAGTTTTTTCCAAAAAACTCATGATGTATATCATTCACTTCAAGAATTTGGTTTCCGTAATCCAGTTCAACGAAATAGGGCCTGAATGCCTGTATATACCACCAAGGTTTGGGGTTGTCCCAGATAACCGCGATTTTGCTGTATGCACATACGGGTGAATATTTTTGAATGACATCTGCGTATTGCTGTACCCAATCCTGAGGGATTTCTGCATCGTCATCGGTGAACAACACGTACCGCCCCTTCGCAGTCAACGTGCCGGTGTTTCTTGCGTGTGACAGCCCCTGTTTTGGTTCAAATGTGTAACTGAAAGAAGAGTTTCGTTCAGCATACATTTTGATTGTTTGAGCAGTGTGGTCAGTCGAATTGTTGTCAACAATAATGTATTCAACAAATACTTGTCCTTTTTCAAAAATTTGAGAATTAAGTTGGGCCAAAGTTTTTTCTAGCGAAGCAGCGCTATTGTAGGTGCAAAGAATAACACTTATAGAACAGAGGCTGTTTGGGTTTGCATCATCTGAATGCTTTGCGTTTTTGCTGCTCATTGTAAGAAAAGCTTGAAGTAGTTATTTGCCATAGTTTCTAGTGTGTAAGCTTCAGCTCTTTTTATTGAGTCTTCTTCTTTGAGTTGAGTAAGCTTGGGGTAGGCTGTTACCAAATCGTCTACAGTTTGGCAAAAAAAACCAGTTTTCCCTTCGATAATTGTTTCTCCCGTTCCACCTCTTCCAGTAGTTAATACCGGTGCGCCTGCAGCCATAGCTTCGATAATGCTAAGACCAAAGGGTTCTGTGTATTGGGTCATATAAATTAGTGCTCTGCAACGACAATAGACTTCAAATAGTTCTTCATAAGTCAATTCGCCTAAATACTTCACCGTTGAATCAGCCAGTATCGGTGTTGAGAAGTTTTTGTCGTTCAATGGGCCTGCAAGTACAAGAGGTATCCCAAGTTTTTTACAGGCTTCGAGGGCTATGTCAACACCTTTATCCTTGGTTATTCTTCCTGCAAAAAAAAGAAATTCTTCCCTCGGTGTCTTACAGGGTGTTTCATTGAACAGAAGTTTTTCACCATGAGGAATTACTACGCCAGGTTTCGCCAGTTGGTTTGCTAGATGTTGTGATGGATAAATGATGTTCCGGTACATGCCAACGTCAACCCAGTGGGCAACTTCGAATGCGTGAGTCTTTAGCCAGTTTAAAAGGCCTAACTTTCTTTTCAAATATCGAAAATGATCGGAATGATTGAACAAAATTACATCGCCGGATTTTAGTGATTTCTTTAGGGAGTCACATACTTTCTTGAGGTGCTCCCCGGTATTAGGTGAGCCGCCATCCTTAATGTGGAGGCTGGGTTGTTCGAGGGTCTTGATGTGGTTTACGCCCGGTATGTTTAATTCTCCAGGAGAGTAGCATTTGACCTTTGCGCCAAGTTTTATAAGCCCTTCACACAAATGAGCAATCACCAACTCTATGCCGCCATACCTCACTGGTGGGACTGGATTGCAGCTCAGCGAGACAATGTGAATTGTATTTTTTTGAGGGTCATATTTAGGTTTAAACATTAAATGGTTTTCCGCACCAAATCGATTGGCATCTTGATTAATCCAAAGGAACCATTAGGTTGCCTGGGTTATGAATTCCATGTAGAGACTGTAGATACTATTGGCGTTCTGTTCGCTTCTATAGTGGCCGAGCACGGTATCAGTTTTTCTGCCACTACTAAGGACTAATTTCAGTGCCTCAGCGTAGCCTGCTCCCAAGTGAATTTGTACTCGGTGTTCCTGGTATTCACTCAAAATCTCCCTCAGCCCCCCCACATCATGCGCAATCAACGGTGTCCCCAAGGCTAATGCCTCCAGTGCTGTCATGGGGGTGCCTTCATGGTCGGAGCACATGATAATCGCATCGAGTGACACAATACAGCTTGGAATATCAGTTCTGTGGCCGTGAAAACAGACATGAGGCGATATTTTCAACTCGTCGGCCAAGGCTTCCAGTGTCGGGCGTAATTTGCCATCGCCGATTATGTGAAACATCCAGTCCTTTTTACCCTCCCTTAAAAGCAGGGCTGCCATCTCTAAAAAAATATCAACCCGTTTGACCGGTTCCAGTCGGCCGATAATCCCTATATGGGTTTTACCGGGTGCCTGTTGGCGAAAGTTCGCGATGGATGCTTGCTGGCGAAGGCTTTCTTGGTCCACACCATTGGGAATCACCACTATATGATCCGGCGGGAAGATGCTATGCAGTTTTTCAGCCAAATCATTGGAAACGGCGATAACTTTTTTCTGTAGCCATCGGCCTACCCAGCGATCCAGCCAGACTTGAATTTTTTGTTTGCCTTTGGGATTGAATTCGGGTGCCCCGTGGGCGGTGCGAACAGAGGGGGTGAGTTTGCCGCGAAAGGCTATGGCCAGCAGGTTGGCGATGCTGCCTAAAATATTTTCTTTTTGTCTATGGGTATGTATGACGTCAGGTTTGAATTGTCGAATCTGTCGCAAAATCTTGAATATGATGCTCAGGCTTGAATGATGCTTTTCGTCGATTATCTCGATCTTGATTCCCAGTTGCTGAAGTTTTTCCGAAAGTTCGCCTTGATTCATCAATATGACAAAAATATCGACATCCTTTGCCAGATGTTTTAGCAAGGTGTAAGCCTGTACCTCGGCGCCTGCCCAGAGATCACCAGAAATAATGTGCATTACCCTCAGGGGTCGGTTTAGAATTGCCACTCGTAAATTCCTCTGCGCTTGAGTGCACATAAAAGTGCCGCGATATTAGCCTCTGGGTTGCTTGAGGGAAAGGTTTGGAGAAAAAAATGCTGCTTTTCTTGTTTTGGCTTTTAGCGATTGCGTCGGTTTACAGTTATTTCCTTTATCCTCTGATTTTAGCGGCCGTAAAAAAATATCGTGGTGCGCGTGTGATTAGCGCGGCAGAGCAGGATATTGCACGAGCTCCCAGTGTCTCCTTAATTGTGACTGCCTACAATGAAGAGCGCCGTATTCGCGAAAAAATTGAAAACAGTCTGTCATTGGATTATGACAAGCGTAAGTTGGAAATTATTGTTGCGTCCGATTGTTCGGATGATATGACTGACGACATAGTCGCGGAATATAGTGATCGGGGAGTCAAACTGGTCCGCGCGCAGGAGCGCTTGGGTAAAGAAAATGCACAGCTCTGTGCAATCAAAGAAGCCGCTGGCGATATTTTGGTGTTTTCTGATACGGCGACACAAATTCCGGAAGATGCGTTGTGGAAATTGGTCGCTTATTTTGCAGATGAATCGGTGGGTGCTGTTTCCAGTGAAGATCGTTTCATTAGTAAAGATGGTACGGTGGCTGGCGAAGGTGCATACGTTAAATACGAAATGTGGTTGCGTCAGCAGGAATCACAATTATCCGGATTGGTGGGTTTGAGTGGATCTTTTTTTGCGGCCCGAAAATCAATTTGTCAGGAGTGGGATATTCATTCGCCCAGCGATTTTAATACCGCACTCAATGCTGCCAAAGCAGGTTTGCGCGCAATCAGTGCGGCAGACGTTTTGGGTTTTTATACTGATTTGCAAGATCCTGCGAAAGAATATCAACGCAAAATTCGCACGGTGATTCGTGGCATGACGGGTCTGTCTCGTCACGCCGAGGTGATGAACTTTTCGCGTTTTGGATTTTTTGCATTGCAAGTGATTTCGCATAAATTAATGCGTTGGTTGTCGCCCTGGTTTTTTATTGCCTTCTTTTTGGTGTCTGCCATTCTTGCCGATGAGGGTATTTTCTTTGGTTTGATTTTTATTGGCCAATTGGCGTTTTACGGTATTGCACTGGTCGCACATTTTTTGCCGGGTTTGCGTCGAATCGGGCCGATCAAATTAATTTACTTTTTCGTGCAGGTTCATGTCGCCTTGTTTGATGCGGCCTTGAAATTTTTATCCGGCCAGAGAATGACAACATGGAAACCCTCCGCGCGTTAATTCGCGGCGATTTGGCACCAGCGGGGTTTCCGATAAATCAAACGGCATCACCCGCGCCGTCCCATTTATTTGCTGACACTTATCAGACTCATTGGTTGGATTCCGGCACATCAGCATTGGCTTTGGCTTTAATGGATTGCAAATTACGTCAGGCGGATGTTGAGTTACCGCAAGTCATTATCCCCGGTTATTGTTGCCCCGATCTGGTTGCAGCTGCTGTGTATGCGGGTGTTGAACCTTTAGTGGTGGATATAGAAGAAAATGATCCTGCCTACAATCTTGATCAATTAGCATCTGCGTTAAATCCGCGTGTCATCGCGGTGATTGCCATAAATTTTTTGGGAATCCGCGAGCGACTAACTGACATTCGCAATCTTCTCAAGCAATATTCAAAACCGATTTATGTCATTGAAGATAATGCACAATGGTTTCCGGATAATCCTGATGCAGTTTTTGAATCGGATTATGTTGCATTTTCATTTGGGCGAGGCAAACCGCTGAGTCTTTTGGGTGGTGGTGCATTGTTAACTAAAGTGCCATTGAGTGTTGATGTGGCCTTGGAAAAAGGCGCTGATTTTGGTTTCAAACAGAGATTAAAAATCACTGCCTACAATTTATTATTGCACCCGCATTGGTATGCCTTTATCAACCGCGCACCTTTTCTGCGTTTGGGCGAAACCCGGTATCACCCATTAGATAAAATGACGACCGCCCCGGAAGCAGTTCATAAATTGTTTGCCGAAAATTATCAGGTGTATCAACAGCGCAGCCTGAAACCGGAAAATTTTTATCGGCAACACTTAGGTGAAAAACAAAAATTACAACCGCTGGAATCCGAACGCAAACAACGTTTATTGCGCTATCCCTTACTGTTGGAATCCGCTAAGGATTGCTCAGAATTGTATCGGCAGTTATCAGCAGATGGCCTGGGTGCGTCGCCGATGTATCAGGATTCGCTGAATGCTATTCAGGGAGTGGATGGAAAAATTCAATGTTTTTCCAATTTGGCGAACGCAAAAAGTTTCGCATCCCGCTTAATGACTTTACCGGTACATGCTTATGTGCGGGAGTCGCATTTGCAGACAATAATCAATCGAGTAAATTCGATTTAATATTTGTTTTTACCAGTGCTGCGTAAAATCTTTCATCGCAATTAGTTCACTACCACAGTCACTGTTGCATATAACTTGCGCACTCCAAAAACCAAAATAATTTTGATTGGTTAATTTGGCTGGAATTTGCAGCAGTTTGGCTTTGCTGTAACTTGATGTAATCCAGCCGCCCAATTGATATCTATAGGCCAGCAGGATTCGCTCCCGTGTTTGGCGATTCTCCAGTGTTTCAATTTTGCTATCCGAGTTCGATTCGCTGCTAATTAATCGCCACTTGTAATCGTTGTAAAGTTGTCCCATATAGGGCACCAACTTATCTTCTTTTTGTTTTGCGCTCGACAGCATAAGTTCAACATGTATATCGACATCTTTATGTCGAATACCTTTGTTGAGAATTTGGTCTGCCGGAGGATATTGTAAAAATAATCCGGGTTTTGCCCAGGTGTCGGAATAATTGCCTTGCAGTGTTAGTTGAATAGGGTTTTTATCAGCCGCCTGAAATGGGATGAAAAAATAAATGATCGGCCCTGATAGCCAGGCAAATAGTATTCGAGGTGAAAGACGAATGTGAATTGCCAGAGGTGTGAAATTTGTTTTGTGCTGCGGAGCAAAATACAAGGCAGGAAACATAATCATGGCAAATAAAATCCAGCCAAACATTTCGTGATCACGCACCAGGCTATGAGTCATTTCGGTGTGGTAGCCGATCAACACAATTAAGGTAATGCGAACCCAGTTAGTAATCAAGCCCAAGGTCATGGCCAATAAAAAAACCAGAGCGCCAGTTTTAAATGAATAGCCATTTAACAGACACAATAAATAGGCCAATAACAGTGAGATAATAAAATAACGTAAGCCTGAGCAGCCATCGGCGATTACTATGGTGCCCCAGAGCGTCAATATTTGATTGTCTTGTATATGCAGTGTGAGATCAGAAAGTTGCAAAATAAATCCAACAACCAAACTGCTCAGCTCAACCAGAAGTTGTCCTGACCAAAATGGAATGGCGAATAAAAAAATGCCCAGTATGGGTAATATTTTTTTGAACGCTGAAAAATTAATGCTGGCTGCGAGCAATAGAGTCATCAAACTCAAGGTGGCGATATAAGCCAGTAGTTGCAAATTACCCAGCTGTACCAAACACCAGCCCAACGAATTGGTGAGCAATAACAAACCCCAGATGATAGATGGCGATTTTTCCAGAGTATTATTCAATAGTGGTAATCGCCAAATAAAATAGATAACCAATGCAAGGCAGGCGAATCCCTGGCTGAGTGCTTGATCCCATTGCATCCATTCATGTAATAAATGACTGCTGCTGGGGTAAGTCACTAACCCGGTTGCGAGAATACTGGTCAGTATCCAAATGTTTGATTTTTTATTTTTCCAACTCAACATAAGAGCAATTAATTTTTCCAAAACCAACGCAAAATATCTGGCATTAATGCCCCACCGTGTTGATCGCTATGGCCGCCATCACCCCAAACATGAGTTACTTTGTAGCGCGGGCCTTTATCGCCTGTTTCATCAGCGTGATGATTCGCCCACAAGAGTGAAGCCAGCATTTGTTGATTGGCTAAAAACCAATTGCCATGTTCATTGTCGAGATCGTTGCTACCATCTTGTAAAAATATTTTGATGGGTCGAATGGCGCTTTTGCGAATTAATCCAGGATACAAATCACCGCCAGGTTGCAAGGGGCTGTCTGCCGTTGCCGGTTTAAAACCAATGGATGTGTAACTGCCAATTAAACTAATCACATTTCGAAAGGCATCAGGTCTATGCCATGCAACTGTCCAGGCGCAAATGGCGCCGCTGCTGGTACCGCCGATAATTCGTTTTTCAGGATCTGATGTGAACGAATAATCTTTGCGAATCTGCGGCAATAATTCATCGATTAACATGCGTGCGTAATTATCATTCAGCGCGTCGTATTCTTGCGCGCGATGATCCGGATTGGACATGCCTAAATTGTCAGGGTATTTCTCACTCAAATTGCCGGGCGTAATAAAAACGCCAAGCGTGGGCGGAATATCTTTTTTGTGGATTAAATTATCCAGCACAGCGGGGATGCGTAGTGATCCTTCCGGATTGGTAGCGCGCTGACCATCCTGAAATACCAGCAGATTGGGTGGTTGTTTTTTGGAGTAACCTTGCGGGATATAAATCCAATAACGTCTTACGGTTCCCGGGATTATTTTGCTGCGGAATTCAAAAGGGCCTCGCAATTCACCGCGTTTAACCCCGGCTTGAATTAGCGAGTCCTGAGTGAAGGGATAGTCACCTGCTTTTCGTTCTTGCGCGACGCTAAAACCGGCGAAGAATAAACAGCATAAAATCCAGTTGATACGAAAGAACGACATAGATCCACCTGCAATTATTATTGGTCAGGTGGAGTCTAACTGAATTTAGTTGGTTACGGATACATACTCGCTGTAGAGACCTGCAGTGTCGTAAACCGCAATCTCAACGCTCATGCTGGTACTGTAACTGCTCAGGCTGTAGCGAGTGGTTGAGTTCCCTTTTACATCGTAGTAACTGAATTTGGCAGTGCGGGAATCATAAACTCGAATCTCATACCCTCCGATTTCAGACAGCTCCAAATAAGCACCGTTTTCACGTTCGGTTGGGTGGGACCATTCAATAGTGACAGGCTGGGTCGAAGAGGATGAAGACGAGCTGCGAGAACTGGCTCTGGAACTCAGGGTTGAATTGCTGGACGATTGGCTGGAGACAGCAACAGTGCTTTGGCTGGATCTTGCTTCAGGTGAGCTGTTACTGGTCTCATCCCCTGCACCGCCGCCACATGCTGTGACGAATCCAGCAAGGCTAAACAAACATATCAGTCTGCAAATGGATAAGGTTCGAATCATAGGTGGTGTTCAGGCGTGTATTAATTGACGCGGAATATTGCCGGATTTACGGCGTTCGTTTCCGTGACCCGATCACAAATCTAGAAGTTTATCCTGCATTTGGCGTCGAACACGCTAGTCCAGCGTGTTCGACTCTGAGCGCTTAGTTTGTGACTGATACGAATTCGCTGTAGAGCCCCTGAGTATCATAAACCGCTATCTCAACTGTCATAGTGGTGAGGTAGTTGTTAAGGGTGTAACTAGTGGTTGAGTTTCCAGAAATCGGGTAGTAGCTGTAGGCGGCGGTTGTTGGATTGAAGACGCGAATTTCATAACCACCAATTTCATCCAATTCCAGATAGTTACCGTTCTCACGTTCATTGGGATGAGACCATTCAATGGTGACCTGTTGGCCCGCAACAGAGGAGCTGGAGCGTGAACTGGAAGAGGAGCGTCTAGAACTTGACGCAAGACTACTGGAGGAGCTTCGGGAGCTTGAAGCCAAACTACTGGATGAGCTTCTGGAGCTTGATGCAAGGCTGCTTGAGCTTCTCGAGCTGGAAATAACAACCTGAGAGCTGGCCTGGGAACTCACACTGCTAACTGCCACTGAACTCGCAGAACTGATGTTTGCTCTGCTGGATGAAGAAACTGCGACACTTGAGGGCTGGCTACTTGCCGCCGAGCTGATCGAAACAACACTCGATGTGCTGGAAGCCGGAGCACTGCTGATAATAATGGGCGTGCTCGAAGCATTGCCTGTTGGCCCCCCTTCTTCGGCTGCGCCACCGCCACAACCTGAAAGTACAAGAGCCAACAATATAGATGATGTTGAAGAGAATAAATGTTTGGACATGATGACACCGTGATACATCTGCGAGTCTGTGTTAATGGCGGGAGGTTACAACTGCGGGCGCACACCTACTGCCTACCTGAAAACAGGTTTAGCAGGTTATAAAAACACTTGTATTGATTTTGCAGGGTTTCTTTCAGATCTTTGGATTGGTTCATCACAAATGTGATAGGTTTTTCACTATTTGAGTAAAAAAGATAGATGTTTTTGTTATGAGAATTTGAGCGCCTGAATTCAGGCGCTGTCTTTGGTGTCAGAATCGTTAACTGCGCCCGCTAGCGGCATGTCGAATTTCTTCAATAAATCGTAAAGCGTCGGGCGGGTAATACCGAGCAGTTTGGCAGCGGCGGAATAGTTGTAATCGGTCATGCTGAGTGCGCGTAAAAGGGCGGTGCGTTCGGCTTCCTGACGCACATGGCGCAGGTTGAGCGATAAATCGCCCGCTTCGGCCAGACCCAAATCATCGCGGGTGATGTATTTGCCATCCGCCATAATCACCGCGCGTTTGATTTTGTTTTCCATCTCGCGAATATTGCCCGGCCATTCGTAGCTTTCAACAGCGGCAATTGCGTCTGGTGTGAAGCCAGTAACTTGCTGGCCGTACTCTTTGGCAAAACGTAATTTGAAATGACGCGCAAGTAAGACTTTATCGCCAACGCGATTGCGCAGCGGCGGGATATTGATGGTCATTTCGCAGATGCGGTAGAAAAGATCCTCGCGGAACAAGCCTTCTTTCACCATGCTTTCAAGATCCTTATTGGTGGCGCAGATCACACGTACATCGACGGGGATTTCCTGGCGGCCGCCAACACGTTCAACCACGCGTTGCTGTAAAAAGCGCAACAGCTTGGCTTGCAGATTGAGTGGCATATCGCCGATTTCATCCAGAAAGAGTGTGCCCTCATTGGCGGTTTCCACTTTGCCCAATGTGGTTTTATTAGCGCCGGTGAAGGCGCCTTTTTCGTAACCAAATAATTCACTTTCGATTAAATTTTCTGGCACTGCTGCGCAGTTGATGGCGACAAATCGTTTGCTTTTACGCGGGCTTAAATTATGAATCGCGCGCGCCAGAACTTCTTTACCGGTTCCGCTTTCGCCAAGTAGTGTGCAGGTGACATTGGTTGGCGAAATTTTTTCCAGCTGCCGACAAATTTTTAACATTTGTGGATCGTTGGTGATTAAACCTTCAAGCGGCTCTTGTTGCGAAACTTGCAGGCGGCGATTCACATCTTCCAATTCAAAAATGTGGAAGGCGCGCTGCACAATTAAATCGAGAGTGACTGGGTCAACCGGTTTTTGATAAAAATCGTAGGCACCCATAGCGACAGCACGTATCGCATTTTCCTGATCGGTTTTGCCGGTCATCACAATAATTTTGGTGTTGGGCGAAATGCGCAAAATTTCCTGAATGCATTTGAATCCTTCATTGACACCATCGGGATCAGGCGGCAAACCCAAATCCTGAATGACTACTTCGGCTTCGTGTAAACGCAAAGCGGCAATTGCATCTTGTCGATTATCGGCGAATATTGTGTTGTATTGATCGAAATGCCAGCGAAGCTGACTCTGCAAACCTTGATCGTCTTCAACAATCAAGAGTGTGGGTTTGTCATTTTGCATGCTTATTCCTGAAGTAATGGCAGGCTAAGTGTCACTGTCGTTCCCGTGCCGGGTTCGCTGATGACGTTTAAGCTTCCGCCCAATTCACTAATGTATTCTTTTGAAAGATACGCACCTATTCCCATACCTTTACCAGACTTGGTGGTTTCGAAAGGCTTGAACAGCCGGTTATGGATAAAATCCCAATCCATACCTGCGCCTGTATCTTCAATGGTTATTATCATCCTGTCTTCGTTGATGCGGAGTGTAACATGAACTCTACCATTTTCCGGTGTTGCCTCCTGTGCATTTTTAATGAAGTGGGCAATGGTCATCACCAATCGAACCGGATCACCAATCAGCGTTCGCTCGGTGGTTTGCATGTCGGTGGTGACTTCGGGTTTGCCTTGATTGCATTCATCGAGCGCTTGCGCAATCACTTCCTGCACTGAGACCAGAGTGATGGATTCAGTTTCCTCTCGGCGCAATTTTTTTAACAGATTATTCATTCGTGTAACAGAGTGGCTGATGGTGTTAATTACATCATCAACAAATACTGGATTATTTTTATGTTTTTCGGCATTACGAACCAGTAGTGCTTGTTGAGCAATCAAATTATTTAAATCGTGCACAATAAAAGCAACTAATTTATTGTAGGTGTCAAATTGTTTTCGTTCAGCCAGTTGTTCTTCTTGATGATGACGCTTGAGATAACTGGCGATTTGTCGACCGATGGTTTTTAACAAATCCAAATCTTCCCAGGTCAGATTTTCATCACTCGCCGGTTTTGTCAGTGCAATAAAACCAATCAATTCTTCTGCCACACTCAACGGAAAAATTAACCAGAGGTCGGGAATGTTGCGTGTCCAGGATGGCAAGACTTCATTGTGTTGACCTAATGCTTGATTGTTTCCTGTGTCAGGTACAAACACCCAATCCGATTCAATAAATGCGCGGCAAAAAGGGCTATTGACGGGCTCTTCTTGCAGTTCAATAAAACCCGGCAAATTGGCGCGATAAACGGGCTCATAAAAACCTTGTTTCAATAACCATATGGCGCCACTGGGCGCTTTGGTGACAGACGCTACTGCATAAAATGCGCGTTGATTAACTTCATTCACGTTGGCTGGTTCCGCTAAATAATTAATCAGGCGCAACCATTCGGTACGATAATCGTATTTGTAGCGAAATAAATGTTTGTTGATCAGTACCGATAAACGATTGCGAATACGGCTGGAAAAAAACAGCGCGGTAATTAACGAAACTGCAATCACCAATATCATGCTGTAGACCACTGTGCCCCAATTGCCACCATAAAGTTTGACGTAGTAGCCGCCCATGGAAAGTACGGTCACTATGAAACCAACCACTATCAGGGATGTGGTGTAAAAGGCGATTGGGCGTGAGATGGTGAGCCGTGCGGGGTTATCGCGATTTTGCGGTAGTAACAAGCCGCCCAATGCCATAATCAGGCAGGTGGCGATAGAGACAGTGGCGCGTGCTTGCCACAACATTGAGTCAATACCAGTAAAAATGAGTGCATGAGTGTAGAGATAAATATCAAATAAAAAGACGCCCAATAAACTCATGCAGAGCAATTTAATTTGTCGATCATTTTCTGCGGCGTAACGATAAAGCTGTTCAACACTGACCAGGGCGGTGATCGCCAGCGCAAGCGAAACCCATATCGACATAAACTCCTGTTCCAGTGAAGTGAAAAGGGTTGCAATGCCAATCGCCGTGATCACCCAACCTGTCCACAACAGGGCCAGTAAACTCTTCGGGATAAGCTGCGCCCGCAGGTCGCGACGAATCAGCAACCCGATAAACCAAATCCAGGTAGTGAAATGCAAATACTCAATTATTTGAATAGTCGGGGCTGGTACATCAATCAATTGCGAGAAAGTGATAATAGCGAGATTGGCCGTATGTACTGCAGCTGCGCCGACTAATATCCAGGTGGATTGTTTTGAAAAGAATTGGAAAACATAGGTAAAGGTGAGTAAGAGGGATACAACAGACGCGCCTAAATAGGCCGTAAAAGTTACACTTTCGTATTCCATAGAGGGCTCGCAGGCATTATTTGTCCGCTAGAATAACAGCAGATTGTGGTAGATCAAATCCAGAACCACCAAGCTGGCCTACCATCTATCCCATTGTGGTTTGGCCCTAACCCATAATCACAAATGCCGTTATAATGCGCCCGCTCAAAATCAGGCGAGACTTTTTAAGAGGATTCTTCCGTGAAATTAATGACAGTATTGGTACAGGCCCTGTTGCTGACAGGTGTATTAACCAGCAGTGTAATGGCAGAGCAATCCGCCGATGAGATCAAGGCTCGTCTGGAGCCAGTAGGTAAAACCTGTATGTCCGGTGATGACTGCGCAGCTGCTCCGGTTGCCGTAGCGTCTGGCCCAAAATCTGGCAAAGAAGTTTTCGATAGCTTTTGCACCACTTGCCATAGCGCAGGTGTCATGAACGCTCCCCGTTTTGGTAATGCTGGCGACTGGGGCCCCCGCATCGCAAAAGGTAAAGATACTTTGTATACCCACGCTTTAGGCGGTTTTAACAGCATGCCAGCCAAAGGCATGTGCGCCGCATGTAGTGACGACGAAATCAAAGCCGCCGTGGATTACATGGCAGACAACAGCAAGTAATTCTTGCTTGTTGATTAATAAAAAACGGCGTCTTAGGACGCCGTTTTTTATTAATCAAACATATTCAATAAATTGGAAATAGTTTCGCTGCCTTTGGCTTGATTTTTTTCGGGGGTGAAATCGCCGAAGCCTTCGCGTTCAATATCCTCTTGTGGTAATTCATCCAGGAAGCGGCTTGGGGTGGTGTCGAGGATTTCGCCGAATTGTTTGCGTTTTGCGGCGAAGGTCATGGTGAGTGTGCGTTGGGCGCGGGTGATGCCGACGTAGGCGAGGCGTCTTTCTTCTTCGATATTATTGTCATCAATGCTGTTGCGATGGGGCAATAAATCTTCTTCCATGCCGATTAAAAATACATGCGGAAATTCCAAACCTTTAGATGCATGCAGTGTCATTAATTGCACCGCATCTGTGTTGTCTTCCTCGGCTTGTTGTTCCAATAAATCGCGCAATACCAATTTACCGATCGCCGTTTCAATCGAACTTTCGCCGTCTTCTTCGTCTTGACGTTCCAGCGTTTTGGCGAGGGATTCAATTAAATAATTAATATTTTCCATACGCTTTTCTGCCGCTTTACTGCTGCTGGCATTTTGGTGCAGCCAACCTTCGTAATCCATATCGTTGATCATCTCGCGAATCGCGGCGATTGCATCGCCTTCGAAACAGGCGCGAGTGACGCGATTAATCCATTGCACAAATCCTGTCAGGCGTTCGTAGTTTTTTTCGGGAATGCGCGCTTGCAAACCCAGCTCGCTAATTGCACTGAACAAACTGATATGACGTTCACCCGCATACTGACCCAAAGCTTCCAATGTGCTGGTGCCGATTTGTCGGCGCGGTGTGTTGATAATACGCAAAAAAGCATTGTCATCATCCGGATTAATCAGCAAGCGCAAATAAGCCATTACGTCTTTGATTTCAGTTTTGGAAAAAAATGACGAGCCGCCGCTCAATTTGTAGCTGATTTGGTGTTGCTGCAATTTCATTTCCAATAATCGCGACTGATGATTACTGCGATATAAAATCGCAAAGTCGCGAAACTGATAATTGAAACGTAATTTTTGGGTGAGTATTTCAGTTGCAACCCGTTCGGCTTCTGCATCTTCATTAGCGCAACGAATTAATCGCAAAGGGTCGCCCAAACCCATTTCACTCCACAAGGCTTTATTAAATTCGTGAGGGTTATTGGTGATCAATTGGTTGGCCGCGCGCAAGATGCGGCTGGTCGAGCGATAATTTTGTTCGAGTTTGATCACTTCCAGTTGCGGATAATCCTGCTTGAGTAACGACATATTTTCCGGGCGGGCACCGCGCCAGGCGTAAATCGATTGGTCATCATCACCGACTACCGTTAAGGTACCGCGATTACCGACCAGAAGTTTTACCAATAAATATTGGCTGGAGTTGGTGTCCTGATATTCATCGACCAACAAGTAACGAATTTTTTTCTGCCAGCGAGCCAATATCTCGGGATAGGTTTGAAAAAGTTGCACCGGAATTAAAATCAAATCATCAAAATCGACCGCATTGTAGGCTTTCAGTGCTTGCGCATAGGCTTTGTAAATTAGCGCGATTTTTTGTTCGCCATCTGATTGCGCGAAAGATTCTGCCGTCTGGGGTAAGACCAAATCATTTTTCCATTGGGAAATTTGATGGTGAATGGTGTCGAGTAAATCGGAATCGGTATCGCCATCGCGAAACAATAATTCTTTTAACAAACTGCGTGAGTCTTCCGAATCAAAAATAGAAAAGCCGGGTTTGAATCCCAGTTGCAGATGTTCGCGACGAATAATATTCAAACCCAGGTTGTGAAAGGTCGAAACAGTCAAACCTTTACTGATATCACCGCGTAACAATTGGCTCACACGCTCTTTCATTTCGCGTGCGGCTTTGTTGGTGAAGGTGAGAGCGGCAATATGGCGCGCGGGTATGTCGCATTCTTTGATGAGATAGGTAATCTTGCGTGTGATTACGCTGGTTTTGCCGCTGCCCGCACCCGCCAGAACCAAACAGGGACCATCAATATAGGAAACCGCCTGGCGTTGGCGGGAGTTTAACTGCGTCACAAAACCAACCCTTTACAAACAACAGGGCGCGATTCTATCAGTCAGGCTGTTAAAACATAATGGCTTTTTGTCGAGCAAAGCTTGATCAATTCTTGATTTGCGCTATAACTCAAGCCGTAAGTTTTGTGTTTTCCATGTGCTCAATTGATATAACCATTCAGAGCCGACCCAGGAATGCTTCGACTAGACTGTTCTTCTTCCATCTTTTAACGGGGAAGCATTTTTTTGAACGAGACTGTGCGAATTCTTTTAATTGACCGGGAGCACGGTGAGTATTTGCTCGTCGCCGAATTGCTGTCGCACATTCGTCAGGTTAATTACGAATTAGTTTGGTGTGATTCACTCGAAAAGGCCCTGCCTGATTTACTCTCCGATCAATATGACGTTGCCCTGCTGGATTATTACTGGGGCCAGGACTCGGCGCGCAGCTTGTTAAACCTTGCGCGAGTGCAAGGTTGTAAAACACCTATCATTTTAATGACCGACGAAATGGAGTACCGAGTCGCTACTGATGCTATTCGTGTTGGTGCGGCAGATTATTTAATCAAAGATCAAATAGAAGCCCCCTTGTTGGAACGCACTTTGCGTTATGCCATAGAGCGCAAATCTATGGAGCAGGATCTGGCGCGTCTTGCTCATTATGATTCACTGACCGATATTCCCAATCGCGCGTTATTTCGAGATCGTCTTGAACATGCCATTTTATTAGCGGAACGCGAAGGCTCCAGTTTTAGTTTGTTGTTTATTGATCTCGATGGATTCAAACAGGTCAACGACAATTTTGGCCACGATGCGGGTGATGAAATAATAAAAATTTGCGCGCAGCGCCTGGCTAGTTGTTTGCGTCGAAGCGATTTGGTTGCGCGCATGGGCGGTGATGAATTTATTTTGTTGTTACAAAATACCGATAACAATCGTGATGTGGCATTGATTGCAGAAAAAGTTATTCAAACGGTGTCACAACCCGCGCAAGTGAAAGGGTACGAATTGGTTGTAGGTTGCAGTATTGGTATTGCTATTTACCCACAAGCCGGGCGCGATGCAGAAACACTTTTAAAGCATGCTGATATGGCCATGTATCGCGCCAAGCAGGAGCTGGGCAGTAATTATCGTTTTTTCACCGACTCAATGAACAAGGATGTGAAACGTCAATTGCGCATGGAAGCCGATTTGCGATTGGCATTAAAGAAAGAACAATTCGCATTGCGCTACCAACCGCGTATGGATGTGAACAGTGGAAAATTGGTAGCTATCGAAGCACTCTTGCGTTGGAACAAGCCCGGCGCGGGCATGATCAACGCCAGTGAATTTATCGCAGTCGCCGAAGAAACCGGGGTTATTACCTCGATTGGTTATTGGGTGATTCGTCAAGCCTGTCGCGATCTCAAACAATTGCAGTCGCTTATGGGTTATCAAGTGGTGATGGCGATTAATTTATCGCTAAAACAATTTCGTGATGAAAACCTGGTGCATCAGGTCGCTGAGATTTTTACCGAGTTTGATATTCAGCCGGGTGATATTGAATTTGAAATTTCCGAAACTGCCTTTGTTGAAAATCTTGAACTCATCACGCTCTGCATGAAACCGCTGGCTTATTTCGGCGTGAATTTTTTATTGGATGATTTCGGTTCGGGGCATTCATCCTTATTGCATTTGCAGCGCTTGCCCATGAGCAGCGTGAAAATCGATTTGCATTATTTGTTGGAACTCAACCGCAGCATTATTGATCGCCGATTGGTTGCGGCCGTCATCACTTTCGCCAAAGAATTGGGCAAACAACTAATTATCGAAGGTGTAGAAACAGCCGAGCAATTGGAGTGGTTAACCCATCTCGGTTGCGATCAAATGCAAGGTTTTTTAATCGCCGATGTAATGGAAATCAATAATATCTGCGACACCTACTCCGTTAACGCCAATTCTGCTTCGCAAACTAATGCAACTTGCTTGAAACCAGTCGGTTCAGGCTGACACCCGCCTCTGCCGCTTGCATTGCCAGTGAGCGATGTACTTCCGGCGGCACTCTCACCATAAATTTTCCGCTGTAGGATTTTGCAGCCAAGGGTTCGGGAATAGTTTCCTGATTCGCTTCCATATCCGCCAATGTTTCCTTCACCAGTTTGCGAATGCCTGCCAGCGCTTTTTCCTGATTTTTTTCGAGCCAGCTCAATCCCGGAAATTCTGCGCACAGGCCTACATATTCCTGATCATCCTCGGACCAGGTAATACGGTAGGTATATCGATCAATGAATTTCGCCATGTTCGGCCTCGTATTTTTCTACGGCTTGTAGCACTTGTTGAACCTGATAAGCCTTGGCTTTGCCTTTGTCATTTTGAATGTTGACGCGCGGATCGCCGGGCCAAGGCGTTTTATAAACCCTGTGGCTTGAGGCTGATTGCCTTGGTTCGCCGAAATACCAATCGCACACTTTGCACAAATCCTTAAAGCGAACGCCTTTAGGGTTTGTCCGCATCCTGACGAGAATGTCCCTGATGGTCATTGAATAGTACCATTATTGATATTATAGAAAAAAGACTATTTAACTTACTTGCCTATCCAGCGTCCTATAACTGAGCGCTTCGGATAACTCCGCCATACTGATCTCATCTTTATCTGCCATGTCGGCGAGAGTGCGGGCGAGTTTGATGACTCTGTGTAATGCGCGTGTGGAAAGACCGAGTTTTTCTATGGCTTGTTCGAGAAATTGGGTGTCTTGCGGTTTGAGTGCGCAGTAGGTTTCCAATTCGCTGGATGTCAGTTGGTGATTGATTTTGCCTTGACGATTTAATTGTTTTTCACGTGTTTTTTTCACGCGTTCGCGAATCGTTATGCTGGATTCGTTGTGTTGTTTGGTTAAGAGTTCGCCTTGTTTTAATGCGCGAACAGGTACATGCATATCGATGCGATCCAACAGTGGGCCGGATAAGCGATCGCGATAGCGACGAATTTGTTCAGTGGTACAACGACAGCGACTGTTATCGCTGCCGTGATAACCGCAAGGGCAAGGGTTCATCGCGGCGATCAATTGAAATTTTGCGGGATAACAAGCTTGCGCGCGTGCACGCGAAATTCTCACTTCGCCGTTTTCTAATGGCTCGCGTAAAACTTCGAGCACTTTGCGTTGAAATTCTGGCAGCTCATCTAAAAATAAAACACCAAAATGCGCGAGAGAAATTTCACCGGGTTTTGGATTTGATCCACCGCCGACTAATGCCGCCGCAGAACTTGTATGATGCGGCGATCTAAAAGGGCGCACGCCCAAGGCTATTTGACTTTCAGCGGATGCAACTGAATAAACTGCAGCGACATCAAGAATTTCACGTTCGGTTAATGGTGGTAATAATCCCGGTAATCGACTGGCGAGCATGGTTTTGCCAGTGCCTGGCGGCCCGTACAATAACAAATTGTGTCCACCGGATGCGCAAATTTCCAGAGCGCGTTTGGCGTGAGCTTGTCCTTTTACATCGGCAATATCCAGCGAAGTTTCAATCGGCATTGCGCGTGCGGGTAATTGTTGATGTAAAAATTCACGGCCGTGCAAATGTGCGCAGACTTGCAACAAAGAATCTGCAGCAAATACGCGCGACTGACTGCCGAGTGCAGCTTCTGCGGCATTAGCCCGACTGATAATTAATGCGCGATTTTTATCGGCGGCAGCGAGTGATGCAGGCAATGCTGCGTTAACGGGTCGCAATTCACCCGAGAGTGCGAGTTCACCCAGAAATTCATATTCTTGCAAACTTTCTAATGGAATTTGACCTGATGCTGCGAGAATTCCCAGTGCAATCGCCAAATCATAACGGCCGCCTTCTTTTGGTAAATCGGCGGGAGCCAAATTAACGGTGATGCGTCGTGATGGAAATTCGAGATAGGAATTTAAAATCGCACTGCGAACTCTGTCTTTACTTTCTTTCACGGCGGCTTCGGGTAATCCGACAATCGAAAGATTGGGCAGGCCACCTGAGAGGTGAACTTCGACAGTGACTTGTGGGGCTTCAATACCAAGTTTTGCGCGGGAATAAACAATAGCGAGCGACATGATGTCATCCTTCCTTGTGGTGAGTTAAAAAATCCGTTGGCGCGACTATACCTGACTTGCCCTGAATCTGAAAAGTCTCAGATCTTTATTCGGTTTTTTGTTGAGATTCCAATTGGGCAACTTTAGCTTCTAGTGCTTCCAGTATTTCGCGGGTGCGAAGCAGCACGGCGGTTTGTGCATCAAATTCATCGCGAGTAACCAAATCCATACGATTGGCAATGGATTCCAACAAACGTTTGATGTCTTGTCGGGGAATCAAATCACCACTGGGCAAGGCGGCTTGCAGTTCATTGATCAAATCGATAATGGGTTTCATAGTGACCTTTCCAACTCCGCGGTTACAAAATCTGGTTCCCATTCTATGTAAAGTTATTCTTTATCTCAGCAATTTTCATCCGAGTGTTGATTTTACTCCTCTGTTTTGCACCAGATTTGTTTCTTTGTAGGCCTGAGTTGGGTAAGCAGTTCCCGGCCTCCTTGGTTTTATGCTCTTTTTTAGAACAGTTTTGTATTGGTTGTCCTAATGGTTATGTATTTTGCAATCGACAGCCCCAACTGAATTGAACAAACACTTGTGCGGAACTTGGCTTGAGTAGGTCATTTCAGATTTTTATGGGGGTTTCTTTTACAAAATTCCAATCCATTGGATTTTTTTAATCGGTTATTTGGGGTTGGATTTTTAAATTTTGGCTTGTTGTTTGTTTTTGCACGCTTTTGGTGCTGTCGGCGAATAGTGACGCTTTTCTTTGGTGCCTGGTTGTGTGCGAGGGTGAAAATCTATTCGTGAAAACACCTTCAAATAATTAATAACTCAATGTTTTTTAACATTTTTTTTATATTGGCCTGTGTTGTGCAATTTCTTCTCCGCAAACTGCGTGTCGATTTGTGTGTCTCGTTTTTACGCAAATCGAAGTTCTTTCTACCGCCTGCGATAAGGCGGTGATTTGTTCAGGAGAATAGGCCAATGAAATTGGTAACAGCGATTATCAAACCCTTTAAGTTGGATGTGGTGCGTGAAGCCCTGTCTGAGATTGGGATTAACGGCATGACGGTCACCGAAGTCAAAGGCTTTGGTCGCCAGAAAGGCCACTCCGAGTTATATCGTGGGGCTGAATATGTCGTTGATTTCTTACCCAAGACAAAAGTGGAGATAGCCGTTTCTGATGCAGAAGTCGACAAGGTGGTGGAAGCTATCACCAAAGCGGCTAACAGCGGCAAGATCGGAGACGGCAAGATTTTTGTGTCAGGTCTGGAACAGGTGGTGCGGATTCGTACGGGTGATACCGGCGATCAGGCACTGTAAACAATAACGAATCTCTATCAGTAGTCGATAAATCACCTTAGGAGTTATCCCGTGAAAAAATTGATCTCAATGGGGGCCAAAATCGCCCCGCTAGCAACTCTGGCAACACTCGCGATGGTCTCCGGCCATTCATTTGCGCAAGAAGCTGCTGACGCCGTCGCTGCCCCGGCTGCTCCAAGTTTTGACAAAGGCGATATCGCCTGGATGATGACCAGTACCCTGTTGGTGTTGTTCATGGTGTTGCCAGGTCTCGCATTGTTTTACGGCGGTATGGTACGTGCGAAAAACGTCTTGTCTCTCGGTATGCAAATATTCGTGACCTTCTGTTTAATCAGCATTTTGTGGGCGATCTATGGTTACTCACTGGCATTCACTGGAGGCAATGAATTCATCGGTGGATTTGATCGCCTCTTCTTGAAAGGTATGCTGGATGAAGCAGGCAACCTGACTGCTGCCGCAACTTTCAGCAAAGGCATTTATATTCCTGAATATCTTTACGCTGTATTCCAAATGACCTTCGCTGCACTGACACCTTGTTTGATTGTGGGTGCTTTCGCCGAGCGTATGAAATTTTCTGCTGTACTGCTATTCATGGTGCTTTGGTTCACTTTTGCTTACTTGCCAATCGCACATATGGTGTGGTTCTGGGCGGGTCCTGATGCTTACACCACTGCTGAAGCGGCTGCTGAAGCGACTGCAGGTGCAGGCTTGTTGTTCCAACACGGTGCGCTGGATTTTGCCGGTGGTACAGTGGTTCACATCAACGCGGGTATCGCAGGTTTGGTAGGTTGTTTGTTAATCGGTAAACGTAAAGGTTTTGGTACTCAATCACTGGCTCCACACAATGTTCCTTTCACTATGATCGGTGCTGCACTTCTGTGGGTGGGTTGGTTCGGTTTCAACGTAGGTTCAAACCTCGAAGCTAACGCTTTCGCTGCTCAAGTATTTATCAACACCTTCATCGCGACTGCTGCTGCTGTTCTGGCTTGGACTTTTGGTGAGTGGCTGATGCGCGGTAAGCCTACTATGTTGGGTGCTGCTTCAGGTGCTATCGCCGGTTTGGTTGCCATCACACCTGCGTGCGGTTGGGTTGGTCCAATGGGTGCACTGGCAATCGGTTTGATCGGTGGTTTCATCTGTATGCTGGCCGTATTGAAACTGAAATCTGCACTGGGTTACGACGATTCTCTCGATGTATTCGGTGTTCACTGCGTTGGCGGTATCGTCGGTGCGATTTTGACTGGTGTGTTCAACAGCCCTGATCTGGGCGGTACTGGTATCTATGATTATGTTGCAGGTACCTGGGGTTATGCGGGTATGGGCACTCAAGTGTGGATCCAAACCAAAGGTGTGTTGATTACCATCCTCTGGTCAGGTGTAGTGTCCTTCGTTGCCTTCAAGCTGGTTGATGTGATCATAGGTTTGCGTGTCACTGAAGAAGTGGAAACCGAAGGTCTGGATACAGCCGAGCACGGTGAGCGCGGTTATCACATGTGATAACTGACTGCGCCTTCCGCAAGGGAGGCGCTTGTGGTTTAGACAAATGGCAGAATTGCCATAGAATAGGGACAGATGCTTTTGACGTTGTGAAAGTGTATCTTAGGCCCTTTTTAAACCGTCCTTCATTCGACAATAACGCAGGAAACTACAATGAAACTCATTACCGCTGTCGTAAAACCATTCAAACTTGATGACGTCCGTACTGCTCTGTCTGACGTTGGTGTCACAGGTATGACTGTTACTGAAGTTAAAGGGTTTGGCCGTCAAAAAGGTCATACCGAATTGTATCGTGGTGCAGAATACGTAGTAGATTTTCTGCCCAAAGTAAAAATTGAACTGGCTGTTGATGACACCATGGTTGAGCGCGCTGTAGAAGCTATCACCAAGGCAGCTCACACTGGCAAGATCGGCGACGGAAAAATCTTTATTTCATCATTGGATGAAATTATCCGTATCCGTACTGGTGATACTGGCCCAGCCGCTGTGTAATGCGGAAGGCTTGGAAAATCGAACGCTGCTTTCTTGCAGCGTTTTTTTTGAGAGCTATTTGCTTGCGGGAAAAATTATTACTAGAATTCGCGCGTGATCCTGCCCCTGACTTTTGGTGCAGTATCCGGGAAGCTGTCAAATCAGTAATAACTTTGTTTCAGGTGGTGCTATGAGTGATGAAGATTCCATTAACGATGATGAATTAGACGATTCTCCGGTTGATGGTGAGGAAGAGCTTGATGAAGCTGACGAAAGTGGTGAGAGCGAAGATGCCAGTTATTCTGCGGCCTCATCCTCAGGTAGCAGCAAGGCAGACGAAGCAGAAGCCCTGGAAGATTTCAGTATTGCTTCCCGTCAAAAAGCAAGGGACGAATTGGAAGCGCAAATTGCAGAGTTTTTGGCTCGCGGTGGCAAGATTAATCAAATTGATCCCAATGTCACGGCGGACCCACCGAAAAAACCAACGTCAGATTACGGTGGTCGTCCCATCTAATCTGTTGGATAAATAGCCTCGTCAGAGGCTATTTTTTTGGCCATAAGCCAGTGGTTTTTTTAGCAGGAAACATGAACGGAAATTGTGCAGAGTAAAGGTTTAATTTTTTATTTGTGCGTTCATGATTTATATTGGCTCGACAAAAATGAACTGGCCCTGCTTGTTCAATAAAAAATTATTATTATAGATTTCACCATACTTTCATTCGATAAAGGTACCAACAAATGTTAACCAGTTTTGTTGCGCTCTACTTGATTATCTCTATTGGCATAGGTCTTTACGCTGCTACTAAAGTTCACAACGCTAAAGACTACATAACCGCCGGTCGTCGATTACCCATGGGTATTGTCATCGCTATGGTGTTTGCAACCTGGTTTGGTGCAGAAACAGTATTGGGTATTCCCGGTACGTTTATCGAATCCAATATGGGCGGTTTGATTTCAGATCCCTTCGGCGCATCTTTTTGTTTAATTGTGTTTGGTTTGGTATTTGCGTTGCCCTTGTACCGCAAAAATTTATTAACTCTGGGCGATTTTTATCGCGATAAATTTAGCAGGCCGGTTGAGATTGCCGTGTCAATTGCGATTGCATTGTCGTACCTTGGTTGGGTGTCTGCACAGGTGACGGCACTGGGCTTGGTGTTTAATGTATTAACCGATGGCGGCTTGAGCATGGAACAAGGCATAGTGCTGGGCGCTGCGATTGTTATGGTCTATACACTTTTTGGTGGTATGTGGTCAGTCGCCTTAACTACAGTGGTACAAATGACGGTGATTGTTGTTGGTCTCTTGTGGATTTCATTTTTATTATCAAAAGAAACCAATGGCGTAATGCCAGTGATTCAACATGCTTACGAGGCTGGTAAATTTGAATTCTGGCCCGCTTTGCAGTGGGGTGCGGTTATCACCTTTATCGCTGGCTTTCTTACCCTGGGGTTTGGTTCAATTCCGCAACAAGACGTGTTTCAACGCGTGAATTCATCCAAAAATGAAAAAGTTGCGGTGTGGGGCACAACACTCGGTGGTGTTGCTTATTTCTTTTTCGCCGCGATTCCCATCTATCTCGCCTATTCCGCATTGATGATTGACCCTGCGTTATCTGCACAAATCAGCGCAGAAGATCCACAAAAAGTATTGCCAACATTTGTGTTAAATCACATGCCGATTTATGCACAAATTATTTTCTTCGGTGCTTTGTTGTCGGTGATTATGAGTACCGCCAGCGGTACTTTGCTGGCACCTTCTGTGACCTTGTCTGAAAACGTTATTCGCGAATTATTGCCAAACGGCAAAAACATGAATGACAAACAATTTTTGTTGTTGATGCGCATAGTGGTGGTGGTGTTCGCCTGCCTGGTTACAGCTTACTCACTCTATTCGCTCGAACATGAAACCTCGATTCACGCAATGGTAGGCAACGCTTACAAAGTGACATTGGTGATGGCACTGGTGCCACTTTTCGCCGGTATCTATTGGAAAAAAGCCAGCAACTTCGGCGCGGTCTGTTCAATTATTATTGGCTTGTTGGTGTGGGTTCCAATGGAATTAGTCCCTGAAGACTCTTCTGCTCCTGCATGGATTATCTTCTTAGTCACTGAAGATATAGAACACTTCGCCGGTTTCATCGCAGCGGTTGTGGCAATGATTGTGGGCAGTTTGATTCGCCCTGCAAAAACTGAATAGTCAGATTTATCGTTTTAAGAAGGGATCAGCCATGCTGGTCCTTTTTTATTGGTGTTGATTACAGGCTCCTCTCAATTCGGCATAACCCGCTTCGGGTGTTATCATGCGGGCTTTGATTTTGTTGGGTGTGGGTTATGTCTGAGTCCCCTGTGTTGCGTATTGCAACGCGCAAAAGTCCCTTGGCCTTGTGGCAGGCGGAATATGTCAAAGCCGAGTTGGAGAAAAGTCATCCTGGTTTGCGGGTGGAGTTGTTGCCATTGGTCAGCCGTGGCGACAAGATTCTGGATGTGCCTTTGGCAAAAGTGGGTGGTAAAGGATTATTCGTTAAAGAACTTGAGCAAGCCTTGTTGGCGGGCGAGGCGGATATAGCCGTGCACTCCATGAAAGATGTGCCCATGGAATTCCCCGAGGGTTTGGGTTTGGCAGTTATCTGCCCGCGTGAAGATGCGCGTGATGCCTTTGTATCCAATCAATTTCAATCGCTGGATGAATTACCTCAGGGCAGTGTGGTGGGCACATCCAGCTTGCGTCGGCAATGCCAATTGTTGGCAGCGCGCCCCGATCTGCAAATTAAATTTTTGCGCGGAAATGTGCAAACCCGCTTACAAAAATTGGATGACGGTGAATATCAGGCAATTATTCTCGCAGCAGCAGGTTTGATTCGTTTGGGGTTGCAGCCACGCATTAAATCGTTTTTATCGCCCGAGCAAAGTTTGCCTGCGGGCGGGCAGGGCGCTGTAGGCATTGAATGTCGGCTCAACGATCAAACTACGCGTGATTTATTAAAACCACTGCATCATCAATCAACAGCCGAATTGGTAACGGCCGAGCGCGCTATGAATCGCCGTTTGCAGGGCGGATGCCAGGTGCCTATCGCCTGTTATGCATTGCACAAAGAGGGCGACATCTGGTTGCGTGGATTGGTCGGTGATCCCGATGGCAGTCAAATTTTGCGCGATGAAATTCGCGGCAGAGATGCCGAAGTAATTGGCATCGAACTGGCCGACAGATTATTAGCTGCTGGCGCCGATAGAATTCTGGCCAAGGTCTATGCCGAATAAATCTGAATTGACTTTATTGATTACCAGGCCACGCGAACAGGCAGAGTTGTGGGCGAGTAAACTGCAAGCGCAGGGAATAAACTCGCAGTGTCTGCCCCTGATGGACATTATCGGGTTTGATGATGAGCCGGAGCAGGAACAATGGGTCAGACCGATTAAAAATTGCATGCTGGATTTGGATCTTTTCCACAAAATTATTTTTGTCAGTCAAAACGCCGTTGATCAGGGTATGCGATGGATTGATATCTATTGGCCGCAAATGCCGAAGGGAATCGATTTTTTCGCTATAGGCGAAAGCACGGCTAATCGCTTGCGTGCATATGATTTGACGGTGGAAAATCTGGCGACAGGTACTGATATGACCAGTGAAACCCTGTTGCAACATCCTGCATTGCAGCAAGTGAATCACGAAAAAATCCTGATTATTCGCGGCGTGGGTGGTCGCGGTTTTCTGGGTGATGAATTACAGCAACGCGGTGCGCAAATCACCTATTGCGAGGTTTATCAACGCAGATTGGCGATCAATGCGCAGACAGCAATCGAAGATTGGCTGGATAATCAACTCACAGTAAAAAAATATCTGATTGCTTTTCACAGCGCCGAAACCTGGCGTTATTTTGTTGATCTGTTCGAAAAAATTCAGGCAACCAGATCGACTGATGTACTGTCTATGCTCAAGCCTTTGCCACTATTGGTGCCCAGTGTACGATTGCAGCAAGAGGTGAATAAATCGGGATTTCACAATACAATTCTCGCCCATAATGCAACGGATGAGGCCATGACACAGGCCCTTAACCACTATTTTTCGGAGTGACCAGCGTGACAGATTCCCCAGCAGACCAAGCTCTTCCCCCCGCAGCGGAAAAAACAGCAGCTAAAAACATCAGCCGCACAGCACTGATTTGGTTGTGTTTGTGGATATTATTTTTTGCAGTCATTGCCACCGCCTGGTTTATTCAGCATCAATACGAATTGCAAAAATCAGCATTAACCAGCATGCAGGATCAGTTGCTACAACAACAAGAAAAGTTGGCGCTGGATCAGGATGTCTGGAGCAAAGAAATTGAACAGCAATTGATTGAGCAGCAACAGCAAGTGCAAGAAGGTTTAACCGATTTGCTCGCACGTGTTGATAGTAATGCAACCAAGTTGATGGCGCTTTCCAGTGTTAATCGCGACGATTGGAAAATGGCCGAAGTAGTTTATTTGCTGCGCATGGCGGATTACCGCTTGTTAATGGAAAAAGATAATCAAAATGCGTTAGCACTGGCGACATCCGCTGATGAAGCTTTGGCTTCACTGGATCAAGTCGGCATGCAACAAATTCGCAAATTATTAGCGGAAGACATAGCCGTGTTGCGTTTGGCTGGCCGTGTTGATCGTGAGGGGCTCTATATGCGATTGTCCGCGGTGGCCAATCAATTGGACGCCATTCCTTTTGTGCAACCTCTGGGCGAAGTTGAAGAATTGGAAGCCGCTGATGATCAGCAAGACAAAACCTTCACTGAAAAATCCCGCGATTTTTTCCGCGGCATTTTGCGTAAATTAAGTGCTTATGTCCGCGTACGCGACCACGGCAAAAGCATTAATGCGATTTTGCCACCGGCAGAGCAAGTCTATTTGCGACAAAATTTGCGTTTGATGTTGGAGCAAGCCCAAGCTGCGCTATTACGTGGTGAAGGTGAAATTTATAAAGATGCATTGGTCAAATCACAAAACTGGATTAATCAGTATTACGATCTCAATGCTCAATCCAAAATTTTGTTGGATGAATTAAAAGAGTTAGAGCAAGAAAATGTTGCGCCTGACTACAATAATTTTGAAAACACTCGTGCTGCTTTGCAAGACTATATATTGCGCGAACAAAAAGCGGCTGCCCGCCGGGGAGTTCGCTAATGAGACGGCGTCTAATAAAAGCTTTTTTTCTGTTGGTGTTTCTAGTGCTGCTAGGTGTTTTACTCTGGCAGGGCGATGGTTATTTGTTAATTGCATACGGTACTTACACAGTTGAAATGACGCTCTGGGTGGCGGCAATTTGCATAATCCTGATTTGGTTTGGGCTCTGGGCAATTAAACGGGTATTTCTCGGTGGTGTTGAGCTGGCGCGTTATCTGCGCGAATTATTTTTATTTGGTAGTGTTGAACGTGCGCAAAAACGTGCAGCTAATGGCATGGTGAATTTTTTAACCGGTGATTGGTTGGAGGCGCGCAAAAAATTGGTGCGCACAGTTACTAAAGTGGAATATCCACTGGCCAATTACATTGCTGCTGCCCGTTGTTGTTTTGAAATGGGTGATGAAGACGAAGCCTTTCGTTTGTTAGATGAAGCGCGCAAAGAAATCGATAGTGAAGTTCCACTGAGCCTCGCCAAAGCGCGCATGTTATTGCAAAAAGGCCGCGTTGAAGATGCGCTGAATATTGTCAAACCTTTGCAAATCGCCATGCCGCGCAACGCTGCAGTACTGGATGTGCTGCATCATTTGTATTTAGCACAAAATAATTGGCACGCACTGCAAGATCTGTTTCCACAACTGCGCAAAGCCAAAGTCTTGTCCAATCAGGAAGTAGAAGAACTGGAAGTGAAACTGGCGCTGGCTAATTTGCGTCAAGCATCGGTTGATGCGCAAAAGCGGTTGCAGGCGGAACGGTTGTCGCATTTACAACAAGTTTGGAAAAGTTTTGCTCGTACAGCACAAAAGAATCACTTGGTGGTTTATGCCTACGCACAGGCACTGGTGGAAAATCGACAAGATGAAGAAGCAGAAGTTATTTTGCGCAAGTCACTCGCACAGCAATGGCACCATCCCTCGGTAGATTTGTATGGGCGTTTGCAAGTAGTAGAAGTCTATAAACAATTAAAAACTCTGGAATCCTGGCAAAAAGAACACGCCAATGATGCCGTGCTGTTGTTGGCATTAGGGCGTATTTATTTGCGACATCAACAGCGCGATCTTGCGCGCGAATTTTTCAATCGCAGCATTGTCGCCCAAAAATCCCTGGACGCTTTATTGGAAATGGCGCGTTTGTTAGAGCAGATGGGTGAACACAAGCGCAGTGCTGAATATTACGAACAAACGCTTTCACTGGCACAGGCAGTTGTGCACTAAATTGTGAACAGGATTTTCAGTTGGCGATTTGCGTTTCGATGCTTGCTGTTAATCCTGCTGGCTGCTGTTATTCTGTATTTGCTGCCCTTACCGCGCAGTATTGAATCCACAAGTTACTCCAGTATTTTATTCTCGCGTGATGGTCGCATTCTGGCGGCCAGCATTGCCGAAGATCATCAATGGCGCTTCGAGTCCACCGAAAATCTACCACTTAAATATCAACAGAGTTTGTTGTTATTTGAAGATCAATATTTTTATCGTCATCCCGGCGTCAATCCATTAGCGATAATTCGCGCAGCAAAAAATAATTGGCATGCAGGCCGCGTCACTAGCGGCGGCAGCACCATCACCATGCAATTGGCGCGTTTGCTGCTGCAAGAATCAGATCGACAGGCTGGCGCAGATAAAACATCTCGCGGCCTGATGCGCAAAATACACGAAGCCTTGCTGGCGATAAAATTGGAATGGCATTACAGCAAAGACGAAATCTTAATTCTCTACGCTAATCACGCGCCTTTTGGTGGCAATATTGTGGGCATAAGTGCCGCTTCATGGCGATATTTCGGGCGACCTATTCAGGATTTATCCTGGGCAGAAGCGGCATTGCTGGCGGTATTGC
Source organism: uncultured Cellvibrio sp. (assembly GCA_966252135.1). Lineage (GTDB taxonomy): Bacteria > Pseudomonadota > Gammaproteobacteria > Pseudomonadales > Cellvibrionaceae > Cellvibrio. The sequence continues at coordinate 32,265 of CBINNU010000015.1, read as the reverse complement.
CTAATAGTCCTTCGATGATGCACCTCGGGCGTCAGCGTGATGCGCTGGTACAAAAACGCAATCGATTGTTACAAAAGCTATCTAAGAATAATTTTTTGAGTGAGCGGGATTTGCAATTGGCTTTGCTTGAACCCCTGCCGGAGAAACCGCAACAATTGCCGTCTATTGCGCCGCATCTGTTGCAGCACTTGCGAAAAACTTATCCCGATCAGCATCAATTTTTATCCACACTGGATAGAAATGTTCAGTGGAATGCACAACGAATTTTAGATCAACATGCCAAGCGATTGGCGAATGATGGTGTGCATAATTTGGCGTTGCTAGTAATTGATCATCAACAAATGCAGACGTTGGCGTATATCGGCAATCACGCTTGGCAAACGCAAACCATTTATTCACCACAAGTGGATGTTATTCAGCGGCCGCGCTCAACAGGCAGTATTTTAAAACCGATTTTATATGCGCTGATGTTGCAAGAGGGAAAATTGGCACCGACAAGTTTATTACCGGATTTGCCCAGTTTATTTAATGGCTACAGCCCTGAAAATTATGATCGACAATATCGCGGTGCAGTACCCGCGCAATATGCGTTGGCGCAATCATTAAATATTCCATCGGTGTATATGTTGCGCGATTACGGCATTCCACATTTCCACGAAAAATTACAACAAATGGGCATCAGCAGTTTATTTCGCCCGGCAGATGATTATGGTTTAACACTGATTTTGGGTGGAGCAGAAGCAAGCCTGTGGGAATTAACCAGTGTTTATGCGCGAATGGTGGCGACTGCGCATTATGGTCGCGGTGTGGAAGAAGAGCATCCGCAAATGCTATTAAACAAACCCCCTCCTAACCTCCCCCTTCGGAAGGGGGAGGAACTTGACTCCTTGCCGGGAAGGGGTGCACAGCCTGAAACAAAAAATATTATTCAACAAGGTGCAGCCTGGTTAACGCTGCAAGCTTTGATTGAAGTGACTCGTCCCGGTGTTGATGCGCATTGGAAAGATTTTTCAAACAGCCAGGCAATTGCATGGAAAACCGGCACTAGTTATGGATTGCGTGATGCCTGGGCAATCGGTAGTAATGGTCGTTACACAGTCGGTGTATGGGCAGGTAATGCCGGGGGTGAGCCTGCAACATTTTTAAGTGGCACTCAAACAGCGGCACCGGTGATGTTTGATATGTTCAACAGTTTGCAAAAAGTGAGTTGGTTCGAAAAACCTCATCACGCCTTAAAAACAATTTTGGTATGCAAAGACGACGGATTTTTATCCGGCAATCAATGCGACGCGCAAGAAATGCAAATTCCAATTGAAAGCCACTTCGAAAAAATTACGCCCAATCACCGCAGTATTCATTTGGATAAAAAAGGTCAATACCGCGTGCACGGTGAATGTGAATCGGTTACCAATATGCAATTACAACATTGGTTTGTATTGCCACCCGCGCAAGAATTTTATTGGCGACAACAACATCTGGATTACAAAGCTTTACCAGCCTGGCGAGCCGATTGTTTGGAAAAAGCGCTAGCCTATGACAATGATCAACCCATCGATATTTTGTACCCCTACACTACCAGTAGAATTTTTATTCCGGTGGATATTGATGGTCGCTTGGGGCGATTAATTGTGAAGGCTGTTCATCGGAATCCCGACGCAAGTTTGTATTGGCATCTTGATGATCAATATTTGGGTGAGACGCGTGTGTTTCATGATAAAGCCTTATTGATGGAACCTGGAAAACACAAACTCACCCTGGTGGATAAAGCCGGACATCAATTAACACGCACCATCGAAGTGATTAGCAAGTAGGTTGGAAGAGCGTAGCGACTTCCGACAAACCATCTTGATTCGGAATTAAATTGTTGGAAGTCGCTGCGCTCTTCCAACCTACGACTTGTTTCATATTCAGCGGAGTTTTTCTTGGGCCTTTCCTCTCCACTTATTCGCAATATTTTAATTTTGTCCTTGCCGGTTGCATTGCAAATGTTAATGCAATCCATGCTGGGCATGGCGGATGTCTTGATGGTAGGGCATCTGGGCACTGATGCGGTTGCCGCAGTGGGTCTTGCTGCAAAAATTCATTTTTTAATGTTGGTATTGATGAGTGGCTTGGCTACGGGTGCCAGTGTTTTGATTGCGCAATATTTAGGTGCGAAAGACACGCCTGCCTGCCAGAAAATTTTTGCGACGACTATGTTTGTGAGTAGTCTCAGCATTTTGCCGTTTGTGATTGCATTTGGGTTTTTTTCGTTTCAATGGGTGAGCTGGATTAACCCCGATCAAAAGGTGGTGGAGTTAGCGGCGATTTATTTAACCATCACCGCACCGGTATTGTTGTTAACCCAATGGATAGTCATTTGCGAAGCATCGCTGCGTGCACTGGGTCACACCACTATGCCACTGGTGGCGGGCGTTGTTGCAGCGGTTACCAATATTGTTTTGAACTATGTATTGATTAACGGCCATTGGGGCTTTCCGGCGATGGGTGTTGCCGGTGCAGCTTGGGCAACGCTAATTTCACGTTGTTTGCAAACGGTATTTCTGGTGTTGTGGATTTATGCATCCAAACAATTATTTGCCTTGAATCTGCAACAATGGAAACTTGCAAAAGATAAACAACAAATTCGTCGCTACATACAATTCTCGCTGCCATTGGTCGCCAATTATTTAATTTGGGCAGTGGGTAATTCGACCTATCATTTATTAACGGGTTTTGCTGGCACTGGTGCACTCGCGGTTATGGGGGTGATAGTGCCTATTGAAAGCGGATTCTTTGCGCTGTTTGTCGGCCTTGCCAGTGCATCAGCGGTTCTGGTTGGGCGCGAGCTGGGTGCTGGTAACATGCAAGCCGCTTGGGATCTGCATAAGTTTTTTGATCGCTTAACTTTTATTTTGTTAATTGTATTTTGTATTTCACTTTGGTTTTTGCGACCCGTGTTGGTCGGTTTGTTTGATCAGTTGGATACAGAATCCAAGGATCTGCTAATGACAACTCTGGGTATTTTTTGCCTGCTGGTATTTCTGAAAGTCGTCAACATGATGCGCATCATTGGTGTGCTACGGGCAGGTGGCGACAACAAATTTACGCTGATCACTGACACAGTGGTGATGTGGGGCTTTGGTCTGCCAATATTTGTAGCAGCAGTATTTTTTGCCAAACTTCCGTTTGTCTATCTCTACGCATTATTATTTTTGGAGGATGCATTGAAATTTATCCCCGTGATCAAACGAGTCATCAGCCGCAAATGGATGAACAATTTAACACTGGGTGGATAAACGATTGTTAAACGCAATAAAAAACAGGCTTGGCAATTGCTCGCCAAGCCTGTGAAAACCCGCAATCAGCGGGGTGAGAGAAGGGCACTCATCAGTAATGCATCAACTATAGCCTAAGCCAATATCCTCAGCTGTATGTTTTTGTAATGATAAATAAAGTAAGGCAAGTAAATTAATCCAATACGACCAGTGGTTGATTTTGCGGGATCAAGCCGCAGGTTCACCTGCAATCATCACCATCCAGCCCACACCAAATTTATCAGTGACCTGGCCGTAGAGTGGGGACCAGAAAGTTTTCATCAGTGGCATATCGATTTTGCCTCCTTCTGATGCCAGAGCATCAAAAATTCTGCGAGCTTCGGACTCATCATCCAATGTGAGAGCAATTCTGAAACCACTGAACTGTTCGACATCATTGCAGCCGTCGGATGCCATGATATGAGTGTTGCCCAGTGAAAATTCGGCGTGCATGATTTTATTGTCAAAGCCGTCTTGCAGCATGCCTTCGGGAACAGGGTCAGGGCTTTCATTGAATCGCAATAGAAACGACACTTCTGCGCTTAGATGTTGCTTGTAAAAATTCAATGCTTCTTCGCAACGACCGGAAAAAAATAAGTATTGCTTAACGTCAACTTTGCGCATGGCGATAGTTTGGCGTAGCGCATTTTCGTGTTCACGTTCTTTACCCTCAGGGTCAATTTCAGCAAAATCATCCATGGTGTAAAAAGTGCGAATTTCTATATCCGAATCTTCTTCCATTGGGTTAGGGCATTTTTTTACCCAGTCGATGGCTTCTTCCATGGAGTTCACATTCCACACCCAATATCCTGCAATCAGTTCATTAGTTTCGGTAAAGGGACCGGCAGTAACAATACGTTTTTCTCCGCTAAAACGAATGCGATATCCCTGACTGCTGGGTTTAAGTCCGTCACCAGATTCCATCACGCCTGCTTTTACTAACTCTTCATTAAATTTGCCCATGGCTGTTAATAATTCTTCGCTGGGCATTTTGCCTGCTTCAGAGCTGGGCGAGGCTTTCACTATTACCATAACTTTCATTTTCTGTTCTCCAAATTAAGTGGAAGGTGTTAACTGACTCCTTCTAGTCGCAGCGGTGAAAACGAATTCGACAATGGATCAAAAAATTATTTTGCTTGCTGCAGGTCGCTGACAAAACTGGGCAGGTTCCAGGCGCCACCAGCGGCGACCATTTTGCACATACCTGTAGTGAATTCTTCGCTTACTACAAAACTCTTGCCATCCCAAGTCCAGGATTTTTGCGACCAGCAATCACCAAGGCCGCGCCCTTTGTGTGATTCTGAAATCACACCTTGATCATAATCTGTGCCTGAATCAGTGATCAAAACCGGGTCATAAGGTGCGGTGGATTTTATCAGCCAATAATTGGAACCCGCGTTATAAGCTGCCAACCAACAAAGGCGAGAAGCTAACCAATATTTATCTGTTAGTGGATAAACAGTGAGTGATTCATTGGTATCTTCATAATCACAGTCGCCATAATCCAGTGAAGCTTCAATAGATTTTATGATGTCCGGTGAAAGTGTTAATTCAGCTGACGCCAGAGTTGGTGCTTTGATGATGACCGGTGCTGGAATTTCAGCGAGCACTTTATTTTCATCTTCTATGCCTTTCCGAATTAATGCGCCGGGTGTATTTAATCGGCCTTGTGCTTCATCCATTTTCAGCAACACAGCAGCGGCGCCGCTATCCGATAAATGCCAAATTTTTTGATTGTGAATAAATTCTATGTGACTGGTTTTGGGTAAGGCGTTCAGCAATGCATCGCGTTGTGAGTTTGAAAGTGGCGTAACGTTATTCGGATCGAGTTTAATCTTGCCATAAGATTGGTTGTTAATTTTCATCTCAACTGTGTTCGGCAATTGATCGTCGATTGCATCGCCAATCATCAATTGAATGGTTGTTTCTGTGTTAGGGCCAGCTTTGCGCGTTAACAATAGGGAAACTGTCAATTCATCGTCATCCGCTTGATAACCTGCTGCGCGACAAGTACGGGTATTGTCACAGACAATCTCCCAATCATTATGTGAAAACCGAATGGGCTGAATAGTATTGGCGTGTGCTGAATAAGCTAGAATAAAGATCAGTAGAATATTTTTCATTACTTATGCCGCCAGTTTATCGCGAAACATAAAATACACTGCGCCCAATAAACACAAGCCGGCCCAGAGGTAGTCCCATTTGAGTGGTTCTTTTAAATAAAAAAGTGCGAAAGGAACAAAAACACTGAGGGTGATAACTTCTTGCAAAATTTTTAATTGACCGACGCTCATCACGGTATAACCAATGCGATTGGCGGGGACTTGTAATAAATATTCAAACAGGGCTATGCCCCAGCTAACAAAAGCGGCGATTATCCAGGGTTTGTGATTGAGCTCTTTTAGGTGTGCATACCAGGCGAAGGTCATAAAAATATTGCTGCAAAATAATAAGCCTATTGCAATCAGTGTGGCCTGCATAATCTATTGCTCCGACTCTTTTTTCTTGCCTGCAAAATAACTGGATAAACCACTCAGTAGCCAGGCAATCAATAAAAATAATAAATATTCGCGAATAATGGGGTCGGCATAAATTTGCTGACGAATATCCAGGAAGAGATTGACGAAGTTGCTAATTGTTAAAGGGATAAATTCATCAACCATACGTTGAGTGATGTCTTGTGTGATCGACATAATTCGGCCAACCATTAAGATACAAGCCAATGCGCTGGGGATAATAAAAATCAATGCGCGAACTTTTTCACCTATAGCCCAGAGGCCTGCACCGGGAAAAACAGCCAGTGAAAAAAACAGCGCGCGATGCGAAGGTTTTTTTAGCATTATTCGTCTACCAGTTGTTCCAGTCGATAAAATGCATCGGTATTGCCCAGCTTGCGCACTGCGTAGGGCAAAGCGGCCTGCAATAGTTTCCACAAAGTCCAGGGCGGGTTGATGGCGATAATACCGCTGGATGTCATGCCGGACTCTTCAGTATCAGCACTAATTGCCAATTCATAAAGTTGTATATTGCGAATGCCCGATTTTTTAAATCGTAATTCCATTTCATCAATTCGTTGCCGGGATACTACCGGATACCACAACAAATAGCTGCCGGTTGAAAAACGTTTGTGCGCTTTGATAAGTTGTTCAACTACTGAATGATAATCCTGTTTGATTTCGTAAGAAGGATCAATCAATACCAGCCCGCGTTTTTCCGGTGGGGGTACCAGTGAAACTAATGATTGCATGCCCTCGTCAGGCAGCACCCGAATATTTTTTTGTTGACCTAACAATTCTTGTAACTGACGAAAATCCGTTGGGTGCAATTCATGAACAAATAACTGATCTGTTGGTCGTAAAAAGGATTCGGCAATCAAAGGTGATCCGGGGTAAATCAGACAATCATCACCCGTGTTAAATGAGGCTATGGTTTGTCGGTAACGCTGGAGTAGCTCGGGCAAATCATCGGCCTGCCAAATTTTGCCGATACCATTGCTGTATTCAGCATTTTTTTGTGCGTCGGCTGCATCCAATGCATAACAGCCTGCGCCTGAGTGAGTATCTATAATGCGCAGGCTTTTGGGTTTTTGTGTCATATACTCCAGGCAGTGAATGTAGATGCTGTGCTTTAGCAGATCCGCAAAATTTCCTGCATGAAAACTATGGCGATAACTCAACATTCATTTGGTCCCGGATTAAAACTAGGGGCATTATAAACAGACTGCTATCAATTAGGGTAAAGTGGCGGCGGTAAGTATTTTATTGGATGCGGGGCGACGTGAATTTACAGTCTTATTTTTTGCTGCTTTGCGGTTTTCTGGCGGCTCCACTATTGGCCGCGGAACCCGAGATTAGTATCAAGGGCGGTACCAAATCCCTGCGTAATAATATTTTGCAGCAACTCAGTATTAGTGATGAAAAATGTAAGGCGCCCAGTTGGCGACTAAATGCTCATTTGGATTCTGCTGAAGCAGAAATAGCCGCTGCTGCACAAGCTTTGGGGTATTACCAGCTTTCCTATGAATCAAAATTAACCCGCAATAATGATTGCTGGCAGCTGGCAATTCAGTTAACACCGGGTGAGCCGATTCGTATAGTTGAATTGCGCCTCGATATTATGGGTGATGGTCGCCTTGATCCTCTATTTCAATTGCTCTATGACAAACCCGGAATAAAAGTTGGTGATAAATTTCATCACGGAAAATATGAAGCCTTAAAAAGCCGGTTTGAATCTGCGGCTACTGCACACGGCTACTTCGATGCCTATTTTGCATTGGCACGAGTGCTGGTAAATGAAAATGAAAAAACGGCGGTGATTGAGCTAACCTATGATACGGGCAAGCGTTACAGTATCGGCAAGATCACAATCGAACAAGATATTCTGGATGACGATTTTGTGCAGCGTTACAGTAGCCTGAACACTGGCGATGCTTATGATACGGATAAATTGCTGGAGTTGAAAAATCTCTACAACGCCAGTAATTATTACGCGGCCACCAACATTAATCCTGATTATGAAAATAAACAAAATAATTCAGTGGATATCAATATTAATCTGGACGAGCGTAAACGACGTGAATATTCCATAGGTGGTGGTTATGCTACTGATACCGGGCCGCGAGTTTTGCTGGGGTTTGAAGACAGATACATTAATCGTCGTGGACATTTTTTTAACGCTGATGTAAGCATCGCCAACAATAAAAAAGAATCCGAATTGGTTTACACTATTCCTTTAAAAAATCCTGCTTATGAATTTTTAAGAATTTTCAATGGTTATCTGAAGGAAGAAACTGATGTCAGTTGGAGTAGAAAGCGTTCTATAGGTAGCAGCTACACCCATTATCAACAAAATAAATGGTTGCAAACCTATGCTATCAAATATGAACGCGAAGATTCGATTGTGGATAGCGATCCATTGAAAACCACGGATTTAATTATCCCATCTTTTACCATCTCACGTACAAAAACAGATGCAACACCTTATCCCTTAAAGGGCTGGGCCTTATCGACAACTATTTCCGGTTCGCCAGAATCGCTGGGTTCGGACTTTAGTTTTTTGCAATGGCATACACGTGGAAAATATATTTGGGGTGGTGATTATGGTCGCTTGATTCTGCGCAATGAATTGGGTTTAACGCGCACCGAAGATTTTAACAATCTGCCAGTGTCGGTACGTTATTACGCGGGTGGTGATGCCAGTGTCAGAGGTTATGACTACAAATCTCTGGGTGTGGTCGAAGAAAAAGAAGTTGATGGTGAAATGGTCAAAAATGTTCTCGGTGGTAGTAATCTGTTGGTCAATTCCATCGAATACGATTATATGATTGGCGATACCAATTGGGTGGCGGCAGTTTTTTACGATCAAGGTAATGCTTATGTCAATTCCAATATAGATTTCAAACGCAGTATTGGTACGGGTGTGCGTTGGATTTCACCCATAGGCCCGATTCGAATTGATTTTGCAAAAGCGCTGGATGATGAAAAATCCTGGGCGATACACGTGACTATGGGGCCAGATTTATAATGTTGTGGCGCCGCATCAAAAAAACACTTCTCTACACACTGGGTGTGCTGCTTATTTTAGTGGCCAGTTTGGTTGCGTTAATCGAAACCAATACCGGAAGCCGCTGGCTGGTGACCAAACTGGCGAGTTACGCCAATGTTCAGTTGGGTGAGTTGCAAGGTAATTTACGCAAGGGGTTGGATATTGCCTGGGTAGAATATTCAACACCTACAGAATTATTGCGTGCAGAAAATATAAGTTTTCGTTGGAACGCTACTGCTTTGCTTTATACGGCGGTATCAATTGATTCTTTATCAGTTGATCGGATTAACATTCAACTGCCTGAATCAACCCAATCAGATACGCAACCTTTTTCAAATTGGCCTGATATAGATTTACCCGTGCGTTTGGAATTAAAAAAATTCCATTTGAATAATATTCAATTTTCGCAGGGGCAATATCAGGATCAGTGGCAGGAATTTAGTGGTTCGATCAGTTTGGGTAATTTCCATTTGCGTTATTCGCCTTTACGGTTGCGCCATGAACATTATCAAATAAGCCTGAGTGGAAAATCGGATTTATCCTTTCCCTACTACACAGATGCCAATCTGGAATGGCGATTTCATGCAGATACTGAATATCAAGGTAAATCGGAAATTAAAGGCGATTTATATCGTTTGCTGACGCAAACTGAATTTAAAGCCCCCTTTATTGCTAAAGCGAATTTGACGATTCCTGTAGTCGATAAACAAAAAGTGTTACAAACCATTCCGCAATTTGAATTACAGGCAACCGCTGAAAAGCAATTATTTCCGCAAGTTTGGTGGATGCAGGATCAAGCCTTGCCTGAGCTGGCATTTCAATTAAATGTCACCGGAAACTGGCAGGGATATCAAGGCAATTTAACCGGTGATTGGTCTCAGGCAGGTTTACCTCCGGTTAATTTATCTTTAAAAGCAAAAGGTGATTGGCAAAAAATCAGTATTGATGAATTGCGTTTGCTCGAGCGTAGAGATGCTGCTTATGAATCTGAAAATCCTTTGTCGGATTTGTTAGTACAAGGCCAAGTCGATTGGTTGCCGGAACTGCGTTGGGATCTGTCTATTCAAACCGATTTTTTTGATGCGGGCTTGATTGCTGAAAATTGGCCAACTCGTTTAAAAGGAAAGTTTCATAGCGATGGCATAAAAGCTGAAAACAATTGGTTGTGGAAAGTCGATCAAATGGATTTTAGTGGTAGCGTGCGTGATTTGGCTTTTTCGTTGGTTGGCAATCTGCATCAGAATGAATCGCGTTGGCAATCAGAAAAATTACGATTGGTGTGGGGTGCTAATCGGTTTGAGGTGAACGGATTTTTATCCAAAAGCAATCAAGCCGATTCAAAAGTTGAGTGGAATTTACAGGCGCCAATGCTGGGTCAGTTAAATGATGAGCTATCAGGAAGTTTTAGTAGTCGAGGCATTTTATCCGGTTCCTGGATATTGCCCCAACTCACTGCTGATGCCAAAGCGGACTCGGTAACTTGGCAAGATATAGCGCTAAAAAATTTGCAGTTCAGTATAAAGCCGTTGGATATTTCGCAGTTTTTACATTTGGAAGAAAGTGATCAGAGTAAAAACTATCGCGAATTACTTCTCGAACAACACTATCAATTGACGTTTTTCGCCGAGCAATTGCAATTGGCTGGGCAATCCTTTAAATCTATTCAAATAAAAGGCGATGGTAGTTTCCGCGATCACAAACTGACGAGCAGTATTCGTCATAGTCGAATTGGTCGTGTTGATTTTGAATTGGCAGGAAAATTACAAGACTATCAATGGTTAGGTGATTTACAAAAGTTCTCGATCAAATTAAAAAATGTTCCCAAATGGTGGTTATCCGTCAGCAGACCTATTCGTGTCACTCATGATAAGGTTGATCTGCAGCCATTGTGTTTAACCACACGCAGTAACCAAACCGCAATAATCGATGCTGCCACGCAAGTGGTGGAAGATGGTGCAGCCTATAAACCCTTTTATCAAAATGCGTCCAGTGTTCGAGTGAAAAATAATCTGCTGGGGAAAACTAACTCTGAACTATCACCCATTACCATTCTGCCTGCACCTGAGTTATGTCTGGATTTTTATTGGCACAAAGAAACAGGAATGCAAATGGGTGCGGATATTAATTCTGTTCCCTTGCGCCAATTTTATGCGCTGTTCAAGCCGGAGGTATTTTTTGCTGGTGTGATGAATGGCTATTTCCGTTTGCATACGGATCAGGCTGATTTGGCATCGACCCAAGCGATTTTTTATCTGGAAACGCGTGATGCAGAATTGCGTTATCAGTATGAAGGAGGGGTGACGGATGTATACCCCTGGAAATTTGCCAGTGTGTCAGCGCAACTGGATCAATCTCAATTCAAGTCCAATATTGATATGGATTGGAGTGGCTATGGTGAATTGAAAGCCAATGCGCATATTGCATTGGATACGCAAAAAATTGTTGAGGCAAATTTCGAATCGGTATTTCATAACTTACAACCTTTGGAAACTTTGTTGCCCTTTATGGATGATGTAAAAGGTCGATTAAGTTCATCTTTAAAAGCCTCGGGTAGTTTGCAACAGCCGAATGTGTCCGGATTTGTGCGGTTGGAAGATGCCTCAACCAAAATTCCAAAATTGGGATTAACTCTGACGAATATTTCCTCTTCCATTATTGCCAATGATGTTAATCAGTTAAGCTTGATGGCAAGCGCAAGCTCCGGTAAAGGTCAATTAAATTTGCAAGGTGTATTGATGAAGCCCTTGCAACAAGATTGGCAGTTAGTAGCGGATTTAACCGGTCAGGATTTTCAAATCATGAATTTGCTGAGCATGAAAGCCAATATTAATCCGGCGATTCATCTGGATGCGAACTCGCAATTAATTAAATTAACCGGTGAAGCGGAAGTTCCCTATTTGCGCGCGAACATAAAAACCATTCCGCAATCGTCTGTTACTTTGTCGGACGATGTTGTGTTGGTAAATGAAAAATCCACTAGCAGTTCACGCAGTACGCCCGTGCAAGCAAATTTGCGTTTGAGTTTGGGTAAAGATGTTCAATTCAAAGGTTTTGGTCTTGAAAGCCAATTAGAGGGTAATCTCAAATTAAATAAAGAACCGCAACGCCCCTGGGTGACCAATGGTTTTGTGGCGGTGAAAGAAGGTAGTTATCAAGCTTATGGTCAATCCTTAACTATTGAACGTGGGCAATTAATTTTTCAAGGTGATTATGAAAATCCAGGTTTGGATATTCGCGCTACCCGTGTTATCGATGATGATGACAATACTAAAGTGGGGTTGGAAATTTCCGGTAGCTTGCAAAGGCCCAGGGCAAAAGTGTACTCACAGCCAGCGCATTCCGAGAGCGATGCTATGATGATGCTGTTAACAGGTAAGCCTTTATCAGAAGCATCCAAAGCCGATGCATCTATGTTATTGGCGGCTTTGGGCGGTCTCGGTGTGGAAAGAAGTCAAATGATCACGCAAGATGTTGCGCAATTTTTTGGTGTTGATGAATTGGCGATTAAATCAGATAAAGGGATAGATCAAAGTCAACTGTGGGTAGGTAAATACCTGACACCGAAAATTTTAGTGCGTTATGTAGTGGGTTTATTTGATCAGGCATTTAGTTTGGGTGTAGTTTACCGATTAACCGATAAAATTCGTGTTGAAGCGGAATCCGGTGAAACGCAAAGTGTAGATGTAATTTATAAGATTGAACGATAATATTAATTAAGCGAGGTCATAAATAATGAATAGGATGATTGAACGGTTGGGTTATTTAATTGTGGGATGTTTGTTGTCCCTTATTGCAGCAGTGACTCAAGCGGATAATGCATGGGAAAACTCTAGTGGCTGGTGGAATCAAACTGATATTCCTGCGTTTGATGCTAAACAAATCAAACAACAATTACCTTTGATTAAAGTGAAAGGTAATCAGTTCGTAACTGAATCAGGAAAAGAAATAGTTTTTCGCGGCGTGAGTATTGCTGATCCAGATAAGGTTCTGCGTGATAAAAAACTTACCATAGATCACTTTGCGGTGATTAAAGAGTGGGGTGCAAATGTGGTACGTGTGCCTGTGCATCCATCAGCTTGGCGCAAACAAGGCAAGAAAAATTATTTGGCGATGTTGGATAAAATAGTTGTGTGGGCCAATGACCTTGGTTTTTACCTTATATTGGATTGGCATTCTATCGGTAATTTAAAATCTGAAATGTTTCAAAATAATTCTTACTACACGACTCGCGGTGAAACCAATGATTTCTGGCGCACAGTGTCCGAACGTTACGCTGGTGTAAATGCTGTTGCTTTTTACGAAATGTTTAACGAGCCAACAGTGTTTAATGGTCGTTTGGGGGTCGTTACATGGGAAGAATGGAAGGCCATTAACGAAGAAATGATCACGATTGTGCAAGCGCACGATGCTAACGCCATTTGTTTGGTTGCAGGTTTTAACTGGGCTTATGATTTAACACCTGTAGCAAAATCACCCATTGCAAAAGACAACATCGCCTACGTGAGTCACCCTTATCCCATGAAAGTGGGCGCGCCGTATGAGGCCAATTGGGAACGTGACTTTGGCTTTATTGCTGATAAATATCCCGTGGTTGCCACCGAAATTGGTTATCAACTGGCAACTGATAAAGGTGCACATGTTCCGGTCATTGACGACGGCAGCTACGGTAAGCGCATCACCGATTATTTCGGCAAAAAGAAAATTTCATGGGTAGCCTGGGCATTTGATCCTGACTGGTCACCGCAATTAATCGAAGATTACAAAAGCTACAAGCCCACCATGCAAGGCAAACACTTCCGTGAAGTCATGCGTAAAGAAAATGTGCAGGTTAAGTAGCTCAGAAATTTTGTCTTATACAAAACCAAAACGCCCGATTCAATCGGGCGTTTTATTTATTGCAATCAAGAATTGGGTTTAGTGACTGCGGTATCCGGTGAGTCCAAATAGGCGGGGTCATAAAGTTCACGGGAGTCGAAACCGGTGATTTCGACTTTACTGAATAGGCCGAGGGTTGCCCAAGCGATCCAGTTAAACTTTCCATCGTTGTAGATAAAACGATAATCAAACTTGCCGTCGGTGAGTGCGGGATAATCGGGATAATTTAATTTCAATATCGATAATATCTCATCGGACTGCGCGGGCAACTCCATCATGTGATAAGCCTGAATCATAACGGCCAGGGCATCAGGGGTGGCGGGAGTTTGTGGGTAATTTTCCAATACATAACGGCCACGACCTAATGCAGCCAGATAAGCACCGCGTTTGAAGTAATAATTTGCTACGTGAATTTCGTTGCGAGCCAAGCGATTGCGTAGATGCAACATGCGTTTTTTGGCATCAACAGCGTAAGGGCTATCAGGGAAACGATTGAGTAATTGGGTGAAGTGCCCCAGTGATTCACGCGCAGCCCCTGGGTCGCGTTTGGACATATCCATCGGCATAACACGATCAAATAATCCGGCATCCTTGGTGAAGGTGCTCATACCCAGCATATAATAGGCGTAGTCCACATTACGGTGTTGTGGATGCAAGCGAATAAAACGATTGGCCGTGGCAATAGCTGCATCGGGTTCGCCTGATTGATAATGGGCGTAAATCAATTCCAGTTGGCATTGCTCGGCATAAGTCCCGAACGGAAAGTTCTCTTCCATAGTGTTCAGGTTTTTGATGGCGGCTTCCCACTGGCTGCGATCCAGTTGTTCGTTGATGGCCTGATAAAGATCGGCCTCAGTGGTGTACTCTTCTTCCTTGGAGGAACAGGCGGTTAAGCTGATAATGGCAGCAAGGAGAAGATAAGGAAGAACTCGCATAGGGTTAACTCTTTATTAGGTCACTAAATCGGCGCGACATTTAAACACAGACATGGGACTGACTCCAACGGAGTGCGCCAAAATTTCCAGCCACATACAAGCCCTTATCGGGTATGACATAGGTTTTTTGCATGAAAGATGTGTATCAATTGACTGCCCAGGTGCCGATCACCATGAACGGCATGCGGTTCGACCAGGCAGCCTCGGAGTTGTTCCCTGATTTTTCCCGGTCTCGCCTGCAAAGCTGGATCAAAGACGGACAACTCAAACTCGATGGCCGTATCGCCAAACCCAAGGACAAGCTTATCGGCGGTGAAACCCTGTCGTTGGATGCTGAATTGGAAGCTCAGGGCGAGTGGGAGCCGGAAGAAATCGAGCTGGATATAGTCCACGAAGATGAGGATTTGCTCGTTATCAACAAACAAGCTGGATTAGTGGTCCATCCAGCCGCAGGTAATTACACCGGAACCCTGGTAAATGCTTTATTGCATCACGTTCCGGATCTGGTCAATTTGCCTCGCGCCGGAATTGTTCATCGTTTGGATAAAGAAACCACCGGTTTGATGGTGGTTGCCAAAACTCTTGAAGCCCATACTGATCTGGTTGCGCAATTGGCTGACAGAACCGTCAGCCGCGAATACCACGCTGTTGCAGTCGGTGCTATGACTGGAGGCGGAACAGTAAACGCGCCTATGGGGCGACATCCTATACAGCGCAAATTGATGGCGGTGTTAAGTGCCGGTGGTAAACGCGCAGTGACTCACTATCGCGTCATCAAGCGCTATCCGCATCACACCTACATCAAAGTAAATTTGGAAACCGGCCGCACTCACCAAATCCGCGTCCATATGGCACATATAGGTTTTCCGCTGGTTGGTGATCAAACCTACGGCAACCGCTTCAAAATCCCCAAAGGCGCCAGCCCACATTTGGTTGAAACCTTGAAAAATTTCCCAAGACAAGCACTTCACGCCGCCAAGCTCGGCCTCGAACATCCTGGCACTGGTGAATATGTTGAGTGGACCGCCCCTTTGCCTGCGGATTTTCAAAATCTGGTTGAGGCTTTGGATCATGGCTATGAGGAGAGTTAACAATATACAACTATTTGTATATTGTTTGAGGTGAGTCTATAGTGAGCATGGATTATGAAAACAGTGAAGTTTGTTGGTTCCAGTCTTGATGACATTAATCTTTTCCCAGCTGATGCCCGCCGACAAGCGGGTTATCAGTTATTTAAAGTTCAAGCAGGGTTGCAACCTGATGATTGGAAGCCCATGTCCAGTGTTGGACGTGGTGTTTACGAAATCAGGATTCATGAGGCAGGTGAATACAGAGTTTTTTATTTAACCAAACGTGAAGATGCAATTTATGTGTTGCACGCTTTTCAAAAGAAAACGCAAAAAACTCGTCAAACGGATATAAATCTTGCGAAACAGCGTTTGAAAATGCTTGAGGATGATTAAATGGCTAAATCGGTACAGATTACAGAATCTAAAACCAATATCTTTCTCGATATGGGGTTTGAGCCAGCAGAAGCCGCTGTTATGGCTTTGCGTGCGGAATTGATGATAAAAATCACAGAAAAAATTAAGGCAACCAACATCACACAGCTGGAAGCTGCAGATATTCTGCAAGTGAGCCAAGCTCGTGTATCCGAGTTAATGAATGGAAAATTTAATAAGTTCAGTTTGGATATGCTCACAAAATTTGCAGAGCGTTTGGGATTGCATGTTGAACTGAAGGCGGCTTGATGATTCTTCAACCCGATTGGCCCGCCCCAAACAATATCCGCGCTGCCATCACCACACGTGAGGGTGGAAAAAGTTCGGGGGTTTATCGCAGCTTTAATCTTGGCACTCATGTACAAGATGATCCGCTTGCAGTTGAGGCCAATCGCCAATTATTAGTGCAACAACTTGATCTACAAAAAACACCGCAATGGCTTGAACAAATTCATGGCAACAAAGTTGTCGAGGCGCTTGCGGATGGTCGCGTGCGCACGGCAGATGCTTGTTATACCCGCGAACAAGGTTTGGCTTGTGTGGTGATGACGGCTGATTGTTTGCCAGTCTTGATTTGCGATAAACAAGGCACACAAGTCGCTGCAGTCCATTGTGGCTGGCGCAGTTTGGCGCAATCAATTTTGCAAAAAACACTCGCCACTTTTTCAGCTTCGCCTGGCGATTTATTGGTTTATCTCGGCCCCGCGATTTCGTCAAAACATTTTGAAGTCGGTATGGATGTGCTTGAAGCGTTTTTCGAAACTTCCCGTTCTGCACAGCACACAGATCAAATCGCTGCGTCATTTTTACCTGGCAAACGACCATTGCATTTTTTTGCCGATATCTATGCATTGGCAAAAGCCGATTTGGATTCACTGGGTGTGAAAAATATATATGGCGGCGGTGCCTGTACTTTTGCTGAGGAGGAGACTTATTATTCCTATCGCCGCGATGGTGTTACCGGAAGAATGGCAAGTTTAATTTGGTTGACATAAACCTCTCGCAAAAAGGGAAAGCTTATGAATCTTGAACAAATCGAAAAGCTCAACGAACTCAAAGAAAAAGGATTAATTACTGAAGAAGAATTCCAACGCGCGAAAGAAAGAATTCTCGCCTCTGAACCCGTCACAACACCGCTAGTCGGTGACCCCAAACCTATCGAAATCAAAACCAATAATTACGATTACGCACTGGTTATGCATCTGAGCCAGTTTGCCTCCTGGATGATCCCAGTGTTGGGAATCATCGCGCCTTTGGTGCTTTGGCTAAGTCGCCGCGACGATCCCTATATAGATCAACAAGGCAAAGTCATCATGAACTGGATTTTAAGTTCATTAATCTACGCTGGTATCTGCTGGGTTTTATGTTTGATATTAATCGGCTTTCTGCTATTCGGTGCTCTCGCCATTTTGTCGCTGATTTTCATCATTATGGGCGCCATGAATGCCAATAAAGGTGTTATCAAAAATTATCCTCTGGCTATTCGCTTTTTTGCGGTAGATGAGACCGTATAGTTTTTTTAATTACAATATTAATGATGAAATTAATGCGATTTAATTATGAGTAATAACGAAGAAATAGACTGTTATGAAGCGTTGAGATTTATGGGGTTGGCTGAAAATTTTTGGCAGCTAACTCTTAATGTTGCTGAAGAGTTAATTAAACGCGGAAATCCAGGTTCTATGGAATTTCAAGGCTGGCAGGTGCCTAGTAAAGAAGATTTTAAAGAGCATACCAAGTGGTCCGATACTAACATTGTAGAGCCAACCCTATTCATCTTTTATCATGGTATTGAACTTAGTCTAAAGGCATTAATTTTGGCAAAAAAAGAAAAGTTTGAAAATGTTCATGGGTTGTCTGGTTTGCTAGAAAAAGTTAAATGCTTGTATGGAGATCTAAAGTTTGCGGAGTTTTACGAGAAGTATATTAGTTCTGAAAAAATGCCCAAAGTCATAGAGGCGTTTTGCTCTCGGTCTGGAATTACTATTGACCTTTACTATCAGAGCTTAAAATATCCAACCAGTACTAAGTATGTTGAATTTAACCATTCGATGCTCAGGGGTAAAGAATCAGAAGGTATCTCGTTATTTGGGGGGATATACGAGGATTTGGTAGTTGCGAAAAAAGACATAAAAGAATGCGTAATTCATGAATACGGGAATTTGATCCGCAACAATAACGCTAAATCTTGTCTGGATTAACTTGAATTCAGCCATCCCGCCCCCACGTCTGGTCTAACTTGAAATTCATTGAGGTTAATCATGCGTCTTGATCGTCTTACGACTCAGTTACAAACCGCCTTGTCCGATGCCCAGTCGTTGGCCTTGGGGCAAGACCATTCCCAGTTGGAGCCTGCGCATTTAATTCTGGCTATGTTGGATCAGAAGGGCGCGGGTAGTGTTCGCTTGCTGTTAAATCAGGCGGGATTTGATGTTGCCGGGTTACGCACAGCGCTGACACAGCAATTGGAAAATTTTCCGCGTATTAAAAATCCAACTGGTGATGTCAGTGCGTCGCCTGAGCTGGCTAAATTATTAAATTTGGCGGATCGTCATGCGCAAAAAACCGGTGACAAATTTGTTTCCAGTGATTCGGTTTTGTTAATGGCGATGACCGATGCTGGCGGTAGTGTCAGCGAAATTTTAAAAAAATACGGCAACCTGCAGCGCTTGCAACAAGCGATTGAAAAAGTTCGCGGTGGTGAAACGGTGGATGATGCCGATTCAGAAGGTAATCGTCAGGCATTGGAAAAATACACTATAGATTTAACCGCGCGGGCTGAAGCAGGCAAGTTGGATCCGGTTATTGGTCGCGATGATGAAATTCGTCGCACTATTCAAGTGCTACAACGCCGCAGCAAAAATAATCCGGTATTAATCGGTGAGCCAGGTGTGGGTAAAACGGCGATTGTTGAAGGTCTCGCGCAACGTATTGTAAATGGCGAAGTGCCGGAAGGTTTAAAAGACAAACGTCTGTTGTCACTCGATTTGGGTGGTCTGCTCGCTGGTGCAAAATTCCGTGGTGAATTTGAAGAGCGTTTGAAATCTGTCATCAACGAATTAAGCAAACAAGAAGGCCGCATTATTCTGTTTATTGATGAGTTGCACACAATGGTCGGCGCAGGTAAAGCCGATGGTGCTATGGATGCGGGCAATATGTTAAAGCCTGCGTTAGCACGCGGTGAATTGCATTGTGTGGGTGCAACCACTTTGGATGAATATCGCAAATATATTGAAAAAGATGCAGCGCTTGAGCGTCGCTTCCAAAAAGTATTGGTCGATGAACCCAGTGAATCTGACACCATCGCCATATTGCGCGGTTTAAAAGAGCGTTATGAAGTTCACCACGGTGTTGATATTACCGATGGTGCCATTATCGCCGCGACTAAATTGTCGCAACGTTACATAACTGATCGCCAATTACCGGATAAAGCCATTGATTTAATCGACGAAGCGGCCAGTCGCATTCGTATGGAGATCGACTCCAAACCTGAAGAAATGGATAAACTCGAACGCCGTTTGATTCAATTAAAAATCGAACGCGAAGCAGTTAAAAAAGAAGAAGATGAAGCCAGCAAAAAACGTTTGGAAAAAATTAATCAGGACATCACCAAAGTCGAACGCGAATACAATGATTTGGAAGAAATCTGGCGCGCCGAAAAAGCAGCGCTTCAAGGCTCAGTAGAAATCAAAAGCCAATTGGAACAAGCGCGTTTGGAATTGGAAGACAAGCGTCGCAAAGGTGATTTGGCGCGTATGTCTGAATTGCAATACGGAATAATCCCCGCATTGGAAAAACAACTGGATATGGCCAGCCAAGCCGAAATGATGGAAATGAAATTGCTGCGCAATAAAGTCACCGACGAAGAAATTGCCGAAGTGGTTTCCAAATGGACTGGCATACCCGTATCCAAAATGTTGGAAGGCGAACGCGAAAAATTATTGCGCATGGAAGAGGCTTTGCATAAACGTGTCATTGGCCAACATGAAGCAGTGGTTGCGGTTGCCAACGCAGTGCGTCGCTCTCGCGCGGGTTTGTCCGATGCCAATCGCCCTAATGGATCATTTTTATTTTTAGGGCCAACCGGTGTGGGTAAAACCGAGTTGTGTAAATCGCTTGCAGAATTTTTATTTGATACATCCGAAGCCATGGTGCGCATCGATATGTCGGAGTTTATGGAAAAACATTCGGTTGCACGCTTAATCGGCGCACCACCGGGATATGTGGGTTATGAAGAAGGCGGATATTTAACGGAAGCCGTTCGTCGCAAACCTTATTCGGTGGTTTTGTTGGATGAAGTGGAAAAAGCCCATCCCGATGTATTCAATATTTTGTTGCAAGTGTTGGAGGACGGACGCTTAACCGATGGGCAAGGGCGTACAGTTGATTTTCGTAATACTGTGATAGTGATGACATCCAATTTGGGATCGGATCGCATTCAGGAATTAACGGAAGATAAATCTTACGACACAGTGAGCTTTGATGCAGGCGACGGATCATCATCACTCAATAACGAAAATCGCTACAACGCTATGAAAGACGCTGTGATGGAAGTTGTCGCAGGGCATTTCCGTCCGGAGTTCATTAACCGTATTGATGAAGTTGTGGTATTTCATCCATTGGGTCGCGAACAAATTCGTGGCATAGCCGATATTCAATTGGCCTTGCTGCGCAAACGTCTAGCCGAACGCGATTTGTTATTGGAGTTGGATGACGCTGCCATGAATCGTCTTGCTGAAATCGGTTTTGATCCGGTTTACGGAGCCCGTCCACTCAAGCGAGCCATTCAACAATGGATTGAAAACCCGCTCGCACAAGATATTCTTTCCGGAAAATTTTTACCCGGCAGTGTGATTATGGGTCACTTGCAAGGCGATAAAATTATCTTTGAAGGCAAACGTATTCAGTAATTTGCTGCATAAAAAAGGGCGTCATTGCGACGCCCCTTTGCTATCTATTTGGCCATCAGGCCGCTCGGTACAGCTTCAGTAAATCCGTTACTTTGGGTTCTGATTCGGTTAAGAATTCAATGAACTCAGCCACACCTAATTCTGCATCTTTCTGATTGTCGAATGGCCCAATGTCAACTCCTTCGCGGGTTGAGTAGTACCAGTAATTTCCCTTTTTGACAAAGCGTGAATTGCGCTCGGGAAGATTACCTTGTTCACCGCATCTATTTGTAATTTGCATCTCTTATTCCTCCGATAGTGAAAACTTGAAACCACCTTGTTTACGGGGTGACGACATCAGAGCCGTGATTGCATTATATGTTGCATTTTCAGCTGTTGTTAGATTGTGTTTTCATGGTGTTATAGCCTTTTAATAACGATTTAAGATTTTTTATGCTACGGGGTTCGCATTATTTGCAAGGGATCTGTCACAAATATCGACTTGTTTTGTGATGGATTAGGCTCCGCTGGACAAAACATTGGCAGGGAATCGGGTTTTACCTCGGAAAAAGGAGATAAAAGTTCCGATACCAATACCAGTTGAACACCTCGCTGCTCCGCGAGTGATTTAGCATTTTTTAGCACTTTTACTGTGGCGGGATAGGGATGGCCAATAGCAATCGCACTGCCTCTTTCCTTTGCATATTGCAATGCAAGTTGGAGTTGTTGGGCGATGTGTATGGAGTCCCTTTGGTTATCCAGAAATACATCCCGTTTACGACTGAGTAAGCCTATGGCTTGAGCTTGATTGAGTGCCTGGGTTTTGGCGGTGGTGCGGCTATCAATAAAATAGAGTTGTCGTTTGTTGAGATAAGCCATTACCCAGCCCATGGTGACCGCATCCTGCGTAAGCTGGCTACCCATATGGTTGTTAAGTCCCTTTACGTGTGGAATGTTTTGCAGATTGTTATCCAATATTTGAATTAGCTCGTCTTGAGTGACGCCGCTGGTTAATCCGCCTGGACCCAATGCCAAATGCTGTTCATTGCTCATTGGTGCATGCAACATAATTTCCTTTCCTTGTTGATGACCAAACTCTGCCAGTTCTTTTCCGTGTGGTGTAAAGGGTAAAACAGCTAATGTGAGTGGGAATGACATCTCGGCTAACAGACGACCTTGTTTCTCGTTATAGCCTATGTCGTCAATGATGACGGCGAGTTTGGCTTGTTGTTGAATTTTTTCGTCGTCTGCATAAGCCCAACACGAAAAACTAATCATCAGTATCCATAAACCCGAGTAAATCCCTGTTCGTTTACGGATGATTTTTTTCAATTGGTCGACGCTTTTCTAGGTGGAATAGCCAGCGAGGATTTTGATTGTGTTTTTAAAATGCTGGCGGCTTTAACCAAATTCAAGGCTTCTTGCAATTGATTATCTTCTTGTAGCAATTGCAAATTGGAAATGCGTTTTTTGCGACGATCGGCGCTGGTGCTTTCCGTTTCTTTATTTTTATTGTTTAAATGATTACTTAAATCTGCTTCGGTATTTTGATAAATACCCTCCACACGAGTCAGATACATTTTTTCAATCACTATGTCGGGAACTATGCCTTGAGCCTGAATCGATCTACCGAGCGGCGTATAATAAAGCGATGTTGTTAATTTCAATGCGTGTTGATCATCAATCAAACCGGCGGTTTGCACAGATCCTTTGCCAAAACTGCGTGTGCCCATAATAATTGCGCGTCGATGATCTTGTAATGCGCCCGCAACAATTTCCGAAGCTGATGCTGAGCCGTCATTGATCATCACAACCAGTGGTAAACCAAAGGTGTTATCACCCATTTCTGCACGATAATTAATATTACTATCCGGTAATCGGCCCTGAGTATAAGTTACCAAACCACCATCAAGAAAAGTATCAACGACCGCTACCGCTGCGTGTAAATCGCCGCCTGGGTTGTTACGCAAATCCAATATCACGCCTTTGGTGTGCGGATTATTATTTAAGTGATTGTCGATAATTTTATCCAGATCATTCCCGGTATTGGATTGAAAACTGGAAATGCGTACATAAAAATAATCATCATCTAATATTCGGGATCTAACACTTTTGACTTTTATCAATTCACGTGTGAGAGTGAATTCAAGAGGATCTTCAATGTCGCTACGAAACACAGTAACTTTTACTTGCGTATTTTTGGCGCCGCGCAACATACGAGATGCTTGACTGACTTTTAAACCCTTTACCGGTTGATCATCAATTCGAATAATACGGTCACCGGTTTGAATGCCGGCTCGACTAGCGGGGCTGTTGTCCAGTGGTGCGATAACCGTGATGTAATCAGATTTTAAATCTATTTCCAGCCCAACGCCGGCAAATTCACCGCTAATCGATGCTTGCAAATCCTGATATTCCTGACGACTCATATACATGGAGTGGGGGTCAAGTTGGGTAATCATGCCTTTAATTGCAAAATCCATTAGTTCCTGATCACTGATTTCTTCTACATAAGATTTTTTGACTTGTTGGTAAACGCGAACAAAACGCTCAATTTCGTGTGCAGGAACTGAGTCAGCACTCGTAATGTTTGTTTTAGTGGGAGCGACAGTCTCAGCGAAGCTGATCAGGGATGTGATCAGGGATGTGATCAGGCAAAAGCAAGCGAACAGATAAATAAAAAGTTTTTTCATAATCAATTGTCAACTCGCCGCCAGCCACAGGCTGGGGTCAATAGGTTTGCCATCGCGGCGAATTTCGAAATAAACGCCGAGCTGTGATTGCCCGCCGGAATTACCGACTATAGCGATCGATTCGCCCGCCGTAACCGGATCACCTGCTTTTTTTAACAAGCTTTGATTGTGTGCGTACAAAGATAAAAATCCTTCGCCGTGATCAATAATAATTAGCAAGCCATGGCCGCCAAAATAATCCGCGAATACCACCCGTCCGTGGTGTACAGCAATCACCTTGCTACCTGATTCGGCGGCAATATAAGCACCGTTCCAATTCAATTGGCCCGCAATACGTGGGCTTCCGAATCTGTGCAACATTCTACCTTTGGTGGGCCAGGGTAATTTGCCTCTGCGCACCGAAAATTTTTCACCGCCTTTGGGTAAGGGGACATAGTCAGGCGATTTTTGCGCGCCGCTGGAGGCAATGCTACGAGTGACACGGCTCAGCAACACTTGCAGTTTTTGTCTGTCTTCATTGAGTTGGGTAAGCTCTTGTTGTTTGTTTTTGATTTGTGAATTGACTTTATTTAGTGCTAATTGACGCTCTTTGTGTGCGCTGCTTAATGCAACCTTCTGTTTATCAAGCTGTGATTGCATCTCTGCCAGTTGTTGATTTTTTTTTTCAATATCCGGCGCTATTTCATCGATTCTGGCAATGGTCTGGCGATAGGTTTCGATTTTTTGCTGTTGTGCGACCACAAAATAGCCGTGATAACTCATCAGGCGTGATACTTTGTCGGGTGATTCCTGATTTAGCAGCAATTTAATATCGCTTTGTTGACCGAGTTTGTAAGCGGCTACTAACTGTTCGCCAATTTGCGCCTGTTGTGTGTTGCGTTGTTTTTCGAGTTGGGTGCGTTCCTGTTTCAGGCTTTGTAAATCACTATTTTGTTTTTCCAGTTCTTTTTTAATGGAATCAGCTTTTTTTTCCAGCTCATTGACTTCTTGTTCGGATTTTTCCAATTCCTTTTGCAAATTGGAGCGGGTGCCTTGTACAGACTTTAATTCTTTCTGCAAAGCTGCAATATCTTTTTGCAGTTTTTCCATGTCAGCTTTTTCATCAGCTTGCACAGCGCTAACAAGGATTAAAGTCAGTAGTGGGGCAATTATTTTTTTCATTCAAATAGGATTCAAGTGGAAAATTCAATGCACATTTTGTTGTAGGGGCGGCCCTCTGTGGCCGCCCTTCAGATTAAATTAAACCAACTTAATCAAGTTGCGCCCCGTCATCTCTTTCGGCTGTGCAATATTCATCAAGTGCAACATGGTGGGTGCAACATCAGCCAGTGAACCACCTTTTTCCATAACTGCATTGCGTCTACTGAAGAAAATAAATGGCACGGGCAAAGTGGAGTGTTGTGTGTGTGGCTGACCGGTTTCTTCGTCAAACATTTCTTCAACGTTGCCATGGTCGGCGGTTATCAAAGCCTCGCCACCAACTTTCTCGACAGCGGCTAACACTCGTCCCAAGCAAACATCAACGGCTTCAACCGCTTTTACCGCTGCATCAAATAAACCTGAGTGGCCTACCATGTCGCAGTTGGCGTAATTACAAATAATGGCATCGTATTTTCCGGATTCAATCGCTTCGACTAATTTATCCGTTACTTCAGGTGCACTCATTTCCGGTTTTAAATCGTAAGTGGCAACTTGGGGCGAAGGCACCAGTATGCGATCTTCACCTGGGTACACAACTTCATTGCCCGCGTTAAAAAAGAAAGTCACATGCGCATATTTTTCCGTTTCAGCGATACGCAATTGGGTTTTGCCGATGGATGACAAATATTCCCCAAAAGAATTGGTTAAATCTTCTGGCGGAAATGCGATAGGCGCTTTGATGCTGGAGGCATACTCGGTAGTTTGAACAAATTTGGCGATGGCAGGGTGAGTATCACCGCGATCAAAACCGGAAAAATTTTCATCAATTAAGGCGTTGGTGATTTCACGCGCGCGATCAGGGCGGAAATTCATAAAAATAACCGAGTCACCATCATTGATAGTAGCGACTTCTTCATCTTCGCCACAAATAATGGTGGCCTTAACAAATTCATCATTTTCGCCGCGCGCATAAGCGGCTTGCAAACCCTCGACAGATGTTAGCGCATCAAATTCTGCGTCACCTGTAACCATCACATCATAAGCTGCTTTTACACGATCCCAACGATTGTCGCGATCCAACGCAAAGTAGCGACCAACAATCGACGCAGTGCGACCAACGCCGACTTCTTTAAATACTGCATCTGCTTTTGCAAGAGAAGCTTCTGCACTGCGTGGTGCAGTGTCACGGCCGTCGAGAAACGCATGTAAATAAATTTCTTTTGCACCGCGCTGTGCTGCCATTTTAATCATGGTGTAGATGTGATCTTGATGACTGTGTACACCGCCATCGGACAACAATCCTAAAATATGCACAGCGTTTTGGTTTTTGATCGCATTATCAATCGCATCAACATAAACCGGGTTAGTAAAAAAATCGCCATCCGATATCGCTTTGTTTATGCGGGTAAAACTTTGATAAACCACACGCCCGGCACCTATGGTCATATGACCCACTTCCGAGTTACCCATTTGCCCTTCGGGTAATCCAACCGCCATGCCCGAGGTATCAATCAAACTGTTTGGGTGATTCCAAAGTTGGTCATAAACCGGTGTTTTGGCTGCGCGCACAGCGTTGTATTGGGTTTTTTCCGAGTATCCGTAACCATCGAGGATCAATAAAACGAGGGGTTTTTTGGCAGTCATAAGCATCACTTGTTAAAAATGAGTGGAAGTGCGGGCATTTTACGGTTAAAGCGCTTTTGGATAAAGCGCTTCCTGACTATTGGGGCGATTAAAGGGAATCAGGATTTTGGGGTTTGAGTCGCCGCAGTATGTTGGACAACTGGGTTTCGAATTCGATGCTTTCTTCATAAAGCTGCTGGGCTTTTGCCTGACTGGAGTGCAGCATTTCGGTGAGCCTTGTCTCTTGCTGTTCGGTTAAACCCAGGTTGATGAAGGTAGCCAGTATTGCATCAGCAGTGGTGTCGACTAGAGTTAAACTGGCGGTACGCAATTCGTTATGAACTGTGTTGATGTATTCCAATCCCTTTTCGGTTTCCTTGAAGAGTTCCTGATTTTGTTTGCTGTTGGCTTCGAGAATTTCCAACAATGCGTTATCTTTTTCGATGCTGATTTGTTTTTCGTTGGTGCTTTCGATCAAAATCGCGAGTGTGTCCCGCAGGCGCCCCATTTTCATCTCGTCATCAATCGGCATGTTTTTTATCAAGAGGCTAACGTAGGGAAAATTTACCAACATGCGTCGGCCGTTCTCAGCGAATCTATCCGTCATTTGGGCAATTCGTGAGAGCAACTCGGTTTCAAGTGGTGTGACCTCACCGCGATTTGAATAATTTCGAGTCTCAAAACGTGATCGCAACTGAATGCAACCGGACAGCTCATAACTGGTCAACACTTCCAGAAACAATGCGGCGAGTGATTCACTATTTTTGATAGGAAAGCTACTGCGCAAAAAATTGATCACGCCGCCCAAATCGCCCATGGATGCAATGGCAGTCATAAGTGCACTGAATGAATCATTTTTTTCTGTTTGTAATCGTTCAAATTGAGAAACCGCCTCAATTGATTTTTGGATTTTATTGACCAAAACATCAGGCAGAAATGGTTTGGTGATATAGTCATTTCCACCGACGTCATAGCCTTTGAGTATTTCATCTATACCGTCGTTAGCCGATATAAAAATAATTTGTATCAATTGATTGTCTTCACGAATTCTGCGACAGACCTCGTAACCGTCAATTCCCGGCATATTGACGTCAAGCAGCATTACATCAATTTTGGTTTTTTCCAGTATCTGCAAAGCTCCGTCACCATTTTTTGCGGCAAGCACCTGATATTTGTCTTTTAAACAGGAAATTATGGTGTGTAAATCGGTTTCGGAATCGTCTACGACCAAAATACGTTGCAGGGACTTGTTCATGCTACTCGCTCACGAAAATTGGCTATCATCTGATAGAGTTGATTGAGAAGGACTTCAACCTGAATAAGGTTGAAATGTTGGTATTCGGTTTTAATCGCATTCAAGACTGGTCGACAATCCGCTGGGAAATCAATGCTAGTCATTTTATTAATCAGATCTTCAGTGTTGCTTAAATCTTCAAATAAATGTGTGCGAATAGAATCAATAGTTTTTAACACTTCATCCCGATGAAATACTTGCGTAGGCAAGGCATCAGTTGCAAGTGTTGCTTCAAGGGTTTTTATTCCACTAATAACCTGATCGAGTTCAGTGTGTAACGCTTCCATATGTTCCAAAGCCTGATCGAGATTGCCGGTCCGCAACTGCTGTTCAATGATGGCTGCAATTTTAGAAAGATTATTGGCACCTATAGTTGCCGCGCTGCCCTTTAAAGAATGGCTGATGAGTATGCTATCTTCCATTCGATTTTCCTGAATTGATTTTTTTAACTCCTGATAGCTGTTGTGGTTATTGCTCAAAAATATCAGAAGTATTTTTTTAAACAGGTCAAGGTTATAGTTCATTCTGGGTAAAGCTGAATTCGCATCGATTCCCTCTATCAGGGGCAGGTCGCCTGGATTGAGGTTCGTATTTGGGGCCGGGTCAACAGACAGACTTTGATGCGTGAATCGGTGGATTGTCTGCAGTAATTCATAGTGATTAATCGGTTTTAACAGATGTGCATTCATGCCGGCTTCCAGGCTTGATTTCTCATCATCTTCAGTGCAATGCGCC
This sequence comes from uncultured Cellvibrio sp., assembly GCA_966252135.1. Lineage (GTDB taxonomy): Bacteria > Pseudomonadota > Gammaproteobacteria > Pseudomonadales > Cellvibrionaceae > Cellvibrio. The sequence continues at coordinate 3,739 of CBINNU010000015.1, read as the reverse complement.
GTTACTGCGACAATCGGTGTAGATCGATTCATGCGAGATTCGTTGCGGATTTTTCGTGTTGCTGCCAAACCGTCCATTACGGGCATTTGAATATCCATCAAAATAATGGAATAGATTTTTTCTTGTGATTTCGCAAAAGCTTCCAGGCCGTTATTTGCTAAATCCGAGATGAACGCTCGTTGATCGAGTAGATCTTTGACGATTTGCAGGTTAACCGGATTGTCATCAACTATTAGCACGGATAAATTATCGACGGGTTGTTCGAGAGCGGCGGGTGGAATCAATGGGATATCCAGATAAACTTCTGTTCCTAATCCCGGGTTACTGGTGATACTGAAAGTACCAGCCATCGCTTGAATTAATTGTTTCGTTTTAGAAAGGCCTAACCCCAGCCCGCCGTGTTGACGATTGTGGGATTCATCGACTTTGCTGAATGCCTGACTGATTAGCTCTAAATCCTCTTGCGAAATACCTATGCCAGTATCACCTATTTTAATTAAGAGGTGAGGGAGCTCATACCGAACATCCAATTCTATTTTTCCCCGATCAGTAAATTTTACTGCATTATCTAAAATCGATTTGATAATTTCCGTAATTCGTTCTGCATCACCAATTAAAGTGTTAGGTAGTGCAGAAGTGGTGACACAAAAATTGCATTTCTTTTTTTGAACTAACGACTGGTAATCCTTAACCAGGCATTCGATTAGGGATGATAATGAAAAGGGTTGAGGATTTAGCTTCAGCTTGGATTGATTGAGTTGTGTGTATTCAATTATCTTCTGGATGAGCGACAGCATCTCATCACTTGATTGTCTGGCGCGCTGCAGAAAAGTTTTCTCTTTTTCGTTTAGGTTACTATCCTTGATTAACGACAGATTTCCCTGAATTCCATTCATGGGGGTGAGTAATTCGTGGCTAATATTGGCAATGAACCTGCTTTTGGCATGCTCGGCTTCTTGTGCCTTGTTGCGTGCATTAACCAGTTCCCGCGTATTTTCGTTGATGGCGGCTTCAAGATTTTTAACTACATCCTTCAGTGTTTGATTGGCTAAAAATAGTTCGCGGCTTTTTTGTTCGAGCAATTCTTCCGCCTGTATTCGGGCGGCTTTTTCTCGCTCATTTCGCTTTTGTAATCTATCCAGAGCATCCATTATCAAACTACCAATTTGGTAATGGTAAAAACAATCCGACTCTGGGATTCTGAGGATTCATCTGCTTTTTGAATCTGTAAAGCATCGCCAAAATACTCTGCACAACCTTCAATTAACCCTTCTGCCAAATCCCCAAATGCGCGGGTTGATTCGTAAATTAATCGCAAATTATTGGGATCTAATGATTGGTAGTAAAAACGGGGAAGTTCAGCGTCGGGATAGAGTTTTTTTACTTCGACGTGAATGTGGTTGTCAATTCGATGAAGGAATTCGAAAGTATTGCTACAACCATCGAAAAAAAATTGAAATTTATTGGAAAAAACTTTTGCCAGATGCTTGCCAAATCCATGCACCAATTGAGGCACTGGAATTTTTACTTTAAGGCTGAGCCTTTCGACCAATGTGACTAATTCGGCGTGATCATAGGTCCCGACGGAAGTATAGGCGCCACCTGATGGCAGACTCACCTCGCCAAATATATCGTCCATCATTTCTTCGCCAAAAATCCCTTCAACCATAGAAACAAATTCGTTAAATACTATACCTTTCATCGAACCACCATCCGATAGAATGCCCTTGCATCCAGTGGGTATAGGTTAAGTTTCAGTCAGCGTCAAATTTGGAGTAATAGAACGTCTTTTTGCCGCAAAAACCTGTGAAAACGGCTGTAGGTTCGGTAAGCCGCCCCTGGCGGTTTTCTAGGTCGATGTACGCAATTGCCCAACAAAGTTGCAGGGTTTATGGCGTGAATCCAGCTGTTCTTTGATGATTTTTTCCCAAGCCGTTGTGCAGGCGCCAGTTGATCCGGGTAAACAAAATATCAGGGTGCGATTGGCAAAACCGGCAGTTGCGCGTGATTGAATAGTTGAGGTGCCGATTTCGTCATAGGACACTTGTCGAAATAATTCGCCAAAGCCCACTACCGTCTTATCAAACAGCGGCGTTACTGCTTCGACGGTTGAATCGCGACCGGCAAAACCGGTGCCGCCGGTAATTAAAATCACTTGTGCCTGTTTGTCGACAATCCAATTGGAAATCACTGCACGAATTTGGTAAATGTCATCAATTACCAATTTTCTGTCATGTAATTTATGGCCTGCGGTTGTGAGTAAATCTTGCAGTTTTTGGCCCGAGGTGTCGGTTTCAAAATTGCGTGTGTCGGAAACAGTTAGCACGCAAATATTCAAGTGTTCAAATTCTTTTTGTGATGACATAATTAGCCGCCTGTCATATTCATAAATCGCAAAATTTGCGGTTCTTCATCTAAATTGAAATTATGTTTTTCCGGTTTGTGTTGCATGGCATCGATTATGGCTTGTTGCAGATGCTGCTCGGGTGTTGCGCTTTCACGCAGAATCTTGCGTAAATCAAGGCTGTTTTCCTGACCCAAACACAAGAGTAATCGGCCAGTTGCGGTAACGCGTACGCGATTGCAGTTGCCACAAAAATTGTCCGAGTGAGGCGAGATAAATCCTATACGCGATGCATGATTGGCAACTCGCCAATATTTGGATGGGCCATCATGATCGGCTTTTTGAATGTCAGGAATTAAATCAAACTCTTTTTTTAATGATTGTCGTAATTCAGCACTGCTAACAAATTCCAGATCGCGACCGTGTTCGGTAATTTTGCCCAGCGGCATTTCTTCGATAAAACTGATATCGATTTTTTTGTCGAGCGCAAATTGCACCAGATGATTCACTTCATCTGCGTTGTAATGTTTCAGTACCACCGAATTGAGTTTTATCGAGGCAAATCCAGCGGCAATCGCTGCGTCTATTCCGCTCAAGACTTGTTGCAGATCGCCAACACGGGTTAGTCGCCGGAAATTATCCGCGTCAAGGCTGTCGAGGCTGATATTAATGCGTGACACGCCTGCAGCTTTTAAGTCCTGCGCATAACGATTGAGATGAGTGCCGTTGGTGGTTAAACAGAGCTGTTTTAACAGGGGCAGTTTGCCAAGCGCTTGAGCTAACTCGACTATGCCTTTGCGGATGAGGGGCTCACCACCGGTCAGGCGGATTTTGCTAACCCCCAGCTGGGTAAAAACCTTGCCCAGAAGTGCAAACTCTTCAATGCTCAACACCTGATTGCGGGGTAGAAACTCCATATCCTCGGCCATGCAATAAGTGCAGCGCAGGTCACAGCGGTCGGTAACCGACATGCGGACGTAGGTAATCTGGCGGCCAAAGGCATCTATCAAGGACATTGGTGAGTTACAGCTGGTTGTGAGTTGCTGATATTACCCCAATCAACAGGCATTTGAGCAGGTTCTATTTTGGAGCGTTTCGGTTTTTGATGGACGTTAATCCCCGTAGGGGTAGGCCCCTGTGCCTACCCTGGGTAGGCACAGGGGCCTACCCCTACGCCAAAAAGACAAATAAGCACCAATAGATAACGCTGTGCACCATCATAATGATTTTATCTGGTGCAAAAATGATTTTTATTGGAAAGTGTTTTTGCTCCAAAAAATAACGCTGTTGCACCAACTGCGATCAAAAATCCTTCCGCATCTATTTGATTTTGAGTACAGCAAATCCGCGATATGCCTTGTGATGCACTGCTAACTCACTGAATCTTCAATAAAA
>CBINNU010000014.1:0-125466 GCA_966252135.1 uncultured Cellvibrio sp. | reverse complement strand
CTCGCAAACCCTTTTTCAAGGCCCCCTTGGTGAGGGCGCGCACTATACGAAGATCGCCTTTTCGCTGCAACTTATTTTTGAAAAGATTTTGAAAATAGTCAGGATTTGACCAGTTAGCAAACAAACAGGTGAAAAATCACACCACCTCAACCAGGTGATACTTTTTCTTACCCAACTTAACCAGATAAAAACGATTAAACACCGCCGCAGACACTGCAAAGACTTCCGCAGATTTCATATTGTCATCCATTGATTTGGCCACACCATTTACAAAAACCGCGCTGCGAGCCAACGCATCTTTAATCTGTTTTCCAGACTCAGCCATGCCCGCATCAACCAGAATTTGCGTTAGAGGAAGATCAAGTCCAGACCTTTGCAGTTGTGAAGACGGCAAGCCATCTTGCTGCAACTGCAAATAGTCCGCTTCAGTTAGCGATGAAATATCATCGCTGAATAGCGCCTGAGTTATACGCTTGGCGGCATCGAGCCCCGCATCGCCGTGCACCAGTCGTGTCATTTCTTCTGCCAATACTGACTGCGCTTGAGGCCTGGATTGAGATGACTTGTCTTCCACTTCGATTTGCGCAATTCGCTCTACCGACAAAAAAGTAAAATAGCGAAGAAACTTATAAACATCTGCGTCAGCGGTCGACAACCAGAATTGATAGAAGGCGTAAGGGGATGTTTTCTTTGCATCCAGCCAAACAGCACCTGATTCAGTTTTGCCAAACTTCGTTCCATCAGCTTTGGTAACCAGAGGCACAGTCAATCCAAAAACTTGACCCCCATGTAGTCGGCGCGTCAAGTCAATACCGCCCGTGATATTCCCCCATTGATCACTACCACCAACCTGCAAAGTACATTGATGTCGCTGATAGAGCTCGGCAAAGTCAAAGGACTGCAACAAAGAGTAGGTGAATTCAGTGAACGAAATTCCTTCGCCCTCGCGCTCAATTCGCTGCTTAACTGACTCCTTGTTGATCATATTATTCACAGAAAAATGCTTCCCCACATCCCTCAGAAACGTGAGAACGCTCATTCCCCCAACCCAATCAAGATTATTCACAACCTCAGCGGAATTCTTGCCGCAATCAAAGCTGATAAATCGACTCACCTGCCCCTTCAGCTTATCCACCCAGGAGGCCACTGTTTCAGCAGTATTGAGCTTGCGCTCCTGCGCTTTGAAACTTGGATCACCAATTAACCCTGTCGCTCCGCCCACAAGTGCAATCGGACGATGCCCTGCTATTTGAAATCGACGCAGCATTAATAGGGGCACCAGATGACCGATATGCAGACTGTCAGCGGTGGGATCAAAGCCACAATAAAGAGTGCAACTACCGGAATTAAGATGCTCAGCAAGCGCGTCACCGGCTGTGGTTTGGGCGATCAGCCCTCTGGCATGCAACTCTTCGAGAAAAGATGGGTCTATTGCCGACATTATTGGCCTCGTCAAAAACTGTTTCTTTCAGGAACAAAAGGGCGGCCAAGATACCTCAAACAATAGCGAATTCAAGCCGCTCAGCTAGAATACTTAAGACTTTGTTGAGGTTTATTCAGTTAACCCCTTGATTTTCTGCCACAAAAGCAGTTTTAATCCATCACCCAATAACGAACGGCGACTTTACGAATGGCGCAGGCAACACCCGATAACAAGAAACAAGTCGATGCCATTACCGGCCTTTTACCCCGCCGCCACCTACTGGCCGTCGTGTTTTTATTGATTGTTATGTCGCTGGCCGCTCTGTTAGGGCCGGATGAAATAGAAACCGCACCAGAAACCATCACCATTCCACTGACTCAAAATATCCTTCCCGAAATCAGCCAGGAAATTGAATCCAGTGTTGCTCAGGAAATTACACCGCCTGTAGAAATTCAACCAGTAGGCCCACAATGGAAGGAATATCAAATTCAAAGTGGCGATAACTTATCGATTCTGTTTCGTCGCGCGGGATTAAATGACAAAGATATTTACGAATTAACCAATAAAGCCCCTGAAGCCAAAGATTTACGCCGCATTCGCCCCGGCCAACAATTAGCGTTTTTAGTTGAGGAAGGAAAATTACAAGGATTGAAATATAAAATTAATCGATTGGATTCCGTTAATTTTTCGCGCACTGAAGACAATAAATTTCTCGCTGAAAAAATTAATTTAAAACCGGATACTCGCCTCACTTATCACCAAGCCGTTATCACCAGTTCACTTTTTATGGCGGGAAAACGCGCCGGGATTCCCAATGCACTCACTATGGATCTCGCCAATATTTTTGGTTGGGATATAGACTTTGCACTGGACATTCAAAAAGGTGATTCATTTAAAGTCATGTATGAAGAGTTGTATCTGGATGGCGAAATGATCGGCACCGGAAAAATTATCGCCGCAGAATTTACCAACACGGGTAAAACTTACAAAGCAGTTCGTTACACCGATAAAGAAGGCAATACCAGTTATTACACCCCCGAAGGCAGAGGCATGCACAAGGCCTTTTTGCGCAGCCCGATTGAATTTGCTCGCATCAGTTCGCATTTTAATTTGGCGCGCAAACATCCTGTGTTGCACATCATACGCGCGCACAAAGGCACTGATTATGCGGCAGCACGCGGAACACCCATACGCTCAACCGGAAATGGAAAAATTTCTTTTGCAGGCCGTAAAGGCGGATACGGGAATTGCATCATCATTCAACATGGCCAAGGCATACAAACTCTTTACGGTCACATGAATGGATTTGCCAAAGGCATGCGTGTTGGAACCAAGGTTACTCAAGGTGATGTGATTGGTTATGTAGGCTCAACCGGTTTGGCATCTGGTCCGCACCTGCATTATGAATTTCATGTGAATGGACAGGTTCGCAATCCTGTGACAGTCCCGCTGCCTAAAGCAGCAGGTATCGATAAAACTGAAATGGCTAACTTCACTGCAACTATTCGCCCGCTGCTGGCCAAGCTTGATGAATTGGGCTCGTCGCAATTGGCCATGCGCGATTCCAGCTCCAACATTCACTGATGACCGACAGGCGCTACTATTTAGGCATAATGTCCGGCACCAGCTCCGATGCAGTCGATGCAGTTTTAGTCGCAACCCATCCCCGATTTGAATTAATTAACACTCACTCACTCGCATTTGATTTGTCGCTACAACAATCAATTCATCAACTCGCTGATCCGCAAACCGGAACCATAGAACAACTGGGCGAATTGGATTGCAAACTGGGTTATGTTTTTGCAAAAGCCGCGTTCGAACTTTTACAAAAAACCAATATAAAACCCGCACAAATTATTGCGATTGGCAGCCACGGGCAAACCATTCGCCACAGGCCCAACTCCCGCTATCCATTCACACTGCAAATTGGCGATGCCAATATTATTGCGCAACAAACCGGCATCACCACAGTTGCCGATTTTCGTCGACGCGATATAGCCGCAGGCGGCCAGGGTGCACCACTGGTTCCCGCGTTTCATCAAGCGATTTTTTCCAGCGAAAACATTGATCGCGCCATAGTGAATATTGGCGGCATGGCAAATATTACCTGGCTACCAAAATCACAAGAGCAATCCGTAATTGGTTTTGATACAGGCCCAGGCAATGTGTTATTGGATGGATGGATTCATCAACATTTGCAACAGCGTTTTGATGCAAACGGCGATTGGGCCACACAAGGAAAAGTCAATCAAGTCTTGTTAGATTTATTATTGGCAGAAGATTTTTTTCAGCAGCCACCCCCCAAAAGTACCGGCCGCGAAATGTTTAATTTGAATTGGCTGCAAAACTATTTGAATAAACTACAAGAAGCTATTTCTCCCGCCGATGTACAACGCACACTCGTCGAACTCACCGCAAAAACTATTGCGGATTCCATTCAAGTATTAAGCGCAGATCAAAAAGAAATTTATATCTGCGGCGGCGGCGCATTCAATCAATTGCTGATGCAACGTTTGCAAGATTTGCTGGCACCCAACTCCGTCAATTCAACCGCTGCATTGGGCATAGATCCACAATGGATAGAGGCCATGGCCTTTGCATGGCTTGCACAACAACGCATGGAAAACAAACCGGGAAATATTAGTTCGGTCACCGGCGCAAACGAGGCTTGTGTTCTCGGGGGGATTTACGCCGGCAAGCAAATCACAATAAGAAAATTTTAAATCGAGAACGAAGAACCACAGCCGCAGGTGCTGGATGCATTGGGGTTTTGGATCACAAATTTTGAACCTTGCAGGCCTTCTTCATAATCGACGCGAGCGCCGACGAGGTAGGGATAGCTGGTGGCGTCGACTACGACTTTGATGCCGTCTTTTTCGACTACTGAATCATCTTCGGCCAGAGCTTCATCAAAGGTGAAGCCGTATTGAAAACCGGAGCATCCGCCGCCGGTGACGTAAACGCGCAGTTTTAAATCAGGATTAGCCTCTTCCTCGACCAGGCTTTTTACCTTGGCCGCAGCGGCATCAGTAACCTGAAGGACTTGAGGGATATAAACATCGACACCTGACATGAACAACTCCGGGAAAATGGCTGGTGCGAATTATCCTTAAACCCGAGTAATACAGTCAACTATTAAACAGCTCAGGCAGGCTCGACTTCCAGCACTTTGCCGTCTTTGGTTTGATTGCTGATCATGCTGCCATTCACTTGAGCACCTTTAACCATTTGGATGGAATGGTAGTGAACAGTGCCTTTAACCAAGCCTTTGGCGGCCATTTCCAGTTGTTTGGATGAATAAATATTACCGATTACCGTACCATTCACTATCACCACCGGCACACGAATTTCGCCTTCCACCACGCCGGTATCAGCAATCACCAGGCGCGCATCTTTTTGATCTTCCGCATAGATGTTGCCCACCAGTTTACCTTCCAACTGCAATTCGCCGGAGAAAGTTAAATCACCCTTAAGCTGGGTGGTGCGAGAAATCAGGGTTTGGGTGTTTGAGAATGCCATTTTTTTGCCTTATGGATTGGGGGTCACGGGAGCTTCAATTTTCGGCCACTCCATCTGGCCATCGACACGGGTGGAATCACGGCGTGGCGAGGTGACTTGTAATTCTATTCGTACAGGATCAAAACCTTGCGGCAACACAACGTCTGCATCAATGTTTTGGAAAATTTTAAAACTCAATGGAATTATTTCCGTGAGCGCTGGCTCATTTTCCCGAGTTGGCACCAATTGATGCAAAGAATATTTCTTTTCCTTGTCATTTTCTTTACCAACAATCATCCAGCGCAATTCGCCTTCAAAATCTTTATCGTCTTCCGACAATTTTTGTATCGCCAATTTCAAGTGAAATGAATTGGGTTCTGTATTGGGTGTGACGGTAAAAGTCCCGTAAGTTACACCTTTGGGATTGCGATAATCTTTCGACAACATCATGCGGTAAACCGCCACACTGCGTTCCAGCGCGGCGATTTTTTGTTCCTGATCGAGAACTTGTTTTCGAACCGATTCAGCCGCTTGATGATCGACATCGGCGCTGACCTGATAGTGCGTAAGTTGTTCTTGTAGAGTTTGATTGTCTTGCGTGAGCGTCGCCAATTGTTGGCGCAATTCTGTTGTTTGTTCGGGTGAAAGCAGCGTTTGGCGTTCTTGATAAATGGTGAAATAACGCACTGCCGCCAGCGAGGCAAGCACCACCGCAATCAGCAACAACCAAATAATTATCAATCGCACTGGACGATGCGGCACCACTTTCATGCGATAAACGGGAGTTGGTTTAACTTGCTTACTCATAAATCGGCCTTATTTTTATTGGAGACCACTGAGCTCGCTGGAGACAACTCCAGCGAAAGTGATAACAGTAAAAACTCATATCAAGGCAACAATGCCACTATATTTAAGCCCGCCGTTTCTTCAAAACCGAACATGATATTCATGTTTTGCACAGCCTGGCCTGACGCGCCCTTGGTTAAATTATCAATGACCGAGAGCACCACCACCGTATCACGCGCTTGCGGACGCAATACGGAAATACGGCACATATTTGAACCTTTCACGCTTCTGGTTTGCGGCAACTCACCGGCTGGCAACACATCCACAAACGGCTCGTTGGCATAACGTTGTTCGTAGAGAGACTGCAGATCAGGCACTGAGTTCACATCCAGCAGATTCGCATAGAGTGTTGCGTGAATGCCGCGAATGATCGGCAGCAGATGCGGCACAAAGGTTAATTCCGCAGGCGCAGCACCTTTGGGCTGAATATCGCGCAAGCCTTGTTCGATTTCCGGTAAATGTCTGTGGCCCGCAACACCGTAAGCTTTAAAGCTATCGCTGATTTCCATCAACAGGTTATCAATTTTTGCCTGACGACCGGCACCACTGGCACCGCTGGCGGCGTTGCTGATCAAACGTTTGGGATCAACCAAATTGTTTTCCAACAAAGGAATAAAACCCAATTGGGTCGCAGTGGGATAACAGCCTGGGCATGCCACCAATTTTGCAGTTTTAATCGCTGCGCGATTGGTTTCCGGCAAACCGTAAACAGCCTGCGCAACCAACTCGGGCGCAGCATGGGCCTGGTGATACCACTTTTCCCAGAGCGGAACATCGCGAATTCTGAAATCCGCTGACAAATCGATAATACGCGTATTGGTTTTCATCAGCGCGGGCATCATGCTTTGCGCCACACCGTGCGGCGTTGCAAAAAACACTACATCCAATTCTGATAATTGTTTTACGTCTGGCTCAACAAAAGCCAGATCAATGTGACCGCGCAGATTGGGATAAATATCGGCGACTTTAATGCCCGCTTCCGCGCGCGAGGTAATCACAGCCACCTCAACATGAGGATGATTGGCCAGTAAACGCAACAGCTCCACACCTGTGTAACCCGTTGCCCCGACAATACCTGCTTTGATCACATTAACCTCCAGCACTTCAGTGTTTGCGCCATGACAAGACTCGGGTATGGTAGCGCCCCAGCCCCAAGCTTCCGAAAGAATCCGGAAAAAAGAGGGCTATGATAAGAGCCTTAACCCCAAATCGAAAGCAAAAAGCTCGCTTTTTGCTGTAAAGGTATTGTTGTGTCCCCAACCAAAAGCCGACTGAATCGTCACACCGAATTGCTGCGCGACAAGCTGGCTGCCGATTCATTACCCTTGCTCACACTTTTGGGCCTGGCAACAGGCATTCTCGCTGGCGGCGTGATTGTGTTATTTCGCTGGGCCGTTGAATTGCCTCTGGCTTATTTTTTACCTGACAACTTTGAAAATTTTGAAGCGCTGAAATCCTGGTTACATTTTGTGGTGCCGCTCAGCGGCGCGTTCTTCCTGGGATTAATTTTGCAAAGCGTCGACAAACGCCATCACGCCGCCGGTATAGGTCATGTGATGGACAGATTGCAAAATCATCAGGGACGCATGCCCTTGGGCAATGTGTTTACGCAATTTTTTGGTGGTGCGGTTTGTTTGTTATCCGGACAATCAGTAGGTCGTGAAGGCCCGGCAGTGCATTTGGGCGCAGGCAGCGGCAGTTTACTCGGCCAATGGTTAAAACTTCCATCCAATAGTTTGCGACCACTCGCGGGTTGCGGTGTCGCTGCCGCAATTGCTGCCTGCTTTAACACACCCATGGCCGGGGTGATCTTCGCGATGGAAGTGGTGGTGATGCAATACAGCATCACCGGATTTATCCCCGTCACACTCGCCGCCGTTGCGGGCGCGACCATGACGCGACTGGCGTTCGGGCCTGAAATCGCCTTTATCAATGCACAATCGGTGATGGGCGATTTAACCGAATTACCCATGATGATTTTGGTGGGATTTGCCGTCGCGCTATTCGCCGCCGCTTACATAAAACTGCACAGCGCCAGTTGCCGCTGGTCACTCAATCGCCCGATAGTTTTACGATTCGCATTTGCAGGGTTACTCACCGCCTGTTGCGCGATATTTATTCCGCAAATTATGGGCGTAGGTTACGACACTATTGCCAGTGCCATGAGCGGTGAGATCAGCTTAAAACTTTTATTAATTATCGCAGTGATAAAACTGCTCGCGACTTCCGTTAGCTTGGGCGTGGGCATGCCGGGCGGTGTTGTTGGGCCACTATTATTTATCGGCGCTTGTGTGGGCGGAGCTGTTGGAATAAGCGCACAAATGTTGATGCCAGACTCGGCCAGCGCCATAGGTTTTTATGTGATTTTAGGTATGGGTGCCATGATGGGTGCAACACTCAACGCACCGCTGGCGTCCATGATGGCCATTCTCGAATTAACCTATAACTCCAATATTATTTTCCCGAGCATGTTGGTTGTTATCATCGCGTGCTTAACGACTCGCTGGTTGTTTAAGTGCGATGGACTTTTTCAACAAGTATTACGTATTCAAGGAAAATTTCGCAGCGCCGAAGCCAGTGAGCAATTGCTATCGCAAACCGGTGTTCGCGGTTTGATGGACAGACATTTGGTGGAAGCGCCAAACGACTTATCGACAACTGCAGCCAAACAATTGTTGATTCATCATCCTCACTGGATTTTATTGCGCGAGACTAATCAATTGTTGCAGCCAGCAGATTTACAAATTTATTTGCAAGAGCAAATGCAAACCGAAATAGATGAACCAATCAGACTTAACGAAATTCCGGCTCGCCGTTATGATCTTGCACGGATTCCAGCTGATGCCAATTTATATGAAGCTTTGTTATTGATGAATCAACATCAAGTCGATGCACTCTGGGTTGAATCACTTACCGATCAGCATCAGCCACTTGGCATTATCAGCCGCAACAAAATCGACAACTACTACAGGATTTAATTTATGTTTTTGTGGATAAAAGCTTTTCACATTATTTCCGTGATTACCTGGATGGCAGCCATTTTTTATTTGCCGCGCTTGTTTGTGTATCACAGCATGAGCGAGGACCAAATCAGCCGCGACCGATTTGTCATCATGGAACAAAAATTACTGCGCATTATCGGCAACCCTTCGATGATCGCCGCCTATATTTTTGGCATCTGGATGACTTATCTCGGCTGGGAATATTACTCAGGCCAAATTTGGTATTGGTGCAAAATTACGTTAGTGGTATTGCTCACAGGTTATCACCACGCGTGCGTCGCCTATTTCAAACAATTGCGCGACGGCCGCTGCACCAAATCGCATAAATTCTTTCGCATTTTCAATGAAATCCCGGTGTTAATTTTATTTGGCATTGTGATTTTAGTGGTAGTGAAACCCTTTTAATATGTTGTACGCCATTACTGATTCCAACTTACTCGCCGGCGAGACATTATTCTCCGGTGTTGAAGCGACTTTGAAAGGCGGCTGCGACTGGATTCAATATCGCGACAAATCACAAGATGAAATCAAACGATTAAGTGAATCCACTCAACTCTTGCAACTATGTAATCGCTATTCAGCATCGCTGATTATTAATGATGATATTCATCTGGCGAAAAGAATCGGTGCACAAGGCGTTCATTTGGGGCAAGGCGATGGTGATGTCAAACAAGCGCGCGAACTTTTGGGCGCAAACGCAATTATTGGCGTAACTTGTCACAACTCGTTGGATCTCGCCCAAAAAGCTATTGAGGACGGAGCCAGTTATATTGCCTTCGGTCGCTTTTTTACATCCAACACCAAACCCGATGCACAAGGAGCGTCTCTGGACTTGTTAATCCAAGCCAGAAAACAATTTCCAAAAATCAAAATAGTTGCGATTGGTGGCATTAGCATTGAGAATGCTCGTATTGTTTTAGATGCCGGCGCAGATAAGATTGCGGTTTGTCATGGATTGTTTTCAGCACACGACATAGAAGCCCAAACCAAACGTTTTATTGAACTGTAGGTTGGAAGAGCGAAGCGACTTCCGACAAATTGCTCGGCGATCGAAATCAAAAAGTCGGAAGTCGCTGCGCTCTTCCAACCTACAAATGAAAAAATATTTCAGGATTTTTTATGACTCGCTCAGAAGAATTATTTGCACAAGCCCAACAACATATTCCCGGTGGAGTCAATTCACCGGTGCGCGCCTTTCGCGCAGTGGGTGGTACACCAATTTTTTTCGAGAAAGCGCAAGGCGCTTATGTCTGGGATGCAGACGGAAAACAATATATTGATTACGTGCAAAGCTGGGGCCCAATGGTGCTCGGTCACGCGCACCCTGAAGTTATTCAAGCCGTAATCGATGCCGCTAAAAATGGTTTGAGTTTTGGCGCGCCCACTGAGCGCGAAACCACTCTCGCCGAAAAATTATGTGCATTAATGCCCGGCATGGATATGGTGCGTTTTGTTAGCTCCGGCACTGAAGCCACCATGAGCGCAATTCGTTTGGCGAGAGCTTTCACATCGCGCGATAAAATTATTAAGTTCGAAGGTTGTTATCACGGCCATTCGGATTCATTATTAATTAAAGCCGGTTCAGGTGCGTTAACTTTAGGTGTGCCCAGTTCACCTGGTGTTCCCAAAGTGTTAGCGGATCACACCATCACTCTGGATTACAACAATTCACAACAAGTACGCGATTGTTTTGCACAACACGGCGATCAAATCGCCTGCATTATTGTTGAGCCGGTGGTTGGCAATATGAACTGTGTTCCACCGGTTGCCGGATTTTTGGAAACACTGCGCGAAGTTTGCGATCAATACGGCAGTTTATTAATTCTTGATGAAGTCATGACTGGCTTTCGCGTAAGTCACAAAGGCGCGCAAGGTTATTACAATATTCGCGCAGATATCACCACACTGGGCAAAGTCATTGGTGGCGGCATGCCAGTTGGCGCATTTGGCGGGCGTCGCGATGTAATGCAAATGATTGCGCCGTCCGGCCCGGTTTATCAGGCAGGAACTTTATCCGGTAATCCGGTTGCCATGGCAGCGGGATTAAAAACATTGGAGTTGTTGGAGCAACCGGATTTTTATAAAAAATTGAGTCAACGCACCACGGATTTGGTAAATGGCTTACAGCAATTAGCAGATCAAGCTGGAATTCCATTCACGACTAATCATGTCGGCAGCATGTTTGGATTTTTCTTTACTGAAGAGAAAAAAATTACCAATTTCAAACAGGTTATGGCTTGCAATATCCCGCGATTCAACCAATTTTTTCACGGTTTATTGAAGCGTGGTGTTTATCTTGCGCCTGCGTCTTATGAAGCGGGGTTTATGTCGGCTGCGCATACACAAAACGATATTGACAATACCTTAGCGGCAGCCAAAGAAGCCTTTGCGGAATTGAGTTGATGATTCATCTGCTGTAAGAGTCATTTACCGTCATGCCCTTCGGGCATCCAGTGACTTTTATATTGTAACAATCTGCTGGGGTTTGCACCCCAGCCTACACACCACCCAAAGTCGTTAGAAAAAATCGACATCGCTTGAAAATATTTCATTTGCGCCGAGTTCATTTTGATTATTTTCATCGCCGCCCGGCTTGGCTTTCAGCGCTATAGCTTTTTGCAACTCTCGTAATTTTTCAATTGACTCATAAACCGGTTCAAAACCTTTTGCCAATTCGGGATGTCCGCGCTCTATGGATAACACCGCAGTAGAAAACTGATATTTTAAATTTTCTGTTGTCATCTGCAGTGTTTCTATTTCTCCCAATAGCGATTGCTGATCATTCAAATCGCGCACCTTGCCTTCAGTTGCGCCCAACACCAGTGGCACTGTGTCTTTAATACGACCGTAACGTTCAGGCTCTTCCAGCGGCATATTTTTTATCAGCATGGATGCCAATTTAAAATTACAAAAAGTTCGATAACCGTAATCACAAAAGCGCCCTTCTTTGTGCGAGGCCAAAAACATTTCTTTTTCCAGGGGCGATATATCCTGAGAGCCCTGCGAAAAAAATAGAGGGCCTTGTGGAGTGATAAACATTAACGAGGTGCGCAAACCAAATTCACTCATGGTTTGAAAAAGCCCTGCCGCCAAACTCTCGAAACTATTCATAGAGTAAGTGCGCTCAACAAATCGCAAGCAGCGACCCAAATCAGCAGAACCGGAAAGTGCTTCAAAGGCGACGGTTTGCGCTTCCTGAATTCGCTCATCCAGCTTACGCTTGTCTTGATACTGCTGAATGGTTCGACTGATTTTGGCTTTGAGTAAATCCGCTTCCAGGGATTTCACCAGATAATCTTCTGCACCCAATTCGAAGCCGCGAATTTTTTCTTGCAGGCTGGTTTTAGCGGATAAAAAAATCACCGGGATACTGGCAGTGATGGGATCTGCCTTTAATTGCTTGCAGACATCGTATCCATCAAGCCCAGGCAAATTCACATCCAACAAAATGCAATCCGGCTGCTGTTCACGCGCCAAATCGAGCACTTGGCTGCCGTCATAAGCGGACTTGAGCAAAAAGTCATTTTGCAGCGCAGCAAAAAGAAACACCTGCCAGGTGCGATCATCATCAACCAAAAGTACTTTTTGTGCTTGCATTGCCATCTCCGTGCGGGCTCAAAGTACTCTCAAGTGTAGATGGCAAACCTGGCTTTGGTAGTTGTAAAACAGCGCCAGTATCCGGCCAAAAAATTCAGGCATAAAAAAAGGCGACCAGAAGGTCGCCTGAATTATCCGGTGTCATTAATTGGCAGAACCAACCAAATTCACCTTCACTCTTACACCCAGAGTTCTGGAAAAACCCGTCAAAGACCGGTTTTTGAATTCAATAAACAACTGTTAGCGCAATCAAATTAACAGTTAAAAAAACGCTTCGTAGAATGTAACGACAGCGTGTTAGCTAATGGGACCATGAATCAGAAATCAGGTCAAGCGTTAAGTTAGCGCAATCAGAAACAGAACGCAAGTTTTGTCTGACAATTATTTTGAATTAGGGAATATCGCAATTAGACAGTTATGGAACAAGCTTACCCATCAGGATTTTGCACACCCAAGCCTTGTCCAACTAATGGCAATCACATTGGGTTTTGGTGAGGGAGGTGAGATCCAGCGCTGTCAGGGCTCCACCCCAGATACAACCTGTATCCAGCGCATAGAGGTTGGGCAAATCGACCTTACCTTGAAGAGCAGCCCAGTGGCCGAAGATGATAGGTTGGTTGCGCATCCGACGATTATCAAAACTAAACCAGGGCGCAAAACCCGGTGGTGCGGCATCCGCGCTTTCTTTGGTGAGCAATTCCAATTGCCCGGCCGAATTACAGAAGCGCATGCGGGTGCAGTAATTGGTGATCAGGCGCAGTCTGTCCATACCCTTGAGATCATCAGACCAAACAGATGGCTCATTGCCATACATAGCCGCTAAAAACTTCAGGCGCTGATCAGAATTCAATACCTGTTGCACTTCAGCAGAATAAGCCAGCGCGTTCTCAAGCGACCATTGCGGCGGAATACCCGCATGAACCAAGGTAAAACCCAAATCAGCCTGGTGATACACCAGCGGCCAAGTCAGCAACCAATCAATTAATTGCTGACAATCAGGTGCAGATAAAACCTGATCAAGCGTGTCGCTTTTGCCTGGCTTGCGCAGTTGATAATGCGCGGCGACAAGATGCAAATCGTGATTACCCAAAACGATTTTGACGGAGTGACGAATGCTGTGGAGATAACGCAAAGTAGCGAGACTATCGGGGCCACGATTGACCAAATCGCCGACCAACCAAAGCTGATCTTTATCAGGATTAAAACGAATTTTGGTTAACAAACACTGCAGGGCTTCAAAACATCCTTGAATATCGCCAATCGCGTAAACGCTCATAGTTCACCCAGAGTATTACTAATAGCGACATAATCTGCGAGAGAAATTTCTTCAGGGCGCAGGCTGACATCAACGGGCAGAAGCTCCAGCTGTTCCGCAGACAACCATTGCTTGAGTGAATTGCGCAGTGTTTTTCTTCGCTGTTGAAAAGCGAGATTCACTAATTTTTCCAGCGTCGAAAAGTGATTGGCTTTATGCGGCAATTCTTTGTGCGGAATCAATCTTACTATCGCAGAATCCACTTTAGGTGCGGGATCAAAAGATTCCGGTGGCACATCAAATAAATCATCCACCTGACAAAAATATTGCACCATAATTCCCAAGCGACCATACGCACTTTCGCCAGGTAAAGCCGCCATACGTTTGACCACTTCTTTTTGCAACATAAAATGCATATCGTCAATCGCGTCGGCGTAAGTCAGCAGATGAAAAATTAACGGCGTGGATATGTTGTAGGGCAAGTTACCGACTATGCGAAAACGCTGCTGTGGTTTTATCAATTGAGCAAAATCAAATTTCAGCGCATCTGCCTGAAACAATTGAAAATCCGGATGCTGTTCGAATTTAACTTTCAACCAGGGAACCAGGTCGCGATCCAACTCAATGACGCGCAGATAATCAGTCGCCCCGGCTAACAATTCTGTAATGGCTCCCTTACCAGGACCGATTTCGACCAGTACATCATCTTTTCGCGGTGCAATGGCGCGCACAATATTGTTGATGATGTTGTCATCAATTAAAAAATTTTGACCAAACCGCTTTCGCGCTTTGTGTTCGAATTCCGATTGAATAAATTTTTTCATAGAGAATGTTTAGCGGTCAGCATATCCAGGGCGTAATGAATCGCCGTACGCAGGCTACCCATATCGGCTTTGCCGGTTCCGGCGAGATCCAATGCGGTACCATGATCAACCGAAGTTCTGATAATCGGCAAACCTAAAGTCACATTGACTGCATTACCAAAACCTTTGTATTTCAATACAGGTAAACCTTGATCGTGGTACATGGCCAATACTGCATCGGCATGATCAAGATATTTTGCGGTAAATAAAGTATCAGCAGGCAAAGGGCCAATCAAATTCATTTGTTCGTTGCGCAATTTTTGTAAGACAGGTTCGATAACATCAATTTCTTCGTGCCCAAGATGACCGCCTTCACCTGCGTGCGGATTTAATCCGGCCACCAAAATACGCGGCTGTTTAATACCAAATTGATTTTGCATGTCGCGATGCAAAATGCGAATTACTGTTTCCAATTCAGTTGAGGTAATTGCAGCAGGAACATCTTTGAGTGGAAGATGCGTTGTCGCCAAGGCGACACGCAAACCTTCGGTCGCTAACATCATCACCACTTTTTCGGTGTGAGTTTTTTCAGCGAGATATTCAGTGTGCCCGCTAAAAGGAATGCCCGCATCGTTGATAACACTTTTGTGCACCGGGCCTGTGACCATTGCGGCAAACGTGTTTTGCAAACAGCCCTCAATTGCAGCATCCAAAGTCTGCAAAATATACTGCGCGTTAGCAGTATTTAATTTCCCGCACACTACTGGTGCTGACAATTTTATCGGTTGCACCAGCAGCTCGCCGGCTTTGCCCGGTTGGGCGGGATGATCAGCATTGAACAATTGAATTTGGATCGGCAAACCTAAATCCAGCGCACGCGCTTGTAGCAAATCAGGATCAGCAATCGCCACAATTTCGTGCTGGCGATTTTCCTGAGCCAGCATCAATACCAGATCAGGACCTATACCCGCCGGCTCACCCGGCGTCAACGCAATGCGATAGGTTGTCGCCATCAAAGTTTGATTTCCACGTAAGATTCTTCGCGAATTTGCGTCAACCAGAGTTGAAATTCTTCTTCAAAACGACGCGAACGAATAGCATTAGCCGCCTGATTACGTTTAACTGTTTCACTCATGTCTTCGTTACGACGCTCCAACACTTGTACTATGTGCCAACCAAATTCGCTTTTGAAGGGACGACTGACAGCTCCCACATTAGTGTTGGCTAATGCATCTTCAAATTCTTTTACAAACATACCAGGGTTAGACCAACCCAAATCACCACCACTCATCATAGAGCCAGTATCTTCAGAGAATTCTTTGGCTAATTTTGCAAAGTCCGCACCTTTTTCTATTTCTTCTTTCAAACGCAATAATTTTTCACGCGCTTGACGATCATCCATAATTTCCGAAGTTTTAATCAGTATGTGACGCGCATGGGTTTGTTGAACCATTCTGGAACCACCACCTTGCTGCTCGATATTTTTCAAAATATGAAACCCGGCGCCGCTGCGGAAAGGTTTGGTCGCTTTGCCAACCGGCAAATCAGTCAATTGCTGCGCAAATAATTCTGGCAACTGTGCCAGCTTACGCCAACCTATATCACCACCATTTAATGCAGCCTGGTCTTTGGAGTGAGTAATTGCCATCTGCGCAAAATCAGCCCCTTTCTCCAATTGTTCATAGATAGATTTAGCCAAATTTTCCGCTTCAGCAATTTCTGCCTCAGTAGCATTGGATGAAACTGCTATTAATATATGGCCTATATGATAATCCGGTGAGGTGGCGAATTTACCATCGTTGGATGCCAAAAAATTATCCACATCTTTTTCTGAAATTTTAATACGACTACTTACCACACCCTGCTGTAATTGATTAATAGTAAGATCGTTTCTCAGCTTTTTACGCAGCCCGGCCATGCTCATACCATCACGCGCCATACCTGCTTCCAATTGTTCCAGGGTGATATTGTTTTTTTGCAATATTCGCCCAACAGCCTCATCAATTTCGCTTTCATCAACTTCAATTTCGTATCGTTTGGCCAAACCCAATTCGATTCGCTCAACAATTAACTGCTCAAGAATTTGTTTATTCAACACATCCTCTGGCGGCAATTCAGAATATTGTCCACGCAATCTTTGCATAATCGATGATTTGCGCTCATTGAATTCACTTTCCAGCACTACGTCTTCATCGACTATAGCCACCACCCGATCCAGCGACACTTTTTCCGGTTGTGCCAACAGGGACGCGCTGAACATCAACCCACAGGCAGCGATGAGTTTGATCCAGATAGAGGGTTTTGTTTGTGCAAATTGTTTCATATGCCAATCACTATTTTAATGTAAAGAGTTTTCACGTTCAGTGTAACCAACCACTGCTTTGTCCATCAGATTGCTAATTCGTTTCGCTAAAGTGCCAATTCCTTTCAGTTGAACTTCAAAAAATATTCCCTGATCGTAATCGTCCTGACTTAAATTCTCCAAAAACGTGGGACTAAAATCGAAATCTGCCCACTGGCGAGCCAACACCCGCACACGATAACAACAATCGTTGTATTCCAATCCGGCAAAAGTATCCAGATTGGCTTTGTAGGTAAAATCATAATTGCTACGAACTATTACTGACCACTGACTGCTTAGCGGCCAAATTGCCGAGGCATCCAACTGATTCATAGTTCTACCCAGCGCGGGCACCGGATTTAACGGGCTGACACTCACAGGGTCACGCTCATATCGGTAACCCAAATTCAAAATCCGGTACTGCTCATCAAGGTAATGCAAGCTGGTAGTTGCAGCAGTCACTTTATTATGGCGATGATCAAACACCAGGTCCTGAGTCACGCGCAAAGAATCACCCACTTGAGCTACCATCTGCCCTGCCAAAGCACTACTCGCAGGCAGATCTTGCTCCGCATCAAGCGGCTTACCCAGCGTAATTTGGGGATCTTCCAAATAAAAAATCTCACCAATACTTAATTTCAAACGCTCAACACCGGATACATTTTCAATATAACGATTGGAGATACCCAGCGTGACCTGATTGGCATCGTCTATACGATCACCGCCAGAAAAACGTGAATCGCGGAAGAGTTGATCATAAGTAAAAATTAATTCTGATGTATCGAAATTCACCAGACTATCGCCAGTAGTTAAGCCAAACAACGCATCCTGATTTTCATAATCGCGATACAAATAAAACAATCGCGGCTCCAGAGTTTGTAGATAAGAATCTGAGTTGCGTTCAAAAATCAAACCCGTGTCCAGCGTAAACTGAGGCGCAGCAAATTGCGGATTATCATCTGCACTCGCAATAAAATTGGGCGCGTCCAATTGATAAGCCAGAGCTTTAATTCCCACACCCGGTTTGAAATATCCGGCCATATATTCTTTGGCCCAGACCGCCTGGTAAAAAGTGCGTAAGCGCTCGCCGGTAATTAAATCAGCACGATCACCCGTGTAATAGCGATTCACCGAAAAATGGGTGAATTCATTGTTCGCGGTAATGTCCCAATCGTCCCATTGATATTGGCCATTGGCTTGAGTACGCGGCAATTCACGATAAGGCACACTGCCGCCCGTCAACAAACGAAATTCTTGCGCCCGACTGCTTAAAACCCAATTGTCAGTGGTGTAACGGATTTCGCCGGTTTGCTGGATATAGGCTTGACGATTAATATCCACCGCGCCGTGATCTACATCGCGAATATAATCAGTGTCACTGACATCGGTGTAATCAATAAAGGTTTTCCAGGCTTTCCCTTCGCCACCACGCTGTTTGAAATTCCACTGCCAACGATCCTTGCCTTTGTATTGATAGGCTTCAGCCTCAGTAATTTCTTCATCTTCCAATTGCTTGCGCAAACGATCGGTAATACCAGCGCGATCATTATTAAGCACACTGCCGGATAATTCCGATTCAAAATTTTCGCTTAAATGACGAAATTCGGTTTGTAACAAATAACCATGACGTTGCAAATAACGCGGCTCCAAGGTCGCGTCGTAATTCGGCGCTATATTCCAATAAAAAGGCGCCGAGAATTCATCTATCTCACCACCGTCACCCAGTCCCACCGAGGGAAATAAAAATCCGGTTAAACGATCAGGCCCAATCGGAAAACGAAAATAAGGTACATAGGCCACCGGAATATCTTCTACATTCAAGCGCATGTGTTTAGCAGTGCCGTAATGTTTGTCATTGTGCAAGGTGATATTGGAGCCGCGAATATCCCAAGTCTCATCGCCAGGCTCACAACTGGTAAATTCCCCATTACGTAAAATAACGGTGGTATCGCCAATTTTTTCCAACTGCTCAGCCTGGCCGCGCACACGCGTTTCGTGTATCACAAAACGCGCATTCTCCAGTTTGGCATCGCCGGAATTAATGTTGATATCAGCATGATCAGCCCGAAACAACAAACCCGGTTCGCGCACTTCTATATCGCCGGTCAACTCTGCCTGCCCGGTTTCTTTATCCAGAAAAAATTTATCGGTGCTGATACTGCGGCTACCCTGCACCATTTTCACATCACCGGTCAGGGTAATTCGCGTTTGCTGTTCGGATTCAGAACCCTGCGCCTGACCAAATAAACTGGCATTTTCAGGTTCCAGATTGGCTTCGGGATCGGTACGCACCGGCGCAACATAAGCGCCGCAACAGGCAGTTGGCAGCGCCTTTTTTTGTTCATCAGTCAGGGATTCGAGTGGAACCCAGTCCAGATCCCGGCGCAGAGCCTCGGTTTCGGCATCAACTTGCTCAATCTCAGTCGCCCAGGTCATCCCGGAAAACAATAGGGAAATAGCCAATACCAAGCGTTTTTTTGCTAAACCGCTTGCAGAACTGACCAGACGACTGGGGATTTTTTTATGACTAACTAGCATTCACCGCGGTTCCCAATAACCGGCAGGGCTACCACCGGCAAAAATACAGCGGGCGATTCTACTGTAAAGCGCCTCAGCTGTCAGGTTTTACAGACTCACGCAAGCCTTGATGGTTCCCGGCACTGCAATAGATTTCCCGCCGCATTTAGGATAGGGTTCTCGCCGCTTTCTTATATCCACCCAAGGCTTCAATCTATGATCCCAAACGACCTTCGAGTTCAGGCGCTGTGTAAATGGGTTGGACAAACTCTCAATCGTCAAACCATCGAACTGCAAGCTCTTGGCGGCGATGCAGGTTTTAGACGCTACTTTCGTTTCAACTCACCCTCTCACTATCTAGCCGTCGATGCGCCACCCGCAACTGAAGACAGCAAACGCTTTGTCGATCTTGCACATTTGCTTTCTGAATCCGGCTTCAGGGTTCCCGTCATCAAAGCGGTAGATATTGAACAGGGATTTTTATTGGTTGAAGACTTGGGTGATCAACTGATGTATCAAATTATTGACCCAAGCAACGCCGATTTACTCTATACACAAGCCAATCAACTGATCGCCCAATTGCAAACTATTTCAGCACCGGATTGGATTGAACACTATGACAAAGTATTTTTATTGCGCGAAATGCAATTATTTGTTGATTGGTTTATCGAAACACTATTGGGCTATTCATTAAACGAAGAAGAAAAAAATCAACTACAAAACATATTTTTACTGCTGGCAGATTCTGCAATAGAGCAACCTCAAGTATTGGTGCACCGGGATTTCCATTCACGCAATTTATTAGTGTGTGATGACCAATCACTCGCTTGTATTGATTTTCAAGGCGCACTAAAAGGCCCACTGACTTACGACGCAGTTTCATTGTTGCGTGATTGTTATTTGCGCTGGCCCACAGAAAAAGTGCATGAATGGTCACTGGATTTTTATCAACAAATTAAATCGCGTTACGGCGCAATCTCAGAAGAGACTTTTTGTCGCTGGTTTGATTGGATGGGCTTGCAGCGTCATATCAAAGTGCTGGGTATTTTTGCACGTTTGCATTTGCGTGATAACAAATCCCATTACTTGCAAGATTTGCCTCTGGTAATTCGTTACACACAGGAAGTCAGCCGACAATATCCAGAACTGGCTGCATTTGCAAAATGGTTTGATGAAAGATTAATTCCGCTGGCGAAACAACAAAGCTGGTATCGCGATTATCATTCAGCGGGAGAAAAATTCTAATGAAAGCCATGATTCTCGCCGCAGGGCTGGGGCAACGCATGCGTCCATTGACGGATCATTTACCCAAGCCGCTGCTGAGCGCTGGCGGAAAAACTTTATTGGATTATCATCTGGAAAAAATTCAAGCGGCGGGTATTCGCCAAGTGGTTATTAATCTGGCCTATTTGGGTCACAAAATTCGCGAGCATCTCGAAGGTCGTTACCCGCAACTTTCAATTCATTTTTCAGAAGAACCCGAACCGCTGGAAACAGGCGGCGCAATTGTTCATGCAAGCCAGTTATTAGGCTATCAGCCGTTTTTATTGATCAATGGCGATGTGTGGAGTGATGTTAATTATCAAGAATTTATTCAACGCCCTTTAACCAATCAACTGGGGCATTTGTTGATGGTGCCCAACCCCGAGTTTCATCCGCAGGGCGATTTTGTAATCCGGAATCAACAACTCCTTGAAAAATCATCTGTAGATGCAAGCGAAGCCAGTTACACCTTCGCAGGGATTAGTTTGTTAGCACCCCGGTTAATTAATGACTATCCACTCAAGCGACAAAAATTTCCGCTGGTAGAAGTATTTCGAGCAGCCATTCAACAAAAAAAACTCACTGCTGAGGTATATTCTGGCCACTGGAACGATGTCGGCACACCGGAACGACTTGCAGCCTTGAACCATTTTCTATCCACAAAACCCAAGGAGATACATAAATGAATAATCCACCTAAAATCAGTTTTGGATTTATAGTCCCGCTGGCCGTCATCGCACTGATACTCTCATTTATTTTTGGCAGTTGGTATACAGTCGATCAAGGTGAACGCGGCGTACATTTGCGCAATGGCGCCATTGTTGGCACATCCGAACCCGGATTGGGATTCAAGCTACCCATGTTTGATAGCGTAGTAAAAGTTTCAACTCAAACTCACACAGTCAGCTATGAACGCCTGCAAGCCTACAGCCGCGACCAGCAACCTGCCATTTTAAAAGCCTCAGTTACTTTTTTTGTTCCGCCCGATAAAGTCGAAGATCTTTACGCAAATTTCAAAAATATTGATTCGTTGGTTGATCGCTTAATTGATCGACAAGTACCCACCCAAATAGAAAATATTTTCGGTAAATACACCGCTATTTCTGCAGTACAGGAAAGGATAAAACTGGTTGCTGACGTCACTGAAGCTATCAAGAAAAATATCCACGGCCCGGTCACTATCGAAAGCGTACAAATTGAAAATATTGATTTTTCGGATGCCTATGAAAAATCGGTAGAAGATAGAATGCGTGCAGAAGTTGAAGTGCAAACACAAAAACAAAATTTGGAAAAAGAGCGCGTGAACGCAGAAATCGCGGTAACCCAGGCTCAGGCCGAAGCGGATTCACAATTGGCTCGCGCCAAAGCGCAAGCCGAATCTATTCGCATCACCGGCGAAGCAGAAGCATCTGCCATTAAAAGCCGTGCAGAAGCCCTGGCAAAAAATCAGGATTTAATTGAACTCACCAAAGCAGAAAAATGGAACGGCGAATTGCCGACTACTATGCTGCCGAATTCGACTTTGCCGTTTTTTGATGTGAAGAAGTCGCAGTAGGTTTTTGCCCCACCAAATAGAATTCCTTACCCCCTCCTAACCTCCCCCTTGGCAGGGGGAGGGACTTTACTCCCTACTTTTTGCGAAGTGCAATCTGTCCCCTCCCCTGCCAAGGGGAGGGTTAGGGTGGGGTAAGGCTTCACAACAAACAGATTTATTTTTGTAAAAAAACGCTAACCCCGATAGGAAGCCAGCGGGCTTTTGCATAGAGTACGCGCCTTTACATCTACCAATATGACTTATCTTATGAAAAGAACTTATCTCAGTTTGTTTATTGCCAGCTTGGCAGGCTTCAGTTTTGCCGATACCAATAGCGATGCACTGGTTGTCACTGGTCACTATTCACCGGTTGAAAATCAACAATTCACTGCATCGACCAATATTATTTCTGCAGCGGATATTGAAAAATCCCAAGCGACCTCTCTATCTGAATTATTAAAACAAGTGCCGGGTGTTTGGGTTGAAGATCAAGGCGGTGCGGGTGGATTATCGGTAAT
Organism: uncultured Cellvibrio sp.; assembly: GCA_966252135.1. GTDB lineage: Bacteria > Pseudomonadota > Gammaproteobacteria > Pseudomonadales > Cellvibrionaceae > Cellvibrio. The sequence continues at coordinate 102,869 of CBINNU010000014.1, read as the reverse complement.
CAGCATGCGCGGTTCAGAATCTAATTACACATTGGTATTGTTGGATGGTGTTGCAGTGAATGACCCCACCAATTCTCGCGGCGGTGCATTTAATTTAAATGCGATTAATCTGGATTCCATCGCGCGTGTCGAAATTGTTCGTGGTGCGCAATCGGCGATTTATGGTTCTGATGCACTTGCCGGTGTTATTCATATCATCACACTGGATACAGAAGCCAAAACCAATCGTTTGCAAGCATCAATCGGTGACAATGATTTTTATCAAGCCAGCTTTCAAACAACCGGACAAATAGATCAACTGGGGCTTGGCCTTTCACTCAGTACCGGTGATTCAGGTGCACAAGTGGATGGCAGCCAACAAGAGCAATATGAAATTCTTGGCAAACTTTCCTGGAAAAATGATGTGCATTCGCTGCAATGGAATTATCGTTTGTTCGATGCAGATTCCAGTCATTTCCCTGAACAAAGTGGCGGACCTAAATTCGCAGCAACCGATGATCTCGACACCAGCAACACTAAGGATCAATCCTCTGCGTTGCAATGGGATTACACAGTGAATGAAAAATGGACATCACTTGCAAAAGCCAGTTGGTATCAGCACGAAGAAGATTTTCACTCACCCGGAATTTTCCCTTATTTTGCCGTACCGGAAAATGGTACCAACACTGAATTCACACGCACTGAATTGCAATGGATCAATCGTATTAGCCCTTCGGATCAACTCTGGTTCAACATTGGTGTAGCGAACAAACAAGAAGATGGTGATAGCACCGGTTTTGTTGATTTCGGCATGATAATGCCGACAGATTATTCATTGGAACGCGACATTAACAGCGGTTTTATAAACGCCAATATTTATTTAACACCAGAATTGTTGGTACAAGCCAGTTTGCGCCAGGACCAAGTGGAAGATGAAAAAGATTACAACACACATCAATTCGGTGTGAGCTATCAATTCAATTCAAACTGGCGCTGGTTCGCCAATGCAAACAGTGGGTTTAAATTACCCAGCTTTTACGCATTGGGTCACGGCTTGATTGGCAATAAAGATTTGAAATCAGAAGAAGTTGACGCCTGGGATACAGGTGCCGAGTGGAAAATCGAACATCTGACTGCAAGCCTGACTTATTTCAAACACGAATACGAAAATTTAATTGATTTCGAACCCGAGCTTTTCACCAATGTTAATCGCCCCGGTGTTGATACCTCCGGTGTTGAAGCAACCTTTGGCTGGCAAGTAAGCGATCAATTACATTTACAATTGCTCGCAAATTATATTGATATAGATCTGCTGCAATCAGACTCTCACTTATTGGGCCGCCCCGATGTGACCTATGGTGCAACTGCGGATTATCAATTCAACGATAATTGGTCATTCCGTTTGAATTATTTATCAGTCGACGACCGATTTGCTGCGAGCCAATACAGTGGCCCGTCCGTTGAAGAAACATTGCCGCAATACGATAAACTCGATGCAGCTGCGACCTGGTCTATCAACCAGAATCATCGCCTTACATTAAAAGTTGCGAATGCTTTTGGTGAAAATTACCAAACTGATATTGGTTTCCCGGCGCCGAAACATTTCTGGCAATTGAAGTGGGTTGCGAATTGGTAATTAGCTCCTCCCTTTAAAAAAGGGAGGCGGGGGGAGGGATTTTGGATGTTTAATTTTACGAAGATCTTAAATCCCCCCTAGCCCCCTTTTTCAGAGTGGGGGACGACTCCCCTCTTGATCAAAGGCTAGGAGGGGGTGAAAACTACAAATCAAAAATCGCAATTTCATCACGCGGTGAGCGAACCATTTTTCCGTTCACAACAGGCGCTGGTGATTTTTGTGCACCGCTAACAGAAACCGTATCGCAGCCACCGGTTTGCATTAGCGTTAAGGCTTTCGCTAATAATGGTTCTGTTGTATCACCCAACTCGTAATTTAAATTATCAGCCGCGAAACAGCCTTTAACTCTTTCAGAACCGTTATCAGTTAATGAAGGCACAAAACCATCAACATAATCACCATAATTGTTGGCATTCACTCCTTTAAATTGAATGGTGTAATAAGTGGTTCCGCAATTATCTTCTGGAGTGAACCCATAAGGTTTTCCGCAAGTGGTATCGCCAACCAAAAACACATTCACACCTGCACCGCGCAAACTATTCACCACCAATTCACTGGCAGAGCAAGTGTCTCCGGTCGACAGCACATAGACGCGATTAAAATTGAGTGTCGGCAAGGCAACATTTTGATTGGCACCATACAATCCAGATGCGGTGAATTTTATGGGTGTGTCCGGCGCGTATTGATCATTGGCAACATACTGAATAAAGGTTTTGTTACTTACATTGCTACCGCCAATCATATAACTCACCATAGACGCAATGGACACCAAACCACCGCCGTTGTAACGCATATCCAACACCAGATCATTCACTCCGGCGCTTTTCATATTGTTAATAGTCGTTACCCATTCATCCTGTGCTTTTTGGATAAAGGTATTGAATTGAATGTAGCCGACTTTATTACTACCCTGATTAATAACCGCTGTTTTGGTAATGGCAGATACATCGATTTGCGCAGAAACCAAGGTGACTTCATAAGTTGAAGCCCCACGCTTAAATTTATACTTGTGCGCTTCGTTAACATTATCCGGAGCCAATGCGTCATTCATTGCATCAATGCCTGCATTGGAATTTTCTGTGGCAACAACATAATTATCCAACTCAATAATTTCGTCGCCGCGTTTGACGCCTGCAGTTGCAGCTGGTGAGTTTGGCTGCACAAAAACAACTTTAAACACCCTGTCCGATACCAGCGTTAATTCCAAACCATATCCATAAGAAATACCCGCTTCCCAAGCTTCAGAATCTTCTGTTGCTTCATAAAAGTGAAAATAATCTTTGTCTTTACCGGATGTGGTTTTGGCACTGGTTTTTAATTTTTCAAAATACTTTTGGGGCGTATCGCTATTGGCTGGATTTATATCTGGCAACTCTTTGTACCAAAGATAGGTTTCGTGACTCCAGGAACGCAAGAAATTTTTCTCATCCACTGCACTTCCTCTTTGATCCGGAAAAGGAAGATTGGTGATTTGACTTCTGCCACTGCGCGGTGATTCGCATTTATTTTTAAAATCGTCCGAGTCGTTATACACGCCCGCTTTCCAATCAGATGAAACAACCTCGCCACGAGAAGAATCACTACCACCGCCGCCGCAACCAACCAAGACGACCAAGGCTGCCACGGATACACCCGAAATTAATTTTGCCATAGATAAACATCCCTAATGAGTCATAAAACGCCGAAAAGTCAGCCGCAACATACTAATCAGGATTTTTCGGGATTGCCAATAAAATAAAAAAGCCCCCATGCGGAGGCTTTAGTCGATTCAGAAATAGTTACTGAACTGTGACCGGCGTCAAATAGACTTTCGAACCACTGACATCCGTAGTTTTGCCCTTGATATCAAATTGGCCTTGCAAACGAATATCGGCAGAAGATGAACCCAACATGAGCTTAATTTGCCCAGGCTCCACTACATAGTTCATTTGTCTGTCATAAAACGCCAATTGATTAGCTGACAAAGTGAAAGTCACTTTTTTGGATTCACCCGGCATTAAACTCACACGTTTAAAACCACGCAAACTTTTCACCGGTTGAGTTACGGTAGCAACTGGATCATTCACATAAAGCTGAACCACTTCGTCGCCTACGCGTTTGCCGGTGTTAGTCACCGTCATAGTGATATCCAAAGTTTCATTGGCTGAAATTTCTTTTTTACTTAATTGCAAATTGCTGTAGGCAAATTGGGTGTAACTCAAACCGAATCCAAAGGGAAAAAGCGGCTCGGTGGTATCAAATGCATAGCCGCGTTTTGCAGTGGGTTTGTGATTGTAATACACAGGTAATTGCCCAACTGAACGCGCAACACTTACGGGTAATTTACCACCGGGGTTAACATCGCCAAACAATACACGGGCAACTGCAGTGCCTGTTTCTTGCCCCAAATACCAGCCTTGTAAAATCGCTGGCGCAGTTTGTGAAATTTTTGTAATCGCCAATGGACGACCACCAATCAGTAATACAATTGTGGGCTTACCGGTTGCCAGCACAGCATCAACCAAAGCTTGTTGTTCACCTAATAAATCCAAACTGGTGCGATCACCCAAATGACTCTCCGCCCAGGCTTCACGTGAAGTTGCTTCGTTATCACCAACTACTACCAAAGCCACATCAGATTTTTTTGCAGCAGCGACTGCTTTTTCAATCATGCCTTTGGTATCAGCCGCCGTTGGAAATACCACTTCATCTGTATGCCAACGTTCTTTTGAATAAGAATTGGCTGCGATTGAATCCGCAAAAGGTTGCCAATGGAGTTTGGTCAGAATTGTGCCTTTCTCGTGATAGACAACTGCTGAATTACCTAAATAATTTTTAATGCCTTGCAAAATGCTCACGGTTTGCCTTGGCACATCGCTATAGCCACCCAGCAAAGTTTCATCAACATGCGGCCCAATAACAGCAATGGATTTGATTGAAGATTTATTTAATGGCAACAAATCTTTTTCATTTTTCAATAGCACAATAGATTTTTCCGCAGCCAGCTGCGCCAGTTTACGGTGCTCTGCATTGCCAACAAATTCTTCAACACCTTCAACTTTGGTGTAAGGATTTTCAAATACACCCATCATAAATTTATCGCGCAATACGCGAGCAACCGATTGATCAATTAATTTTTCACTAATTTTTTTCTCTTTGACCAAACGCGCCAATTCACCATAGGCTTTTACGTTGGGCGTTTCGACATCCACACCGGCTCTTAATGCCAATTCAGCAGCGCCGCCGAGCGAATCAGTTAGATGATGACGCCCCATTAATTCTTCAATGGCAAAATAATCACTCACAATGGTGCCATTAAAGCCCCATTCTTTGCGCAAAATAGTATCGAGCAATTCAACGCTGGAATGCGAAGGAATGCCATCCACTTCGTTGTAAGACGCCATCACACTGCGCACACCACCCACACGTACCGCCGCTTCAAAAGGCGGCAAGAAAATTTCTTTTAATCCACGCTCACCAACAGGGGTTGGCCCAATGTTTAATCCACCCGAAGGTTCACCATGACCCGCAAGATGTTTAAGTGTTGCAATCACACGATCCGACGGAATTTTTTTACCGTCGTCACCTTGCAAGCCTTTTACTTGAGCAACACCTAATTCCGCAATTAAATAAGGATCTTCACCCATAGTTTCTTCTATACGACCCCAGCGCGGATCACGCGCCACATCCATAATCGGTGATAAAACTTGATGCACACCACGAATGCGGGTTTCTTCTGCAATCACACGATTCACTTCGTACAAAAGTGCCGGATCCCAACTGCTGCCCAGTGCAATCGCTTGCGGGAAACTGGTGGAATACAAACCCGCGTGACCGTGCAAAGCTTCGTCGTGAAATAGCGCAGGAATTCCCAATCGCGTATTGTCAATCAACCATTTTTGCAATGCGTTATTAAACAGAACAGTTTGTGTCGGCGTTTTATTTGGGGTTTTAATCGCTTTATTTTCGGAAGGCCTGACCAAATGGCCAACACCATTACCCAGAAATTCTTTGGCTTTTTCTGGATTAAATTCACCAGCGTCCGTTTCCAATTGTTGACGCGGTTGCCACACCGATTGCAGCTGCGCGACTTTTTCGTCAAGCGTCATACGCTTGAGTAAATCATTCACACGTTTGTCGATGGGTTGCTTGGGGTCTTTGTAAACAGGCTCTTTAGAAAACGCCTGAGGCACCACCAAAGCAGCTATAAAAAAAATAAAAACAGATGTGATTGAACGTAAACGATTCATTGTTTTATTCCACTGTGAAGAAGAGGTAACTCTAGTCCTTGTTGGTATAGCACTAAAAACAATTTACACAAATTGATCATCTTGAAGGGCAAATAAAAACGCCAGCCACCTTGCGATGACTGGCGCCTTATGGTCAAAACAGAATTAACGAATGTATTGGTTAATAATGTTTTCGTAGAGCTCTTGACGACCAGAAGTCAATTTCACTTCACCGCCAGTGTTGCCAATTTCAGCCAACTGTTGCAGCGTTAACTTACCCGTTTCATAAGCTGCACCATTGCCAGAATCGAAAGTGGCATAACGCTCTTTGCGCATTTTTTCGATAGGTGATTTTTGGATCAGACTATCCGCAATAATCAATGCGCGTGCGAAAGTATCCATACCGCCGATATGACCGTAGAACATATCAACTGGATCTGGAGAATTACGACGAACTTTAGCGTCGAAGTTAACACCACCACCTTGCAAACCACCCGCGCGCAAGAAGACCAGCATCATCTCAACAGTTTCGTTCAGATTGTAAGGGAACTGGTCAGTATCCCAAGCGTTTTGATAATCGCCGCGGTTAGCATCCAATGAACCCAACATGCCAGCGTTAGCAGCTGCTTGCATATCGTGGCACATAGTGTGACCGGCCAAAGTTGCGTGGTTGGTTTCCAGATTCAATTTGAAATCTTTATCCAAACCGTGATGACGCAAGAAACCAATAACAGTTTCAGCATCAAAATCGTATTGGTGCTTTGAAGGCTCCATTGGTTTTGGTTCGATGAAGAACACACCTTTGAAACCTTGACTGCGTGCGTAATCGCGAGCCATAGTCAGGAAGCGAGCCAAGTGTTCTTGTTCGCGCTTCATGTCGGTGTTCAACAGGCTCATGTAACCTTCGCGGCCGCCCCAGAACACATAGTTTTCACCGCCCAATGCAATAGTTGCGTCAATCGCATCTTTCAATTGCGCACCGGCATAAGCCACTACGTTGAAGTCAGGGTTGGTAGACGCACCGTTCATATAGCGTGGGTTAGAGAACAAATTCGCTGTACCCCACAACAATTTCACACCAGAGGCTTTTTGTTTTTCTTTGGCGTATTCAGTAATGGCTTGCAAACGCTTGGACGTTTCTGCACGGCTACCCGCCTCATCAATTAAATCGACGTCATGGAAACAGTAATAAGGCGTACCAATTTTGGTGATAAATTCAAACGCAGCATCCATTTTTTCTTTGGCGCGAGCGATTGGATCTTGTGTTGCAGCCCATGGGAAAATTTTGGTACCTGGACCAAATGGATCATGACCGGCACCACAGAAAGAATGCCAGTAGCAAGTTGCAAACTTGAAATGGTCTTTTAATTTTTTGCCAGCTACTACACGATTTTCATCGTAGTATTTGAAAGCCAGTGGATTATCAGAATCTGGACCTTCGTAAGCAATTTTGCCTATCCCGGGAAAGTATTCTTTGCTGCCAAGAGTAATGCTCATGTTGTTCACCTTTTTGAAAAAATATCAGTCTCGCGTTAAAAAACTTTACCCTCGCTCAATTATTTTTTGATAAAAAATTGAGAGACGGTGATTTATTTTGGCAACAAACTCACCCATGCTTGATAAGCATCTTGATACTGCGCCGCCAGATTCGCTTGCGGCTCAACCACTGCCACTCGCGTTAACCCATTAAATGCTTCTTTGGCAGAAGCGTAAAAATTTGACCCTAATGCAGCAGCGCGCGCAGCGCCCTCTGCTCCATCAGTCTCAAACAATTCAACAGCCGCTTGCGTGGTGTTAGCAAAAGTTTGCGTAAACACATCACTCAAAAACATATTGCCTTTGCCTGCGCGCACCAGATTACAACTACCACCCAGCGATTTAAGAACATCAAACCCCTGGTTCAACGAAAACACTATACCTTCCTGCGCTGCACGTACCATGTGGCCCAAACCATGGCGGTTAAAATCCAGATTGCGTAATTGCGCACCCAAATTTTTATTTTGAAAAATTCTTTCTGCGCCGTTGCCGAATGGATGAAATACCAAACCATCACTACCAACAGGAACTTGTTGTGCCAAATCATTCAATTGCGGATATGAGGGTGTTGCACCTGCCGCACTAATCGTTTGACGCAACCAGGAATACAAACGACCACAACCATTCACACAAACCAATACACCGTTACGTTTTTCTTGCTCAGTGTTAGTGACATGCAAAAATGTATTCACGCGCGATTCAACATCAGCAGCGGGTTTATCTGTCACGCCGTAAATCACACCGGATGTACCAGCGGTCGCAGCCACTTCGCCCGGTTGCAATACATTAAGACTAAAAGCATTGTTGGGCTGATCGCCACCGCGATAACAAACTTTTACGCCCTCACCCAAACCTAACAAGCGCGCCACTTCGGATTTTACTTCACCTTGCACACCCAAACTCGGCACCAGAGTTGGAATGACACTGCTATCAATTCCCCAATGTGCCAACAATTCGATCGCGACGCGATTTTCTTTGAAATCCCACAAAGTACCTTCAGATAAACCTGATGCAGTGGTAGTAATTTCGCCGGTTAATTTCATCGCAATAAAATCACCGGGCAACATCATTTTGTAAACTTTGCTGAAAATCTCCAGTTGATTTTCTTGCACCCAACGCAATTTGGCTGCAGTGAAATTACCAGGTGAATTTAACAAATGCCCAAAACAATAATCGCGACCCATATCACTCAATGCGGAATTGCCGAGTGGCACTGCGCGGCTATCACACCATATGATGGATGGACGCAATACTTTTTGATTTTGGTCAACCAAAACCAATCCGTGCATTTGATATGAAATACCAATCGCGGTAATTTTTTTCGGATCAAAACCACCGCGGCTTACCAAACGATTGAAACCTTTTTGGATGCAATCCCACCAGACTTCCGGATCTTGCTCGGCAAAGCCGGGTTGAGGGCTGTTGATGGCCAATTCAGTCTCGGGATAAGAGAGCGAACCCAGGCTTTTGCCTGTGCGGCCGTCAAGCACAGATAACTTGGTGGAGGAGCTTCCCAGATCAATACCCAGAAATAACATTGGTCTATCTCGCTAGTGGTTTTTAGTTGAAGGCTAGAATACTCGCTTATTGTCTTTTTGACAACAAGATAAAACAACATTCACTTTATTCTTGTCGGCTTATAGAATAGCCCAGTTTTTAGGCATCACCGGCCGATTGATTCGGCCAACGAACGGCGATAATAACGAACCTTGTCATTGAAGGAAATTTTTGTGTCCAGCCAACATATTCCCAGCAGTCGAAATAACGAAGCACTCAAACTTCCTGACAATGTCATCAAAGCCTTATCCATAGATAACCTGATTTTCGGTTTGGATGATGACCAGCTGAAAATTTTGCTGGTTCGCCAAACCGACCCCATGCATCAGGGCAAATGGGCGCTGCCGGGTGGTTGGATACGCTATGACGAAAACCTGCGTGATGCAGCTTATCGTTTGCTGGAAGAACTGACCGGCATTCGAGATGTGTATCTGGAACAACTCAAAACTTTTGGGCGACTGGATAGATTCCCCGACGAACGCGTAGTCACGGTTGCCTACTATGCATTGGTTAGCGCCGATAAATTTTCGTTGGTGGCTGGGCAAACGGCGGAGCAAGTTAACTGGCAAAGCGTTAACAATCTGCCCGAGCTGGTGTATGACCATGCAGAAATTATCGAACACGGCCTCAAAGTCCTTCGCCACCAGGTCTGTCACAAGCCTATCGGCTTTAATTTGTTACCCGAAAAATTCACCTTGCTCCAGTTACAAGCGCTTTATGAGGCGATATTGAATATCCGTCTGGACAAACCCAACTTCCGCCGCAAGATCATGAAAATGAATCTGTTATCGCCTTGCAACGAGAAGCAACAGGGGGTGCCCCACCGCGCAGCCAACCTATACACCTTTGACGCTGAGGCTTACGAACAACTGACTCAGTCCGGTTTCTCCTTCGAGATTTAACTTTATTTACGGACCCCAATATGGTTGCCCCAACCATATTGGGGTAATATCCGCGCCCAATCGTCATACAGACGAGCGTTTTATTATTTCAATAACAGCTACAACAACCAGACAGGTACTTCCATGAACCAACCAGTCAGCGCCAACCAGGCGAATATGTCCTTTGTCGTGCTCATTACTATCATCGCCACTATTGGCGGTTTTTTATTTGGGTTTGATAGTGGAGTAGTGAACGGAACTTATGATGGCCTCAATCAGGCTTTTAGCCTCACCACTGGCGAATCGGTCAGATCGACATTGTCGATTTATCTGGCGTTGGGTTCTGCCGTGTTAGCCACCATAGCTCTTTATTTTGTGCGCAAAGAATTGGCATTTATTGCTGCCATTTTATTTGTGTGGTTTATGTGGGAGGCGCGTGACGACAACTCGTTCCGAGTGGCGTCCATGTTACTTGGCTGCGCCTTTGGTGCCTTGATCGCTGGTCGCGCTGCCGACAAGTTTGGTCGCTGGTGGGTACTGATGATCTCCGCGATTCTGTTCATCATTTCCGCCTGGGGATCAGGTGTTGCGACTGGCTCGTTTGAATTTATTATCTACCGTGTGATTGGTGGTTTAGCTGTGGGCGCTGCCAGTATCATTTGCCCTGCGTATATCAGTGAAGTTACTCCTGCACATCTGCGCGGCAAATTAAGCTCCGTACAGCAAATTGCGATTATCACCGGATTGTTTTGTGCGTTTTTAAGCAACTACTTGCTAGCCGAATTTGCTGGCAGTTCAACTAATATGTTCTGGCTGGGTTACGAAACCTGGCGCTGGATGTTCTGGATGGAATTGATTCCCGCGTTTATTTTCTTCTTTGCTTTATTTTTGATCCCCGAAAGCCCTCGCTTTTTAGTATCACAAGGCTCAGATGCCAAAGCCGCCAAAGTATTGGGCAATCTTTATGGTGCGCAAAACTCACAAGCCAAAATTGTTGAGATCCGCAATACTCTCGCACAGGATCACAAACCCAGCTTCAAAGATATAGTGAATCAAGCTACCAAACGTGCAAAACCCATAGTTATGATTGGTTTCGGCCTTGCTGTATTACAGCAATTCGTCGGTATCAACGTGGTGTTTTACTACGGTGCTGTACTCTGGCAGGCTGCCGGCTTCTCGGAAAGTGATGCACTGTTGACTAACGTGCTGTCTGGCGCTGTGAGTATCGCAGCTTGTTTTATCACTTTCTTTTTTGTCGACAAAATTGGTCGCAAACCATTGCTGACGTTTGGATCTGTTGGCATGGCGATCACACTTGCACTGGTTGCTTTTGCCTTTGCTGGCGCACCCGTTGATGAGGCCGGAAAACTCCAATTGTCCAGCAGCAACGGTATTCTGGCTTTGGTTGCCGCCAATCTCTATGTGATTTTCTTCAATATGTCTTGGGGTCCCGTAACCTGGATTATGTTGGGCGAAATGTTCCCCAACCAGATGCGCGGCTCGTCTCTGGCAATCGCCGGCTTGGGCCAATGGGGTGCCAACTTCCTGATCACCTGGACTTTCCCGATCCTGCTGGCTTCTTCAATTGGCTTGGCGGGCGCCTATGGCATCTACACTTTCTTCTCATTGCTCTCAGTCTTCTTTGTTGCCAAATACATCAAAGAAACCAAGGGCAAAGAACTGGAACAAATGGAAGGCTAATCAGCCGCTTGATCGCAAAAAGCCACCTTCGGGTGGCTTTTTTATTTGTGCTCAGCCTCAGCCGATAGCAATTCTTAATCCAAATCGCGTATCACTTCGAATAGACATATGGTTTAATTGACCAGATGTATCAGGATGAGAAATGCGACTATTTATCGCCCGATACTCTTACACCCAACAATAATGCTAAGAGAGGCAACACCCATGTTAATCAACAAGATTAAGAACCCCCTATTGCTTGCAATAACGCTTTCAGCACTCACTGCCTGTGGTGGTAGCGGCGGCAGTAACGACAACCCAAGCTCATCCCTCGCATCAAGCTCTTTATCCAGCGCGAGTTCGGTATCCAGCTCCGTTGCAAGCTCCATGTCCAGCGCGTCAGAGGTATCCAGTGTTTCGAGCATGGAAACATCAAGCTCTTCCAGTTCTTCTAGCTCTAGTTCCTCAATCAGTTCGTCCAGTTCAAGTGCGGCGCCGACTGTGGTTACTATTGATATGACTACCGGCTGGCGAGGCAACTCATCTGGCGGAACTGGCAACTCAGGCGTCAACTACAACTCTGATGGCGTTAGCTTTACCGCTGCAGGCGATGGCGTAGGTGCCGTGTTTGATTACCTGAAACCCACTCAACTGGAAAATGCAGTTTTTGAATTGGTGGTTAATGTCAGCAGCGAATTTAAATCCAGTGGAGCGAATCTACAAATTTTTGCCCAAATCAAAAATGATTGGTCAAAAGGTGAGTGGGATTGTTCATCCAATAACTCTGAGTTAACAGCTGGCTCTGACGTTACATTAACTTGCACCATTGACGAGTCGGATGACAAGTTCAATCAAACCGCCAACGATATTCAAATGGGCATTCAAGCCAAAGGCACTCCAACCGGTATTGTCACCATCAAAAGTGCAAAAATTACTTTGGCCGCGCCTGTTAGTAGCTCAAGCTCTAGCTCCAGTTCTTCAAGTGGCCCGGCTTACAATGCCAATGTGGATCACCTGCGAGATTTGGCACCAACAAGCTTCCCAATTGGCGCAGCAGTCACTAACAATGACGGCCCAAGCTTCAATATTCTGACAAACAATTCAGAAAAAGCTGTTGTCGAAAAGCATTTTAATCAGATGACCGCCGGCAATATCATGAAGATGAAATACCTGCATCCAGACAACAATACCGGCACCATTTCTGACTACACTTTTACCGATGCCGATGCTTTCATTGATTATGCGCTCAGCAAAAACATGACCATTCACGGACACGCGTTGGTTTGGCATGCTGACTATCAAGTGCCTAATTTTATGAAAAACTGGTCGGGAACCCCAGCAGACTTCATTACTGCACTTGAAAACCACATTACAACCATTGTTGACCATTTTGAAACCAAAGGTAATGTGACAAGCTGGGATGTAGTGAATGAGGCACTAACTGATGGCAACTCAGACTTCCGAACTACAGACTCTACATTTTATGTAAAAAGCGGTAACAGTCCTATCTACATCGAAAAGGCATTTCTGGCAGCGCGCGCGGCAAATGCAACGGTTGATTTGTACTACAACGATTACAACATTGAACAAAACGGCTCGAAAACCGACAAAATGATTGCCATGGTTCAGGATTTTAAAAATCGCAGTATTCCGATCACTGGTGTTGGCTTTCAAATGCACGTGTGTTTGAGATACCCAAATGCATCAACTATTGCAGCTGCAATGAAAAAAGTGGTGGATTTAGGATTAAAAGTCAAAATTACCGAACTGGATGTAGCGGTTAACCAGCCTTATTGCGATAGTTATCCTGCCAACAAAATCAGTGTTTTCTCAACGGCTGTCGCTTTGGAACAGAAGAAAAAATATTGCGACATTGTTAAAGCCTATTTGGATACAGTACCGGAAGCTCAGCGTGGGGGCATAACAGTTTGGGGAACAACTGATGCTAATACTTGGTTAGATGGTTTGTATGCTGCTGATTTCAACAACCAAAAAATCTCTTGGCCCTTGTTATTCGACAATAACTACAACGACAAACCTGCACTGCGCGGATTTGCCGATGCATTACTGGGTAACACTTGCACTAACCAATAATGGATTCATAAACAGGCTCCGGATGGAGCCTGTTTTATTTTGAACTACCTGCTTATAATCACTCAAAACAAAAACTGGAAAAAATTGATTTTTCGACCAGAATAAAAACGTCACACAAACTCCATAACAAGATGCTTTTCCGTTAGTTCATTCTCTAATCGTCAAAGCACAGCCACATCCTTATTTTATCGACCCACCGATACAGGAGAGCCTTATGCATTCTGCAGGTTCAATTTTTCGATTTTTATTGTTGCTGACAAGCATTGTTCTTTTTTCATCCCACACCTGGGCTCTCGGTGAAAAATCCTGGTTAAGCACTTCTTCCAGCGATTTTATATTGGCGAATAAACAGCTAGTGGCACCTATTGTCAGCGACGAAAACGACTGGCCTGGCGTGAAACGCGCACTGGCAAATTTACAAACGGATATTCAATCAGTTACCAACCAAAAACCTGATTTGCTTTGGCAATTACCCGATTCTGATTATGTGATCATTGCAGGCACTCTGGGAAAAAGCCGTTGGATCGATCAATTAATTCAAAACAAAAAAATTACTGTCGATAAAATTCGTAACCAATGGGATGCATTTCAAGTTGCGGTAGTCGACAAACCTTTCGCAGGCATTAAACGCGCATTGGTAATTGTGGGCGCAGACAAACGCGGCACCAGCTATGGTATTTACAGTTTAAGTCAACAAATTGGTGTATCGCCCTGGTATTGGTGGGCGGATGTGCCCGCCAAGAAAAAAGATAAAATTTTTATAGATCGCAAACTGCAAGTTGTTGAAATACCCAAAGTAAAATATCGCGGTATATTTTTAAATGACGAAGCGCCTGCGTTGACTAACTGGGTAAAAGAAAAATACGGCGATTACAATCATCATTTTTATGAAAAAGTATTTGAATTGTTGTTGCGACTGAAGGCAAATTTTTTATGGCCAGCCATGTGGAACAACGCCTTCGCGGATGACGATATTCAAAATATGATTCTCGCCGATGAGTACGGCATAGTCATGAGCACCTCTCACCACGAACCCATGATGCGCGCGGATAAAGAATGGAATCGTTACGGCAAAGGTGTCTGGGAATATTCAAAAAATCCGGAAAATTTATACAACTTCTGGATGGATGGAGCTAAACGCAATAAAAATTACGAAAGTATTTATACACTCGGTATGCGCGGCCAAGCGGATACGCCTATGAGCGAGGGTGAAAATATTGGTTTGCTCGAGCGCATTGTAAAAGATCAACGTGAAATTCTTGGCAAAGTTTTTGGCGAAGATCAAGTCACACAAGTTCCGCAGGTCTGGGCACTCTACAAAGAAGTGCAGGGTTTTTATGAGCGCGGTATGCGCGTGCCCGATGATGTCATTTTATTATGGTGTGACGACAACTGGGGCAATATTCGCCGCCTGCCATCACCCGAAGAACGCAAACGTGTTGGCGGCGCCGGTGTTTATTATCATTTTGATTATGTTGGCGGGCCGCGTTCTTATCGCTGGATCAATACTGTTTCCATCGCCAAAATTTGGGAACAAATGCATTTGGCCTATGAAATGCAAGCCAACAAAATCTGGATTGTAAATGTGGGTGATTTAAAACCCATGGAATATCCGATTGAATTTTTCTTAAACATGGCCTGGAACCCTGAGGCTTGGCCAAAAGAACGCATTCCGGAATTTTCGACACTCTGGGCCACACGCGAATTTGGTACGCAATACGCAAAAGAGATTGCGGAAATTATGACGGGTTACACTCGCCACAATCAAAATCGCAAACCTGAATTACAAGAAGCGAATATTTACAGCCAAATTCATTACGATGAATCCAATCGCGTGACTCAACACATAAAATCTCTCGCTGAAAAAGCCGAAACACTTTATGCAAAAATGCCGGTTGATCAGCGTGATGCTTTTTATCAATTAGTACTATTCCCAACCAAAGCCAGCGCCAATATTACCGAGATGTACGACGCACAAGCGAAGAATCATCTCTACGCAAAACAAATGCGCTCGGTTGCTAATCAATACGCAGATAAAGTCAAAGCATTATTTGCAAAAGATGCTGCACTCGAAGCCGAATATCACGCATTAAAAAATGGTAAATGGAATCACATGATGTCGCAGCCGCACATTGGTTATGTCTATTGGAATAATCCGGCTGAGGACACCCTACCCATCACCCATGATTATCAACCCTCAGCTCCCGCGGAAATGGGTATTGCGTTTGAAGGCATGGAAGACGCCTTTCCGGTGCCCACGGCCTACGCCTTGCCACGATTTGATCCCTTCGGCAAACAGGAAAGAGAGCTTGTTGTCTTCAACAAAGGCAAAGAAAATTTCACCGCCACTGCACAAGCCAGTGCGCCATGGATTATACTGAGCGCAACTAGTATACAAGTTAAAGATCAAACGCCGATCAAAGTCTCAATTGACTGGAAAAAAGCGCCCAAAGGCAATGCCACTGGCAAAATCCAGATCACTGGCAGCGCCAGTTGGTGGGGTGCGAGTATTCAGGTCAGCATTTTTAATCCTGAGTACAAAAAATCGGAGTTAAAAGGTTTCGTTGAGGCTGATGGTTACCTCAGTATCGAGGCCGAGCATTACAGTTCGAAAGGTGCCAGCGGCAATTTGAATTGGGAAGTGATTCCGCAACATGGCAGGACTCTATCTTCCATGTCGGTCTACCCCATAGGCGATTGGCATTTTGATGCGGCTGAACAAGCGCCTTATCTTGAGTATGATGTTTACTTGTTTACAACCGGAACTGTTTCTATAGAAAGTTTGTTTGCGCCCAGCTGGCCCTTCTTGCCCAATCGCGGATTGCGTTACGCAATTTCTCTCGAGGGTGAAAAACCCCAGCAGGTTGAACTGACCAAAGATATGACAAGCCCCACGTGGGATGAAACCGTTCGCAGTGACGTGCGCCGCAGCGTGACGCAACATCAAGTGAATCGAAGCGGGCGGCACAAATTGCGAATTTATAGCTTGGATGCGGGTGTGACCCTGCAAAAAGTTTTAATAAATACAGGTGGATTAAAGCCCAGTTACCTGGGCCCGCAAGAATCCAAACGTTTTTGATTTTGAATGATTGATATTGAGTATTGAGAGAGCTGCATGAAAATTGTTGATGCCAAGGTGATAGTCACCTGCCCGGGAAGAAATTTTGTTACTGTAAAAATCACGACTGACGAAGGTGTCTATGGTATTGGCGATGCAACGCTCAATGGCCGCGAAAAATCGGTTGTCTCTTATCTTGAAGATTATTTGTTGCCTACGTTGATTGGTCGCGATCCACAGCAAATTGAAGATATTTGGCAATTTTTTTATCGCGGCGCCTATTGGCGTCGCGGACCAATCGGCATGACAGCATTAGCAGGTATTGATGTCGCGCTTTGGGACATCAAAGCCAAACTCGCCAACATGCCGCTCTATCAATTGTTGGGCGGTCGCAGCCGCGATCGCATCATGGTTTACAGCCACGCCAACGGAAAAGATTTGGATTCAACGCTCGAAGCTGTCGCCAAAGCCAAAGCTAAAGGGTACAAAGCCATTCGCGTGCAATGCGGAATTCCTGGAATCGAAAAAGTCTACGGTGTCGCCAAAGGCAGCAAAAGTTATGAACCGGCCGATGCGGATTTACCCAACGTTGAAAGTTGGTCAACCGAAAAATATATGAATTACATTCCGGAAGTCTTTGCTGCTGTGCGCAAAGAATTTGGTAATGAATTACATTTGTTGCACGATGTGCATCATCGTTTAACACCGATTGAAGCGGCACGTGTGGGCAAAGATTTGGAGCCCTTTAGATTATTCTGGATGGAAGATGCAGTCCCTGCCGAAAATCAGGATGCTTTCAAATTAATTCGTCACCACACCACCACGCCTCTCGCAGTTGGCGAAGTATTTAATTCTATTCACGATTGCCGCGAATTAATTCAAAACCAATTGATAGATTACATCCGCACCACAATTGTTCACGCAGGCGGCATCACTCACGTGCGTCGCATCGCTGATTTTGCAAGCTTGTATAACGTGCGCACTGGCTTTCACGGCGCCACCGATTTATCACCTGTATGCATGGGTGCCGCATTGCATTTCGATTATTGGGTGCCGAATTTTGGCATTCAGGAACACATGGCCCACAGCGAACAAATGGAAGAAGTGTTCACTCGCGCCTACGAATTTAACGACGGCTATTTCACCCCCGGCGAAAAAATTGGCCACGGTGTAGATATAGATGAAAAACTTGCAGCCAAATATCCTTACAAACGCGCCTGTTTACCGGTTAATAGATTGGAAGATGGGACGCTTTGGCATTGGTAAAAAATATTTTTTCCGAAAAAATAAAAGGCATACAAAAATGTATGCCTTTTTTATTGTCAACCGAACAATCAGAATTATTAAGGACCGACGCCACCAGCAGCTGGCGCTCCCACATCTGAGTTACCTGATGGGCGAGTCAAGCGCTCTAGCACTCTGCGCTCTTTCATGTCCAAAAATTTCGCATAACCTTTTTCGTAACCGGATTTATATTCAGTACCCTCAGGACAAGCGTGTGGCTCACCGCCTTTGGATCCATACTCAAAACCTTGGTCGTAAGTACAAAACGCTTTGAGTCCGGTCAGATAACCCTTGGCGTACTGCCCTTCATTTACACTAACACCAGCACCAGTACAAACCGATTTGTATTTATCCAGCAGCTCTTTTCCTTTACCTTCAGAACCATCTTTCTGGCCTTGCTCAAACCAGTTTAAGGTTTGGCAATCTTGTGGTTTTATTCCTGCGGACCCACATGAAACACAAAACGCTATCAAACCTAACAAGATTAATTTGTGCATAGATTTATCTCCATTGTTACATTGTTGACTTACAGTTATCGTTAATAAATTGTTGATGTAAAGGCAAGTAATCTACAGCTGTATCCAGCACGCGTTTCACATGTGCCATTCGACGATCAAATTCTTCTGCAGGTAATACATCGACCAATGGATGATATCCCTTTGGAAATAACCCCTGCCCCAACATCACTTCAACCCAGCTAATTTCATTAAACAATTCAGAATTGAACCTATGCACATGCGCATTCTCTTTAAACAATTCTATTTTTTGATGAAGCGAATCTGGAATATCCATATTCCTGCAGTAGTCCCAAAATTTAGAATCATTTCTTGATGTCACTTTATAATGGAGTATCAAAAAATCACGAATTCTTTCGTATTCAAAGGCAACCTGTTCATTATAAAAATCAACCTCCACCTGGTTGACTTGCTTTCTCGGAAAGACCGACATAATTCGTGCTATAGCACTTTGAACCAAATGAATACTGGTTGATTCAAGTGGCTCCATGAAACCGGATGAAAGACCAATGGCTACACAGTTTTTGTGCCAAAATTTTTTGCGCTTTCCGGTCAAAAATTTTATCAATCTCGGTTCGACCAAAGCTTCACCCTGAATATTGTTTAATAAAATTTCACGCGCCTGTTCGACATCCATAAAACGCCGCGAAAACACATGTCCATTACCGGTTCGGTGCTGCAATGGAATTCGCCATTGCCAGCCCGCAGAGTGCGCAGTAGAACGGGTATATGATGGCAAGGGATGCAATTTTGTACTGGGCACAGCCCAGGCCGAATCACAGGGCAGCCAATGCGACCAATCGTCATAACCCACATTCAAGGTTTTATCCATTAATAGTGCATGCATCCCGGTACAGTCGATAAAAAAATTGCCCTCGACCTCTAATCCATTTTCCAAATTAAGGGAACGAATATTTCCCGAATCTTTTTCAAGATTCACATTGATAATTTTCCCTTCAATTCTTTTTACACCCAATTTTTCCGAAAATTCACGCAAATATTTTGCATAAAGACCCGCATCAAAATGATAGGCATAAGCAATATCCGACAAGGGAGAATTACCTGCATCAATGGATCGCATAAATTTATTTTGACGTGAGGCCAAGGTGTTAAAGCAATATTCACCTATATCTGAAGATTTACCCTGCTTATTGAGCTTTACCCAATAATGATAGAAGGGTATAGCGTCCATATCTCGCCCAACGCCGCCAAATGCGTGTATATAGCTTTCGCCTATTTTTCCCCAATTAACAAATTCAATCCCCAATTTAAAAGACCCTTGGGTTTTTCGAATAAAATCATCTTCATCAATACCCAGAGAGCGGTTGAAGACCTGAATTTGCGGTATGGTAGCTTCACCAACACCAATAGTGCCTATATCCTCTGATTCAACCAAAGTAATTTCACAAAATTGATTTCTAAAATATTTTGCGAAAGCCGCAGCCGTCATCCAACCTGCGGTGCCACCGCCTACTATCACGATTTTATTGATGTTATCCAAATAATTTTCACTGTTCATTGCATCACTCAAACTTTGCCAACCAAGGGAACTGTAGATAATTCGTTTAATACCGATTTTTCGACTTTTGCTATGTGCGCTTTAACCGTCTCCGCCGCCAATGCCAGCGTGACAGGCTCAAGATTTTCGGGCCTGAACCCCAAGCCAATTAACAACCACACTTGCCATTGCGGTTTGTAGTGTTCATTATCTAAAACCGGATATCGTCCACGTCGGTTAAACAAATTAATTTTATATTCCGCCATAGACGACAGCTTCATTACAGGTTGTGCAGCCTTATTTTTATCAAATAATAGCTTTAAACATAATTGCGTAATATCTCGCAGATTCCCTACTGCATTCACAATTGTATTATTAAATTCTTGCGCCACTGATTGATCGTCCGTAATAGACGGAAAGTACCGCATTAACAATTTCAGCGCAATAATATTTAGATCAATAGATGCTATCAGGGGAGACTGAAGGCTGGCCATTGCAGGACCAAAATTCAATATTTTTTTCTCCCGCGGCCGCGCATTCATGTACATTTGGCCAGAATCCTGATGCGATAGATTAAACTCCTTCAGCTCGGTATCACTTTTATGCGACACCTCTTGCACCCACCCGTCTTGCGTTGCCTGCAGTTTGTTTATCATTGCCCAAGGATTTACTGGGCCTTTGCGAACTTGCCTCAATTGAAAGGGCAAACTTTCGTGCAAACTAATCAACGAACTTTTGTCAGAAACGAATTCAAGGGCCGTATTAACAAGATAATCCGTTTTATGCTCCGAGCCATCAAAACCAACTACAAAAATCGAATCATCTTTAGATTCAATTTTTTGTACGCGATTGCTTTCTATTTGCACACCACGCTTTTCACAGACTGCTTTCAGCAGAGCCAAAAACGAACGGGTTGTAAACGACCATGAATTTTCATAGGTTGCGTAAATTGAACCTTTGTTTTTTACCGGCATTTTAAAACGTCCTGTGACTGCAAATGCCGATCCTATAGATAATTTATTTACATCAACCCTTCCATCCAGTTGAAGAAACCGCAACAGCAACTGATGCGCCTCGACAACACCTTTTGGAGCTGCATACTCACCCCACACGTGAAAAAAAGGATTTTCATTCTCAAAAAAATACGCATTCCCTAACTTGATGTCTGCCATAGTTTCATGAACAAACGTTTCCAGGGGGACACCAATTGCTGACAAATAATCATTGATATGTGGCAAGGGCGACTGAATATCGGCAGCATCTTCTGCATCATGCCCCGTGTGTATCGTTATTTGTGCGCTGGTATGCTTCAACTGTTCTGCCATAAATGCGGCAATCATCCAGGCAGACAAACCGTTTCCCACTATGGATATTTGGTTAAAATTAGTCATCGCCTCACACCATACAAACTCATTTGCGCTGCAGGCTGCTGGTTTTTTGCAAGCGCAGTATCATGTGCCGTTATTCGATTTGCGATTTGAGTTAGATGTTCAGGTATTTGCTTCAGCAATGAAACAGCGCCTTTTATTTTTGCATCGCTCAATCGAGCATCAAAACTGGATGGAAATAAATTTTGTCCCAAGTAAACAGCTAACCAACTCGGCGGCATAAAAAGTCCGGAGTCATATTCAACTATCTGTGCTGTTGATCTAAACACATCAATTTTTTCTTGGAGGCTGGCAGGAAGCGGCATATTAGCGCAATAGCGCCAAAAATCTTCCGAGCGCTGATTAATGGCGTAATGCAAAATGATAAAATCACGAATTTTGAAATACTCATTTTCCATTTGACGATTAAATTCCTTTTCTTCTATCCCAAGATTTTTATCAACAGGAAAGAGTTCCAGTAGTTTTAATATCGCGACTTCAATCAAATAAATACTGGTTGACTCAAGGGGCTCCAGAAATCCGCAAGCCAAGCCTATGGCGATACAATTTTTGTCCCAGGATTTTTTTCGTACACCAGCTTCAAATTTTATTAATGCGGGGTCCCGCAATGGCGTGGCCGTGAGATTCTTCCACAGCTCATCCCTAGCTTCCTGAGCATTGATAAACTCCGATGAAAACACATGTCCATTCCCCATTCTATGCACCAACGGAATCTGCCAACACCAACCGGCTGTTTTCGCTGTCGAGCGGGTGTAGGGCAAAATTTCAGTTTCATTTTCCGTTGGTACCGCCAGCGCAGAATCGCAGGGCAGCCAATGCTTCCAACTTTGAAATTCAACACCGAGTTCTTGTCCGAGAATTCTGGAACGAAAGCCGCTGCAATCAATAAACAAATCCCCTTGAACGGACATACCAGACGCCAGCATCAGAGATTCAACAAATCCAGTTTCAGAATTTTTCATAATCGAGGTCACTTCTCCCTCGATTCTTTTCACTCCTTTATTTTCGGAATAATTTCGAAGAAACACCGCATAAGCACCGGCATCTATGTGATAAGCATAAGAAAAGGTGGATAACACATCGTCAGGATTGGCAGAAGGATAGGTAAACTTCTTTTCTCGCGCTAACACATTGGCCATAGAAAACGAATCAAACGACTGAAGATCCACACCCAAGTGTCTGGCACCCAACCAATAGTGATGGAACGCGACTCCATCAATTGGAAATCCATGATCACCAAACGGATGGTAATAATTGCTTAGCTTATCGCCCCAACCACTAAAACGAATTCCCAATTTGTAGGTTGCGTTGGTCTGCTTCATGAAGACAGCTTCATCTATACCCAATAATTCATTAAATACTCTGATATGGGGTATGGTTGCCTCACCAACACCAACAGTTCCTATAGCTTCAGATTCAACCAAAGTCACTTTTGTATTATCGGATGCAACAAATCTGGCCAAAGCTGCGGCTGTCATCCAGCCAGCAGTTCCACCACCTAAAATTACAATGGATTTAATTTCACCGGTCATGTTAATTACTTTTCAGATCTTTAAAACAAAAGCGCGCCAACAGGCGCGCTCTTGACCCTCAGAACAAACCGATTAGAAGTTTGCTCTTACCAGGAAGGTATAACGTCTATCGTTTACGAACCAGGTACGACCCAACTTCAAGTTGTTGTCCACTTGAGATGAGGTACGGGTTTCAGTGTTCAGCAAGTTAACAGCCTGGACACCAACCTGGATACTGTCTGTTACATTGTAGAAAATAGATCCATCAAGGAAGCCTGCATCATCATTGTATACAGGCAAGCCAGTGATCACGTCTCTTGAGGTCAGCAAGTACTCTGAACGCCAGTTGTAAGCCAAACGCACCGACCAGTCATACTTGTCATACATCAACACAAAGTTGGCGGTGTGCTCAGATTGACCTTGCAGAGGAACAGAGTCCTGGAAGGTAAAGTCGCCAGCTGCCGCAGCCAGGTTAGAGTTAGGTACACCGCTAGCCTGAATGTTGGAGTAGTTGGCCTGAATACCGAAACCATCAAATGGCTCTGGCAACATGTCATAGAACTGTTGGTAACCCAGTTCAAAACCTTCCATCTTACCGCTCTCACCATTGGTAGGGCCTGACACAAATACGTTTTGTGTTACACCGCTAACAGGGTTGGTGAACTCACGGAAGAATGAACCATTCACAAAGAAGTTTGAAAGATCTTTGTAGAAGTAAGACGCCGTCAAAGAACCTACATTGCTGAAATACCATTCAAGAGAGGCATCAAACTGGGTAGATTCCATTGGCTTCAAGTTGGGGTTACCCGCACTTGCGTTCCAGCCTTCAAACAGAATTGAATCAGGATCAACTATTTGTTGCTGTTCCAGTGGCTCACCAGTATCTGGGTCCTGTGGCAGACCTGACGGATGCCCATTTGCATCTGGATGCGGATTGCTTGGCCCCCAATATGCAGGCTCGAAATCATAAAGCGTGCCCGCAGGACTGATGCTCACGTAGTTTCTCAGATCACCAATATCAGGCAACGCAATAGCTTTGGACACTGCAAAACGACCAATCAGTTCTGGCGTAATTTCAACTTTCAGGTTGAAGCTTGGCAATATGTCGTCATAGGTACGTTCAGCAACGTTAGGAACATAAGCCTTGTTGGCAAACGCCACAATGTCATCAGGCAGGAAGTTGTTAACTGCACCCAGGAACTCATTGTTTTCATCAAACAAATCATAATCGGCAGGGTCAACATTGTTTGGATCCCAATCGCTTGGCAACAGGTTACTTCTGGCCAATTCAGGATAAGTAGTGAAGCCTTTGGTTTCGTTTTTGATACGAACATAACGAGCACCAATGTTACCATTCACTCTCATGTCACCCACTTCGGTCTCAAAATCCACGCGAACGTAAGCGGCATTATTGGTTTCAGTGGTAGTGTTGATCTCGTTATCAAGGAAGTACTTGTTGTTGATGGTTTCTGGAACACAAGAAGTACCATTCCACTCCGCCTTGGTGCGCTGACCTGCAGGACGCCATTCATTACCACAAGTCTCTGAAT
The DNA here is from genome assembly GCA_966252135.1 of uncultured Cellvibrio sp. Lineage (GTDB taxonomy): Bacteria > Pseudomonadota > Gammaproteobacteria > Pseudomonadales > Cellvibrionaceae > Cellvibrio. The sequence continues at coordinate 78,494 of CBINNU010000014.1, read as the reverse complement.
CGTTTGGATCATAGAGAGGCGTGAAGATAGCTCCCCAGTTAGCGTAATCCTGTGTGATCTTGTCACTTGGGTGCAGGACTTTGTTGCCACCTTGAATGTTCACTACGCCACCGCGATAGAAATCACTCCAATCGATAGTGGTGACATCGCCGTCATACATATCAGCAACTTCAGGCTTGCTCAACCAGTAACCATCGTCATCCCAGATAGGGCCCAATCTGTCCCAGTTGTAGGCCGAGTTCCGCACTGTTTGCTCACGCTCGGCCGCACGCACACCCACTCTCAACTTGTTGAAGAAACCGTCCATTTCGTATTTAACATCTAAGCGGATTGCATCAGAGTCACCTTCACTGCGCTCAAAGTGATCCATTGCCGCGTTATACAGGAAGGAATCTTCCGTTGTGAAATGAGCATCGCCAAAATCAAATGGCTGAGATTGACCCGCCGGTTTAAAGCTGAAAGGGTTCAACACAGACACGTTTGGCAATCCACGAAGATCAGCATCAACAATTGCCCAGGTCATAAACATCAGTGTTACGTCATCATCTTCTGTTGTTGCTTCGATGTGTTGTAAATCGGTGGTTATTTCCAAACGATCAGTAGGTGTCCACTTCAAGTTAAATCCGTAATCATCAACTACTGTGCGAGTCTTCTTGTAGCGGTTATCAGTTTGGAAACGGTTACCGAATGAATACACCGGGTTACCACCCCAACCAGCATTTGGCGCCAGGTTATGAGGCACCTGATTACCATTACCACGCCAGCCATCAACTACGTTGGCTAGAGCACCACTCTGGAAAACACCTCTTTCGTCGAACTCATATTCTTCGCCAGGAGCACCGTAGGTGGTGTTGTTGTTGTAGCCCATTTGGCTCTTGATGGCATTTTCGGTCCAAGCCAAGGTGGCGTCTGAACGCATAAATTGGAAAGTAGCCAACAGTGAATCGTCATTGCTTTCCCATTGAGTGGCCAGGGCAATACCTTCACGATCACGGGTATCGCGTTTCATGGTCATGTTCATACCGTTTGGAACCAACACACCCTGAGTACCTATAGGCAGAGTAGGAGCTGTACCGCTGTTTGGGCCACGGAAGAAGAATGAACCATCGTAAACATAAGGATTATCTACATAAGAAAATCCGGGGAATGTAGTATTTCCCTGAGTGAACGCAGGCAACAAACGGAATTCATAACGGTCAGTTTGAATACCGTGAGAGCTTGCCTCCAGGTTGGAGTAGGAGCCGTTCAACAACAAGCCAAATTCACCCGCTGAAGTTTCCCAGCGATCGCTGAACAGAGCAGAAACAGTTGGGGTCAACTCTTTTACCATGTCACCGTAGGTGCCATCGGCAGAGAAAGAGACCTTTCTACCATCTGAATCAAAGGGCTTACGAGTACGCAGGCTTACTGTACCGGCGATACCACCTTCGATCATATCGGCTGTTTGGTTCTTATAGATGTCTACACCAGCCATCAACTCAGGCGGAACGTCCTGGAAGTTCAAACCACGACCAGAGTTAGCACTGAATGAGTCACGACCGTTGAACTCTGAACGAGTTTGAGTCATGCCGCGAACAACCGCGCCTGAACCTTCTACACCGAAGTGATCTGGGTCATTGGCGGCAGCGAAACGCTCGATGGAAACACCCGGAATACGTTGCATAGCTTCGAGGACGCTTCGGTCAGGCAAAGAGCCTATGTCCTCGGACGAAATCGCATCAACGAATGTGTCTGAATTACGCTTGATTTCTTGGGCGTTCTGCAAGTTTGCACGAACACCAGTTACTACCAGCTCTTCTACTTCTTCTTCGGTGCTAGCATCTTGAGCGAAAGATGGCGCTGAAAGTGCCACTATACACAAGGCTAATGCCGATTTTTTGAAGAGTTTTTCTTTCTGTTGATTTTTATGGAAACCCATAGCCAACCCCTAAATTAATTATGATTAAGATCGTTTAGGAAGCTCTTGCAAAGAACTCACTTAAAGCTATACGCCGCTGACGCAGCTATAGCTCATTCCATGCTATCTGTAGGTTTGGAAAGGTGTCAATTGTGTGAAGGGGTAAAAAATTATTATTGAAAAATCAGACGCTTGTCACAGTCTTAAGTGCAACAAAAAGTAACAAGGACCATAAGAGCGGTAACATTTAAGAGATCAATGTTACCGTTTTCATTAAATCAGATTATATGGAGAAAGGATGTCTAAGCACTATGGTTTCCACACGATCAGGCCCGGTAGAAATAATATCGATTGGCGCACCAATCAACTCGGAGAGGCGAGCAATGTAAGCGCGCGCATTGGCGGGTAATCCGTCCATAGTTTGGACGCCTACAGTTGAATCACTCCAGCCTGGCATTTCTTCGTAGATAGGTGTGAGATCCGCCCAGCCGTCGGCATCATAGGGCATGCTGGTGACTGGTTGACCCTTGGCATCTTGATAAGCAACGCAGATTTTTACAGTTTCCAAACCATCAAGAACATCCAATTTAGTCAGGCAAACACCTGACACACTGTTGATTCGATTGGCGTGGCGTACGGCAACGGCATCGAACCAACCACAGCGACGTTTACGACCGGTGGTTGCGCCGAACTCGTGACCTTTTTTGCCAAGGTATTCACCAATTTCACAGCCCAGTTCGGTCGGGAATGGACCTGAACCCACGCGAGTGGTGTAGGCTTTGGTGATGCCCAATACATAATCCAGATACAAAGGACCAAAACCCGAACCTGTCGCGGTTCCACCTGCGGTGGTGTTGGACGAAGTCACAAATGGATAAGTGCCGTGGTCAATATCCAGTAAAGATCCCTGAGCACCTTCGAACAAAATACTTTCGCCAGACTCACGTGCTGTATGCAATATTTCGGTCACGTCCGCCATCATAGGCAGTAATTCTTTGGCCCAGGCTTCACAGTCTTGCATGACCTTCTCATGACTAACTGGCTCGACTTTAAAGAATTGGGATAATACAAAATTGTGATAGGAGAGAATTTCCTTCAGCTTTTCGCTGAAAAGTTTGAGGTCTTTCAGATCACCCAGACGCAACCCTCTGCGAGCAACCTTGTCCTCATACGCTGGGCCAATACCACGACCCGTGGTGCCGATTTTGGCATCACCGCGAGCCAATTCGCGAGCCTGATCCAGAGCGACATGGTAAGGCAGAATTAACGGGCAAGCCGGTGATAAACGCAGGCGTTGACGGACCGGAACACCTGTCGCCTCCAGTTGTGTAATTTCTTTGAGCAGAGCTTCAGGCGACAAAACCACGCCGTTGCCGATCAGACAGGTGACGCCTTCGCGCAAAATCCCTGAAGGAATCAGGTGCAAGACGGTTTTTTTACCTTCAATCACCAATGTATGACCTGCGTTATGGCCGCCCTGGAAACGCGTTACCAGCGACACCTGATCGGTCAGCAAATCAACGATTTTGCCTTTGCCTTCATCACCCCATTGGGTGCCTAACACAACAACATTCTTACCCATGACTCGTTCAGCTCTCTGTTTAACGATTTGAAGATAATTGAAAGGGAATAACTTTGTATTGACCTGCATCCAACACCAACTGTCTGTCGCAGGCGAGAGATTGCCAATCAATCGATTGATTGATCAGGACAACACGCTCACCCGCTTCGCGTAAGCGGCATATAGCCTGCCACTGGGCGGGATCTGATGTAGGCTCAACACCTATGGCATTAAAGCTTTCAGGTTTCAATAAACCCAATTTGCAGATTGCGCTGATATCCACCGCAAAACCTGTGGCTGGACGTGCGCGCCCAAAGACTTCGCCGATATGATCGTAACGACCACCACTGGCGATAGGATTGCCGTAGCCAGGCGCAAAGGCCGCAAACACAATTCCCGTCAGGTAGTGATAGCCGCGCAATTCGCCCAAATCAAAATAGAGCTCGGCATCGGGATATCTCTGGGCAATTGATCCTGCAACTGACTCAAGCTGGTTCAAGGCGGCCTGTATATCCGCCAGCCCTGCAAATAACGCCTTGGCTTGCGCTACGACTGACAAATCACCCGCCAGGGTTGGCAGGGCCAAAAATAATTTGGCTGTCTTGTCATCCGAAATATTGGCTGCAACCCATTCGCGGATTTCCGCCATGGCTTTGCGCTGCAGCAAATCAAAAAAAGTGTCTTCACGGGATTTATCCAGACCCGCATATTTGGCAAGGGCGCGATAAATCCCTATGTGGCCCAGATCAATATGCAACCTGGGCAGGCCTGCCAATCGGAGCGACTCCAACAAAAGCGATATCACTTCTATGTCAGCCGCCTCGCCTGCTTCACCGTAACATTCAACACCGGCCTGTATAGGCGTGCGGGTCGCCAGTGGATTTTTCGGGCGCGTATGCACTACATGACCTGCATAACACAAACGACTGGTCCCGGGGCGAATAAAACTGTGGGCATCCATACGGGCTGTTTGTGGAGTGATGTCGGCGCGAATCCCTAACATACGACCAGTAAGCTGGTCAGTCATCTTGAAGGTCAGCAAATCCACGTCGCGACCCAAGCCGATCAGCAAAGAATCTGTGTACTCCACCAGCGGTGGAATCACCATGTCATAGCCCCATGAACTGTATAAATCCAGCAAACGGCGGCGCAACTTGTCTATGGCTTTGGCTTCGGCAGGCAGAATTTCTTCTATGCCCTCCGGCAAAAGCCAGCGATCAGCATAAGTCATGAATGGCTCAATCAGCGGGTTTGGTTAGTGGTAATGACCAAATGAACATAAAAAAACCGAGCTTCTGGCTCGGTTGCGGCATTCTAGCACCATTGCCCGACTGCCGCACCTGTGAATTTCGGCTGCAATAAAAAGCCCGCGTGGTGCGGGCTTTTTAAACTGATGTGGAATCAGCTTATTCCTCTGAAACCACTTCAGCAGGCGCATCTGACGATTGCGCAGCGTCTGCCGCAGCTTCTTTGATTGAAAGCTTGATACGGCCGCGTTGGTCTATATCCAAGCACTTCACTTTAACAACCTGACCTTCTTTCAAATAATCGCTAACGTTAGCAACGCGCTCGTCAGAAATTTGTGAAATATGAACCAAACCGTCTTTGCCTGGCAGGAAGTTAACAAACGCACCAAAGTCCACAATACGAACTACTGTACCTTCGTAAATCGCACCTATTTCAGCTTCAGCAACAATGCTTTGTACTTTCAACAAGGCCGCTTGCAATGAGTCATTGTCATTTGCGTAAATTTTGACTGTGCCATCATCATCAATATCAATAGATGAACCGGTTTCTTCGGTAATAGCGCGGATGGTTGCACCGCCTTTACCGATGATGTCACGAATCTTGTCCGGATGAATTTTGATAGTTTCAAAACGTGGTGCATTTTCGCTAACAACATTGCGCGAGCTGCTCAATACTTTGTTCATTTCGCCGAGAATATGCAAACGTGCAGCCAGAGCTTGCTCAAGTGCAATTTCCATAATTTCTTCGGTGATACCTTCGATTTTGATATCCATTTGCAATGCAGTTACACCGCTAGTAGTACCTGCCACTTTGAAATCCATATCGCCGAGATGATCTTCATCACCCAGAATGTCGGTGAGTACGGCAAATTGTTCGCCTTCTTTCACCAAGCCCATAGCAATACCAGCAACCGGGGCTTTTAACGGAACACCGGCATCCATCAACGCCAGAGAAGAACCGCACACAGACGCCATTGAACTTGAACCGTTGGATTCGGTAATTTCACTGACGACACGCAGGGTGTAAGGGAAATCCGCTTCAGCAGGCAACACAGCTTGTACGCCGCGTTTTGCCAAACGACCGTGACCAATTTCGCGGCGACCGGTTGAACCCATGCGACCACACTCGCCCACAGAAAATGGTGGGAAGTTGTAATGCAACATGAACGATTCTTTTTTCTCGCCTTCGAGGAAATCAATTACTTGCACATCGCGCGCGTTGCCCAAGGTTGCAACAACCAGGGCTTGAGTTTCGCCGCGAGTAAATAATGCAGAGCCGTGCGCTTTACCTAAAACGCCCACTTCCACACGAATCGGACGTACAGTTTTATTGTCGCGGCCATCAATACGCGGCTCTTTCGCCACGATGCGTGAACGCACTAAACGATATTCGTAATTGCCAAATTCTGCTTTGACATCATCAGCAGAAAAACCTGTAGCTTCAGTAGCCAATTCAGCAACAGCCTGACTACGTAATTCGCTCAAACGATTGTAACGCTCGGCTTTATCGGTAATACGATAAGCATCACCAATACCTTGACCTGAGAAATTTGCAACAGCTTCTTTCAGTGCAGTATTCACTGGTGCTGGCTTCCAATCCCAACGTGGTTTGCCCGCATCACGAGCCAAATCAGCACAGGCTTGAATGACAGCCTGCATCTCTTGATGACCAAACAACACTGCGCCCAACATGATGTCTTCCGGCAATTCTTTCGCTTCGGATTCCACCATCAATACAGCGTCTTTGGTACCGGCAACTACCATGTCCAATTCTGATGTTGCCAATTCAGCATAACTTGGGTTGAGGATATAACCTGTCTCAGCGGTGTAACCTACGCGCGCACCACCAATCGGGCCATTGAAAGGAATACCGGAAACTGCCAGAGCAGCTGAGGTACCAATCATGGCAACAATATCGGGATCGTATTTTTTATCGGTAGAGACAACGGTACAAATCACTTGTACTTCGTTTAAAAAACCTTCGGGGAATAACGGACGAATTGGGCGATCGATAAGACGCGAGGTTAAGGTTTCTTTTTCAGACGGACGGCCTTCGCGTTTGAAATAACCACCGGGGATACGACCGGCAGCATAGGATTTTTCTTGATAATGCACAGACAGCGGGAAGAAGTCCTGACCGGGCGATGCTTCTTTCGCGCCCACAACGGTACAAAGCACAGACACTTCACCCATAGTTGCCAACACTGCACCGGTTGCTTGACGTGCGATACGGCCAGTTTCGAGGGTTACAGTTTGATTGCCATACTGGAATTTTTTGATAATCGGATTCACTCTTTTATCCTTTGTTGTTTCAATTAAATTAAATAAATATCAGACCTGTAGGGGCGCTGCTTGCCGCGCCCGATTTACCTGTTTTATTACGGTCAGCGGGCGCAGCAAGCAGCGCCCCTACAACATTCTTTGATGAAAAAATCATCGTCAAAAAAATAAAACTGCCCGCCGAAGCGGGCAGTGGTAACACTTAGCGACGCAGACCGAGTTTTTGAATCAACGCAGTGTAACGACCGCTATTTTTGCTTTTCAGGTAATCCAACAGCTTACGACGGGAGTTCACCATACGGATCAAACCGCGACGTGAGTGGTGGTCAGCCTTGTGGCTAGCAAAATGGTCTTGCAACTTGTTAATGTTGATAGTCAACAAAGCCACTTGAACTTCTGGTGAGCCAGTGTCGCCTTCGGCTTGTTGGTATTCTTTAACGATTGCAGCTTTTTCTTGAGCACTCAGTGCCATGATAGTTTCCTCTTAATGTGCCAACAGATTACAGCCCGCCCGCGCACATTTGCAGGTGGGTTGTGATGGCTGTCGCCATCGGTTTTTATCTTGACCTGAGAGGCAAAGATAAATTCGGTTGAATCCGCAGCCGATTAACTCGCAACAGGATTCGCAATAATTCGTTTGGGAGCCACTCGCCCATCATCCGTAACTTCCCCCAATCCTAAAAAGCGCTGCGCCGATTGATCGGTTTCTGCACAAAAGACGCGCACAATATCACCTTGGTCTGCGATGCGATAGATCTGGGTCTGCATAACCGGATTACCCTGGCGAAAATACCAAGCACTGTCGACCGGCAAGATCACCTCGGGCAAGCTGGATACCGGCGCATCAGCAGGTTGTAACTGCTGATCCAGTGCTTCGTAACTGCCCTGCTCGTAGATTTCATGCAAGGCTTCCAGGCTGATGCACTGGTCTTCCGTAAACTCGCCCGATGCCACTCTGTGGAGACGGCTGACATGTCCACCGACACCCAATAACTGACCCAGATCATGCGCCAGCGATCGAATGTAAGTTCCCTTGGAGCAACGCACATACAGATCCACTTCTGCGGTTTCACCGGGGCGAAAATCCAGCAAATTCAGTTCAAAAATCTCAACATCACGCGCTTCACGTTCAACTTCAACACCTTGTCGAGCCAACTTATAGAGCGGTTGCCCGTCGCGTTTTAGCGCGGAATACATGGGCGGGATCTGTTGAATCGGGCCACGAAAATTATCCAGCGTTTTTTCAATCTGTGATTGAGTGATCGCCGTTGTTGAGTGGCGCTCAATCTCAGCACCTTCTGCATCACAAGTCTCGGTGGTCACCCCCAGAGTTACTGTGGTGCGATAGGCTTTGTCAGCATCCAACAAGAACTGCGAGAACTTGGTGGCTTCACCAAAACACAGAGGCAACACACCGGTCGCCATGGGATCAAGACTACCGGTGTGACCCGCTTTTTCAGCAAAAAACAAACGCTTGGCTTGTTGCAAGGCTTGATTGGAGGTCATGCCTGCAGGCTTGTTCAATAACAACACACCATCCACCGGACGGCCTTTTCTGCGACGCATAATCAAGCCTGTCCGTCATCGTCCTGATGGCGCTTGTCTTCTGCCAAAGCGCGGTCGATCAGGGATGAAATTTCTTGTCCGCGAATGGCGGTTTTGTCGTAGAAAAATTGCAGTTTGGGAACGGTACGCATATCCAGCTCGCGGGCAACAAAGGTCCGCAAAAATCCGCTGGCTTTATTCAATACGCTGACAGCTTCCAGACTTTTGGCTTCATCATCACCCACAAAAGTGACGTACACCTTGGCATGCGCCATATCGCGCGATACTGTCACTTGATTGATGTTGATCATGCCAACTCTGGGGTCGCGAATTTCCTGGGGAATAAGCTGCCCCAGGAGTCGCTGTATAGCATCCGATACACGATCGGAACGAAAAAACTCTCTTGGCATTAATGCCTTACCTCTTAGAGCGAACGAGCAACTTCTTTTATTTCAAAGACTTCGATCTGATCGCCAATTTTTACGTCGTAGTTCTTCACACCGATACCGCAGTCGAAACCGTTGCGAACTTCTGACACGTCGTCTTTGAAACGACGCAGTGATTCGAGTTCACCGGTAAAGATCACCACGTTATCGCGCAGAACACGTATGGGTTTGTTGCGATACACAGTCCCGTCAACCACCATACAACCAGCAACCTGGCCGAACTTGGGTGAGTTGAAGACTTCGCGCACTTCCGCAGTACCCAGAATGTTTTCAACACGCTCAGGATCCAGCATGCCGCTCAGCGCTGCTTTGATCTCATCCAACAGGTTGTAGATGATGCTGTAATAGCGGATGTCCACACCTTCGGTTTCGGCGATACGACGGGTTGCACCGTCCGCACGCACGTTAAAGCCGAGGATAATCGCACCACTGGTCAGCGCCAGGTTCACGTCGTTTTCCGTGATACCACCAATACCGGATGAAATCACATTCACCTGAACTTCGTCATTACCCAGATCAGCTAATGACGCTTGAATAGCTTCGAGCGAACCACGCACATCGGCCTTCACCACCACGCCAAGAATTTTCTTTTGACCCGTTTCGATATGAGAGAACATGTTCTCCAATTTCGCAGCCTGGAAGCGCGCCAGTTTTTCTTTGCGCTCTTTTTCGACACGGAATTGAGCCACTTCACGTGCTTTACGCTCATCGGCCAGAACCACAAAATCATCGCCAGCACTTGGCGGTGCTTCCAAACCTAAAATTTCAACAGGCGTAGATGGCCCTGCTTCTTTCACTTGCTCGCCACGCTCATTCATCATAGCGCGAACACGACCATAGGTTTGTCCAGCCAAGACCAAATCGCCATGTTTCAAAGTACCTTGTTGAACCAACAAAGTCGCCACGGTTCCGCGGCCTTTATCAACACGGGATTCGATAATCACGCCTTTTGCAGGCGCATCGGCCAAGGCATGTAATTCCAGAACTTCGGCTTGCAGCGAAATCGCCTCAAGTAATTCATCTATACCCTGACCTGTATGGGCAGACACCTGAATAAATTGTGTGTCTCCTCCGTAGGCTTCTGGAATCACGCCTTTAGCAACCAATTCGTTGGTCACACGATCTGGATCAGCTGAGTGTTTGTCACACTTGTTAATCGCAACGACTATAGGCACTTCAGCAGCACGGGCATGCTGAATCGCTTCTTCGGTTTGCGGCATAACACCATCATCGGCTGCCACAACCAGAATCACCACATCAGTCGCTTTGGCACCACGTGCACGCATAGCGGTAAACGCGGCGTGACCTGGCGTATCTAGGAAGGTAATTTCACCACGTGAAGTAGTAACGCGATACGCACCAATGTGCTGGGTAATACCACCTGCTTCACCTGCGGCCACTTTGGCTTGGCGAATGTAATCAAGCAAGGAGGTTTTACCATGGTCGACGTGTCCCATTACCGTCACAACGGGTGCGCGCGGCAATAGATCACCCTGGTGATCCAAGGATTTTTCCAAGGCGTGTTCAATATCATCAGCACTCACGAGATTGGCTTTGTGCCCCAACTCTTCCACGATCAGAACGGCTGTGTCCTGATCTATGACTTCGTTCATCGAGGCCATCACGCCCATCTTCATCAAACGCTTGATCAGCTCGTTCACTTTAATCGTTAATCGCTGTGCTAATTCCGATACCAGAATATGCTCAGGAACATTAATTTCATGAACGATTTGTGTCGTTGGTTTTTTGAAGGCGTGCTTGTTGTTCTTTTTGTGATGCGCACGAATATGACTACGACGCGCTAATACATCACTGTCTTCATCATCATCTGAAGCAAAGGCCAACAAATCAATTTTGGCAGCCTTTTTCGGTACAGCAGCTGCGCCTTTCTTAACCGCTTTGCCTGCACCACGCTTGCCTGAATCGTCAGCATCATCAAAGTCATCATCACGACGATGATGTTTTTTGCCACCGTGTTTGGTGTCTTCTTTCATTGCAGGTGGAGCTATAGGTGTAACCGCCGCTGGCTTGCCTTTGTTGGCAGCCGGCTTGGCGGAACGGCCTTTGTCAGCAGCAGCTGGCTCAGTGCGCTCTGACGGTTTGTCATTGCGTTTGGGCTTGTTGCGATCAGCCGCTTTTTGTTTGGCTTCTTCACGCGCCTTAACTTCAGCTTGACGCTGTGCTTCTTCGGCCTGACGACGCTCAATAGCGGCGCGACGCTTCTCTTCGATGCCATCAGTAAATGACATGCGATGCGACGCAGGTGCTGTATCAGTTTCGCCAGATTCTGTTTCTTCTGGAGCCAATACTTCCTCTGCAGCCACAACCGACTCTTCAACTATCGGCTCGGGCGCTTTTTCAACAACAACCGGGGTTTCGATTTCTTCGGCCGTAGCATCAGCCAGATCAATTTCATCAATTGCATCCGCTGCTTCATCTTCGCGCTTGATGTAAGTTCTTTTTTTACGAACCTCAACATTAACTGTTTTTTTCGCAGCACCAGAACCGGTTTTAATCGTGGTGGTAGTTTTACGTTGCAGGGTAATTTTTTTCGGTTCCTGCGCCGCTTCACCGTGACTGGCTTTCAAGTGCGCCAGCAGACGTTGTTTCTCGTCATCAGATACTTTGGCGCTAATGGATTTGTGTGGCAGCCCGGCATCTTGCATTTGCTGTAACAAACGCTCGGCCGTGGTGCCTATGGACTTGGCGAGATCGCTAATGGTTACTTCTGCCATTCTATTTCCTCAGGATATCTTGTTACCTGTTTGCCTGAATCATCAAGCAAACCAGGGCTCACGCGCTTTCATAATGAGTGCGGCAGCGCGTTCAGCATCCACACCTTCAATATCAATCAAATCATCTACTGATTGTTCAGCCAGGTCATCCATCGTTACTATGCCGCGACTTGCCAATACTGCAGCCAACGCCTGGTCCATACCCTCCATATTCAATAAGTCTTCTGCGGGAGCAGCGCCTTCCAATCTTTCTTCGGAGGCCAATGCGCGAGTTAACAACGCATCTTTGGCGCGCTTGCGCAATTCTTCTGCAACATCTTCGTCAAAACCATCTATCGCCAACATTTCATCGAGTGGAACATAAGCAACTTCTTCGAGCGTGGTGAAACCTTCTTCAACCAATACAGCGGCCATGTCTTCATCAACATCCAACGCATCCATAAATAATTGGATATAACCGCCAGACTCGGCTTGTTGTTTCGCTTGCCAATCGGCAACGCTCATGACGTTAATTGTCCAGCCGGTTAAATCAGTCGCCAAGCGCACGTTTTGACCGCCGCGACCAATCGCCATCGCCAGATTATCTTCATTCACTGCCAGATCCATCGAGCGTGCGTCTTCGTCCACCACAATGGATTCAATTTCAGCAGGTGACATAGCATTGATAACAAACTGCGCAGGATTATCATCCCACAACACAATATCCACACGCTCGCCGCCCAATTCGTTGGATACCGCTTGCACACGCGAACCGCGCATACCCACGCAAGCACCCACTGGATCAATACGGCCATCGTTGGTTTTCACCGCAATTTTTGCGCGCAATCCAGGGTCGCGCGCTGCGCCTTTAATTTCGATAATTTCTTCAGCGATTTCCGGCACTTCAATTTTGAATAATTCAACCAACATTTGTGGATGTGAACGACTCAATAATAATTGCGGACCACGAGTTTCGTTTTTGATTTCCAACAAGAGCGCACGAATGCGATCACCCAAACGGAAAATTTCGCGGCCGATTAAATGTTCGCGCGGCAATATAGCTTCAGCGTTACCACCCAGATCAACAATAATGCTGTCACGTGTCACTTTTTTAACAGTACCGTTTACCAACTCACCCAAACGATCGCGATATTCATCAACCATTTGCGCACGTTCAGCTTCGCGAACTTTTTGCACAATCACTTGCTTGGCGGTTTGCGCCGCAATACGGCCAAACTCTGCGTTATCGATTTTCTCTTCGTAAACATCACCCGCTTTTAATGAGGTATCTTTTTCGTGCGCTTCTTCGAGAGTGAACTGAGTACCCAGCTCTGCCAGAACATCGTCTGCAACCACAGCCCAACTACGCCAGGTTTCATAATCACCGGTAGTGCGATTAATTTTTACGGTGACGGTTGAATCTTCGTCAAAACGTTTTTTAGTTGCTGTCGCCAGTGCAGTTTCAATGGCCTGGAAAATTAATTCCTTATCCACGCCTTTTTCGTTGGATACTGCATCCGCCACTAACAGAATTTCTTTGTTCATGTGATTGCCTCTGTTCATTCCATAACGCGACTACTTTTTCGTAATGCGTCAGGGGTACCATGCCATAATTTCTATCGCGAAATAGAAATCACCCTGAAGTTTTTAAATTATTCAGCACCGCGCAAAATATCCTCGTAACGCGGAACCAGATTCGCTTTATCAACCGCTGAATAAGCAACACGCATTTCCTTGTTGTCAATTAACAACACCAGTGTGTCATCTTCAACTGCTTTTATTTCAGCTTTAAAACGGCGGCGCCCTTCAATAGGTGTGCGCAAACGTCCGCTGATAGTTTCTCCCAGATAACGTTTGTAGTGATCGAGAGAAAACAACATTCTATCCAAACCAGGTGACGACACTTCGAGTGTATATTCACCATCAATCGGATCTTCTACATCCATCACACTACTGATTTGACGACTCACTTTTTCACACTGATCAAGTGAAACACCTTCAGCAGCATCAATATAAATTCGCAAAGTAGTGAAGCGACCCTGGGTTAAATATTCCAACCCCCAAAGCTCGCAGCCCATAGACTCCACCACTGGTGCCAGAAGCGCTTGCAACTGATCCTGTTTTGACGCCATGAACTCACACCTCGCAAACCAAAAAACAATCAAAAACCAATAAAAAATGGGCACTAGGCCCATTCCAAAAAAACATACAACCGGTCAATAGGCCAAACCTGAATCGGTTTAACAACAAACGAAAAAGCCCCATAAGGGGCTTTCTCTAACGACATTGCCGTGAAAACAGCAATCAAGGAATCTTGGTTGCGGGGGCTGGATTTGAACCAACGACCTTCGGGTTATGAGCCCGACGAGCTACCAAGCTGCTCCACCCCGCGACGACAACTCTTTAGATACGCTCAAAGAGGACGCGCATTATAGGGAGCGACTACCGGAGGGTCAAGGAAAAAGAATTAAACCCGGCTGTCGACCAATCGCCCGGCACCCAAGCGCTCAAAACTGTCTATTTCCAACAGGCGGCGATTAGTGGTGATGTTTTTACGCTGCAATTCAGCCAACTCAAGAGCGCGAACCGATTGCTTTTGCGATTCAATCTTTAACTGCTCCCGGATTTCCTCTTCTTCTTTGCGCTGTTTATCCAGAGCCTCTTGCTCTGCTGCTTTACGAGCCTCGACATCATCAGCAGGGACAACCTCTTCGGACTGAATTGGCTCCCGCTCTTGCACTGTTTCTTGCGATTGACGACTGAGTTCCACTCTGGCCTGCTGCGCCATCTTAGCCGCCTGAGCTGCCACTGCACGATCCTGCCCTGAAGGCTCAGCCGGCGCACTGGCCGCACGGGCAATCTGTTCGGCCTTACGAAGGGTCGCTTCTGGATTATTTGGGATGGGGCTAGTATCAATCGACACCTCGCCCCCTACGGCGTAACTCACACCATCAGGCCCACGCTGATAAGTGTAAGTGGGACTACCAGCATACTGCCCACCAATCGCTGCGTGCGCCTGCTCATGCGCACGCACTTCACGATCACGCGCAGATAATTGATCAACAATTTTTTGTTCAGCTTCAAGCCGCTGTTTTTCCGCTTGCTGCTTGCGCTGCTCCCGCTCATCAACCGGAGCGGCCCTATCTCTGGCATCGGACAAACGGTTGCTTTCTGCATCCTGAGAAGGACTGTCACCCGGCAAACGCCGGTTTTCCTGACGCGCCGACTCCGCAGACTGTTCAGCCGGTTTGAAACTGGAAGATTTTAGATCAGTAGATTCCTGCCCCACAGCCTGACGCCCTACTGGTTGATTTACCAGCGGCGAAACTGTCGGAAAACTGGAACTCACGTTGTTGATCATAAATCCCCCGAAGGATTATTTAGGCCTTTACGTCCAACAAACTACCCAGGGTGTCGTTGGCGGTTTTGACTACTTTGGCATTGGCATCAAACAAATTTTGCTGCACTTTAAGATTGACCAGATTCTCTGCCAAATCTTGCGGTGAAGCATTAACGCCTTGGGTAGCAGCGCTTGCAATTTGTTGAGCGGATTGAAACATGGAAGACTGGCTTCGTTGCATGCCAATCAAACCCTGGTTAACAGCTGAACCAACGTCCATAGAAGTTACCTCGAAAAAGATTTACCCAGTGATAATTCTATGCGCCGATCTGCACAAAAAACAGACAAGACATAAGCAAGTTTAAGACTATTTAGCACTAAAAAATCAAAAACTATAACGCTCCAGCGTCGGATCTGGCCAATTGGCTATTTTGCTTTTGATAATCCGCAACCAATTTGGCCTGCTCAAACACACTTTGCGCCGTCAATTTGAACTTGCGTTTGATCGGAATACCGGCTTTTTGCAGAGCTAAACTGCTCCAGGTATTACAGTTGCTCAAGATGCTGTATTGCTGTTTACCTTTATAAAAATAACCTGTGTTTTCATCGTAAGCGATCAGCGCCATTGGCTTGCCGCGCTCATCCAGCTCCACCGAATTGTCGATATAACGCAAGAGTTTTTGCATGCGCGCTTCGGAAATTCGAAGCACAACCAGTGTTTCTGCCGGAATCTGCAACAATGGATCCTGCCAATAATCCAACACCTGTATCGCCGAATAATCGGATGCAACCAGCGCTTTTGCTCCAGTGGTCAAGGTTTTGCTTTTGCCCGTAAAAAAATCGCCATCGCCATAACCAAAACGCACATAATTTTTTTGCACGGCTATATCACCAAAATAACGGCTGTGCTGCTCGACCGAAGCAGCCGGAATCAAAATGCTGGTGTGCCAGCGCTCGTACACAAAATAAATAGTGTGCGACAAGTTTTCGGTAGGAATTCGTTTGGTATCGGGAAGACTCGAGCAGGCACTTAACACCAGGCTCGCGAACACAATCAGCCACAGACGCATAAAGATAAACTCAGACAATCAAATTTCAGGCAAGGTTAAATGGCTGGCTATTATGTCAGCATCAGCAGAAGATAAAAACGGCACCACCCCCAAACAGGGAGCTGGAATTTTTTGCATCAGCGTCATGATGTTTTCCTGTTGCGCATCCATATCAGGATCAACCAGATTGGCAACCCAGCCCGCAAGCGGCAATCCGTCCTGACGAATCGCTTCCAATGTTAGTAACGCATGATTCAAACAACCCAAACGCACCGCCACCACCAAAATCACGGGTAACTGTAAAACCTGAGCAAGATTCGCCATGGTTTCAGTCGGATTAATTGGCACCCGCCAGCCACCTGCACCTTCGACCAACGTGAAATCTGCAACACGAAAATTGCTGCGGCAAAAACCGGCAAGACGATCTGCTGATAACACGCGCTTTTCACGTTGCGCCGCAATGTGTGGCGATACCGCCGATTTAAGTGCGACCGGATTTATTTGTTCATAACGCAACTTCACTGATGAGGCCGCCATCAAAGCCAAAGCATCCTCATTGCGCAAACCCTCCGCTGCTTCATCGCAACCAGCTGCCACAGGTTTTAGCCCAAGAGACGACAAGCCTTGTTGCTGCGCCAATTTAAGTAAGCCGGTCGCCACAGAGGTTTTGCCGACATGGGTATCAGTACCCGTAATAAAAAAAGTTTTTTTACTCACGTTTTTTCGCTCTGATAAAAAGCACTTCATAGGTTAAGGGATATTGTCCGTCGCGCCGAAACTCTTCGTAGGCTTCTGCCAGCAATGCAAACTTTTTGCGCCCTGATAATCCAACATTGTCTTTCGTTTGACCAACATAAGTTGCGCCTATGGCTTTCAAGCTTTTTAGCAAATCTGACACTTGCAAAAAATTCTCTGCCAAAGTGACTTTTTCATATTGGACAATTTCAAATTGTTGCGACACCTGATCCAACAGAGTTTGCGTGGCTGCAAAATCAATCACATGGGGCGCCTCGCCCAACGCAGCCCATGCAGATCGCAACTCATACAGACTTTTATCAACCAAAGTTGTAAGCAATATTTCGCCATTTTTTTTCAAACAGCGGGACATTTCACTGAAAACCTGATCCAGATTTTGACACCACTGCAACGAAAAATTGGAATAGATTAAATCCAGCTCACGATTTGCGATAGGCAATGATTCAGCGTCAGCTGTTATAAAGTTCGAACACACAGATCTATTTTTGGAAGCCTGTTGCAACATAGCAAACGACAAATCCAAAGCCAGCAGATCCGCACCGGGAAATTTTTCCGCCAACCAAGGCAACATGCGGCCAGTACCTGCACCCAAATCCAAAACCTTGGCTGATTCTGACAAGAGAAAACCTTCTGAAAATTTATCCAACAGTTGTTTTCCGGATGTAAACTGCACTTGCGCCGTTTGGTCATACATCTGACTGGCGCGGGAAAAATTTCGGGCCACTCGCTTTTTAAAAAGAATATCCGGAGTTAATGCTGAACTCCGAATAAATTCATAGATTGCATCCGCAACTAATTGTGGATAACACCATTGTATTGCATGTGCAGAATTTGCAATCAACTTTACCTGATGCGCGGGATTGATTACGCACAATGATTCTGCTGCAGCAGCAGGCACCAAAGCATCACCTTCTGCCAACAGATGCAAACAGGGTTGCGATAAAGCTGCCAGAGCCTGGCGATTATCCAATTCCGACAAAAGCTGCAAGGCTTGAGCTGCCAAATTTTTATCCATTAAATCAACAGAAAAAATACTGCGGATTTTTTTGAGAAGGCCACGCTCATCCTCAGCACCCTGCACCATCAAACCTGAAAAGGTTTTTAATGTTTGCGCGGGGTTTTCACTAAAGGACTGATTAAACGCTTGATTAGTCGCAAGCGGCATAGCCGTCGCATAACCATCAGCTGCCACCAAACGGGCGTTAGCAGCAAGCGTAATAACACCAGCAATTTTTTGTGGATAATGGCTTGCCAATTGCACCGCCAACATACCACCCAATGACCAACCCAATATCCAGGATTTATCAGGAATTTGTTCAGCGATAAACGGCAAAATATTTTGCAATTGATATTCCACAGTCGCTGACTGCTCACCAAAACCAGGCAGTTCAATTAATTGTAAATCAGCAAAGGGGCGTAAATAATCCAGTAAAGGTTGCCAGGCTTGATTACCGCAACCCCAACCGTGAATTAATACCAGGGATACTTTTTTTTGCATCAACATATCCAAACATCAAGCGCGAATTAACGCTGCCAAATTTTCCAACAATTGGTCTATATCGCGAGTTTGATGCTCGGCAGATAAAGTAATTCGCAAGCGGGATGTCCCGACTGGAACCGTCGGCGGGCGAATCGCAACCACCCAAAAACCTTTTTCTTGCAGCGCGCGTGAAATCGCCAGAGCTTTTTGCTCATCACCAATTAACAAAGGTTGTATTGCGGAGGATGAAGACATTAGCTGCAAATCAAGCGCCGTTGCTTGTTGGCGAAAATACTGAATTAAATCTTGCAAATGCTCGCGCCGCCAGGATTCTTCCGTTAACAAGCGCAAACTCATTCGGGTTGCCGCTGCAATCGCAGGTGGTAATGCAGTGGTGTAAATATACGAACGCGCCGACTGAATTAAATACTCAATTAAATTTTCATTGCCCGCAACAAAGGCTCCAAAACTTCCCATGGCTTTACCCAGTGTACACATCAACACAGGCAATTCATTTTGTGTTAGCGAAAAATATTCTGCCACACCTGCACCGCGTTGACCCAAACAACCAAAACCATGCGCGTCATCCACCATCAGCCAGGCATTAAATTCTCGTGCGAGTTGATGTAATTGATCCAGCGGCGCCAAATCACCATCCATACTGAACACACCGTCTACCACAATTAATTTTTTTTCTGCTTCGGATTTTTCCAATCGCGCGCGTAAATTTTGCAAATCGTTATGCAAGAAGCGCTGAAAACGCGCACCTGATGCCAAACCCGCATCCAACAAACTGGCGTGATTTAATTTATCTTCAAAGACAGCATCTTTTTCACTTAACAGCGCAGTGATGCAACCAAGATTAGCGGCGAAGCCAGTTGAAAATAACAGCGCTCGATCACGCCCGGTAAACGCAGCTAACTCTTCTTCCAATGCATGATGCTCAGCAGAATGGCCGGACACTAAATGCGAAGCACCACTGCCAACACCGTATTGTTTTGCGGCAGATTGAAAGGCTTCTATGACTTTTGGATGATTGGCCAAGCCCAGATAATCATTACTGCAAAATGAGAGCAATTGTTTGCCGTTAACTTGCAGATGAATCGATTGCGGCGATTCCACAATCGCACGTTGGCGATACCAATGTTTTTGTTTTCGCTCGGTTAATGCGGATTGGATAAAGTTTTCGAAGGGGCTCACCAAATTCACCCCCTCCCGGCCTCCCCCTTGGCAAGGGGGAGGGGCAGAAATGCGCAAGCATCTTGATCGCACCAAGATCCAATTAATTCGTTACAAACAGAAATAAGATGTTGAATACGAGGTGCAATTTGTCCCTCCCCCTTGCCAAGGGGGAGGTTAGGAGGGGGTGAAAACAAAATCATTGCGCAGCGTTATAGAACAACGCACTCATCTGCGCTTCTTGCAATTGATGTGCGATTTGCTCTTCTTGCTCAGCTTCAGTTTCATGCACTTCATAAGCTTCGGGATTAATACCGAGGCGTTTGAACAATTGCATGTCTTTGCTGGTTTCGGGGTTAGCAGTCGTTAATAATTTTTCGCCGTAGAAAATCGAATTGGCGCCCGCAAAAAATGCCAGTGACTGGGTTTGATCATTCATGTTTTCGCGGCCAGCCGACAAACGCACGTGCGATTTCGGCATCAGAATTCTGGCTACTGCAATGGTGCGAATAAATTCGAACGGATCGAGATCATCTTGTTTATCCAGCGGTGTGCCTTCAACTTTTACCAGCATATTGATGGGTACTGATTCGGGATGCTCAGGCATGTTCGCAAGTTGTTGCAATAAACCGGCGCGATCCAATTGTTCTTCGCCCATACCGACTATGCCGCCGCAACAGACTTTCATACCGGCGGCACGCACATTGGCGAGCGTTTCCAAACGATCCTGATAAGTGCGGGTGGTAATAATTTCGCCGTAGTATTCGGGCGAAGTATCGAGATTGTGGTTGTAGTAATCCAAACCGGCATCAGCCAGATCTTTGGCCTGTTGTTCATCCAGCATGCCGAGAGTCATGCAAGTTTCCATGCCCAGCGCTTTTACGCCTTTGACCATACTCACAACATAGGGCATATCTTTGGATTTGGGTGAACGCCAGGCAGCGCCCATACAAAAACGGGTAGCACCTGTGGCTTTCGCTGCTTTGGCTTCTTCGATGACTTTTTCTATCGCCATCAATTTTTCGCGCTCAAGGCCAGTATCGTAACGGGCGGATTGGGGGCAGTAAGCGCAATCTTCCGGGCAAGCGCCGGTTTTGATTGAACAAAGCGTGCTGACCTGCACCTCGTTAGGATTGAAATGACGACGGTGAACTGTTTGGGCTTGAAACAGCAAGTCATTGAAAGGCAAGGCGAAAAGGGCAAGGATTTCATCGCGGGTCCAATCATGGCGAACCAGATCGGACAAACTAACCAGGGCATTCATGCGGAGGGACTCCAAAACAACTCAAGATACCCGCATCTTAGCCAGCCAATCCAAGCTGTCAACCAAAAATTCAAAATTTGGTTTACCAGTCAATCCTGAATCCATTTCTCAGGGTATTGGATTGGCTTGTTGCATTGTTCAGACTCGACATAAGGCGACTTTAGGCAAATTACCCTGCGCTGTTTCAGGTTTAGCAGTTTCAGATCCGCAGCGTGATACTGCCTGAACATAGTGTCGAATTCCCCGGTCTCTTCCAGTTTTTTCAACCCCAGAGTCAAACGCTCGGCGATTCGCGGGAAGCGCTTGCTAACATAAAAATGTATGGAAAATTCGTAGTAGAGCAGCAGCTGATCATCCAACTCCAAAAAGGGATACAAGGTTTTGCGTTGATTGAGTACATAAGCTGCCTCGTTAGCGCCAAACGGTAAACAATCAAAACGCTTGTAACCCAGCATTTCAAACAAGCTGCGCAGCGTCGGGGCCAATATGGGTTTGATCTGATTGGCTTCATAGATATTCACATCCGGCCATTCTTCACCCTGACCTATGCGAATTTTGCGCAGATCATCCAGATTTTTTACATCAATGAACGATTTGTGGGCGTTGGTATTTTTCAAACAAACCCGGTAGCCCAATAAGCCCTGCAAGACATCACCCGGGATTTCAATGACCTCGGCTTTGGTCACTATAGACCCCGAAGGTGCCCACAATAAATTGACCAGGCTGCCGTCATTGATGAGCAGAACGCGACGCTGATCATTGGGATTATCGCCATTAAACTCGCGCAATTCGTAATCGCCGAACTCCTCACGGGTGACTTCTAAAGCACGCCGAATCAACTCCACTTTATAGACATGCAAAAACGCATGGCCCGGCGGGCTGGCGTAACGCACCTCCATAGGTTTGGGTGTTTGCGCAGAGAGAAAGGTCGCAAGGCAGAGGCCTGCGGCCATTAGCAACAATCGAATCCCCGTCATTATATGTTTTACCTTGATCGTTATTATTTTGTTATTGATAGCTGGCTTGCCCGCGTCAGGATTATTCAGTAGATTGGCGTCGCATTAGCCACCAACTGGTCAATAAACGGAAATATTGTTTGCGAATAAAAACGCGTTTTTTATGCGCCAGCGATTCAAGATATTGGAAGGAACTATGATGGAAGGAACCATGAAATCACTCCCCTATTCTCTGCTCGCACATTTTTTACCACCCAGATGCAGTTGTTGCCATTCCAGCCTCCACCCTGATGCCAGTCTGTGGCTCTGCGAATATTGTCATTACGCACTGCCCTGGCTGGGTCATAGCTGCCAGATCTGCGCGCTGCCGCTGGCTGACACCTCCGCAACTGCCTGCGGACAATGCTTGCAAAAACCACCGGCGTTTTCATCCGCGAGAATCCCGTTTCGCTACGCCTACCCGCTAGATAAATTGATTCTAGACTTCAAATTCAATCATGGCTTTGCAAAGGGAAAATTATTATCCCAATTGATGATCGATTTTTTGCGGGACGACTATCAATACCAGCAACTGCCCGATCTGCTAATTCCAGTGCCGCTGCATTGGTGGCGACAAATGAAACGTGGATTTAACCAAAGTGAATTGCTAGCGAGGGATTTGTCCAAAGCCTTGCAGATTCCGCTAGTCCATTGTTCAAGACGGCATCAACAACAGACGCAAAAAGAATCCAACAAAAAAAACCGGGAACAAAACTTGCGTGATGCGTTTCTTATTAATCGCCAATTGCAAAACCGGATTCAAGGCCGACATATTGCGGTGGTGGACGATGTAGTGACTACTGGCGCAACTGCGCGCGAAATGAGTCAAGCCTTGATGAATAAAGGCGCAGCCTCGGTGGTGATCTGGGCAATTGCCCGAACGCCTTTGGCCGGATGAATCCATTAGCGGCTCTTGTTTCAGCCCGGCATAACTGGGCACAATGGGCCGCCCTGATTAACCAAGGATCAACATGAAACGATTGTCCCTGTGTTTGTTATTGTTTATTTGCGCAGTGCCCGCTCTTGCTAACAACTTACCCAAACCTTCTTCCACTGCCCAAGCCTTGTTTGAAAAGGCCGAAAAAGATTTGCTTAAGCTGCGCGTGCTCACCAAAAATGGTCGCAGCCAATCCTCGGTAGGTTCTGCATTTTTAATCGGCACAGGTAATCTCGCCGTCACCAATTTTCATGTGGTTTCGCAAATTGCATTGGAGCCCGAAACTTATTTCGGCGAATACAAAAATACTCGCGGCGAAAGCGGTGATTTTGTGGTGTTGGCCGTCGATGTGTTGCATGACCTGGCAATTGTTCGCGTGGACAAACAACAAGGCACAGGCTTTTATCAAATCCCCCAAATTGACGATAAAAAATCACTCGCGAAATTAAAACAGGGTGAAAATTTATATTCACTCGGCAACCCGCTGGATTTGGGATTTTCTATTACCGAGGGCACTTACAACGGTTTAAACACGCGCGGTTTTTCTGAACAATATATGTTTACCGGCCCGGTGAATCCCGGCATGAGCGGCGGCCCCAATATTACCGCTAATGGTGAGCTGGCTGGCGTTAATGTCGCGCGCCGTCTCGATGGCGAATTGGTTAGCTTTTTGGTACCGATTCACTACGCACAAAAATTATTAGCCAAAACTTCTGCAACCATGGAAGCACCTTCCGATTTCAAACCTATGATCGGCGAGCAATTACTCGCTCATCAAGAAGTGATGTTCGATATTTTGTTGGGCAAACCTTTCGACATGAAAGAACTGGGCGATTATCGCGTACCGGTTCGGGAATCGGATCAAGTGCGCTGTTGGGGCGACTCGGATGATGGCAGTGATAAAAAAGTCAGCAGCGCCAGCATTCAATGTGCAATGGAATCAGAAATTTTTGTGTCCGACACTATGCAAACCGGCCACATATCCATGTCGCACAGTTACATGCGCAATAAAAAATTAAACAGCTGGCAATTCGCCAGATTATCCGGCCAACACTTTGCCCATCAGGTTTACAGCTCGGCGTACAGTAATGTGCTGACCCCTGCTGCCTGCACTGAAAATTTTGTGCAATTGCAAAATGTGAAAATGCGTGTGCAAGTTTGCACCGAGGCTTATCACAAATTTGCCGGACTTTATGATTTCACTTTGATCACAGCCAGCAGCGATGATGCTCGTTCAAGCTTGCAAAGCATGATGAATATTCGCGGTGTAGCCTATGAAACCGGCATGAAATTAATTAACGAATTTTTAAGTAACTTGAGCCGCACGGAAACCAAATCCACAAATCCAGTCGCAGATAAATCCTCTGCCAAAGATTCCAAAAATACGTCTGCTCAATCCAGCGATTCGACTCACAGCAACAATAAAGAAAAGGATGCGCAAGATGAATAAGCCTTTATTTATTGAACTGATGACAGCCGCTGGTGACGTTGCACAACGATTTCGTTTTGATGAATTACCCGTGCGTATCGGCAGCGCTTACGACAACGATATTATTCTGGACGATAGCTATGCGGCTGCACATCACGCCATCATCGAAAAAAATCAACTGGATGAAATTACCCTGCGCGATTTGGGCAGCGTCAACGCCATCAAACAAGACAATCAACGCGATACATTTTTTGTGGTGAACCCTGACAATTATTATCGTTTGGGCCGCAGTGAAATTCGTATTCGCGCTATTGATTATCAAATGCCAGCCGAAAAACTGGATCTGTCCGATCACCGTTGGGACGGCTGGTTGGCCAGTTTGATCGCGGTGCTGATCGTGAGCGCCAGTGGTTTATTCGAGCAATGGATCAGCGATTTTCAGGATAAAAATATCAGCGAATATTTATTAACACTGGTCGGCGTATTAACCGCCACGGCTGGCTGGGTCGGGATTTGGTCATTGGTGAATCGATTGTTAAGTGGTCGTACCCGTTTCGGTCGCCACGCATTAATCGCCGCCTGCGGTATTCTCGCTACCACTTTATGGGAAACTCTCAGCAGCTTGTTAGCCTACGCCTTTAGCTGGGAATGGCTGGCAACTTTCACGGCGCATCCGGGAATATTGATCGCTGCCGTGACCATCTACTATCACTTGATGAGCCTCGGCATTAAACAATCCGAACGCATCAAATTTTATGTGGGCGGAGTCACCCTGTTTGCCTCTATCGTAGTATTGGTGCAGAACTATCAGTCCAGCCATTACTTCCGCGACAAGCTGTATATGGACGTGATTTATCCACCAGTGGTGCGCATCAGTAACGAAATTAGTCTGGAGGATTTATCGAAAGGTATTGAATCCCTCAAAGAGACCGCCGACAAAAATCGCAAAGAAGACAAGGCCGAAGACTAATCCGCTCAAATTAACATTCATTTTTTAGCCACGGCCGCCTAGAATGGCGGCCTTTTTAATCGCCGCAGGTAATTCTCATGGGTCACAAAACCCCTCTTTACGCTGTCCACCAGGAAATGGGGGGCAAGCTGGTTGATTTTGGCGGCTGGGATATGCCATTGCATTACGGGTCCCAGCTGGAAGAACACCACAAGGTGCGTCAGTCTGCCGGTATGTTTGATGTGTCACACATGACAGTAGTGGATGTGACCGGCCCCGATGCCAAAGCTTATCTGCAGCGCCTGCTCGCCAACGACGTCGCCAAGCTGGACAACCTGATCGGCAAAGCACTCTACTCCGGCATGCTCAATGAACAAGGCGGCGTGATTGATGATTTGATCGTCTACAACATGGATGGTTGGTACAGAGTCGTGGTTAATTGCAGCACACGCGAAAAAGATCTGGATTGGATGCATCAGCAAAAATCCGGTTTTGATATCACCATCAATGAGCGCGCCGATCTGGCGATGATCGCGATACAAGGCCCCAAAGCCATAGAGCTTGCGCAAAGCTGTATGAGCGATGCACAAAAACAAACCAGTAAAGAATTAAAAGTGTTTCAGGGATTGGCGGTTGGCAATTGGTTTATCGCCCGCACCGGCTACACCGGCGAAGACGGTTATGAAATTATGTTGCCTAACGCAGAAGCAGAAAGTTTTTGGAAGAAGCTGGCAGCGGTGGGAGTTGCCCCTTGTGGATTAGGCGCTCGCGATACTCTTCGCCTTGAAGCTGGTATGAATTTATACGGCCACGAAATGGATGAATCGGTTTCGCCGCTGTCAGCTAACATGGGCTGGACCATTGCCTGGGAACCTGCGAACCGCGACTTTATCGGCCGCGCCGCCCTCGAAAAACAAAAAGCTGACCCGACAACACAAGAACTGGTCGGGCTGGTATTACGCGAGCGAGGCGTGATGCGCGCCGAACAAAGCGTAGCTATAGACGGAATCGACACCAAAGGTATTATTACCAGCGGAACTTTTTCGCCCAGTTTAGGTTTTTCTATTGCACTGGCGCGTGTGCCTAAATCCACTGCCAAACAGCTGCAAGTTGAAATGCGCGGCAAGTGGGTCAGCGTTGAAAAAGTAACACCTAATTTCGTTCGCCATGGCAAAGCTCTGGTTTAATATTGCCGTACTTTTCATTTACCGAAAAATTGTTTACCGAAAAAATTTATTGAAACAACCTATTACAGGAAATCATCATGAGCGATATCCGCAAAGAATTGAAATATCTCAGCAGCCACGAGTGGGCACGCGTTGAAGAAGATGGCACTGTCACTATCGGCATTACCGATCACGCACAAGATGCATTGGGTGATGTGGTTTATGTTGAAACACCAGAAGTTGGCAGCCGCGTTGTACTGGGCGAAGAAGCAGGTACCGTGGAATCCGTAAAAGCGGCATCCGATATTTATTCACTGGTGTCCGGCGAAGTCATCGCCGTTAACGACGCACTGGAAGAATCCCCTGAAATTGTTAACAGTTCACCTTACGACGAGGGTTGGTTCTTCCGAGTCAAGCCTGATGATCTTTCTGAGCTCGAAGAAGCTATGGATGCGAGTGAATATCGCGAAATGCTCGAATCAGAAGAGTAATTTAAAAAACAGCAACTTCGGTTGCTGTTTTTGTTTGTGGCTACAAACTTTTTACCAGCTCGTGAATCAAATCCTGCCACTCGTTGCGCCAACAACAAACGTGATCATATTCAGGCCTGACAATCACTCTTGCCTGGATCGATTCCAAAAATACCCTATTAAGATCAGGTGGCACTACCTGATCTTTTTCTCCCGTTAAATAAATCACCGGTAGATTTTTTCGCGCATTTACGGTTGTCGGGTTAACTGATCGACTTAGTCTTGTGTAGTGATGATGTCGGGTCCAGGCATCAGTATCCAAATTACCGGAAATAATAATAACGCCAGTCACTGCTTCAACTTGCTGTGCAATCAAATAAGCCAAAGTCCCGCCACCGCTGTGACCTATCAGATTAATTTTTTGAAACGGTTTTTTATTTAAAAATTGGTTTAAAGCAGCTGACATAACATCAATTACTTCTTGCGAATAGCGAGCATCCGTCCACAAGATGGGTGAACAATTTTTTTGTGGCGGTAATCGCCAGGAATAGTAACAAGGTCGCCCCAAATAAAAAGCGGCATAGGGATCTTGTCGCATTAAATCCAACGCCAATTTTCCATAAGGCCCAGGATCCTTGGCAATAAAATAACGATTTACCCAAGGCGTGCCATCTCCTTCGATATAGACATTCAGTACATTGTTTGGAATTACGCGATTGGTTGCCACCAACAAATCAAAATTATTTGTTTGAATGCTGGAAAAATCCAACTCGGGCGCATGAATATATTGAGCGCCTTTGGGCATTAACTGACAAGCAGCGAGTGAGCTGAGCATCAGGAATAAAAAAATGCGACTCAGTAATTGCATTTTTTATTTCTGTATTTAATGCAGTCGCTTGGGGTGAACAAGAATAAATTCAGAAATTTCTGCATCAAATTCTTCGCCCGAACTCAAACGCATTTGATAGGTGCCGCGCATACTGCCAACTTCAGTCGGCAAAATCACACTACTGGTATAAGTAAAACTGGCACCCGGCGCAAATACCGGTTGCTGCCCAACAACACCTTGCCCTTTGACCTCTTGCACTTGCTGTTTTTCGTCAGTGATTATCCAATGACGCGACATCAATTGCATGGACACCAGAGAGCGATTGGTGATGCTAATAGTGTAGGCAAAGACATAACGCGGTATTGCCGGATCAGAATCCTTTTCGATCCATTGGGTTTTAACTTTTATCTCAACATCATATGCCATGAATACAGCTCATTTTTTTGCCGTTGCTATTGACGAATTTCATCCTGAATCACTTTAATTTGTCGCGGCCAGGGCCCTGCTTCGCGCTGAACCCCAGGCAATTGATTGATTGCCGACCTTGCTTGCGCATTGGAAGTATAGTGCCCGGTGATTACCACAAACCAATCTTTTCCTGCACGCCGTGTTTTAAAAATTAATAAATCACGCGCGTTGGATTGTGACGACACAAATTCTTTTGCGGCTTTTAAACTGCTCACACCCAACAACTGAATCGTAAATTGATTGGCCGACCAATTGAGAATTTTTTCTTCATCTGCCGAGTAACTGCCCGAGGGTTTGGCTTCAGTTATTTTTGCACTCACGGATGATTTGACAACCACTTCAACCGGTTTTTCAACAGGTTGCGGAGTTTCAACGGGCACTGGTGCTTCAACCACAGGTGTTGTCGCAGCAACTGATGTTGTATTTACTGCGGGTTGTGATACAGCAGTTTGCGGCGTAGTAATTGTCGCAACACTGGACACAGACTGTGCTTGCGGCAAAGAAGGCAACAGAGGTTGTGTTGAAGTTTCTGTTTTAGTCAACGCGATTGAACTGGCCGTTGATGCAGCGACAGCAGCAACTGAAGATTGCTGTACCGGAACCACTACTTTCAAGTCAGATGATGGCTCAGGATCATCCAAATAAATATACATAACCGTTGCAATCGCAATCACAGCAGAAATTGCGATCATGTGAAACACCGGCAGTTGCGATCGTGAACGCGGCGCTTCAGGCGTAACGGATTCCAGCAATTTATCCTGCGCCATCTCGTGAATAAGATTTAATTGTCCACGCGATTGGCGCCACCAGGGGTCAACCATAGCATCAGTAAATATTTCCGACCCCAGATAATCGGCCATTTCCATTCGGAAATTTAAATAATCAACAGTTTCATCCAAGCTCAAGGCGGGCAAGTGAAAATCGCTGATTTGCAAATTTTCTGATTGCAGTCCATCCAGTCGCGACACTAATAAAGGTTCACCGACCAATACCAAATGTAACGGATACGGCTGAGATTTGTTTTCGATCAGTGACGCCAAAACGGCGATAGATGGCGAATCCAGATGTTCGGCATTATCAATAATTAATAAAATTAAACCGTCGTTTTCGTCATCGGAATCAGTCGAAAAATTATCAGCAATATGCTGTTCAATAAGTGTTAATAAATTTTCAGCGCTAACAGCGACTGGAATTTCCAAATTAAACGATTCGGCAATCGCGACCAAAATTTGTTCGAGTGATTGGCCCGGACTGAGTGCAAGAAAACACAATTCGTCCTGTTCCTCCAATGAATCTGCCAGCGCATGTGCGATGCGGGTTTTACCCACGCCCGGCTCACCTGTTATCACCAACAACTGATGGCTGAACTGACACAGATGCAAGAGTTGATCGAGTAATTGTCGACGGCCACCGCCAGTGAATAACGGAAACCCGGGATCATCCGCAAACGGATCTTCGGACAAACCGTATCGCTGCCGATAATCGTTCAACACACTTGTCGATGTCGATGGAGCATCAAAATCCTGATCAAATAATCCAGCTTGTATATTCGCGTCTTTATCAGTAAATCGGCTATCAGCCTCTGCACGCAATGGGGAATCTGGTTTCATATACCTTTCCTGACATTGATTAAGCCGCAGCCCGACAAGCTGCGAAAGTTTCATGCAATTGTTGACTATCAATCTCGCTGGTAATTTCTGCCTGACCCATTTTTTCAAGCAATACCAAACGCAAACGCCCGTCCAATACTTTTTTATCTACGCCCATTAAGGATAAAAATGTTTCTGCATCCATATTCGCAGGCGCTTTAACGGGCAAGCGGGCGCGCTCCAATAAATTGACAATTCGTTGTAAATCTTGCTGGCTAATCTTGCCGCGACGACAAGATAAATCTGCAGCCATCACCATGCCAGCCGCGACTGCTTCACCATGCAACCAGTTGCCATAACCTTGAGCTGTTTCAATTGCATGCCCAAAGGTGTGCCCAAGATTTAAAATTGCGCGCAATCCACTTTCGCGCTCATCTTTGCCCACCACAAACGCTTTGTTTTCACAAGAACGTTTCACCGCATAAGACAAGGCATCAACATCACACCGGATCAAGGCATCCATATTATTTTCAAGCCACACAAAAAATTCATAATCAGAAATCAATCCGTATTTGACAATTTCTGCAATGCCCGCCGAGATCTCACGCTGCGGTAACGTTTTCAATAATCCAATATCAGCCAACACCAATCGCGGTTGGTAGAAAGCACCGATCATATTTTTCCCAAGCGGATGATTAACACCTGTTTTGCCACCCACAGACGAATCCACCATTGACAACAGGGTTGTTGGTATCTGAATAAAATCCACACCACGCTGATAACTGGCAGCAGCAAATCCAGCCATATCGCCCACAACTCCACCGCCCAGCGCGATGATAGTGGTGCTACGGTTGTGGCGTGCAGATAATAATTTGTCGAAAATTGTTGCCCAGACATCGAGCGTCTTGAATGCTTCGCCGTCCGGCAATATCACTTGATCAAGCTGATAAGCGGAGAGACTTTTTTCGAGAAGGTTTGAATAGAGCGGCCCAACAGTTTCATTGGTAACTATGCACACCTGACGACCACTGATGTAGTTAGTAATAAGTGCCGAGTTGGAAATTAAATTTTCGCCGATGCAAATCGAATAACTTCTATCAGCGAGATCAACCTGAAGCTGTTGCATAAACATAAAACCTGAAAACGAGTTCGCGTCACTTTATCACAATCTTTCATTGCATAAAGTGCGAACAGTCATTCGGTATTAGTTTACAGAAGGAATATCCAACAAACGTGCAATCTCTTGAACCACCATCTTGGGAGAGCGCTTGTCTGTACTGATAATAAAATCGGCCGCTTCGCGATAAATGGGATCGCGAGCAGTGAGCAAATCAATAATTTTCTGACGGGGATTATCGACCTGCAACAAAGGTCTTTTTTTATCGCGCGCAGTGCGCTCGACCAGTTGCTCGATGGGCGCAGTTAAATAACACACGTATCCAGAGGCTTTCATCATTTGACGATTTTCGGGGCGCAGGACAATTCCACCGCCCGTCGCAATCACCAAATCCGATTCCGAACATAAATCCTGCAACACGGCCGTCTCACGATCGCGAAATCCAGCTTCGCCTTCCATGTCAAAAATCCAGGGAATATCGGCCCCGGTGCGCTCTTCAATCACACGATCAGTATCACGAAATTGTCGGTTTAATTCTGAAGCGAGAACACGACCTATAGTCGACTTGCCGGCCCCCATGGGGCCGACAAGAAAGATGTTCGATTTGGACATTGTTATTTATCGAGCGATTCCGCCAGAAGGCGAGGAGTAATGAAGATCAATAGTTCTGACTTGTCAGTTCTGGTTAAGGTGCGCTTGAACAGGCGACCGAGGTAGGGAATATCGCCCAAGACCGGAACTTTAGATTCGCTCTTGGCGGTATCAAGATTGAACACTCCACCAAGCACTACTGTCTGACCATTATTAACCAACACCTTAGTTTCCAGACGAGTAACATCGATCGTTGGAACACCATTAACAACTCCACTCAACGCATCTTTGGAAACAGATAAATCCATAATAATTCTATTATCAGGAGTTATTTGAGGGGTCACCTCCAACAGCAACACCGCTTCTTTGAACGAAGTTGAGGTCGCGCCGCTGGCTGAAGCCTCCTGATAAGGGATCTCCTTACCTGAACGTATAGAAGCCGTTTGCTTGTCGCTTGTGATCACTTTAGGTTGAGAAACAATTTCAGCATAACCAGAGTTTTCCAGCGCGGTTAGCTCCATGTCCAGATAGGTGTTGTCAGTCAACACACCGATTGCAGCGCTTCCGGCTGGTGTTCCTGTAGTAGCCAGATTAACCATATTTGCTTGAGTGAGGTTTAGCGGGCCTGTGCCATTGAAAAATCCCGTAGGCCCTTGCCCCTGCAAACCAGCTTGCGAGCCTATGACCTCTATAGTATCACCGCTACTATTAGTCGACGATGTAGCCCCACCCCAACGAATACCCAATTCACGCTGGAAGTTATTATTTGCAACAACGATACGAGCTTCAATCATCACCTGACGTATAGGTATATCAATCTGCTCTACTAGTCGTTTAAAGGCTTCAATGCGTTCAGCAGTATCTGTGATTATTATAGAGTTTGTCCTTTCATCCACAGTACCTGAACCTCTCTCAGATAAAACACTATCCGTAGTCAAGCTTGCACTACCATCGCGGGAATTTGAAGAGCCGGCACCAGCACCTCTATTGCCGCCTCTACTTGAAAATAAAGAAAACATCTCGCGCGCATTAGCATAGCGAACACGAATATATTCAGTGCGCAACGGCGCCAATTCTTCCAATTGCTTTTTAGTTTCAATTTCACGACGCTCGCGCTCAGCAATTTCAGCGGCGGGCGCAACCATCATTACGTTACCAACCAAGCGCTTATCCAAACCCTTAGTCTTTAATACCAAATCCAGAGCCTGATCCCAAGGAACACTTTGCAAGCGTAATGTGATACGACCACCAACGGTATCACTGGCGACCAAGTTCAGGTTAGTAAAGTCAGCAATAATCTGCAGAACCGCCCTGACTTCAATATCCTGAAAATCAAGCGATAATTTATCGCCAACATAGGCAAATTCTTGTTTCTTCTCAGCCCTTTCACGCTCAGTTAGAGGCTTAATGCTAACCACGTATTCTTTGTCTGTTTGATAGGCCAAATAATCAAATTCACCACTAGCAGAAACGTTGAACACAACGTTTTCACCCTCTTGCGTTGAATTAACAACAGATACAGGAGTAGCGAAATCTACCACATCCAAACGGCGACGCAGCTCAGGTGGCAACCACATGCCTTTAAATGTTAGACGTACGCCAGCGCCAGTCCCCACCAAATTGGCGGACACCTTAGTGTTGGATAACCCCAAAATAATACGCCCTTCACCATTGACGCCACGGCGGAAGTCAACGCTGTTAACCTGTGATTGCCCACTTGAAGCAACTGGCGTCTGATTTGAAATGTTAACATTGGATCCCGACTGAGTAGATTCAGCAGCGCTAACACTTCCTACTTCAAGTATGTAGTCACTGCCCTCCTGACGAGATGTATAAGACGCCAACTGATCCAAATTCACAATCAATCTCGTCCGTCCTTCACTTGTCAGCACCATAGCGCTTTGGCCATTGGGTACAGTCAATGGGATACGGCGCTCCTTAAGTGAGCTGTCAACATCCGGAAAATCCAACACAATTCGTGCTGGCTTTTCGATGGTATAACCCTTGGGTTCTGGTGGTGCCTCATCAAAAGCAAGACGCACCTCAAATTTATCCCCCGGCAGCTGGGAGACATCTATTTTTTTCAAGGTGCTCGCGAACACCATAGGGGACACAAACGCCAATGTTATTATCGCCAGATTACGCATACTCAACCTCAAGGAAAATGGAGCAGTCATCTTGCTTATTCCTTCTCGTCCAATTTAATAATTCTAGGGCTTTCGACCCAACCACCAGCACCGTTGGATACTATTTCCATTACTTCGATTTGGGACGAAGTAACTGAAATAATCTTGCCATAGCTTTTACCCATGTAATTTCCAACAGTTGCACGCACCACGTTACCGTCTGATGTGTCTATTAATGCCCAGACGGTGCCCTTGCGAGTCACTGATCCCACCATTTTAAGAGAAGTAATGTTGAAACCTTCAAGAAACTCTGGCGCTCTGGTTAAATCAGGCATTACCGTTCTGCCGCCTTTAATGGCCGTTTCATCCACTACAATGGGCCGTTCAAATGGGCTACGCAGAGTTGACGCAGAGTACGCAAAGGGTTGATAGGGAACGAACGGAGGAAGGCTTGGAACCTCACCGCTGGGTCTGTTGCGCGTTTCCGCCATAAACTCATGTAAATCCTTATGCTCCTGTTCTGACGAGCACGCACCCAGTGCCATAACAACCAGCAGCAAAGAAGTATTTTTAATAACTTTCATCACTTGCGACCTCCCCTACCTTTGGGGCTGGTGTCGGGCGCCTTATAGCGGTACGTTTTTGCGAGTATGTCCATCGCAAGTAAGCCCCCCTGACCAGAACGGGAAATCGTAAAATCATGTAGCGTTACAATTCTAGGCAACCCAGCCACACCGCTCACAAAGCCACCCAAATCGTGGTAACCGCCACGAACTTGAATCCCAATCGGAACTTCAATGTAATATTCTGCGACCACCTCGGGCCTTATTCCCAAACTATTAATGGTCAAACCACTTTCACGACCCTTACTACCAATATCTTCCAACAAACCCGCTATCTCGGTTTTCTGAGGTAGTCTTGATAAGAGTTTTTCAAACGTTTGATTCATTTCAGCCATTTGGGCCTTGTATGCATCGAGGTTGGCAGCCTCATAACTTTTAGTTTTGAAAGTCTCTTTAAGCCCAGCTTCTTTAGCAGCCACTGCAGCAAGCTCATCCTGAAGATCACTTACTTTTAGGTAATACCCCAGAAACAAAACCAATGCAGCCAAAAGGACACAGACAAAAATTTTTCCTGGCAGAGGCCAAACGCCGGCACGATTAAAATCTATATCATTAAGATCAAAATTTTTGATTTGTTCGAGAGTTGTTTCCAAAGACATTACTTCTTACCTCCATCAACAGCTTGGGCATTTTCATCCAAAGGAGCAGAAGTAGTAACTGACATACGGAAGCTATTTGCTTGTTCACCTTCAGAGGGCGCAGCAGCAACCGAGAAAAGTTTGGCATCCGCAAACCAATCAGACTCATCAAGTTTTCGCATAAATGCGGATATTCTGTTGTAGGATTCAGCAACGCCTTCGAGCGTAATGGTATTACCCTTTTTGCTCATAGACGTTATGAATACACCATCGGGAATACAACGAACAAAGTCATCAAAATAACGTACTATTACCGGACGAGTTCCTTCCAAATCTTGAATCACCTTGATACGCGCAAGCAAATCTGCCCGAATCTTTTTGATTTCCGCAATTTCTTTTACCTGAGCTTCCAATTTGGTAATTTCATCTTGCAAAAGTTTGTTACGGGAGTTTTGATTTTCGATTGCCGACTCAACGCTCGCTATCCAGATATAAGCACAAAGACCCGCCAACAAAAAAACAGCAAATAGAATCGTGACGAATTCTTTCTTTTTCTCTTCGCGATAGACCTGGCGCCAGGGCAATAAGTTAATCTTTGCCATTAGTCGAAACTCCTCATTGCCAAGCCAGTCACTATCATGAGTGAGGGTGCATCATTTGCCAGAGCCGTTGCATTCACGCGGGAGGAGACAGCCATTCTAGCAAAAGGATTTGCAACCAATGTTTGCGTTCCAATTTTCTCTTCGATCAAACCTGCAAGGCCTTCCAGCGACGCAACGCCACCGGCAAGAATAATGTAATCAACATCATTGTACTGACTGGCGGAGAAGAAAAACTGCAGAGAACGCGTCACTTGTTGAACAACAGATTCTTTAAAAGGAGTAAGCACTTCCATGTCGTAATCATCAGGTAAGCCACCTTGTTTTTTGGCAAGGCCGGCCTCTTCACGAGACAAACCATAACGACGCTGAATTTCTTCGGTTAATTGACGACCGCCAAACAATTGCTCGCGGGTATAAACTGTTTTGCCGTCCACTATTACACTGAGAGTGGTCATGCTCGCGCCTATATCAACCACCGCAACAACCTGACCTTCTTGATCCTCCAGTTGCTCAGCGATCAATTCAAACGCACGCTCCATGCAATAGACTTCGATATCCACTTTCTCCGCAACTAAATCTGCTTCGGCTAACACTTGCTGACGCAACTCCACATTTTCACGGCGACAAGCGGCAAGCAACACCTCCATCTGCTCGGCGTTGCGAGGTGATGCGCCTTGCACTTCCCAGTCAATCAGCACTTCTTCCAGCGGGAAGGGGATGTATTGATCAGACTCAGCAATGATTTGATTTTCCATCGCATCTTCACTGAGATCATTGGGCATATCGATTATTTTAGTGATAACCGCAGACCCGGCTACAGCAACGGCTGCATATTTGGATTTGCATTTCGCCTGTTTAACCAGCGACTTGATCACTTCAGCAACAGCTGCAGGATCCGCAATATTTTTTTCAACCACTGCATTTGGCGGCAGGGGTTTTACGGCATAAGCATCAACCCGGTAACGGTCGCCGCTACGGGAAAGCTCTAGCAGCTTGACCGAGGTTGAGCTGATATCCAGCCCCACTACCGGCTTAGCTTTTTTATCGAGGAAACTTAGAATGCCCATTTTTCTATCTATTTCCGTAACTTAGACGTTGTTTATGTTATAGCACTTTAACTTAAGCCTGCAACAAACTAATCAATATGTAAACAGTCCAAAAGCCCGTATAATGCGCTCCCTACTCACGCAATTTCGCTAACTCATTAATTCACATAGAAAAAATGTTCAGTAAAAAATCCTTTCTGGGTATCATTTTGTGGCTGTTACTGGCCGGATTCAGTGTTACCTTGGTGACAGTTTCGGGGCTTTACCTCTATTTAAGACCCAAATTACCCTCAGTTGATACACTGCGGCAGGTTCAATTACAGACCCCGTTGCGGGTTTATTCAAGCGATAACAAGCTAATTGGTGAATTTGGTGAACAGCGTCGCACACCTTTGACCTATGAGCAGATACCACCTCTCTACCTCAAAGCACTACTCTCGGCTGAAGATGCCGAGTTCTTCAACCATCATGGCGTTTCTCTAAAAGGGATGTTGCGTGCCGCTTCACAAATATTGAAATCGGGTGAGATTCAATCGGGCGGAAGCACGATTACTCAACAATTAGCGCGTGATTTTTTTCTAAGTCGCGATCAAAAATTCACCCGCAAGATCAACGAAATTTTATTATCGATTGAAATAGAGAGGCATTACACCAAAGAAGAAATTCTTGAATTATTTAATAACAAAATGTTTTTCGGAAAAGGCGCTTACGGTATCCAATCAGCGGCGATGATTTATTATGGCCGAGATATCAATCAACTCACTGTTGCAGAATATGCGGCGATTGTCGGCAGCCTGGTTGCGCCCTCCAGATACAACCCACTATCCAACCCCAAACGATCCACCGAGAGGCGCAACTGGATTCTCGGCCGCATGCTGGAACTTGGGCATATTGATAAACAAACTTATCTCACCAATGTTAATTCGCCCAACACCGCAAAATATCACGGCACTATTCTTGATGTGGATGCACCCTACATAGCTGAAATGGCGCGACAAGAAGTGCTCGACAAATTCGGCAACGCAACTTACACCGATGGATTGAAGGTTTACACCAGCATAGATGCACGCCTGCAAATGACAGCACAACAAGCCGTGATAAAAGGTTTGCTGGCTTACGATAAACGCCACGGTTATCGCGGCCCGGAAAAACATTTTGATGAATCTATTGAGCCTGATTTTGCCGACTGGCAAGACTTGTTGCAGGACATACCCAACCTTGGCGGATTAGAGCCTGCTGTAGTGCTTGCCACCCAAGAAAAAAGCCTAACCGCTATGTTTGCCAACGGCGAACAGGCCACGATTAATTGGGAACAAGGCCTTGCCAATACCCGCCCCTATATCAACGAAAATGCGCGCGGTGCAGCTTATCAATCCGTTGAACAATTTTTGAAAAAAGGCGATGTCGTTCGCATGCAAAAAGATGCAGACGGCAATTGGCTCTTTAGTCAGGTGCCAGCGGTACAATCCGCGTTGGTGGCAATTGATCCTGAAGATGGAGCGATTAAATCCTTAGTGGGGGGATTTGATTTCAAACAGAGTCATTACAATCGCGCCACTCAAGGTTTCAGGCAACCCGGCTCCAGCTTCAAACCTCTTATCTACACTGCAGCACTTGAAAACGGATTTACACCTGCGTCGATTATCAACGATGCTCCAATCGTGATCGAAAATACCGGCTCTGGAAAAGACTGGCGCCCCGAAAACGATGATGGAAAATTTTTAGGCCCGATTCGTTTGCGGCAAGCGCTCTATCGTTCACGCAATTTGGTTTCTATTCGTTTGCTGCAAATGATAGGTATACAAACAGCGCTCGATAGTTTTGATCGTTTTGGACTTAATTCAAAAGAATTTACGCGCGATTTAACTATCGCATTAGGCACACATGAAGCAACTCCACTGCAAATGGCGACCGCTTATTCTGCATTTGCTAACGGCGGCTATAAAATCACGCCCTATCTGGTCACCAGAATTGAAAACAGCAAGGGCGACATTCTGTATCAAGCAAAACCAGCCACCGTATGCCGTGTTTGTGAAGAGCCATTGCCCACGCCGATTTACACTGAAAACGGCGTGGAAATGCCACCTCTACCCGTTCGCGAAAATCAGCAGGATGCACAACGTATCATCGATAAACGCATAGTTTATTTGATGGACTCCATGCTGAAAGACGTAATCAAACGTGGTACCGGCCGATTAGCCCTGCAATTAAAACGCAGTGATATTGCCGGAAAAACCGGGACCACCAACGGTCCACGCGATACTTGGTTCTCTGGATACAGTCCGAAAATGGCGACTAGCGTCTGGGTTGGTTTTGATCAGAACACACTGCTAGGGCGTCGCGAATTTGGCAGCTCGGCAGCCC
Organism: uncultured Cellvibrio sp.; assembly: GCA_966252135.1. Taxonomy (GTDB): domain Bacteria; phylum Pseudomonadota; class Gammaproteobacteria; order Pseudomonadales; family Cellvibrionaceae; genus Cellvibrio. The sequence goes on along the minus strand of CBINNU010000014.1, from coordinate 39,857 downwards.
TTCCAATCTGGATAGATTTTATGGGTGTAGCGCTTGAAGGTGTGCCAGATGAACTGCCACGTCAACCCGACGGCATAGTGACACTGAGAATCGATCCGGAAACCGGTAAGCCCGCTCTGCCTGGCGATACCGAAGCAATTTTTGAAGTATTTTTAGGTGAAGATACTGGCCGCACATCCCCTGGCGGCAACGAAATTATTGAAGACACCACAACCCTGCCAGACGAATTGTTTTAATCTTGCGACAGGTAATAAAAAAGGCCGAAAACCTCGAGGTTTTCGGCCTTTTTTATAAAATCGGAAATCTTATTTCTTGGCGATACGGCTGCCGAAACGCTTGGTGAAACGATCAATACGACCACCAGTGTCTACGATTTTTTGCTTGCCAGTGTAGAAAGGGTGGCAAACGCTGCACACGTCAACATGGAAATCTTTACCGATGGTTGAACGGGTTTTGAAACTGTTGCCGCAGCTGCAGTTCACTGCAACTTCAACGTAATTTGGATGGATATCAGCTTTCATGATTAAGGCCTTTTCTGGTGTGCCGCCACCCGATCTTTTGCCGGGCACCGCACAGCGGGTTTTTAGGGAGGCGGGATATTATCAGAATCCGCTTATATGGCAAGCAGAAAAAGGCCTGCAGCAGTCTGGACTTTGGCTTATGCTGCGCCTTTTTGATTTCACCAGACCAGCATGATCCCAGCATCAAACTCATTACCCATACTCAGCCTGGCCCTGCCGACCCCATTGCGCCGTCGCTTTGATTATCTGGCGCCTGTAGATTTTCAGGTAAAGGATGCGCAACCCGGCCAACTGTTTCGCGTCCCGTTTGGCAATCAGGTGATGGTCGGGCTGCTGCTCGAACTAAAAACCCAGTCTGACGTCCCGCCAGAGAAACGGCGCCCGGCAATCGAATGGCTGGGGCCTGAAATCGCACTGGACGATGAACAAATCTCCCTCTGCCTTTGGGCTGCTGATTATTATCAATGCCCGGTTGGTGATGCAATCAGCACCGCCCTGCCCGCACTCTTGCGGCAAGGCCAATGGCAAAAAAGCCAAATCGAACCGCGTTACCAACTGACAACCGAAGGCAAAGGTTTACCCGAAGGCGCGTTAAAACGAGCGCGCAAACAAGCGGTTCTTTTGTCCGCATTGCAACAACACAACAATTTGAGTCGCGCAGAAATTGATGCATTGGAAATCGGTTTACCCGCAATAAAAGCGTTGATCGAAAAAGGTTTGATTGAAACTTATATTCCCGAGCAGATTGAATCGGAAGACACTGGATCCCCTTCGGGGATGACAACATCGAGTAAAAACTTTTTAAAAGAAAAACCACTCGAATTAAATTCAGAACAAACCGCTGCACTTAACCAAATCCAACAAGATTCATTTGCAACCTATTTGTTAGATGGCACCACCGGCAGCGGTAAAACCGAAATTTATTTACAAGCGATTGAACGCTGTTTGGCAGATAACAAACAAGCGTTAGTTCTGGTTCCGGAAATTGGTTTAACACCACAAACGCTTTCACGTTTTTTGCGACGCTTTAATGTTCCTATTGCCGCCTTACATTCCGGTTTAAATGATCGCGAACGACTGGATGCCTGGATGGATGCCAAAAATGGTCGCGCAAAAATTATTATCGGCACCCGCTCGGCGATTTTCACTCCGCTGAAAAATCCCGGCATGATTATTATCGATGAAGAACATGATTTATCTTTTAAACAACAAGAAGGTTTTCGATACTCTGCGCGCGATTTGGCAGTGGTGCGCGCGCACAAACTCAATATTCCATTAATTTTGGGATCAGCGACACCTTCGCTGGAAACTCTGCACAACGCACAACAGAAACGCTATCAACATTTGCGATTAACGACTCGCGCCGGCAATGCAAAGCCGCCACAAATTCATTTGCTGGATATTCGCGGGCAACAATTGGATGACGGCCTGTCACCACTCACACTGGATAGCATCAGCAAAACGCTGAACAAACACGAACAAGTATTGGTGTTTTTAAATCGACGCGGCTATGCGCCCACACTCGAATGTCAGGATTGCGGCTGGATGGCAGATTGTCGTTATTGTGATGCACGCATGACGCTGCATCAGTCTCCTGCGCATTTGCATTGTCACCACTGTGATCATCAACGCGGCATTCCAAAAAATTGTCCCAATTGCAAAAGTTCACGCTTGCATCCTTTAGGTCAAGGAACAGAACGCAGTGAAGAAACATTACGACAAGTATTTCCCAATACGCCGGTGATTCGAATTGATCGCGACGCCACACGACAAAAAAATTCGCTCAATCGATTGCTAGAACCTGTGCATCAAGGCGAGCCTTGCATTTTGATCGGCACACAAATGTTGGCAAAAGGCCATCACTTTCCCAATGTCACACTGGTGGTGATTTTGGATGCAGACGCCGGATTATTCAGCACTGATTTTCGCGGCATAGAACGCATGGGGCAATTGTTGTTGCAAGTATCGGGTCGCGCCGGTCGCGCTGAAAAACCGGGGCATGTAATTATTCAAAGTTTACATACCGATCACCCCTGGTTACAAACCCTGGTACATTCCGGTTATCACGCCATGGCCGAATTAATTTTACAAGAAAGACAAAAACAACAACTCCCACCCTTTAGCCACCTCGCGCTACTGCGTGCCGAAAGCAAACGCCCGGAAGTTGCGCTGGAATTTTTGCGATTGGCTTTATCACTCGCGCAAAAAATTCAACCCGCATCAAAAGAATTACACTATTTAGGCCCACTACCGGCGATGATGGAAAAACGCGGCGATAGATTCCGCTACCAATTACACATCAACAGCAATCAACGAAAATTATTGCAATTCCTATTATCAAAATTAGCCACAGAACTGGAAGCTAGTGCACTCAATCACAGAGTTCGCTGGTCGATTGATGTCGATGCGCAGGATATGAGCTGAGACTGACAAGTCGCCCCTAAAAGGACTAGAATAGGCAAACTCAATTTAAAATAACCCAACCGAAAATCACATGAGCAGAGACTTCGCTAAAAAACCTCGCGGCAAAAGCCGATCCAGCAGCAACAGCGGCACACCGACCTGGCTCTGGTTTGTGTTGGGATTAATTCTGGGCGCTTTTGGTACCAGCTTTTACTTTATTAAAAATCCGGTAGTCGCCACCGCGCCCAAAATTGAAGAAAAACCCAAAGCCAATAACAACACGCCCAAGCCGCGTTTTGATTTTTATAAATTGCTGCAAGAAAGCGAAACCATAGTCCCCGCCAGCGAAACCAATCAAGCCGATAAACCGCTGGAAACTACATCTAACATTGAATACATCATTCAAGTCGGATCTTTCCCCAAAGCCGAAGATGCAGATAAATTGCGCGCGCAATTAATTCTGCTGAATCTGGACGCCCGCGTCGAACGCGTTGAAATCCGCAAAAGCGAAATTTGGCACCGCGTATTGGTCGGCCCCTTCGCCACCCAAAATGCACTCACCACTGCACGCACGCAGTTGGTGAAAAACGAATACAACGCATTGGTGATCAAACGCGATAAAAGCAAGCACTGATTTTTTGATCAGCCTTGCTTTTTATCCTCTGCACTGAATTATTTCTTTCTCCATAACGTACAAGCTTTTCCCGAACTCTGTTTATCCGGTTTAAGCATGCGCAAAGATCAACTGCCGTCCAAAACTTGCCCTGTGTGTCAGCGACGCCGTGATTGGGCCGAGGTTATCTATTGTTCCAATGCTTGTCGTTTGCAGAAACGCAACAAGAAGGAATCCGTTCATGGCTAAACAACACCTGCGACACCTGTGCATTCTGCTGGGCGATCAACTGGATCACCAGAGCCTGATTTTTGAAGGCTTTGATAAAACGCGTGATCGCATCTGGATGGCCGAAACCCTGCAAGAAAGTCGCGAACCTTTATCCAGCCAACAACGCAGTGTATTTTTTCTATCGGCCATGCGGCATTTTGCCGAGCATCTGCAGCAAGAAAATTATCCGCTGATTTATTTTTCTCTCGATGACAATCCGGTTGCCGATTTTGTTCAAGCATTGGAAAAAACCTTTGCCGATTATCAATTCGAATCGATTCGATTAGTCCTGCCAGGCGATTATCGCGTATTACAACTCTTCAAAAATTTTGCAAGGCAGCAAAAAATAGCCTGTGAGATTCTTGCCGATCAACATTTTATCGCCAAGCCCGGCGAATTCAGCCAATGGCAAGAAGGTAAAAAACAATTGCGCATGGAATATTGGTATCGCCAATTGCGCAAACGCACCGGTATTTTAATGCAGGGCGCAAATCCGGAAGGTGGTGACTGGAATTACGATAAAGAAAATCGCAAAAGTTTTAACAAATCCGGCCCCGATGTTCAGCCAGGCGCTTTGTTGTTTCCTGCTGACGATATTACCCAATCCGCCATCAAAACAGTGCAACAACATTTTTCAAAAAATCCGGGTGATGCTACTCACACTGGTTGGCCGGTAACTCGCGAAGAATCCTTACAACTGCTGGATTTTTTTATCCAACATTATTTGCCTTTGTTCGGTGATTATCAGGATGCCATGTGGCAAGGCGAAGCTTATCTTTATCATTCACGTTTATCCGCAGCGCTCAATGTAAAATTATTATCGCCACTGGAAGTGATTCAAGCTGCCGAACAATCTTATCAACTCAACAAAGCACCGCTAAATGCAGTGGAAGGATTTATTCGGCAAATTTTGGGTTGGCGGGAATTTGTGCGCGGACTTTATTGGACCTTTATGCCGCAATGGTTAGAGATGAATGCGCTCAATGCACAACAAAATTTGCCGGATTTTTATTGGACTGGCGAAGTCGATATGAATTGTTTGCGTGAATCCATTTCACAAGTGGTCAACACAGGTTACGGACATCACATTCAACGATTGATGGTTACCGGATTATTTGCGCAACTTTGGCAAACACAACCGCAACAAATTCATCAATGGTATTTGGCCATGTATCTCGACGCTGTTGAGTGGGTGGAATTACCCAACGTGCTCGGTATGAGCCAATATGCAGACGGCGGCATTATGGCATCCAAACCTTATATTGCGACTGGCCGTTACATTCAAAAGATGAGCAACTATTGCAACCATTGCCCTTATGATCCCGCTGAAGCCACCGGTGAAAACGCTTGCCCTTTCACAACACTTTATTGGAATTTTTTGGAACAACATCGCGATTTATTGGAGGATCATCCGCGACTGGGTTTGCAAGTCAAACATCTGGATAATTTTTCCAATGAAAAACGCCAGCAGATTCGCGCGCAAACTGCTAAATTGCGAATCACCTACACTGCATCCGGTTTGTGGAAAACATGATTGCCCAGTTATTTGATTCAATTCATGCCATATCGCGCACTGATTGGGATTCAATTTACAAAACTGATTACCCCTTTCTGCGTTACGATTTTTTAGCAGCTCTGGAAGACAGCCAATCAGTGAGTGAAAAAGCTGGTTGGCAAGTTGCGCATATCGCCGTTTATGATCATCAGAAGTTGATCGCCTTTATGCCAGGCTATTGTAAAACCCATTCATACGGCGAATATGTATTTGATTGGAGTTGGGCTGATGCTTATCGTCGTTACAACCAACAATATTATCCCAAATGGATTAACGCCATTCCCTTCACACCTTGCACCGGCCCACGATTATTAATTGCAGACAATTATGATTTATCAGCCATCACCAAAACCATTACCGAATTTTTAAACAGAACTTGTGAAGAGAAAAACTGGTCAGGCTGGCATTGTTTATTTCCCGATGCAGATTTACACAATGCATTGAATGATTTTTCCATCCCCGAACGATTGGGCCGCCAATTTCATTGGTTCAACAATCAATATCAAAGCTTCGATGATTTTTTATCATCACTCAATTCACGCAAACGAAAATCCATCAGAAAAGAACGACAAGCAGTATTGGATCAAGGCTTTGCTTTTCGGCACAAATCAGCAGCCGATTTAACGGCGGAAGACGCCAACAATTTTTATCAACTCTACCGCAACACCTATTACAAACGCAGCGGCCATGCAGGTTATTTAACGCAGAAATTTTTCCAACAATTATTTGCAATCATGCCCGATCAATTACTATTAGTCGAAGCCATTAAAACCGATAACAATCAATTAATCGCCGCATCACTCTTTGTAAAAGATTCACAAACCATCTACGGCCGCTATTGGGGATGCACAGAAGAATTCCCGTTATTACACTTCGAAACCTGCTACTACCAAGGCATAGACTACGCCATCCAACACCAACTCCACCGCTTCGACGGCGGCGCCCAGGGCGAACACAAAATCCCCCGAGGCTTTCAACCCTGCATAACATTTTCCCACCACTGGATAAAAGACAAAAACTTCCGCCCCGCCATCCAACATTTTTTAAATGAAGAAGCGGAAGCTGTGAAAGCTTATGCGGAGGAAGCGAAAGAGCTTTTGCCGTTTAGGCAAGAAGATAAATAATTTTTGAATTAACCAGGATGCATACGTAGGGCGGGTCAAGACCCGCGTCGCGCCGATGTTTGAATTCATGACGCTTTTGATTTTATTTTTTAGAAATTTTTTAACGCTTTGATGCATTGCACTCCGCACACGCGGGTCGCGACCCGCCCTACGAGTGCCACAACGGATACAGTAGTGGGAATTTTTGGGATTACAAAGTATCAAAATCGTTTCTGAAAAGATGAAACTAATTCATTTAGCTGCCACTTCGGATACTCGAAATCATCTGTATAACTCATAATACTACGAATTCTTTCACGTGCATCTTCAGGATCACAGTCACCTAAAACATGAAGGGAAAACGGAGGCTGTGGATAGCGCCCCAGAATGTCACCATACATTCTTTCCGCAATAACGCCATCATGCTTTGGAGAAATAATTAGAGACTCCTCTGCTGATCTCGCCAAATAGAAATTCACTAAATGTGCGTCGCCTTTAGCTAATTGATAGCCGCAAGTCCTATTAGGGGTGCCAATAAATGCATTCCAATCTTTCGGCATAGAACACGCAACAAAACATAGATTCGGTTTGAGAGGATAAAACAAACAGGTATCAGGCAATTCAATAAATCCTGTCTGTAATATGGGATTATCACTTCTTACAAAAAAATCGTCATCATGGGCTAAAAGCAAACACCAATCTCTATTAGCTACGAAGTTCAGATCCAAACAATCCTTACATCCGACTCGACAATGAATTGGCTTGTCTGTTATCCCGAAAAGTTCCCGAGCCTTGCGCTCATATTTAAGATAGGTTGGCGTACGAACCAATTGCGACAGTAAGAATTGGGACCAGACAAAGCGATCATTTTCGGACAACTCATTGTAACCAACTATTTTTTCATAAACTGGGCCAGCTGCCGCTTCCAAATCTTGATCCAATGATTTCTCTACTGACCAAGAGTAGAGACCACGCTTTCTCCCCCATTGCTTCCAACCCTTAGATGATTTCTTAACTTCGCCACTATATGAGCAACAAAAATAAGATGTGTATTCATCATTATCCGCCCAAGCCTTATTTGCAAATTTTGGAGAGTAATGTGACAAAGGTGGTTTAGCCAAAAATCAGTTCCCCCTGCTCTAGCTGCCAGTTAGCAAATGAAAATATTAAACATACCGTTCAAATTCTGTCTTTAAAAGAGCGAAGTTTTTGTGTTTACGCGCTCTATTCATAATTTTCGTGAGCTCTTCTGGCGAAACATCAATTTTTGCCTTTTTTAAATACGATTGCATTTTTTCTATGTATTTCTTTATTGGCCTATGCTCAACCGCAGCACGCCAAACCGATTGAACCAAAGCATCTAAATGCTTTCCTTCCTTACTCAATATCACTGCTCTATATTCAGCCATGGAGTTTGAAAAACACATGGCCCACGCCAGGCTATCCGGAGTATCACTACGACCTACAGAATTTATATGCTTAACATAAATTTCTGATATTTGATGAGTCAATCTCCATGCCTCATCAAATTGCTTTTCCTTAATCAATTGTTTTAGCTGATTTTCCAGTATCGCTGATTGCGCCAGATAGTCATTCATGTAAATCACTTTTTAATTTAATTTTTTGGTGGCTATATTCAAATAGCTTAACTTTTATTTATCAATTTTATTGCACACAAAATGAACCAAGTCATACTTGCTAGACCCAGTCACTAATGGCGTCCATTTAGATTTTGAAGACCAATCTTTCAGAGGCTCTGAAGGGTAATCTTTTTCACCATCTTCACTTCCTCCAGCCAATTCAAAAAACTGCATTGATTCACAATTTATTTTTAGCTCAGTAAAATCAGTGTACTCTTTATTTTTCCCCACACGACTAGTAAGTACCTTTATAAGATTCGCATCAGATTTTTCATGTTTTAGAACATAATATGTTCCACTATCACCAGCAGATGGCGCTCGATACATTTCCTTTGCATAAGACAAGCTAGCAGTACTGAATAGTAAAATAATCAAGAAGTGGTATTTCATAAAAAATCCTCAAATCAAATTTTGGAAAAAACTTTGGGGGTCCATACGAACTTCTGTTTCGATCGCGATGTGCCGCTGCCCAAGCGACATCAGTTATTTGTAATCAGAGCTAGTAATTTCATTCGGTGACAATTTGTCACCGATTCGAATCATGCTTGCTACGGAAGCAAAGACTGTATATGCAAACAGCTCTGTAAACAAGCCTCTCACTTGAAATCCTCATAACCGCCCCAAAATCCTGCCCATTCTGTAAAACTAAGGAATTTATGTGACTACGATTCTTTCGGTCCGTCGTGACGGGCAAGTGGTAATGGGTGGTGATGGGCAGGTTTCCCTGGGCAACACTGTGATGAAGGGCAATGCGCGTAAGGTTCGTCGTTTGTATCGCGACCAGGTGTTGGCCGGGTTTGCAGGTGGCACGGCGGATGCGTTTACGTTGTTCGAGCGTTTTGAAGCCAAGCTTGAGGCGTTTAATGGTCAGCTGACGCGAGCGGCGGTTGAGTTGGCGAAAGACTGGCGGACGGATCGGAGCATGCAACGGCTTGAGGCTTTGTTGGCGGTTGCTGATAAAGAAGCTTCGCTGATCATTACAGGCAATGGCGACGTGATTCAACCCGAAGATGATTTGATTGCGATTGGTTCCGGTGGCAATTATGCGCAAGCGGCTGCGCGTGCATTGTTAGACAACACCCAACTGGATGCGCGCAGTATTGTCGAAAAAGGTTTGAAGATTGCGGGCGACATTTGTGTTTACACCAATCATCATCAAACGATTGAAGAATTGAAGTATTAATCCAAATTTCGTCATCCCCGAAGGGGATCCAGCGTCTTTAAATTTGCAAATCGCTGGATGCCCAAGGGCAAGACAAAACAGTATTCCATTTGTAATTCAGGATCAGATTTATTTATGTCATCTATGACTCCACGTGAAATTGTTCACGAACTCGATAAACATATTGTTGGTCAACAAAATGCAAAACGCGCGGTCGCGATTGCATTGAGAAATCGCTGGCGCCGCATGCAATTGCCAGCAGAAATGCGCAATGAAATTACGCCCAAAAATATATTAATGATTGGCCCAACCGGTGTCGGTAAAACAGAAATTGCACGCCGCCTGGCGAAATTGGCCAGTGCGCCTTTTATCAAAGTGGAAGCCACCAAATTTACTGAAGTCGGTTATGTTGGCCGCGATGTGGAATCCATTATTCGCGATTTGGTTGATGTCGCGATTAAAATGCGTCGCGAACAAGCAATGAAATCTGTGCAGGATCGCGCCGCAGAGGCGGCTGAAGAACGCATTTTGGATGTGCTTTTGCCGCCTGCACGCGATATTTCCGCTGAAGAAACCAAACATGAATCCAGCACACGACAAATCTTTCGAAAAAAATTACGCGAAGGCCAACTCGACGATAAAGAGATTGAAATCGATGTAAGCGCTGTTAGCGTCGGCGTGGAAATTATGGCACCACCGGGCATGGAAGAAATGACCAATCAATTGCAATCCATGTTTTCCAATCTCGGTCGCGAAAAAACCAAAAAGGCCAAGATGACCGTTAAAAAAGCGCTGAAACAATTGCAAGATGACGAAGCAGCGAAATTGGTTAGCGAAGAAGATATCAAAACCCAGGCCATAGAAGCTGCCGAGCAAAACGGCATAGTATTTATTGATGAAATCGACAAAGTCGCACGCCGTGGCAATGTATCGGGCGCTGATGTATCACGTGAAGGTGTGCAACGTGATTTATTGCCATTGATTGAAGGCTGCACTGTTTCCACCAAACACGGCATGATCAAAACTGATCATATTTTATTTATTACTTCTGGTGCGTTTCATTTAAGTAAGCCATCGGATTTAATTCCGGAATTGCAAGGTCGTTTGCCAATTCGTGTAGAACTCAATGCACTTACACCTGACGATTTCGAACGCATATTGACTGAGCCAACAGCGTCTTTAACCGAGCAACAAATGGCTTTGTTAAAAACCGAAGGCATTCATATTAGTTTTTCAAAAGACGGCATTCGCCGAATTGCGGAAACTGCGTTTGATGTGAATGAACGCACCGAAAATATCGGCGCGCGCCGTCTGCATACGATTCTGGAACGCTTGCTGGAAGATGTTTCTTATAATGCTGGCGACGAAGAAAAAACTGTGCAAATCGATGCAGCTTTTGTTGATCAGCATTTAGGTGAACTGGCGAAGAATGAAGATTTGAGTCGGTATATTTTGTAATGCTTACATTCTCCCCTTTGAAAAAGGGGGGCTAGGGGGGATTTAAAATCTATAGACTTGCAGAGATCTCAAATCCCTCCCCCGCCTCCCTTTTTCAAAGGGAGGAGCCAGCCCAGCGCTCGAAATGAGTAAGAACCCCATGAACCCACCCAACAAAATCAAACTACACAAACAATCGCAGCAATTGGAATTGCAATTTGCGGACGCCAATTATTTTCTGTCCGCAGAATTTTTGCGTGTGCATTCACCCAGCGCAGAAGTCAAAGGTCACGGGCCGGGGCAAGAAGTGTTGCAAGTCGGAAAAAAAGATGTGCAAATTATCCAGCTTGAAGCTGCGGGCAACTATGGGTTAAAAATTTATTTTAGTGACGGCCACAGCACCGGGATTTTTACCTGGGATTATTTGCAACAACTCGGCGCTAATCAAGCGCAAATTTGGCAGGATTATCTGGATAAATTACACAAGGCTGGCAAATCCCGCGAGCCGGATACCCAAGTGGTGAAATTTATCGGCGGCTAATTCTGTTTTCAATAATAGGAACAGGTCTCACCCGCATTTTATAAATTGATTTATCATCCGCCTGCTAATCGAGACGGAGGCCAGCATGAAATATTGTTTACTGATTATTATCGCCGCATTGCTGGGTGCCTGTTCGCATATCAAACCTGTACCAACATCCGAACCCACACCCGTTGTTATTGAAAATCCCCCCGTTGAAACAGCCGAACCTGAAATCAAACCCGTCGAAAAAACATTTCTCGAAAAACTCACCGCCCGCTATGAAGATTGGCGCGGAACCAAATACCGCATGGGCAGTTTGAATCGCAAAAATGGTGTGGATTGCTCAGGATTTGTGTTGTTAACCTTTCGCGATTTATTCGGCATCGAATTACCCCGCAGTACCCGCGAACAAAATCTGTTAGGGAAAGAAATCAAAAAAGATCAATTGCAAACCGGCGATCTGGTTTTTTTTCATACCGGCAGAACCAAACACGTCGGCATATACATGGAAAACAACCAATTCCTGCACGCATCCACTCGCGCCGGAGTAAAAATATCCAACCTCAATGAAGCCTATTGGAAACGCAATTATTGGAAAGCCAAACGGTTGGACCTAAACCAACTGGCACAAACTCATCCTGTGAAAGAAAAATCCGTGGGGGCGCCGCGTGCTGCGCCCCGGGTGTGTTTGGGGGCCGCAATCGGCGCCCCCACCATTTAGATTTTGTATACAAAACAAGAGGCGCACCCCCCCGGGTGAGACGCACTGTGGGGGGGGGGTTTTTTTTTTGGGGCCCCCCCGGGGCCGCCCCTACGATTTCGTTTTGATAGACATACGAAGTGGCGCACCCGACTGGGTGAGACGAACGTTGGCAACGCATGCGTTGCGTGAAGTCGAACGACTGTGAGGAACGAACAGGCCGGCAATCCCGGGGGAGCAAACGAAGTGGCGCACCCGACTGGATTCGAACCAGCGACCAACGGCTTCGGAAACCGCTACTCTATCCAACTGAGCTACGGGTGCGTAAAAGAGGCGCGATTCTACTTTTGTTGATGGATTCAGTCCATCTTTAGTCAATTATTGAATTCATTCACTCAAACCCGCCTAAACACCAACGACACATTCAACCCACCAAATGCAAATGAATTGCTCAGCGCATAATCAATTGTCATTGACCGCGCGTAATTTGGGACGTAATCCAAATCGCAAAGTGGATCAGGCTCCAGATAATTAATAGTGGGCGGGGCGATTTGTTCTTGCATCGCAATAATAGTGGCGACGGCTTCGAGTGCGCTGGCGGCGCCGAGGGTGTGGGCGTGCATGGATTTGGTGGACGAGATGGCGAGTTTATTGGCGCGATCGCCAAATACCGTTTTTATCGCAGCTGTTTCGGTGGGATCGTTTTGGCTGGTACCTGTGCCGTGAGCGTTAAGATATTGAATATCTGTAGCCGAAAGTCCCGCTTTTTTTAATGCATTTTTCATAGCGTTGGTTGGGCCGTCCACTGAAGGTTGCACCGCGTGAAATGCATCGGAGCTCATTCCGTAGCCGACAATTTCTGCCAAAATGTTTGCACCTCTGGCTTCGGCATGTTCGCGTGTTTCCAAAATTAAACTGGCACCGCCCTCGCCTAAAATAGTTCCGCCGCGATTAAATGAAAAAGGGCGACAACAATCTTTCGCTAATACGCGCATGCCTTCCCAGGCTTTGATGCAACCGTAAGTAATCGGCGCTTCGGCGCCGCCGACAAGTGCAAGATCAATTTCGCCAGCTTGTAACATTAAAATAGCTTGTGCAATCGCATGGCCTGATGATGAACAAGCGCTGGTGATGCCAATTGCAGGACCGCGAATGCCGAATTCAAGACTGATTAAACTGGCTGCCGAACTGGGAATTAATTTTGGAACTGTGAAAGGATGTAAGCGCGGTGTGTTTTCCAAATAAAGTTTTTGGTAACCCTGATCCTGCGTTTCCTGCCCGCCTACACCTGTGCCAAATAAAATGCCGGTGCGTTCGGATAAATCGCCTTGCGTAAAATCGAGCCCGGCATTGGCAACCGCTTCTCTCGCACTGATGGCCGCGAATTGTGCGTAGCGATCATAAAAAGGTAATTGTTTTTCGGTAAAAAAATTCGCAGCATCGTAATCTTTTACTTGCGCAACCCGATTACTTTTTACTGAATCGGGATCAAACAAAGTCAAAGTATCGACAGCATCTTTACCGGACAATATTCCCTGTCGAAACGGAGCGAGACCTATTCCTAAACCGGAAACAACACCTAGCCCCGTGACGACTATGGGATTTTTCATCTTCTGCCCTTTTGTATTCTTAATCGTCTACCGGTTCGAGCGCTTTGCTCATAATCATTTTTGCAATATCACCGATAGTGCCGAGATTAAAACGGTTTTGAATCTCATCGGTGTCTTCTATGTGAATATCGTATTCACTTTCCAGATCAAAAATTAATTCGGCAACACCAATGGATTCAATACCGGTTTCATTCAAGCGCGTATTGGCACTGAGTGATGAGGGTGAGCAATCGGCGTATTTGGCAACTAGCTGAATCACTTTGTTGAGAATTTCTTTGTCCATATATTCCTCCGGGGATTAGTGATTGGACCTAAGGTCACTCAGGGTTAACATCTTGTCTTGCTCTGTATCCCAAACCAGCAACCGCAAGCAGGCCCCAATAGCAGCGGGATGCAAACTGGTCGTTTTGGGTGTTTGGAATTCGGTGATGGCTTGCATGGTTTCAGGCAAGCGATAAAAAGGAATGCGATGATTGGCGTGATGAATGTGGTGATAACCAATATTGCCAGTGAACCAATGAAGTATCACCGGCATTTTGATAAACGAAGTGGAATGCAAAGCCGCGTTCAGATAAGACCAATCCTTGCGCGCAGCAATTTTCATATCCGGGAAATTGTGTTGTGCATAAAACAAATAAGAACCCACCGCAGCGCCAATCATCGAAGGCAATAACCAGACATAAAAATAATCGGCAAAGTGGCCCCAATAATAAGCAGCAATGGCAATACCCAGGCAAATAATAATCGACAACAAGGCATCCCAATTTTTGGATGGCTTGCGGATAAACCCCTGCACACACATGCCCAACAAAAATACCGTGAAGTATCCAAACACAATGGTTAAGGGACTACGCTCGATGCGATACAGAAATCTCTGCCGGGGACTCGCCGTTTGCCATTCGGCAAGCGTCATTATGTGAAAAGATCCAATATTGGAAAAACCCGGTGCCGAGTTGTGTGCATGGTGAAAATTATGGGTTTCTTTCCAAACACTTGCGGGCGTGAGTGTCAGCAAGCCGTAGATCCAAAAAATTCCTTGAGCAATTCTGGAATGTTCGAGTATGGCCTTGTGGTAAAAATCATGAAACAGAATAAAGAGCCGCACCAACAACAAACCCATGATGATTGACAAAGGGATGCGCACCCAAAGTGATTCAATGAATAAAATTAAAATGGCACAGCAGATGGCAAAAACGAGAGCGGAAAAGAGGTACCACCAGGACAGGGGGCGGTTTTCTGATGCGAAGCGCTTGGTTTTCTGTAATCTATCCTCGCTCATTCAGTTCCTTATCAAAATTTTAACTGATCGCAAACAATAAATTTCTGCGTCTTACGGAGTAAAAAATTTTTGCTCGCCTATTACTAACAAATTTTGTTTGGAACTACAACAACAAACTGACTCGATGTTTTAATTCTTGACTTCGTTCCGCTTGTGCTTGTTGATAGGAGTCACTGTTTGATGTGATTGATGAAGGATAAATTAATTGTCCAAATCGCAAATTCACCTTGCCCCATACTGGATAAGATTTATGGGCAGGCCAGATTTGAAACGCACCAAGAATTCCCACTGGTGCAATCGGGCATGCGGTTTTTTCTTGTAACATCACCACACCGGTTTTGAAATCTTTCAGCTTGCCGTCGCGACTGCGTGTCCCTTCAGGATAAATCACCACAATCTCGTTCTGGTTGAGTAAATCAATGGTTTTCACCAGGGCTGATCGCCCACCCGCTTCGCGATCAATCGGATAGGCACCCAAATAGGAAATAATTTTTGCAACCCAGGGATGATTGAAATGTTCTTTTTTCGAAACAAATTTCGCTCTTCGTCTGACAAACAAGGCAATTGCCGTATAAAGCACCAGATGATCGACATAACTGGTGTGATTGGCTATCACAATGCAGCCACCGGTTTTGGGAATATTTTCAATATCTTCACAAGATAGAATCATTCGGCTCACCAACAATGAAAACACTCTTGCCGTCCAATGAACTTTCGGCACTGACCAATTCAACCTTTGGCAATTTTCGGGTGCAACCGAACGCAAGCCTCGCGAGGCATTAATTAAACATGATTGATGGGCGAATCTTAGTAGCGGCACATCATGTCGGGAATCGCCATAAGCGATTACAGATTTCGGCGCCACATCTATTGATCCAAGATATTCCTTGAGCGCGGCAATTTTTTGGTCCGCATCAATTAATCGAATGATTCGACCGGTTAATCGCCCATCAACAATTTCCAGTTGCGTCGCCAAACATTGATCAACTTCCAGATAACTTGCAACCGCATTCACTACCAGATCCCAGGATGCCGACACAATCACAACCCTTTGTTGTTTTTGTTTAGCCTCGCGAATAATGCGATCCGCCTGCGGAAATATTCTCGCCGATATATGTCGCACCAAATGCCGATCGCGAATCGCCAGGAGCTTGTCCAGTTTCATCCCAGCATAACGCGAATACAAAAATCGATTGAATTTTTGGCTGCTGGTTTTATAAAAATAATAGAAAACGGGAATCTGCAGGATAAAAATAAAAACCCACAACTGACGAATCACTTGTGGGTGATAAAAATATTTAAAAATACAAAGCTGATGCAGCGCGTTGGTCGAGGTCAGGGTTCCGTCGAAGTCGAAGCAGTGAAATTCTGAATCAGCCACAGAATCATTCATGCATTAATGATCCCATTCAATCACACCAAAATAGGCCGTAGCCAAAATCACAATGCCGAACACAATTCGATACCAGGCAAAAATTTCGTAAGTGTGGTTGGCAACAAACTTCACTAAAGTTCTTACCGCTAACCAAGCGGCGAAAAATGCGGTGATAAAACCCACAGCGAACACCGGAAGATCGTTTGCGCCCAATAAATCGCGGTGTTTGTAGATGTCATAAAAGGTGGCGGCGAACATGGTCGGCACGGCCAGGAAAAAAGAAAATTCAGCGGCGACTTTTCGATTTAGCCCAATAAACAATCCACCAATAATAGTGGCGCCGGAACGTGATGTGCCGGGAATCATCGAGACCACTTGAAACAAACCGATTTTTAAGGCGTCGGTCCAATGCATATCATCCACGTCGTTAACACGCACCTGATGTTGACGGCGCTCAGCCCACAAAATGATGATGCCGCCAATGATCAACATAGTGGCAACGCTGATGGCATTAAATAGATAGGTTTTGATGATGGAGATAAACATCACGCCGATAATCGCGGCGGGTAAAAATGCAATTAGCAGATTCAAAATAAAACGCTGGGATTTGTTGTCGTTAAACATGCCCATAGCGACTTGTGTAAAACGTTGACGATATTCCACTACTACCGCAAGGATCGCGCCCAATTGAATGGCGATTTCAAATACGCGCCCATCATTTTCAAAGCCGATTAAATCACCTACGACTATCAGGTGGCCGGTGCTGGAAATGGGCAGGAATTCCGTCAGGCCTTCGACTATACCCATGATGATGGCTTTGATGATTAAAATAAAATCCACACAAATCTCCGCGCAGCAAACAAAATTGGCGCAAGTCTGGTTGAAATCGCTTTATCTCACAAGAGTTTTGTAAAAAGTTCTAACCGGTCGTCATTGTCGCGACCCGGCTCTGCTAGAATTCATCCGAATTGTCGAGGAGACATTAAAGATGAAAATCCTTTCCTGCCTGATGAGTCTTTGTTTTGCCCTGTTTTTATCGGGATGTGCGTCGGTTAAATATGCCAGCGACTTTAAATCCGGGACTGATTTCAGCAGTATTAAAACCTATGCCTGGCGCTCTGCCTCGATCAACATCGCCGGTGCTGATCAAGTCACGCTACAACAATTGGTCGATCAACAGTTGGCTGCTCAGGGTTATCAAAAACTGACGGAAAATGCGGATGTGTTGATTGATCTGCAAGTCCTATCGCGCGTGAGTCAAGGCGGCAATACCAGTATTGGTATAGGCTTGGGGCTACCGATTGGTCGCAACGGCAGTATTGGTCTTGGCACAGGTAAAACACTGGGCAAAGGCAAACAGGAAGGCGTGATTATTATTGATATCACCGATGCCCAATCCAATACGTTGATTTGGCGAGGTAATGCTGAAGCCGTGCCATTGATTTATTTCAGTTTGAAATCCGAACCCAAATTGCGTGAAAACATTCAACAAATTTTGTTGCAATTTCCACCCAAGTAATCCTCTTTGCATTCAAGGATGAAGGCTTTCTGCTTGTGAGTCATTGATGTCCCAATCCCACTCCCGCCTTTCACTGGAAGGCTTGTTTTTATTATTGGCTATGGCTGTCGGCTGGGGCGTTAACTGGCCCATCATGAAGTCCATTCTCACCGAAATCCCGCCCATGACCTTTCGCGGTTTTTGTTTGTTTACCGGTGGCCTCGGCATTTTGTTGATCGCTCGCTGGAATGGACACTCGCTTCGAATCGCCAAAATTCATTGGCCCAAGGTTTTCTGGATTTGCCTGTTCAATATTTTTGCCTGGAATTTAATGGCAACTTACGGATTGAGTTTGCTGCCTGCGGGGCGTTCCGCATTATTGGGTTACACCATGCCGATCTGGGCAGTTTTTTTATCGGTGTGGATTTTAAAAGATCAATTTACTTTAAGACTTTTAATCGCACTCTTATTGGGTATGGCAGGCATATTCACGCTGATGTCTGACAACCTTTTACACTGGTCAGAACAAGCCAATCACACCCAACTGTTGGTAGGTGCATTGTTGATGTTAGGCGCCGCCTGGTGCTGGGCACTGGGAACAAATTTAATGAAATTCTGGGCATTGCCGATTAATTCCGTGGTGCTGACAGGCTGGCTGTTATTGATCGCCAGCATCCCAATGTTGATAGCAGCATTAATAGTGGATGGCGTACCGCAAACTATGCCAAGCCAGTTAACCCTTTGGGGCGTGGCCTATAACGTATTTATTGCCTTTATGTTTTGCTACTGGGCCTGGGTGAGAATTATTGAAATTACGCCAGTGGCAATTTCGTCTTTATCATCACTGTTAACTCCCCTGATTGGAGTTTTCAGTAGTATTTGGTTGCTAAACGAAACACCGGGCTGGCCGGAATATGTGGCAGCGGGGCTGATTTTGGGGGCGGTGGCCGCAGTCAATCTGCCGGGCCGCAGCAAGGTCAGGCATTCTTGAAAAACCCCTAGCCAGCGCTACCCTTATCTGATAGTTTGCTGCCCCTTCCTGATTCTGCCTTGGTGTTGTATCCGGGTGCAGAGAACTGATACTGAGTCTTACGAGGCTGATTTATGGCGAAGAAAGCCCCATCTACTGAAACTTTAGCGTTGCGCCCCTTTGTTCCTTACGAGGAAAAGAAAGGCGAGACCTATATGAACGACAATCAAAAAGCTCACTTTCGTCAATTGTTGTTGAACTGGCGCGCTGAATTGATGGAAGAAGTGGATCGTACTGTTAGCCACATGAAAGATGAAGCCGCTAACTTTCCTGATCCTGCCGATCGTGCCAGTCAGGAAGAAGAGTTCAGCCTGGAATTGCGCACGCGCGATCGCGAACGTAAATTGATTAAAAAAATCGACTCGACGCTCGAATTAATCGAGAACGATGATTACGGTTTTTGCGATGCTTGCGGTGTTGAAATTGGTATTCGCCGTTTGGAAGCACGCCCCACTGCAACTCTCTGCGTTGATTGTAAAACCCTCGCAGAAATCAAAGAAAAACAAACCGGTAGTTAATTGGGCATGACCTCGGGTCATACCAAGGCAAACACCAGCGATTACAGAGGGCGTTTTGCGCCCTCGCCCTCCGGCCCCCTTCATTTCGGTTCACTTATTACTGCACTCGCCAGTTTTCTCGATGCACGCAAGCATCGCGGGCAATGGCTGGTCCGCATGGAAGATTTGGACCCACCGCGCGAACAACCCGGTGCTGCGGATCTCATTTTACAAAGCCTCGAAGATCATCATTTATTTTGGGATGAATCGGTTTTATATCAAAGCCAACGTCACGAGGCTTACGAAAATTGTTTGCGCGAATTGCAGCAAAAAAATTGGATTTACGCCTGCGATTGTTCACGGCAATTGTTGCAGCAAGATCAAGGTATTTATCAAGGTCGATGTCGCATTCGACAAACCGATATTCAATCGCCTTTTGCACTGAGATTAAAACTCTACGATTTACCGGACATATCTACCGCAGATGAATTGGTGTTTGACGATTTGATTCAAGGAAAACAAATACAAAATCTGCGCACACAAGCGGGCGATATTATTCTGAAACGCCGCGATGGTTTTTATGCCTATCAATTAGCCGTTGTACTTGACGATATAGATCAAAACATTACTCACATCATTCGCGGCCGCGATTTATTGGATGTGACTGCACGCCAGATTTTTTTCTTCCAGCTTTTACAAAAACCCGTTCCGATTTTTGGTCATCTACCGCTGGCTTTAATGCCCAATGGGCAGAAGCTCAGCAAACAAAATCAGGCACCGGCGATTGAATCCAACAAAGCCGCGCTAAACCTCTGGAATGCATTGGTGTTTTTAGGGCAAAATCCTCCCGTCGATCTCAAGGATGCATTGCCTGCCGAGATATTGAATTGGGCAATCGAACATTGGCGACTGTCTGCCGTTTCCCAACGAGATCAACACTGGAACTAATCACCAACAAAAAGGAGTTTTTCATGCATACGACAGAAATCATTTCCCGCAAAATATTGGTACTCAGGCAACAGCGAGTCATGCTTGATGCGGATTTGGCTGAGCTTTATGGCGTAACGACCAAACGCCTCAATGAACAGATAAAACGCAATATCTCCAGGTTCCCGTCGGAATTCATGTTTCAACTTACCGCCGAGGAAAAGACGGAGGTGGTCGCAAATTGCGACCACCTCAAAAATCTCAAATACTCACGCAGCCTGCCGTATGCCTTTACCGAGCATGGAGCAATTCAAGCGGCTAATGTACTCAATTCCCCTCAAGCCATAGAAATGGGCATCTATGTAGTTCGGAGCTTTATTCGCCTGCGCGAGCTACTGCTATCACATCAAGAACTGGCACAACGATTGGTGGAAGTAGAAGAGCGTTTGGAACGTAAGCTTGATACGCATGACCAAGCGATTGCAGGATTGATTAATACCTTACGACAACTCATGAATCCACCTGAGCCCAAAAAAAGGCCTATTGGTTTTATTCATCCACAGGATGAATAAAACCCGAGCTTTGGCTACACTGCCCAAGTCGACAGCCCAGAATAAGAATCATGAACAACGCCCGTTTAGTCATACTGCTTCTGCTGATTGCTTATATCTTCTCACCCACCATCCTGAGCTGGATACTGGACCCCGAGGGTGCCTGGTATCGGCCGTTTGTTGCCTGGATATTGGTGATTGTTGTGGCGTTTGTGATGCAGATTAAACGCAAGAATTACCACGAATTTGATTGATATGAATTTTGATCTCAGCCAGGTTGCCCTGATCGGTATTGGTTATCTTCTGCTGCTCTTTGGTATTGCTTATATCACCGAGCGCGGATGGATCCCCGATTCCATCACCAGCCACCCTATTACCTACATTTTGTCGCTGGGAATTTTCGCTAGCGCCTGGGCATTTTACGGCGTGGTGGATCTGGCTTTTCAGTATGGTTATGGCGCGCTGGCTTACTACATAGGCACAGGTGCATTGTTTTTATTTGCACCGATTGCGTTGGCGCCGCTGGCGGAATTGGCGCGGCGACATCAAGTGCATTCGCTGGCAGATTTGTTGGTGTTTCGTTATCACAGCCATGCAGTCGGCGCACTGACAACTCTAAGCATGCTATGCGGCATTTTGCCCTTGATGGCGCTGCAAATTCAGGCGATTGCCGACACCATGCACATACTCACAGTCAGCTCCAATCCATCACTGCCGACGGGTGAATCTGGCCTGACATTCAAAGCCATAATGGCCTTGAGTTATTGCGTGATTCTCGCGTTTTTTACCATTTCGTTCGGCGCCAATCGCGAGCAGCACAAAGGTTTGATCACTGCTATGGCGTTTGAGTCACTGTTAAAAGTCTGCGCACTTTGTGCGATAGGTTTGTTATCAGTGTTTGGGGTATTTGGCGGTTTGGATGGACTGGACAAATGGTTGTTAGACCATCCGGAAAATTTGGCGCTCTTGCATCAACCCATACACACAGATTCTGCCCACACTTTGCTGTTGGTATTTGTCGCCACTGCCATCACCATGCCGCATATTTTTCATTTGGGATTGGCTGAAAATCCTTTGATGAAAAACTCCCATACTGTGACCTGGGCATTCCCCTTATTTTTGTTGCTGATGGCCATGCCGATCTTCCCGATTTTGTGGGCGGGTGCTGATCTTGCCGTCAGTTTGCCGCCGCAATATTACACACTGGGCGTACCGATTTTCTTCGGTTCACCCAGCCTCACCTTACTCGCGTTTGTTGGCGGGTTATCCGCTGCCACCGGCGCTATGGTGGTGATCTCGCTGGCGCTTTCAACCATGGTGATGAACCACTTGTTGTTGCCCAGTTTGAAACTGCGCACTAAAGACGACCTCTACAGCCAATTGTTGTGGATTCGTCGCATGTTAATTGCGGCGATTTTCCTGGGTGGTTATTTGTTTTATTGGATTCTCGATAATCAATACAGCCTGACCAATCTGGCGATGACGGCCTTTATCGAAACCCTGCAATTTTTGCCGGGTACTTTCGCGATTGTGTTTTGGAGTCAGGGTAGTCGTCGCGGCATGATTGCTGGTTTATCGGTAGGAACTTTTGTCTGGGCGATTGGATTATTATTGCCCATGCTCACTGGCATTAAACATATTCCAATTCCTTTTGTGGATTTTTCCATCCCCTTGGGGCCTGATTATTGGAGTCAGGTGACACTGATTTCGCTGGGACTCAACACACTTTGCTTTCTGGGTTTTTCACTTTTCACCAAAAAAACCAGCGACGAGGAATATTCAGCGGATCTCTGTGCAGCGGATGAATTAAGTCACCCGGTGCGTCAGGCACTGGATGTTCACTCAGCAGCGGATTTCAAAACCCGCTTATCCAAACCTCTGGGTAAAGTCACCGCATCACGTGAAGTTGATAATGCTTTGCGCGAATTAAAATTCAGCATCAACGAACGCCGCCCTTATGCACTACGTCGCTTGCGCGATCAGATCGAAGGCAATCTTTCCAGCTTGATGGGCATACATCTCGCCAGCGAAATTATGGATAAGTACATTCCTTATCACACAGCAGAAGCGCGCAATACAGTTGACATCAACCTGATCGAAAACCGCCTCGCGCAATATCGCGATCACCTCACGGGTATGGCAGCTGAACTCAATAATTTGCGGCTTTATCACCGCAAAACCCTGGAAGAACTGCCTATGGCCGTGTGTTCTTTAGGTCGCGATATGGAAATTTTGATGTGGAATCGCGCCATGGCCAATCTTACTCACACCCCCAGTGAAGTAGTAACAGGTTCCTATCTTGAGGATATTCCCGAACCCTGGTGTAGCCTGCTGATTGATTTCAACCGCAGCAAAGAACCGCACTTTTATCGTCGCGAAATTGAATTGGATGGTCGCCCACACTGGATAAGCTTGCACAAAGCGGCGATTGAAGGGCCCATTGCCGAAGGTGTTTATGATCAGGTGATGCTGTTGGAAGATGTGACCGAAACCGAATTGCTGGAACAGGAATTGGCTCACTCGGAACGACTCGCCTCAGTTGGCCGCTTAGCCGCGGGGGTCGCCCACGAAATTGGCAACCCGATTACTGGCATAGCCTGCCTTGCACAAAATCTGAAGTACGAATCCGAAAGCCCGGAAGTGCTAGACACAGCCAGCCAGATACTGAGCCAAACCGACAGAGTCGGCCGTATAGTACAATCGCTGGTCAGCTTTTCGCACGCCGGTCATGCCAGTAAAAGTGATTTTTCGCCTGCATCTTTGCGGGATTGCGCCAGTGAAGCCATCCAACTATTGTCCCTGCAAAAAGACAAGCGTCAGGTACTCTTTGCCAATGACATAGCCGCAAGCGCGATCATCGCGGGCGACTCACAGCGGATGATTCAGGTCTTTATCAACCTTTTATCTAACGCACGGGATGCCAGTCCGGACCAAGGCCGTGTTATGCTTGAAAGTAACGAAGATGAGAACTCGGTAACAGTTACTGTTACCGATGAGGGCACAGGGATACCTCCGGAGCTAATCGACCGGATTCTGGAACCCTTCTTCACCACCAAAGAACCAGGCGAGGGAACAGGGCTGGGGCTTGCCATGGTGTACAGCATCATCGAGGATCACAGTGGTCATCTGGATATTGAAAGCCCGGCTGACCCAATCAATAATCGGGGCGCACGATTCATCATCACCCTGCCAAGGCACCTGGATTCGGTCTTGGAATAACAAAACGGCATACTTGAGACTAACGCAACAGGTTGAACTAGAGAGTTATGAGCAAGATTCTGATTGTTGAAGACGAAAACATTATTCGTAACGCCCTGCGCAAACTACTGGAACGCAACCAGTACGAAGTTCAGGAAGCGCCCTCCGTCAAAGAAGCCACCAAGTTCAATCTGAAAGAATTTGATTTGATTATCAGTGATTTGCGTCTGCCAGGCGCACCGGGCACTGACCTGATCAAACTCGCCGGTGAAGTGCCGGTATTGATCATGACCAGCTATGCCAGCTTGCGCTCAGCGGTCGATTCCATGCGTATGGGTGCGGTTGATTACATAGCCAAACCCTTTGATCACGATGAAATGGTCAACGCCGTTAAACGTGTGATCGGCAAAGCCAAAGCACAAGCCAAAGCCTCAACCACCGCCAGTAACGCTATCGCCGGCATGATCGGCGTCAGCGATGTGATGAAAGATCTCTACAATCGCATTCATAAAGTTGCCCCCACCGCCGCAACAGTATTGATCCACGGCGAAACCGGTACCGGTAAAGAGTTGGTTGCACGTGCGCTGCACGAAGAAAGTACACGCTCCAACCATTTGATGATCTCGGTCAACTGCGCCGCGATCCCTGAAACCCTGATTGAATCCGAACTCTTCGGCTACGAAAAAGGTGCTTTTACCGGCGCCTCCAACAACCGTGAAGGTCTGGTTGCAGCAGCCGATGGCGGCACACTGTTTTTGGATGAAATCGGTGAATTACCACTCGAAGCCCAGGCAAGACTTCTGCGGGTATTACAGGAAGGTGAAGTGCGCCCGCTCGGGTCAGTCGAATCCCGCAAAGTCGATGTACGCCTGATCGCCGCCACACACCGCGATCTGCGCAAGTTAACCAAAGAAGGCAAATTCCGCGAAGATCTCTACTTCCGCCTCAACGTAGTCCAACTGGAATTGCCGCCCCTGCGCGAACGCGGCCGCGACATAATCACCATCGCCGAATACCTGTTACAGCGTTACTGCGCGCAATTCAATAAACCTTTATTGAAACTCTCTGAAAAGGCCATAGAAGCCGTGATGAGTTACCCCTGGCCAGGCAACGTGCGCGAATTGGAAAATGCAATGCAAAGGGCAGTGATTCTGTGTGAAGACAGCAATGAGATCGGCGATAACCTCTTGTCGATTGATATGGAGGCGCTGGAAGCAGAAGATGATGTCAGCAGTTCAGTGATAGTGTCACCTCGCATCGCCAGCCGTTCAAATCCAGGTAGCCCGGGTGCAGAAGATCTATCCCTTGAAGATTACTTCCAACGCTTTGTACTGGAACATCAGGACCATATGAGCGAAACCGAACTTGCCAAAAAACTTGGCGTCAGCCGCAAGTGTTTGTGGGAGCGTCGTCAACGTTTGGGAATCCCCCGTACCAAAGGTTCTTCTGTAATCAAGTAATTGACCGCTCCGCAATATTCTTACTGGCACTGACGTGCCAGTTATGATCCGCAAAAAATCCATCTACAAGATAGCTTTTGGTCTGACTCAATATAAGGTTACAAAAAAGCAGTGTTTTACGCCGCAGGCGCGAGATCAGTGCCAGCCTGTTACCCCCTATCACGCATGTGTTACCGCCTGAAACTGTTACCCCACCCCAAAGTGAGTAACAAATCACATTCAAATATGTAACTAATGGAAATAGCGAAAAGGAATAAAAAGCGGCTAAAAAAACTAACTAATTGATTTTATTGATAAAAATATTTGTGGCACAGGAACTGCTCTAAAGCGGCCAACATAACAAAAACAAACAATAAAAAAACAGTCACTTACACATAACAACAACAAACAATAACAACAGACAATTTGACAGAATAACAACAAGAACCAATAACAAGAGCGATCTTGCCGAGGTGGAAACTGAAGCTAGGAGATCTCAAAAAACTAAAAGTTCAATAAGAACAACAAACAATAACATTCTGCAAAGCAGATAGTTCGACCAGGCACTCAAGATAAGGTGCCAATGAATAAGGCCAGCGAAAAGTTTTCTACACGGGGAACAGCTTTTCATAGATACGTAAGGCGAATAACAACGAGGCACAGGTGGGTTAGCATGCTAGGCGAGATGCCCATGAGTTGCCAAATGCACTTAGGTGCTAACCTCCAACGGGAAAGCGAAAGCTTTCCCGTTTTGCTTTATGGCGACCCAGCACTCAGTCTTTGTCTCTGGTACACTCCGCGCCACAGCTAACATCAGGATCGACATGTCTTTATGCTGAAACGCATTTTAAATCTCTTTAAACCCCAAACCGATGCCGACACCGCCCGCGTTATCCCTCGCGACCAGCATCAGGTCTCACGCAAAAAAATCAGCTCTGCAGCACTCAAAGTGATCAAACAATTGCAGGAATCCGGATTCGACGCATATTTGGTTGGCGGCGGCGTTCGCGATTTGCTTCTGGGCAATACCCCCAAAGATTTTGATGTCGCCACCAACGCCAAACCCGAGCAAGTCAGGCAACTCTTTCGTGGT
This sequence comes from uncultured Cellvibrio sp., assembly GCA_966252135.1. GTDB lineage: Bacteria > Pseudomonadota > Gammaproteobacteria > Pseudomonadales > Cellvibrionaceae > Cellvibrio. The sequence continues at coordinate 13,433 of CBINNU010000014.1, read as the reverse complement.
GCACGCATTGTGGGCCGCCGTTTTCAGATAGTTCACGTTCGCATGGGTCGCGATGTTATCGAAGTCACCACCTTTCGCGGCCAGGGCGATGAATCGCGTGAACAGGTTAAAACTGAAGATGGCATGCTGTTGCGTGATAACGTCTACGGCACTTTGGAAACTGATGCCTTGCGCCGCGACTTCACCGTCAATGCGCTTTATTACAATCTGCGCGATTTCAGCGTGATTGATTATTGCGATGGCGTAAAAGATTTGGAAAAGCGTCGCTTGCGTATGATCGGCGACCCGGCAACTCGTTACAAAGAAGACCCAGTGCGTATACTCAGAGCGATTCGCTTTGCAGCTAAATTGGGCTTTTCAATTGAATCGTCTACCGCCAAACCCATTCGCGAATTAAGTCCACTCTTGTTAAATGTTTCCGATGCGCGTTTATTCGAAGAATTATTAAAATTATTTTTAAACGGCTCAGCTACCGCTACATTTACTTTATTGCGCGAATACGACCTGCTGAATATTTTATTACCTGGCACTGACGCAGCGATAAAAGCGGGCGATCAAATGGGTTTGTCACTGATTGAAAAATGTATGACCAACACCGACAAGCGTATTCGCGCGGATAAAACCGTCACCCCCGCATTTCTTTATGCAGCGCTCTTATGGCCTGCACTCCAATTGCGACTCAAAACACTCAGTGAACAAATGCCACCCGCGCAAGCCTGGGCACAAGCTTGTCAGCAAGTGATTCAGGAACAATTAACGCGCACCTCCATACCCAAACGTTTTACTTTGCCTATGCGCGAAATTTGGGATTTGCAACAACGCTTGCCGCAGCGCAGTGGTTTGCGCGCATTACGAACTTTGGATCACCCACGTTTTCGCGCCGCTTATGATTTTTTATTGATGCGCGAAGATGCCGGTGAAAATTTACAAGGTTTGGGTCAATGGTGGACCAGTTATCAAGCAGCAGATGACGATAAACGAATTGAGATGGTGAAAGCACTCACCAAAACATCCGGGCAATCCAAACCGCGTTCACGTCGCCCACGAAAACCCAAAGCAGCTGCAGAATAATTAATGGCGCTGGCATATATAGGTATAGGCAGTAATTTGCAAAACCCACTGCAGCAAGTACAACAAGCGCTGCAAGAATTAACGCAACTGCCCAAAACGGAATTAAACAAAGTATCGCGCATCTATCAAAGTGCTGCGATTGGCCCCGAGCAAGATGATTTTATTAACGCCGCTGCGTTACTGGATACCGATTTAACGCCGCTGGAATTATTGGATGCTCTGCAGGCGATTGAGCAATTACATCAACGCCAACGCATTCAACATTGGGGTCCGCGCACATTGGATTTGGATATATTGCTTTATGATCGGCAAGTGATTCAGTCAGAGCGATTAATTATTCCCCATGCGTTTTTAACACGCAGGGCATTTGTGTTGTTACCCTTGCTGGATATTGATCCTGATTTGCAATTGCCAAATGGCAGCCCTATCAAGGATTGTCTGGCAGCTTGTGCCGATCAAGTGATTCAACCTTTGAATCTTCACGCGCAACCGGAGATTTCACAGTGACACCTTTATTTGATGAACTCAATCTTGATATAGCCCCGGAAAAATTACCGCGCTTTATTGCCGTTGAAGGCTGCATAGGTGTTGGCAAAACCACACTGGCACGGAATCTGGCAAATTTATTTAATTACGAAACATTACTGGAACAAGCGCAGGAAAATCCATTTCTCGAACGTTTTTATCGCGATCCCAAAGCGACCGCTCTGCCGACGCAATTATTCTTTTTATTTCAACGCGCCAATCAATTACAACAATTAAAACAAAATGATTTATTTGAGCCGGTACGCGTCGCCGATTTTTTAATGGATAAAGATGAACTTTTTGCGCGAGTCACTTTGGATCAAGACGAGTACGCCATTTACCAACAGGTATTCGATAAATTAACCATTGATGCGCCGCGCCCGGACTTGGTGATTTATTTGCAGGCGCCGGTTGATGTGCTGGTGGATCGCATTCGTCAACGCGGTATTGCCGCTGAGCAATATATTACGCGCGAATATTTATCATCATTGAATGATGCTTACACCGAGTTTTTTCATTTTTATGATGCGGCGCCTTTATTGATTGTGAATGCACGCGATTTGAATCTGGCGAATAATCGCGATCACTTTACCCAACTGGTCAATTATATTTTGACGATTAAATCCGGTCGCCATTATTACAACCCTATTCCCGAACTTTAGGAGACTGTCATGCCCTATAGCAGCATCAACAGCACTTCAACCAGCAGCACGCAACTCACTAAAAAAATTACCATCAACAGTTTGCAAAAATTAAAAGCCGCGAAAGAAAAATTTGTCGTGATTTCACTTTATGACGCACACATGGCGGCTATGGCTGAGCGCTGTGGTGTTGAAGTGGTATTAGTGGGTGATTCACTTGGCATGACGGTACTGGGTTACGACAGCACTCTGCCTGTCACTATGGAACAAATGATTTATCACGTGGAAGCTGTCGCCCGCGGCAATAAAAAATCTCTGATCATGGGTGATTTACCTTTTATGACTTACGCCACGCCAGAAGACGCCATGCGCAATTGCGCGCGCATCATGCAAGCTGGTGCGCAGATGGTAAAGCTCGAAGGCGGCGCCTGGTTAGCCGAAACCGTTCGCATGCTCGCTGAGCGCGGTATTCCCGTCTGTGCGCATTTGGGTTTAACGCCGCAATCCGTGAATAAATTTGGTGGCTTTCGTGTGCAAGGGCGCGATCAAACCTCGGCTGAAAAAATTCGTCAGGATGCGAAAGTTTTAGCTGAAGCAGGCGCGGATGTGTTGTTACTGGAATGTGTTCCTGCACAACTCGCCAAACAAATTACTAATGAAATCAGTATCCCTACTGTTGGTATAGGTGCAGGCCGCGATACTGATTCGCAAGTATTGGTCATCAACGATATTTTGGGATTAACCGAGCAACCACCCAAGTTTTCCAAAAACTTTTTGCTCGAAGCCAACGATATACCCGGCGCCATGCAAAAATATGTAGCCGATGTGAAAGCAGGAATTTTTCCTGGTGATGACAATATTTTTGTTTAACCAATAAAAAAGCCGAGGCGATTAAACCCCGGCTAAAGACCATACTAGATACAAAACAAAGGGAGTTCCAACTGGGCTTCAAAAAACCCACGAGCCATGCATTACCCCGTCACCGAAAATCAAACGATAAGACTACTTGCTTTACCGCGGCGACATTCAGCATCACTCTGAACTTTAGTATTGTGGAGAAAACCAATTTCGCCAGCTTTTTTAGATTAATTTTTAAACTGATTGGTGATTACACAAGCTTGCTGATTCAAAAAGGCTATAAGACGACTCAAGACTCACGCATGGTCAGGGTCAAGGCATCGGGGATCAAGCGCTCCAAACTGGCCGCTGTACTTGAATGCAAGACCAATTCGTGAAGATATTTATTCAGCTGGATCAACTTCACTTGTGCCACGCCAAAGGTATCGGTCACCGATTCGTATCGCAAATCGTGATCCTGAATACTCAACTTGTTTAACTCGGAAAGCTCTACGTAAATCGCCCGGATAATATCGTAGAAAAAATCTTTGTTATCCGCTGAATTCGCTTCCCAGTAGGCTTTGTCCAGCCCTGCTAACAGTTCTTCCAGAGTCAAAATTGCCTTGGCAATCGTTGTTTTTGCCATATTCATCACCTAATTACTGCCGCTTGGCTTATGATTCCCTGAGTATAGAAGGCTTTGTGTATTTTGCCTCTCAGCCTGGCACCAACAACAGGACTCCTTGTGTCTATCGAATCATTGATCGCCTACCTTTCCATCACGCTATTACTGTCTGCCAGCCCGGGCCCGGTGATGATCAACGCTATGGCCGATGCCGCCCATTTTGGTTTATCGCGCAGCTTCGCCACTTTTATGGGAGCAAGCCTGGGCAACCTCTGTTTAATTGCGCTCTCGGCCTTGGGGGTGGCGTTGGTACTGGCAGAGTTTCCCGATCTGTTTGATTGGATTCGAATATTGGGTGGGCTTTATCTGGTTTATCTCGGCATCAAATTATGGTTGAGTCATGCCGGATTTAAATCTGAAACCGAAAATACCTCGCAGCAGAATTTATTTCTGAAAGGTTTCTTAATCGCCGCCACCAATCCTAAAGGAATTGTGTATTTCGGGGCTTTATTTCCACAATTTATTGATCCCGCCCGTCCCTGGCTACTGCAATACGGTTTGTTAACCTTTATATTTTTGGTGATCGATATTAGCTGGATGTACATCTACGCATTCAGCGGCAAAAAATTAATGCACTGGTTGTTCGAGCCACAACACAAACGCTGGTTTAATCGCATCACGGGCGGCTTGTTAATTGCAGCCGGAGTGGGTTTGGGTTTTATTCAATAATTATTCGCTCAAAATATCGCGCAAACGTAACAACTGAATTTCCTGGTCGGACTCGGGTGTTGCGTAGCGCAAACCTTGTTGCACAAAATTTTTCGCTTTATCCGGTAAACCCAATTGCACGTAACTTTGTGCCAAAACTAAATAGAGCGAAGCCGCGCGGCGTTCGATGCGCAGGCCACGCTCGGCAGTAGCAATTGCCGATTGATATTGTCTGGCTTGATATTGGGTGCGAGCCAATTGCGCCAGGCTTTCGGCGGCAACACTGATGGTGACAGGTGCAGGAGTAGCTTTGGGCGTATCCTCAGGTGGTTGTGGCGGGTTGTACACAGGGAGCGATTGTGTTGCAGCGGGAGTTTGTTGCTCAGGTACAGGCTCGACAACAGTTTGTGTCGCACAGGCAGATAACAAACTCATCACGAAAAACAAACCCAAATATTTCATATCACTGACCTACCGAAAAATTGAGTCGCGATTTTACCCAAGACAGTTAGAATAAGCGCAATTTTTTTCAGCCCGGATGCGTTATGTCTCAACACCCTTATGAAATACTCACGCCGGATCTGGTGTTGGACGCAGTCGAGTCCCTGGGTTTATTAACCGATGCCCGCATTCTGGCGCTGAATAGTTACGAGAATCGCGTTTATCAAATCGGTATCGAGTCATCCACCCCCATCATCGCCAAATTTTATCGACCCGAACGCTGGAGTCGTGAACAAATCCTCGAAGAACATCAATTCACCCAAGCCCTTTTCGATTTGGATATTTCGGTGGTGCCGCCGTCGATTATCAACGACAGCAGCTTGCATGAATTTGCAGGATTTCAATTTGCCCTCTATCCGCGTCAGGGTGGGCACACACCGAATCTGGATGATTGGGACACGCTGTTATCACTGGGCCGCACGCTCGGCCGTATTCATGCCTTGGGAAGGGAAAAACCTTTTGCCTATCGGCCAGCAATTGATCTGCAAAGCTTCGGTACTGACAGTTTGAATTTTTTGTTAGCCGAAGGATTTATTCCGGCCAATCTCATCAAGCAGTATCAGCATGTGGCGGAATCACTATTGAAACTCTGCGGCGAAAAACTGCAATGGGATTACCGCGTGATTCGTCTGCACGGCGACTGCCACCCAGGCAATATTTTGTGGCGTGAAGGTGTCGCGCATTTTGTCGACTTTGATGATGCGCGCAACGGCCCGGCAATTCAGGATTTATGGATGCTGCTCTCGGGCGATACCCAACAACAAACCGCGCAATTGAGCGAGATACTCGAAGGTTACGAGGAGTTTTGTGATTTTGACCGGCGGGAACTGGTGCTGATTGAAACCCTGCGCAGTTTGCGGCTTCTGCATTACAGCGCCTGGTTAGCACGCCGCTGGCAGGATCCGGCCTTTCCGCATCACTTCCCCTGGTTTAATACCCAACATTATTGGCAGGAACAGCTGGCCGGTTTGCAGGATCAATTATTTCGCCTGGAAGAACCGCCTTTGAGTCTTTATTGAAGTTTTACGAGACTTCGCTGGATAATGCGCAAAACCCGCCGGAGAACCCCGCATGAACGCCACCGCCCCCGAATTGCGCATCGACCCGCTCTGGGACACCTTGCAACAACAAGCTCGCCAACAAGCGGATGGCGAACCGGTATTAGCCAGCTTTTTGTATGCGACTATTTTGAATCACAACACACTGGAAGCCGCAGTCAGTTTTCATCTGGCGAATAAACTCGACAGTCCTGCACTACCTGCCATGTTAATTCGCGAAGTGTTTGATGAAGCTTTCGCAAAAGACCCAGGCATTGCTGAAGCATTGCGCGCGGATTTAATGGCGGTCAACGAACGCGATTCGGCATGCAGCTCACTGGTAACACCGCTGCTCTACTTCAAAGGTTTTCACGCGCTACAAGCCTACCGCATCGCGCATTGGTTATGGCAACAGGGCCGTGAATCCATGGCCTTGTATTTACAAAATCGCATCTCGTCAGTGTTCGCAGTCGATATTCATCCCGCAGCTAAAATCGGCAAAGGCATAATGTTTGATCACGCCACCGGCATTGTGATTGGTGAAACAGCAGTGGTTGAAGATGATGTGTCGATTATGCAATCCGTTACGCTCGGCGGCACCGGTAAAGAAGCAGGCGACCGCCATCCAAAAGTGCGCAAAGGTGTTTTGATAGGCGCCGGAGCAAAAATTCTCGGCAATATTGAAATCGGCCACTGCGCACAAATCGGTGCAGGCAGCGTGGTATTAAAAGCCGTCGAACCCTGCACCACAGTTGCTGGCGTGCCCGCCAAAGTTATCGGCAGTACCAGCTGCGACAAACCCGCATTGGAAATGAATCATTGGATTGGGAATTGTGATTAATCTATTAGGAAATTGGGCGCATTGAACGCGCCCAATTTTTTTAAAATCTATTTCTTGCGCAACCGGCTATTCCAAATTCCGTAAGCGAAATAAATTACCAGACCTGCAGCAACCCAATACACGAAACGTTCGTGCGTGTGCGGCGGCAAGGTATAAATTAATCCCAAGCATGAAATTGCACCGAGCACAGCGATTATCATTCCGCCTGGAATTTTAAAGGGGCGCGGTAAATCAGGGTGTGCAATTCGCATGGCGACAACACCAATACAAACCAATACAAACGCAGAGAGAGTTCCGATATTCACCAATTCTGCCAGTGCATTGAGTGGAACCAAACCGGCCATCACCGCCATAATCACACCGCAGATAACAGTATTTTTAATTGGCGTTTGGGTTTTTTCTGAAACATCACCAAATAAACCAGGAACCAAGCCATCGCGTGACATTGCAGCCAGTATTCTGGTTAACGCGTAATACAACACCAACATGACGGTTGTTAGACCTGCGATCACACCGGTCGCGACAAGCGCAGATGCAAAATTAAATCCAATTAATTGCAAGCCGTGTGCAACTGGTGATGGCACGTTTAATTCAGTGTAAGGAACAATTCCCGTTAATACGCCTGATACGACCACATAAATTAATGTGCAAAACAAAAGTGAAAATAAAATGCCTAATGGCACATCACGTTGTGGATTTTTTGCTTCTTCGGTTGCAGTTGAGACAGCATCAAATCCCACATAAGCAAAAAACACCACTGATGCACCCGCAAAAATACCGACAGGATTTCCGCCCTCAACTTGCGAGAACCAACCGAAGGGCATAAAGGGCGACCAGTTGTCCGGGTTCACATGAAAAATTCCTACCGCGAGGAAAATCACAATCGTCGCAACTTTGATGCAAACCATCGCAAAATTTAATTTTGCGCTTTGTTTGATGCCGACAATTAACATCACCATCAATCCCAAAATAATCAAGGTCGCGGGCAAATTAATAATGCCGCCTTTTGCGGGACCTTTGGTTAAAATTTCGGGCAACCCCAAACCAATCGCTGTAAGTGCGTTGTTAAAATATCCGGACCAACCATTTGCGACTGCTGCAGTGGCAACACCGTATTCCAAAATCAACACCCAACCGATTATCCAACCCACCAATTCACCAAAAGCCGCGTAGGAATAACCGTAAGCACTACCGGAACCGCCGACAGAGGATGACAATTCGGCATAAGCCAGTGCAGCAAAGGTACACGCAATTCCCGCCACTACAAACGATAAAACCACCGCAGGGCCAGATGTGGTCGCAGCCGCAATGCCCGTTAATACAAATATTCCGGTACCTATAATCGCGCCCACACCCAATAGCGTCAGGTCCCACATGCTAAGGCAGCGCTTCATACCAAAATTTTCTTGTGCATTAACAGGCTTGCGGCGAAGGAGTGACTGGATGAACGAATGCTTGGTATCTGACATAAAATAATCTCGCTCGAGGGAATCCCGGGTGGTATTGTCAAATCAGGATTCAAAAGTCTTTATTAAAATTTTAAGCAAGCAGATATCATGCCCGCAGGCGTCATTAAACTGCGCATAGTCTTTTTGTTCAAGTTATTAATCCTTTTTTCGAGAAGGTCATCCTATGGATCACTGTGCAACGCCCGAATTAATGTCGTTTGAAGAGGCAATTCAACGCATCAGCGCACAAATCGCACCAACACAGCACACCGAGATTATTTCTCTCGCACAAGCTCTGGACAGAATTCTGGCTGATGATCTGATTGCTCCAATCAATGTTCCCGCCGCAAATAATTCTGCTATGGATGGTTACGCATTGGCTTGGGTTGATGATCAACAGACTTATCAACTAGTCGGCGAAGCGCTGGCAGGCCACGCTTATTCCGGGCAGATCAAACCCGGCGAAGCCATTCGCATCACCACTGGCGGAATTATTCCTGCAGGTGCAGACAGAGTGGTGATGCAAGAAAATGTCATCCGTACACAAGACAGGATTGAGATTACAACTCCCTGCAAACCACAAGACAATATTCGATTTGCTGGCGACGATATTCGTCAAGGAGAAAAAATTCTCACAAAAGGCACACGACTTTCACCTTTGCATATTGGGCTACTGGCTTCTTTGGGAGTAAATTCTATTTCCGTTTTTGCCAAAATCCGTGTCGCGGTTTTATCAACTGGCGATGAACTCTTACAACCGGGCGAAACATTCACACCTGGAAAAATTTACGACAGCAATCGCATTATGTTGATGGCTTTACTGCAACGATTGGCGGTCGAGATAATCGACATTGGCTGCATTAAAGATCAACCGGATTTATTGCGTAACGCTTTTTTCGAAGCAAGTTGCAAAGCTGATTTGGTCATATCCAGCGGCGGCGTATCCGTTGGCGACGCCGATTACACTAAAGATATTTTAATGGAATCAGGCGATATTAATTTTTACAAAATCGCCATGAAACCTGGCAAACCTTTAGCCTTCGGAAAATTCCGCACCACCAATTGCTATTTTTTCGGCTTACCCGGCAATCCTGTCTCCAGCGCTGTCACTTATCATCAACTGGTTCTACCGGGTTTGCGTCAACTCACCGGTGAAATTTTTTCACCCAACTTAAAACTCACTGCCACCGCCAACGAAGCTTTAAAAAAACAACCGGGCCGCAAAGATTTTCAACGCGGCATTTTGCAATCACACAAGAATCAATTAACTATTTCCACCAGCGGCTTACAAAGCTCCGCCGTATTAAGCGGAATGGCCAAGGCAAACTCTTATATAGTTCTTGAGAAAGAAAGAAGGAAAGTGGAGCAAGGTGAAGAGGTTGAGGTGATCTGCTTTGATCGGTTTTTGTTGTGATGATATTTTATTTTTAATATGAAAACATCTGATCTCGATGTAGGGCGGGTCGAGACCCGCGTTTATCCGATGTTAAAATTTATGATGTTTTTTCTCTTACATTTTTCATAAATATTTTTTACTGTATTCATGTAGCGCACTCCGCAAACGCGGGTCTTGAACCGCCCTACTTCTACTGTTTGCGAAGTGCAGTAATCTCCCTGTTTTACGGTCAAGGCGCCAGATAAAAAACTTTAAAATCAGCAACCTGCAAATTGGTTGTCAACTTTCCTGCGTTCAATATCACCGCTGCACCAGTGACTCGATCGGTAATAGTTGCAGGATTGCCGAAAAGGGTTTTGGTAAAATCAATTTGGATATTATTTTTTTCGCTCATGCCGGTATTGAATACTGCAACGAATTTTCCTTGTGATGCGGTGGAAATTTCGCGCACGACAATTTCGGGGTCAACCACAGCGTTACTCACTTTTGTACTGTTAACTGCAGGCCATGCCAGATAAGCTTGATTGAAACGTCGCAGATCTTGTGGGGCGCCGGTATTAAAAGAATTACTCGACAAATACCCCAGCCAGAAGGGATCACCTTCTGCTATTGCGCGCACTTCAGCGAGCATTGTGAAGGGTGTCGCACGTTCAACATCGCTAACAAAATAACCAAAGTGTCCGCTCATGGGCCAATTATTAAAGCTGCCGTTTTTGGTATCGGTTGCGTAATTACCGTGACCATCGTCTTCATTTAATGGAAAGTGGTGCATCATGGCTATGCCGCTTTGATTTTTAAATTTTGCGATTAATGCGGAATCATCCAGCGTAAATTGTTTGCCAAAAGGCATAGTCATTAATACACCTGTGTCATTGGTATAACGCAAAGGGTCGGCAGGTGGTGTGGCGTAACCGTGAGAATTATTTTTCCAATCCTGATTGGATGGCACGGGTGTAGTGAACACAGATTCATCCGGCAAACTCATATGAAATAACATATTGTCGTAACGTAAATTGCTTAACCAATTGGTGCGCGACACTGCCGAATAACGATATTGCCAGCGGCTGTCGTTATTGATCATGCTCCATGCTGAAGTATCGTCAGTGATTATTTTGGCATCGTCATAATTGGCCGAAGGAACTGGCAAGCCTTCTTCGTGATAACTGGTAAATAAAATGCTGGCGTTGGCTATGCCGTCATTACCATTTTTTCCGTTGCGTAAATAATCGCGAAGTTCCAATAAAAATTCGCGACGCTGTTCAAACCACCAGTTTTGATAATCCTGACGCAAGCTCTGGCTTTGACGTAATTGATCACGCGTGGGCACAGCGACATTGCGATCTGCCGCGTAACGATTGCGAGCCTCTTGTCGGAAACTAATCGGCCAGGAACCGACACGGGTTCTAAACCAGGCCCCTGCGAAAGTCGCATTATTTTTAATGTCCAACACTGTGGCATTTAATAATTTTTTTGCATCAGTTAATGCATCCGGATCACTCACATCAATACAGCCAATTTCTGCCCAGGCGAATTCGGTGTAATTGCGTCTGTCACGCAACAAAGGCTGACAATTATTTTGATAACCATAACTGGGAATCTTGCATTTGAATTGCTGATCGGCCCAATCTTTTTCGCAGGCGTAGCGATAATCAAATGCTGTGCGGCATTCAGTATCACCGGCTTCACCGTCTTGATCACTGCCTGGGCAACTGGTGGCAGTGAAAGAACCACCGCCACCTAATGATCCGTAATATTCAAAGTAAGGCAAAACTTCAAGCTGATAACTATTGGCTTTGATCGTAATATCATCCCAATACGATAATCTCGATGGGCTATACCAGGCAGCGCCGCCATTGTTGGTATTTTTAAAACCTTGATTGTGGCCAAACTCTAACAAATCTTTTGCGAATACATTAAAGCCCAATACTTTTGATAATTTCATTTTGTATTCAAGCCAGGTGGTTTCTGTCGTGCCCGAACTGGTTCCTGTTGCAGGATTACATTTGCCAACATCATCGTAAGTATCCAATGTGGGATCTTTTACTACTTGACTGTCGCCGCGCAAACAGAGTGATGTGGAATCATTCATTTCTTCTCGCCAAAAGGTTCGACGATGCGGCAAACCATTCGGCGGAAGATTAATTTGTAAATTGGCAGACGCAATATTGTTGACCGAATACAAACGCACTTCGCCCACCGCTGCGCCTTGATTTAATGGATTACCTTTTGGATTGAATCCACCAATCGCCACCCAAAATCCATCCGCAGGGCCCATTGGCCTTTTGGTATCAACCTCGTTGCGCACTGCAGCGAGCGGTTGAAATCTATCGTGTAAAGTGAAATAAAAACGATAAGTTTTCCATTGATTGGAAACCGGATAATTTAACGATTCAGGATTTGGAAATGCATATTGCTCGCGGTAATCGCCAAATTCGCGACCGGTTGCGACCGTGCGAACCAAATCTGCACCGCGATTTAAAAAAGTAATTTGTCGCGCAGCATCATCCGGATAATCAAATTCCAGTACATAAGCTTGGCCGGGAATTAATCCTTTATTTTTTCCCATCACAAATGCGGCATAACTGGCTTGCATATGTCCATTCGGAAAATTGCTATCAACCACACCTGGTTGATCTTGCGGTGTTAACACCCAGGCAGTTCTTCCCAAAATTTGTTGACTGACGGCAGTGCCCACAGGTTCTGCTTGTGTTTCGCGACCATCGGGTATCGCCGGGTGATAAGAATCCACCAAAGTTAACACACCAAAATCTGGATCATTTTTGGTAGTCGCAAGTGACGAAGATGTTGAGCTGCTGGATGCAATTGAACTGCTAACCGATGATGAACTGCTTGACGTGGATACAGATGAACTTGATGCAATCGAACTTGAAGAACTGGATAACTGCGAACTGCTGGATGAACTCGAGCTGGAAGCATTGGCGCTGCGACTGTATTGCAACATCCAATTGTAGATGTTCATGTTGTAACTATCGCGCCCTGTTACCACTGAAGTGTTCATGCCAGATAAATCAAATGTGCGCGTCCATGAATCATGCCCGACATTGCTGTAGACAGTTAATTTTGGCAAGACTGCTGGCGCAGGTGAACAAGCTTTTAATCCGTCGTAAGGCGCAGTTGCGTGAGAGACGACTTGTGCAGAGCCATCGTTTTCACCCCAGAATAACCAGGCCGGAATATGTTTCCAGGAGCAAAGCGCGGATGATGACGAGAAACTATAAAGCGTTGCCATAGGAATAACGGCCGCCACTTCACCACCCGCATATTGTTCAAGATATTGAAAAAACGGACCACCGCCGCCTGACAAGGCGGTTAAATAAATTCGATTGGGATCAATTTTATAATTAGCTTTTGCGAACTGAATAAAGTTATGAACATTAACACCTGTGCGCGTTAAATAATTCATTTGCGGTGCAAGTACTACAAATCGTTTTTGATCGTCCCAATCATTGATTTTGATTTGCTTCGGCAAACCGTCATCATCAATTAATTGAATATCGGTTGTATTACCTGACCCAGATTGCCCATTACCGTTCAAAGCAATAATCAGTGGAAAATTATTTGCGCTGGCGTAGTTCGCCGGCACATATTCTGCGTAACCCAAATTGGAACAGGTGGTGCCGGTTGCACGCAAAGTCAAACTATCAGCCGTTGGATTAATGGCTGGCGAACAACCTGCCAATGATGACGAACTGGATGCAGTACTGGATACTGAACTATTTGACGATACACTCGAAGAACTCGAAGAACTCGAAGAACTCGAAGAACTCGAAGAACTCGAAGAA
>CBINNU010000013.1:0-130867 GCA_966252135.1 uncultured Cellvibrio sp. | reverse complement strand
GTATGACAAAAGTAATATCCCTATTAATTTAGAGCCTATTTGGCTTTTTTCCTGACCAGAATCATTCCTCACCACTCGCATGGGGCTTATCAGTACGAAATCTATTTTGGCGACCCGAGTCCATTTAGCTATTCACTTGCGAAAAAACGCCGCGCGCTTTTCAATGATCCAGACGAGAAGCGACGCATTTTGGAGTTCTATCATTTACCGCTCAACTGGGAGATAGAAGACCTCAAATCCTATTTACTGACGACAGCTCTTGAATCAGGCTCACTCAAGCAAAGCGACCTGGATGCCTGGGAAGGAAAAACTTGGGATTATTAATTCATAACCACGGAGAATGATGATGAACAATCTTTCATTGAACGAACCTTTCACTGTGGATGAACTCGGTAATATCGAGTTCACCCTGCAAGGCTACAGAGAAATGAAATCCTTGTTTGCCAAAGCCGGTATTGATATTCGATCCATTAAAACCTATTCGGATTATTTAATCGCACGCAAGGAATCCTGCCCTTATTTTTCAGAGTGGTTGTGCGAGCAAATTGATACTCACAAGATAGATAATGCGGCAAAAGAACTGTTTATGAATCTCATTACTAATGATCAATTTGACCTTAATGACGCAATGGCTCGTTATAAACGGCAACAACTCAAATTGATCGACAAGCCTTTAACCTGATTGTTGCATTTCGTCTGTACTTATTGACAACTACCGACACAATGCAACATGATGCTCGCATGAACTCTCCATATCAGCCAATACTGGATCTAGCCGCACAGAAAGGTTTGATCCGCCCTGTTGACCTCCAAAGTATGGGGCTGCCTAGTATTGTGCTAACTCGGCTAGTTAGGCAGGGTTTGCTTATACGGATTAGCCGTGGTCTCTATGCACACCCTGATCGAGCGCCGACGGAACATGGATCTCTTGCAGAAGTGGCATTCAAATATCCTGAGGCTGTTATCTGCCTACTGTCGGCACTGCGAGTACATAACCTCACCACACAGTCCCCATTTGAAGTCTGGATTGCCATCGCCAATAAGGCTCGCACACCGAAAATAGAATACCCTCCTTTGCGAGTTCTGCGTTTCTCTGACATCACCCTGGTTGAAGGTGTCGAAGAGTTTCAGGTTGACGGCGTAACTCTGCGCGTAACCAATATTGCGCGTACCGTCGCTGACTGTTTCAAGTTCCGCAACAAGATCGGCCTTGATGTAGCAATAGAAGCGCTTCAAGAAGCCTGGCAATCAAAACGTGTGCGCATGGACGAGCTCTGGCACTATGCAAACCTGTGCCGCGTCGCCAATGTAATGCGCCCTTATATGGAAAGTTTGACATGAATGAACGAAACCTGGCGGCATCAGTTCGCGCACGCTTACTCAATCGATCGCGCGAAACCAAACAGGATTTTAATTTGGTGCTTACACGTTTTGCGATCGAGAGGCTGCTTTATCGAATCAGTATTTCTACTTATACAGATCATTTTCTTTTAAAAGGTGCACTGCTGTTTGACCTGTGGTTCGACATTCCCCATCGCCCCACAAGAGACGCAGACTTATTAGGCTTTGGTTCAACCGATTTGTCTGAGGTTGAAGCAATCTTCAAACAAATTTGTACCATCGACGTTCAAGACGGCGTGATATTTCATCCTGACACAGTAAAAGCCAGCGAAATAAGAAAAGAAGCAAATTATGCAGGTGTGCGGGTTATGTTGCTTGGCGTGATCGATGGAGCTCGCTGCCAAATTCAAGTCGATATCGGGTTTGGTGATGCTGTAACACCGGGGCCGGAAAATATTGAATATCCGGTGATGCTACAAGAATTTAATGCTCCAAAATTACGAGCGTATCCGCGCTACACTGTAGTCGCAGAAAAATTTGAAACTCTTTCAAACCTTGGTATAGCGAATAGCCGGATGAAGGATTATTTTGATCTGTGGATCTTGGCCATGCATACCAATTTTGATGGTGAAATCCTTCGCGAAGCAATCAGGGCAACTTTCAATCGACGAAAAACGTCTTTGACTGAAACAATTCCATTTGGCCTTACAGAATCCTTTGCCTTGGACGCGCAGAAACAAAAACAATGGCAAGCCTTTCTGCTTAAAAACCGACTGGAAGCCTTAGCATTAGATGATGTAGTTTCTACACTTGCCGAATTCCTGCAGCCAATTCTCAACAGGGTAAATCAAGAAGCAAACTTTTCAGCATACTGGCAAGCAGGCGGCCCATGGATGATAGAAACCACGCATCCCAAAAGTGAATCCATCCACCCCTAATGAGTTTTTTTCAGTATTGCATTTTTAACAAAAAAATCATCGAGGCTGTTTCCAGTCTGACATGGTTCATTGCTCAATTCAGCAGACATTCCAGCATCGACAAACCGCTTAATCAACTCTTCAGGTGTGATGCCCAGTGACGCCGCATGGGATACCAAACGATCCGGCAGGGTTTCTCTTGCGCTGTACGAAATTGTGAATGTCGACATAGTGAGCACCCATGATTGTAAGGAAACTGCAGAAGCCAGATAATAGTACCAATCCTTGCATTTTTGAATGCCTGTGAGACAGTACAAATTCAAGCGAAAAAAATGTTCACGCGAGCGTCCCGCAGACGATTTAGGCGTGGAAACTTTGTTAAAAAATTCAAAGGGTTATGTGATGGGTTCAACTCCGCTTAGCTCCACCAAATAAACGAAAACCCCGCAGTGAAAACTGCGGGGTTTTTTATTGCCTGCGCAAAAAATATTGGCTTAGAAAAATATCCAATAAATCAGCGCGATATAAAGACCGTATTGGACCAGATAATATAGTGGCCGGTTAAATTCTTTGAGTTTTTTACCAACTATGCGGACCTGATAAAGATAACGGAAAGCGCGATTCAATAAACCGACTTTATCACCTTTCATATTTTTGGTGGCTGATGCCGCCATCACCAGCCGAGAAAAGATGTCGTTGACCCAATCGACCATGAAAAAATTCACGGGGCGTTTCACGTCCACAAACAAAATAATACGGTTTGTATCAGTATTGTTCGCAGCATAATGGATATAGGTTTCGTCAAACATCACCGCTTCACCATCACGCCAGGAATAACGCTCGCCATCAACATCAATAAAACAATCATCAGAGTTCGGCGTGACCAGCCCCAGGTGATAACGCAAAGAGCCGGCGTAGGGGTCGCGATGTTTTACCAAGCGTGCACCGGGCGGTAGCATGGTAAACACCGCACCCTTTATGGATGGAATCTGATTAATTAATTTCACTGTTTCAGGGCAAAGGACTTCGGCAGATTTTAAATTTGCACCGTACCATTTCAGATAAAAGCGTTTCCATCCGGTTTTGAAAAAAGAATTAAATCCCAAATCATCCAAATCGGAAGAAGCTTTAATTTCTGAATTCGAATGTAAATGTAAAGCCTCATCGCGAATCACTTGCCAGTTATCTTGTAAGGGTTTTAGATCAGGAAACTCGGCAGGGTCCAGATAAACCGGATTACCTTTTTTGGAAAAGGCATAAAACAAACAATTGATGGGAGCAAAGAAATTGCCGTGATCAGTAATTTTACGGGTAATAAGATCGTGCTGAACCTTTCCCCGATTTTGAACATAAATAGCGCAGGCAATAAATGCCAATAAAACCGCAACACCCATGATCTTTTTACCTCTGACGAAACGCCAGAGCATGATAATGCAGAAATTATAAAAATAATCACCGGCCTACAAATTTATGACATTTATCACTAATCGCCTCGCAAGAGTGCACTAACTTGTTGCTGAACTATGACACGGGTGGACCAATAAACTGGTATGGCGGCAATTGTCAGTATCAATGCAAAAGGCAATAACCAACCAACAATACTCAAGTTGAAATAAACGCCGTTTGTTTGCAATAGCCACCAAAACAACATGACTACAAAAACGGCGGCTAAGAGCCCGGTGACTAAAGGAATGAGCTGATCTTTAAATACCTGCGCAAATATAGTTGAGGGTTTGGCACCTATTGCGATGCGAACTGCCAATTCAAACCGCCGCGATTGCACACCGTAATTCACTATGCCATAAATACCAATGGCGGCCAGTAGTAATACCAGAATTGATAACCCGGCCGTTAAACCTGTCATGGTTTTTTGTGCATTTGTAAATTTTGATATCGCCTCATCTGTCGTTTCAAAATAAAAGGCTTTCATTTCCGGATTTACTTTTGCTGCGTGACGATTAACATCGGCCGCAGTTAATGACTGCCCTGGTTTTACGCGAATTAACACTTCGATATCATCTTGTATATTGGATCGAAATGCGCGAGCGGGCTCTATCGCCATTTTTTGCCCCGCAGGAATTTGCAAGTCACGCACTACACCCACAATTTCATAAGCGCGTGAATCGCCATCAAGGTAAATAGTTTTGCCTATCACATCCTGTTTTACATCAATCAATTTCGCAAAGGTTTCGTTGATTACCAGTTTGTTACCACCTGCCCGCTCTTCAGCATCTGTAAAATAGCGACCAGTAACGAGCGGGATTTCCAACATTTTTAAATAACTACCGTTAGACCAAGTATCGCCGGCGAGTATTTTATTATCAGCACCTGGTTGTAAAACCCAATTTCGAAATGAATTTCTATAAGGCAGTGGAGAACCAGCAGAAAGCCCAACCATTTCAATTTTTGGATCTTGACGTAATTCTTCTACAATGGCTTCAAAATAGGCTCGACGTTGTTCCAGAGTGGTACTTGACCAAAAGGTCGCAATGCTCAACCTCGCTTGGTAATGATTGTGTGTACGATAACCAAGATCCTGAGTTAATTGTTGTGCACCCTGTATAAATAAATGCAGGCTGGCGGTTAATAAAACTCCGGTTAAGGCAATTTGAATGAATATCAACAAATGCCTTACTGATGTAGAAATTTGCAAACCCACGCCTTTACCACTGGTTTGCAATAGACCATTTAATCTTCGCATATCAATTTGCCTACTCACCAACCATGCAAATAGCACTGCGAGAATCAATGAAACCAGTGCGGCAAATAAAACTGTTAGTAAATTGATTTGCAACTCATGCAAACGGGGAAACAAACCATCAGCTGTAACAACAATTACCTTCAATAAAATTGCAGCAACCAGCAGCGATAAAAGCGTTGCACCTGACATTAACCAAATTAATTCTGCTAGTACCGCATTAAATAAATGTTGTTTTTGAGCACCCAGTGCTAACTGTATTGCCATGGTGCGCTGTTGTTGGCTGGCTCGTGCAAGTACAAGATTGATAATATTAGCTGCGGATATCAACAATAAAACCAATACACCAGCCAGCATCATTAAACTTTGTTTAGATGAATCGCCTTTGATAGCCTCTGCAAAAGGCACCAGTGAAACTGACAATTCCACATCAGGGTTTTCGTTAATCGCTTGCATCTCTTCCTTAAAACGCTGTGCTGATTGCTGATTAATGTGATGCTCAGCGAATTTTCTGGATACACCATATTCCAGCTTGCCTACGATAAACGTTCTACGCGGACTCACTCGCCAATTTTTTCTTAACTCTCCCACAACATCATCGTAATCCATAGGCAGCCAGACATCTGTTTTCCAACCTCTATACAATAATTCTGGTTCAATAAAATGTTCAGCCAATACACCAATAATTTTAAAATCAATTTCCATGATGTTGAGTGTTTTGCCTATAACATCAGAATCCATTTGAAAATATTGTTGCCAGGCCTCATGACTTATTATTGCCACCGGCATCATGCTATCGAGATCTTCTTCTGCACTAAATCTACGGCCCTTGGCCATGGGCGCATCCAGCATATTAAAAAAATCCGGCGTTGTTGAAATAGTCGTCAACACAGGGCTACCTGGCCAACGGCGTTCAATAGAATTGGTGTAAGACAAAATAGCTTTTTGCGAAAAATATTCGTCTGTCTGTTTATAGGTTTCTATCACCAGTGGATAAGGTGAAGCAGAAATATTCGTTGGTTTACCTTTTTCAAATTGCTGGGATTCTAATACCACCAAACGATCTGCATCCGGATAAGGCAAAGGCGCTGCCAACAATTGATAATTTAAATTAAACAAGGCCACCAAAGCACCCAGAGTAATACCCAGGGTCAACACAATAGTAAAAACATATCCCTTGGCTTTGGATAAAGAATGAAAGGCCGTTTTAAAATCCTGAAGGGTCACTATTATTCTCCACGTAAAATGTGATTGGCTGGTTTGCTAATCAAATGCCAAACCGACAACAAAGATGTTGCTGCGGTTAAACCTAAAATTAATAGTGGCGGTAACCACCAACCTAAAGGAGTTGTCGATAAGTTTAATCTTGTTTGGTCTATGGAAAACATTAATGCAATCAACACTAAAGCCGCGACCAGCAAACCCAGGATCACAGGTTTAAGATTATCCATAAAAATTTGCAGCAGTATTTTTAATGGAGTAGCACCAATCGCCATGCGAATACCCATCTCAAATTGTCGCAATTGCACTGTGTAACTCAACACGGCATAAATGCCTATGCCAGCAAGCCCTAGCGCTAACAAACATAAAACAAACGTAATTGTGGCAGAGAGACTATCACCGGCAACCAGTTCCTGATGTGCGCGATCCATACTGCGCAACTCAGATACCTTGTATTGACTATTCACACTTGCCATCAGCTCATTGATTTCGCTTTTGCTGATAATTTGATTAGGCTTTGTCTGGAGCAACAATGATGCTGGAGAACGAGCACTGGTTTGTGGCACAAACACGCGGGGAATTTCTGCGCGACCGGGCAAATTAAAATCGCGAATGATTCCAACAATTTCATATGGAAATTCACGCTTGTCGCTATTCAACCAATAGTATCGCTTGTGCATAACATCAGCATCGGGTTGCAACAAACGCGCAAAAGTTTGATTGACAATAATCACTGTGGCTTCGGTTTGACGATCTTCCAATGTAAACCTTCGACCTTGCAACCAGTCTGCACCTAACAAATCCAAATAGTGTTCATCCACCAATGTTAGCAATGCCTGATGTTGATCTATAAAACCGGGATCAACCGATAAATAACTAAACCAGGCAACAATTTTGTCCGAGCGAATAGGAAAATCACTGGTAACACTGGCATTTTTAATCTGCGGATGTGCCAACAGTCGTTCATGTATAGCCTGCAAATTATTTTTTTGCTCCAAGGCCGGCCGATTAGCCTGAATACCCCTGTCTAAAATAACCTGATAAAGATCCTTGGTAACAAAACCAACGGGCTGGTTAATATTGCGAATAGACTGTTGCAAAATATGCAGACTGGCGGAAATCAGAATTGTAGTGAACATGACTTGCATCATGATCAAAAATTTCCGGACAGAATCGGATATTTGAATCCCCGTACCTTTGCCACTGGATTGCAAAAGCGAGTTGAGTTTTGCGTAATTAATTTGTCGGCTGACAATAGTCGCAAATATAAAAGCCAGGAATAAAACACTGACCACTGCGAATAGCAAACTGGTGAATGTTAAATACAATTCATCCAGTCGTGGCAGCAAATTGCGTGTTGAAACTTGTAATAACTCAATAGCGCCCAAGGCAACTATCAATGACAGCACCAAGGTCGGTAACAGCAAGAGTATTTTTTCGCTCAATAACGAGTAAAACAAATGCGATTGCCTGGCGCCCAACACGGCTTTAATCGCCATATTGCGCTGTTGATTGGCGGTTCTCGCCAAAATCAGATTGGTGATATTGGCGCAAGCAATCAGCAACAAAACCAAAGTACCCGCAAACAATAGAAACACAGCCGTTTTGCTATTGCCTAAAATGATTTCGTCAAAACTGATCAATTTGAAATCTATACTACTGCCTTCAAAAGAAGTCCAACCAGCAACTGTTTCAACAAATTTACCGTTTAAATAATTGGTTATGGATTTTTCAACCTGTGATGCCGATTGCCCGGATTGAATTTTCCCCACCAGATATTGATTGATATTAAAATATCCCCAACCTCTGTATCTGGGTGGGACCAAATTGTAATCCCAAGGCAACCAAACCTGGGTCAATCGCCCTGGCCCCATCAATTGCGGTTCAATAAAATCTTTTGCAGTGACACCTATAATGGAAAACTCGATTTCACCAAATCGAATGGTTTCGTTGAGTACGTCTGCACGTGCATTAAATAATTGTTGCCATGTGTCGTAACTAATAATGGCTACCGGACTACGCGATTCGAACCCTTCTTCTTCGGTAAAACTGCGCCCCATCGTCATGGAAACATTCGCCAGCGACAAATATTCCGGCGTAACATAACTGGTCGTTACCAAAGGTGAATCCGTAAAACTTCTTACCACATCAGTCGCAAAATATACCAACGCAAATTCGTCAAAATAATCACCGGCTTTTTTGTAGGCTTCCACTGCTACCGGATAGGGATACATATTCGCCAAATCCAATTGACCATTGGTAAATGCATCGCCCCGCAACAGATACAAACGATCCTGATCGGGATAAGGCAAGGGCTTAATCAACACCTGATAATTCAAATTAAACATGGCGACCAAAGCACCGAGCGTTATGCCCAGCGTCAGCACAATTGTGGTCGCATAAATTTTCGCTTTGGCTAGCGAATGCCATGCGTTGATAAAATCTCTGATGCGGATCACTCATTTACCTGCAAATGTTGCGCATCGATAATTTGGCCATCCAACAAATGCAATTTACGTGTAGCCATATCGGCGTAACGGGGGTCGTGGGTTACCATACAGAGTGTCGTGCCTTTTGCATTGAGTTGTTGCAGCATTTCCATTACGGCATCGCCATTTCGGGAATCCAGATTACCGGTGGGCTCATCAACTAACAGTAATGCTGGATTGCCCACCAATGCGCGGGCAATTGCAACACGTTGCTGTTGTCCACCAGATAATTGATTGGGTTTGTGTTGAGCGCGATGGGTCATGTCAACAATTTGCAGACATTCCATGACGCGATTTTTTATATCGGTTTCACTGATCTTTTTCTGACGATATCGAAGCGGCAAAGCAATATTTTCAAAAACGGATAATTCATCAATCAAATTAAATGACTGAAAGATAAAACCAATTTTTTCATTGCGAATGCTGGCGGCTTCACTCAAACTCAGATTACTAACATCTTTACCCTCAATCGAATACTGCCCGCTGGTGGGCATATCCAGTAATCCCAATAACGACAGCAGTGTTGATTTACCACAACCTGATGGACCACAAACCGATACGAAATCACCTTTGTAAATATCCAGATCAATTCCACGCAATGCATGGGTATACATTTCGTCGGTTGCATAAACTTTGGTTATGCCTTTCATTTGTAAGGTTAGTTGCATGATGATTCCTTTGTAATATAAATTTCTCGTAGGTTGGAAGAGCGCAGCGACTTCCAACAATCTTTAAATTAACGAAAATGTAAATATCGGAAGTCGCTGCGCTCTTCCAACCTACAGTGCTTCTATTTAACACTTTCAGTTGGTTTTACCTCTACCAAAATTCGGTCAACTATATTTTTTGCTGTTGTCAGTTGACTAATATCGGAATAAATATTGCCGTCTTTTCCTGAGTGGTGACCATGGCCAATTAAACGCATAAGATAAATAGGTTGCGGATTGTCCAAATCTATCTGCACTTCATAAATGACTGATGGCTGTGCTGAATAGCCATCACCTGAATAGACGGTGTCATCGGGGAAGCGATCACTCGAATAATAATCGTTAAAATCAAATGATTGGTTAATCTCAAAACGCAGTTTAAATTGCTTTGGTAATTCAGACATAGCCTGTGAACCTAACACAAAATTATCCATAAAGGTCGCACCTGCGTAGGCATCCATTTCCGGTGGTATATCTTCCGGGAAAAACTGGCCGGTTTTTGATTGGATACCTAATGCATGTAAAAACACAGGTAAGGATTCCGGCCTCATGCGGCTATCCTTGGTGGCAGGGTCCCATTCATAGGCAAAAATTGAATTTTCATCTTCACCCGTGGTAAAGGGATTTTCGGTAAAAACACGACCCGGATCTTTTTTAGTGACTTTATTGGCAAACCCATTAGCTGCCAATTTTTCTGTGATATACAAAGGTTGGATAAATTTTCCATCGATGGTTTCCAACCAAAAAGCATATTGCGGCCACATAAAATTCTGGCCTTTTTTGAATTCCAAAGAAAAAGATAAACCTTTGGCGTTGCCGGGTTTCAGTTGATGCAGGGTAAAAACCTGTTGTTCCTGTTCTACCTGGTTGACATTGGTACGCATTTGTTGCGACCAAACATAGAGTGATTTAAACGGCTCAGCTTCACGATAAAACATTACCAACAACACCAGCGCAACAGACAGACTTAATACTGGCATAAGGTAACCAAAACGATTGTGCTTTTTAAATAAATAATTACCCAAGGGTTTAACATTATTTTTAATATGAAACCCCAACAACATAAACAACCAGAAACCGGTAAAGATGTGGGTGATGACAATCCATTGATTGTGCGGTTTTATAAACATATAGATGGCCGTAACAACCAAACTGATCGCTGCCAATAATAGAGATAAACCAATAAATGCACGCAGAGTTAACATCAATCAATACCTTTGATAATTTTATATAAACATTATTCGCGTAGGTTGGAAGAGCGCAGCGACTTCCGACACATCACGATCATTAACACCGACAATGTCGGAAGTCGCTTCGCTATTCCAACCTACAATTTCGATTACAACAATGTAATTTCGGTTGCGTCTTGTATGTGTTTCATATCAGACAGCACCAACACATCGTTTTCCCTGGCGCCTTCAAGAATCTGAATATATTTTCCTGATTCAGCACCAAATTTAAATTCTTGTAACTTTGCATTATTTTTATCTTCCGTTAGACAAAAGAGAAAAGCCGCCGAATGATTTTGTACGTTAACTGGCCTTTCGATAAATAAGGTGTTTTTTATATCAGCCGTATAAATTTCAGCGTCTACATTTAATTCCGGCCTGGCGGATGCTGGTACACCTTCAGTAAATAGAACTTCCACTTCAATTGTGCCGTCGCGAACTTCTGGTGTAATACGCGAGACTTTTCCGGCAACCTGTTCGCGGCGAGTATTAATTGTGGCGGGCTGCCCAAGTTTTATTTGATCTACTCGCGATTGAGAAATTCGAATCAACGCTTTTAAATCTTTATCACTGCCGACCAATGCTAATTCCTGACCCGCTGCGACACTCTGCCCCAATTCAACTGGCGAACGCTGCAATACGCCTTTAATACCAGCTCTGACAATTAATTTATCCGCACGCTGTTGCGCTTGCTGTAATTGCGCATTAGCACGATTAATTTGTTCCTGCTGAATTATAATGGCCTCGCTAAATACCTCTTGTAGTTGCTCTACTCTTTTTGTTTGCAGAGCAACCCGTTGTTGCATTTGTTCCAATTGCAATAAAGTGGTTTGGTAAGCCAACATAGAAACAGCACCACCCGCCAAACCTTTTTCTGCGTTTGCACGCAGCTCTACTGTTTTGAACGATGCCGTAAAATCCGCAAGGTTGGATTGCTCAGCCAGCAATTCGCGTTGATTGCTTAATTTTAAACGACGCAAATTTGCCTGTTCTTGTATCAAGGCCATATTGGCCGCCTCTACTTCTTGCAAGACTTCCGGATTGTTCAAACGCATGATGACGCTATCGGCTTCGACTTCAGCTCCGGAGCGCAACAAAACATCTTCAACAGTCGCAGCTGTTAATGCGGTAATCAGTGTTTGTTTATCCGAGCGCAAAACCCCGTAACCTTCCACAGTCACTTGTAAATTTCCGCGTTGAACTTTCCCCAGCAACAATTGATTGCGCTCAACTTTTACACTCGCACCTGATCCGGCTACCAACAACAGCAAAAGCGCCAAAGCGATTAATATCACCAAAACCATCACATAAGATTTTTTGATCAGAGGTTTTGATTGGGGTTTTGCAATATCCATTCAGATCTACCAACATCTATTTGATTGGTAGATTACAAAGACTATGCCAACCTTCCCTTCACTGATTTTTCTAGGTTTGACGGCAAAATTTCGAATTAAAAAGCAGATGATTTTCAAAACCGGACGCCGGATTCCGAAATCGGACGGTTGTTACTGACTCAATAGCACTGAATAGACTCTGTTTCAGACTGTCGAAAAAAGGGATTTTTTCGTCAAGCCCACATGGACGTGTTTACGGCGTGTCTGAAACAGAGTCTATTCAGTGCGAACGCGGAAGTGTGAGTACGGCAGTCGCACCAGAAGAATGAATATTATTGATCAAACTTAATTTGCCGCCCATTTGTTCGACAATATGACGGCTTAAACTTAAGCCTATGCCCTGCCCTTGGGATTTGGTGCTGTAGAAAGGCACAAATAGATTATCAATATTGGCTATGCCCTGGCCCGCATCAACAACCCGAATGTCGTGATATTGCGTATGTGCATTAAAAATTATTTCAATTGAATTTTTCGGACTGCCAGCTTCCATCGCATTTTTAATTAAATTAATCAGCACTTGCTGCAATAAAACCGGGTCCGCCCAAAGTTCCAGGTGCAGACCTTTGGCCTGTAATTCGGCATCAGGGAATAATTGTGTAAGGCTTTGAAAAATTGATTCGGTTTTTATCCATTCCGGTTTTATTTGCAACGGCTTGTGCAATTCAGCATAACGACTAACAAAATCCTGCAAATGTTGGCAACGCTCACTAATTAACGACAAGGCTTGTTGATCTCGCTCGCCAGACAAACGGCTTTGCAGACTTTGCGTCAAGGCAGAAACCGGTGTTAATGAATTGCGAATTTCGTGGCCGAGAACGCGAATAATTTGTTGCCAGGCTTGCAACTGACTTTCACGCAGTACCGATTGAATATTGATAAACACCAATAGCGTGTAATTCTGATTTTGATCCATAAAACTACTTTGACGAATTTGCCATTGCTGCGCTTTTTCAGATTCCACAAATCGCCATTCGGGTGTTG
The DNA here is from genome assembly GCA_966252135.1 of uncultured Cellvibrio sp. Taxonomy (GTDB): domain Bacteria; phylum Pseudomonadota; class Gammaproteobacteria; order Pseudomonadales; family Cellvibrionaceae; genus Cellvibrio. The sequence continues at coordinate 117,890 of CBINNU010000013.1, read as the reverse complement.
TTTCCAAACCCAACAACCCCGGTGATGCGTGACGCAAAGTTTGCCAGGGCTGATTAAATAAACTCGAAAAAGCGTTATTGGCATAATTTAATTGCAATCTATGATCAAACACCAAAATAGGCGTATTGAGTTGATCAATCAAGCGATAAAGCAAAAAGGGTTGCTCATCTTGATGGCGTTTATCCTTTTGCAATTTTTCACTTAATAGATCCAACTGACGGTGCAATTCGCCTACACAACCCTGACTAAAAACCGGTTTTGCCGAAAGTGAATAATCCTGTTGTTGCAGCGCATCCAATTGAATATTGATTCGATTGAAAATTGACAAGTATTTTTTGTATATAAAACGGAAAACAAAAAAATCGACAAGAATAAGCGCAGCCACTAATAATCCGTACTGCCATACGATTAATAGATTCCACAAAATAGCCAAAAAAGCCAATTGCGTTGCCACAATTAAGGCAAAGAATAATTTTAAACTGGATTCCAAAGAATCAGAGCGCCAGGCCATATTTTTCCAGCCTGCGGTATAAAGAGGATTTGGTAATGCCTAACATATCAGCGGCTCGTTGTTTATTGCCCTCTGACACTTGCAGCGCCTGTTGAATCAGATGCAATTCCGCTGCATCCAGAGTCATAAAAACCAAGCTGGGCTCACTATTCGTAGCTTTGCTTTTTGATGACAGCATCAATGAATCTGCATTAAGAATTGTATCGCGACTTAACAACACTGCGCGTTCTATCACATGGCTTAATTCGCGAATATTACCGGGCCAATCGTAAGCTTCCAATAATTTAATCGCATCAGGTGATAACTTTAAGTCCGGTTTTCGATAAGCCTGCGCATGTTTGTTGAGGAAAAAATTGGCAAGCAGTGCAATATCCTCACGCCGCTCACGCAATGCAGGTACACGAAACTCAAGCGTATTGAGTCGATAATATAAATCCTGACGAAAACTGCCTTCAGCTATTAATTGCGAAAAGTCTGCGTTAGTTGCACTGATAATTCTGACATTGGCTTGCTGGGTTTGACTTGACCCCAGAATTTCAAATTCACCTGTTTCCAACACTCGCAATAACTTTGCCTGCTGGCTAAAAGGGATTGTGGCTATTTCATCCAAAAACAAACTCCCTGATTTTGCCAATTCAAAGCGACCTATACGCTGTTCACGTGCGTCAGTAAATGCGCCTTTTTTATGGCCAAACATTTCACTTTCGAACAAGGCTTCTGGAATTGCACCCATGTTAACGGATATAAAAGCTTGATCTGCACGAGCAGAATGCAAATGAATCCAATGCGCCAGCTGACTTTTACCTGTGCCATTTTCGCCGGTAAATAAAATATTGGCATCAGTGGCTGCAACATTTTCCAGTTGTTGCATCAAGCGATTCATAGATTCACTCTGCCAAACCAATTGCGGTGTGGATTTTTCCAGCTGCTGACTCAGCGCGCGATTTTTTCGGTTGAGTTGTTGCAATCGTAATTGCTGTTGCAACACTTGAATTAAACGCTGATTGTTCCAGGGTTTTTCAACAAAATCCCCTGCACCTAATTGCATAGCTTTTACTACCAACTCGGTGTTAGACCAAGCCGTCATAGCAACCTCTGGAATATCGAATGATTGTTGTTGCAGCCAACGCAAAAAATCCAAACCTTCTTCACCAGAAGTTGTATCCATGCCGAAATTCATATCCAACAAGATTAAATCCGGTTTTTGTTGCGCCAATATTTTTTTTGCTGACGCAGGGCTATCGGCTTCAATTAATTGAAAACCAGCATCTTCCAATACAAATTGCGCGGAGATACGAATCTCGCGATTGTCTTCGATGATTAAAATTCTGGGTTGTGTTTGAGCCATTGGGAACCTTTTTATCATTTTGAAAAGCCTACCCGCCTTGGCAGGGGGAGGGAACAGTTCCCCACTTTGAAAAAGGGGGGTTAGGGGGGATTTTAAATCTCAGAAAAAACTGACCATTTTAAATCCCTCCCCCGCCTCCCTTTTTCAAAGGGAGGAGCTAGTCCTTGCAAAAGGGTAAGGTTTTACAAATTATTAAATATCAATCACCGCTCTAACCGCAGCATGATCACTCACACCAAATATCAATTCCACATCGTGAATTTTGTAATCGGGTGTTGAGAATAATCCATCTACCATATAGGGCAAGTAACCGCATCTATGCAAATCTTTGTCCAGGCTTGTTTCATAGTGCTCGGGAATATTATCTTTATAACATTCGGCGATCGTTGAAAAAATTTCGCGGCCACGGGGTGCATTGAAATCGCCGGATAAAACGAATGATGGATAGGCTTGCAAATAACTCAACATTTTTTGCACATCCTGCCGTTGATAATCATCGGCCTGACCATCACGCGACCAGGTGAAATGAGTGTTGGCAATTCGATAAGTCTGATTATCTAATGCGATTTCACAGACTTGCAGCAAGTATCGACGAGTTTGCTGCAATGTCGAGGCGCTGGTTTTATCGTAAACTGCAGGGAATTCCGGACCTGCGTATTGAAGCACTCGCGTGGTGACAAAAGGATGACGAGATAAAATTAAAATACCTTCCCAGTTATCATCACCCGCTTTATGCCGTGTCGTCGCAGAAAAGAAATCATGATAACCCTGGGTTTTCGCCAAGCGATTCACGTCATACTGCATGACTTCTTGTAAGCACACCAGATCAGCGTTGCATTCCATCAATAACTTTTCAATTCTATCCAAGTGTTTATCGCGTTCTGTATTGACTGAAATAAATCGAATAGTCATTGCTTAACGTCGTCCACCTAACAATGATCCTAAAATACCGCGGACAATTTGCCGGCCAACACTTGAGCCGACAGCGCGTGCTGCACTTTTTGCAAAAGCTTCGACAGCGGATTCACGTTTACTGCTACTGCGCTCAGCCTGACGCTGTTCACGCTCCTGTTGTTTTTGCATTTGTTCTTGTTGTTTTCGTAATTGTTCTTGCTGTTTTTGCGCGTCTTTGAACTCTTTTTCCTGTTGCTGGCGAATTTGTTCCTGAATTCTTTGCTTTTCCAATACTTGTTGTTCGGTGGCAATACGGCCTTTTAAAATTTCATAGGCAGATTCTCTATCCACTGCTTTGTCATAAATAGATTTATAAGGCGAACGCGACATGACTTGCGCACGCTCTTCGTCTGACAGCGGCCCTATGCGTGATGCTGGTGGTGCGATTAATATTCTTTCGACTGGTGTAGGTGTTCCTTTGTCATCCAACACAGACACTAATGCCTCGCCAATCCCCAATTCAGTAATGACTGATTCAGTGGAAAAATTGGGATTGGGTCTGAAAGTTTGCGCGGCAATTTTCACGGCTTGTTGATCTTTTGGTGTAAACGCCCGCAACGCGTGTTGCACGCGATTGCCCAATTGACCCAACACGGTATCGGGAATATCCGCCGGGCTTTGGGAAATAAAATAAATACCCACACCTTTGGATCGAATCAAACGTACAACCTGTTCAATTTTTTCAATCAACAATTTTGGAGCATCGTTAAATAGCAAATGGGCTTCATCGAAGAAAAACACCATTTTGGGTTGATCGGCATCACCCTGCTCTGGCAGGTTTTCGAATAATTCAGAAATCAACCACAATAAAAATATTGAATAAAGTTTTGGTTGATTGATCAGGGTTGTCGCATCGAGGATATTGATAACACCCGTGCCTTCCAGAGTCACTTGCATCAGATGCTGCAAATCCAGTGCGGGCTCGCCAAAAAAATTATCAGCACCTTCCTGTTCCAACATCATCAACCGACGTTGAATGGCTGCGATACTGGCATCACTCATACCGCCGTATTCGCCTTCCAATTCTTTGCTGTTGTCTTTCATCCAATTCAGCATGGCTTGCAGATCTTTTAAATCCAACATCAACAAGCCTTGATCATCGGCAATTTTAAACGCAGCGTAGAGCACACCGGTTTGAGTATCGTTTAATTGAAAAAAATTCGAGAGCAACAGCGGACCCATGTCCGATAAAGTCGCGCGTACCGCGTGGCCTTTTTTCGCGTATAAATCCCAAAACACACAAGGGAACATACGTTGTTGATAATTTTCAATTTTGATGGTTTGAATCCGTTCATCAATTTTTGGATGCGGTTTTCCTGCTGAGGCTAACCCCGACAAATCACCTTTGATATCAGCCATAAACACCGGCACGCCCGCTTTGGCAAAACCTTCTGCCAACACTTGCAGAGTCACTGTTTTACCTGTGCCAGTTGCACCTGCGATTAATCCATGACGATTACCCATGCGCAAATTCAAATGCACTTGTTGGTTGCCATTACCGCCGATTAGAAAAGTATTTGCCATATCTTTTTACCTGAAATTTATTTAATTTCGTAAGCTAATTCCCCCCTTTGAAAAAGGGGGGCTAGGGGGGATTTAAAAACTCAGAAGATTCAACCATTTAAAATCCCTCCCCGCCTCCCTTTTTCAAAGGGAGGAGCTTAACTTCCCACAAATAAAAAAGGAGCCATATTTATGCCCCTTTTTTATGTCAATCATTTAACGTCTGGTCACTCCGGCAAAGTAATATTCAATTCCAACACCGAACAGTTATCGGTATTGTCGACTTTGACAAAGACCTGATCGGCGTTGACATTGACGTATTTACGAATCACCGCGAGGATTTCTTCCTGCATTTGCGGTAAAAAATCCGGTTGATTTTTACCGCGGTTGCGACGCTCGTGCGCCACAATAATCTGCAAACGCTCTTTGGCCATGGAGGCAGACGAGTTGGCGTTTTTCTTTTTGAAATAATCAAAAATACTCACTATTTACCTCCTAGCAAACGCTTAAGAAAACTTTTCTTTTCTGCTTCCAGGAAACGATGGGGAATATCTTTACCCAGAAGGCGATCAACTGCATCACCATAAGCCTGACCTGCTGGTGAAGTTTCATCCAGAATAACCGGCGCGCCCTGGTTAGACGCTTTCAATACCGCTTCTGATTCCGGAATCACACCCAGCAATGGAATTGCCAATATTTCTTCCACGTCATTCACACTCAACATTTCACCCGCTTCAACACGCGTCGGGTTGTAACGCGTCAGCAGCAAATGCTCTTTGATAGGTTCAAGATTTAGTTCAGCACGGCGCGATTTGCTTTGCAGAATACCCAGTATACGATCCGAGTCGCGCACCGATGAAACCTCAGGGTTAGTCACCACAATCGCCTCATCAGCAAAATACAATGCCATCAAAGCACCGGTTTCAATACCTGCTGGCGAATCACAGACTATGTATTCAAAATCTTTACTGAGTTCATTGATAATTTTTTCAACGCCTTCTTTGGTCAAGGCGTCTTTATCGCGGGTTTGGGATGCAGGAAGAATAAATAAACCTTCTGTGCGCTTGTCTTTAATCAAAGCTTGATTGAGTGTGGACTCACCTTTGATAACATTCACAAAATCATAAACTACACGGCGCTCACAGCCCATTATCAAATCCAGATTGCGCAAGCCAACGTCAAAATCAATCACAACAGTTTTGTGCCCGCGCATTGCAAGCCCTGTTGAAATTGCTGCACTGGTAGTGGTTTTACCTACACCACCTTTTCCGGAGGTTACGACGATAATTCTAGCCAAGGTGAGGCTCCTCTAAATGATTGATTAATTAATTTTTTGGAAAATCTGACCCCACCCTAACCCTCCCCTTGCCAGGGGAGGGGACACTCCTCCCCCTGGGAAGGGGGAGGCCGGGAGGGGGTCTAAAATCTTTAACCCGCAACAAGTCCCTCAACCAAAACCTTGTCACCCTGCAGCGAAATTTGCGCTGCTTTTTTGTGAAGATTTTTGGGTAGAGAATCTTGCAACATAAAATTTCCAGCGATTGATACAAGCTCTGCTTCTAATTGCTGACAAAAAATTCTGGCTGACTCATCGCCTTTGACACCGGCCAGCGCGCGGCCACGCAAAGTACCATAAATATGTATGTGTCCGTCAGCTAATACTTCTGCACCTTCACTGACTTGTGAAAGCACAATTAAATCCGCACCTTCGGCATAAATTTGTTGCCCTGAACGTATGGGGCGCGTGATCACTTTGCTTTGACGCTGGACTAATTTTTCTTCGACCACTCGCTCAACTACCGTTTCGACCACTCGCTCAATTTGAATTTCCGGCGCTACGGCTTTGGGCATTTTCAGCGCACGTTCGTTAGGTGTAGGCAACACCGGTAAACCGGTTGCGGCAACACTCGCCTGCAGAGTTTCTGGCACGCCGCTAAAACCCAGTGGTTGCAAACCCAAATCACGACAATCTTTAATTAAGGACTGCGGTTTTTTCAAATCATCCGGGTTTTCCAACTTATCCAAATTAATTAATAAAGGAGAATTTTCAAAGAATTGGGGGGCCTGATCTATTTTTTCTTTCAGCTGTTCGCGCAGCGTTTTGGCGTTGTATCGGCTTATCGCCAAGACTACCAGAGTAATCGCACTGCCCTTTAGCTGGAATTCCACATCTAGCATTGAATCGTCTCTTTTATTGTCGTGGCGCGCATTATCAAGGGACGGGAGGATTCAGGCAAGGTTAAGCTCTTACTACCTAAGCTAAATCTAGGCACAATGTGTGCTCAAATCTTATGAGGCGTTTTTATGAAATCGTCTAAATCTCTGGCCCTGACACTCGCCATACTGTTTCCCCTTTCCGGCTGCACGATTACCGAGGCAGTGGAGCCCCAACCGACGCGGGTTTATCAAACCCCGGTGAAAACCTACACCCCTGCCCCCAGCAGTAGTGCATTCAGTCAGCAACAATTGGATGCCTTGTTGGCTCCGATCGCGCTTTATCCCGACAGTTTGCTGTCGCATATTTTGATTGCATCTACCTACCCGCTTGAAGTCGTCGAAGCGGATCGATGGGTAAAGAACAACAGCCGCCTGCAAGGCGAGGATGCTGTCAAAGCTGTTGATGGCAAAAATTGGGACCCAAGTGTGAAAGCACTGGTCGCCTTCCCCGATGTATTAAAACGCATGAGCGAAGATCTGGACTGGACTCAACAGTTAGGCGATGCCTTTCTGGAAGATGAAGGCCGGGTGATGGATAGCATTCAGGGCCTTCGCCAAAAGGCGGATGCCGCTGGCAACCTTGGCAATACCGACCACGTAAAAGTGGTACGTGAGGAAAGGGTGATATATATAGAGCCTGCGGTTGAACGTGTGGTTTATGTACCGGTATACGACACTCGCGTGGTCTATGGCCCCTGGTGGTGGCCGGATTATCCACCTGTTTACTGGCATAGATATTCGTCGCAAGTTTATTTCTCGGGCGCTTTCTATTGGGGCCCCCGAGTTTACATAGGACCCAGCTTCCACTTTTCCAGTTGCCATTGGCAAGATCGTCGCGTGGTGATTATCGATCATCATCACTATCATGATTATTACAATCATCGTCACGCCTACACCGGCCGTTATCTTGCACACTATCAAGGTGCAACTCATTGGTCACACAATCCTGTTCACCGCCGTGGAGTGGCCTATTACAACGAACCGGTTCGTGCACGTTACAGCAGCAATCGCGAACCCACTCGAAACGCCTGGGATGAACGCCAACGCTCGCGTGATCGCGCCGGTGTAATCAGTGTTAACCCGAATCGCAACGAGGTTAATCGTTTGCCAAGGGACAACAATCGCCAAATTACTGATCAAGCGGCTGACAACAAAGTCTATTCAAATCGCGCCGAGTCTCTTCGTGCTCGCATGTCGGAACGTCGACAAACAACAGTTGAATCAAGAACTGAAGTGAACAATCGCAACGACAACAATCGCTGGCAGATTGGCAATGATTCTCAAGGTTCAAATGAGCCACGCGAAATCATTCGTCGCCAAACCGAAAATCGTGAAAGTGATAATCGTAATTGGCGAAATCGCACCGAATCCACTCAAGAGTCAACACAAGAATCAACACCAAGAACATCGGTAGATCGTCAGGATTCAGGCAGACTGATTCGCCGCTTTGAGGACAGATCCAGCTCTGACAACAGCCAAAGACAACCGAGAATGGAAACTCAAAGAAATACCACAAGGGAATTTCGTCAAAGCAATTCTGATAACTCCAGCGGGCGCAGATTCACTCGCGAAAAAGATTAATTTGACTTTTTACAGCAGCCAGAGTTGATTACTCTGGTTGCTGTAATCAATTGGGTTTTCAATCCCTCTTCCATTTTTCATCCAATTTTTCCAACCGCGCTTGCAGTTGCAACAAACATTCCTTAGCTTTCATCGGCAATACCAATAAATTATTGTGTTGATGTAATAAATCGTTGGGATTAATTCGAATCAGTGGTGCATGAAATTGGTGTTGAATGCGCTCAGTAAAATGGCGCACGCTCGGCACGCGAGTACCAGCACCGATTTCTATCACCACAGGATTGTGAATTGTTTTTAACCAGCGCTCCTGATAATCCTGTTGTTTGTGTGCGCGCTCATAAACCCATTCGAGATCATCAAACATTAAAATGGCCGGGCGTGCGATTTGATCACAACGCGGGCAACGCGGAATTGCACTGCGCAATCGACAATGTGGTTCATCAACCACTGGTTCAAATTCATGCGCACTCCACACGCGATCATGACAGGGTTCAATGCATTGCAAATGGTGAATGGAACCATGGCATTCGTGCACGCGCATTAAATCGAATCCGGCTTTTTGAAATTGTCCATCCACATTGCTGGTGAAAACTTGATAACGATTGGGCATTTTGCTGCCCCATTCCAATAAAATTTCAAAGCCTTGATGAGGTTGGGTGTGGCGATAAAGTTGCAATCGGTGGCCGTAAAATCCCCAAGCGATTAAGGGCATATCGCGAAAGGCTTGTGGATTGGCGATTTGGGTAAACCCCATGCCCATTTGACCCAGAGCTGGATAAGCCTTCCAAAACCCTTCAGGGCCGCGAAAATCCGGCAGGCCGGAATCAACACCCATACCGGCACCTGCGGCGATAATCAGCGAATCGGCTTGATCAATCCATTCTGCGGCCTGTTGAATCGCCACTTCTTCTGTAATCTCATGATCTGTCATCAAATACCTGCTTTCACTGATCGATTGCTTTCTTTATAGTAGCCGCGCTTAACTTTTTCACGAACGCCAACAAGGTTTTATCTCATGGCTCAATACGTTTATACCATGCACAGGCTGGGCAAAGTGGTCCCACCTAAACGCGAAATTCTTAAAGATATTTCCCTTTCGTTTTTCCCCGGCGCCAAGATTGGTGTGTTGGGTCTGAACGGTTCCGGTAAATCAACCCTGCTGAAAATCATGGCAGGCATTGATCAGGACTTTAACGGCGAAGCTCGCCCAATGCCAGGTATCAAAGTCGGTTATTTGCCGCAAGAACCACAATTGGATCCCGCAAAAGATGTGCGCGGTAACGTCGAAGATGGCGTGCGCGAAGCGGTTGAAGCCCTCGCAGAATTGGATCGCATTTACGCCGCATACGCAGAACCCGATGCAGACTTTGATGAGCTGGCAAAAAAACAAGCCAAGTGTGAAGACATCATTCAAGCCTGGGATGCGCACAATTTAAGTCACACGTTGGAAGTTGCCGCTGATGCTTTGCGTTTGCCGCCATGGGATGCAGACGTCACCAAATTATCCGGTGGTGAAAAACGTCGTGTTGCACTTTGCCGTTTGCTGTTATCTCGCCCCGATATGTTATTGCTCGACGAACCCACCAACCATTTGGATGCAGAATCGGTTTATTGGCTCGAACAATTTTTGCAAAAATTCACCGGCACAGTGGTAGCGATTACGCACGATCGCTACTTCCTCGACAACGCCGCTGGTTGGATTCTTGAACTCGACCGCGGTCACGGCATTCCATACGAAGGCAACTATTCCAGCTGGCTTGAACAAAAAGAAGCGCGATTAGCGCAAGAACAACGCACTGAAGCCGCGCATCAAAAAGCCTTGAAACAAGAACTGGAGTGGGTGAGACAAAATCCAAAAGGCCGTCAGGCAAAATCAAAAGCGCGTCTGGCTCGCTTTGATGAATTGCAATCACAAGAATTCCAGGCACGTAACGAAACCAACGAAATTTATATTCCGCCAGGTGAAAGACTGGGCGATAAAGTTATCGAGTTCGAAAATGTTTCCAAAGGTTATGGCGACCGTTTATTGATTGATAATTTATCTTTCAATGTTCCAAAAGGTGCAGTCGTCGGAATTGTCGGTGGTAACGGTGCAGGTAAATCAACTCTCTTCCGTATGATCGCGGGTATGGAAAAACCCGATAGCGGAAAAGTCACTATAGGTGAAACGGTAAAAGTCGCATTTGTTGATCAAAGTCGTGACAATCTCGACGACAGTAAAACTGTTTGGGAAGCCATCTCCGGCGGCGCTGATATTTTAAAAATCGGCAATTACGAAGTGCCCTCACGTTCTTATATCGGTCGCTTTAATTTTAAAGGCAGCGATCAACAAAAACGCGTGGGTGAATTGTCCGGTGGTGAACGCGGTCGTTTGCATTTAGCGAACACACTCAAACAAGGCGCAAACGTTTTGTTACTCGACGAACCTTCAAACGATTTGGATATTGAAACCTTGCGTGCATTGGAAGAAGCGATTCTCTCATTCCCCGGCTGTGCACTGGTGATCTCGCACGACCGCTGGTTCCTCGACCGTATCGCAACTCACATTCTTGCTTATGAAGGCGATTCGGATATTGTCTTCTTCGAAGGCAACTACACCGAGTACCACGATGATCTGGTCAAACGCAAAGGCCAAAACGCTCAACCGCAACGAATGAAATACAAGCCCTTAAAAGCGTAGTTAACAAGGCAGCGAAAGCTGCCTTTTTTATTGATCAATAGGGAGTTCCATTTATCCCAATCTTAAGCAAAAACCCTAGCTCTCCACCTTGGACCAAGTCTAACGCCCCATCGTCGTTGACATCTATAAAACCCACGTCTGATGAACTTGCTTTTTGAAGAAACAACGGTTCCTGCCAATAAATGCGATTATTGTCATTTAAACTTAAACTCACTAAAGTTTGGTAGTGTGAAGCTACAGTAATATCAGCATACCCATCACCATTAACATCTTCAAAATGAAAATGTCTATCTATAAATAAAAAACTCCATGGATGATGAAATATTTGCTGTTGCTCGTAGGAAAAATCTTTTGAAACGTGAATCGCATACAGCGTATTGCTATTATTAAAAAATATTGAACGCTTACCTTCGATTAAAAAAGCAGACGCCACAAATGCCGTGCTTACATCAACAGAACTTCTATCTACAGGGATACTGACCGCTATTTTGTATTGACCATCTCCGTAATTCTTATATATATCAATATTACGAGATACGAATGAATCGATAACTACTTCATCCAATCCATCTCTATCAATATCTATTAAATCAATTAACTTAGTGTCAAGGTGATAGTTATTATAGCCTTCAATATATTCAATGTTGAACAATTTTATATCTATTGCGCCATCCTTGAGAGACAATACATATAATTGCCTATCAAAATTATTCACAAAAAGGATTTGCTTTCTGGAGGAATCAGTAATGTTTCCAGCCCCAATAACACTCATATTGAACTCAAAATTATAAGATCTGAAATTTTTATAATCATCAGATACCAAATCAGTATGAATTTTAAAATACTTTGAACTCCCCTCTCCACTTATAACCGATATTAAATCATCTTTCTTATCACCATCCATATCAGCAAGAAATGTTTTTCCAAGATTGTAGGACTCAATATCAGGATCCAAGAAATCAAATATATTTTTTGAGCTTCCCGAAATATAAGAAAACTTTAGTTTTGAATATACGTTATTGTTTATCTCTTGATTTAAGAACATAACATCCTTAACACCATCGCCATCTATATCCCCTTCTGTTAGTGATTCTGCACCACGCCTAGCTCCGCTCGAATAGTGCATTGGCAAGTAAAACGGAATCTCCATTCCATACAGGGTACTAGTTTTTCCAATTTGATTCTCAGCAGAAATACTAAATAGTCCACGTTCATTTGTATTCAATTCATAGTGAAATGTATTGGGAATATTAATCAATTTTGTATCGTAGCCTGATCTAGCTTCAGGCCCTTTTATTTGAACATAACTGGTGTTATCAAATGCAAAAGACTGCAAATCAAATACACTACGATTTTCTTGGGCAAGAAGCTCAATTGCCCCCCTAGTAACAACATCTGGCACTTCACCAATAGGCTCCCTTACATCAAGAATAAAAGTAGTTTTACCCGATTTTTCACCCGATTTCACCTCTAATGAAAATAGATAACTTCCAACTACATCGGGTGTAAATTCTTGAAAAGGAGAAGTCAGATCTTGCATTTCAACAATGCTTTCTTGAGGTTTAGCAATTAACTTCCACTGGTATGTTAAAAAATCATTATTTAAATGACTAAATAGTCCATTTAAATACAAAGAATTTCCGAGATATCCAGTTGTTAACCCACCAGCATTTGCTTGTAATTTTTCATCAGCCGCTATATTCCTTACTGCTTCAACGCGCCAAGGCATGCGCTTACCTAACTCAAATACATTATCACCGTCTTCATCAAGCGCAAACCCCATCCACAAATATGAAAGGCTAGTTACTAACGCACGAGAGTGATCACCCAGAAATTCAATTTTTCCACCAGTATCAGCACTAAGCTCCAAGCTCTGATCACGACGAATATTTTTTAATGGTGTAGATGTATTAACTTCTATAATTCCTAACATAGAGTTAAAAACTAACCCATTGATTGCCATCGAATATTCGTTATTAAATACAGAACCCATATTTTCTTCTTCATACTGCAAATTATTAAAATATGTGGAAACGCCACTTTCTGTTATTGAAATATTAAATATGCAACTCCTTTTTGGAAAATAAAATGAATTCCACAAAATACTACCGTGAATTGATGCACTTTCATTAGCCGAACTCAAAACCAATCTATCGAAATAAGTAGCCTGCAACTTAAAATCCGGACTGGCACCATATACCATCGATACCGAACCAGATAAAGACTGTCCGTCATTGATAAAATTGAAAAATTCGTAAGTCAAGAACGCCCTTTCATTGGCAATATTGCCTTTTACTAGAATTTTTCCACCCTCGAGTGATTCGTTTATGTTTCCTCTAATAGCGGTTCCACTCAAGTCCTCATAAAAACTAGAACTAAATTCGAATAGACCAGGAACTTCCTGCAACAAATCAGATATATACAAGGAACTTTCTTTATTTATTCTTAGATAATTTTTGTTACCCTCATATTCAACAACCGGAACAATGGGTGGAGTTATACTGCCAGCCGAAGAAATCGATGAGTTGCTGCTACGACCATCTCCATCTCCGCTTCCGCCTCCACAGGAAACTAAAAGCAAAATACAAAATAGCAACGCCCCTCTACACATATGACCTCCCAATATTGACTTATATGCCCTTAAAACCTACCCCAAAATACATCCAGAATGATTAATGAACAAGAAAAAACATATTGCTTATGGAAAAAACTTAAACGCGTAAGGAGAAAGCTACGGATTTCTACTTATCTATGAACGATTGTAATTTTTAGATATGCAGCTGGGGCTAGCTGACACCAGCAAGAAATTACCCCTCATATATGCACCTCATAGAAATCGCACGACCGCTGACCCCTCGCTCGCATCCCAACTCACTGACTTGCTTACTAAGGTGATTCGGATATAGTGTTCTTCGAAGGCAACTACACCGAGTCCCACGACGATTTAGTCAAACGCAAAGGCCAAAACGCTCAACCGCAACGGATGAAATACAAGCCGTTGAACGCGTAGTTAACAAGGCAGCAAAAGCTGCCTTTTTTATAAGGATTTCTATGAAGTTATTATCCAAAAAATTATTTCTCGGATTAACTCTAGTCGCTTTGCTTTGGACAGCAATTTTTTATGCTTTATTGAGAGACGATGCCTTATCCAAAGAAGCTCTGACATTACTTGAAGCTGATGAACCGGCAAGCAATCAGGATGGATATTTTTATTTAATGGGAATCCATGCAGCAGTGGACGAAGATCCAATAGTCGTCGGAAAAAACTTATTGGCATCGATTCAACAACAAGCGAAAGCTACCAAAGCCAATCCATTCGTTACAACTAATTATCAGCTCTATCCTGACGAGAAAAAACTTATTCTCCCTTCTGGGGATTTATTTTGCCCTCTCAAAGAAGACAATTGTTTTGAAAAAATCATCGATAACTTAAATAGTTTTAATCCAAACGATCACAGCATATTACTGCAACGCTATTTGAGTTATATACAGATGCCCAAACATGACCTGCTCACCACGGCAGATGCGGACGAACCTTTCCCTCCGTACCAGTATTTAGTAAAAGGATCTCGAGTCTTTTTGCTTACTCTATTCCAACAAGAACAATTCAATCCCGGCTCATCTATTGATCAGCTGAATAATCACCTCACTCTATTGAGAGCGAAACTAGCAACCGCCGACAGCCTAATAGAAAAAGTTGTTTATATCAGTATAATATCTCAACATATAGAATTTATGTTTTACATTTCAAAAATTTATGATTATAAAAATTCAGTAAAAATCGAAAAATTATCTTTATCAGAAATAAATTTTTCACCAGCGTTTAAACGGGAATTCTGGTGGCAAGTTTCCCTTTTCAAAAAGCTGCATGGTAGCCCCTACTTATTTGGAGAAGAAGGTAACACACCGACTCTAATTTCCAGAATTTTATTTAAACAAAACATGAGCATCAATCTAGCAGCCACAAAATTTTCCAAGATTGTAAACACTTCAAGATTATCTGCTTTTGAATTCGCACAATACAAAAGTGCAGCACCAACAAATTTCGAAAAAAATTATTCGCTGCGCAACATTATAGGCAACAAGCTAGCTGCCATAGCAGCCCCTGATTACGACAAATATGTTTTACGAATTAATGAGCTCAATAACAAAATACTGTTGTTTAATTCACTTGTTGCCAACAAAGGTGTGCCTGTGGATCTAGTTAATCCCTATTATCAACTCGCGGAACAACCTGAAATTAAAAATGGCCGATTGTGCTTAAAAAGCCCAATGGAAGATGACTCGTTCACAGGCTGCCTGATTGTTATCAACGGGCAAACCCATTAAATTTCATCAGCTTTATAGATATCAACAAGATCACCGACAAGATAATTGTCGGTGCCGCTTCAAAGTAAGGCGAAACCAACCCGCCATAACCCAACACCAGAGTTGTCACGCTATTAAATAGAACCAGGAGTATGGCGGCGATTTGTGTAAGACGGACACGAATCAAAGCTGCGAAAATTAATGGCACAAATACGGCAGCCAAAATACCCCAGGACATGATAACCAAAGCAAAAACGGATTGGGTGTCACTCAAGCTCCAGATTAAGGCAACCACTACACAAACAAATGTCGCTAATTGGCAAGCAGCTTTTCCGGAAAATATTTTTGGCAATAATTCTTGTGATAAAAATGAAGAACAGCTTAGTACTAGCGAGTCAGCTGTTGATATGGTGGCGGCGAAAATACCCGCGAGCACCAGGCCGGTTAAGATAGGCGGCAATAGAGTTTGCGCCATTAATGGCAAAGCAGTTTCTGCGTCAAATCCTGAATCGACGGGAAAATAAATTCGTGATAACAACCCCACTGCTGTCGCCATTAAATAAAATGCGATGAACCATAAATAATACCAACAGCGCACTTGAAAAAAACTGCCTGATTGGTTGAGGGACATAAACCTCACCATAATATGTGGTTGAGCAATTACCGAAAAACCGGCAATCAACCAACTGACAAAAAATACTGCAATGTGCAAAGCACCAAATGATCCTGCGAATAGCCCATCATTTGCTTTCATTTTGAAATAGGCTTGATCAATACCACCTGCGGCATTAATGGCGGTATAAAGAATAATGATCATGGCAATTATCATCACCACCGATTGTGCGGCGTCGGTCCAGATTGATGCTCTTATGCCACCTGCAAGACAATAAGCCAGAACTATCACTGCACCTAAAATTGCGCCTTCCATTATCGACCAATCCAGCATGGTTTTTATGGCTTTGGCACCGGCGATCAATTGCGCACCGGCATAGGACAATAAAAAAATTAGCGATATAAATGCTAATAAATATCGAAGACCATTGCCGGTCAGTTGATTCCAATAAGTGACTACTGAAATATAACTGGAGTGATTTTGATCGCGGCTTATTGTCTGGAATTTTTTATGCACCACAAAAGAGGCAATTAAATCCCCCAATAACCAACCACACATAAGCAACACTGCATAAACGCCTTGATAGTAGGTATAACCAATTACACCGATAAACATATAGCCACTGTTATTGGTTGCAACTGCTGACAAACCCACCAACCAGGGCGAGACTTGGTTGCTTGCGACATAATAGTCTTGTTTGCTATTACTGGCTTTGGTCGCCGATAAAAGTCCAATCATTAAAAAAACAACTAGACACAATATAAAACTGACCAGCATGAATTATGACCTTGATTATTTTCTATTGATCAGGAGTAAGCTTTTTGTGATTCCAATAACAGCGCTTGAAATTCATCAAGCTCGTGTAGCGGTTCCAGCGCAGGATCTTTGGCAAAATCTTCCAGGCGAGCATCGCCTTTATCTAAAGCCCTCTTCAGAAACATCAAGGCTTCTTCGTAATGTTTTAAAACAGTATGTGCACATGCCAGCTGATAAAACGCATGCGCATTGGAAGCATCCAACTGCAGCGCACGCTGGCAAAGGTTGATGGCCCATTGCGGCTCATTGGATTCCAAAGCAGCATCGGCTTTATAAGTTAACGCCTCGCAATCTTTCGGGTTAATAGTGAGTATTTGATCGTAAATGGAAATTTTGTTGGCGGGCGTGGCTTCCTGTGCAGCCCTTAACCAGAGAGCGTGAATTTCCTGGGTTTTTTCTATGGCTTGACGATTTTCATCAATGTAATCAGATTTTTTATGCAGTTCGGTTTCGATTTCTTTTAAACGTTTTTCGTAGACAATAATCAACTTGGCAATTTCTTCGTTGGCCAAACTGTTCATTTTTTCTTTTATATCGCGAATGGATTTCCAACCCAGAATGACCAACACCGAACTAACAGCAGCGATAATATAAAAGAAATAAGATATGGTACTGGTGGCAAAACTAACACTTTTATCTACTGCATCAATTTGCCGATCCGTAATTTGTTGCACAAATTCTTGACGCTGATTGGATAAGTCGACACGAAGCGCTTTGAGTTCATCCAGTACATAGCGCTCCAGAAACGGGTTGTATAATGGCTTCTCCAGTTCATCAACAGATGAGGTTGCCTGTTGATCAGATTGTGGCTGAGCGGACTTTGGGGGTTCCTCCGCCACCACCCCCATAGTTAACATCACGAATACCCAGCCCGCAAACCACTTCATGCCGATAATTCTTCCGCCGGTGGGTAGGCACCTGTTTTATCATGCACTTCATCACCTCGCAGTGGCGGATTAAATACACAAGCCAATTGCAAATCTTCAAATGCGATCAAACGATGACGATCATGATTATTTAATAAATAAAGTGTACCCGGTTCTATAAAATGTTTTTCATGCTTATCCAAATCAGTAATTTCACCGCGACCGCTCATGCAATACACCGATTCAAAATGATTTTTATAATGCATTTCCAATATAGCGTTACGGGGAATCTGGGTAATGTGAAATGAAAAACCCACAGCGTCATCCTTTAAAATCAATCGATGGCTAGTCCAACCTTCGGCACTAATCGTTCGACCTTGTTGTTCGGCATCACTCAACTTCCTCACAATCATAAAAACTACCTCATATAAATTCTTAAAAAAAATGTTCTGGATATAGATCAGGCTGACTTGGGCGTGGCTTGAACAGCTTTTACCGCAGCAAAACTCATCTCAAGTATTTCCATACCATGCCGTAGATCTGACTCACTAATTGTCAGCGGGCAAAAACATTTCACCACTTGACCGCGATTGCCCGCCGTTTCAATAATTAATCCGCGCTCAAAAGCATGCTGACAAACCTGATTGGCGATATCACCTGAGTGACACTCTATGCCCTGCATCATGCCCTTGCCTTTTATACCAGCGACGAGAAATTTATTTTTATCCTGAATATTGCGCAAGGCTGAATTAATGAGATGGCCTTTTCGCTGTATTTCCAGTTCAAATTTGTTATCACTCCAATAAAGTTGCAATGCAGTTGCCGCGGTGATGAATGCATGATTGTTACCACGAAAAGTACCGTTATGTTCGCCAGGAGCCCAGACATCCAACTCTGGTTTGAACAACACTATTGATAAAGGCAAGCCATAACCGCTGAGCGATTTTGACAAGGTAACCATATCGGGTTTGATATTGCTGGATTCAAAACTGAAGAAGGTTCCGGTGCGACCACACCCTGCTTGAATATCATCGACGATTAATAAAATGTCATGCTTGCGACACAATTTTTCCAGCGATTGCAGCCATTGATCCGACGCCAGATTTAATCCGCCTTCACCTTGAACAATTTCCACAATCGCAGCTGCGGGCAAATCAACGCCACTGGATGGATCACTTAATAATTTATCCATCATTTTGACGGTATCTATGTCTTTGCCAAAATATCCACAGAAAGGCATGCGCTCAACATTGTGTAAAGGCACTCCGGAACCCATGCGATGATGCTCATTACCCGTTAATGCCAAAGCGCCCAGCGACACGCCATGAAATCCATTGGTAAACGCAATCACAGACGAACGCTTTTTAATTTTGCGAGCAAGTTTGAGCGCAGCCTCAACTGAATTTGCACCAGTGGGGCCAGTAAATTGCACGCGATAATTCATATCGCGCGGCTGCAAAATAGTTCGATCAAGCGTTTCCAAAAATAATTTTTTTGCATCTGTATGCAAATCCAAACCATGAGTTACACCATCAGCTTCGATGTAATCAATCAACGCTTTTTTGATTAACGGATTGTTGTGACCATAATTTAAAGAGCCAGCGCCGGATAAAAAATCCAAATAGGATCGCCCCTGACTATCATAAAGATAGCTGCCCCTTGCCTGGGCAAACACTGCTGGAAATGAACGACAATAACTTCTTACTTGTGATTCCATTTGCTGAAAAATCATCTGCATGTCTCCTCTCGTAGTAGATCATGGGGCCTTGGTGAATGAAGCGTGAAAATCAAACCTGATCAAAACATCAGGTTTATTCCATATGACACCAGGCAATGGGATTGCGAAAACCAGCTTTAAGAGTCTCGAGGTGATGACGAATATCGTCATTAAGGGATTCGCGACCGGGCAAAGGCGCAATACGCAATTCGTATTCATCATCGTGTTTGCCGGCAAAATGTGTATCAGATTGAAATAAAAGGCGGCGATTAATATTGGCGTTCCACTCATAGGCGAGGGACTCAAACAAACTGCGGGATGCCTGGTTGTCTGGCGTTACCGTTGCTGACAAGCGCGTAACCCGCTTGAGATTGGGCCTGCCGATCAACCAATTGATCATAGTTTTTGCGAGACCGGCACCGCGACAGGATTCACTCACTGCCAATTGCCAAATAAACAGATTGTCGGTTTCTTTTGGTGGAATATAAGCGGTAACAAACCCCACCAACTTTCCATCCAATACCGCAGCGACTGAGGTATCACAAAAGTGTGTGCACTGCAGAAGATTGCAGTAGGTCGAATTGGTATCAAGTGGATGGCTTTGTTTGACCAGTTGATGCACATCAATCGCATCTCCTGGTTCCAGTGGCCGTAGATCGATGCTTAGCTTATCGATGATCTTTCCCATGGATTGCCCTCTTGGTTAGCTGCATTATGATTACAACACTAACTATTAGTTCAATCAGAATCAACCCGTCATTTCCCATCAGGAATCAATAAACAAAAAACAGTTGTATAAAAATACAATAAAACACATAAATAAATCGATTAAAATTCACTAAAATCTAAAAAATGCAAAGAACAGGGAAATTCAAGCGCCTATCAACTAATGACAAATAAACCTAAACAGCAAGCCAGATATTTCAAATTTATTTAGATATGTAATTATTTTAGAACATTTATTAGACATCCCTATCCAGGGAGTCCACCTCCAAAAAGGGCGAGGCATCCAAATCTTCAGCATCCATCATCTCCGCCAGACGCAGTACCGCCGCCATAATCATGTGCCGCTCCCAATCCGCCAACCGCTCAAAGCGGGCAATAAACTCATCCTGCAATGCAGCCGGAGCCTTGGAGAGTATGAGTTTGCCCTGCTCGGTCAACACCAAATGCACTTTGCGCTTATCCTGCTCCGACCTCACCCGCGACAGGATGCCGCGATTCTCCAGCCGATCAATAATAGTGGTGACTGTCGCCTGACTCAGGCTCATCTCCTGCGCGAGATGTTTAATGCTAGCGCCCGCGTTTTGCTCAATCAATTGCAGCAAACGCAATTGCGGACCGGTGACCGATGCGGTTTTTATTAATCGTTTTGAATGTAAATCAATAGCCCGTATTACCCGACGCAAACCGATCAAAACTTCATCAATTTGATTCATATTTCTACTCCACAATTTTGCTGCGGACTATACGCTCCCGATTAATGATGTGCAAAAAATCTGGTGTAAGCTTGGCGATGCACCTATATTGCAAACATCCTTGATCGCGAACAAGAGAATAGAAAATGCAAAAATTATGTTATCTGCTTGCAGGGCTTTTTTTCCTGTCGCCCTCCGCCTATGCCGCTGGCGCCGGCCTTGATTTAACCCACACCACCTTGGGTTGGTTTTGCGTAGGCTTGTTTGTATTAGCTTATGCCTTTGTGATGCTTGAAGAAGTATTGCACCTTCGCAAATCAAAACCCGTTTTAGCTGCCGCCGGTATTATCTGGATTTTAATTGGTTGGGTTTACACGCAACACGACCAATCCGCATTAGCAGAGGAAGCATTTCGACACACACTGTTGGAATTCGCGGAACTAATGTTGTTCCTTTTGGTTGCCATGACCTACATCAACGCCATGGATGAACGCGGATTATTCAATGCATTACGCGGCTGGATGATTCGTAAAGGATTTAGTTATCGCCAACTATTTTGGATCACTGGATTCCTGGCATTTTTTATTTCGCCTATTGCCGACAATTTAACGACTGCATTGCTGATGTGTGCGGTAATATTAAAAATTGCCAACGACGAAAAAGCATTTATCAATATGTGTTGCGTCAATATTATTGTCGCCGCCAACAGCGGCGGTGCATTTAGCCCTTTCGGCGACATCACGACACTGATGGTTTGGCAAGCTGGCAAAGTCGACTTCTTTACATTCTTTCATTTATTTATTCCTTCACTCATTAATTTTTTAATTCCCGCCGCCATCATGAGCTTCTTCATCAAAAACAAAGCATCAGTTAAAGATGAAGAGGATAAATTTTTGGAAACACTCACCTACAAAGAAGGCGCCTTTCCGATTATGTTTTTATTTTTGGCGACCATTGCCAGTGCGGTGCTTGGCCACGTGCTCATCCATATGCCACCAGTATTAGGCATGATGATGGGCTTGGCTTACTTAAAAATTTACGGATTTTATTTGCGCAAGAAAGGCATTGTGGATTTGAAAAAAGTCGAACAACACCATTCCGATTTTGTGGTAGATAACGGAACCAATAAAACGACAGACATTCCTTTACCTTTCGACGTTTTTCAACCGCTTGCTCGCCTTGAATGGGATACTTTATTATTTTTCTACGGCGTAATTATGTGTGTCGGCGGGTTGGGCTTTTTGGGATATTTGACGCTGTTATCAGAGTCACTCTACGGCAATTTCAGCGAAACAGTGTCCAACATCAGCCTGGGTTTGGTATCAGCAGTTATTGATAATATTCCTGTGATGTACGCAGTGCTCACTATGGCTCCTGATTTTTCACAAGGACAATGGTTATTGATCACGCTCACTACGGGTGTAGGCGGCAGTATGTTATCGATTGGTTCAGCAGCAGGTGTGGCATTGATGGGGCAAGCTCGAGGCTTTTATACCTTCCTTGGCCATTTAAAATGGACACCCGTTGTTGCGCTCGGGTACTTCGCCAGTGTGTATGCACATTTGTGGTTGAATGCAGGCATTTTTTGATGAATTTCAAACTATCTTTATACCCGCTGTGTTTTATTTTATTACTCGGCGCCAATAGCGTATTTTCGCAAACAGTCGCTGAAAACACTCGCATAGTTACCTACACAGGAACTGACTCACCGGACGGTGAAGACAGTAGAAATTTATATTTCATTGAGCTCTTAACCCAAGCACTGGCGCAGGCTAATAAAGGTTACCGAGTAAAAATGAGCGTGCGAGGAGCTTCTCACGCGCGACAAATGAAATTGGTTGTTGATGGCAAAATTAATGTTATGTGGGATGCGCCCGGGCCAGAGATGAGTGAACAACTCATGCCTATCGAGATCCCGATTGATAAAGGTCTGATTGGCTGGCGGTTATTTTTTATTAAAAAAGAAGATCAACGACTATTCACTCATTCAACCACCTTGGAAGAGTTAAAAAAAATTCGCTTGGGTCAGGTAAAATCCTGGCACGACACCTCCATTCTGAAAGCCAATCAGATGAATGTCGTGGCCACACCCAACTATTTCAGCAGCTTTAAAATGCTTGCCAGCAATCGGTTTACTTACTTCCCCCGTTCCGTTTCTGAAATATGGCAAGAGCAAGAAGAACGCAAAGATTTACTTGATAACATTGTCATTGAAAAGAATATGGCTTTACACTATCCCATCGCCTATTTTTATTACGTTAACAAGAATAATCATGTGCTAGCTAAAGATCTACAAAACGGATTGGAAAAAATGTTAGCGGACGGTAGTTTTGATCGATTATTTAATAAATACAACAACAAGCAAATTGCCTTGGCAGAATTCCACAAGCGCAAGGTTATTCACATTAACAATCCTTTTTTGCCTGTTGGCACCTACAAAAAATATAGAGATTTTTGGTTTGATCCGAAGGATTACGCCCCTAAAAATCCATGACTTTAATGAGGCATAGACAAGGCCATTTCTATATCTATACCAATAATCATCACACCTATGACTTTTGTAGTATGGGTTTGATCAAATAGTGGAAAACTCACATTAACCTGAAACAGGCGAGTGGATGCGTCATAAGCAATTTGATCAACAAAATATGCACCAGGAGATAACTGCGATGCCTTGATAAATTTTTCTTCATCACCCTGATAAAAATCCGAGGTAATGTCAGTAATTGCCACATTCAACCCTCGCTCATCCGTTAAAATAATTTCCGTCACTATGCCTTTGGATAATTGTTTAATTGCTCGCAATGATCGCGACAATTCGCCATGGATGAGCTTATCCGGAAACTGATTATTGCCCGATTGAAATGCGTTTATCCAGGATTGATCAAGTCGCTTTATATCAACCTCACTGTATCCCGAGTGTTGCGAACCGGATTCAAGAATCGCTCGCCAAGTACCAGCTTCTTCCCATTGTTGATGCAAGTGTTTAACTTTTTGCTCAATGAGTTTTCGTTCGTTATCACTCAAGCGAAAGTTTTGATGTGAACATTGATTAGCCTGTTGATTAAACTTCTGCAAAAACCCAGGATTTTTTTGCAAAAAACTTTCACTAAAATAGGCACCCAATGGCATGTAGCGAAAAAATCGTGATTGATACTGAATAGCTTCCGGGGATTGTTGAACTGCTTGAAAAAAATGTTCGCGATCCACCAATATGGCATCAATGCGCCCCTTATTTAGCATTTTAATCAACTGCGGCAAATGATTGGCTGTCATACTGACTTTATAACCCGCCTCCTCCAACCATTTTTCTTGTTGGCTCCCCAATATGGATCCCAGACGAAATCCTTCCTGCCAACTATTAGGGGCTTCAAAACCGGGCCGCCAAAACCAATACCAATTTTCAATAATGAGTGGAACCGAAATTTCGGCGTAAGCATCAAGTTGTTTACGCGGTATAGCAGAAAAAAAGCCGTCTAATTGGCCGCGCTGTAAATCGTGATAAATACGATTCCAGGGTTTGGTTTCTATGTGGGGATTGAACTTTAATTTTTGTAATACACATTGCATTTGGTCGCGCACGGCTTGTTCGGTATCAATTTCAAGCTGAAGGGTATTGGACGACAATTGGCTGGTTGCCAAACGTAACTCTGGTAACCCATTATTTGAATAAGCCACCGAGTAGCCAGACAACAAGATCAATAAACATAACACCGAGCGCATAAACCTCTCCTTCAACTCGCAGCAGGCATTATAGATATCAAGCGTTTATCATCCAGTTTAAATCTGAATAAAGAATCACCACTCAATACCCTTTTGTGCTTTGACACCAGCATCAAATGCGTGCTTAACCGCTTTTATTTCGCTGAAGGTGTCGGCTATATCTTCCAGATATTTTTTGGCGCCACGACCGGTGATAATGACGTTTTGATTGACTGGACGATTTTGAATAGTGCTAATCACTTTTTCTTTATCCAGATAATGAAAATTCAGCATGTAAGTTAATTCATCCATCAATACCAAATGAATATTGGGATCAGAAAATACATGCTCACATTCAGCCCAGACTTTTTCAGCGGCTGCACGATCTAACTCAGCGTTTTGTGTTTCCCAGGTGAAGCCTGTTCCCATCACATAGTATTCAAGTTGTGCGGGCGCACCACGAAAAATACTTTCCGTTAAAAAATTCTTTTCACCGCACTCCCAAGTGCCTTTAATAAATTGCACAATCGCAACTTTATAACCGTGACCCAAACAACGCAGCGCTGTACCAAAACCCGATGAACTTTTGCCTTTGCCATCACCGGTTAATACAATCAACACACCGCGATCCTGATCGGCACGCGCAATAGCCGCGTCCACAATTTCTTTGCGTTGTTGCATACGTTCTTTATGGCGTTGGGTTTTGTCGGTCATACTTCCCCCTCTCCCCTGCCCCTCTCCCACAAGGGGAGAGGGGAATTGGTTTCGATTAAAATTATATTTGAACTCATTTCTTTCAAGCTTTTCTCTCTATTCTTTTAGAACTCAAATCTGCTCCCTCTCCCTTGATGGGAGAGGGCTAGGGAGAGGGTGTTTTAAAAACTAACATCCACTCCCACATAAGCCGCTTGACGCAGCGTGTTGTAACCATTCACCTCAACATACTCTTTATCCAAAAGATTTTCGATACGTAAAAATCCGGATATATTTTTGGAAAATTCCGAACGAATGCGCAAGTCAACCAATTCGTAATCATCCATAGGTATGTTGCCTATATCAACACGATCTTGCGTTGTGCGGTAATTAACGCCGATTAACCATTGATCATCCACTTGGTAATCCAAACCCAGATTGGCCATCAACTTGGGTTTGCGGATACGCGGATTGCCGTTGCTGTCTTCTGCAGTAATTCGCGTGATGTTGGCATTCAGATTGAGTTGATCCAACATTTGCCAACGGGTAATCCATTCAACGCCTTTTGATTCGCTTTTGGGGACTTCTTGCACGTAAGTCCAACTGCTGTTGCTGTAAGTGATTTGATCTTCCACTTTTTGATTGAAATACATCAGCTCGGTCTGCAAACGATTGTTCCAGCTGTATTCGAAACCAATATCAAAACCTTCACTGGTTTCCGGTGTTAATGCAACACCACCGTATTGGCTGTTGGTGGCATTTTCATACAAGCTTGGCAATCGGAATCCGGTTCCTGATGTCGCTTTAATTTTTAATTCACCGGATGCAATTTGCGGAAGAATGTAAGCTGCGCTGATGCGATGGGTATCAAAATCACCAAAGTCATCGGTTTTATCTTGCCTTACACCCAGGGTCACAAATAATTGATCAATAAATTTGCCTTGATACTCAGCGTAAACTGCTTGTTGGTCGCGAGAAATTCCGTGCTCTTCAAAATCATTGGCTGATTCATCTTCGCGATTTTCAAAACCATACACCAAAGTTACTGCATCATTCCAACGCGTGTGACCGGATAACTCCCAACGATCAGTTTCACCTTGATAGTTGTAAAGCGACTTGGTGAGATTTTCGTAAGTATCGCGATACATATTGCTGTGATTGTAAGCGAGCGTCGCCTCACCCAGCGAATAAGAATATTGCAGCGCGGCGCGGCTGTTGGTTTGATTAAATTGTTCGATGCAATTGTTAGTTGTTGGCCAACCGCAACCGTCATATTTTGTGGTGGCGTTAGTCGTTCTACCAACCACTTCCGCACGCAAACTGTCCGTCATGTTCCAACCCATACGCACATGGCTGGTATTATTTTCGTAGCCATCTTTATCTTGCGTGGTATCCGAAATTGTTGCATTGATACCGTCAGTTTTAACGCGTGTACCACTCACAAAAATATCGCCCAATTCAGATGCCGCACCAAAGTTACCTTGCGCACGCGAAGTCGCGAATGCACCTGCTTCATAGACAAGGCCGCCTTTGATCCCATCATCGATTGAGTTGGTTGATAATAGAACTACACCACCCGCGTCCGCACCGTACATTAACCCTTGCGGACCACGCAACACTTCAATTCGCGCCAAATCGCTGGACATCACATGTTGTATTTGTGGTGCCGCTTGTGGGCCTGTGACATCGGTTATTTCGATGCCGTCAATTTTTACCAGTGTGCGAAAACCTTCTTCACCGCGAATGCTTAAAGAGGAGTTTTTTCCCAGACCACCTGCGTTAGCAATACTGATGGATGGCAAACTGCGCAACAAATCCTGTGCGGTTAAAAAACCTTTTTCTTTGATAGTTTTTTCATCCAATACCGATACAGACGTGGCGACTTCTCGTAATGGCATTTCAATATTGGATGACACCAGAATAGTTTCAATCTCTTCAACGTTTGAATCAGCAAAAGTTGAAGCGGAGCAACCCAATCCGGCAACTAATAAATAGAGATAACTCTTTTTAAAAAGAGAATGTGACATAAGGACCTCAATCCAAAAGGGATGAGGGAGGGAAAGCGGAAAAACGATGCAGTTTATAAACACGAACAGTGTAGAAAACAACAGAGATTTCCACCGATGTAGCCCTCCGCGACATCGTGAACAATAAGAGCTACAGAGCTCAGTGAGTGAGGCTGGTATCGGACTCGTGGAAAAGACTAGAACCACTTACCGTTGCGGGGGCAGTGTCGGCTTTAAAACAAAGGTTTTGCACCGACTTCCCATTTGATCTGACCGGGTAAAACCCTCAGACACCTCGGGTGCGCAAGGTACGTGTACAGGCTTGTAGTGTCAAGAAAAATGCCCGCAACAGCGGGCATTTTTATCTAACAGGTTACAGTTTTTTATTTCACAAATTCAATATAACTAGTGAATAAGTAACCGTGGACTTTTTCTGCCGAGATTATATTGATGTACAAAGGCACGAGTCCATTGCGAGGTTTATCTAATTTTGAATTGATAGTAATTTGCTCACGACTTTTCGCGGCAGCTTTACCTGTCGCAATCACCGGGCCTTTGGCACCACCTTCGCGAATTTCAAATATCCAGGCAGAGGTTTCTGAACCGGAGAAACCATACAGGTTAATGCCTTTCACTTGAGTTAAATCGACTTCACCCATAGAGAAACCTATAGGTTCAGCTATAGCTTCCACTTTCACCAGATCAGTATCGTTAAAATGAGCGCGCTCAAGAGAATTCTTCAATTCATCATCTTGTAAATAAATATCCAAGACATGTTTTGCAGGTATCCAAAGATACTGTTGACTAACACTTATGGCAGGAATCTCGCCTTGAGCTTTGTCAGTGTAAGCGACAGACAACTGATAGTTGGCCGGAGTTTTTTCATCAAACTTCGGCAAAGACACATCGCCTTTCAGTGGTAAATTTTTCGGCGCTTCGTTAGCGAGTGACAAAATATAGCTTGCCAATACGCGGCGATTATCTTCAGTCAAACCAGGGAACGCTGGCATGTTGAGCTCGCCCCATGCACCGTTACCGCCGTTACCAATTTTATTGATCAAATAATCCAAAGCTTTCGGATCTTGTTTATATTTGGCAGCAACTTCTTTATAAGAAGGGCCAATTCTGCGCTCATCAAAATTGTGGCAACCCAAACAGTTGTTAGCATCTATCAAGTCTTTTGCGAGACTGGCGAGATCAGCTTGTTGGTGACCTTCAGCAGCTTTTTCTGCCACCGCAAAAGATATAGCCGGATTGTTGGCATCCGTTTGTGCAATTACGCCGTCTTCTTTGTCACTAATGCTAATGTCATAGCCAATCTTTTTAGTATCCGGCCAGTAGAATTGACGATTCTGTGATGTGCTCATAGAAATCATTGCTGGCTCGTTACCCAGATCTATCGCAATTTTATCTTCAGAAGTTAAACCTGATGGATCCGTAACTTTCAAACGTAATTCGTAACGACCGGCATCCGCAATTGATAAAACTTGTTCAACAGATTGCCCCAAGGTTTTTTCAGCACATGCGGCGTTTATGCAGCCCAATGTCCATTGCAGAGTTAATTTATCACCGTCAGGATCAAAAGATTCTTGTGCGGATGCGGTTAGGTCAACCGGCACTGCGGCCTGGGTTCTCTCCAGATTAATTTTTGCAACAGGTGGACGATTGCCTTCACCTACATACTCAAGACGGCTCAAGCGCGCATCCGGGTTTTGAGTGAACCAGGACATGCCATACTCCAATACATAAAGTGTTCCGTCCGGTGCAAACTTCGCGTCAATCGGTAATGCATATTTTATTTGCGGGGCAAAAGGTTCAATTTTAAAAATCTCACCTGTTTGCGAATCAAAACTTACTGCTTTTACCCATGAGCGGACAAAATCTACGATGAACAATTTATTGTCGTAATAAGCAGGATAGCGATTGGTGGATGCCGGATAATTTTCAGAATGATAAACATCAGCAACTAACGCTGTTCGCCCACCACTACCCATTTCTGGAAATTCTTCAGACACAGCGTAAGGGTATGCAATCCAGGCCGGTTGTGCTGGAGGTAAATCAACCATGCCCGTGTTACGAGGTGAAATATTTTTGGGTGCTTGTGGATCAACCCAATCGCCAGTTTTTTGATTGACGTAATCGTAATATTTGTAAGGTTGGTTTTGACCGATCACTAAAGGCCAACCGAAATTACCCGCATGGGTTACACGGTTAACTTCATCATATCCACGCGAACCTTTAACGTCATTGGTTTGGTTTGCATCAGGACCAACATCACCGTAGAACAAATGTCCAGTCTTTTTATCCA
The DNA here is from genome assembly GCA_966252135.1 of uncultured Cellvibrio sp. Taxonomy (GTDB): domain Bacteria; phylum Pseudomonadota; class Gammaproteobacteria; order Pseudomonadales; family Cellvibrionaceae; genus Cellvibrio. The sequence continues at coordinate 88,649 of CBINNU010000013.1, read as the reverse complement.
GAGTAATGGAGTAAGGGTTTCGCGCACCCATGACATAAATTTCCGGACGACCCTGCGCAGCATCTTTGAATAAGTTGCCTTCCGGAACTGTGTAACTACCGTCGTCATTTACGCGAATGCGCAAGACTTTTCCGCGCAAGTCTTGCGTATTACCTGCACCGCGCAGCGCATCGTTGTGGGGTTTGTCGTCACGAAAATCAATCGGGTTGTAACCATCTTGCTCATGCGGATTAGTGTTGTCGCCGGTGGAGTAATAGAGCTGTCTGTCGTTGCCAAATTGCAAATCGCCACCTGAGTGACAGCAGTTATTATCGACAGTATGTTGCAACACAACTTTCTCAGTCGATGGATCGATCTGATTGTCTTTCCAATTAAAACGAACCAATTGTTGAGAAATTTTTCCTTCAGCATCTTGCACTGAATAAACAGTGTAGACGTAAGGTTTGGCTGGGAATTCAGGATCAATGGCAACACCTACCAAACCCAATTCGATACGACTCAAGAAAGTGGTATTCACTTTACCGGCATCGTGTAATTGGTTGGTTTTGTAATCGACTCGCACCAATTTTCCGGGGCGCAAGGCAATCAAGGCATCGCCATTAGGGAAAAAATCAAATTTGACTGGCTCATCCAGATTATCAATCAAGGTATTTTTTACAAAACGATTGGATTCAGGACGAGAGTTTTTGTAATTCAGTTGCGGCTCTGAATCTGCAAGATAATTTTTGCCCACTGCATATTTCAAACCATTGACTAACAATTGTTGAAATTGCGGATTTTGAAATGTTTCAGCACTGTGGCCCATTCCAGTATAAAAGGCTCGGCCGCCGTCGTATTCGTGCATCCAGGTAATTGGATGATGATCACCGTGTTCGCCGCCTTGATAAGTTTTTTCGTCTACTTCCTGTAATACATTCAAACCATTGTAAACATCGCGGTAGTTGTACCATTCATCGGCAATTGAAAATTCAGCAGGAATTTTATCGAGCAGAGGCGATGCCGGGTCATTGGCTTTAACTGTCGCTTGTTGAACATTGCTGGGTTGCATAGGGTGATTTTTGAATACAGCACCCAACAAATTACGATACCAGAACCAATCGCCTTCCCATTCGGTATCCGCCGCGGCGTGTATGCCTACAAATCCACCACCCGCTTGTATGTAACGCTCCATCGCCAATTCCTGATTGCTATCGAGAATATCCAGCGTGGTGTTCAAAAAGACTATGGCATTAAATTGCTTCAGGTCTTTGTCATTAAAGATTGCGGAATCTTCAGTGGCAACAAGGCTGAAGCCTTCTTGTTGTGCCAGTTTATTAAAAGTATTGATACCTTCGGGAATGGAATCGTGTCGCCAACCTTTGGTTTTGGAAAACACCAACACCTTGGCTGATTGTAAATTGTCTACCACCAGCGGCGCCGGTTTGACTTCGGCCGGTGAGGCAGCAGTTTTGTCAGTAGGAGTATTGGAATCACAAGCAACAACCAGCATCAAGCTGGCAATAAGGGAAAGGACCAAACGACAGGATTGCATAAAAGCTCCAGCAAAAGGATTTATTAGCCACAATAGAATAGTCTAATAATAATAATTTGCTGGAGCTGTCGACTTTACAGAAATAAACCCAGATTAATCATTCTGAATCCAACGGTGCAATTTCGCTTCAAGATCCTCATAACGAATCGGTTTAGCCAGTGCATCATCCATACCGGCAGCTATACAAGCGGATTGATCATCTTCAGCATAACTTGCAGTAACCGCAACAATCGGAATATGTCGTGACAAATTTAGTCGTTCCTGCTCGCGAATGTGCTCGGTGGCCAATAGGCTTTCCTGTTCCCGCATATCGTAATCCATCAAAATCAAATCAAATCGTTCGGAGGTGACAATGCTTTCTGCTTCTGTCGCATGAGGAACTATATGCACCTGGCAACCCAATTTTTTTAACATCGCGCTCATCACCATTTGCTCAACGCGATGATCCTGTACCAATAAAATTTTTGGCGACTGGATTTTGGACAATAATGAATTGTCCTGCGTATCATCAATTGGCTCCGCGTCCAAATAAATTAATTTTTGCAGTAACATTTCATACAAACGACGACGCATCAGCGGTTTTTCGATAATCGAAATTTGTGGATGGCTGCGCAGGTGCAAGCGCATATCGGCAGTATCAGATTGCAGACTACTCATGGCCAGAATTTGTGGAATATGAGAAAACCCCGGACGAATCGCAATTTCGCGTGAAATCGCCAAGCCATTCATGTTACTCAAGCGGGTGTAAATCAGAACCAGATCTATGCCTTGATTTTTTTGCAGCTCTTGTAGTTTGTTCAACGCAGCATCTTGCCCCGACGCCATCCAGGTATTCATGCCCCAGGTTTTAATTTCATCTGCCAAGGCATTGCCATTGGCTTCTGGCAAATCAATTAGTAAAACATTTTTATCACGCAATTTTTGTTCATGCCCCAAGCGGGTTTCTTCATGGGATACCACCTCTAATTCCACATCAACAAAAATACGGTGCGAGCGATTTTTACCTTGGCGTATATGCAAATTGCCACCCATACACTCAGCAAGCCCCTTACATATCGAAAGACCAATGCCTTGCATATGAGTTTCTGAACCCTGATCCTTCGCTGTTGGTGAATGCTGATCATCACTAATCGTGATCTGTAAACTTCCATTGTCGTCTTGATCCTGCTGGAATCGAGCTTCAATGAAAATCTGTTCAAGATCAGGGGCTTTGAGCGCGTAATTTAACAATGTCGATAAAATTTGATTCAAGCGAGACACATCACCTTTAACTCGCAATGGCAAGGATGAATCAAATAAATAGAAAATCTCAACGCCCTGTTGATGCGCATCCGGCGAATAATCTTGCACAAATTTTTCCAGTACACGACGCAAATCAAATTCCGTTTGATCCAACACCAATGAGTGAGTGGTAATTTTCGAAAAATCTACCACGTTGTTGACCAAATCGATTTGTCGACCTGCCGCTTTGCTAGCCATTGTTAACAATTCACTATGGTGATCGGACAATTGACTCTCATCGACACGTGACAATGTCGTCAGTACATCACTAATAGATGAGCGAAATTCTTGCCCAAGGTTTACTAAAAATTCGTTTTTCAATTCCATTTGCGCTTGTGAGGTTGCACGCTCTTTTTCCAAACCGTAAGCGCGCTCACGTAAAGCCAGGTTAGCGTCCAGTCGCTCCCAATAGGTGTTACAAGTCACTTTACCCTGATGGCTTAGCATGTAATAAAACATCAGCATAATCGCACCGTAGAGCATACCTTCTGCATCGCCCAACGTCATGGCAGTGATCGCGGCAGGCACTTGTCCTATTGCTAAATAGATCACCAAAAAATGACGATAGGGTGCAAACACATTGGCCACAGATGAATAAAACACAACAGAATAAAGCCACATCACCAGTGTTTCGTTTTCCATGCCCAGGTGCCATGTCAGGGTCACCAGGATCACACTCCACCAGGCAGCGCCAATACAGGACGCGAAAAAATATTGATTGCGCCAACGCGCCGGACCGCGTGCATACAGAGTGTCGAACCGAAATAAAAAATAAGCACGCCATAAGGTGACCAACAATAACCCTGTGATCAAGACTACGGCTGTGTCATGTTCTTTTTCCTGAAAATTTCCAAAATACAAACAGAGTGCAAACACAATAAAGTTAAGCACCAAACCACGCCGACTGTATTTGGCAACACGCGCATCGGTATCGCGCATAATGGCGCGGTCTTTTTGTACTTTGGTTTGTGGAACAAAGAACTGAAACATAGATTTATCTCACGAGCCGAGAAAATGAACAAAAATTTCTTTGATAACAAATACCAATACTGCCAATCCCAACACACCATAGAGTACAAAAGTCCCGAATTTTCCGGCTTTGGATTTTTTTGCCAGATCACCGATGATAAAAAACATAAAAATCACCAAGCCGCCTACACAGATATAAGTCGCCAGGGTTTCAAACAAGGTTATTGACATAGAGGTTCTCCACTGGAAGGATGCGAATTATGCTATTTCCCAACAGGATATGCGACATAACCTGTGTAATTTTTAGGAGCTCCCATGCGTTTTTCCCGTGTTATTGCTGTGTCAGCTGTCTGTTTATGCCTTACTGCCTGCGTGTCCTCACTGCTGATAGGCAACAAAGTCCAAAGTAAATTGATGTGGAGCTTTCTCAAGCCGCTGGTCGGTTTTGATCCCAATGAGGTGAATCTCTTCGAAACGCCCATGATTAAAAATCGTATGACCAAGTTGCTGGGCGACAAATACGAACCCACTATGAAACTCCTGCGGACTGCTCAGGAAATACAGCAAGAAGGCGCCCTCTTCTATGTTGCCTCCCGCTATGCACCGCCTAAAGTGCAGGCAATTACTGATAAAGCCGGCATGGTGTGGAATGCCGATACCAACCAAATGGCGGTGGTATTAATTAAAGATGGCACACCGCAAATATTTTCCGAACAACTCGAAAATGCCAAAGAAAAAATTACTCCGGTATTACCCAAAGAGTTACAAAATGCCTATGACAATGCCGTCGAAAAGAAAAAGGAACTGGATGCATTGAAAGATAAAATTGAAAACCTGCCCGAAACCCTGCAAGAGAAAGCACTGGATAGAGTTGAGCAGCAAACTGAACAACTCAAACAGGATGCCACCCAAGAGGTTGTCGACGAATTACAAAAAGTTGAATAAGCTTGTAACAAGCTGACGTTCTCTGCATCCAATGGCGCATACCCCCATCAGGAATTTATCATGCGCCAATGGTTACTGACACTTAATCGACAATTTCAATTTATCGCCAGCCCGCTTGCCTCACTGGCACTGCGACTTTATCTAGTGCCTGTTTTTTGGATGGCAGGCTGGCAAAAGCTTCAGCATTTTCCTGATACAGTTGCATGGTTTGGCAACAGTGACTGGGGCTTGGGTTTACCTCTACCAGGATTACTGGCTGCACTGGCCACAGCGACCGAATTAGTCGGTGCAATCTTGCTGGGATTAGGTTTATTAACACGCTGGATTTCGATCCCACTAATAGTGACTATGTTGGTAGCTATTTTCGCAGTTCACATTGAAAACGGTTGGCAAGCCATTGCGGATTCCTCCGCACCTTTTGCCAACGCTCAGGTGATTGCCTCAGCAGAAAAATTACAAGCCGCGCGCGAACTTTTACAAACTCATGGTGATTACGATTGGCTAACCAGTTCAGGCAAGTTTGTTATTCTCAATAACGGAATTGAATTTGCAGTCACTTATTTAATTATGTTGCTAGCATTAGTGGGATTAGGTTCAGGACGCTGGATCAGCCTTGATTATTTTATCCAACAGAAAATACGCAATTGAAAAACCGGTTTGATAACGAAGATTTTTGGATCGAACAACTCATAGAGGGCGATGAACAAGCCTTTCGTGAATTAATCCGTCGCTATCACAGCGCCATGTTGAGCCTTGCCCGCGGCATAGCGGGTGATGTTTTTGCAGAGGATATTATTCAGGAAGCCTGGGTATCGGTGTACCAGCACATCCGTGAATTTGAACGACGATCCTCATTAAAAACCTGGCTATTTCGAATTGTTAGCAACTTGGCTTTATCACGTTTACGCAAAGAATCGCGCAAACATTCACTGGATGAATTAGACGGTGAAGCACCAGGAAGTTATCTCGATAACCAACACTTTCGTAGTGATGGTCACTGGCAAATTTCAGTTCCCGGTTGGGCCAATGAATCGCCCGAACGGCTGCTGGAAGAAATACAACTGAAAAATTGTATCCACAAAACGCTGGAAAAATTGCCACCCATTCAAAAATCGGTATTTGTATTGCGTGAAATTGAGCAAATCACATTTGAAGAAATTTGCGACCTGCTCAATATCAGCAGCACCAACGTACGAGTGTTGTTGCATCGCGCTCGCTTACAACTTATGCAAATGATCGACCAATATCAGGAGACTGGCTCATGTTAAAGTGCAAACAAGTCGCCAGTTTTGCCAGTGAATATCTGGATAAAAACACCAGTCAAACCTTGAATTGGAAAATTCGCATGCATCTGATGATGTGTTCGCATTGCAGGCGTTTTATCAAACATTTGAAAATCACTAAACAACTGACACCCAAAAACCAATTATTGGATGATAAGGATGTGGATGTAATATTGGAAAAAATTAAACGATCCGCAAAAAAATCAGCCAATCAAAACGATAATTAATTCAGCAGGGATGGAAACATCCCTTTAATTCCTCCCACAATAAATTCCACCGCAATCGCCATCAATAATAATCCCATCACACGCGTTGACATAATAATGGTGCGTTGGTTTAGATGTTGTGCAAACCAAGGCAAAAATTTAAAACACAACCACAAAGAAAAACACACAAACAAAATACAAAAAGTGATTAAGGCATAATGCAAAATGCCAGCTGATTTATGCGCGTACACAATCACCGCACTCATAGATCCCGGCCCTGCCAACAAGGGCATAGTGAGCGGAACCAGTGCAACCGTTTCATCCAACTCGGCTTCAGTTGCACCGTGCCCCGTGGATTGAATCATCCCCAACCCAATAACCAGCAACACCAAGCCACCAGCACAACGAAATGCATCAATACTGATCCCCAATGCCCAGAGAATCCACTCGCCTAAAAGCAAAGCAACCATTAAGGCAACAAACACCGACACAACGGTTAATTTGGCCGTTTTGCGTTGTTGAATCAGCGTTTGTTTAACGGTTAACGCCAGAAAGACAGGCACTGCACCTAGTGGATCAACTATGGCGACCAAGCCGATCAAAAATTTGGTGTATTCAGTTAAATCAAGCATTTAGCGATCCCAGTTTGATAACCATGTGCGTCAGAGTAACTTAATTTTCTCCGAAATTATTGCCAAGCATTCAGTTTGAGCGTAGATTACCCAAAAATGCAACCAAACAGTTACCTATTGGTGAAGAATGCGACGAGACATATTCCAGGCAGTAGCAGACCCCATGAGACGACAGATCCTGCTTACGGTTGCGACTGGCAGCCTGAATCTAAATCAGGTGACAGAAAGGTTTCACCTCACCCGACAGGGGATCTCCAAACATATAAAGATACTGACTGAATGTGGTCTGGTGTCCGTGATTCCTCAAGGCAGGGAACGGATCTGCCAACTGCACCCTGAAAAACTTAATGAATTATCCGAATGGCTTGAGGGTTTCCAAGCAACACTGGATCAACGATTTGAACGTTTGGATCGATTACTTTCTACCACTAAAGAGGACTCTGTATGAGTAAAACCCAATTAATTGCAGAACCAGGTCAGCAGAATTTCAAGATTATTCGCGAATTTTCCGCTCCTCGCGAAAAAGTGTTCAAGGCATTCACTACTCCTGAATTATATGTTCAATGGTTTCTACCACCCGAGTTCAACATGAAAATACAAAAGATGGATGTCAAATCCGGGGGCAGCTTTTTACACAGCCACACGCAAGCGGGAGCCGGTCTCTTTCAATTTTATGGTGTTTATCATGAAGTGATTGAATCTGAAATCATTTATAAAACGTCTGAGTTTTTAGGGCTGCCCTTTAAGACCCGACCAGTACTTGAACTGACGACATTTGAAGCCATAGATGACCTGAGTACACGCGTAATTATCGAAAGTGTTTGTGCCTCTGTAACGGAACGCGACGGGATGATCAGTGCTGGCATGGAACCCGTGTTAGATATAACGCAACTACTACTAGAAAAGTTACTACAGGCACAAGCCTGATGATTACGAATTAAGATTTTATCGATTTAAAAAAAATAACACTCTGTTAAGGAATGGTAATGATACCCACTCAAACGACTGCAGATAGAATTGTGGCCATTGACGCACTCAGAGGCTTTGCGCTTTTCGGCATTTTCTTTGCGCATATGATCATGTGGTATGCCGGAGGCCCGCTACCTCAGGAGTATTACCAACGCTATACGGACGCGGGCAGTATTGCGGCTTCCGTGATCTACATGCTGTTAGTTAACGCCAAATTTTTTGCCATTTTTTCATTTTTGTTTGGCTTGAGTTTTTATATTCAAATGCAAAGCCTTGAAAAAAAGTACCAGGCTTTTGCGACAAGGTTCGCCTGGCGGCTCAGCATTTTGGGGATTATTGGATTTATCCACCACAGCTTTTGGCGAGCAGACATTTTAACAATTTACGTTCCGTTAGGATTTCTCTTGCTCTTTTGTCGACACCTCAGTGACAAAACTATTTTGGTAATAGGTGTATTGTTAATTTTTAATTTACCAACAAAATTGGCAGAAGTAATTGCTATAGGCGGATTTCACCACTACCCACTGCTCGACGACAAACATCAAGCCGATGCAGTCGATTACCTGGCGACCATTACTCAAGGTAATCTTATTGATATTGTCCAACACAATATCAACGCAATTGATGAGAAAGCGATTTTCCAAATCAATTCTGGCAGAGTTTGGATTACCTTTGGCTTCTTTTTATTAGGCATGTATGTCGGTCGTAAAAAATGGTTTGAAAACCTTGAAGCACACAAATCAATTTTCGCGAAATTATGCAAAAAAAGTGCTTGGGGATTTTTGAGTATCTTCATTGCGGCGATTGTGATTATGGCCAGTGTGTTTATTCTTAAAATTCAAGCTGAGGGTAACCAATGGCTTATGTGGCTGGGTAGTTTCTTGTTTGATAGTTTGAATGCCTGTTTAGCTATGATCTATATCAGTGGCTTCGTATTGCTCACACTAAAGCCTCGCTGGTTTACTGTTTTATCAAACTTTGCACCTGCAGGCAAAATGGCACTTACCACTTATTTAATGCAATCCCTGATAGGCGTGTTTATTTTTTTCAACCTTGGCTTGGGAATTTTTGCGCTAACCTCACCTGCTGAAAATACAATCCTGGCAATTGGCATTTTCGGCCTACAAATTTTCTTTTGCCGCTGGTGGTTGCAGTATTTTAATTACGGACCGGTAGAGTGGTTGTGGCGTTCAGGAACGGATTTAAAATGGCAAAAAATGCTCAAGTAACTCTCGCAAACTCGACAATAAAAAAGCGCCATCTAGCGCTTTTTTATTAATGCTCAGCCTTCTTTTTCTTCTTTTGAAATGGATACAAAAACTGTTTTACATATCCTTTCGGAACGGGATTACCACCCACCCCATAACCACTTGGCCATTTGTTTGCTGGCATATAATAAGTACCGAATAATTTATCCAACCAGGAAAAATGAATTGCGTAATTCACGTTAATGGCCTCTTTTTCAATTCCATGATGCCAGTGATGGAAGCGAGGTGTGACGATTAACGGCTTGAGCCATTCAATATCAAACTTCACATTGGAATGAATATAGGATGCGTAAACCAACACAATTAAAATATAAACACTTAAAGATTCTTGATTAAAGCCCAAGGTAAACATGGGGATAATAGTTACGGCACGCAAGCCGACTATTTCAAACACGTGCATACGAGAACTCGCCAGCCAATCCATCTTGGTAGTTGAATGATGCACTGCATGAAAGCGCCACAAAAAAGGAATTTCGTGAAAGAGGCGATGAAACCAATATTGAAACAAATCGGTTAACAACATAATTTCCAATACTTGCAGTGCGAGGGGTTGATTCGCCACCCACTGCCTAAAATGCCCCCATGACGACGTATTTTCTACAATCATTAGAGATGGAGACATAGAAAGAAAGGCAAAAATCTGGACAAGTAAGCTACCGACTAGAAAATAAAATAAATCCTCTTTCCAATCCATTCTAAACAGCGGTTGATCGGTTAAACGCCCGAACAACTTTTCTAAAGGGATAAACAATATCCCATGAAAAATCAAATTCAGTACAAACCAGTCCAAGCCTAGCGCCATAGCATTGGATTTATGTTCAAGATTTTCTGGCAACAACTGTCCGACCAGCAAACTGATCAAAACAAATATCATGGAAGTAAAACCCAATATTTTGTTTCGACGGAGCGTTAAATTGATCACAACCAATACAAACGCAATCACTAACATTAATTGAATGGCCCAGGTGAAATACTGCTGATGGTAAATCACGCTCAACTCTTTCATGGATAGCCATTCAGGATAACGCTGACTTATCAACAAAAATAAACTTGAAACGGATAAAATTAAAGCCGCCAACCCACTCAACCAACCCGTCCCGAATTGACGCTCCTCTTCTGAGGCTTCCAGATCATTGCGAATAGCAAGGCGAATTTTACTGATCATGATTTATATCCGTTTTTTTATTATTCAAAAGCCTTACCCCCACCTAACCTCCCCGTACAGAAACCAGTCCCTATGGTTTCCCCTTCGGGCAGCTTCGCTGTGCAAATTGCTCCTGCAATTTGTGGCAGGGGGAGGGACAGTTCCCCACTTTGAAAAAGGGGGGTTAGGGGGGATTTAAAATTTCGGAAAAAATTGACCATTTTAAATCCCTCCCCCGCCTCCCTTTTTCAAAGGGAGGAGCCAAATTCCCTCCCCCTGCAAAGGGGTTAGCAAGGGGGTAAGGCTTTTAAAGGTTTTACTCAGGCCTCATATGCGGAAACAACAACACATCACGAATGGACGGCGCGTTGGCAAACAACATAATCAAACGATCAATACCAATACCCTCGCCTGCTGTTGGCGGCAAACCGTATTCCAATGCGCGCACAAAATCGGCGTCGTAGTGCATGGCTTCATCATCGCCGGCATCTTTTTCGCGTACTTGTTGCATAAAGCGTTCGGCTTGGTCTTCGGCGTCGTTTAATTCAGAGAAACCGTTCGCCAATTCACGTCCGCCGATAAAAAATTCAAAGCGATCAGTGACTGCGGGGTTTTCATCGTTACGACGTGCCAATGGTGATATTTCGATTGGATATTCAGTGATGAATGTAGGCTGATCCAATTTATGTTCAACCGTTTCCTCGAAAATTTCGGTTTGAATTTTTCCGAGTGCAGTGCCCGGTTTAATTTTCAATCCTAATGCTTCTGCCGCTTTGATTGCACCTTCGACACTGCTGAGTTGTTCTGCGGTAATTTGCGGATTGTAATGCAGCACTGAATCAAACATGGTCAAACGAGTAAAAGGTTTACCAAAATCGTATTCGCTGGTTTGATATTTCAGAGTGCTGCTGCCAGTCACTTCAATACACAATTTGCGCAGCATATCTTCCGTCAAATCCATCAAGTCTTTGTAATCCGCATAAGCTTGATAAAATTCCATCATAGTGAATTCAGGATTGTGACGAGTTGAAACGCCTTCGTTACGGAAGTTGCGGTTAATTTCAAACACACGTTCGAATCCACCGACAACCAAACGCTTCAAATATAATTCCGGTGCAATGCGCAAAAACATATCCATGTCCAAGGCATTGTGATGAGTGATGAAAGGTTTTGCAGAAGCGCCGCCGGGAATCACATGCAGCATTGGCGTTTCAACTTCCATAAAACCGCAACCTGACATGTAATTGCGAATAAAATTAATGCAACGCGAACGCAAACGGAAAGTGTCGCGCACTTCCGGGTTTACCATTAAGTCCACATACCGTTGACGATAACGAATTTCCTGATCGGCAAGGCCATGATATTTATCCGGCAATGGGCGCAGTGATTTGGTCAGCAATTGAAATTCTTCAAGATTAACGTAGAGGTCACCTTTGCCGGATTTGTGCAGCGCACCTTTCACGCCGACAATATCACCCATGTCCCACACACCCCACTTGTCCTTAATAACTTCTTGCGCAGCTTTATCAGCATAAAGTTGGATGGAACCTTCACCATCTTGCAACACCATAAACGGGCCGCGTTTGGCCATGATGCGACCTGCAACACTGACTTTATGATCAAGAGCTTCCAACTCTTCTTTGGTCTTCTCGCCAAAAGTCGATTGCAACTCAAGGCTCTTGTTATCAGGACGAAACACATTGGGGAAGGCATTGCCTTTTTCACGAATGGCAGCCAATTTTTGGCGGCGCTCGACTATGAGTTTGTTGTCATCATCATGGGCTGACAGGGGAGCATGAGTTTCGTTGGTCATAATGGTCACTGGTCTTGGATTTTCAAAAGGTGCGCATTATAACGACAAGGGCTGATCGAATGCAGCCCTGAAGCCGACTAATTACTCAACGCTGATTCGATTAACGGCTGAATACGCTGTTCCGTCCTGAATCCGAACCCTTGGGCAGACTCATATTCCATGCCCAGAATGGCGTAATAACCCGCTTCTCGATTTATCCAGGGCGTAAATCCAAAGGCTCCAGGCGAGGACAACTCCTGGCAACCCTCGGCAGGCGTGTCGCATTCCAACCAAGCCGATAGCCCATAACGAATGCTTTCGGGTGCTGACGGAGGGACATTTCCAATTAATACATCGGGATAAGGCATTTTGGCTTGCTCATCAAATAAATCTGCAGGAATTAATTGCGTCTGCGAATCACCGTTTATCCACAAACCTTTGTGATAAATCAGCTGCAAAATTTTTGCATATTGATTCATGGAAATTCGCATGCCGCCTGCAATCATCGGATTTTGGCTACCGTTAGCACTCAAAGGTTGAGCGTAATAATTAATCGATAAATCCAACCCTAACGGAATCAATAATTCCTCATTCAAAATTGTTTTCCAGGACTTTTCCGTCACAACTTCTGCCATACGCCCGGCGACTTGCAGATGTGTTCCGCCATAATCGTAACGAGTCCCCGGCAAACCTAATGGTTCAGTCGTACTAATCAAGGCAACACATTCTTCAAACCTAAACAGCGCGGAATAAATACAAATATGTTCGTTGTCCATTCCTGATGTGAAAGACAATAATTGTTTTAAATTCACATTCGAATTTTTCATCCAACCCAAAATATCGCCAGTGGTATCTTCAAAACTGATTTGATTTTTACCCACCAAACTCAACAACACAGTTCCCGAAACCCATTTGCTGGCCGAGGCGATTGCCACTGTTTGATCTGCATTGAAACTACCATAATTTTGTTCAAATATTTTCTCATCCTGATCGTTAAAAATTATCAACGTCATTCCAGTTAGTCCGTTTACTCGCTCCGATTCATATTCCGCTTGCAAAACTGCCCGCACCTCAGCGAAGGCATCGCTAGACGATTGGCTGGAACTCGATTGACTACTGGAGCTTACTGAACTCAAAGATGAGGACAAACTTGAAACAGAAGAAACAACTGAACTGGACGCCCCCGAACCACCGCCCGATCCCCCGCCACAAGCAGATAAACATAGAGTTAAAGAAAGTATGGATAGAATCGATAATAGGCTACGCATGGGGTTTCTCTCTCAAAGAAAACAACAATTGAGTTATTAACGGATGTGGAGGGAAAAGGTTGACAGGGGAATTATGTTTTTTTAAGAGCGACCACCCCGCCCTGCGGGCACCCCTCCGAGGGAGGGGAATTTAGTGCGCAGTTTGATTTTAATTCTGACTTGTTTGATTGTAATTCTGACTTCGTAATTGCACGTTTAATTCCCCTCCTTCGGAGGGGTGCCTCGAAGAGGCGGGGTGGTTACGCACTTCGAAAAAATCAAAAAGATGAGGAGTGGTCACGCACCTCGATAGAAACAAGAACTACTAAAATCACAACCCCGCTTTCAAACTCTCAACAATAAACTGATCCAAATCGCCATCAAGCACTGCCTGGGTATTGGAGGTTTGTACGCTGGTTCGTAGATCTTTCACACGTGAATCGTCCAATACATAAGAACGAATTTGGCTGCCCCAGCCGATATCGGACTTACTGTCTTCCATGGCTTGTTTTTCGGCGTTGCGTTTTTGCATTTCGTGCTCGTACATTTTTGCACGCAACATTTTGTAGGCTTTATCGCGGTTGGCGTGTTGTGAGCGTTCGTTTTGGCATTGCACAACAATATTGGTTGGGATGTGTGTAATACGCACGGCAGAATCAGTTTTGTTAACGTGCTGACCACCGGCACCGCTCGCACGATAAGTGTCGATACGCAAATCGGCGGGGTTAATATCGATTTCGATATTGTCATCAATTTCCGGCGATACAAACACAGAACAAAATGAGGTGTGACGACGATTGCCCGAATCAAATGGCGATTTACGCACTAAACGATGCACGCCGGTTTCGGTACGCAACCATCCAAACGCGTATTCGCCTTCAAAATAAATCGTCGCACTTTTAATACCGGCGACATCACCCGCAGAAACTTCTTCCAGAGTGACTTTAAAACCTTTAGCTTCGCCCCAGCGCAAATACATGCGCAATACCATTTCAGCCCAATCCTGCGCTTCGGTTCCGCCCGATCCTGATTGAATGTCAAGGTAGGCATTGTTGGGATCAGTTTCGCCCGAGAACATGCGACGAAATTCCAGCACACCTAATTGTTTGTCCAGACGATCCAATTCTGATTGAACATCAGCCACCATGGATTCATCGTCTTCCTCCACTGCCATATCCAGCAGTTCGCGACAATCGGCAATTCCTGTATCCAATTCATCAATGGTTTTAACAACGATTTCCAACGCAGATCTTTCGCGGCCAAGGGCCTGTGCCTTCTCAGGTGTTTCCCAAATTTTGGATTCGCCCAGCTCCAACTCAACTTCAGTTAAACGTTCTTTCTTTAACTCGTAGTCAAAGATACCCCCGAAGGGTTTCGGTGCGATCAGTCAAATCTTTGAGAGCGAGCAATAAGGGATTGATTTCCATGATGTTTTTCAGCCAAAGTCTAAGTCAATAAAAGAAGGGGCGCATTTTACATGAGACGGAGGAGTTTGACCAAACGGGAAAAGAACAGAGATAAAAAGGCGCCTTGGGGCGCCTGTTTATTGTGAAACTGAAAAGTCATTATTTCTTTACTGGCTTAATCTCTGCACCTGATTTTTGAATTTTCGCCACTAATCCAACGGTTCTTATCCATAAAGAATCATTTGTTTCTTCTATTACATTCGCTTGAATTTCAAACATAATCCTGGGTGACAAAAATTCGGATTTAACTAACACTTTTTTCTCAGCCAAGACATCAGCCGATGATTCCTTTTTCATCATTTGAATGATTTCATCAAAACCATGAGACAAATCTGCGTTTATTTTTGTCAGCTGGGAATCACTTAGATTCGAAAGTGTCTCTAAATTGTATAAATCTGGTAGTTGGGCCAAATATTTACCTGGAATATTGGGCTGATTATCAATAAACGCTGCTGCTGCAATCGAAATCTGCTTTTCGTTAATTCGTTCAACCAATATATAGGGATTAACTTTAAAGCTTGCATCAGATTTAATTGTGATGTTATTTCTACCCAGTGACTCAGAAAACATACTACTCACATCAAAAGGCAGCTTGTCTTTTAGTTTACCTACCTCTTCGAGAGTTCGATTTTTTATCATTTTAATGTTGGCCGCAACACCTAATGGCCCAGCTAACAAACCCAAGCCTACACCACCACCGCCAAAATTCTGAATATACATAATATCTTTTTTACCATTTAGATGCTGACCCACATGATCTACACGATCCAGAGCCGCTTCTCTGTATATACTCACCGTATCATTTAACGGCGTTTTCGGAGGAGTCTGCATCTGCGGCTTTGACGCGCAGGCAACGATTGACATACAGACCATAACTACAAACATATTTTTTATGTTAATCATGATGATTCTCTACAATATATGATTAGGAATAATTAAAAATTATGTTGAAAGGAAATGCTTAAACCGGTTATATCGCCGCTATCTGTTTTGGCAAGGTTCTTCCATTCAAGATTTAAGGAGTTTTTCTCTGCAAAGATAAATCCAGCTCCCAAACCATACGAAAAACCATCATCGGTTGTATCTTCACTTTCTCCTTCAACAGTCGCCTCACCACCAATACTGGTGTATCCCAGAAGACCGTATATCTGCATATGAGCATTTTTATATTGAGGGCGGAAATATCCACTGAAATAACTTTTGGCTTTATATTCAAGATCTGTAGAAACACTTTCACCTTGATAGGATACTTTGGTATTTGAAGATCCCAAGCCAAGCCCCAAACGGGCCTCCCATGCAATGTTCGGTGAAGACTCGAACCCCACCACACCCTCTAATCCCTTAATATCATTCGTCGCCTTTACACCACTTGGCAGCCCGGGAATATCCAAATCAAACTCATAATTTCCCAAACCAACAGAGAAGTAAGAATCTGCGCTTGCAGGTAAAGCTGAAAACAATGAAATACCGAGAAAAAGAATAATATTTTTCATAGAACTGTCCTGTGAATAATTGAATTTATGGAGAAATTGTTATTCTCAGGATATTAGACACGGGAGGTCGAGAAGACCTCCAATTAAGTTAATTTTTATATCGATGTATTAATGAAATGTATTAAAAAAACTGATTGGTTGAGTCAGCTCATCATATTCAGGGTCACTAAAAACAATGCCACGTAAACCATCAGAGGAAAGCTTCAGCATCCGAATAGCAACATCACGGCTCGGAGGATTAATGCAACCTTGTTCAATATTCAAAGAAACATCAAAAGCACAAACATTATTAACATCGCTATAATCTTGCCCCAAATAATAGCTCGTGTAATCCGGAGATGATTCCAATGCATTTTGCCAACCGGGCCAATCTTCATAATCCGAGATGAGTTGAAACCCATTTGCCAAAGAATAACTAACAGTTAACACTCTCGCCCCCGTTGATATCCAAATTTTTGACATATCTTTAGTAGAAGCAAAATCTATTGGAAATCCATAACCACCTGAAACGGAGAATACAGGAGCATCAACCAAGTCCACTTTTTCCAAAATTACATCTGCCTCCAGTTTGATTGAACGAATATCATAAACATTGCTGACTCCGCCGAATGAATAAAGTACGAAATCCTGACTATCTGCAACGTATGTAGTTGCTTGGTATTTGTAATCCTCATGAAGAATATTACCGGTAGTTGCACTCATAAGGTTTGGACCACCCACTATTAACATATCCAAGCCTTTTGGTCGCAGATACTCCAACCCTTTTGATTGATATCCCGATAAAGCTGCAGCACTAAACGTCTTGTCTATAGCAAAGGTGCTGGAATTCAACACAAAAATTCGTTGCTCCGAACTATCAAATACAAAAATTTGTTTGCCATCATGAGATAGAGTAATCGAGTTCAAACTTCCTCCAATAACAGGAGTAGCGACTTCAGCAGCGGTGTAGAGATTGTAGACATACAGCTTTGACGTGCCCGCCACTCCATATACATACGGAAGCGTAGGATTAGATGCAATATCCACCATCACTGCAGTGGATGTGACATCAACTTGTTCATCAACTACCGCGTCACTGAGATAAAGGCCAACAACAACTTGTTCGGAAATACTTCCCTCTTCTCCGTTAAGGATTATCTCAGCACTGTGTTCTTGATTATTTGCCAGACCACTTACATCTGCAGTTACAGTTACTGTATCGCCAGCATTTCCTGTTGTTTTAGAAAGACTTAACCAAGGTTGACTAACTGACGCCGTCCATACCAAATCATTACCGCTCTCACTACGAACTTTAAACTCGGCGCTGAGCTTTTCACCACTGCCGGTTTTACTTAAGGCTATACCATTTTTTTGTACTACAGGACGATCCAGTTTTTTCACAACCTCCAGTTGAATTAAGTGATCAAGCTGTTGACGAACGTCAGTTAAAGTCAGATCTATAAAATTAGACCCCAAGATTAAATTGTCTGTATCGACCACTAGATTCACTAGCTGACTTCCAACTCCCTCAGCATTCGAATAAGTAATATTGTTACTAGTAGAATTCAACTGCCAGTTAGATAATTGGTCAGCCGTAATTTGTATCTCCAATTGTTGATTCGCTCCTACATAACTGCCAATTTTTTGTGCAGAGAGCTCATAGTCAATAGCTGGTATCAAACTCACATTGACTGTTGTTTGAGTGATACTACCGCTAGCATCAGTCACCGACATCCAAAAACTGATATGTTCTTGTTGTTGCAAATCATTGGGTACAGAAAAATTTAAAATACTACCTGTAAATTCTCCATCTAAAACGCTGCGCCCCTGTTGTTGCCTCCAGCTATAAATCAAAGAGTCGCCATCTGGATCATTTGTAAATGATGCTGCATCCAGAGTAAAAGCCAGTCCTTCGTCAGCATAGTATTGGCTGGCCGGACTAATGACAGGAACTCGATTTGCAACCAAAGGAAATGGATCTTTGTTGTCAACTATTCCATCACGATCCCTATCTGCAATTGCGGAGTCATACAGAACCTCATAACGAATCTCAATTGTTTGCGGACTACCATTAATCTGCCTGCTACAGCTTGCATCAGTGCAAGCCAGTACACGAATACTACCGCTATAGACTCCTGGCTCCATGTTTTCAGCGCTGGATGGAAATACTGTTAAAAAGCCCTGAGTACCGAAAATTTCAACCTGGGCATTAGCAACAAGATCAGTATCGTCTGCATCAACAACTAAATAATAATTTCGGTCCTCGGGATTTATAATACTCCCCGTTATGGTTTGGGACATAGCGTCATACTGGCCCAAACTCGCCGTAAAATTCACACTATTTGACTGCAGACTTAAGGTGGTTTTACTATTCGATTCACTTGCACCACCACCTCCACTACTACTTCCACCTCCACCGCAAGCGGCAAGAAACAATATAAAAAAATAAAGAACGATATTTTTTAAGTTCATAAGATATTCCAAAAGATGAGTTAACCCTACGTGTCTATTAATATTGCCTAAATCAAATTCTCGGCTTAATCACTCGAATATTATCAATCATAATCGCACCAAGATTCTCACTGGTTCCAGGCCCCACAATATCAAACACTACCTGATGTAAGCCTGACTGATTTATTGCAATAGGGATTGATATTGTTGTCCATTGCCCGGGATTCAAATCAGAGTTATTGATAATTGTCCCTAACGTAATTGGCATCACATTTCGACCAGCAAAACCCACCACAATTGAAAGCGGTTGCTCACTTGTATAACGCTTGTCTAGATAAATATCAAAAACCAATATTCCATTATCAACGCAATTTGAAATGGCATCTGGATCTGGTGGCAGCAAACTAACTTTGTTTATTGTGGTTCCTACCATAATCGAGTAAGCGTTGGAAAGATTCCATTTAGGTGAAAATATAAGCGTAGGATACGTATTTGAAATACCTAAATCTTCCGGGTTACCCAAATTGCCGAATGCCAAATCTATGTAGTTATTTTCTCCCTGTGGGCCTCTTAAATAATTTGAGTAGCAAATATTTTTTTCCGGCGCCTGCAAATTTTTCTTAACCCAACGAATATTATCGACTTGAAGATGAACACCATTTTGAGAAGTCCATTCAGGCATTATTTGAAAACCAGTTACTACCTTTTCAATGTCAAGCCCTCTATTAATTAAATGGGCTACCGGAATCTCAAAGGTTTTCCACGTATTCAAGGGTCCAGGTTCAATAATGTCAAAGGTACTCGCACACGGCCATCCACATTCGATACTTAACTGAATGCTTGGATTACTGACTCCGGAATCAATTACCTTCAAATCAAATTGAAGAGATCCGTTTGCATATTCACTCAAATCCACACCATTCACTAAAGAAGGATTATTCAATAGTCTTGGGCCAGCGCTATAAATACTGTTGTTGCCGTAATGAATATCGATCACTTTATTTTGAGAAGCTTCTGCCTCATTGATTACTGATAGATTCAGGTTGTTACCAACACCTGTGGTATTTTCACCGCCTGTAAAATTAGATCTATTTTGTTCATAGAAGGAGGGATCTTCCCATGCGCCACAAGCTTCATCTATAAAAACAGCTCCTGGTGTGTTTGCACAGGTGGCCACAACAGAACTCGAGGATGCAGAAGAACTTGATCCTACATCTTTATCAATCGATCCGCCCCCGCCGCCACATGCAACCGACATAGCAAGGAAGCCGGATATCACAAACCTATTAATGTATTTGACCATTTCCATTTTCATAAACCTGAATTCACTAATAAAAAACTCTCACAATTTAGACACATCAATAAAACACCCCCTCCAACGCAATAGCGCTTTAGGGGGATGTTTTGTACTCCCAGCGAACATTCTTGACTTGCATCCTGAAATTTTGATTGGTTGGGCCGGTGAACCACAACACCAGCGGGCTATAGACTTCGCTCAGTTTTAATCCCTTATCAACCAAATCTTTTACGGGAATTGAATAGCTTGTCCACTGGCCAGCAACAGGTGCGGTAATTCTGTAGTCAGGAACTGCCAGTGACTTGTAGAGAGGCCCCATTGACTTGAGCGCGATCTGATCTGCACATGGATCACACTCGATGATGCGCACCAGTGTGTTACTAGTTAAAGCATAACTGGGGTCGCTTACCGCTGATGCAATAAAATCTCCTGTCGCACCCGCGTAATCGACAACATTCAAGTCAAACACAATATTTCCAAAATAGTATTCAGATAAATCCCGGTTTGAGTAAATACGATTGCGACTCAATGAACCCATATAAACCAAAAGTAGCGAAGATGCGGATGTCAATTCGACGTCAAATGGATCAGACCAGTTTATATTCAGTGCCGTCGGCGATGAGTGCTGTATCCCAAATCCATATTCGGGTAGTAAAGGTATAAAAATTTTATCAATTGAAGGTTTAGCGGGTAAGGTTTGCGATGGCGCGTAGGCTTTCTCAAATTTAATATTATCCAGTTGAATAATATATTGGCCTAACTGCATACGCCAATTAGGCGCTATCACAAATAAATTGTTTACATTTTTAATGTTTAAACCACCATCAATCAAATACTTCATGGGGATTTTGTAATTTTTCCACACACCTATTGATGGATCTTCAAGCGCATAATCTTTTGCGGTACAGGGAAATTTACACTCGGCTTTTACTAATAGATTGTTATAGATGGTTCCATTTTGAATTAGCTTCATATCAAATGAGAGCGCTCCATTTTCATAACCGGATAAATCTGTAGTCGTATTGGTTTGACTGGCAGAGACACCAAACCAACCGTTATCTTGTTGCTGATCGTTCTCATCCAGCGCATTAAATACAACCTGAATCACTTTGCCATGTGACGCATCATTGGTTTCCAATACCTCCCAACGAATATGGGATGAAAACATTCCATCGTAATAATAGGTATCTATAGCCGATGGATTTTCATAATCAACCCAAGCGCTCAGCGCACCATTTTGCACTGATTCATCAAACAATATTTTGTCGTCGGTTGACAAACTCGCCGCACTCGAAGAACTGATAGAACTGGAAGAACTTAAACTGTTAGAGCGGCTTGATGATAAAGATGAAGATATAACCACAACAGAGGATGATGTAGCCTGTACTGGCGCAGAAGAAACTTCACGTTGAATGGATCCACCGCCGCCACCGCAAGCAGTCAGTATCCAACACATACATAAAAAACCAAAGGCAGCATTCCATGGCAGCTCACTCACCTTCCTGTACATCCATTTACCTGGCAAGCAAATCCCTGAGAAAACACCAGCTGCGTCTATACAACACTTCAATTTAACTACCCCTCCATTTTTATTATTCTGATAAATGAATCACGTCGGATTCACGCTCTACCTTAAGAGACAAAGATGTTTCCAAAACCAACAAAACTTGTTCCAAATTGGATAAGTCCAATACAGCGGTTACACGTTTCTCGCTCAATTCTTTGGACTCGATAGCAAATTTCACCGGAAAGGTTTTTTCAAGATAGGCGACGACTTCACTCAATGGCTCGTCGCGAACTACCAATCTTTTTTCGCGCCAGGACAATTCTGTTTTCACGTCAACCTGTTTGGGTTCAACACCTTTAATTGCGTCAGGCAAGGTTTGTTGTTGTGATTGACTCAACACTTGTGACGCCACAAAAGAATCATTCGCCAAAGGTTTTTGACCTAGCGCAACTCGCCCTTCAACCACTGTCACCAAAGTGGATTCCGAATAACGATTCACGGAAAAGGTTGTTCCCACTACTCGAATCATGCCGTCATGAGTTTCTATATCAAACGGGCGCTTTGCATCAGCGGTTACATGAAATAATACTTCTCCGGCTTCAAGTTTTACTTTGCGGCTATTATTGTTGATCGAAAAAATTATCTTTGATTGATTATTCAAGGTCACTGTCGAGCCATCGACCAACTCAACAGTTTTTTGTTCACCAATAGCGGTATAAAACTCATAGTTTTCTGTTGAATTGAGTTGGTATTGATAAAAACCAATGCACAAAACAATCACCACACTCGCCAATGCGTATTGCCAGGTTCGCAGCCTGGATTGTGAAGAACGTCTGGATACCAGTTTTTCTGATGCTGCCCAAATCTGCTCGGCTCTGATATAAGCGGCTTGATGTAGGGGCGACTCAGCCAACCATTGGTTAAATTTTTCGATTTCAACATCAGAAAGATTGGGATTATTCAACTTCACCAGCCATTCCATTGCTTGATTTTCAACATAACGTTGCGAAGCATCAGTCTTTTTCATCACTCAAGCTCCTGCAATCTGTCACGTAAAAATTTAAGGGTTTTAATAATGTGTTTTTCAACCGTACTCTCTGCAATATTCAACTCGACTCCAATTTCCTTATAGGTTTTACCTTCAACCCGGCTCATCAAAAAAGTTCGACGGTACTTTTCGGGGAAATCGTCCAGGCTTTCGCAAACATCTGACAAAGCCCTTCGGGATATGACAATCTGCTCGGGACTTACCTCCTCCACGCGTTCAATGTCTTGTGAAGCAAGGTAATTTTCATGGTATTTCTGCTTGCGGATACGATTCAGCGCCAGATTACTGGCTGTTTGATAGAGGTAGGCCTTGGGATTATCGACTTGCTCCAGATTTTCTGCGCGCAGCACATTGTGAAAAGCGTCTTGCAGAATATCATCCACATCCTGATATTGTTTTTTGAATCGGTATGCAATCTGCGCCCTCAAATCAGCATAGTGCGATTCAAATAACCGAATGAAGTAAGCGGTGCGGCTCATTAAAATCCAGCCTCAATTGACAGCTGAAAGAATCGCCCTTCAGCAAGGTTTTCCCTGACTCCCGGCGAGGTTGCAGTGAAATACTGGGTATCGGTTAGATTTTTGACCAAGAGTTTTATTTTCGAATCGTTGAGACCCAATTTGGACAAATTGTAAATAATTGACAAATCCGTGCTCAAATAAGCATCCATTCTAAAATCGTTAACAGCGCCTTCTACACTAGACGCAGCGGAAACCAAACGATTCTGCGCTTCGCGATCACCGACATAATTCAAACCAACATTAAGTGCCAAATCAGAATTGTATTGGTAATGCGCAAAAACACTGGCTATTTGATCTGCCGTCATATGCACACGCGTGCCTTTGTAGGGGCCATCCAATATGTCTGTCGATTGGATAGATAACGCGCCCATCAAATCCCATTTTGAATTTATTTGCCAAGTGAAATCCGCATCAATACCACTTGCTCTCATGGAATAAAGCCCCAGCGATGTGCGCAATCCCTGGTTTAATACATGATCCACAACATTGTCTTTATTGATTTGAAAAATGGCAAAACTGGAAAGAAAACGCCCGCCATCCAGAAGTGATTTCACACCCAATTCAAATTGATAGGAAAGTTCAGGATCAATTTGTGCCGGGCCAACATCATCCAAATGATAATTGGAACGCAGTGCTTCGCTGTAATTACCAAACCAGGAATATTTATCGGAATATTTATAAACCAATCCGAATTGTGATGACCAATGTTGGTAATCCTGAAGCTGATTCATAGTTGAAAGCGTCAGATCGGTATACTCACCTTGCATGCTCACCAGACGAGTTCCAGCATTCAAAATCCATTGATCACTTAATTCAATTGAGTCTTGCACAAAGAATCCATAATCGTCGTATAACAGACGCATTTCCTGCACTGAAATATCACCCAGCGCTCGCTCAGCGCCGAACACATCATTAAAAATATCGGCGAGATAAAATTCCAATTCACTATCAGGAATTAATTGATTCTGTCCCGGCAAACGCTCTTCAATCAAATAACCTTTGTAGAGATTTTGTTGATGCCAATCGACGCCTAAGGATAAGTGGTGTAAGAATCCACCCACTTCCATTGGCCCTTCAAAGGTGACGCTGGCTTTCTCTGCCGTTTCGAAACCCGCCTCATCATACAAACTGCGAATTTCCCCGATACGATAATAATTACCGGAAAAATCCGACACTATTTCAATAGGCACCAGTAATTCAGCACCAAACACAAAAAAGGTATCAAAGTTTAATTCAGGATTAATTAATCCATTGGTATTCAATAAAGTTTCAGTGGTAGATCGTACACCCACTCTGTCTTCATCCAACCAATCGTACTTCGCCAGCATCCGCCAATCCGATGCGAAATAGTGGCTAAGCTCAGCTGAAAAAATTTTCAGATCTGATGTAAAACCTGCTCGCTTGGTACGGATACCATCCGCTAAAGTAGCGCCGGGAAATAGATCACCATCCGAATCAATGAACGAATTGGCAACCAAAAAATCTTTTGGATCAGTTTGCTCCGAGTGCTGAAAGTTGTAGTGAACACTCAAGTCCGTATCAGCAGTTAAATGATAAGTAGCAGAAGCTGCAAAGAGTTGACGATCGATATCGTCTATTTCAGATTCACTGTCTTTGCTTTCGAGAGCGGCAATTAAGCGATAATCAAATTTTTCCGAAAACTGAACCGGATTGTTTACATCCATTTCAAACATTTTTTTGCCAAATGAACCCGCAGCTAATTCCAGTTGTGTAAACGAGCTCTTTTCTGCGCGCTTTCGAACAAAGTTAATCACACCCCCAGGCTCTGCCTGACCATACAATAAAGTTGATGGTCCTTTGATAATTTCGACCCGTTCGATATTGGCGGGCAACATTTTGGTACCAATGCTATCCCCCAAACGAAAACCATCCAGGTAAATTGAATTGCGTTTGAATCCGCGAATATAAAAATCATCATTCGAATCATTGAGCCCATCACTGGAGGTAATACCACTTGCATATTTGATCGCATCAAACATGTCATTGGCCTGTTGATCTTCGATCAAAGTGCGGGGAATCACATTCAAAAAACGCGCAGAATCAAAATAAGAAACACCTGCCTGCAATTGAGTGTTGGTCACCGTGTTGTAACGCAGGGGATAATTCAGTCGTCCAACAATGCGTATCTCTTCTATTGACGGCTCAACTGCTTCAATTTTTTCGATTTCGATATTATCAGCCGTCACTGGTGGTAATGGTTTTTTCTTTTCAAGCAAATAAGCGTTGGCAGCGGGTAAATAACGAAAATCCAAATCCGTCGCCGAGAGTAATTTTGCCAAGGCAGTATCAACAGAAAACGCACCTTTAACCGGTGTCATTCCTTGCCCTTGCAACAATTTTTCATCTACCAACAGTGTGACCCTTGCTTGCAAACCAAACTCAATCAACCCACTCTGAATAGATTGCTGTGGCAAATCAAAGCGTTCGACTTGTGACGGCTCGGAAGCGATTAGGTAGGTTGACGAACAACACAGGCAAATCAGGAGGACGGAAAAAATGGTTTTCATAAGGGCTTGTCTTATTATTGGACGGGCCATTATGCCGGTTTCAGCGGGTTAGATTAAGTGACAAATTCATATCAATTTGGAAGCTAATATTATTTTTGACTATTTGCCTAGAAAACAACCAGTGAGGGCAGTTTTTTTCAGATCATTTGTGTATATTGCGAGGCCTTTATCCGAAGATAAAAAAGTATCTGTCCAGACCAGCAACCCCGACTCTGGGACAGATTCACGATGTACTGGCAGATCCGGGGTGCTGCTACCAATAGAAGATAGATAACAATGAATACATCCACTGCGAATCAAAAATTATCGGTTGTTGAAAAAGTTGGCTATAGCCTGGGCGACTTGGCGGCTAACCTGATTTTCCAAACGCTGGTTTCATTCCTGGCATTTTTCTATACCGATGTATTCGGTATACCCGCCGGGAAAGCTTCTGTAATCACCTTTGTTGCAGGTATGGTGGGGGCATTTGCTTTCACACCGATCATGGGGTTGATTGCGGACCGAACCAAAACCCGTTGGGGTAAATTCCGCCCCTGGATACTTTGGACTGCCATCCCATTTGGTGGTATCGCCCTGCTGGCGTTTAGCACACCCGACTTTAGCCCTGAAGGCAAAATTATTTACGCATGGGTTACTTATCTTCTGTTAATGGCTGTTTACGCAGCGAATAACCTACCCTATTCAGCATTAAGTGGTGTTCTGACGGGTGACATGAAAGAGCGTAACAGTCTTTCTTCTTACCGTTTCGTTGCGGTGATGGTTGCGCAGTTCATTATTCAAGTATTGATGTTACCTCTGGTATTGATGCTCGGTGATGGAGACAAAACAGTCGGTTTTCACAATGCGATGATTCTCTTCGCCAGCATGGGCATTGTGTGCTTCCTCATCACTTTCTTAACAACTAAAGAACGAGTTCTGCCGATCGTTGAAACAAAAACATCTGTGTCGCAAGACATTCATGATTTGCTGAGGAATATGCCCTGGTTAATTATGCTGATTGTGACAGTTCTGGTATTTATTAATTTGGCATTAAAAGGCAGTGCGTATGTCTACTATTTTAAAGACTATTTGGATGTTAATGCCCTAGCGAAATTCCTCGAAGAAATTGGATTTAATAGTTTTATCGTCGGATTAAACTCAACTCTCACCTCAGTTGGTTTTAGCGAATTCAAATGGCCTGAAGATCCAGCCACATCAGCACTCAGTTTGTTTAATGCTTGTAGCATTATTATGCAAATAATTGGTATCTGCTTTTCTAAAATGGTCGCTGACAAATTCGGCAAGCGTAACACCTTTGCTATAGCATTGTTTGTCTCGACTCTCTTTCTGTTTGTGTTCAATTACATTCCTGCAGACGCAGTGGGTTACTGTTATGTCGCAAACATATTGCACGGATTCGCCTATGGTCTGACCGTTCCATTACTCTGGGCAATGGTGGCTGATGTTGCTGACTATTCCGAGTGGAAAAACAATCGACGTGCAACTGCTATTATCTTCTCTGCCATGATCGCGGGTTTAAAAGCTGGCTTAACTATTGGCGGCTCATTGTTACTCAGCATTCTAGCTATGTACGGTTACGATGCCACTCTGTCACATCAAACTAACGATGCAATTGAAGGCATTAAGGCTGCTGTCAGTATCTACGCATCTATCCCATTCTTTATCGCATCAGCTTGTTGCTTATTCCTCTACTCAATTAATAAACAAATGGAAGTGAAAATTGAATCTGAGTTAGGCGAGCGCCGCAAAGCCGCTGGCAAATAATTTTTTGATCGATCTATATTGAGAATTTTTTATGGCTGAAGAAAAACTACCCGCATCGGTTGTCGCGAATTTAAAATCTCGCGCGATTTCACAACCTTTGGTTGAACACATTTTTACCGCTGATCCCTCAGCCCATGTGTTCAATGGCAAAATTTATATTTATCCATCACACGATATTGAAGCCGGTGTGCCCTTTAACGATAACGGCGACCACTTTGATATGCAGGACTACCATGTAATTTCCATGGATAGCCCAACCAGCCCTGCAGTAGATAACGGCGTAGCCTTGCATGTAAAAGATGTGCCCTGGGCCGAGCGCCAAATGTGGGCACCAGATGCTGCGCACAAAGATGGAAAATATTATTTTTATTTCCCTGCAAAAAAGAAAAATGGCATTTTCCAAATCGGTGTTGCGATTGGCGATTCACCAGTTGGGCCATTCAAACCTGAACCTGAAGCCATCAAAGGCAGTTACTCGATTGACCCAGCGGTGTTTGAAGATTCTGATGGCAGCTACTACATGTATTTCGGTGGCATTTGGGGCGGTCAGTTACAAAAATACCGCAACAATGTTTACAACGAAAAAAATGAAGAGCCAAAAGATCAGGAACCTGCATTGGCACCACGCGTTGCAAAATTAACTGCAGACATGAAAGAATTCGCTGAAGCGCCACGCGAAGTGATTATTCTGGATGAAGAAGGTAAACAACTTTTAGCTTGTGATTACAGCCGCCGCTTCTTCGAAGCCTCCTGGATGCACAAACACAAGGGGACTTATTACTTCTCTTACTCAACCGGCAACACTCACTTCCTGTGTTACGCAACTGGTGATAATCCTTACGGCCCATTCACTTATCGCGGCCGCATTTTGAACCCGGTAATTGGTTGGACCAGCCATCACTCTATTTGTGATTACGAAGGTAAAACCTATTTGTTCTATCACGATTCTGTATTGTCAGAAGGCATCACTCACTTGCGTTCAGTGAAGATGACCGAAATCACTTATCGTGAAGACGGCAGCATTGTGACTATTGATCCTTATCGTTCGTAATTTCTTGACCCCACCCTAACCCTCCCCTTGCCAGGGGAGGGGATATTAGTAGCCAATCCAATTGTCCAATCTTTATCTCGTTATTATTTGTTTATTACTCGGTTTGTTATTTCAACGAGTCAAACAATTCCCTGACAATTCCGCATCGATTTTAAATAGCTACGTTATTTATGTTGCGCTACCCGCGTTGGTTTTGTACGAAATTCCAAAATTACAATTGGATCATCGCGCTGCAATTTTAATTGTCATTGCCTGGCTGGTAATGATTGCCAGCGCCGTTATCACTTTAATTACTGCGCGATTACTGCGTTGGTCCAAACCGGTAACAGGTGGATTACTACTGGTGATTATGTTGGGCAATACCGGTTTTGTTGGCTATCCATTGGTTGAAGCACATTTGGGTCGTGAGGCTGTGCCTTACGCTATTCTCTATGACCAGTTTGGAACCTTTATCGCACTGAACACACTGGGCATTGCAATTGCGAATATTTATTCCGGCAATCACAGTTCAGTTAAATCGATTGCCTTCAACATTTTGAAATTCCCACCTTTTATTGCGCTCTGTTTGGCATTTGCTTTTCGAACGTTTGAATATCCACAAGCAATGTCAGACGTATTGCAAAGATTGGCTGCTACCCTGGTGCCGGTGGTAATGATCGCAGTGGGTTTGCAATGGAAGTTGCGCTTACCAAAAGAAAATCTTTCACCCATGTTAGTGGCATTGGTATTAATTTTATTCATGGAACCCGGCCTTGCCTGGATGCTGACTTACGCCTTTGGCCTCGACGGATTAATTGCACAAAGTATTATTCTTGAAGCCGCTATGCCCGCGATGATTTCGGCAGGTGTTTTAGCAACGGCTTATAATCTGGCTCCACAATTATCATCATCGATTGTGGGTTACAGTTTGATGCTCTCACTGGGCAGTTTATTTTTATGGAAATTTCTCATCCAATAATTAACGGCCAACTCGAATGGATTGGCCTGCGACCCGAACATAAACAGGCAATGTTGGTTGTTAATCAAGCCAATGCAATTGCGGGATTAGGATTGGAAGGCGATCACCGCTGCGAAAAAACACCCGGCTCTGCGCGACAAGTCACACTTATCAGCCACGAATACATTCAACACCTCGCCGAAAAAATTAATCTGAATGCTATTGATCCCGCATTACTCAGACGCAATTTAGTCATCAGCGGAATGAATATGGATTTGCTACGTTTTCAACAATTAAAAATCGGCGAGGTTATTCTGGAAACCTCCGCACTCTGCCACCCCTGCTCACGAATGGATCAAGCACTCGGCAAAGGCACAAAAGAAGCCATGATGGGATTAGGCGGACTCTGCGCAAAAATTTTGCAAGGTGGAATTATTCGTGTGGGGGATAAAGTTGAGTTGTTAGACTTCACGAAATACTAAGTCCCGCCCCCTTTCGAAGGGGGAGGTTAGGAGGGGGTTTGTTTTACACCCCACCCTAGCCCTCCCCTTTCCAGGGGAGGGGACTTACGATTTTAACTACTGCTTAATCACAATATTATCGATTCTAAATTCCGCTTGCGTACTGGGCGATACCAAAGTGCCATCCATACGCAGTGCAACAAATTTTAAATCGCTGCTGAAAGTCGCGCTAGACAAAGGTACAGAAATTTTATTCCAATCATCCGGTTTCATATTCGCGACAGTAAATGTCGAATTGGGAATATCAACCAACATCCAATCGTTGCGAATAAACATTAACGAGAAAGTTAATTGACCATCAGCAACCAGGGCAGCAGGTGTGTAAATTTCCAAGGATAAAGTTCCTGCACCTGAACAATTGGATAATCTGAATGGGTCCAGCAATTCACCGGTTTGATAATTCATTACATCTGAAATTGCATAAAGCCATTGGCGATTCAATACACTCCAATCCGGATTTGCAACAACCCAGGGGAATACTCGTTGGGTTAAAGTCATTTGTGTTTCCGACGGAATCGGGCCATCAATACCAAACACTGATACACCCACACCACTCACACCGGCATTCCAGGGTTGATCAAGATGATTGGCATAACAGACCGTTTCTGGATTCGTCGGGGCTTCGCCTTTGATCCAACGAATATTATCGACTTGATAATGTGCGCCCGCTTGTTGACCAAATGTTGGGAACAACATAAAGCCCATATCTACTTTGGTAATATTCAATCCGCGATCAATCATTTCCGCTACCGAAAATTCATAGGTTTTCCATTGGTTTAATTCATCAACATGAATAAATTTTGGTGTGCTTGCACATGGCCAGCCACAATCCAGCGTAAATTCCAATGGTGCATTCACGTAACTATTACTGATAACTTTTAAATCAAACACAATTTTTCCGTTTGCAAATTCAGTCATATCAATATTGTTAGTTTCAGATTCAGGCGCGCGAATACGAACTGCGCTGTAATACTCGGGCGCGCTGAAATATTCAATATCCAATACCTGATTATGTTCAGGATCGCCTGACGGCATAATATTGAATCGCGCTCCGTTACCGGCGTTACCATCAGTCAGTTCATAGGCGATGGTGTAATCCGCATAATTTTGTTCGTAAGCAGAAACCGAACGCCAGGGCGCGCAGACTTCATCAAAGAACACATCACCAGGATTATTGCCACATGCCATTGCTGATGAACTGGATGAAGACGAACTTGAAGAACTCGAAGATGAATTTGAAGAGCTGGAAGATGAGCTTGAACTTGATGAACTGCTGGATGAAATATTTTTTTCAACCACTTTGTACACCACTTTGATCATCGAGGGGCTGCCCGCAAATTGCGATGAACAATTTTTATTTTTGCAGGCTTTAACACTCACATACCCAATATTTTTCCCCACCGGTAAATTCGCTGCTTGTTCAGGGTTCAGAATAATCTGCGCTGCATTTTTACCTATCGCATTAACAGAAACTGATTGCACCAATGGTGTATTGGATTCCACTTGAAAATAAACTTTATTTTTCGCACTACTCACAGTTGCCAACACCACAGCACCCGCAGGTGCTGCGGCACCAACTTTACTTTTGAAATTAATTTTTTGATGGCTCAACCAAAGCGCATCGTTATTCGCCGCCACTGCATGAGTCGCTGTTACCAACAGCATCGCGCCAATCAAACTTAATGAATTTACCCACTTCATATATGTCTCCAGGGAGTTAATGTCCTATTTGTTGAGTATCAGGTATTGCTGATGATCAACCCGCAAAACCGGATTTCGAAAAAACAGACACCTGATGTTTAGAAGACCTCCATCTGTCCCTCCCCCTTACGAAGGGACAAGAAAAATCCCTCCCCCGCCTCCCTTTTTCAAAGGGAGGAGCTAGTGCCCCCTTTGAAAAAGGGGGTTAGGGGGATTTGCCCCAATTAAAAGTTGTCTCCCTTGAAAATACCCGTACAATGCCCCAACTTGGTTTTTGACTCTGGCGTTTTCAGGGTTATCACCAGTTGGGGCCGATTTGGATTCGACGACGGTGACAAAGTCCGAGGTGCATGTGGTGATGACAGCGAATCACCTTAATCCCAAGCTGTAATTGAATAGTCGCAAACGACGATTCTTACGCTCTAGCAGCCTAAGGGCTTGCTAGCGGTTACTACCAAGGTGCCAGTGCCGCGATAGTAACTGTCATATAGAACTGGATCGCCGCAAAGCCAGCCTGGTGCCGCGCGGTTAAACTCTTACAGGATCGCCTTTATCGCCCTGACCGCTGGGTAGTTAAGGGTTAAATCAGTAAACGGACCTAAACATGTAGAGCCTTCGATGGAGTGCTGGCGGACGGGGGTTCAAATCCCCCCGGCTCCACCAAATACAAAACCCCGCACGCAAGTGTCGGGGTTTTTTATTTATGGCGTCGGGTTGGATGCAGAACCCCCTTGGGTTCACCAAATGTCCGGAGCATTTGGTACCGCGCAGCGCCCGAAGGGGCAGCGCCATGGAAGGCGCTGAGTACAATCCCCCCTCTCTAGTTTGAACTCGCCGGGATCAACTGAACCGCCGCCCACAAACCATGGCACCAATCCCCGGTAACGTTTAGTATTCCTCCCAACATAAAAAGTTTTAGCTGCTAAGGACACCTGATGACCTCCCAATCCGATCAAGAATTTCTCAACGAGCTGGATAAAAAGCTCTGGAACGCAGCCGATAAATTGCGCTCTACGCTGGATGCATCCCAATATAAACACGCCGTGTTGGGTTTGATTTTTCTAAAATACGTTTCCGATGCATTTGATATCCGCCGCGCTGAATTAAAAGCGCAATTTGCCGATGAAAACCACGGCTACTATTTAGATCCCTCTGACTTTGGTGGCGCAGACAGCGATGAATACCAAGCTGAAATCGCCGCTGAATTGGAAGTGCGCGACTACTATTTAGAAACCAACACCTTCTGGGTGCCACCTGCGGCGCGTTGGGAATTTTTGCAAAATAAAAATAAAGTCGTGATTGCTGGTGAATTGGAAGTGGATGGCAATGAGCCTTCAGCGAATGCGCAGCATAAAAAGAAGATTCGCAGCGTTGGTCAACTCATCGACAATGCGCTCGAAAGCATCGAGCAGGACAATAGCAAACTCAAAGGCGTACTCAACAAACGCTATACCCAATTGCAAATCGACCAAGCCAAACTCGGTGAATTGATTGATTTAATCGCAACAGTGCCCTTCAAACACGCGAGCCTCAACAGTAAAGATATTCTCGGCCATGTGTACGAATACATGCTTGGGCAATTTGCCTTGGCGGAAGGTAAAAAAGGCGGTCAGTTTTACACGCCCAAATCTATCGTGAGTTTGATTGTGCAAATGCTCGAACCTTTTAAAGGCCGCGTGTACGACCCGGCGATGGGTTCAGGTGGATTTTTTGTACAGTCCGAACATTTTATTCGCGAGCATCAAGGCAAGATTGGTGAGGTTTCGATTTACGGCCAGGAATACAACCACACCACTTGGCAATTGGCTGCGATGAATATGGCGATTCGCGGTATTGATTTTAATTTTGGTAAAGAACCCGCGAATACTTATACCAACGACCAACACCCCGACCTGCGCGCTGATTTTGTGATGGCGAATCCACCTTTTAATATGAAGGAGTGGGATGTCGGTGTAAAAGATGATGACCC
This sequence comes from uncultured Cellvibrio sp., assembly GCA_966252135.1. GTDB lineage: Bacteria > Pseudomonadota > Gammaproteobacteria > Pseudomonadales > Cellvibrionaceae > Cellvibrio. The sequence goes on along the minus strand of CBINNU010000013.1, from coordinate 55,149 downwards.
GCGCTGGCAATACGGCCGCCCGCCTTCGGGCAACGCTAACTTTGCGTGGTTGCAACATATGCTGTTCCACCTTGCACCCAACGGCAGCTTGGGTTTATTGCTCGCCAACGGTTCCATGAGTTCCAACACCAATAACGAAGGTGAAATTCGAAAAAAATTAATTGAAAACGATTTGGTGGAATGCATGGTCGCCCTGCCCGGCCAGTTATTTACCAACACACAAATTCCCGCGTGTATTTGGTTCCTCACTAAAAACAAAGGCGAACGCATTTCTGCCGCCGGTAAAAAATTGCGCAACCGAAAAGGTGAAGTGTTATTTATCGATGCACGCAATTTGGGTTACATGAAAGACCGCGTACTGCGCGATTTCACGCAAGAAGATTTGGATAAAGTCACCAGCACTTACCACAACTGGCAAATGTTTGGCCCTCACCCCAGCACCGGCCCTCACCCCAGCCCTCTCCCAGAGGGCACTAGCGTGCTCCCTCACCCCAACCCTATCCCAGAGGGAGAGGGAGTTAAGAGCGCGAACTCCGAAATTGGCACCGATAAATCCTCTCTCCCTTTGGGAGAGGGTCAGGGTGAGGGAGAGGGCTATCAAAACATTCCCGGCTTTTGCTATTCAGCAACCAAAACCGATTTAGAAAAACACGATTTTGTATTAACCCCCGGCCGCTACGTCGGCGCCGCCGATGTCGAAGAAGACGGCGAACCTTTTGCCGAAAAAATGCAGCGTTTAACCATGCAACTAAAAGATCAATTTGAAGAAAGCGCACGTTTGGAAGCGGAGATTAAAAAGAATTTGATGGGACTCGGTTATGAGATTTAATAGCGTTTCCCTCACCCCAACCCTCTCCCAAAGGGAGAGGGAGTTAAGAGCACGCACTCCGAAACTGGCACATTCCAATCCCCGCTCCCTCTGGGAGAGGGTTAGGGTGAGGGCCGCTCTGCAATCCCCTCTCCCTCCGAGAGAGGGTTAGGGTGAGGGAAATTTAACGGACAAGGATTATGACCCAACAAAAAACACCTGATGTAATGACTGAACTAGCAAAACAATTACGTCAGAACCAAACCGATGCTGAAAAGTTAATATGGTATTCGTTGCGTAACCGCCAATTGGCCAATGCAAAATTTCGTCGGCAATACCCGATAGAAGGTTACATTGCTGATTTTTATTGCCACGAATACAAGTTGGTTGTTGAACTGGATGGCGGCCAACATTTTACAGAAGATGGCATTAGGAAAGACGCACAGCGAACAGCGCGATTGAATGAATTGGGTATTCAGGTTTTGCGTTTTGATAATCGCCAAGTGCTTACTCAAATTGAAGCGGTATTGCAGATGATTTATGACAGGCTAAAAGCCCCTCACCCCAACCCTCTCCCAGAGGGCACTAGCGCGCTCCCTCACCCCAACCCTCTCCCGGAGGGCACTAGCGTGCTCCCTCACCCCAGCCCTCTCCCAGAGGGAGAGGGAGTTAAGAGCGCGCACTCCGAAACCGGCACAATCCAATCCCCTCTCCCTCTGGGAGAGGGTCAGGGTGAGGGCCGCTCTTCAAGTCCTCTCCCTCTGGGAGAGGATTTAGGTGAGGGGCTTTTGATTAAAAAGAATTTGATGGGGTTGGGGTATGAGTGCTGATTGGAAGTTAACAACACTGAAAGAAGCTGGAGTAGCACTAATCGATTGCGATCATAAAACCCCTGCGGCCCAAACCGAAGGTTTACCTTATGTTGGCATCCCTCAGGTAAAAGACGGTCGAATTACACTAGACGGTGTTCGTTTAATATCTCCAGAAGATTTTATTCATTGGAGGAGAAAAGCCAAACCCAGCCCTAATGATGTAATTCTTTCGAGAAGATGCAATCCAGGAGAAACGGCCTACGTTCCAGACGGATTAGAAATAGCTCTAGGGCAAAATTTGGTTTTACTTAGATCAAGCGGAACACATATTTATCCACCGCTCCTTAGGTGGCTAGCCAGAGGCCCCTTTTGGTGGGAACAGGTTAATAAGTTTATAAACGTTGGAGCAGTTTTCAACAGTTTGAAATGTGCTGACATCCCAAATTTCGAAATTCTTTTACCACCCCTTGAAACACAAATAAAAATTGCAAAAACTTTAAATGATCTAGATAAAAAAATCGAACTCAACACCCAAACCAACCAAACCCTAGAATCCATCGCCCAAGCGATTTTCAAAAGTTGGTTTGTCGATTTTGAACCCGTAAAAGCAAAAATGGCGGCGATTGAGGCCCTCACCCCAACCCTCTCCCAAAGGGAGAGGGAGCAGAAAGTGCTGCTGGCGGCTATGGGTGCAATTTCCGGTAAAAATGAAATTGAACTTGCACAAATGCAGCAAGAAAATCCTGACGATTATTCACAACTTGCTGAAACCGCTGCGCTGTTTCCGAGTGCGATGGTGGAGAGTGAGTTGGGGGAAATACCGGAGGGATGGGAGGTGAAGTTTTTAAAAGAACTGACCTCCGAAATAAAGCGAGGAATATCACCAAAATACAGTGAAGAATTGGGCACTCTCGTAATAAATCAAAAATGCATTAGAAATCATAAAATTGATTTTTCTTTATGTCGATTGAATGACTCAGAAAAAAAATCAATAAAAGGACGAGAGCTTAAAGCTGGTGACGTGCTAATTAACTCTACCGGTGTTGGAACTCTGGGAAGACTGAGCCCTATCAGATACTTACCTGAGCCATGTACATTTGACAGTCACGTAACACTAGTGAGATCTAATGAGTCATTAATGACTCCACAGTTTTTGGCTGGATTTCTATTGGAAAATGAAACTTTCATAGAATCTAGTGGAGCAGGTAGCACTGGGCAAACAGAACTAAACCGGCAAGTAATTGAGGAAATGAGGCTTTCTTACCCAGGTAAGAAAATCATGTCTTGCTATGAAGTTACGACTGCACCAATTAGCAAAAAAATTGCGTTTTTAGAAAATGAATCCAAAACTCTTTCAGAACTCCGCGACTCCCTCCTCCCCAAACTCCTCTCTGGTGAAATTGATTTGAGTGAGAGCGCCCTCACCCTGGCCCTCTCCCAGGGGGAGAGGGAATTGGAAGGTGCTAATGTGTAGCGCTATTGCTCATTCGAAGCATGCGCTCTTACCCCCTCTCCCTCTGGGAGAGGGTTGGGGTGAGGGAAACTCATGGAGAAGAAAATGCTAACCATCAACTCAATAGACGACATTAAATCCCTACGCGAAAGCCAGGAGCTGGAGTGCAAACTCGCCAATGGTCGCGATGGTAAGGGTGCGTTGCCGAATGATATTTGGGAAACCTATAGCGCGTTTGCCAACACTGAGGGTGGCGATATTCTGTTGGGGTTGAAAGAAAATAAAAATGGCTCTTTTGAACTCTATGGCGTAGCCAATACGCAAAAAGTGTTGGATGAATTGTGGAATGGTTTAAACAACCCGCAAAAAATATCGCATAACTTATTGCGCGACCATTGGGTAAAAATAATCTCTATTGATAATAAAGACCTGATTCAAATTCATGTTCCGCGCAGCCCGCGCAAGTATCGCCCTATTTATGTCAACAGCAATCCACTCAAAGGTACTTACCGCCGTTTTGGTAGTGCCGATGTCTTGCAAAGTGAAGACGTGGTACGCCGCCTGTTGGCAGAGCAATTGGAAGAAAGTCGCGATGAAAAAATTCTGAAAGGATTCGGGTTGGATGATTTGGATAAAGAAACTTTGCAGAGTTACCGCAATTTATTATCTGCCCATAAAACCAATCACCCCTGGATTGCATTAAACGAACAAGAATTTTTAACTCGCATTGGCGGCTGGCGTAAAGATCGCGAGACGGGTGATGAGGGTTTAACACTCGCCGGGTTATTAATGTTTGGCCAATATCGTCCGATTATGGATGCCCTGCCCAATTACTTTTTGGATTATCAGGAATTACCGGAAGACGCACGTGAAATCCGCTGGCTTGATCGAATAGTTCCCGATGGCACCTGGTCAGGTAACTTATTGGATTTTTATCGCCGAGTAATTCGCAAATTGGAAGCGGATTTAAAAGTACCTTTTGCGATTAAAGACCACATACGACAAGACGACACACTATTACATCAAGCACTGCGTGAAGCATTCATCAACTGTTTGGTTCATGCGGATTATGCAGATCGCGCTTCAATAAAAGTGACTAAATCCCCCAAGGGATTCACCTTTCGCAACCCCGGCATAATGCGTGTTCCTGCAGAAATCGCACTGGAAGGCGGCGAAAGTGATTGCCGTAATCGCTTGTTGCATGAAATGTTTTTGCTGATTGGGCTGGGCGAGCGCGCAGGTTCCGGTTTACCAAAGATTCAACAGGGTTGGACGGATCAAGGGCACAGTCTGACCATTTACGATTTGCTTAAACCCTATGACCAAACTATTACTGAATTAACCTGGGGTGGATTAGCGCTCGATTCGGAGAAAACGCCGGAGAAAACGCCGGAGAAAACGCCGGAGAAAACGCCGGAGAAAACGCCGGAGAAAATCTTAAAAACACCTGAGCAGATTCTCGCCCTGGTAAAAAGTAACCCTGATATAACCATTCAGGAACTGGCACTAGAGATTGGCAAATCAACCAGCGCCATAGAACGCGCAATTGGCAAACTGAAAACCGAACAGAAATTACGCCGCATTGGTGCTGACAAAGGCGGCCACTGGGAGATTATCGAATGATCACCGAAGATCAATTGGAGCAACTGTGCCTGAGCTGGTTTAAAGAGATCGGTTACGACTATGTGTGTGGTTACGATATAGCGCCAGATGCGAGCGCGCCCGAGCGGAGTGATTATCGCCAATTAATTTTAACCGGGCGATTACTTACGCAATTACAAAAGATAAACTCGCATATTCCAGTTGCGACTTTGGAACAAGTCATTCACCAAATCGCCAAACCCGACACGCCGATTCTGATTAAAAACAACAAACAGTTTCATCAGTATTTGCAAGAAGGTGTGAAGGTTGAATTCATGCCTTCGATTCCCTCACCCCAGCCCTCTCCCAGAGGGAGAGGGAGTGAAAGCGGCACACCTATCGCGGGTAATAACCTCCCCTCTCCCTCTGGGAGAGGGGCCGGGGGTGAGGGCCGTGAGGGCGAAAGCAAAATTGATTATGTTCAACTGATTGATTTCAAAAATCCGCACAACAACCAATTTTTAGTGGTTAACCAATTTTCCATTCTGGGCAGCAAAAGCCATCGTCGCCCTGACATTATTGTGTTTATTAACGGCTTGCCATTAGCCGTGATTGAATTAAAAAACCCCGCTGACTATAACGCCGATATTTGGCAAGCCTTTCAACAGTTGCAAACCTATAAAGATGAAATTCCTGATTTGTTTATGTTCAATCAGGCTTTGGTTGTCAGTGATGGATTGGATGCGCGTGTTGGTTCGCTGACATCAGACAAAGAACGATTTTTGCCATGGAAAGTGGTGAAAAATGAACATGATAAACCTGTGTTTGAATTCCGATTGGAAACTTTGGTGAAAGGATTTTTTGATCAGGAATTATTATTGGATTACATCCACCACTTTATTTTGTTTGAAACTGATGGCGATAAACTGATTAAAAAAATTGCGGGCTACCACCAATTTCATGCAGTACGTGAAGCTGTACGTGCGACAGTGATCGCCGCTTCGCGCCCCGATGCCAATTCAATTCAAGAACCCCGTGCAAACTATGCCAATAAAGTGGTAGCAGGTTCCGGTAAAGCGGGTGTAGTCTGGCATACACAAGGTTCCGGCAAATCCATTTCGATGGTGTGTTACGCGGGTAAATTACTTGCACAACCGGAAATGAATAATCCGACCTTAGTCATTGTCACTGACCGCAATGATTTGGATGGCCAGTTGTATAACACTTTTAAAATGGCAGCCGATACTTTAAAACAAACACCCGTGCAAGCGAGTGATCGCGATTCATTGCGTGAGATTTTAGCTGCGCGGCAAGCAGGCGGAATTATATTTACCACTGTGCAAAAATTTGCACTGCTGGGTGAAGAAACCCATCACCCGGTATTAAGCACGCGCCACAATATTGTAGTGGTGAGTGATGAAGCGCATCGCAGTCAATACGGTGATAAAGCAAAACTCAATACCAAAACCGGCCAATACAGTTTTGGTTATTCAAAACACATGCGCGATGCGCTACCCGAAGCATCCTTTATCGGTTTTACCGGCACACCCATCGACAATACAGATAAAGATACACGCGCAGTATTTGGTGATTATGTATCGATTTACGATATTCAAGATGCAAAAGACGACGGCGCTACTGTTCCGATTTATTACGAAAGCCGCCTGGCGAAACTCGACATTAAACAGAATGAAATTGAAGCCTTAAATGATGATGTCGAAGAAGTCATTGAAGACGAAGAAGACCTTGGTGATCGTGAAAAAATAAAATCCCAATGGGCAGCGCTGGAAAAATTAGTCGGCAGTGAACCACGCATCGAACAGGTCGCACGCGATTTGGTCGCACACTTTGAAAAACGCATCAGCACCATGCCGGGTAAAGCCATGATTGTCTGCATGAGCCGCGAGATTTGTGTGGACATATACGATGCCATCATCAAACTGAAACCCGAATGGCATGACACTGATACCAGCAAGGGCGCGATTAAAATTGTGATGACGGGTTCGGCATCGGATAAATCCAAATTGCAGCCGCACATCTACAACAAAGACACCAAAAAATTATTTGAAAAACGCTTTAAAGATGTAAACGACCCACTGCAATTGGTAATTGTGCGCGATATGTGGCTCACCGGTTTTGATGCACCCAATTGCCACACCATGTACATCGACAAACCCATGAAAGGCCACAACCTGATGCAGGCGATTGCGCGGGTAAACCGCGTATTTAAAGACAAACCCGGCGGATTGGTGGTGGACTACATCGGCATTGCCAACGAATTAAAAGAAGCACTAAAAACCTACACCAACTCGCAAGGAAAAGGTAAACCCACCATAGACACCCGCGAAGCTTTTGCCCTGTTTTTGGAACAGATGGATAAATTGCACGCTTTGATGCACGGTTGTGATTACAGCCAATTTGAAAGCCAGGCACTGCAGTTGTTGCCAAAAGTTATGAACCATATTCTTGGAATACCCAACCCTGGTAACGGTGAACTGGATGGCAAAAAACGCTTTCTCGATATTATGGCCGCATTGCGTGCAGCCTATACACTTTGCGCCACACTTGACGAAGCCAAAGCATACAGCACCGAGATCGCTTTTTTTGATGCAGTAAAAGCAGCACTAACCAAATTTACAACCATCGACAAGCGCCGCACCGATGAAGAAAAAAATTCTGCACTCAAACAAATCATCGACAATGCAATTGTTGCCCAAGGTGTGGATGATATTTTTGCGCTCGTCGGTTTGGACAAACCCAATGTGGGTTTGTTGTCCTCCGAATTTTTGGAGGACCTTAGCCAGATCAAAGAAAAAAATCTAGCCGTCGATTTGTTAGAAAGATTATTACGCGATGAAATTCGTGCACGCTTAAGAACCGATGTAGTGTCAGAGAAAAAATATTCTGACCGCATTCTGGAAACCCTGCGCAAATATCACAACCGGGCCATTGAAACCGCTCAAGTGATTGAAGAGCTTATTCAAATGGCGAAAGACATGGCCAAAGATGCAGAACTCGCGGAACAATCCGGCCTGAATCCAGACGAAATCGCCTTTTATCGCGCACTGATTCAAAACGAATCAGCCGTGCGCGAACTGGGTGATAATAATTTGCGTGAACTCGCAAAGTACGTCACCCAACAACTGCGCGAATCCACCACAGTGGATTGGCAAATTCGCGATAGCGTCAGAGCCAAACTACGCAATTTAGTCCGGCGCGCCCTGCGCAAATGGAAATACCCACCCGATAAAGCAGAAGAGGCGATTGATCTCTGCATGAAACAAGCTGAAGCACTTTCGAATAATTGGACGGTGTAGCGAACTTTTTATAGCAGGCAGCAAACTAATCATGATTCATATCCATGCCACTAAAAAACTCTATGCAAAATTACCGATCAATTCAGAAGGTGTTTTGGTTTCCACTCTAAAAGGTTATCAACCACAACCTGCGTTAACCTCGGACAATCCGTTAAGTGGATGGCATGCGAATCTAATTTTGTTGCAAAAACGTAACTGTATTTTATTGGTACATGACAGCACTCGTTTCCCTGTGTTTATGAAATCTTTCTTGAAAGCAGACTTCACCAATTTTGATTGGCATTTTACTGATGCATTTATGAATACATTATTGAAAATCGATGCCAATCAACAGCAACTCGATAAAGCAGCAAAATTACTTGAACAATGCCAGTTCGATACAATGTGTAATCGATCAGTGCAAGGCACAATGAATCAAATGGCGGCTGATATAGAACACATGCTCTGGTACGACAACACCAATATTGACGATATCAGTCATTACCGAACTGGCGCTTGGTTAGCCGATAGGCCTTGCAATGTGAAAGGACAAAAAGATTACATTTGGCCCCAAGAAGCCATGTTGGAATTATTATCAAAATAATGAATTCCCATTCTCACAAAAGTTAATCGCTCGGCTTGACACAAAAACTGTATATTCATACAGTATGCGAATTGAAACTCCCCTTTCAAGACGCATACAACAAGGAACCCGCTATGAGCCAAAACCCAATACAACTCTTCAAATCCAATGACGGAAATGTCTCGCTTGAAGTCTCACTCAAAAACGACACCGTTTGGCTGACGCAGGCGCAGATGGCGGATCTATTTGGCACAAAGCGCCCAGCCATAACCAAGCACCTAGGCAATATATTTAATAGCGATGAACTAGTAGAAGAAGTGGTTAGTTCCATTATGGAACAAACCACCGCTCATGGAGCTTTACCAGGCAAAACACAAACCAAAGGGGTGAAATATTACAACCTTGATGCCATCATCTCCGTTGGTTACCGAATAAACTCCAGCCGGGCCACTCAATTTCGTATCTGGGCCACTCAAACTCTCAAACAACACTTAGTTCAGGGCTACACGCTCAATCAAAAGCGCCTGAAAGAACGCGGTATTGAGTTTGAGCAAGTGATTCAGCTGTTATCACAGACGCTTGAGAATCAATCGCTTGTTAATGCCGATGGGGCAGCGGTTGTGAATGTTATTCATGACTATGCGCGCAGCTGGAGTTTGTTGCAGGTTTAAAAATAATTAATGATTCGTTTGGTTGAGCATTTTATTTTGTTGAAAGATGAGTAATCACCAAAAAAGATACATCTTATGATCGAACCCATCGCCATTTTTATTCTTGTTGGCATTTTTGCAGCGGCAGTCTTGTACTCATCTGTAGGGCACGCAGGTGCATCTGGCTATATTGCGGTGATGGCATTGGCAGGGCTTGCGCCGGATCAATTAAAACCTGCGGCCTTGATATTGAATATTTTGGTCGCCAGTATTGCCAGCGTTCAATATTATCGTGTAAACGCTTTTTCTTGGACCTTACTCTGGCCGTTAATTCTTACCTCTATACCCTGTGCATTTTTAGGTGGCGCATTCACACTCGCCCCTCACTATTACAAACCTGTTTTAGGTTTGGTATTAATCTACGCTGCAACTCACTCATTTTTAACAGCAAAAACAATTTCTCATAATATTCACGCCCCACATCACGCAGTATTATTTTTAGTGGGTGCAATGATTGGATTTTTATCCGGTTTGATTGGTGTTGGCGGCGGCATTTTTCTGAGCCCCATCTTACTTTTTTTACGCTGGGGAGAAACGCGAGTTGTGTCGGGTGTGGCCGCCGCATTTATTTTGGTCAACTCAATATCAGGGCTTGCCGGTGTGATGATCAAACAACCTGAGTTACCGGCTGGATTAAGTTACTGGGCAATCGCGGCAATTGCCGGTGGATGGCTGGGTTCTGAATTTGGCAGCAAACGATTAAACAATATGCGAATTCGACAAATACTTTCCCTGGTATTGCTGATCGCGGGCCTTAAAATGTTGTTTGTTTGATCGTCACACTGTCACAAATGCTCGAAAAACGCATCAATCTACGCACGCCAACAAACTTTTTTGGTGCAAATACCATACAAAATCATAGAAACGATTAAGAAAGGTGCATTTTTATCAAATCCATTCATTTTCACTCCACATAATTATCCTTTATATAGCCAACATCAGTGCATTCAAAAAAATAATCTAACCATTGCACAACACATGAACACCAAGCCAAATGACCGCACCAAATTAAGGCCGCATAAACACAATATGGACTTTACTCAGCGAATTAAATTTTTTAAGCCTATGAATATCATATAAAAAAATAATCTGGTACAGCGCTTGCAATCGTGTCGATAACTATCAACGAGAGAGTTTCTTATGTCATATCTAGCGCCTTCAGAATTTGCAACCAAAATGGTAGATGCCGGTGAATCCAAAATTTTTATGTCCACACGTGACACGCTTATTCGTGCCTATATGGCGGGCGCGATATTGGCATTGGCCGCTGTATTTGCTGTAACTATAGCTGTGCAAACCGGTAGTTTTTTATTAGGTGCCATTCTTTTTCCTGTTGGTTTTTGCATGCTGTATCTAATGGGGTTTGATTTATTAACCGGTGTTTTTGTGTTAGCGCCATTAGCATTATTGGACAAACGACCCGGCGTTACTCTTAATGGAGTGTTGCGTAACTGGGGGTTGGTGTTCTTGGGAAATTTTGCCGGCGCACTCACTGTAGCAATTATGATGGCCTTCATTTTCACCTATGGTTTTAATACAGATGCAGGGCCAATTGCGGATAAAGTTGGCAGCATCGGTGAAGCGCGTACACTAGGTTACTCAAAATATGGATTTGATGGTTGGCTAACCATTTTTATCCGAGGCATGCTCTGTAACTGGATGGTATCTCTGGGTGTAGTCGGCGCAATGATTTCAACCACAGTCAGCGGTAAAGTAATTGCCATGTGGATGCCGATATTTCTATTCTTTTTTATGGGATTCGAACACTCGGTAGTTAATATGTTTCTCTTTCCTTTCGCGATTATTATGGGCGGAAATTTTTCAGTGGCTGACTACTTTATCTGGAATGAAATTCCAACTGCATTAGGAAATTTGGTCGGTGGCTTGGCATTTACCGGACTCACACTCTACTCTACGCATGTACGAACCGCCAAAAAACGCCAATAACACTATTGAAATGGCCTTCCTGGTAAGGCCATTTTGTTGGATCAACATCATGCAAAACCATCTACAAGTAGAATTAGGAGCATTTTCGGATAAGGGTCGAAAGAAAATTAATCAGGATTTTCATGGAGCCAAATTACCCGGTGGCATAACACAATCCTTAAAAGGTATTGCATTGGTGATGGCAGATGGCATCAGTACCAGCGATGTCAGCCATGTTGCAAGCGAATTAGCCGTTAACAATTTTCTGGAAGATTATTACTGTACCGCAGAGTCATGGACGGTAAAAAAATCGGCCGAGAAAGTGATCACAGCGATTAATTCCTGGTTGTATAGCCAAACTCGTCGAGGCCCTTATCGTTACGAAAAAGATAAGGGTTATGTTTGCACATTTAGTGCGGTGATCATAAAAAATAAAACGGCTCATATTTTTCACTTGGGTGACACCCGGGTTTATCGAATCAATGAACAGGGTATCGAACAACTCACACACGATCACCGATTATGGATTTCCAGTGAGCAAAGTTGTCTCAGCAAAGCCTTGGGTATGGATGAAGAATGCCATTTGGACTATCAACAATTACCGGTAAAAATCGGTGATTATTTTATGCTGGCGACTGACGGCATTTATGAATTTGTTGATTCTGCATTTATCAGGTCAACCATTTTTGAAAACCCGGGAAATTTGGACAAAGCAGCACGACAGATTTTCCAAAAGGCCTATGACAATAACAGTAATGATAATCTCAGCATTCAAATTTTACGCGTGAATGATTTAGCAGAAGATATAACAAGCGAAGTCAAACAAAAAATTGAAGAATTGCCCTTGCCACCCATGCTGGCACCACGAATGGATTTCGATGGCTACACTATATTACGAGATATACACAGTAATAATCGAAGCCGCATCTATCTCGCAGAAGATAAGCAAACAAAATCCAAGGTTGCAATTAAAGTTCTGTCTACTGAATTATTGCAGAATGAAACCGAAATAGAGCATTTTTTAATGGAGGAATGGGTAGCTCGCCGTATTCACTCACCTCATGTACTCAAAGCTTACTCACCTGATAGAAAACGCAATTACCTTTATACTTTGTTTGAATTTATCGAAGGGCAATCCCTGGCCCAGTGGGCCAGAGACAATCCCAAGCCCTCACTTGAAAAGGTGCGTGAAATTGTTGAGCAAATAGCAAAAGGGCTTCATGCCTTTCATCGGATGGAAATGCTACACCAGGATTTACGACCTGAAAATGTCATGATTGATACGAATGGAACTGTAAAAATAATTGATTTCGGATCAGTTTACGTAGCGGGCATTGAAGAAACCGAACAAAACTCCCCGCTCACTTTCCTTAAAGGTACTGCGCTCTATAGCGCACCGGAATATTTTTTAGGTGAACCAGGCACAACACAATCGGATCTCTATTCATTAGCGGTAATTACCTATTATTTACTTTCAGGAAAATACCCCTACGACACTCAAGTCCCCAAAGCTAAAACATTTTCCGAACAAAAACGGCTTTACTATCGGCGCTTGTGGGATGAGAATCGGGAATTACCAAAATGGGTTGATGCGGCTATCAATAAAGCCGTCAGTGTCCAACCCATAAAACGTCATGAAGAAATTTTTGAATTCATCCATGATTTGCGACAACCTGGACAAGAATATCTGGAAAGAACCAAGCTGCCGTTGATGGAGCGAAATCCAGTCGCTGCATGGCAAACTATTTCTCTTATATTGTTTATTGTGGTTTTGCTACTGGCATATAAATTATCAACCCGCTAGCAATCTGTTCCGCCATTAAGCTTCGATTAAAACACTCAATACATCCATTGCAGTAATAACGCCCGCAATTTTTTTATTCACATCTGTAACAAATACACGGTGAATATGTTGATCCAGTAATACTTTGGCAACTGTTTTTATATCAGCGTTATATTCCACACTGATCACTTCTTTATTCATAATTTGGTGAACAGTACAGTTTTTATCGGCATCTTTCACCCAGCTACGCAGCAGTTCTTCATTAATTTCCTGACCACAGGTATCGCGATAATGATTGCGTAGCGCATCCGTTTTACTGTGTTCATTGGCATTATTGAACTTAAATACATCACTGATACTAACAACGCCTACCAATTCATGGTCAGAAGCTATAACCGGTGCTGCTGAAATCTTTCGATTGATAAAAAAATCTGCGAGGCGATGAATCGTCCAACCTTCGTAGGCCGTCAATAAATCTCCGGTCATAATGTCTTCGGCTTGTTGCGGATGTGATGTTGCTGTGCTCATAGACAATCTCGCTTTATGTGTAAATGAATAGTTTATTAAAAAATTTATTCTTCTCTGCAAGCCTATCAATTGCCATCAACTTGCAGCCTAACAATCATTTGAGGTAGCGATCCTTTTCCGGAACACTCAAGTCCTTTTACTATGTTGTGTTACGGGTAATACCATCAGCATCCGGATTGTAATGTTTTCTATTGCCTGTAATCAACCAACTGTTCCGTATTTTTGCCTTTTCATGAGGCGACATTAATCTTAGGGATTATTTTTATAAAAAGTTAACTATGGATACCGGTATTCTTGCAATACTGCTAGAGTATTTCAGCTATTTCCACACTACCCATAAAAAACACAGAATAATTGCGATGAAATTCTTACCAGCCATTTTAGTTTTCCTTCTTGTCGCCTGTACCCACCAGACTAGCAAACCAAACAAGGATAAAAATTACTACAAAATTCTTTTTCAGGAACAAATGGTGGGACGCTTAACCCTGGAAACCTCTTATCAGCAAGATCAGGTGATAACCAGGGAAAAACTGGAATTGAAAACCAGCTTTCGCGGGATGAAGGCGATCACCAGCCAAATTGTAGAAACACATATTGAAACACCAAATGGCGAAGCAGTCGGCTACTTAAGACAGCACCAAACCCCCAATGCAGAAAGGGAGTATTCCGGGAGCATCAAAAATGGATACTGGTATTGGCAAAAAAAACAAGCTAGTGCAACTGAAAATTTAACCATCAAAGCGCCCAGCGATTTTTTATTGCATCAGGGCTTATCGAACAAAATGAAGCCATTACTAAGAATCAATCAGAATTTTTCCTATCATGCATGGAATGACAAAACCCGACAGTTTGAAAAAGTTAACTTACAGGTAATTTCTTACAATGAAAAAGATATCTCCTGGAAAATTTTACAAACCTATCCAAATCTACCGCGAAAAAAATCAAAGGAGTACTGGGTTGATAAAAACTTTAAACTACTGACGTCACAATTTACTTATAAGAACTTTTCACTGTCATTAACAAACTGCACCGGAAATTGTGAGACACAAACACTAACCCCTATAAGACCTTTGGATCATCAAATGTTGGCTTCACCCTACAGAATTACTGAAGCTTCTTTGCAGGGGCACATTCGTTATCAACTCAAGGTGACCGACGACATCAGCATTCCATCAACATCGGAACAGAAAGCAAAAAAACAACCAAATGGCAGCTGGCAACTTGATGTCTGTGCAAACTGCGCTCCTCTTCCTGATCAAGACCCGAATTCGCTTCAAAATTATTTAACCAATAACAGTTGGTTGAACACCACAGATTTAAAATTAATTTCAGCAGTCAACAGAAAAATAAAACCGGGCATGACAGAAGACGAAAAAATGCAAACACTCACTCAACTAACCCGCAGTCGTCTTTCCGGGGATTTGCAATTTCAAGGTTACGCCAACGCATCCCAAGCTTATCAATCACGCAAGGGTGATTGCACAGAGTACGCATTACTTCTGGCCAGCTTCGGCAGAATCGCCGGAATACCCACACGTGTGGTAATGGGATTAAGTTATTCGCGAGAATATTTCCATGGCAAGCGCGATATGTATGCACCGCATGCCTGGGTGCAAGCCTGGGTGAATGGCAGCTGGAAAAGTTATGACGCTGGACTTGAAGCGTTTGACGCGGGGCACTTGGCTCTTAAAATTAGTCAGGGCGACCAAAGTGATTTCAGTGAAATGATTAAATCACTCGAAGGGATTAGCATTCTGTCGTCACAGCATGTAGTAAAACGAAGCACACACTAGCGGTTAAACACCGCTAGCAAAATCATCCTCTTCTTCAACAACTGGAATCAATTCAAGCGCACTTTCTCCCGTCTTGCCACCTAAAGTTTCAAGTGCTTGTTGCCTGGCATTTTTTACACCACCAACCAAAACTTCTTCGTAAAAGTCAGACTCTATATCATCACCCGTTTGCGCGGCAGCAGGTAACGCCATTCCACTTGCGGTTACTACAAACAAACCCGCTAAGGCCAGTTTTTTCGCCTGATTTTTTACACTGTAGGACACGCAAATTTTATCATCACAACTCAGTAAAAAATCCTGGCGCTGTTGCTCATTCATCAGGTTTAAATTATGAACTTCACGCTTGCAATGCGAACAGTGTGTATTACCGGATCCAGACAGCTGAAGGGATTTTAATGGGCAAGGCGAATCAATCTGCGGAAACATTCTGGACTCCTTTTTAGCGGTTGCGGCGACAATTCCAACACTAGCAGTATTGATTTAGCCAGGCAATTTTTCAGAGAACCGAACCCCGGCAAAAACATGAACTGCTACCTAAGGTTACAAACTTGGTCTACTCCTGCTCAGTTACTCTGGTACCAATCATCCCGGTAAGTTTTTACTATTTCCGGCCAGAAGACAGTAAACATAGTGGCGACAGATCCATTGATAAAACCCTCAGGAAAGGTCATCACAAAAAACACGATAAAATTTTCTTTAACAGTCATTAATTCCAGCTCGCTTTGAGTGATATTGAATAACAACATCGCAGCCAAACCTGTCAGCAAGCAACTGATCATTGCGCCAAAAAATCCTACCCCCCAGAAATAGGTAAAGGGATTTTTAAATTGCCAACGGTTGACCAAACCAATCACCAATAAGGCCCAGCTCACAGGGACTAAAATGGATAAACAAAAATCGACTGGCACTGTGGCCAAAATAAATTGCGACCAGGCGATATCCGGACCCATCACCGCACTGCGCAATGCAAACTGAAATAATTCAAGAACAATTAACGACAAAAATCCAATCACCAAGGACAGCGACCAACCGAACAGCATAGTCACTACTGTCATCAACAAGGGATGAAAAGCGACCACGCCTTTTACTTTTATTTGCAGCATCCAAATAATTGCCAAGACTATGATGGTGCCATATAAAAAATGTTGTCGCGATTGCTCAGCGAACAATAAACGCCAGGGGGCGTAACGCAAAGAAAATCCCAATGCCGTCAACATGATCAAACAGCTTGACCAAAATAAAAGGCTATTGGGTGGCAACAATATATTCATTTAAGTTCAAGAATTGATTTTAAAAATTGATTGTGAATGTCAGTTTGTTTGATCAGACATTTGTACAACTGTTGGCCATAACCTGATGCGACTGCTCCGCTGTAATAAGTGAAACTCTTGCAACTGCTTTCACGATAGAGTTTGAAATCCAGAATTGATCGTTTAAATGCCGAGGTTGCAGAACTATGATGAGTGTCAGTTATTAAATCTTGCCTTGCCCTTTCATCCAGGCTTGATATCACAGCTTCGTTTAATTGATCCATTTCCTGATTCATTTTTTGGTAGAGGTTTTTTAAACATTCAATAGAATCTGCTCCACCATTTTCGGCAATGCAGGTTTCTGCCGACATATCCTGAGCTTTTACGCTAAAACAACTTACAAGAATCATTATCAGGAGAAATTTTTTCATTCAGGGTTCCAGACTAGCAATAAAAAAGGCGATTCAGTTTGACCTGAATCGCCTTTTTTGTCATCTGAGGTTTATTATTTTTTCAGCACAACCACTGCACCGCCGGTTGCCGCCAACTTCAGAGTCAAACTGTCGGCTGCATCCAGTTTGTCTGTGGTTTTTTCAACGGACGAAATGGTTTTTCCGTCCTGCCAGATTTCGGCTGAATAACTTCCTTTGCCTAAAAAGCTCAAAGGAATAGTCACTTCACGCGCTAACTCGTTGGTCATAACACCCAGATACCATTTTTTACCTGAGCGACGCGCAGTCACAATATATTCACCAATATCACCCTGCAAAATTCTGGTTTCATCCCAGGTTACAGGCACATCGCGAATAAATTGCAAACCTTCCTGCCACTCACTTTCTGGCTGCGGCCAAATACCATCGGTTTTGCTGTAAGTAATTGGCGAATCTGCCAGCATTTGCAATGGGCTGTCGTAAACCACGTACATAGCTAAAGCTTGACCGCGAGTGGTTTGCACATAAGGCAAAGTGTTGCGACGCAGTTTCGGAAATTCTTCCGGTGTTGCGTGACGGAATCCACCCGGCGTGTAATCAATGGGTGCCATCAACATACGGGTGAAAGGCACGGACACATTGTGACGAGCAGTCACGCGTGAACTCCATTTATTGTATTCGCCACCCATCACACCCTCTTGTGTTAATAAATGAGGATAGGTGCGATTTAAACCACCCGCAGGGAAAGTTCCGTGCAAATCCACCATGATTTTATATTTTGCAGCAGTACTTAATAATTTATGATAGAAATCAATCATTTCCTGATCGGTTCTTTCCATAAAATCAACTTTGATGCCTTTGATGCCCCATTGTTGATAAGTTTTCAATCCTTCTTCCATTTGCCAATCCAATTGTTTCCATTGCAACCAGACCCATACACCAACATTTTTTTCTTTGGCGTAACGCAAAATTTCCGGCATATCCATAGTGGCGATGGGTTTAGTTACATCAGCACCCGGTGTGCTGCTCCAGGCGGCGCCTTGATGCCAACCGGCATCAATTAAAATATATTCGAGTTTTAATGTTGCGGCAAAATCGATATAGGCTTTATAAGTTTCAGTATTCATACCCGGTTTGACTGAGGTGTTTTGCAGCACCACTTGATTGTCATTCCACCAATCCCAAGCCACTTTGCCGGGTTTTATCCAGCTGGTATCTTTAACTTGCGCTGCATCACCCAATAAAGTGACTAACGGAAATTCTGTTAAATCGCCAGGTTGATCACCCAATTGCACCACGCGCCAGGGCGTAACAAAATTTTTCGATAAATTGCCTTTTACTGCGATGCGATTTAATCCATCAGGACGATTATCAAAACGTGGCGTCAAGACGGAAGACACACCCAAACCACCATCGCCACGGCCAGCATACCAACTGCCGGGATAATTTTTTACGTTGGATTCTGCCAATGCAAAAGTCGTTTGCCCGTTACCGGTTTTACACACCAAGGGATGATCATAAAGATTATGTTCGCGAATCATTGAAGCTTTGATTGGATCAAATTCGCCTTCGTGACCATTGGACATTTTCCCCTGATTGGTGCCATAACATTGGTAATCTTTTGGAAAGAAAAAGCCGGTGGTTTCATATTGAATCGAAAATTCTTTGAAAGGATTTTTGGTTGGCAATTCATAACGGAAGGCAACGCCTTGATCATAAACACGCGCATGAATATTTAAATATTTTTGCGGTTCTGCTTGAGTGACATATTCCAGTTTGATCGATTGATAATGATCTGCAACTGATTGATGACTGCCTGCCACAATCTTGTAACTATCCTTCACCGATTTTTTTTCGCTGGATAACAATTTCATATCCGACGAACCCAAACGAACATTGTCCACTGCCAAGCCCATGGAGGATTCAGCAATAATCACTTTGCCGTCGTGCTCAATTTTATAATTAAGCCCGGCCGATGAATTGGTAACAGAGAGTTTGGTGCGCTTATCAGGTGAAAAGACATCAACAGTTTCAGCCGATGCATTGAGCACGCCGAAGCAAATCAACACAGGAAAATATCGCAAAA
The DNA here is from genome assembly GCA_966252135.1 of uncultured Cellvibrio sp. Lineage (GTDB taxonomy): Bacteria > Pseudomonadota > Gammaproteobacteria > Pseudomonadales > Cellvibrionaceae > Cellvibrio. Next base: position 36,109 of record CBINNU010000013.1, on the reverse strand, counting down.
ATGACATGTTTATTCCTCGCTATTGGTTCTTATGACTTTTATTAGGATAGGGTGAGGCTGCCAATTATCCACACACGAGGCTATTTTGCGATAAATATTACAAATCAAAACACATCAAAAAATGAGACATACTTGTACCTCAGAGAAACTCGGGACCAATTTAAAAAACCATAAAAAAATTAAGCTGAATATCTAAATTACAGCAACTCCACAGCAAAACATTCAACCCTTTCGCCTTGCTGCAATTCGCCTATGTCTTTTTTGAGTGATACTTGTTTCGCGGTGAATTTGAACAGGCCGCTGCGTTCGGCGTAGTGTCGAACTCTGTGGCTGACTAATACATCGCCGGGGTCGGCGGCGGCTTCGAGGCGCGCGGCCATATTCACGGCGACGCCTTCAAGATCGGGGATGTCGGTGACTTCGTTGTGAACCAGATTAACTTCACCCAGTTCAACACCAATTCGCAATTCAAAACCGGCGGCGATTAATACATTGCGCATCATGCAGGCGCACGAAAGTCCGGCAGTTGCATTTTTAAAGGTGACACGAAGTGAATCACCTTCCATATTCGGGTGGCCTGCACCCCAGCGTTTGAGGATGGGTTTTAATAAACCGCGAAACAGCGATAATTTTTCGGAAAGCTCATCGTTTTTCCATTTGGAAAAACCTTTTAAATCCATAAATAAAATGGTGAGGTTTCTCACCTGGCCTGATTCATGATCCGCCGCCAGCTCTAACAAACGCGGCCAAAATTCTTCACGAATTGCGCCAATTTTTTCTTTTAGTTGTAAATGCAATTCAGTGTTGGAACGCAACACCAACTGCGCCAGTTGAATGCGTTCCGCTTCCGTTTGTAATTGATCTTTTAATTCTGCCGGATTATGGCTGCCGATTTCTTCCACCACAAATTGCACCAGGGCACCACCGGCAACATCCGAAATAGATTTTAACCGTAAAATAATACCCCAATGCACTGCGGCAAGATGCTCGATAAATATCGGCAAAGTTGCCAATTCATGATCGGCCAATCGGTAAGGATAACGTAATTCAATGGTGATGGATTCAGCAAAAATTCGCTCGAACTCGTGAGTGCGATAAGTGGTTTTTTCTTTACCGGCTTTATCCCAAAACGCCAAAGTACACTTGACGTTTTCGATCAACCAACCTTGCGTTGATATTTTCCAAAGTTTTGCACCGGACAAATCGGCATTGGCCAATTTACTCTTACCGAGATTGGCTTCGCGTAAATCGGTATTGCGCAAATTAGCTTCTGAAAAATCAGTACTTTGCAAATTCAATCCCGAAAGATTCACGCCCATTAAATTGGCGTTACGAAATAAGGAACCTGTTAATTTTGCACCATCAAATATTACACCCTGCAAATCAGCAAAATTAAACAAGGCGTGCGACAAATCCGCATGTTTAAAATTAACATCGCGCAGATTGGCACTGCTGAAATCAATACGTGCGAGTTGCTGGCCTTCAAGGTTGCTACCCGCCAGTGATACACCGCGCAACATCAAACCGCTGATATCGCGGCCGCGAAAATCAATATGTTCGAGTTTGGTTCTGCGGGTAACCGCGGTTAATAAATTGGCATTTTTCAGGATAGAGTGACTGAGGTCAGCATCAGATAGCTGCGCAGCAATTAACTTGGCATTAGTAAAATTATTGTGCGTGAGAATGGCTGATTCTAGATTGGCGGAAATCAAATCGGCTGATTTAAAACTGCAATGACTAATATTGGCGCCGCGCATCGAAAGCTTGGAGAAGTCGTACTCATCCAGATTCATATCCTGAAGTTGAATAGCATCCAGAACTATATCGCCAGCAGGACACAGCTTGCGAAAGCTATTCCAGGATTTAACGCCTTTTTTTATTTCATGCAGCAGGTAATCCAAATCCATCATAGTCTCGTGCATTAAAGAATCTAGCGGGGCCCGCAGTATACGCAAATCACGGCAGCTTATTCCACTCTCACAGGCTCGAACCATTACAAAACTTGATTAATTCGATTACGACTTCAGTCGACTGGACTCAAGACTTGGGATAGGCTTTCGCCACCTGAATAACTGATAAAGAGGTCACTATGCAAAGATTCAAACTTACTCTCACGTTAATCCTCGGGCTGTTATTGTCATTGGCAACACAAGCCCAACAGTTCAACGTTTTACTGTTTACCAGTACCCAAGGCTTTCACCACCAGTCACAACTGGAAGGTGTAACTGCTATGCGCCAATTGGCCGACAAACATTTTTTCAAACTGGATTGGCAAGAAGACCCCCGCGTATTCAATGACAAAAATCTTGAACAATTCCAGGCGATAGTTTTTTTATCTACTACGGGTGACCTGTTCAATGCAGAACAAAAAGCCGCGATCGAAAAATTTATTCGTTCAGGCAAAGGGTTTGTCGGTATTCACAGCGCTTCAGATACCGAATACAACTGGGAATGGTTCACCAAATTAGTCGGCAGAAGTTTCCATATTCATCCAGTGAATCAAACTGCTGAACTGCAAGTGCTCAGCCGTAAATTCCCGGGCCTGGAACGCATGCCGGATCGTTTTTTATGGACCGATGAATACTATGAATTTGGCCCGGAAAACATCAAAGGCTTGAATTATATTTTGGCTGTTGACGAAAAAACCTATGACCCTAACGCCAACTGGGGAGTAAAAAGCGGCAAAGGTATGGGCAAGTTCCACCCCATGGCCTGGTATCACGAATATGATGGCGGACGCTCTTTTTATACAGCTCTGGGCCACATACCCGCCACTTATTCTGATCCATTATTTCTTGAGCATATTTACGGCGGCATTTATTGGGCCGCAACCGGTAAAGGTTTGAAGAAATAATTATTTCTTAGGTCATGCCCATCAGGCATCCAGTGTCTTCAGGAAACCTGCAACTTGAAGTCACTGGATCCCCTGCGGGGATGACGATGATTGAACGACTTATTTTCGTAACTCAAAATCTATCGGAAGTCGCTTCGCTCTTCCAACCTACACAAAATTTATCCATTAAGCCTTGTTAATTCCCATGCGAGATTTTTTCTGGCCCGCTCTTCAAACCGTTCAAAAAACCAATCCGTAATAAAAATCCTTGGCGATTCCAAACAGTTTTTCAAAAAAGATTTTCTTCCCGCATTAAATAACAATGTCGGTATCTGCTGATATTCCTTGCGAACATTTTCTACGTAAGTTTGATATACAGCAGGATCAGCGCCCAGTATCGACATATCCGCATCCAAAAACCTGTTCATCCAATCCTTGTCCAACGGCTTATGGGCCGCTGTTGCTTCAATTAATAAAGTAGTTTGATGAATTAATTCTGTATCCACAGCCAGATGTTGCATCTGTTGTTTTGCCAAATCGGCACTGCGACTTTCGTTGTCTTTTTTTCCGGCGACGTAAATATAATCGTGATAAAAGGTCGCCCAGTAAACCGCAGCCTGATTTGTTTTCGATTCACCTAACAAGCGCAACATAGCTAGCAGGTGTTCGGGTCCATGATAAAAACGTTGTTTACCGGTATAAGCCGACACCAGCTGATCAAAGAAGGCTAGCGCCAGGTCAGATTGCGGCAATTGTGGCAAACTTAACCACTCGCCCTTTAAGTCGTCGATGATGTTTCTATCCATTGCCATTCCTCACAATCATTCAAAATAGACAACAAGAGATTATCTTGAATTGTTTGGTTAGTATCAGCCCGCCACAAATGCCCAAAACCTTTTGTGTTAATCGCAGTTTCAATACCCTGTAACTTTTCTCGATTTGAAAATTGCGATTGCAGGCGAGAATCTATTTGCAGATCCGAATAGCCACGCTCGGCCATACGTTGCTTTTGAGCTGACTCATGAGCGACACAAACAACGCAACGATTATTGACCAGATCCAGCAAATCGACATCCAACAATAGAGCGGAATCAATTAATATAATGCCCTGTTTATTCTTTAATTGTTTACGCAATAACATCGACATGGGTTTTTCAATTAATTGATTAAATAAATGACGCTGCCTGTCATTAGCAAAAATAATCGCTGCGATTTTTTGTCTGTTGATTTGTCTATCTTCCAAAATACTTTCGCCTAACAAATCCACCAATTGCTGTTTTAAATCAGCAAAGGCAGCGGCCTGCAGATGTTGCCCCGCGAATAATTCATGTGCAAGTTTGTCGAGATCAATATGATGCAAAGCAATCCCCAACTTATTCGCTTGTTGCGCTAATTGATTACATAAAGTCGTTTTGCCTGATGCAATCGAACCTGTTACACCCAATATTAATTGCTGGCTGATTTTCGCTTCCAATGCAGCTTTTACCACCAGGGGCACATATTGATGAATAAATCCTTGTTCCAATTGCATAGCTTTCACCACACTGGAACTCACATGCGCCAATTTCGGATCAGCAAATAACAGATGGGTATCTATGCCCATTTCCTGACTGACCCCCACCAAATGTAAGGTTTGTTCGTAATCCAAATCCGCCGCGTTGCGCACACCTTTCACAATAATTTTTGCGCCCTGCTCATAGGCAAAGTCGACCATCATGCCGTCAAACGACAGTACTTCAACATTTGCCAAATGCGACAGAGATTTACGAGCCAGCATTAATCGCTGCTCAAGCGAAAAGCTATATTTCTTTAAAGGATTGCGCCCTATTCCCACCACTAATTTGTCAAAACAGGCAGCAACTCGTTCAACAATATTGATGTGCCCATAAGTAATAGGATCAGCCGAAAAGGCATAGACAGCAGTTTTAACAGGATTAGACATCATAACCTCCGGCCAGATATAAATTGGTCAAATAACCAATTTATGCTTAAGCTACTCTCGCGACCCTAGCCTTGTCAAATATAATTTGGTCAAGCAACCAAAATAGTTTAAGCTTTGCGACAGATTCAACAGAGACCAGACCCATGGCCAGACCCAGCAATACTCAGGAAAGACGCAAACAAATCGTACAAGCCTTTGTTGAGGTAATGGCGAGCCAGGGCTATGCCAAAGCGACCATTCAACAAATTGCGACCTCTGCCGGTTTGGCACCGGGTTTGATCCATTATCATTTTAAAAATAAACAGGAAATTCTGTTGGAACTGGTGCAACAGATTTCCGATTTGATATTAGATCGCTATCAACAAAAAAGTGAAAAAGCCAAAACGGCTAAAGAAAAAATCAAAGCCTATATTGATGCACATCTGGCCAAGGACGAATCCAGCACCAGCACCTTAGTCGCGGCCTGGGTGGTGATAGGTACCGAAGCTATACGTCAGGAGGAGGTACAAGTGATTTATGAATCAGTTTTGAAAAAGCAACAATCCATTTTAGAAAAATTATTATTGGAAGCAGGTGAAAAACAAAAAGCAGCCATCAAACAAAAAGTCGCCATGATCATGGCCGCAATTGAAGGTAGCTTTCAACTATCGATTACCGCGAAAAACATCATGCCACAAAACTATGCAGCCAAAACTCTGTATGAGATGTTAGAAAAGATTCTGAATTAATTACAGACGGTTGCCACTGCCCATGAATTTAAGTTTTGCCAAAATGGCTTCGCCCATTTTTGCTAACTCAACGGATTGATCAACCCCGCCTATGGCGACGGCCTCTTTTGGCATGCCGTACACCACACAACTCTCCTCGTCCTGTGCAAAGGTGTAACCACCTTGTTTACGAATATCCAACATACCCTGAGCACCATCTTTACCCATACCCGTCAACAACACACCTATAACATTTTTTCCGCCTACTCTGGCAACAGATTCCATCATCACATCCACTGCAGGGCGATGACGATGTACAGGTTCAGCATCGGATAATTTCACAATGTAATCCGCACCGCTGCGAGCCACCACCAAATGGAAGCCGCCGGGCGCCAAATAGGCATGACCGGGTAAAATCCTTTCTCCACCCCTAGCCTCTACCACATGTAAGCGTGTTGTTTTGTCGAGACGTTCAGCGAAGGTTCGCGTAAAACCCGGCGGCATATGTTGAGTCATGACAATGCCGGGCACTGCAGCAGGAAATTGCATTAATAAATCTTTAATAGCTTCAGTGCCACCGGTTGAGGCCCCTATAGCAATAATTTTTTCTGTGCTTTGAATTTGTTGGATTTTTATTTTTTCTTTTGGTTGAAACTCTTCTGCAATTTTGATTGATGATCTTGCGCGTACACGGACTTTGGATGCAGCTATAATTTTTTCAACAATTAATTCCGCGTACTCACGAATACCCGAAGCAACGCCTAATCTTGGCTTGGGCAAAAAATCAACTGCGCCCAACTCCAATGCACGCAGAGTTGCATCGGCTCCCTCTTCGGTTAATGTTGAAATCATCAATACCGGTGTGGGTCTGGCAGCCATTAATTTTTCTAAAAAAGATAAACCATCCATGCGTGGCATTTCGACATCCAATGTAATGACGTCAGGGGTAAATTGATTAATCATATCGCGCGCAACATAGGCATCAGGCGCAGCACCCACTAATTCTAGTTCAGGTACATCATTGATTATTTCGGATAGCAGCGAACGTACCAATGCTGAATCGTCTACTATCAATACCTTGATTGCCACAATAAAATTCCTGAATAATTAACCGAACAGTTCCACATCGCCCGATTTGGGAGTGTATTTAACACGCATACGGTATTCTGTTTCACGATCCAGAATGGTGGTGTTATGAACAGACTTAAGTTTTTTAACCATTACCTGACCTGTATCAGGAAAAAAATATACTTTTCTTGGGAAGTCACCAAGTAGATCTTTAGCGACAACAGAAATAGATTCATTGGAAAGATAATCCAATACAAACTCGGCATTACGTTGCCCAACATTATTAACTGTCATTCCACGCAACACATTACCACCACCAAATACTTTTGCTTCAAATCGATTACGATTAGCGCCCAGCTTTAGCAAATGGTTAATTAAAATTTCCATCGCATACACGCCATAACGTGCCGACTCCGTTAATAAGCCCGTTTCATGGCTACCGTCATTAGGCAATAAAAAGTGATTCATTCCCCCTACACCGGTGTATTTATCACGCAGGCAAACAGCAACGCAGGAACCCAGAACTGTGACGATTAATTTATCTCCCGTAGTCACAAAATACTCTCCAGGCATAATTTTCACAGCTTGCTTTTCAAAATGACGGTCGAAATAGGTGTTCAACGCAAGATGTTCATTTTGATCACGTGTCGTTTCCACCATATTGCTATCCCTTATCAACTAACTGGTAGGTAGTTTTACCCACCAGTTTCACCAAATGACTCGCCTGGGAAAAACTTTCTGAGTGGCCCGCAATATACAAACCATCTCGCTGCAATAATTTTAACATTCGCTCCAGCAATTTGTGCTGGGTTGTTTTATCAAAATATATCATCACATTACGACAAAAAATAACATCGAATAATCCGGTTAATGGCCATTTATTATCCAGCAGATTAATTTGTCGGTACTCCACCATATTTCGCAGAGCATCTACTACGCGCACCTTGCCGGCATTTTTGTTTTTCCCTTTCAAAAAAAAATGCTTTTTCCGTTCAAGGTTGATGTTATCAATTCGGTTTTCAAAATAAACACCATGACTGGCTTCTGCCAATACATTGCTATCTATATCCGATGCAATGATTTCAACCGGCGGATCATAACGCCCGAAGGCTTCCACCAATGTCATGGCAATTGAATAAGGTTCTTCTCCCGTACTGGACGCAGCACACCAAACGCGAAGCGGTCGCTTATAGGAAAATTGACTGGCAAATTTATGCAATATATCAAAGTGATGTTCCTCACGAAAAAACGCCGTGAGATTGGTGGTAAGCGCGTTCACAAACTCCTGTTGTTCCGCATCAGTTGATTCAAGGTAAGACAAATAAGCAGTGAAATCCGGCAAACCCAACGCGCGCAAACGTCGAGCTAATCGACTGTAAACCAACTGCTTTTTGCTATCCGATAAATTGATTCCCGCTTTTTTATAAATAATGTTTCGAACACGATCAAAGTCCGCATGCGTGTAGGTAAATTCACGATCTTGTAGATTGTTGCCTATTGCCAAGAATCAAACTCTCCTATTCATTTTACACTTTATATTTATAAGAGACTAAAAACTTTCCCACTCATCGTCCGCGTTGGATTTGGGTGGCGATAATTTTTTTGTTGAGGTTTTTTTCGGTGCTGATTGTTTGGCCGGAACATTAGCGCTACTCGAATGACTGATTCTCGGCGCCGCTCGCACTGAATTTACCGATTCCGATTCCGCCGATAAACGGAATTGCCCTACACTTCGATTTAATTGATCCGCTTGCGACTGCAAACTCTCCGCCGCAGCTGCGGCCTCTTCAACCAATGCCGCGTTTTGCTGCGTCATCTCATCCATCTGCGATACCGCAGTCGAGACTTCTTCAATGCCAGTGGATTGTTCATTCGATGCTGCCGCAATCTCCGACATAATGTCGTTCACACGTTTAATCGAATTCACAATCTCTTTCATGGTTTCACCGGATTTATTCACCAGCGAATTACCACTCTCGATTTTTTGTACTGAATCACTGATCAATGATTTGATATCTTTTGCAGCATTGGCCGAGCGTTGCGCAAGGGTTCTGACTTCACTGGCAACCACGGCGAAGCCGCGACCCTGATCACCCGCTCTTGCTGCTTCAACCGCTGCATTTAATGCAAGAATATTGGTTTGGAACGCAATGCCATCAATCACGCCAATAATATCGCTGATTTTTTTCGCCGATTGATTAATGTCATCCATAGTCACCACGACTTGTTGAATCAACGAGCCACCATCAGTCGCAACACTTGATGCTTGTTCTGCCAACACATTGGCTTGTTTGGCGTTATCCGCATTTAATTTAACGGTTGAGGTTAACTCTTCCATGCTGGATGCCGTTTCTTCCAAATTCGCCGCTTGTTGTTCCGTGCGCGATGATAAATCGGCATTGCCTTGAGCAATTTCGGAAGAAGCCGTAAAGATAGTTTCGGCGGCCTGTTTGATTTGACCAATAACATTGGACATATTATCCAACAGCGAATTAAGTCCTTCGCACAACTCATAAAGCTCACCGGTTTTTCCATTCAGATTAATTCGCAGCGATAAATCGTTATCGCTGGCAGCACCGATTACTGTTTGAATTTCATCAACGGTCTTTTTTAACAGTTCTTCTGCGTTCACCTGTGCAGTTATGTCAGTAGCATATTTGACAACTTTATAGGGTTTACCGTTTAAATCCATGATCGGGTTGTAACTGGCCTGAATCCAAACCCTGCTACCATTTTTTGCAACACGCGGAAACCGATTTGCCTGGTACTCTCCATTGGCTAATTTTTTCCAAAACTCCAAATACTCGACTGATTGCCTATAAGCAGGCTCCACAAACAGGCTATGGTGGCGTCCTTGTATTTCATGTAACGAATAGCCCATAGTTTTCAGAAAATTCTCATTGGCTTGAATAATGCTTCCATCTAAATTGAATTCAATAACAGCCTGAGATTTTGATATCGCAGACAACTGCCCTTCGTAATCTGAGTTACGGATTTTTTCTTGAGTAATATCGGTAGCATATTTCACTATTTTTAAAGGTCGGTTGTGTTCATCCAAAACCGGGTTGTAACTGGCTTGAATCCAAATTTCCTTACCCGATTTAGATATGCGTTTATATTGACCTGTGTCGTATTCACCACGAGAAAGCTTTTCCCAAAATCGTTTATATTCGATAGTATTTTGATAGCCAGCATCGACAAATAAACGATGGTGTTTTCCTTTTATCTCATCAAGTGTATATCCAAGACACTGTAAAAAATTATTATTGGCCCACAATACATGCCCCTGTAAATCAAATTCGATTACAGCCTGTGATTTTGATATAGCAGCAACCTTGCCTTGCAAATCGACAAGCTCTTTTTTGCTGATATACACTTGTTCTGAATCAAAATTAAATGACAACAACTGACCTAATTTCATAACTCTACTCACAGGTGTTAACTAAAAACTTTCCCACCCATCATCCGCGTTGGATTTTGGTGGCGATAATTTTTTTGTTGAGGTTTTTTTCGGTGCTGATTGTTTGGCCGGAACATTAGCGCTACTCGAATGACTGATTCTCGGCGCCGCTCGCACTGAATTTACCGATTCCGATTCCGCCGATAAACGGAATTGCCCTACACTTCGATTTAATTGATCCGCTTGCGATTGCAAACTCTCCGCCGCAGCTGCAGCCTCTTCAACCAATGCAGCGTTTTGTTGCGTCATCTCATCCATTTGCGATACGGCTGTTGAGACTTCTTCAATACCGGTGGATTGTTCATTCGATGCTGCAGCTATCTCCGACATTATGTCGTTTACGCGTTTAATCGAATTGACAATTTCTTTCATGGTTTCGCCGGATTTATTCACCAACGAATTACCGCTTTCAATTTTTTGCACCGAATCGCTGATCAATGATTTGATATCTTTTGCCGCATTGGCCGAGCGTTGAGCAAGGGTTCTAACTTCACTGGCTACAACCGCAAAACCACGACCTTGGTCGCCCGCTCTCGCGGCTTCAACTGCGGCATTTAATGCAAGAATATTGGTTTGAAAGGCAATGCCATCAATCACGCCAATAATATCGCTGATTTTTTTCGCGGATTGGTTAATGTCATCCATAGTGACAACCACTTTTTGAATCAATGTACCACCATCAATGGCGACACTGGATGCTTGCTCGGCTAAAACATTCGCCTGCTTGGCATTGTCAGCGTTTAATTTAACTGTGGAGGTTAACTCTTCCATGCTGGACGCGGTTTCTTCCAGATTTGCCGCTTGTTGTTCGGTACGAGATGATAAATCGGCATTGCCCTGAGCAATTTCGGAAGAAGCCGTAAAGATAGTTTCAGCGGCAGTACGAATATCCAACATCATAGCTGTCAGATTTTGATTGGTGTCGTTACAGTAATTTTTTAAATCAGCAAAGGTTCCAGAATATTCTGCATCAATTTTTTCTGTTAAATCACCCTTGGCCATAGCTCCCAACACACGAGCAACATCATTTAATCCTTTTTCTGCTGTATTAACTAGCTGATTTAAACCTTCTGCCAATGTTAAAAAGAAACCTTGCTTGCTATGAGTGTCAACACGCAATTGCAAATTACCCGCCGCAGCAGCTTCTACTAATTGCGCGATTTCCACCTCGGCTTTTACTTCTGCGGTGCGATCCAACCATTCTACTACCGAACCCAGTCGCTCGCCTTTTTCATTAAAAATGGGATTAGCAATTAATCGAAAGCTCAGCCCCGCTACTTGAATATTGCCAATATAAGTATCGCGCAAACTACCCAACAGATGACTTTGATGCGATGGATTTTTATGAAAAATATCCATATTACTGCCAACCACCTTGTCCACAGAAAAAGGCGGCAAGGCCTTGCGTAATTCCATTTCAACATTGCGCAACATTTTCTCGACTGATCTATTCATGTAAATAATAGTGCGATTGGCATCAGCAATCATCAAATTACATGAGGTTACATCCAATGCACTGCGAACACGGGCGTTAGCGGTCGCCTGTTCCTGATTGGCTTTGATATTACCGCACATTTGCGTCATAGCACCCATCACACTGGCTGGATCATAGACTTTGTTGGTCGTCAAAAATTCACCAGCCGAGACACTATCAACCAAGGCTTTCAATACCGCAGGATCATCACCCAAAATCCCCAGAGTATTTCGAATGACATAGGTCGAATAGAGAACCAATAATATTGCCGAGATTAGCAATATCACGTAGATATATAATTTTCCTGCTTCAGAAACCTGAGCGGATTGTTTATCAGCATCTGTAGCCTGCTGCTGAATTTGGTCAGATAATTTTTCACCTATTTCTTCCAGTTCGGTGAACGCGTCCATAAATTCTTGCATCAGTTTATCTGCTTGCACGGGATCTAATCGCGCAGTGCGCACAATATTACTTGCAGCGTTTATGTAAGCCTCTAACGTAGGCTGCTGTTCTTTTAACAATGACTTTAATTGCGTATCAAGCGCCAACTGTTGATTAGCATTAATATTATTACGGAATCGATCAGCATGATCATCGAGATCGTTCTGAACATCATTCAATGCCGAGGCATCCTGTTTGGATGCAGCCAGCAACGCATTCAATACATCACCTCGAATTGCGTCATGCATCATGTCGCCGTCGAGATGATTTTTTAGCGCAGTATTAATAGTGATTTGGTATTTACTGGCTCTATCCATTGTTGTTTTTGTATAAATGGCTACTAGCGCTATAGCCAGTGCACAAAACAACCCCAAGCCTGCAAGAGAAAGTAATTTTTGTTTAAAGCCCATGCTACTAACCTCTTGCAGTCTATCTCTCTTAATCTAAAAGTTGTGTTTAAAAACTTTCCCACTCATCATCCGCGTTGGATTTGGGTGGCGATAACTTTTTTGTTGAGGTTTTTTTCGGTGCTGATTGTTTGGCCGGAACATTAACACTACTCGAATGACTGATTCTCGGTGCCGCTCGCACTGAATTTACCGATTCCGATTCCGCCGATAAACGGAATTGCCCTACACTTCGATTTAATTGATCCGCTTGCGACTGCAAACTCTCCGCCGCAGCTGCGGCCTCTTCAACCAATGCCGCGTTTTGCTGCGTCATCTCATCCATCTGCGATACCGCAGTCGAGACTTCTTCAATGCCAGTGGATTGTTCATTCGATGCTGCCGCAATCTCCGACATAATGTCGTTCACACGTTTAATCGAATTCACAATCTCTTTCATGGTTTCACCGGATTTATTCACCAGCGAATTACCACTCTCGATTTTTTGTACTGAATCACTGATCAATGATTTGATATCTTTTGCAGCATTGGCCGAGCGTTGCGCAAGGGTTCTGACTTCACTGGCAACCACGGCGAAGCCGCGACCCTGATCACCCGCTCTTGCTGCTTCAACCGCTGCATTTAATGCAAGAATATTGGTTTGGAACGCAATGCCATCAATCACGCCAATAATATCGCTGATTTTTTTCGCCGATTGATTAATGTCATCCATAGTCACCACGACTTGTTGAATCAACGAGCCACCATCAGTCGCAACACTTGATGCTTGTTCTGCCAACACATTGGCTTGTTTGGCGTTATCCGCATTTAATTTAACGGTTGAGGTTAACTCTTCCATGCTGGATGCCGTTTCTTCCAAATTCGCCGCTTGTTGTTCCGTGCGCGATGATAAATCGGCATTGCCTTGAGCAATTTCAGTAGAGGCCGTAAAAATAGTTTCGACGGCATTACGGATGTCACTCAGCATCGATGTCAAATTTTCTGTGGTTTCATTACAATAATTTTTGAGGTCACCGAATGTGCCAGAATATTCAGCATTGATTTTTTCAGTCAAATCACCTTTTGAAATTGCACCCAATACACGAGCAACATCATTCAAACCTTTATCAGCCGTATTAACCAACTGATTTAGTCCCTCAGCCAGCTTCAGGAAGAAACCTTCTTTGCTTTCTACTGCAATGCGCGTACTAAAATCGCCTGCGGCTGCAGATTCAACCAAATGACTAACCTCTTTTTCCACAGCCACTTCATCTGTTCTATCCAACCATTCCACTACCGAACCCAATCGTTCACCTTTTTCATCAAAAATGGGATTGGCAATTAAACGGAAACTTCTGCCGGCAACCACAATATTGCCCACATAAGTGCCTCGTAAATTTTCCAGCAAGGTGGATTGGTGCGCTGGATTTTTATGGAATATATCCATATTACTGCCTACCACTTTATCCACCGAAAAATGTGGAAGTGCTTTGCGCAAATCACTTTCAGCAATACGCAGCATTTTTTCGACTGCTTTATTCATATAAATAATGGTGCGACTAACATCCGCAATCATCACATTACTGGAAGTCACATCAAGCGCATTGCGTATACGATGGTTATGGGATGCCTGCGCCAGATTGGACTTTATAGAATCCACCATAGATGAAACGGCTGCGGCCACACTGGCAGCATCCCCTTTACTTTCGAGTTCAACATTATAATTGCCTGCTGTAATTGCAGACGCAACTCGCTGCAAATCGGCAGGATCAGTTCCCAAACGATTTAGTATCAAACGCGAGAAGAAGACTGAGGCCAACACCACCAAGCCAATTGAAATGAACGCCACAATCATCAATAAGCTTTTGTATTTTTCAACGCTGGACTTACCTGACTCCGCCTGCTTTTGTACATAGTTATTGGCAAGAACGACTAGTTGATCTACCACTTCGCGATGTTTGGCAAATGATTCACGCGCTGCAATCAATGCCTGGGCCAGCGCATCCGAATTGGCTGCCGATGCAGCTGGAATAACTTGCTGCGTGATCACATCGATAAATTCCTGGGAAGCTGAATCCAACTTGCCGGTGATAGCTTGTTTGATTTCTTGTGGCGCATCATTGGAGTTTTTCCACCGATCTACACGAACATCGTAGTCTTTAAAATGATTTTTTATTTCCCGAATTAGATTTGAGCGGGTGGCCGCATCCGCACTGCTTAAAGCCTCAACTTTCATCATGGATTCCACCATAAACAAAGGTGGCGGCAAAACATCAGCGGTTAATTCATTGGCATGGATAATATTTAGATATTTTTCGCTGCCAATACTGCTATTTTTTGCCATCAACCAAGAAAAAAATCCCAGCAACAGTACGGACACTATGGCAATAGCTGCCATAAGGCTCAGTTGTTTTTTTAACGACATATTCATGATTTATTCCTTCTGATTAACACCCAGGGTATTTTTATCAAACAAACCCATTTCTTCACTTGATATCAATTCATTAATATCAACCAAAATAATCATTTGTTCATTGATAGTGGCAAGCCCCAAGAGGTAATGACTGTCAAATGCCACACCAAAATCGGGCGGCGGACGCAATTGATCTTTGGTCAAGCTGACAACATCCGATACGCTATCCACCACCATACCGACGATGCGATTATGTATATGCAACACAATCACGATAGTAAATTCATCGTAGGTCGCCTGGCCCACATTAAATTTAATTCGCAAATCGACTATAGGAACTATGTCGCCACGCAAATTAATCACGCCTTTTATAAAGGGCGGTGCATTGGCAATTTTGGTGGGGTTTTCATAACCACGAATTTCTTTAACGGTAAGAATATCCAGCGCATAATTTTCACTGCCCAGAGTGAACGTTAGAAATTCCTGATTAGGGGAGTTGGTCAACAGACCTTGTTCGGCCATGCGAAGCCTCCTGCATAAAATAAAAGATGCTGTAAGTGTAGTTAACAATTACTAATTGCAAGACACTGAATAGAATTTTTATCCAGAATTTTCAGTCAATAAAACCTTAGCGATTAAACCGTTTTACAATGAAACCAGCGACAACAAATAGAATTTGAAATAAACAACGCAACTGAAAATAATAAAAAATGCTAACCGGCTTTAGCCAGATCATCATAAACATGATTGGAAATATTGAAGCCAAGCGATTCCACATCCAAAATCAAGGCAACACTGCCATCCCCCATAATGGTTGCCCCGGCAACACCCTGTACACGCTTGTAATGCTGCTCCAAACTTTTGATGACCACTTGTTGTTGCCCCACCAGAGCATCCACAAACAGTGCAAATTTATGCTTATTAGTTTCAATTAAAACAGCGATGCCCTTATGTACCTGAGTGTGTTGCGATTCAATTTGCATGAGTTTGTATAGCGATAGAATCGGCCAATATTGATCACGAACCAATAAAAGCTGATCGTCCCCCACCAGGGTTTTGATGTCTTTTTCTGCGGGCTGCATGGATTCAATAATGTTAACCAACGGAATAATAAAAGTTTGATTACCCACCGAAACACCCATGCCATCCACTATTGCGAGTGTCAAAGGTAGACGAATCGTAAAACTTGCGCCTAATCCTTCTTGTGATTCAATATCGATTCGACCACCCAATGCCTGCACATTGCGCTTCACTACATCCATGCCCACACCACGCCCTGATACATCTGTTACTTGCTCCGCAGTTGAAAAACCTGGTGCAAAAATTAATTGCCAGACATCAGCATCGCTGGGGTTATCACTGACCGGAATATTTTTTTCCTGCGCTTTTTCCAAAATCTTTTGTCGATTTAATCCACCACCATCATCGGTAATGCTGATAATAATATTGCCACCTTGTTGATTGGCTTTGAGCGTAACCTTACCTGTTGGATTTTTACCGCGAGCAATACGTAAATCAGAGGATTCAATACCATGATCTATCGAATTACGAACTAAATGGGTTAAAGGATCGACTAACTTTTCAGTTAATCCCTTATCCAATTCGGTTTCGCCGCCTTCAATAATCAAATCAATTGATTTACCAAGCTTGTGTGAAAGATCACGTACCACGCGCGGGAACCGATTAAATACGAATGAAATAGGCAGCATACGAATGGACATAACCGCTTCTTGAATTTCGCGTGTATTACGCTCCAATTCAGCCGCTATGCTTTGGTATTTTTCACCCAAACTGCCTTCAATGCTTTTACCCAATAAGTTCATCATGGATTGAGTAATGACAATTTCGCCAACCAAATTAATTAATTGATCAACCTTGGCAACATCCACACGAATGGATGAGCTTTCAATAGATTCTGCGGATTTACCGGATTTATGGACGGATGAAGAAACTACCGAGCTTGCAACATTGTCAGATGGCGCTGGCTGCGTGTGGGCAATATCTGTTGAAGGGCTGCTTGACTGAAGTGATGTGACGGGAACCTCATCGAAAAAGCCATAGGATTCTTCTTTTGGCTGATTGACTTTTTCAAAAAATCCATAGGCTTCCGAGGTCTGTTCATCTTCAAAAAATCCGTAAGCTTCTTGCGAGTGATTAACTGGATCAGTGAAAAATCCATAACCTTCATCAACTTTTTTGGATTTCTTTGATTTAGGTTTACTAGCTGTGGCGGTCTCTAATATCTCAGTTAACCGATTCGCCGCAGCCCAATCTATCTCGGTATTGTTACGGTAAGATGTCAGAATATTTTTTAAAACATCAACAGAAGATAAAAACAAATCCACTAAATCAGCAGTGATGGGCATTTTTCCCTGTCTGATTTTATCGAGCAAGCTCTCCATAACATGGGTAACGCTTGCAAGTGCATCAAAACCAAAAATCCCGCTACCACCTTTAATGGAATGGGCCGCACGAAAAATGCTGTTGAGTTCTTCACTATCAGGATCTTTTACATCGAGGTTGAGCAACAAATGCTCCATCTCATCCAGGTGCTCCTGGCTTTCCTCAAAAAACACTGAATGGAATTGCCGCATGTCGATAGACATAATCAAATCCTTCGCCTGCTAATCAGTCCAGGCAATCAACCCATAACTTTTTTTGCTACTTCCAGGAGTTTTGCCGGTTCAAATGGCTTGACCATCCAGCCAGTTGCACCTGCAGCGCGCCCCTGAGTCTTCATAGCATCGCTGGCTTCGGTTGTCAGAACAACTATGGGCGTGCTGGCATAATTGGGTAAAGATCTAAGCGATTTAATCAGCGTCAAACCATCCATATTGGGCATATTCTGGTCGGTCAATACAAAATCAAATTGTTTGCCTTTAGCAATTTCAAACGCCTCTGCGCCATCTTTAGCCACTGTGACTGCATAGCTGGCAGTCTTCAACGTTGCTTCAACCATTTGGCGAACCGACGCCGAGTCGTCAACGATTAAAATGTGTTTACTCATGGTGATCCCTTCTCACTGTTTACAAACAAATTAACTATAGATGCCATTCGAAAAAATGCTCACAAAATTATTTTGATAAAATTGCCTGGCGCTAAAATCTCCACTGACTCCGACAAATTACGCACCAATATAAGGCCTCGACCTGCATATTGCTGAATATCCAATGATCCTTGTTGCAGGTGATCATAACCCTGGCCGCTATCACGACATGTGATCATTAATTTTTTTCTTCCATCTATTGGCACCCAGTCCAAATGTAACTCAACAAAATTTTCATCATTCAGATCATTCAGCAATTTTTCCCTTGTCAAAAAATATTGCATAAAACCTTCCGGGTTTTGTTTCAAGCTTGAAGACAAGCCCAATATGCCGTGATCAATACTATTGGTGACTAATTCGTTAACAATTGCGAATACCCTTTGACAAGTTGACTGATCAATACCCACATACTGCAAAAAATGGATCGCCATGGGTGGTAAATCTGCGTTCGCCAATTTTTGACCACTGACTTTGACCCCCCAGGAAAAAGGATCAATCGCCTGGTGCAGTTGATGAATCGCGTTCGCGGATAATTGGGATTTCAATTCTGCAAGGATTGCGACTGGATCAACCGAACAAATCGAAATATCGTCAGTGTAGGATTGTCCATTTGCATGCTGTTCCAATGCGATTCGTAATGGTTCAACCGGTTGATCATTGCTCGTCAATATATCTTTCAATCGTTCAACACCAAACTGCTCACCGACTTCATTTTCTTGTTCAAGTAATCCGTCACTGCACATAAATAACAATCCGGATTCTGGCATATCCATAATCGCGACATCTGCGTCAAACATATCTTCATCAAGAATGCCCAGCGCCATATTGCGTGATGTGAATTTATGCAAGATTTTTTTATCTTGAACCCAATAGGCTGTTGGCATACCACCGTTCCACACAGCAATTTCCGATGTAGAAAAATTTAACTCAACCACTACCGCCGCAACAAATCTATCTTCCGGGGTGTCGTTAACCAGTTTGCGATTGATTTCAGTAACAATGGGTTGTAAATGAAAACCTTTAGCCACCATGCCATTAAATACAGTAACCAAGGGCATAATGGTAATTGCAGCTGACAACCCGTGTCCGGTTGCGTCAGCTAATAGAAAGTACACATTGCCAGCCGGTGATATGCGGGAAATGGCTATATCACCGCTAAATGAAGAATGAGATTTTAAATATTGGCTAACACCATTAAACCCTTGCGAGTTGCGCGCCACCAAATATTCATAGGTAAATTTTGCAATTGCCTCTTCGCGTTGCGCATCTACTTTGAATTTTTCAAGTTCAATTTTTTGCTGCGCAACCAACCGCTGTAAACGTACTGAATTAATCAGGGATTTAACTTTAAGCGCCAGCAGGGATAAATTAACCGGTTTGATAATATAATCGGCTATGCCTTTGGAAAAACAATCCCCGAGAAATTCCGGATCCTCATTGGCACTAATCATAATCACAGGTGGAATACTGATTTGTTGCTGATTAGCTTTTTCCAACAAGTCGGTGCCCAAACCATCCCCTAGTTGATAATCCAGCAATAGTAAATCCAGTGAATGCTCTTCAGCCAAACATCTTTCAACGGATTCCAAACTATGGGCGGATAAGGTTTCAAAACCTTTTGAGTTCAAAAAAGCACAGAACAGATCATTCAAAATCGAATCATCATCGACTACTAATATTCGATACTGCTGATGATTGTCATGCATATTATTTTGTAATTTCTATAATTTTCTCAATATTTGCCAAAGCCAGAACCTCTTTTACTGTACCTCTTGCCCGGCTGATTTTTATTTTTTTACCGACTGCCTTTTTATGCAAAATAACCAACATACCTAAAGCTGAGCTATCCATGTATTCCACCAATCCAAAATCCAGGATAATTTCATTTATATTGTCGTCCTGGGTTATTTCGGAACAATTTTGGTAAAACGCCTGATGATAGGAGTAATCAAATCGAGTAGGCAATGCTATAGTTTTGACGCCAGGCATAAATAACCTACTGAATTTCGATAATTTTTTGCAAGTTCGCTAACTGCAATATTTCTTTTGGTGTGGATTGCAAATTAGTAATGACCAACTTGGCCCCATGGGCTTGTGCCTGTTTACTAGCCATGACTAATAATCCTATACCGGCACTGTCAATGTAACTCATGTCTACACAATCAATCATGACTAGCTTAGTGTTATTCAGTGATTCCTTGAGTGCCGTATTAAATTCAGCGCTTGATGAATAATCAAAACGCTTTGGCATTTTTACACTTTTGCTCATATATTTTCCTCTTTGCTAGAAAAGCTCCACTTCACCACTGGATATGGTTTTATTTGATACAGGTGTGCGCCTGGTTTTGGACATGGACTCAATCTGAACTACTGCCTGAGACAGAGTTTCAATAAATGTATTAATTGTTTGTGGGCTAAATTTTAATGCTTGCCCCAGAAAATTTAATAATTCGATCGTATCCCTGTGGTAGTACAATTTTTGTTTTGATATATCTTCAAACTGTAGCGCTCTAATAGCGACATGAAGATTTTCAACCAAGCTCATAGACGCCGCGCTAACACTGATGGTGGTGTGAACAAATTGATCCAGAGTTTGGGATGTAGAGATTGCAAACTGCCCCATTCGCGCACCGAAGGTGTCTTTATTACCGGCCTTATCTTCTGCAAAAATTAAATTATGTATATCGGCGTGCTGCCTATCCAATAACAGATTGATTTGATTGAAAGCCGAGGTTAACGAATGGATTGCATCCGATTGTAGACTGACCAGGGCCTCTACATCTCGTGATGACTCTTCAACAACATTTAGCAACTTATTTCCAGTTTCAATCAACAGCGGCCGCAGTTCTGATTCCACATAAGACTCAGGTTGATTGTTGATAACAGGCTGTTTATTCAGATAAAGATAAAGCAGACCGGCAGCAGTGCACATTATCCCCAGTAATGCTTCAACAAATTCAGCAATACTCCACCCCCCTATAAGCGACCCTCCTACAATCACCCATTCTTTTGTTTGCATAACCGCAAAGTTCCCACAATAAACTTATGGATTAACAGTAGCAGGCTTTTGTGAATTTGCTTTTCCAGTCAAAAAAATATTTGCGAGATAAATAAAATGCCAAATGCGGGTAATAAAAAGAGATAACAGTGAGGGGATAAAAAGATATAAAAAAGGAGCCGAAGCTCCTTTTGGTTTATTTAAACGACAGGCTTACACCATCTTAATCGCTTCTTCTTCGATTTTTGCTTTCCAGATTTTCGGGCCGGTGTTGTGAACTGATTCCCCACGAGAATCTACCGCAACTGTCACTGGCATATCTTTTACATCAAATTCGTAAATAGCTTCCATTCCCAACTCGGGGAAGCCGACAACTTTTGAGGATTTGATTGCTTTGGCAACCAGATAAGCTGCGCCGCCAACTGCCATCAAATAAACCGATTTGTAATCGCGAATAGCTTCTATAGCGAGCGGACCACGTTCGGATTTACCAATCATGCCGAGCAGGCCGGTTTTTTCCAGCATGGTGCGAGTGAATTTATCCATGCGTGTTGCAGTCGTTGGACCAGCGGGGCCAACCACTTCATCGCGCACAGGATCAACCGGGCCTACGTAATAAATGAAGCGACCTTTTAAATCGACTGGCAACGATTCGCCTTTGGCAATTAAATCAGTCATTTTTTTATGCGCAGCATCGCGGCCAGTTAACATCTTGCCTGAGAGCAAAATCGTTTCTCCGGTTTTCCACTCCTGCACATCTTCGGGTTTGAGCGTATCGAGATTGACACGGCGAACATCACTGCCGATTTCCCAGGTAATTTCCGGATAGTCTTCCAATGCGGGTGGTGTTTGAAATGCAGGGCCTGAACCATCCAACACAAAATGCGCGTGACGGGTTGCAGCACAATTAGGAATGATGGCGACCGCTTTGTTAGCAGCGTGAGTAGGAAAATCTTTGACTTTGATATCAACAACGGTGGTCAAGCCACCCAAACCTTGAGCACCAATGCCCAAGCGATTTACTTTGTCGTACAATTCGATACGCAATTCTTCTGCACGATTACTCGAACCACGCGCTTGTAATTCTTGAATATCCACTGGGTCAAGTAATGCTTCTTTCGCGAGGATCATGGCTTTTTCGGCAGTACCACCGATACCAATCCCGAGCATGCCAGGTGGACACCAACCTGCACCCATTTCCGGAACAACTTTAAGCACCCAATCCACCACTGAATCGGATGGGTTCAACATGGCAAATTTGCTTTTAGCTTCAGAGCCACCACCTTTTGCCGCAACATGAATATCGACGGTATTACCCGGCACTATGTTGTAGTGAATAATAGCTGGCGTGTTGTCGCCGGTATTTTTTCGCGCACCATCCGGGTCGGACAAAATCGATGCACGCAATACATTGTCGGGATGATTGTATGCGCGACGCACACCTTCGTTAATCATATCGGTGAGGCTCATTTGTGCATCCCATTGCACATCCATTCCAACAGTAACAAATACTGTGACAATTCCTGTGTCCTGACAAATCGGGCGATGGCCCATGGCGCACATACGCGAATTAATCAGAATTTGCGCCATTGCATCTTTGGCGGCTTTATTTTGTTCACGCAAATAGGCTTTATGCACTGCTTGAATAAAATCAACCGGATGGTAGTAAGAAATAAATTGCAAAGCGTCGACGATGCTGTCGATTAAATCTTGTTGACGAATAATAGTCGGCATAAAAAATCCCAAATTATTTAGGCGCAGCGGCTGATTGTTGTTTCAATTGCAGAATTTCGCGATTGGTAGTGCGACGGAAATCATCGATTGCTTTAAGCGTATCTTCTGCAGTGCGCAAGCGACGATCTATCGCATCCATATTGCCCATATCCAATGCAAGCTTGTTGATATCCTCATTCACGGCTTCAACTTTTTGTTCCATTTGTGCAATAACAGGTTCGACTTTTGCGAGTGATGCATCAGTCAAAGATTTGTTGCTGGCAATTTCTTGCTTCAATGCAGCCAGGGCATTTTTTGCTTCAGTTACTGATTGTTTTACCGCAGCAACTTCTCTGCTTTGCGCGTTGAATTTTTCAAGATTACCTGCGATCGATTTGCGATTGGTTTCAATCAACGCTGCTTGTTTATTTTGTGTATCGGCCAATTTAGTCAAACGAGCACCAAGAGAGGCAACGGATTGATTAGTGCCTTCTGCACTCACATTTAATTGTTGTTCCAAAGCGGTAATACGATCACCCGCTTGTTGCAAGGCTTGCTGTGCTTGAAATAGCTGCCACCCCAAAAAGGCGGCTCCAGCTACCGCAAGCAAGGCGATAACCAGAGCGATTGTCGGCAAACTGGAAGAGGATGAACTGTTATTAACGGGACGTGAGGCGGCGGCTGGACGATTGCGAGGTTCCTCGTTGCGTTGATCATAATTGCGTTGCGGCACCTGACGACGCGCCAACTCGGCATTGCTGTCCGATTGGGTGTCATTACCAGTGTTAAGCGTGGGTTCTTTGCGTTCCATAATCAGCCTTCAGTTAGATAGAACATACATAGATAAAAAGTGGCAGCATTTTATAGCAGCCCAAGGCACAAACATAGGTAATTGTTCCCTCCTTACCCCACCATAGCCCTCCCCTTGGCAGGGGAGGGAATAGATTTTCAGTTAACCTTAAATTGTAATTAACAATCAAATTCATTCATTCAATTAATTTCAGTTATCGGTTTTGCCAAACTAGTATGGCCCTCGTCAGTTCAAACCCGTCTTAACTCCAGAGGAACAAACCATGTCATACATCAATTCAGAGGTAAAACCCTTCAAAGCTCAAGCCTACCATCAAGGCAAATTCGTTCCGGTGAGCGACGCCGACCTGCGCGGCAAATGGTCGGTAGTCTTTTTCTACCCGGCAGATTTCACCTTTGTGTGCCCAACCGAACTGGGCGATTTAGCGGATAACTATGCTGAATTCCAAAAAATGGGCGTGGAAATTTATTCGGTCTCAACCGACACCCACTTCACGCACAAAGCCTGGCACGACACTTCCGACACCATCGGCAAAATTCAATTCCCGATGATTGCCGACCCAACCGGCACTATCACTCGCAATTTTGACGTGATGATCGAAGAAGAAGGTTTGGCCGATCGCGGAACTTTTGTGATTGATCCACACGGAAAAATCCAAATCGTTGAAATCACTTCAGGCGGTGTCGGTCGTGACGCAACCGAATTACTACGCAAAGTAAAAGCCGCGCAATATGTTGCTGCGCATCCCGGTGAAGTTTGCCCGGCGAAATGGAAAGAAGGTGAAGCAACCCTGGCACCTTCTTTGGATTTGGTTGGGAAGATTTAATTCACCCGCCCTCACCCCCAGCCCCTCTCCCAGAGGGAGAGGGGAGTTAATTGCCACCACAGAACTCCGCAAGAAGGGAGTTCAATCCCCTCTCCCTCTGGGAGAGGGTTAGGGTGAGGGCAAACAATTTCATCGGAGACAACTCATGTTAGACACGAACATCAAAAACCAACTCGGTGCTTATTTGCAAAAATTGCAGCGCCCGATTCAATTAATCGCCAGTTTGGATGACAGTGAAAAAAGTCGTGAGCTGCATGATTTGTTACATGAAATTGCAGCGCTTTCAGACAAAATTTCTGTGAGCCTTGATGGCGATTTTCATCTACGCCCATCATTTGGAGTTGCGACTCACAATGAAACACCTCGTATTCATTTTGCGGGTATTCCATTGGGTCACGAATTTACATCACTGGTGTTAGCGTTGTTGCACATTGGCGGTCATCCACCTAAAGTCGATGACAAAACACTGCAACAAATTCGCGCGTTAAAAGGCAAACATCATTTTGAAGTATTTATATCACTCTCTTGCCACAACTGCCCGGATGTTGTGCAAGCGGTGAATTTATTGGCTGCACAAAATCCTGAATTTTCTGCCGTTATGATTGATGGAGCGCTTTTTCAAAACGAAGTGGAATCACGCAAAATTATGGGCGTGCCCAGTGTTTATTTAAATGGTGAACATTTTGGACAAGGTCGCACCAGTCTCGAAGAAATTCTTGCGCGTATCGATACAGGTGCAACAGAACGCGATGCGGAATTGCTTAACCAAAAAGATCCTTTTGATGTATTGGTCATTGGCGGTGGCCCCGCAGGAGCAGCTGCCGCAATTTATGCAGCACGCAAAGGCATTCGCACAGGCGTAATCGCCGAGCGATTTGGTGGACAAGTGTTGGATACAGTCGGTATCGAAAATTTTATTTCGGTTAAAGAAACTCAGGGGCCGAAATTGGCCATGGCGTTAGAACAACACGTTAAGGAATATGATGTGGATGTGATGAATTTGCAAAAAGCGGCAGAAATAATTCCTGGCGATTTATTGCAAATAAAATTGGCGAGCGGCGTCAGCGTTAAATCCAAAAGTGTGATTCTGGCAACCGGTGCGCGTTGGCGTGAAATGAATGTGCCGGGTGAACAAGAATATCGCGGTAAAGGTGTTGCCTATTGTCCGCATTGCGATGGTCCTTTGTTCAAAGGCAAACGCGTTGCGGTAATCGGCGGCGGTAATTCCGGTGTGGAAGCGGCGATTGATTTGGCCGGCATAGTTTCACATGTCACGCTGATTGAATTCGATTCCAAATTGCGTGCAGACGCTGTTTTGCAAAACAAATTATTCAGCTTGCCGAACGTGACTGTGATTACTCAGGCGCAAACAACCGAAGTGATTGGCAATGGCGAAAAAGTGGTTGCACTTAACTACAAAAATCGCGAGACCAACGAAATTGTCACAGTTGAACTTGAAGGCATTTTCGTGCAAATCGGTTTATTACCCAACACTGATTTTGTTAAAGACACGATCAAGTTAACCAACCGTGGCGAGATCGAAATCAACGCAAAAGGTGAAACCTCAGTACCGGGAATTTTTGCTGCAGGCGACTGTACCAATGTGCCTTACAAGCAAATCATTGTGGCTATGGGTGCGGGTGCGACGGCATCTCTTGGTGCATTTGATTATCTGATTCGCAACTAACATTCCCTCCCATTCAATCGGGATAAAGCTCCGCCTTTATCCCGGATTTGAAAATCAACCACCCGAAAAATGTGAACCACATCACATTTATCAAATTTGTCCGACAATTATTCTTATTATAAGACTTTTGCCAGTGTTCACTGCCCAATTTGGATGCAATCATTAGCCGCGCCCGGAGACATGGCCAAAGGCAAAGTACCTTAGAGCCGAAAATAATATTAATAATTTCATGTCAAACCATGCATAAAATCGGAGAAATACCATGACATCCATTCGATTAGGTGGGTCGCTGCTTGCTTTAGTCTCTGCATCTTGTTTAACCAGCCAAGTCAGTTTTGCGCAAGATACCGAGAATAAATCAGACAATAAAAAAGAAGCACCGGTAGAAGAAGTAATCATCACGGGTTCAAGTATTAAAAATGTTGCACCCGTAGGTTCCAATCTTGTGTCTGTCGGTGTTGAAGACCTGGAAAAAACTCAAGCCATCAATCTTTCAACCCTTGTAAACACCATTCCTGCGTTAACCACTAACGGATCACTTGCACAGGGCGAGAACCTTTGGTCATTCTATTCACCGCAAATTCACCAATTGGGCGGTTCATCGTCCAACACCACACTGGTGTTGATTGATGGGATGCGTACACCCGGTGGTGGTGCCCAGTTTAACCAGACGGACCCCAACATCATCCCGACTTCTGCCATGCAGCGGGTTGATGTATTGGCTGACGGTGCATCATCCGTTTACGGTTCTGACGCGGTTGCGGGTGTAGTGAACTTTATTACCCGTCGTACCTTTGATGGCGCCGAGGTTAATGTTTCTTACGGTAAAGCCGACAGTTACGACAATCTGGATTTCAACGGTATTTGGGGTACTACCTGGGACACAGGTGGCGTTTACTTCGCGGGCCAGTACAGTGATCAATCCGAACTCTTTGTCAGAGATCGCGACTGGGCCAGCAAAGGTGATTATCGCGATCAGGGCGGTTCCAACACCAACAGCTTCCTGTGTGATCCGGCCACTATGCGTGTGACTGGTGTGAACAGCGGTACAGCACCCGGTAGTGGACAAGTCTTCTTATCTACTTCATCAACTACACCCGTTGCCAACAACGCCGCCGCCAACGGAAACTGTAATACCTCGATCCACAACTCCTTTATTCCCGGGCAGTACCGCCTCAACGGTTTGATGAAAGTTGTGAATGACTTTACACCGGATTTATCCGTGTCTTTGTCAATAAACTACAACCGCAATAAAACCAACCAGGCTTCCAACCCCGGTCAACTCAATGGTGTAACCGCCTTTGGTACCGGCGCTGGAGTGGCAGGGCAACAAAACCCCTTCTTCACCGCACCCGCAGGTGCACTTGAAGCCAATACCGAGCTAATCACCTGGTTGGCATTGCGCGAAGATCAGGACTATGGCCATACCGAATCGCAACAGGATGTGATCTATACCAACCTGGTTGTTGACTACAACATCAACGACAACTGGTCGCTGACGATTGCTGACTCATTCGGTTGGAACCGTTCATCATTGGATGGCTTTGGCCAATTCTGTACAGCCTGTGCGGTGCTTGCCTTGAATGGCACAACGCAAAACGGTGGCAGCACAACCGCATCGAGTATTCCCGGTAGAAACGTCGTGGTGACGCAATTGCCGTTGACAACAGACAATGCTCTGGATGTCTGGAATAGCGGATCAGCCAATCGCACCAATCCGTTGGTGTGGAATTCTCTCTACACAAACAACACTCAAAACAACAACTACAACACCTTCAATCAGGCTCGCATCACCGTACAAGGTGGTTTGTTTGATATGCCTGCAGGCGAAGTCAAAGTTGCGTTGGGTGGTGAACATCTCTGGCAAGTACAGCAACAGAAATTAAGCGCGCCGAACAACACCGGCCCAACTACCATTGGTTCCGGTTATCGCGTATTTAATTATGATCGTGATGTAGTGTCATTCTTCACTGAGGCGATTGTTCCGCTAGTGTCATCCGACATGTCGATTCCATTGATTCATCAAATGGATTTCACCGTGGCTGCACGTTATGACGACTTCTCGGATGTGGGTGATACCACCAATCCGAAATACGGTATCAACTGGGATGTAACGGATGAATTCCGTGTGCGTGCCAACTGGGCCGAGTCCTTCGTAGCGCCACCAATCGCGGTAATGGGTGATCCTTCGCAGGGTTATTTGTACGCGTCAGGCAGCGTGACCTCTACTGGCTCGCTTAACGTTCCTGTTGCTGCATACCCCAATGTCTGGCAGGTTCCCGGTGCAGTGGAAGCTAACAGCTCCAATCCCTGTACCGCCAACTCAGTGGTTTGTACTATCTCTCAAGGTAGTGAAGCCATGCGTCGTCAATTGGGTGGTGCCTTCTCGAAAATGGGCCCGCAATACGGTGAAAGTTATTCCTACGGTTTTGACTACAAACCTGAATGGCTGGATGGTTTCAAAACCTCGGTAACCTTCTTCCACAATGACTTCACTGGCGGTGTTAACTCGCCATCGGCTTCATCCATCACCGCTTCTGGTTCACCTCTGTTAACCATTTGCCCAACTGGTTGTACTCAACAGCAAATTCTTGAATTTGCCAACGTGGCCAACGGCGCAACTATTGGAGGATCGATTCCGACTAACGTTTACTACCTGATTGACCAAAGTGCCCGTAACTGGTTGAACCTGTCTATCGAAGGTTATGACGCCCAGTTCGATTACAACTTTGATCTGGGTAACGCTGTTGCAGCTCGTTTCGGTGCTAGCGGAACTTACTTCACCGAGTTTGATCAGAACTTTGGCCCCAACCCCAAGTTCTCCGTATTGAACACATCAGGCTTTAACGGCGTATTCCCGTCTATCCAGTTCAAATCGAGAGCTTACTTTGGTATCACCTGGAATGATTTCTCTGCAGATCTTTACTGGAATCACGTAGGTGATTACAACAACTGGAGTGGCAACACCGTTAAACCTCTTGTCAGAGATGCCAACGGTAACCCTCAAAGTGGTGGTGATACAGTGAAAGCGAGCAATACCTTCGACCTTCACTTGTCACAAAAACTTGCACTGGGCGGATCATTTAATGACTTAAGTGTAAGCCTCGACTTCCGCAATATTACTGATGAAGATCCATCATTCTTCAACGGTAACCAGGGCGGATTCATGGGTGGTGCATGGGGTTATGACAACTACACGTCTAACCCGGTTGGACGCTTGATTACGCTCGGAGTAAGAGCAAGCTTTTAATCAAGTATGAGTTTGTAGTTTTGTACAGGAGCTTTTCTATTGGCTGGCCGCTGCAGAGCGTGCCAGCCTTTTTTATTAGGAGTTTTGATATTTTTTAAGTATGTTGTTTTTAACTGTGACTCAGGATGCTGATCATGTGCGAACCCATAAAAAAAATTGTCATTGTCGGCGGCGGCACAGCCGGTTGGATGACAGCCGCAGCGCTTGCAAAAATTTCACCCTCACAAAATCTTTCAGTCACGTTGGTTGAATCAGATGAAATCGGCATCATAGGTGTAGGCGAAGCTACTATTCCCGATATGTTGCAATTCAATTTATTCCTCGGCATTTCCGAAGCCGAGATGATGCGCGCAACTCAAGCCACCTTTAAACTCGGCATTGAATTTGTCGATTGGTCTCAAAAAGGAAAACACTATTTTCATCCCTTTGGATTTCACGGCATTGATATAGACGGTCTGGATTTCCATCAATATTGGTTGCATTGTCGCAACAACAAAAATTCGGATTCAATTGGTGATTATTGCGTAACTGAAGTGGTCGCCAAGCACAATAAGTTTGCATTCCCCGATACCCGAACGCCCGGCGCACCCGCATCCTATTTACGTTACGCCTATCATTTTGATGCAGCATTGTATGCCGCTTACCTGCGACAATTTTCTGAAGCACGTGGAGTAAAACGAATCGAAGGCAAAGTCAGTGAGATTTCACAAGCAACCGATTCAGGTAATATCACCCAACTAAAATTGGAAAACGGAAACATTATTGCAGGCGATTTTTTTATCGATTGCACCGGTTTTAAATCTTTATTGTTGGATAAAACCTTAAACGTCCCCTGGGTTGATTGGAAACATTGGTTACCTTGTGACAGAGCACTAGCAGTTGCTTGTAAACACAAAGGCCCCTTACTTCCTTACACCCGATCAACTGCAAAAACAGCCGGATGGCAATGGCGAATCCCCACGCAAACTCGCACGGGTAACGGCCATATTTATTGCAGCGATTTTATGAGTGAGGACCAGGCCACATCCATTCTGATCGACGGACTTGATGGCGATATGATTGGCACTCCACGTTTAATCAAATTCACCACAGGTTATCGCCAAAAGTTTTGGGAAAAGAATTGTGTGGCGATTGGTTTATCATCCGGATTTTTAGAACCGCTCGAATCCACCTCTATTTATTTAATTCGACAAGGCATCAGTCGTTTGATCGCATTGTTTCCTGATGCATCCATGTCACCCGTTATACGCGACGAATACAATCGCTGGATGCAAAAAGATTTTGAACAAGTACGCGATCTTTTAATCTTCCACTACTACGCCAATCAACGCAGCGAAGCGTTTTGGCAAGAATGTCGCAACATGACGATTCCGGAAACATTGCAACGCCGGATCAATTTATTTTCTGAAAGTGGTCGTTTTCTTCGCAATGAAGGCGAATTATTTCCCAACGCCAGTTGGGTTGCAGTGATGCTGGGGCAAAACATTAATCCCAAACGCGTTGATCCGTTTGTGAGTGCAATGCCAGTGGATCAGGTACAACAAAAATTAAATTTGTTGCGCAATGCGATTAAAGGATTTGCGGAAGGTTTGTCGGGGCATGAGGAGGTATTGAAGAGTTATTGCCCTCACCCTCGCCCTCTCCCGGAGGGAGAGGGAATTAGAGCGCTTCGTAGTTAGTTAAGCGGGGGAGTCGCCCCCTGCCAAGGGGAGGAGTTCCGGGATTTAAAATCTCAGAAAATTTCACCATCTTAAATCCCTCCCCCGCCTCCCTTTTTCAAAGGGAGGAGCTAGTCCCCTCTCCCTCTGGGAGAGGGTTAGGGTGAGGGCAAGTTTTTACTTAAACAACCGCTGCGCAAAATCATGCAAATTTCTTCTCCAGGTTTGCCACTCATGATCAGTACCTTGGGATTCAATAAACACATGTTTAATGCCCGCATCGTTTAATGACTGATGCAAACCGTGAATACCTTTGCGCATATTTTCTGGTTCTGCTGTGCCAATACCCAACCACAAAAGTTTTACTTTTTTCGCAAAAGCATCAGGGTCAGCGAATACACCTTGATAATCTTTTTTCGGATCAAACTTTCCGCCCGTTAAAAATCCACCGGCGCCACTGAAGCCACCAATGTAAGAAAATAAATTCAAATTTTTGGTGGTGACGTAATAAGTTTGCATGCCACCCATTGAAAGCCCGGCCATTGCGCGATTCTCGCGATCACTCAGGGTGCGGTATTCTTTATCAACATAAGGAATTAATACTTGCGTAATTTCTTCTTCAAAGACTTCCATACGTTTTTCAAACAGTTTTATCCACTCGGGTGAACCGCGTTCGACTTTGCTTAAATCCGGCTCAGCTTGATTGGCGCGTGCAGGGTAACCATTGGCCATCACCACAATCATAGGTTTGGCTTTGCCTTCGGCGATTAAATTATCGAGAATAAAATTGGCGTTGCCTTGCCTGATCCAACCGGTTTCGTCTTCACCACCGCCGTGTTGTAAATATAGAACTGGAAAACGTTTTTTGATTTGCTTTTCATATTGTGGTGGCAAATACACCATGGCATGTCGCCAACCACCAGTGACTTTTGAAAAATACCAGATATCGCGAACCTGACCTGCAGGAACATCTTGTTTTGAATAGTATGTCGAACCCGGTTCTGGAATTTCAACCGCGCTCACATAACGGCTGCCACCAAAAAAAGCTTTTGAATTGGGGTCACTCACACCAACACCATCAATCGTTAAGGTGTAGTAATGCAAACCAGGAACTTGTGGCGGTGTTGTCACTTCCCAGGTTCCATCCGCTGCTTTCACCATATCCATTTTCGGGCCGCTCCAAAAATTCACAGCAACTTTTTGGGCTTCCGGCGCTTTGATTTGAATCTTCACCCGCCCTTCACTATTTACTTGCGGATATTTTGCGTTCATCACATTGGTTGATGCAGGAACGAAATCATTCACCTCGGCTAGCGATGGCAAACAGATAAAAAATGATAAGAGCAATAGACCTATTCGATTGACCAGTTTGTTCATGTTCAATTTCCTCGGTAGTTATTATGTTCTGAGATTTTTACACGAGCCCCTACTAAATCCCTCGTCATTCGCGAAGCGAATCCAGTGACTTCATGATTACCAAGTCACTGGATACCCTTCGGGTATGACGAAGGGCTAGATAGATATAGCCTCGTGAAAAAATTTCGTTCAAGATTGAATCAAAAAAAATCTACGCAAGACATCCCTGTTCTTGAAATATTAAACAGTGTAATAGTGGTAAAAATTGATACTTAATGGAGCAACTTCAAGCGAATCAGCTTTGGCATTAAATTGCGATTCACGTAAGACCACTTCGGGTTCTTTGCCAACCTGGTTACGCGAATCCACACGCGGGCCAGCGAAGGTCAAATTTTTACCAACTGGTTTATATTTGAAACCTTCGAAACCCACCTGGAATTTTTGTGCGGATTCTGTTGCATTGACTACAGCCAACACCAAAGTTTTTCCGTCAGCGGTTAGTGATGCAGACAAATCCAACGGATAAGTTGGGCTGCCGGAGTTCACACGCGGTTGATCACCACCGATTGGATATTGCGGTGCTGGTTGTGGTGAGTTGCCATCGACTGCAATCGGGATTGAACCAAAATGTTGATTGTAAAGTTGGAACACTCGGCCGCGTGTACTGATAATCGATTGAGTACGATTGAAATCCAGCCAGCCGGTTGCCATGGTGTAACCGGCCATATCGATAAAATCTGTGTGACGGAAAAATTCATGAAAAGTCTGAGCAACCGCCAAACAACCTTGCAAATCATCCTGAAAATGAAATGCCCACTCATCAAAAAATACTTTGACTGCACCTTTATTTAATTCGGGGAATAATTTTTTATACTCTTCCCATGCGTCCACCATAGTGCGCACACGGTTCGGCATTTGCCGTGACCATTCTTGCAACGACTGCTGAACATCAAATAATTTTCCGGTTTTTAAATCAAAGCGTTTGTTTTCAGGCGGATAAGCGTGAGTCGCCAGCGCATCAAATTTGCCCCAGGAATTTTTTAACATGCCATAAGCCCAATCACGTTCAGAACCCACATGAACCTGAGGCTGGCCTTCAATAAAAATACCTTGACCAGTCGTCATCTCATCAACAAAACCACCTGGCACAATAATATAAATGGAAGGATCAACTTTACGCATAGCATCAGCAAACATATTGTGCTTGATGGTGTATTGATCACGTGCCATGTGGCCAAATTGCCAATGGCCGTACATTTCATTACCAATGTTCCAGTATTTAACTTTGTAAGGTTCTTTGCGGCCGTGAGCAGCACGTTGCGCACCCCAGAAAGTATCAGCTGATCCATTCACATATTCGACTAACTCTGCACCAGAGCGCGGCTCACCAGAACCTGTGTTAACACACCAATAAGGTTCACATTTAATTAATTCGCATAACTGCAACAACTCATTTAAGCCGACATCATTTGGCTGAACCGCTTTCCAAACCGGATCAAAAATCGGCGGACGTTTATCCAAATCACCGATGGTATTTTTCCAATCATAAGCCGATAAAAAATTGCCTCCAGGAACACGCAAAATTTTACAATCCATTTCACGCATCAGCGCCAAAGTGTCAGCGCGAAAACCTTGCACATTGTCTTCAGGCATCAAAGACACAGCGCCCACACGTAATTGACCTTTACCCTTCGCTGTGATTTCAATGCGGCCAGTAGTCGTATCTACCGGACAAGAGAGCTGAAATGTTTTTGTTTGCCAATCAGTTGTACTTTCAACTTCAACACTGGCGCGATCTGATTTGGCATCACCCCAAATTAAGTTCACAGTAACGGGGGTTTTAACATCTGAGGATACAACTAATCGTCCTTGATATTTTTTTGCGGTTAACACCAAATTGTGTTGCGTGATTCCACGCAAAGAACCGGATAATTTTATGCTTGGGCTGTGCTCACCCACGTAAGCATTTTTTGTATCCAATGAAAAGGCACTCATTGAGCCTACAGCAATCCATTTATTAATGTAGTTTCTAGCTGCACGAGGTTCTACAGGTTTTTCGTCTGGTTTTTCCAGCACACCGTAATAGAATTTACGATCATCCAGCACTTCACTCCACAAGCTATGATTAATCAGGTTGCCAATGTGCTCCAGAAATCCACCATAAATAAAAGGAGAAATTTTTGGGCGTTTGTTTTTTGCATTCACCAGAGCTTTGATGCCGGATTTCTCCAACGCCAGGCCGGGTAGTGACAAAGATGAGGCAACCAGTGAAGAACCAATAAGCAATTGCCGACGAGAAACCAGGGGAAATTTATTATTCATAATACTCACCATCCAATTTGAGGGAATGGGGAGAATTATTAATTTGTCACACAATTGCAAGTAGGTTTGCATTTGTTTTCAAATCTGGCGGATAAAATGACTCGCCCGGATTCACGCCTGAATCCGGTTACATTGATTAAAAAGTTTTTACAAAAAATTTATACGGATTTTTTAATTTGATTTTTTCGGCTTGGCAACAAAGGCTAACCAACAATAACCCACCAGGGCAGATAAAATGGAACCAATTAAAATACCCAAACGATCATGCATGGATTGATTTTCAATCGTTTGTTCAAAGGCTAACGAACCTATAAACAAACTCATGGTGAAACCGATTCCACAAATTATCGCCACACCGTATATTTGCGCCCAATTCACATCCTCCGGCAGTTTTCCGATGCGAAGTTTGACTGCCAACCAGGTAAACAACATGACTCCCAATTGCTTGCCCAGAAATAATCCCAACAATATTCCCATTGGTACCGGAGCAAAAATATTGTCGAGTGTCAAACCGGTTAAAGACAATCCTGCATTGGCAAATGCAAATAAAGGCAAAATCACAAAACTGACGGGGCTGTGCAAATCTTTTTCCAAATCGCGCATGGGTGTTTGTTCTTTCCCATCGGTGTCCAGACCTTTGTAGGGAATCATCAAGGCGATGGCAACACCAGCCAAAGTAGCGTGCACACCAGACTTTAATAAACTCACCCAAACCATTAAGCCGATAAACAAATACGCAGAACGGTTAACCACGCCCATTCGATTCATCGAAAATAAAATACTCAAACCAATCGCTGCACTGATAATGGCTGTGATAGATAAGTTATCGGTATAGAAAATGGCGATAATAATAATCGCACCCATATCATCAAAAATGGCGAGCGATACCAAAAACACTTTCAGACTGACCGGAATTCGTGACCCCAATAAACTTAAAACACCTAATGCGAATGCAATATCAGTCGCAGTGGGAATAGCCCAACCTTGAATCGCATATGGATCATGACGATTGATCCACACATAGATAACCGCTGGCACCACCATTCCACCAACGGCAGCCAGAGCTGGCAACGCAATTTTGGATAATTGATTTAATTCGCCCACCAAAATTTCACGTTTTAATTCGAGGCCGACCATTAAAAAGAATAATGCCATTAAACCGTCGTTGATCCACAACAATAAGGGCTTGGCAATTGAGAAACTGCCGATCGCCACTACCACATCAAGTGATAACAATTGATCGTAATAAATTTTGAGTGATGTATTGGCTGCGATGAGTGCCAAAATAGCGGCGAGGATTAGCAGAATGCCGCTGGCGGCTTCGAGATGAAAAAATGCACGTACCGATTTCAACATGAGTCTTTCCTCCTGATAGTCAATCGGAGGTTACTGTATAAAGCAGAATTTGTAACCCTTTTTACATTTTTTGATGCAGCTTAAATATATGACTTTTCATGAATTTTGAAAAATGTTTGTCGGAAGTCGCTGCGCTCTTCCAACCGACGCATGGTTCGATTGTAGGTTGGAAGAGCGCCGCGACTTCCGACAACAAAGTTAGACACAAATAAAAAACGCGCGCCGTGTAGATCGCCCCGGCGGCAGTGGACCACGCGACGCGGAAGGCGCCGCGCTCCAGGGCGTGGGCGAGCGCGAGCGGCAGCGACGGATCGGGCGCCGCGGCCGAATTGGTAACAATGGTCACGTGCGCGGGGTCGCCC
>CBINNU010000012.1:0-133027 GCA_966252135.1 uncultured Cellvibrio sp. | reverse complement strand
GAGCATGGTAGCAAAAAACACCTGTAAACCTAAGCCAATTTTTCTATCGATTTAAATTTATGCATTTCATCGAAATGGATTTTGAAAACACCGTAAATACCCTGATGCAGAACAAACGGGCGCAAAATATCCGCCGGGAATTTTACCTGGCGGCCGTCGTCAGAGCGGGCGACAACTGCTCTGGCATTGCCTTGATACAAACGAATAAATTCCTCGGCGGGTATTGCCAAACGAATGATCAGTGATTCAGTTTTCATGTGCTTTTAGTAGAGTACAAAACATCTTTGTGTTGACTCGCTTGAGCCAGATCCAATAAATCCCGCAGTGCAACCGAGAACATGGCAAAATCGGTACCGCTCACCGCTTGCAGTTCATTGACCATAGTTTTCCAACGCCCGATCAATAACTGATGTTGCGAACTCCAATGCTCAATTATTTCCGGTATGCGCTCATCATCGTCCAGCTGGTCAATCAGTGAAATTGTCAATGAACGCAACTGGGCTTCAAGATCATCCATATAGGTTTCTCTTGCCATGGCTTGCCAAAAATTATCCACTTTCAAATCCGAAATTTGATTGGAAAACCAGGGCAAACTTAAATAGTGACCCAAAGCAAAATAGAGTTTAGCAACTTTTAATAAAGGTTTGGCCGCAATGCGAGCGGATTCAACCACACTCAAACCGGAATACAAATTGGCCGGGCGAGTAATTGAATTAATGAGTTCAGCAGGCAACCCGGCTTCTTCCATTTTTTTGGCTGCAGCATGCCACTCGGTTAATGGATCGCCCTGCAATAAATTCGGCAATTCACGTTCGATTTCTTGCATAGCCGGTGCAAATAAACTGACTTCCAGTGCCGGATTCAAATGGCTGCGTCTGTTGCGTAAAAACCAGCGCGATGTGCGTCTGACTCTGCGCATCATGTCGTTCATTAATTTTAGCTGCAGACCCGGCTCAACTTGATGATCCACTTTTTCCAATGCTCGTTGGAAATCATCAATACGATAAATGTCCCGCGCAATAATGTAGGCTTTGGCAACATCACCGGCATGAGCACCGGTTGATTCCATCAAACGTTGCGCGAAGCTAATCCCCATGCTGTTAACCATATCATTAGCAATTTGGGTAGCCACTATTTCACGGCGCAATCTATGCTGACGCATTTGTTGCGGATAAAGCTCGCACAATTTTTTTGGAAACGCGCCTTCGATAAAATTAATAATGTAGTCATCATCCGCGATGTCAGATACTGACAAATCTTCTTTCAGCATGGCTTTAGCGTAAGAAATTAAAATCGCCAACTCGGGACGAGTCAAACCCTTGCCATGGGTCTGTCGTTCTAACAAGGCATCGTCATCAGGCAAAAACTCCAGCTTGCGATTCAATCGCCCTGCAGCCTGTAATGCATTCATAAAACGACGATATTCCGCACTGCGCGAAAAGGCTTCAGACTGAGCAACACTAATCGCTTGCGTTTGACGATAATTATTTTCCAACACCAGTTGCGCAACGTTATCCGTCATCTCGACCAATAATTGATTACGTTGCTTTTGTGTGAGATCACCATTGGCAACGACTTCATTTAATAAAATTTTGGCATTGACTTCGTGGTCAGAACAATCAACACCACCTGCGTTGTCAATAAAATCGGTATTACAACTGCCGCCTTGTAAACAATATTCAATACGCCCGCGTTGGGTCATACCCAAATTGCCGCCCTCACCAAATACGCGGCAACGCAGCTCATTGCCATTCACGCGCAAAACATCATTGGCTTTATCGCCAGCATCGGCGTGAGTTTCGGTGCTGGCTTTGACGTAAGTGCCTATACCACCGTTCCAGATTAAATCGACTGGCGATTTTAATAAGGTATTGATTAATTCCGTCGGCGTAAGTGAGTCTGCGTCTATTGCAAACAGTGACCGCATTTCCGGTGTGATCTTGATGGACTTCAAATCCCGACTGAAAATGCCTCCACCTTGACTAATCAGATGTGAATCGTAATCAGCCCAACTTGAGCGCGGCAAACCAAACAACCGTTTACGTTCTGTAAAACTTTTTACAGCATCAGGTGATGGATCTATAAAAATATGGCGATGATCAAATGCAGCCACCAAATGAATTGCCTGCGACAACAACATACCATTGCCAAATACATCGCCGGACATATCGCCTATGCCAACAACATTGATTGAGTCTTGCTGAATGTTGATACCTTTTTCTTTGAAATGACGCTGCACGGAAATCCAGGCACCGCGCGCAGTAATCCCCATAGCTTTGTGGTCGTAACCCTGACTACCACCGGATGCAAAAGCATCGCCCAACCAAAATTGATATTCAGCCGAAATGCTGTTGGCAATATCTGAAAATGTTGCTGTGCCTTTATCGGCCGCAACCACCAGGTAAGGATCATCTTCATCAAATCGATACACATTTTCCGGCGGGCGAATTTTTCCTTCGACCAAATTATCGGTAAGGTCCAACAAACCGCGAATAAAGGTTTTGTAACAATCTATCGCTTCTTTCACTACCGCATCGCGACCACCTGTGGTTG
Source organism: uncultured Cellvibrio sp. (assembly GCA_966252135.1). Lineage (GTDB taxonomy): Bacteria > Pseudomonadota > Gammaproteobacteria > Pseudomonadales > Cellvibrionaceae > Cellvibrio. The sequence goes on along the minus strand of CBINNU010000012.1, from coordinate 130,474 downwards.
GTGGATGTTTGCAAACAAATCCGCCTTTGGCGCCGTTAGGTACAATTACTGCATTTTTAACTTGCTGGGCTTTTACCAATCCCAAAATTTCAGTGCGGTAATCTTGCAATCTGTCTGACCAACGCAAACCACCGCGCGCAACTTTGGCGGAGCGCAAATGCACACCTTCCATTCGATGTGAAAACACAAATATTTCAAAGAGTGGACGAGGCTCAGGAATTTCCTGAATTTTACGTGGACTCAATTTAAATGACAGATAGTCTTTTGGCTGATGATCCGGCGCAAATTGATAAAAATTGGTGCGCTGCGTGTTATCTATCAGGGTCAGATAACGACGAATTATTCTATCCTCATTCAGATTCTCTACGTCATTCAATCCTTGCAGAATTTTTTGACGACGATCATCAATCATATCCATGTTGATCTTGATCCCCATATTAATTTGGGGATCAAAACGTGCGGTAAAAAAGTCAATCAACTGACGAGTCAGCTGAGCATGATTGACAAGGGCGTTAGCAATGTAGGCGTCCGCAAAATTAAACAGCGTTTGCCGCATATAGGCGGCGTAAGCGCGCAACACAATGACTTCACGCCATTCCAATCCACAAGCCAACACCAATCGATTGAACGAGTCGCTATCCATTTGTTTACGCCATATCGCCGCAAACGCTTCCTGAAACTTCTGCTTAACCTGATGAATATTAAAATCAGAAGAAAATTGATGTTGCAGATGAAAATCATGTAACCACACATAATCGCCATTGGTGCGCGAAATTTCATAGGAACTTTCGCTGACCACCCGTAGCCCGAGATTTTCCAGAACTGGGATGACGTCGGATAATTCCAGGGTTTCGTTTTCGTGAAATATTTTAAACCGCAACTCATGAGTGTCCTGGCTCACTGGTTGATAAAAGCTCATGGCGATATCGTTACTCTCGCTCATGGATTCCATAATCATGATGTCCTGCACGGCCATGCGCGAATCAAAACATTCCTGATACGCAGAAGAGAATGCAGCACGATAATCATGCAATAAACGCATGGCACTTTCTTCGCCCTGGGATTCAATCAAAGAATACAACAACTGCTCTTCCCAGGATCGGGTAATGTCGACTATTTTATCTTGCAACTCGGCAATATTAAGCTCCGGTACGGGTTGGCTGCCCAACTTGAATACCAAATACACTCTTGCCAAAATAGATTCTGAATATAACGTAGTGAATTCACATTCGCGCGTGCCTAACAATTTTCCAATAAAATCCTGAATTTTCAGTCTTATTTTGGTAGAAAAATAATCGCGAGGAATGTACACCAAACAGGTTAAAAATTTTCCAAATAAATCGCGGCGAATAAACAGGCGCACCATCGAACGCTCATTAATTTGAGTTACACCCATTAGCGTTTCATACAATTCGTTGCTATTGCTAAGGAATATTTCATCGCGAGGAAAGGTTTCCAATACCTGTCTGAAACTTTTTCCGTAATAGGAATTTAAATTTAATCCACTGCGCTCAACCACTTTGTTGAGCTTGTCGCGAATGAGCGGGATATTCATCGGGTTGACGTTATACACCGCAAAAGTATAAAGACCGATAAAGCGGCTTTCACCTATAACCTCACCCAAAGCATTAAAGCGCTTCACTACTACATAATCCGAATAGGCGTAGCGGTGAACCCTGGAACGAACTGACGATTTGGAAAAAGTAATCACATGGGGCGCCAAATGAAAACGCGCCATACCTTCATTGAACTGATTCACATCCACCGCTGCTGCATCAGCTTTTCGCAATGCGAAAATACCCAATCGTTTTTGAATATTTTCTTTTAATTGTCGCCCGGTTTCTTCGTGCTCAATAAAATCGTATTCAGCGTAACCCAAAAAAGTGAAACGATTACTGCTTAGCCAGCGTAAAAACTCCTGGCTTTCATGCACCAATGGCGACATAGCGGAACTCATGGCATGCTGGATATTTTTTTCCAATAACGAGACCTGCTCCAACATGGGTGTGTAATCCTGCACTACATGATTTACTTCGTGCAAAATTGACATCAAACTTTCATGCAAGCTTTGCAACTCCGCCTCACGCGAATGCAAACTGATTTCCAAAAAAATCAGCGCTTCATTGGTAGCATTCTCCAAGGGTTGCATGCTGTCGTTGAGTGCGATCAGTTTGTGATGGGAATCGCGCTGTACGTTCATCACAGTACTTTTTATTCCGTGAATCGCAATACCACGGCGATTCATTTCAATACGAATTGAATCCACCAAAAACGGCATGTCTTTTTGTAGCACCACTACAACAGTGTGAGGACACACCCAACCGTCTTCAGCCAGTTGTGGATTGAACACTCTGATTTTGGGTGCAGCCGCATCAAATTGCTGCATAAATCGCCACCAGTGATAGACACTGCCAAACACATCGCTAAAATGCCGCCCGACCAATTCCTGCAATGGGTAATAGGTAAAAAATAATCGAGCCAGCTGCATAAATTTTTCAGCTTCTGACTGATCGAGTTGCTTGAGCGCATACTCCTTCAATTCTTCCATAAGACTATTGAACTGATCGTGACTGACATGCTGACTATCCATTCAAGGCTCCCAAGGATTGATACATACACAACAAATAAAATGGTACCCGTCTGATGCTGCTAGCGGTCTTATGACAGGGGTTTCAGGATTTTGGTCGTTAATTCTTTATAAAGATTAGACGATCATGACAATAACACATTGAAAAATCAGGAACCGTCTCCAAATTTGGCGGTCAGTAGCAAACCATTTGTTCAGGACAAAAATTTATGTCGAACCACCAACAACTTCATCAACTAGCAAGCTGGATGAATAGCCAAATTCTTGGGCAAGAGCATTTAGTGAATCGATTATTGATTGCACTGCTTGCCGATGGTCACTTATTAGTCGAAGGCGCACCGGGTCTGGCTAAAACCAAAGCCATCAAAACCTTGTCGCAAGGGATTGAAGCCAATTTTCACCGGGTACAATTTACCCCTGACCTATTACCCGCTGACGTAACCGGCACTGATATTTACCGCCCACAATCCGGCCAGTTCGAATTTCAACCCGGCCCTATATTTCACAATTTGGTGTTGGCCGATGAAATCAACCGCGCACCGGCCAAGGTACAGTCCGCATTATTGGAAGCCATGGCCGAGCGTCAGGTGAGCGTGGGCAGCAAAACCTATCCCCTGCCTTCATTATTTATGGTGATGGCGACACAGAACCCGATTGAACAGGAAGGTACTTATCCATTGCCCGAAGCACAACTCGATCGCTTCCTTTTACATGTATTGGTTGATTACCCCAGCCTGCAAGCCGAAAAACAAATTTTGCATCTGGCAAGACAAGAAGCCAGCCACCAACCCCAATCAGCACCACCGGTTATTTCGCAAACGGATTTATTTGCCGCGCGCCAACAAGTATTGGGGTTGCACATGGCCGAGTCGGTCGAAAATTATCTGGTACATATCATCAATGCCACACGCCGACCTGCGGAATATCACGCCGATTTATCACAACTGATCGAATTCGGCGCAAGCCCACGCGCCACTATTGCGCTTGATCGCTGCGCGCGTGCACATGCCTGGTTGCAAGGTCGTGATTACGTCAGCCCTGATGATGTGCAAGCGGTTGCGCATGACGTGTTGCGTCATCGTTTGATTTTGCGATTTGAAGCTGAAGCGCGCGGAATCAGTACACAAGATGTGATCAATCGTCTTTTGTCAGCCGTACCTTTGGTATAACTATGCCCAGTGGTGCTTACACAGAATTGGATAATTTATTGCGCAGCCGATTTCTCGCGCAAACTATTTCGCTATTTCCAAAAGGCACAGTGCGCAGCCGATTAAGCGGCAACGAGCGCACACGTTTTCGCGGGCGAGGAATGGATTTTGAAGAGGTCCGGTTGTATCAACCCGGCGATGATATTCGCAGCATTGATTGGCGAGTCACGGCGCGAACGCAAGTAACTCACACCAAAGTTTATCGCGAAGAACGCGAACGCCCGGTGCTGATTTTAGTTGATCAACGATCCAGCATGTTTTTTGGAAGCCGTAATTGTTTTAAATCGGTGTTAGCGGCAGAAATTGCGGCAACCCTCGCCTGGGCTGCACTGGCACGTGGTGATCGAATCGGCGGACAAGTGCAAGGTGATTCACAGCAGCGCGACATTAAACCACGCCGCAGCAAACACAGCGTGTTGGAATTTTTACATCAGATTCAGGATTTCAATCATCAACTCACTACTCCGGTTACTCGCACATCACAAGATGTAAACCCACTCATTCATCACGCACGCCGTTTAGCCAAACCTGGCAGCGCAGTTTTTATCATCAGCGATTTTTACGGATTGGGCGAGCAAGATTTACCCCACCTCTACGAGCTGGTTCGCCACACTGATGTCAAATTAATTCAAGTTTATGATCCACTCGAAAAACATTTGGCCAGTGCTGCTGATTTGTCCATTTCCAATGGCGACAAACAAATTTTGCTACCTGCTTACAACAAACAATTTCAATCTGCATTTGAACATGCCTTTGTACAACGTCAGGAGAAATTACAAAATCTTTGCAAACAAATGCGTATTGGATTGTTGAGTTTTTCTACTGCGGATAACTTCACAAATAAAATGCATCAGTATTTTGGTAATGGACAATATGACCCCACCCTAACCCTCCCCTTGCCAGGGGAGGGGACTGCTCCTCACCCTGGCAAGGGGGAGGCTGGGAGGGGGTCTAACAATTTCAAAAAAGGATTTACTCATGCAAACTAACCCCGCCGATTTACCACTCGCCGATATTCATCTACCCACTGAGCCGGGTTACTGGCCGCTCGCACCCGGTTGGTGGATATTAATGGGTTTAATTCTATTGGCTCTGTTATTGGCCTATTGGTTTTACCGCCGCCATCAAGCACAAGCTTACAGACGTAAAGCCTTGGCTGAATTTAAAAAAATGCAAACAGAATTCAAACACAACGCCAACATCGAACAATTTTTACAAGCCAGCAGTTTGTTATTGCGGCGTACTGCATTAACAGCGCAACCAAAACAGTTTGATCCCACATTAAAAGGTGATGATTGGTTGCTCTGGTTAGACAGCTATGGCCCCAAGCAATCCCATTTTTTATCTGATACTGGCAGAGCACTCACGCAAGGTCTTTACCAAAAAGATCCGCAAGTGAATACCACTGAATTAAATCAAATGATTGAAGACTGGATTCAAAATCATCGAAACCAATCCAATTCAAAACACCCTCTCCCCCGGCCCCTCTCCCATCAAGGGCGAGGGGAGCTTACTAAGGAGAATGTATGAATGTTGGTTTCTTTAGTTCTTTCTGTTCTCTCTCCCTGTGGGACGACTGCATGGATGCAGGAGGTAGGGCAAAGCATGGAGCAATTGCCGAGAGGGTTAGGGAGAGGGGGATAAAATGTTTGAACTAGCAAACCCCTTTTGGTTATTACTACTGCCCTTGCCTTTTTTGATTCAACGCATGAAAGGCGAAGAACAAATTCAAGCGGCTTTGCGTGTGCCTTTTTATCAGCAGGTTGAAAGTTTACAAAGCACTGACGCGTTTTCTCGCGGGTCGACAGCGAAAAAAATTCTCTTGTGGTTGATATGGATCTTCGCAGTCCTGGCAGCAGCTAATCCGCAATGGGTGGGTGAACCCGTCAAAATGAAACAGGAAGGGCGTGATCTATTATTAGCTGTGGATATTTCCGGCAGTATGCGTGAACCGGATATGGTGTATCAGCAATATCGTGTCACACGTTTGATGGCAGTGAAAAAAGTCGTAGGTGATTTTGTTGCTCGCCGCAATGCCGATCGTCTCGGCCTGGTTTTATTTGGCAGCAACGCTTATCTACAAGCACCGCTAACTTTCGACACCAACACAGTGCAACAAATGTTGTTGGAAAGTGAAGTCGGTATGGCGGGCGAAGCTACTGCTATTGGCGATGCCATTGCATTAGGTATCAAACGTTTAAAAGATTATCCCGATAATAAACGCGTGATGATTTTATTAACCGATGGGCAAAATACTTCCGGCGATATTACACCGCAACAAGCAGCTGATTTGGCAGTAACCGCTAAAACTAAAGTCTACACCATTGCCTTTAGCCCCTATGATCGTGAAGTCGATTCAGTTGCCATGCAAGAAATTGCACAAAAAACCGGTGGCGAATTTTTTCGCGCACGCAGCCTTAAAGAGTTGGACGAAATTCACCACCAGTTGGATAAGCTTGAACCCAGCGAATCTGATGAAGAAACTTTTCGTCCGGTAAAACAATTGTTTTATTGGCCTTTGGCAATCGCATTTTTGCTAAGTTTGCTTATGGCTGTCTCCAAAATTTTTCCCGGTTTGTTTAGTTCATCTATCTCCCGATCTGCGGAGGTAAAATCATGAATGAATTCCTGACACAATTTCATTTCTTGCGCCCTGTTTGGCTGCTGGCGTTAATTGCACTCATTCCTTTGTTGTGGCTGCTCTGGCGTCAACACAAACAGGCAGGCCAATGGCAAAATTTAATTGCGCCTGAATTATTGCCTTTTTTATTAGAAGGAAAAACACATCGTATTTCGCCACTACGAATCGGTTTGTTGGCACTCGCATGGTTGGTTGCGGTTGTAGCGCTCGCAGGCCCCAGCTGGCAGCAGTTACCTGTTGCTGTGGAAAAAAATCAATCGGCCATGGTGATTGTTCTTGATCTATCACCATCCATGCTCACTGAAGATATAAAACCTTCACGTATTGTGCGCGCGCGATTAAAAATTGCCGACTTGTTACGCGAACGTCAGGACGGACAAACCGCCTTATTGGTATACGCTGCCAATGCTCATGTGGTCACTCCTTTAACAGACGATGTAAAAACCATCACCAATCTGCTGCCGTTATTAACACCGGCAATCATGCCAGCGTCCGGCAGCAATACGGAAGAAGCCGTGAACCGCGCAATCACTTTATTGCAAGATGCCGGTTTAATCTCTGGCGACTTGTTGTTGATAACCGATGGAGTTGAAGACGAGGCGCAACAAACTATTACTGAAATTCTGTCAAAACATAAAACGATTCGTTTGTCCATTTTAGGTGTAGGCGGCAATGAGCCAGCCCCTATTCCTTCACGCAATGGCGGTTTTGTTCGCGACCGACAAAACAATATTGTGACCAGCTATTTGGATGCTTCTCCGCTTAAAGATTTAGCGGTGAATCATGGCGGCCGTTACAAAACTCTGAGTAACGATGCCACTGAAATGCAGTTATTCAATCAACTAGCGAATCCGGAAAATAACAATCAAGACAAGCAATCCAAAAAATCCGACGAGTTTGATCAATGGGCAGATGCCGGTTACTGGTTAATATTTTTATTGCTTCCCTTTATTGCATTCGCATTTCGCCGTGGCATGGTGTTGTCGTTACTTTTATTGCCCGCTTTGCTGGTGACACCTGACAACAGCTATGCGTTGAGTTGGGATGAGCTCTGGAAAAATCAGGACCAACGCGCCTACGAAAAATTACAAAACGAGCAAGCGGCAGACGCAGCGAAAGAATTCAAGCGTGAAGACTGGCAATCGGCAGCACAATATCGTGCCGGCCAATATGCTGATGCCGCAAAACAATATGAAAAAGATACAAGCGCAACCGGTCATTACAATCGCGGTAATGCATTAGCAAAGGCTGGCCAATTGTCAGAAGCCGTGAAAGCTTATGATCAAGCCTTATCACAAAACCCTGCACTGGAAGACGCAAAGAAAAATCGTCAAATTGTTGAAGAAGCGCTGAAAAAACAAGAGCAGCAAGACCAACAACAAAATCAAGATCAGCAGAATCAGGAAAACAAAGATCAAAAAGATCAAAAAGATCAAAAAGATCAAAAAGATCAAAATCAATCTGATCAGAATCAATCACAAGGGCAACAAAGCTCTTCTGATTCTCAACAAAACTCTTCTGCATCGAATCAGGATTCGCAACAACAACAGGATTCGCAAACGCAAAGTTCAAGCGGCCAAAATGCGTCTGCTGCAAATGCAGGTTCATCCTCCAGCAGCGACAACCAATCCATGCAGGAATCGCTTGAGAAAAATCAACAAGCGGCTAGCAGCCTTGCATCTCAAGCTGCAATGCAATCAGAACAAACTTCCAGCAGTGCAGCCAGCGAAGCCAATCAAATGCAACAACAAGCTGTACCTGACGATGGTTTAACAGATGAAGAACGTAAACAGCTTGAACAATGGTTGCGCCGCGTGCAAGACGACCCCAGCGGTTTACTGCGCAAAAAATTTGAATACGAGCACTACAAACAACGCCAACAAAAAATGAACGGCACTTGGGAAGCCCCCGCTAACGAAGCCGATCAAAGGTTGTGATTATGATGAACTCCAATTATTTATGTAAAAAAGACCCCACCCTAACCCTCCCCTTGCCAGGGGAGGGGACTTATGTAGGTTGGGGTGCAAACCCCAACATGGGATCCATGATCAAAAATTTCATGTTGGGGTTTGCACCCCAACCTACGGGTGTATTTTTTCGGAAATTATTAATTGCCCTCTCATTTATATTGTTATTGTTTTCCAATTCAAGCTTCGCCGACAGCCTGACCGCCAGTGTCGACCGCGATCAAATCGGTCTATCTGAATCTCTCACGCTCACTCTACGTTACGATGAGCAAATCAATGCAACGCCCGACTATTCACAACTGGAAAAAGATTTTGAAATATTGAACAACCAAACCGGTCGCCAAAGTTCAATTGTTAATGGACAAGTTTCGTCATCAACCGAATGGAGATTAACACTTGCCCCCAAACGTATGGGAAAATTGATTATTCCCTCATTCAACATTAACGGCCAATTTAGTGAGGCCATAGAAATCACCGTTGAAAAACAATCATCGCAAGCCAAAGCACTTGGTAATGAACCCGTAATGGTTGAAATTGAAACTGATAAAGAATCAAGTCACGTGCAAGAACAAATTATTTTGACAGTGAGATTACTCACCACTGTAAATTTATCAGGCGCACAATTGGATCCACTTTCTATTCCTGACACTTTTATCAGCGAGCTGGATGAAAATAGCTACAAAACCCGCATTAACAACAGACCGGGTTTGGTAGTGGAAAAACGCTTTGCCATTTTCCCGCAAAAATCTGGAACACTCAGCATCCCTTCACTGCGTTATCAGGTCGCAATAGATGATGGTGATATCTGGAGCCGCATGCAAGGTAACAGCCAAATTCTGCGATTGATGACAGATGAAAAATCGATTGAGGTAAAACCGGCATTGGATCAACAACAATGGTTGCCTGCAAAACAATTAAATATTAGCGAGCATTGGAGCGCTGGAATAGATAATTTAAAGCCAGGCGAACCGATTAGTCGCACCATCACCATTACCGCTCAAGGTTTAACCGCCGCGCAAATTCCACCTCTGACCAACCCGAACGTTGATGGCTTAACTTTTTATCAGGATCAAGCACAAACCGACGATCAAAAAACACGCAATGGCATTCAAGGTTCCCGTATAGAAACGACGGCAATTGTTCCCAACAAGCCTGGCAATTTTACCTTGCCGGAAGTATCTCTTCGCTGGTGGAATACTGAAACAAAAACATTTGAAACTGCATCGCTACCCGCAGTGACTTTACAAGTTGCCGGATTGGCAATTGAACCTGCGCCTCAAGCAGAAGAATCAACCCCGACGACAACAACACCAGAAACACAGCCAGCAGCTAACATCCTCAACAATACCGGATCTCACACACCCTGGTGGATCTATCTATTACTCGGCATTACCAGTTTGACTAGCCTGATATTTATTTCATTGTGGTGGAATGCAAAACAGCAATTTAATGCTTATGTATTGCGCCGCAACGCACAACAAGAAGAAGCAAAAGAAAACGAGCAACAAGCCTGGTTGAAAATTCGTAACGCGCTGCAGAATGATCAACTGACAGAATTACGTAAAGCGATTATTGATTGGGCCAAATTACACTGGAAAAATCACGATATACATACTTTGGATCAAGTTGTGGATTTGTCCGGCTCATCCGAACTGAAAAAACTCTTCGCGCAATTGGATGCAGCTTTATTCGGCGCAGATGCAAATGTTTTGGATAAATCACAACTAAAAGAAGCGCTAGGAAACTTGCGACGCGGAAAAGTCTCGAAGACTGTTAATGAATCAGAATTAAAGAGTTTGTATCCTGAATGATTTTGCCCTCACCCTAACCCTCTCTCTGTAGGGGCGCCGCTTGCTGCGCCCGCTCGTAAACTTGGGCGCAGCAAGCAGCGCCCCTACAGAGAAAGAGATCAGCCCAAAACCCCGGACTTTTGAATCCACTGACGCAATTGTGGTAACGGCATTGCACCCGAAATACGTTGAATTTCTTTTCCACCTTTAAACAAAATCAATGTTGGAATACTTTGAATTTGCCAGGCATTACCCAAGCTGGGAACGTCTTGCGTATTCAGTTTTGCCAAACGCAAACCGGGTTCAAATTCTGCAGCAGCCTGTTCAAAAATAGGCGCAAAAAATAAACAAGGCTGACACCAGGGCGCCCAGCAATCTACCAGCACAGGGATATCATTATTTTGAATAGTGTTGGCGACATTTCCTGCATTTAAGTCCATAGGTTTGCCAGTAAAGATTGGCTTTTTACATTTGCCGCAATTGGGATGATTACCCAATTGGGATTTTTCGAGTCTATTGGTTGTAAAACAATGGGGACAATTGATTTGCATAATTCACCTGTTTGAAAAATTTCATACTGGTTGCCCCCTCTCCCCTGCCCCTCTCCCACAAGGGGAGAGGGTTGGGGAGAGGGGGAAACCTTTAAGCCAAACTCTTACTCACAACCTCATACACATCCTTCGATAAATCCGGCAATTCCAAAATTCGTTGTAATTCGCGTTTCATTAAATCCTGTCTGTTTTTTGGATAACGTTTCCACTTAATTAATTGCGTCAACAAACGCGATGCAATTTGTGGGTTTTGCGAATTCAATTGAATAATTTGATTCGCCAAAAAATGATAACCATCGCCATTACCCGCATGAAAGTTGATTGCGTTATTGGCAAAACTGGCAATGACCGAACGAATCTTGTTCGGGTTGCGGCCATCATAACCGGGATGTTGCAACAATTTTTTCACTCGCGCCAAAGTACCGGGTAATTGACAGGATGCTTGCAATACCAACCACTGATTTACTACCAGTGATTCGTTCTTCCAGGTTTCGTAAAAATCCGCCAGAGATTTTTCGGCGATGCTTTGCGCAGAGGTTGATTCCGAATTAACCAACTGGGTTAATGCCGCAATCTTATCCGTCATATTGGTGGCAATTTGATACTGATTTGCCGATGCTTTAATCCATTGTTCGTCTTGCAACAGCATCAAATAACCCAGAGCTACATTTTTTAAACTGCGTTTTGCGATCCCACCGGCGGAGGCTGAATAAACTTGCTTATGATCATAAGCAAGATAAATCGATGCGAATTCATTTTGTAAGGCGACTGCAAGTGACTTACGAATAGCTTTGCGTGCAAAGTGAATGGCTTCTACATCAATTTCTGCAAACTGCTCACTGATATAAGCTTCAGATGGCAAGGTCAGCATATAGGCGACCATGGCTTGATCCAAACTTGAATCTTGCAGCAATCCTTTATAAGCATCCGCCAATTGTTGCGGCAAACTGAATGTTAGAATTTCGCTGCGGTATTGATAATCAGTGATACAAGCTTTGATTAATGACAGCGTCAATTCCTGACTGGCTTCCCAACGATTAAAACCATCGCTGTCGCGTGTCATTAAATTGATTAAATCATCGCGCGAATAATCGTAATCTAACTTCACCGGAGCAGAAAAACCGCGCAGTAAACTGGGCGTTGGCTTTTCTTGCACGCGTTCAAACACAAAAGTTTGTTTGGTCTGGGTGAGCTCCAATACCAAATGCGTATTGTCAGAGGTTTCAAAATTTGGAGCAGCGCCTTTTAAATAAAGAGGCAAATCACCCGCTGAACCCAACAAGCCCATTGCGACTGGAATATGGAATGGAAGTTTCTGCTGGCATTCAGGCGTTGGCGGACAGGATTGTTCGATAGTGATTGAATATTCTTGCGCATCGTCATCATAGTGATCGGTCACTTTTAACACTGGCGTACCCGCTTGTGAATACCAGCGTTTGAATTGAGTCAGATCGCGACCCGATGCATCTGCCATTGCAGCCACAAAATCTTCTGTAGTAACGGCTTGTCCATCGTGGCGAGCGAAATATAAATCTGTACCTTTGCGATAATTTTCTTTGCCCAATAAATTGGCCAACATACGAATGACCTCTGCACCTTTTTCGTAAATCGTCATGGTGTAGAAGTTGGAAATTTCAATATAAGATTCAGGGCGAATTGGATGCGCCATTGGGCCTGCGTCTTCCGCAAACTGCGCAGTGCGCAGCAGTGTGACATCTTCAACGCGTTTTACCGTGCGCGAACCCATATCAGCGGAAAATTCAGAATCGCGAAATACAGTAAAGCCTTCTTTTAAACTCAACTGAAACCAATCGCGACAAGTTACGCGGTTCCCGCTCCAGTTATGAAAATATTCGTGAGCCACTACCCCTTCGACACGTTGAAAGCCCGCGTCTGTTGTAGTTTCGGGTTTTGCCAGCACGCAGGAAGTGTTGAAAATATTCAAACCTTTGTTTTCCATGGCGCCCATATTAAAATCGTCAACCGCGACAATCATAAAAATATTTAAATCGTATTCACGACCATATTCCTGCTCATCCCAACGCATGGAATTTTTCAATGAGGTCATAGCGTGGTCACACTTGTCCAGATCTTTGGGTTCTACAAAAATCTTCAAGGTTACTTCACGGCCTGACATAGTGACGAATTTATCTTCAATATGCGCCAAATCACCGGCAACCAAAGCAAACAAATACGCCGGTTTTTTAAAGGGATCATGCCAGGTCGCATAGTGGCGACCATTCTCCGCATCACCCTGATCAATCAAATTACCATTGGATAAGAGCACCGGATATTTTTTGTCAGCTACAACTGTAGTGGTAAATTCGCTCATCACATCGGGGCGATCAAGATAATAAGTAATTTTTCTAAAACCTTCCGCTTCGCATTGGGTGCAGTACATAGTGCGCGAGCGATACAAACCTTCCAGTGAGGTATTCGTTTCTGGTTTGATTTTGGTAATGGTGAGTAATTTGAATTCATTCGGTGTATTGAAAATTTTCAGCGATTCTTCGCCAAAGACATAATCAGTTTCGGACAGGATTTTTCCATCAATCGCGATAGACACCAATTCCAAATCTGCACCATGCAAAACCAGATCTTTAGCTTTTTCAGTGGCGGCTGGATTGCGATACAAATGCAACATGGCACTCACCAAGGTTTCGCCATCAAAAATTTCAAACCGAAGATCGGTGGTTTTGATTAAATAATCCGGCACCTTGTAATCTTTTAGGTAAATGGTTTTGGGCTGCTGTTCTTTTGCTGGCAAGTTTTGTTCAACCGCGGTCATAGATAGATCCTGAAGTTTTGGAATTTTTCTCCCTCCCCTGCCAAGGGGAGGGCTGGGGTGGGGTAAGGTTTTTTAATCAAGATTCCTTACCCCCTCCTAACCTCCCCCTTGGCAGGGGGAGGGACAAATCAAACCCACTTAATCGGCTTTTCACTCTGTGCATGCTCGTGATGATCTTCATCACCACAATAGGTATGCGGCTCAGGTGGAATATATCCCGTGTGCTCTTCGGGCGGCAGATGTTGATGCTCGTAAGCGATCATTGCCTGCATGCAAAGTTGTCGTTGCTCGCTGCTCAACCGATTGCCATCAGGCCACTTACCCAATTCCACTGCGCGTTTTAAATTTTGATAAATTTCTGGCGTGATGTTCGCCAATAAATCTTGAATATTCATCTTACTGATCCAGTAAATGTCCGCCCCAACCTAATTTGGAACGGCAACGTTCAAAAAAGTTGTAATCCTGTGGATGCAACAATTCCAGCAATTGTGCTTTTTTGCGAATCACTATGGCATCGCCGGTTTGGACTTCTGCGTGTGTCGCGCCATCACAAGTAACCATAGGTAATGCACGCGAATGCTCACCAACTACTACACGAATTTCTGATCCACCCGGCACCACCATAGGTCGACTGCTTAATGTATGGGGGTTCATCGGCACTAATGCAATAGCATCAAGTTTGGGATGCAAAATCGGACCGCCACCACTCAAAGAATAAGCTGTTGATCCCGTCGGCGTTGAGACTATGACACCATCCGCACGCTGGCTGGTAACGAAATCGCCATCCACATAAATTTCAAATTGCAACATATGTACGAATTTGCCGGGATGAAGGACTACATCATTCATAGCGGATGCAGTGGCGATAATCTCGGATTGACGTTGCACTTGCATATCCAACAAAAAACGCGATTCTGAAATAAATTTTCCGCTCAATACGTCCTGGACTTTATTTTCTATATCGTCCGGTAAAATGTCGGTGAGAAATCCCAGACGACCGCGATTAACGCCGAGCAACGGAACCTGGTATTGGGCCAGCGCCCTGCCCGCTCGCAACAAGCTGCCATCACCACCGACTACTACCACCAAATCACACAGCTGGCCCAGCGAATCTATATCGGCGATTTGTTGCGCAGCCTGTACCAAGTGTCTGTCCTGAATTAATTCAGCAGTACTGGCTTCCAATACGAATTGTTTTTGACGTTTTTGTAAGAACCGGATCAGCCGCTGGATCGAATAGACAGCAGCCTCGTTATTGAGGTGACCTATAAGGCCGAGGGTGGAAAACTGGGTCATTCAGGCTCTCGTTAATATCAGCAGGGCTGCTGATATTAACAAGTATTTCAGAAGAGGTAAGCTCTTTTCCTGCGGTTAATTAATTGCCAACAACTGCCTTGCCATCGCGCAGAAGATAGTTACTGTTTTCTTCCCATTTATGGGCGTATTGCGGATCATTGAACAGCTGAGCGCACTGATGGAGTGCGAGGGTTTTGTACCCCAACTGCGCCAATAAATGGGCAGCTGCGCGGCTGCGGCGGCCAGTATCGCAGTAAAAAATATATTCAGTAGATCGATTTAACAATCGGGACTTTATCGCCAACAGATTCAGCGGAATATTTACGGCTGAGGGCAGATGACCCTGGCTGTATTCCTCATCAGTCCGCACATCCACACAAACCGCCCCTGCCCTGACTTTTTGATCCAACTCCTGCAAAGACAAACTCGCCACTTGCGGCTCTTTCAACAGACGATAAAAATCCTGTTTATCAAGGCTCATGAGTACACCATCAGTGCGCATCACAATACTGGCATTGCGTGGGGCATCGTTAACTAACGCATCTTCACCAAAACAACGACCCACACCGATTTTGGCGATAACACTGGACTTCTGTTGCTCATCGAAACGAACGACTTCCGCTTCGCCTTCTTTGATGAAATAACAGCGATCACCAATTTCACCCTGACGAATAATCACATCACCGCGATAAACTACTTTTGGAATCAATCTTGAAAAAATATCTTCAACATTTATTGGAGGAACTTTAAAAAATAAATTGGATTTGAGAATGGTCATCATCCAATCGGCATCTTCATCCAGATCGCGTTCACGAGAAATATTTAATTGCAGATAATCGGCGACATTGCTCCAGGTCAACATTTTGTCGAGCTTTTCACTGTTGATACGCAACAGGCTGCAATCGGTATCGGCGATTAATGTGTAGGGGCAAGGATCAGTTTGCAAAATGGGTAAAAGACTTGAGCGGCCTTTAATCGATTGCCGAGTTTGATCAGGCATGACTTTTGACATAGTGCCGTGCAGCAAATACACATGCTCACCTATGTAAGAGCCAGCGGTGAATACCACCTGACCTGCACAAACAAATTGTGTTTGTGCTGTATCTAACAACGCAAGCAAATGGCTTTCGCTCATATCCTTGAGAGGAACCAAACTTTTGGTGAGTGCGAGATCAAAACTCACCACACTCTTGTTTGCTACGCTATTTGTACTAGCCGTAGATTGTTCGAGACTCATTGTAATTCCCTCATCATGACTTCAAGCAAAAAAATCGTTGAAATTAAATTCCGGATTGGAAACCGCGCCGCCCTTGCAAACCACCGGTGTGAATCGCCAACAACCTGCTACCTCGTGGCCAAAATCCTTGTTGTGCCAAATTGGCGATTCCCCAAAATAACTTTAGCGTGTAAACCGGATCCAGCAACACTGAGGTTTGTTGTTCAAATTCTTGCCAAAATTTCCGCAACCATTGTGGATGTTTTTTGGCGTAACCACCGGCATGAAAACCCGAAATCAATCGCCAATTTTCCGGCAAATTTTTATTGACGCTTTGTGTATTCAACTGACGATAATAAGCGCGAACATTCGCCGCCAAATCCCCATCACCCTTTAACACTGAAAAGCCATAAACCGGAACGGATTGATCAACACCAGCCGCTAAACCTGCCAAACCCGTGCCAGTTCCGCTCGCCAAACAAATTCCAGTGAATTGCTGCTCGGCATTTTGCGTTAACCATTTTCCCAAAGCTTGCATTCCCGCTGCACCGGCAAGGTTGGCGCCACCTTCTGGAATAACCATCGCATCATAACGCTGCGCCAAATCCGCTTGAAAATCAGGGGCGTATCGCAAACCGTATTCTTCACGAGTCAGGTAATGCAGCTCCATTCCCCAGGCTTTTGCATCCGCTAAACAAGGGTTTAATTGTTGATGCATTTCACCGCGAATTAAACCAATAGTCTCAAAACCAAAACGTTGCCCGGCAGCAGCCAGTGCATGAATATGATTGGACCAAGCGCCACCAAAGCTCAATAAACGTCGAAAACCTTTACATCTTGCCTCTTCGAGATTGAACCAAAGTTTGTAAAATTTATTGCCGCTCAATTGCGCATCCAGCAAATCATCACGCCTTATCCATAAATCTATGCCAGCCTTTTTTAATAAAGGCCATTCCAATTTTTGTATAGGTACTTGTTCAATAACTGAAACAATATCAATTTGATGCACTGACAGGTCCGCTGAAAAATTACTGCTTTTCAACCAAACGCAAATAACTCAAGGCCTGATGTTGTTCACAACAATCATTTTCACCAGGATGAAATTGCAGAGGTGATTCAATTCTGCTGAGAGGTTTACCGCAGAGTTGCCCATTATTGTCGCGAGCACGACAAACAGGCAAATGATAATGCTCTAACCAGGACTGATAAAGTGATTCATGAACACCGCATTTTTCAGCCGCATAGGCCTGAGGGTTTTCAAGGTAGCGACCAATATCATCTTCCATAATACGAATTTCACCCGCACCAGGATGGAAGCTGACGAATGCGATACCCGCTTTACTCAAACGATTTAATAAATGATTGCCGCCCTGATTAATCAAATTTTGATTTTCTTTTTTCAGGCTTACAATTTCTTCTTTCAATGTGCTTTCGTTTTGGTGACGATAGAAAAGCTCCACTTCGCGCATTTCCAACATTTCACGCAGCTCAGCCGTTGCCGCCTGAATTTTCATTTCCATTTCCAGCGTGAAGTTTTCTTGCAAGGTTTGAATTTGTGAGCTCTCGTCCTGCGCAGCTTTGAGTTTATGCGAAAAATATTCACGCATACCCTCAACTTTATTAGCTTGCACGTCCAGATTTTCTTTTAATAAACGATTGCGTTCTTCCAACTCTTGCTGCTGGGTTTCAAGCTGTTGAATTTTTTGCTGATATGCTTGTAACCTTTGTTGATGCGTTGCTTGCAACTGGCTGATTTGTTCTTTGTACTGGTTCACCGTGGTCGACAAACGCAATTCGTGTTCTTTCGCCAGTTTGGCGATGCGAGACTCGGCATCTTTTTTCAGATTCACTTCGCGTTTGTAAGCGGCTTCTTTTAAATTGGCAATTTCCTGTTTGATAGAAACTGATTCCATCGGCGCAGCAGCCGTCAGCGTGGGAATTTCCAATTCCTCATCGACCAAATTTGCCTGACGCGAACCAGGTTTGCGGGTTAATCCTATACGGTTGGCTTTAACGGCCTGACGCAACAACTGAAAACTCCCCGATGGGCCGTCCATTTGCGGGTCCCAGAGGTTTTTTTGTTGCCAGGGGATTGGACATTGGCTGTAACAAGCCAAACGAATAGGACCATTACCCAAGTCGGGTCCGGGCCCTGCCGACTCTAACAACTGCTCCAGGGGAACATTCCAGCGGCGGTCAGCCATGCCTTTAGAGTCAAAGCTCAAGAGAAAAAATACCGTGCCCGCAATATGTAGCTCGGTGCCAACCTGCAGGTAAACGGCTTTTAGAGTGGAATCGGCAGCGTCTGGAAATGGGATAAACCCATCCAGAATGGCCTCGAATTCAGGATACAAAAGCTCCCTGACTATCTGCCCCCCGTTAAAGAAGAAAACAGCATCCCTGTGTTCAGAAGAAAAATTGGACATGAACCTTCATCCGTTCAAGCAACGTTGATAGCAGTATAGGAAAGCAGAAGGAAGGAAAACGTGAAAATTGTCCAAGGGCGGAGCTTTTTCGACAGAATTGCGGGCTATTCGACAATTTTTGTCAATAAATCAATCACTTTGCGGATCAGATGTCAGAGTAATCCTCTGCCAAATCGTCCTCATATTCTTCGTCGTTTAATAAATCTTCTATGTAATCGTTCATGGTTATCTCCCGTTTCGCGCAATTTAGCCTTTCAAGATGACAAGTGTATGAATGACTGGAAAATATCCCATTGGTTCAAGATATTTCACTTGATGGGTTACGGGAGGCGAAAACGGAAGGATCAGTTGCAGGTGTTTTGAGGACAAACAAAAAAGCCACTCAGTGAGTGGCTTTTGAAATTGGCGGATCGGACGGGGCTCGAACCCGCGACCACCCGCGTGACAGGCGGGTATTCTAACCAACTGAACTACCGATCCAAACTTATCGACTTGGTGGGCGGTACAAGACTCGAACTTGTGACCCATGCCTTGTAAGGGCATTGCTCTACCAACTGAGCTAACCGCCCCTTGTCGAGAGTCGCGCATTTTACCGATTTTGCTTTGGGTGTCAACCACAAACTGGCAACAAATGATGGTCCAGAAAAAGCATTGCCCGCTATAATGCGCGCCCGCTAATTGAACCTTTGGAATACACGTGTCCGCGACTCCATTTGATGCCAACCAATATCAGACACAACTCGCCAATAAAATTGAAAAACTGCATAGTGATTTTGCAAATTTTTCATTGGGTGAGATCGAAATTTTTCCATCTGCCATTCAGCATTTTCGCATGCGCGCCGAATTTCGAATTTGGCATCAAGGCGATCAACTTGATTACATAATGTTCAATCAAGAGAACAAACAAAAAATTGTGGTAACGGATTTCCCTATAGGTTCCGAGCGCATCAATCAATTAATGCCCGAGCTATTAATTGCATTGTCCCAATCATCCGTTCTGAAACATAAACTTTATCAAGTAGATTTTTTAACCAGCCAATCAGGCGAAGCCTTGGTCAGTTTGATTTATCACAAACTATTAACAGATGAATGGCGTGCAGCCGCAAAAATTTTAAAAGATAAATTGGGCATACATTTGGTCGGCCGAAGCAAAGGTCAACGATTAGTATTGGATCAAGATTTTATTACCGAACACTTCACTGTTGATGGACGAGAATATTCTTATCAACAGGTCGAGGCCAGTTTTACCCAACCCAATGCCGGTGTTTGCGAAAAAATGTTGAACTGGGCCGTTAAACACTCAACAGGAATCGGTGGCGATTTGTTGGAGCTTTATTGTGGCAATGGCAATTTCACCTTGCCGCTGTCGCGCAACTTTAACAAAGTCATGGCAACAGAAATTTCCAAAACTTCAGTTGAATCTGCGCTTTATAATATTGAAAAAAATAATATCCCGAACATTCAGATTGCTCGCATGTCCAGTGAAGACTTTATGCAAGCCATGAAAGGTGTACGGGAATTCTTTCGCTTACGCGACATCAATCTGCAAGATTATCAATTCTCAACCTTGATGCTGGACCCGCCCCGCGCAGGGCTTGATGATGAAACACGTCGCATTGCGCAAGAGTTCGACAATATTATTTATATTTCTTGTAACCCGGACACACTGCACCGCGACCTATTGCAACTGACGCAAACCCACAAGATCAAACACTTCGCGGCTTTTGATCAGTTTCCTTATACACATCATTTGGAAACCGGTGTGACATTACAACGACAATAAATCAAACCATTTCAAGGGCTTCAAAATAGTCGATAAGTAATTGCAAAGAATAATTGCCGCGATATTCGTTAACATCCAACTTGTAAGCGGCACGAATTTTTTTCACTTTAAGATTGGGCCAAGCTGCCGGATCTATATTAAAGGCAACTGCTTCTAACCATCCGGCATCGGTTGCATTCGCAGCCAATAATAATTTCAGATGCTTTTCGCCAACCAATTTTTGCTGGACGATAAAAAATTCGCCATCAAAAACAGGTTCCGGAAAGTGTTGTCCCCAGGGACCAGCATCGCGCAATTGTTGCGCCAGCTGCATAGTAAAATCTTGCGCATTCAGTTGGCCATCCGTTTGAATGACTGCTTGCAAATCCGCTTCGGTCAATTGACGGCGCACTTCGTCATCAAAAGCTTTTGCGAAAGCGTCGAAATCTTTTCGCTGCAGACTCATACCGGCAGCCATGGCGTGACCGCCGAATTTTTCCAATAACTCAGGATGTTTTTTTGCCACCACATCCAGCGCATCGCGAATATGCAGACCGGGGATAGAACGCGCTGAACCTTTTATCAAGCCATCGCCCGCATCAGCGAACACAATCGTTGGTCTATGATATTTATCTTTAATACGCGAAGCCAAAATACCAATCACACCCTGATGCCAGGTTTCATCGAATAGACATAAACCCCAAGGCAAATTGTTTTCATCCATGTGCAATTGTTTTTGCAGCATACGCATTGCTTCTTGTTGCATGCCGGATTCAATCGCTTTGCGATCGCGATTTAATTCATCCAGTTGCAATGCCATTTCGCGAGCTAGGGCAGGTGTTTCACATAATAAACATTGAATACCCAGCGACATATCATCCAATCGACCAGCCGCATTTAAACGCGGACCTATAGCAAAACCCAAATCACTGGCGACCAATTTATTCGGTGTTCTACCAGCAACTTCCAACATCGCATTAATCCCCGGCCTCGCCTGGCCTGCACGCATACGCGCCAAACCTTGAGCCACCAATACACGATTGTTGTGATCCAATGGCACCACATCGGCAACGGTTCCCAACGCAACCAAATCCAAAAAACTTGCCATATTGGGTTCAGCAATTCCACTTTCCGCAAACCAACCCATCGAGCGCAATTCTGCACGCAGTGCATTCATTACATAAAAAATAACACCAACACCCGCTAAATTTTTACTCGGGAAAGGACAACCAGGTTGATTGGGATTCACTATGGCATCAGCGTCCGGTAAAAATTCTCCCGGCAAATGGTGATCAGTAATAATCACCGCAATTCCCAATTCGCGCGCGGTGTTCACACCTTCTATGCTCGATATTCCGTTATCCACTGTGATAATCACATCCGGCGTTTGCGCCGCTGCCACTGCAACAATTTCCGGTGTTAATCCGTAACCGAATTCAAAACGGTTGGGCACTAAAAAATCGACATTTTTTAATCCCATCGCACGCAAGGCCAACACACCCAACGCACTACTGGTTGCACCATCCGCATCAAAATCGCCGATGATCATAACTTTCGCTTGTGCAACTACTGCATCCGCCAAAATAGCAACGGCCTCATCCAAACCTTTGAAGTTGGGTTTTAATAATTGTGCGAGTGAATATTGCAATTCGTTTTGGTGTTTGATGCCACGAGAGGAATAGATGCGTTGTAATAGCGGGGGAATTGTTTCTGGAAACCCGGTGGTTTCGATTATGCTTCGTTGGCGGATGATTTTTTGCATTGGGTTCTATTTAAAAAATATTTGATTTGGAGGATCGAATTTCTTTTGGAGATTTACCCCTCTCCCTTGCCCCTCTCCCACAAGGGGAGAGGGGAATTGGTTCTGTTCAAAATTTTATTTGAACTCATTTCTTTCAAGCTTATCTTCCATTTTTTTAAGAACTCAAATCTGCTCCCTCTCCCTTGATGGGAGAGGGCTGGGGAGAGGGTGTTTTATCTTGTAAAACATTCCAAATTTGATCCAACACACTTTTGGTTTGCTTCGCTAACTCATGGTTCCAAAATCGCAAAACGCTAAACCCTTGCTCCTTCAACCAGTAATCTCTATTTTCATCATGACTTTTGTTTTCAAGATGCTGTGACCCATCCAACTCAATAATCAACTTTGCCTCATAACAAACAAAATCCACTATATATCTGGCAATAGGTTCCTGACGTTTGAATTTAAATCCCGAGAATCGCTTTCCGCGCAAATAACGCCATAGTTTTTCTTCATGAGGCGTTTGTGTTTTGCGAAGTTCTTTAGCTCTTTGTGCTGTCCAGGTTTTCAAATCATCCATGATTTTCTGATCTACTTCCTCACATTCGCCTTAATAAATTCCTGAACCTTTTTCAATTCCTGTGGTAGCACTGTGAAACGTTCTTCACGTTCAAATAAATCTTTCATGTGATGTGGTAGCTCCGGGTCTTGATCTTGTCCTGCTTTGCGAACAGCTTCAGGGAATTTTGCCGGATGTGCAGTTGCCAAACACACCATGGGAATATCTTGACGGCGACGGGTTTTGCGAGCGGCTTCTACGCCAATTGCCGTGTGTGGATCCAACAAATAGCCGGTGTTTTCAAACACATTGCGAATTACATCAATAGTGACTTGATCGCTCACACCGTAGCTGGTGAACAATTCGCGTGCGCGTGAGAGCGCAGATTCTTTTAAGGTCATGCTGCCCGATTTGAAATCGTCCATTAACTGACGAATGGCATTGCCGTCGCGATCATACAAGTCAAACAACATACGTTCGAAATTGCTCGACACCATAATGTCCATACTGGGTGACAAAGTATGTTGCAATTGATGTTTGCTATGATCGTTGCTGCTAATGCAGCGATGCAAAATATCGTTGCTGTTGGTAGCAATCACAAGCTGATCAATCGGCAAGCCCATTTTTTTCGCGAGATAGCCCGCAAAAATATCGCCGAAATTACCAGTCGGAACTGAAAATGCAATTGGACGATGTGGGGCACCCAAAGCGAGGCCAGCGTAAAAATAATAAACAATTTGCGCCATGATGCGCGCCCAGTTGATTGAATTAACTGCAACCAACTGACGACCTTCAGGTAAAAAAGATTGATCAGCAAAACTGGCTTTCACCATATTTTGGCAATCGTCAAAATTCCCTTCGAGTGCGATATTAAAAACATTCGGTGCTAACACGCTGGTCATTTGACGACGCTGTACGTCAGACACGCGCTTGTGCGGATGCATGATAAAAATATCGATGTTATCGCAACGGCGGCAACCTTCGATGGCTGCAGAACCTGTATCACCAGAGGTTGCACCCATCACGACTACTTTTTGATTGCGTTTTTTCAATAAGTGATCAAGCAAGTGACCTAAAAATTGCAATGCAAAATCTTTGAATGCAAGTGTTGGACCTTGAAACAATTCCAAAATCCATTCGTTGTGTGCGGTTTGCACCATAGGCGCAATTGCGTCGTGACGAAAGGTTTCGTAAGCTTTGGCGATAATTGCTTTGAAATCAGCATCGCTAATCGCACCCGCGACAAACGGCTTCATCACATTAAAGGCTAAGTCTTGATAAGAAAGCCCTGCCCAGGATGCAATTTCTTCTTTGGAAAATTGCGGCAAAGTTTCGGGGACATAAAGTCCACCATCGGGTGCCAAACCTGTTAACACCACATCTTCAAAACTGAGTGCGGGCGCTTGACCGCGAGTGCTGATGTATTTCACGATTGTTTAAACCTGTTAACTATATTGCAGATATTTTCCCCCTCTACCCTGCCCCTCTCCCACAAGGGGAGAGGGAAATTGGTTCTGTTCGAATGATTACTTGAACTCGTATTTCTCAAGCTTATCTTCCATTTCTTTAAGAACTCAAATCTGCTCCCTCTCCCTTGATGGGAGAGGGCTGGGGAGAGGGTGTTTGTTTACTTCAAACTCTCAACACGAATGCGTTGAACTTTACCGCTGATGCTATCCAAAGATTCGATGCTACGAATCGCAGCAGCCAATTTCTTTTCTTGCACAATGTTGGTCAACAAAATTAATGGTACACTGGAATCACCTTCTTTGGGCTCTTTTTGAATCATGGCTTCGATGCTGATTCCGGAATCACTCAAAATGGTGGCAATTTTTGACAAGACGCCGGGCTTGTCCAACGCGGACATACGTAAATAATTTGCGCACTCCACATCATCAATCGACAAAATGGGTTGATCGGAAATAAATTCCGAACCGAAACCCAAATATGGAACACGTGATTCAGGAGCAGAATTCAAACTGCGTGCAACATCAATAATATCGCCAACAATAGATGAACCTGTCGGCTCTGCACCTGCACCTGCACCGTAATAAAGTGTCGGGCCAACTGCATCGCCTTTTACCAACACTGCGTTCATTACACCGTCAACATTGGCAATCAAACGTTTTTCAGGAATTAATGTGGGATGCACGCGCAATTCAATTCCGTTTGCTGTGCAGCGAGCGATGCCCAAATTTTTAATTCGATAGCCTAGCTCTTCAGCATAGGTCACATCTTTTGTCGAAATTTTCGTGATGCCTTCGGTGAATACTTTGTCCACATTAAGCGGAATACCGAATGCAATTGATGCGAGAATCACCAATTTGTGTGCAGCATCAATACCTTCAACGTCAAACGTAGGATCGGCTTCGGCATACCCCAGCGCTTGCGCTTCTTTTAAAACATCATCGAAGGAACGACCTTTGTCGCGCATTTCAGTAAGAATAAAATTACCAGTACCATTGATAATGCCCGCGAGCCATTCGATGCGATTTGCAGCCAAACCTTCGCGTATAGCTTTAATAATCGGAATGCCGCCCGCAACTGCTGCTTCAAATGCAACGGTTACACCTTTTGCTTTGGCAGCTGCAAAAATTTCATTACCGTGATGCGCAATTAACGCTTTGTTGGCAGTGACAATATGTTTGCCGTTAGCGATGGCTTTTAACACCAGATCTTTTGCGATGGTGGTTCCACCAATCACTTCTACCAACACATCCACTTCAGGATTATTGGCGACTTCAAAAATATCGCGCGTGACTTTGTAAGAAGAAATATCGCAATTGGGATTATCGCGACGTGCACCAATCTGCACTATAGAAATATCGCAACCAGAACGGGCATTAATACTGTCTTTATTACGGGTGAGTATTTTAACGGCGCCACCGCCCACTGTCCCAAGACCACAAATACCTACTCTGACCGGTTTCAACATACATGCCTCAAAAAGCTGGTTACCATAAAAAAGACGGCCACCATACTCATGGTGGCCGTGGGTGTCAATTATCGGAAGCGGCTTAAATTTTCAGCCGTTTTGCCATCTCATCCGGGGGCAAATATCCCATTACCAAACTGCCATCTGGCAACAATAAGGCAGGGGTCGCATTCACCCCCAACTTGCCACCCAGTTCAAATTGGCTGGACACAGGGTTATCACAACTCAGGTTAGGGATTGACTGGTTGTTTTTCAGTTTAGTTATAGCATCCTGACGATCTTTTGAGCACCAGACAGACACTAACTTATCAGCTGACGGACTGGGGATACCGGAACGCGGAAATGCCAAATAACGAATTTCAATTCCAAGGTCGTTGTAACCCGCCATGTCATGATGCAGCTTGCGGCAGTATCCACAATCAACATCTGTGAATACGTAAACCACAGCTTTGGTTTTTGATTTGGGCTTGAATATTACAGACTGTTTTGGATCAATAGTTTTCAAGGCTAGTTTACGCGCTGCAATTACTTCAGGATCTTCCAACTTATCAAAGCCTTCACCTGATCCACCAACGGTGTAAGGTTCGCCAATCAAAAATTTTTCGCCATCCGCAGTAACGTAAAGTACTGGGCCACCGGGAATCTGAACCTGATACAAACCTGGGAAAGGTGATGCCTTGGGACGACTATATTGCAAATCAGGTCGAGCCAGTTCCAATTTATTGAGGATAGTGTCTTCAACCGATGCGCGCTTCAGGATCGCACCTGAACCGGACTCCTGAGCCGAAAGCCCCAGAGATAAAAACAAAACAGCACTCGCCACTAACAATTTTTTCATACTAAATTTCCTGCCGACTGATTAACCACGCGGATGATGCGCACTGTGTTGCTCTTTCATTCGCGCACGCGCCACGTGAGTGTAAATTTGTGTGGTGGATAGATCACTATGCCCCAACAGCAGTTGTACGACCCGCAGATCCGCACCGTGGTTCAATAAGTGAGTCGCAAACGCATGACGCAGTGTATGGGGAGACAAGGGCTTTTGTATAGCCGCAACCTCTGCCCAATGCTTGATCCTATGCCAAAAAGTTTGGCGTGTCATAGCTTGCGCACGATTACTGGGAAACAAAATATCGTTGGGTCGATTGTTCAACAGTATCGGGCGTGCTTCTCGCATATAGCGCTCCAACCAATTCGACGCTTCTTCGCCCATAGGAATTAACCTTTCCTTACTTCCTTTACCCATCACACGAATCACATTTTGCCGCAAATTAATTTGCGGAACTGTTAACTCCACCAACTCTGTTACACGCAAACCGCAGGCATATAACAACTCCAGCATAGTTTTATCGCGCATGCCTATTGGGTCTTCAATATCAGGCGCCGCTAATAAATTTTCGACATCCATTTCACTGAGCGTTTTGGGCAAAGCCGCAGGGAGTTTGGGATTATCAATTAACGCGACTGGATTTTCTTTCAGATAATTTTCGCGCAAACAGAATCGATAAAATCCACGCAAGCAAGATAAAAAGCGAGCCGTTGATCGGCTGGAAATTTTTTGTTGCAATCGTTTGGCTAGATAAATTTGAATATCGGAGGATTCAATTTTCAGTAGTTGCTTTGATTCTGATTCCAACCATTCAGAAAACTGTTGTAGATCACGCCCGTAGGATTCGCGTGAATGTTGACTCAAACCTTTTTCGAGCCAGAGGCTATCGAGGAATTCGTTGATGAGTTGTTGGTTTGGAGTCACGTACACCCCTCTCCCCTGCCCCTCTCCCACAAGGGGAGAGGGGAATTGGTTCTGTTCAAAATCTTTCTTGAACCCATTTTTTCAAGCTTATCTTTTATTTATTTTAGAACTCAAATCTGCACCCTCTCCCTTGATGGGAGAGGGCTGGGGAGAGGGTGTTTTGATCAAATCGCCCGACGAATCCCACTCACAATTTCACCCACTGCATTCGCAATTTCAGCAGCAGAATTTTTTTCCATTTGCCCCATCTTATCGACAAGAACGCTGCCGATCACAACACCGTCTGCCAATTCTGCAATGGCTTTTGCAGTGGCGGGATCTTTAATACCAAAACCCACACACAATGGCAGATTGGTTAATTCACCGAAGGCATCAAGTTTTTGTTTAACATCGGCGACATCCAAATGGCCTGCACCAGTAACACCTTTTAATGACACGTAATATAAAAACCCACTTGCATGAGCAGCAATTTTTTTCGCACGGTCAACGGTTGTAGTAGGAGCTAGCAAGAAAATATTATCCAGGCCGTTTGCATCCAATTCTTTTTTCAGATCAACCACTTCTTCTGGTGGCAGGTCGACAGTTAACAAACCATCAACACCCGCTTCGGCAGCGGCTTTAGCAAATGCAGCGTAACCAAAACGTTCAATAGGGTTAGCGTAACCCATCAACACAATGGGTGTCGTTTGATTGGTTTGGCGAAAAGTTTTTACCAATTCCAGCGTGCCTTTCAAACTGGTGTGATGCACTAATGCGCGCTCGTGACCTTTTTGAATCACCGGGCCCTCGGCCATTGGATCAGAAAAAGGAACGCCTAATTCGATGATATCCACACCCTCTTCCACCATTTTGTGCAGAGTAGGCAGAGTGGCTTCTGGAAAAGGATCACCATTAACAACGTAAGCGACGAGAATTTTTTTTCCTGCTTTTTGTGCAGCCGATAAATGTTGCTGAATACGACTCATGAATGTCCTGCCTTAAACAGTAATGCCGTCGAGCGCGGCCACTGTCAGAATATCTTTGTCACCACGACCTGAAAGGTTGGCGATTATTATTTCGTCTTTACCCATTTGCGGCGCGAGTTTTTCAACGTAAGCCATAGCGTGCGCTGATTCGAGCGCGGGCATAATGCCTTCAGTCAAAGTCAATTTGCGGAACGCAGCCAGAGCTTCATCGTCATTGATCGCAACATAATTAACGCGACCAATATCTTTTAACCATGAATGTTCTGGGCCAACACCAGGATAATCCAAACCCGCTGACACTGAATGGGTTTCAATAATCTGGCCGTTTTCATCTTCCATCAAATAGGTGCGCGTGCCATGCAACACACCGGGAATACCACGATTGAGTGGCGCTGCGTGTTTGCCAGATTCAAGCCCCAAACCACCGGCTTCAACGCCGTACATTTTTACGGATTTATCTGTCAGGAATGGATGGAATAAACCAATTGCATTTGAACCGCCACCAACGCAAGCAACCAAGGCATCTGGCAATTTGCCGGTTTGATCCAAACATTGTTGACGCGCTTCGCGGCCAATTACGCATTGGAAATCACGCACTAATTCAGGATAAGGATGTGGGCCAGCTGCGGTGCCGATAATGTAAAAAGTATCATCAACATTGGTAGCCCAATCGCGCATGGCTTCGTTCATTGCATCTTTTAAAGTACGCGAACCAGAGGTGACAGGAAATACTTCTGCGCCCAGCAGTTTCATGCGATACACGTTCAATGCCTGACGCTTTACATCTTCTGCGCCCATGTAAACACGACATTGCAAACCCAAACGCGCAGCAACGGTTGCAGTTGCTACACCGTGCTGACCTGCACCGGTTTCGGCGATTACGCGTTTTTTGCCGGTGAATTTTGCCAGCAGTGCTTGGCCAATAGTGTTGTTTACTTTGTGCGCACCAGTGTGATTGAGATCTTCACGCTTGAGGAAAATTTTGGCTCCGCCCAATTCGCGGGTCCAACGTTCTGCAAAATAAAGAGGTGAAGGACGGCCAACATAATGAGCCAAATCCTTATCAAATTCGGCTTGAAAGCTTGGATCATCTTTCAAGCGGTAATAAATATCTTCCAGTTCATCAAGCGCGTGAATTAAGGTTTCGGATACAAATCGTCCACCAAAAATGCCAAAACGCCCTTCTTCATCAGGAAAATGTTTGTAATCAATCGCATCCAGATTTTGTTTGGTATTCACAATCGCTTCACCTGTTTTATCCCGCCGTGCTGCGGGCATTTCGAATAAACGCACGAACTTTGTCAGGGTCTTTTACGCCGGGCGCTGATTCTACACCACCGCTGACATCAACCCCATAAATTCTTGTTGCCGAAACCGCTTGGACGACATTGTCCGGTGTTAGTCCACCTGCCAGCACAATCGGCATGGAGCAATTAACCGGCACCCTTGCCCAATCAAAGGTATCGCCCGTTCCGCCGGGAACACCGGGTTTGTAGGCATCCAACAAAATCCCCACTGCCGATGAATAAGCATTAATTGCCTGAAGCGGATCAAGTTCAGGACGCATACGCAAGGCTTTCAGGTAAGGTCTGTTGAATGACTCGCAATATTCGCGAGTTTCGTCCCCATGAAATTGCAATAAATGCAAAGGCACCATCTGCAATACGCGATTCACCTCGGCTGGATCAGCATCTACAAATAATCCTGCCACAGTGACAAAAGGCCCGACCGCCAGTGCAATTTCACGAGCCATGTCTACAGACACAAATCGGGGACTTTTGGGATAAAAATTCAGACCTATAGCATCGACGCCTGCATCCAACAACGTGAGCGCATCTTCAACTCGGGTAATACCGCAGATTTTAATTCTCATACTGGAAGGCATAACATTAACTCAAAATCAAAATCCGATATTAAAGCAATTCGCCAATCCCTTCCTCAATAAAAAAGGGACCGGGTGATAATTGTGGGATCGCAAAATGTTCGGGATATTCAACATTTACCAGATATAAGCCGTATGGTTTGGCGGTGACTGCGCCTTTGGTTCTGTCTTTGGCAGCCAGGACTTGGCCAACCCAATCGGGCGACTTGTCACCTGCGCCCACCGCCATCAACACACCGACTATGTTGCGAACCATATGATGTAAGAAGGCATTGGCTCTGACTTCCAAAATAATCAAATCGCCGCGTCTGACCAAATGCAAATGGTGAATAGTACGGACGGGATTTTTGGCCTGGCACTGTACAGCTCTAAAAGATGTAAAGTCATGCTCCCCAACCAGCTTCCTTGCACCCTTTCTCATGAGTTCCAGATCTAATTTGCGTGATGACCAGGTAACCTGATTGGACAATATTGAAGATGGCGTCGGCGCATCAGAAATCAGATAACGATAGGTACGATTCAAAGCGCTGAAGCGGGCATGAAATTCTGGCACTACCACTTTTGCCCAGCGCACCATTACGTCGTCCGGCAGGTTTTGTCGGGTTCCTAGTACCCAGGCTTTTTCAGGCCTGGCCGAGGTGGTGTCGAAATGTATGACTTGTTGGGTGGCGTGCACCCCCGAATCAGTTCGACCGGCACAAACCAGGGTAATTGGCTCATCAGCAACTTTTGATAACGCGGATTCCAGGGCTTGCTGAACGGTTTGCAAACCTGACGCCTGGGTTTGAAATCCATGAAAGCTGGTTCCTTTGTACTCTACCCCCAAAGCGAATCGCGTCATATTTTCTGGCCAGGGAGTGGTAAGGGTTATCTCACCGTTGCGCTCGTAAGGCTTGTGTTTGGGGACGTAATTCTGACTCATGTTTTTTCAGTAATTTACAATAAAAAAAGCCTTGCGGTTGTACGCAAGGCTTTGTGGAAGATCAATTCAATCAGGCGTCAATGCGACTCAGCAGATCTTCAGCTTCCTGACGTTGTTCGCTGGTACCTTCGCTGACCACTTCTGACAGTATGTCGCGCGCACCCGCCATATCACCCATATCGATGTAAGCACGAGCCAAATCCAGCTTGGTGGCTGCTTCATCAGCTTCAGCCAGGAAGTCCAGATCATCAGAATCATCCTGTTGTTCTGCCGGTTGATCAAACTCTGTCAGGGCAACATCGTTATCATCGATATCGGAAAGAGCTTGCTCAAACAACGCGTCTTCATTCATTGGCTCTTCGCTGGATAACTCTTCAGGCAATTCCTCTGGAAGAGTTTCCTGATCAAAACTGGTATCAAACGAACTGACTTCATCATGATCCTCAGACTCTATTGTCTCTTCCAGATCGAAACTCAGGTCATCATCCGAATCAAAAGAGATCTCCTCTTCAAGTTCAGAGTCAGCTGAACCCAATTCAACTTCGTCAGCGTCCAGATCATCCAACGCCAGATCGATATCCACGTCGGATGCATCATCCAACACCAACTCATCCAAGCCATCGTCCATTGACAATTCATTGTCCAGATCAGTCGTATCCAGATCAACAGACTCTTCGGTAATATCATCCAACGCAAAATCAGTATCCAAACTGGACATCTCACTGTCCAGAGCAGCCAGATCAACTGTGTCTGAATCCAAATCCAAATTGAAATCATCATCAGCCAGTTCCAAATCCTGAGCGACAGTTTTTACTGATGCCAGAGAAGGCTCTGATTCAACCGACGCAGGCATTTGAATGTCATCAGGCAATTGATCGTCATCCATACCATCCAAAGCAGCACTGATATCACCTATGTCATCCGCTTGAGATTCCAGATCAAAATCCAGATCCAGTGTTTCGTCGGATTTTTCGTCATCCAAATCAAAATCGAGCGCCAACTCTTCGCCAAGACCATCATCAAGATTCAGCTCAGGCTCGGGACTACCGCGCATCACTGTATCTTGTGCATCAACATCTTCCGTCAAATCCAGTTCAATACTGAAATCGTCATCTTGTTCCGAACTAGGTTGTTGCAAAGGTTTGGACTTGGGCTCTTCAAAATCGAGACTATCTTCCAAATCCAGCTCAAGATCGTCGAGTGAAACCACTTGCTGCGCTTTAACTGCTGGCTCATCGGACAAGTCCGGGGCCAAATCCGGCATATCAAAATCACCGGCACCGGGAATATGCGAACGCAATTCAGATGCGCGGGACAAGAGCGCTGGTGCAGCGACGGGAATCAAAGCTGCATAGTATTTGTCAAACTTGCTTACGTCGCGCTGTTGTGAATAGACCTCGAGCAACTTCATCTGGATATCAGTCGATTTTGGATCTTTATCCAAGCCTTTCAACAACAAATTCTCGGCTTTGTCGAGTTGGCCGTAGGCAATATAAATATCGGCTTTGTCAGCGGGGTTAACGTCATCATCCAAATCAGAATCCAGATCCAAATTGTCCTGCGGCACCTCAGGTTCCAGCTGATCAAAATGATCCTGATCATCCATTGAACTATCGAAATTCAATGGCTCGTCATGAGACATCATGTCGTCATCAAGTTGGTCTTGGTCCGCCTGGGCTTGCTTGCGACGACGATAGACACCAAAACCAATCAAACCACCGATCAAAACAATACCAACACCAATCCAGGGAGCATTGGCAATCAACTGATCGACCAACGTAGGTTCGGGTGCAGGCATAGGTTTAACTGCAGGTTTTGGTTTGGCTGGTTGTTGCGCTGGTTTGGCTTCAGGTTTCGCAACTGCCGCTGCAGATGAAACACTGGCCTCACTTGCTGTGATTTCTTCAACGGGTTTTGTAGCTTCAGGCTTGCTTGCAACAGGTTCAGCTTTTTGTTCCTGATTGGTTTTTTCTGCTGACACTTGCAGTGAACGCATTTTTTCGTCACTGACTTGTAACATCTTTTCCATGGTTTGGATTTGCGATTCCAAATCCTGAACACGGGAGGTTAATTCGGTATTTTCTGATTTGACTCTATCCAACTCTTCCAATGTTGACGCTAATTCCGACTCCAGCGCTTTTCCACGGCCATCATCAGCGCCACTGCCCTGACCTGTAGTCGAGGTATTGCGAGCATTGGATGCAGCCAGAGTCACGCGACCAGACAATTCAGAAGATTCTGCTGTATCGCTGGATGTACGGCTGGATGCACTTAACTGTGCACCCATACCGGATTCAAGCTGCACAAACTGATTGGCTGCTTCGGACTTGGAGATGCTGGACATCTGGGTAGCATCGGGAATGCGCAATACCTTGCCTTCTTTCAGGCGGGAAATATTGCCATTGATAAAGGCTTCAGGATTGGCTTCGTACAAAGCAACCATGGCTTGGTGCACTGACACAGAGTTGTCAGGACGAACTGCCAGTGCGATTTCCCAAAGAGTGTCATTGGGTTTGATAACATATTCGCCATCGCCTGCGGTCGCCGTTATGCGCTCGCGTCTTACGGGGGCTTCGTCGGTTGTGGTTGTAGCAGGACGAGTTACGCGACCTTGAGTAGATTGACGCTCAACAGGAACGTCTGGCGTCGAACGTGGAACTGAAACAGGAGCCGCAGTTCTCTCATCGTCGTAGGTCGGTAAATCCATTAACAAGGTGTATTCACGCAACAAGCGGCCCGCCGTCCAACGCGCTTCCACCAGGAAGTTCAGATAAGGCTCGCGAACAGGGTTACGAGAAGTCACTCTGACAACCGGGCCAGCCGGATTTTCCAGGTCTATATCAAATTTGAACTCTGTATAGAAATAAAGGCGATCAACACCGTTGCGCTCAAAATCAGCCGGAGAAGCCAAGCTCACCAGGATTTGCTCAGCCGTCAGATCGCGGGTATCCAACAACTGAATTTCAGCACTCAGGGGTTGATTCAGGGTTGAGTTGAGTTTGACCTCACCAAGACCCAGAGCAGATGCTAGAGGGGATGCGATAAGGGATGCCAAACCACAGGCTAAAACCAACTGACGAAGACGCATAGGCGCTATCCTTTATTATTCAACAGGTTGCCAGACAAAAACGGCAAATTACTCGAAGTCTAGCCCAATCAACCGACTTCGCTGACAACCATCGGTTATTTAGGTAAAGCGAAAAACCTCGAATTAATATTCAATATCTCACGCAAGTATTCATTATAAATAGGTTTTTTTCAACTAGAGGCTATTCAGAATGCCTTAGGGATAGCTCAAAAAAGGGCTTTTTGACGGATTTTTTTACAAAAAATGTGACTTGCGGAGCGATTTTTTAGATCCAAATGACAGACAAAAAGCCTTTTTAGACGGTACAGTAAAGAAAAACCCCGGCAGTTAACCGGGGCTTTCAGGGTTATTTTGATTCTTTCAAAATCCGCAACATACGACGCAATGGTTCCGCCGCACCCCACAACAACTGATCACCAATCACGAAAGCTGACAGGTACTCAGGCCCCATATTCAATTTACGCACGCGACCCACACCGATTTTCAAACCGCCAGTGATCGAAGCAGGCGTCAATTCCTGCTCGGTAATGCTGCGCTCATTCGGTACAAACTTAACCCAATCATTACCTGATTTGATGATGGATTCTATTTCGGCCAATGGCAGATCTTTTTTGAGTTTCACCGTCAAAGCCAAGCTGTGACAACGCATCGCACCGATACGAACACACAAACCATCAACTGGAATAGTTTTATCAGTGCCCAAAATTTTGTTTACCTCAGCCTGACCCTTCCACTCTTCTTTGGATTGACCATTGTCCAATTGCTTATCGATCCAGGGAATCAATCCACCCGCCAAAGGCGCAGGGAAAAATTCGCGCGGTACATCGTTGCGAATTGTGCTGGCAACTTTTCTGTCGATATCCAAAATTGCAGAAGCGGGAGTCGCCAATTCACTGGCAACAGCGTTGTGAATTACGCCCATGCCTTTCAGCAATTCGCGCATGTGATTGGCACCACCACCCGATGCTGCCTGATAAGTCATTGAGCTAACCCAATCCACCAAACCTGCATGGAATAATCCGCCCATACCCATCAACATAATCGAGTTGGTACAGTTACCGCCGATAAAATTCTTAATGCCTTTTTGCAAAGCAGAATCAATCACGCCACGGTTAACCGGATCAAGAATAATCACCGCATCTTTTTCCATGCGCAAACTGGAAGCAGCGTCAATCCAATAGCCATCCCAACCGGCAGCACGCAGTTTTGGAAAAATTTCAGTGGTGTAATCACCGCCTTGACAAGTGATGATCACATCCAATTTTTTTAACTCATCAATTGAGGATGCGTCTTTAAGTGCTGGTAAATTACTCGCAACAGCGGGAGCAGCACCGCCAACATTGGAGGTAGTAAAAAATACCGGTTCTATATCAGCAAAATCATTTTCGGACTGCATGCGTTCCATGAGCACCGAGCCCACCATTCCGCGCCATCCCACAAAACCTACTTTCATTTCATTTCTCTCTTAAATTCAAACTTAAAAAATATTTCCGTAGTTTGGAAGAGCGAAGCGACTTCCGACAATTTTGAACACTCATGTCGGAAGTCGCTTCGCTCTTCCAACCTACGATCAATTATTTATTGCAACGCAGCTATAACCGCATCACCCATTTCAGACGTGGAAACCTTTTTCATTCCGGGCGTGAAAATATCACCGGTACGATAACCCTGATCCAGCACTTTGCCAACCGCTTTTTCGATAGCATCGGCCACATCCGGCAGTGCCAGCGAGTAACGCATCATCATGGAAACCGACAATATGGTTGCCAATGGGTTCGCGATGTTTTGGCCCGCAATATCCGGTGCCGAACCATGACAGGGTTCGTACATACCACGACCATCTTTATCCAGAGACGCCGACGGCAACATACCGATGGAACCGGTCAACATAGCGGCTGCGTCCGACAAAATATCGCCAAACATATTGCCAGTGACCAACACGTCAAATTGCTTGGGTGCACGCACCAATTGCATAGCAGCGTTATCGACATACATGTGCGAGAGTTCGACATCGGGATATTCTTTGTGAAGCGTATCCATCACCTCGCGCCACAACATGGTCGCTTCCAATACGTTTGCCTTATCCACCGAGCAAACTTTACGATTACGTTTGCGCGCCATTTCAAATGCGGTGCGACCAATACGAATAATTTCGCTCTCGGAATATTTATAAGTGTTGTAGCCTTCGCGCTCACCGTTTTCCAGAACGCGAATACCACGTGGCTCACCAAAATAAATTCCGCCCGCCAATTCACGCACAATCAAAATATCCAGACCTGAAACCACTTCGGGTTTTAACGAAGAAGCATCCACCAATTGTGGATACAAAAGTGCGGGGCGCAAATTCGCATACAAACCCAATTGCGAACGAATTTTCAACAAACCTTTTTCAGGGCGAATGGAACGATCCAATTTATCCCACTTGGGGCCACCAACAGCCCCCAACAAAATCGCATCGGCTTTACGCGCTTTTTCCAGAGTTGAATCCGCCAAAGGAACGCCGTACGCATCAATCGCACAACCACCCATGTGATCACTTTCAAACGTCATTCCCAAATTAAATTTGGCATTCACCAAATCCAACACTTTACGCGCTTCGCGCACAATCTCCGGACCAATGCCGTCGCCTTCCAGAATTAAAATATGTTTGCTCACAATCTTCTCCAATTTAAAAATTCTTATTTCACTACATCAAACAACCAGGGCGCTTCAATGCGTTTTTTCGCTTCATAAGCGCGGATCTTATCCGCGTGCTCAAGAGTAAGACCAATATCATCCAAACCATTCAATAAACAATGTTTGCGGAAAGCATCAATTTCAAAGCTAAAAGATTGTCCAGATGGCGTTTTGACTGTTTGTGCGGCCAAATCTACGGTTAATTGATAACCCTCAGTTGCATACATTTCGGTAAATAATTGATCGACAATTTTTTCATCCAATACAATCGGCAACAAACCGTTTTTGAAACAGTTGTTGAAGAAAATATCAGCAAAACTCGGGGCGATTACGCAGCGAAAGCCGTAGTCATCCAGAGCCCAGGGCGCATGTTCGCGGCTGGAGCCACAGCCAAAGTTTTCGCGTGCCAATAACACACTGGCATTTTTGTAGCGTGGAAAATTCAGCGGGAAATCAGGATTAATCGGGCGACCTTCGCAACTTTGATCGGGTTTGCCTTCGTCGAGATAACGCAATTCGTCAAACAAATTTTTACCAAAACCCGTGCGCTTGATAGATTTCAAAAATTGTTTGGGGATGATCATATCGGTATCGACATTGGCGCGATCCATGGGGGCGACTATGCCGGATAAAATCGTAAAACTTTTCATGATAATTACCTGTTTATTGGGCGCGGCAAGCAGCGCCCCTACACAAAATTAATTGAAGGTTCTGACATCCACAAAGTGACCAGCAATTGCAGCTGCCGCTGCCATTGCAGGGCTTACCAAATGCGTCCGTCCGCCGTAGCCTTGACGGCCTTCGAAGTTACGATTGGATGTTGATGCACAATGTTCACCTGCACCTAATTTGTCGGCATTCATTGCCAAACACATGGAACAACCTGGCTCACGCCATTCAATGCCAGCATCGATAAAAATTTTGTGCAAACCTTCTGCTTCTGCTTGCGCTTTTACTGCGCCAGAACCTGGAACCACAATCGCTTCTTTTACCGAATCCGCTTTTTTCTTTCCTTTGACAACTTTTGCTGCTGCGCGAATATCTTCGATGCGCGAGTTAGTACATGAACCAATAAATACGCGATCCACATAAATAGAGGTAATAGGTTGGTTCGGTTGCAAACCCATATATTGCAAAGCACGAATCATATCTTTTTGTTTAACGGGATCTTTTTCTTGCGCAGGATCAGGCACCTTATCTTCAACCGATACCACCATTTCCGGTGAAGTTCCCCAGCTCACTTGTGGTTTGATTTGTGCGCCATCCAATTCGATGATTGCATCAAATTGTGCGCCTTCATCACTCACATAATTTTTCCAATCAGCGACGGCTTTTTCCCACAAATCACCTTTGGGGGCATAGGTTCTGCCTTTTACATAATCGATAGTAGTTTGATCAACTGCGACCATGCCTGCGCGAGCACCGGCTTCGATCGCCATGTTGCAAACGGTCATGCGCCCTTCCATGCTCATATCGCGGAATACCTGGCCGCCAAATTCCATTGCGTAGCCAGTACCACCAGCTGTGCCGATCTTCGCGATAATCGCGAGAACAACGTCTTTAGGTGTAACGCCCAAGCCCAATTTGCCGTCGACTTTGATCAACATGTTTTTCATTTTTTTAGCGACCAAACATTGAGTCGCCATCACATGTTCGACTTCACTGGTGCCAATGCCGTGTGCCAAAGCGCCGAGTGCACCGTTAGTGGCGGTATGCGAATCGCCACACACGACCGTCATACCAGGCAAGCAAGCACCGGTTTCAGGGCCAATCACATGCACAATTCCCTGACGGGCATCGTTGATTTTAAATTCGGTAATACCGAATTCATCGCAGTTGTCATCGAGTGTTTTCACTTGAATTAATGACACAGGGTCCTGAATACCACTGACGCCATGCGCGCGTTCTTTTTGGGTGGTGGGGACGTTGTGATCCGGCGTTGCCAAAATTGAATCCACTCGCCAGGGCTTGCGGCCCGCTAAACGCAAACCGTCAAAGGCTTGGGGCGATGTCACCTCGTGAACTATGTGGCGATCGATATAAATGAGGGCTGAGCCATCGTCACTTTGGCGGACGAGGTGAGCATCCCAGAGTTTGTCGTAAAGGGTTCTTGGACCAGTCATAGCGACTCCAGACAAGCGAAATAGGGGAAATAGTAAGACGAAACAAAGTCTATCCATCCGCACAACATAAAACAAATTTATATTTTTTATGATTTGCATTCCAAACTGGAATGATTTAAAAATATCGCATGGATACACAACACCTTCACGCCTTTGTGGCAATTGCCGAGCAGGGTTCATTCTCAGCCGCGGCCGAAAAACTCCACCTGACCCAACCGGCGATCAGTAAGCGCATTGCATTACTGGAAGATCAGTTGGGCACGCGATTATTTGATCGAGTTGGCAGATCGGTAATCTTGACGCCCGCTGGCAAAATCCTGCTGAACAAAGCACAACTTATCTTGTCCGAGGTCACCGCAACCCAGCGGGCAATTGCCGATTTGAAGGGCGAAGTTCAGGGGCAACTCAGTATTGCCACCAGCCATCATGTCGGCCTGCATTATCTACCGCCGGTGCTGCGTGAATTTTCCAGTCTATACTCTCAAGTGAAACTGGATTTGCACTTTTTGGATTCGGAACAAGCTTATGAAGAAATACTCAACAGCCGATACGACCTCGCCGTTGTTACGCTCTCGCTTGAGCAAGACCCGCGACTCGAAACCTACAGCATCTGGCAGGACCAGCTCCAATTCGTCGCCGCGCCAGACCACCCGCTTGCAACGCAATCGCATCTTCAACTGGCCGATCTAACCCGGCATCAAGCCATACTGCCTGACATCAATACTTACACCA
The DNA here is from genome assembly GCA_966252135.1 of uncultured Cellvibrio sp. Taxonomy (GTDB): domain Bacteria; phylum Pseudomonadota; class Gammaproteobacteria; order Pseudomonadales; family Cellvibrionaceae; genus Cellvibrio. The sequence continues at coordinate 90,866 of CBINNU010000012.1, read as the reverse complement.
CGCGGCTGGTGAAAAATTTATTTGATCAGCAAAATTTATCTATCGACATCACAGTGGTTACCAATCATTTGGAAAGCATCAAAATGATGTTGTCGATTGGATTGGGGTGGGGTGTTTTACCGGATCGCCTGATCGATCATCAATTACACAAATTGGATGTAAAACATCAACCCTTGATTCGCCCGCTCGGATTAATTCATCACAAACAACGCAGCCTCACCAATACCAGCAAAGCATTTATTGAACTGCTGCAGCGACAAGCATCATCAATTTAGTCTAAAGTAAGTTCGGATATTTTTAGTTACCTCAGAGGACAGATTATGAAACTTTCACAACTCTCATTGGCAATTGGTTTGGGTTTAGCCACTCTGGCGCCGATTGCATCAGCCGATACAATTTTTGGTATTTATGCTGGCGGCGGAAAATGGACATCGGATTATTCTGGCGAAGCTGGTGACCCCGCAGTCACGACCGGCGATTTGGGATTGAAAGACAGCGACAACACATTTTTTTATATTGCTGTTGAACACCCTATTCCCGTGATCCCTAATATTCGTTTCCAACATCAAGAAATTCAAAGTGCTCAATCAGCTCAACTCAATGGAAATTTCGGTTTGGGAGATGTGGACTTCTCAAATGGAGCACAACTCGATAGCGATTTTGATTTGAGTTCGAATGACTACACACTCTATTACGAAGTGCTCGACAACTGGTTGAATCTGGATTTGGGTGTGACCGCAAGACAATACGATGGTTATTTATACGCAGAAGCTGACGCGTTGAATCGTCAGGAAAAAGTGGATTTGGATTTAACCATTCCATTGGTTTACGCAAAATTCCAATTTGATTTGCCCTTGACCGGATTGTCTGCGGCCGTTGAAACCAATTTCATTAAATATCAAGACAATCAACTTATGGATTACACCGCAAAAATTGCCTACCTGTTTGATTCGGTTTTGGATTTGGGATTTGAAGCAGGCTATCGCAAATTAAGTTTGAAAGTAGATGATGATGACACTCAAGCTGATTTGGATCTCGACGGCCCTTATGTTGGTGCCATGTTGCATTTTTAATTCCGTTCAAGCTCCCCCTGAATAAGGGGGAGATTTTCTATAAAGCCCCCAACTGCAAATACAAATTGTAATCACCACTAAACGTAAAACCATAACCCAAATACAACGGACCAAAGGGTGTTTCACCACCTAAATATACAACACCCGAATCCAACCAATCATCACCATCAGACAAAGTGTAATTGGTTTCCAGTTTTGCCGCTTCCAAACCAAAACCCAAACGCAGATCGCCACTCATTCCTAATGGCATTCGGCCAATAATTCGTTCCGCACGAATGTGCCCATAAGCAGAATCATCACCCAAAATTTGATTGGTGGCATAACCGGACATTTTTAAAAACCCACCTAACATCACCGCATCATAAAAAGGTAATTCACCTTTTAGTGATGACACATATTCAGAGCGCAGAGCGACGACATAGTCACCCATTCGATAAGCGCCGCTGACATCAGCGGATAACTTACTGTAGTCCTGATGTTGTGAATCAAAATAACTCACATCCATTCGCCAGCCATTCGACGGAAAATATAAACGGTTGCGTCTATCCAGGTTCAGCTCAACAATCATTCCACCAAAACGCTCATCAACATTCGGCAAGGGAATTTCACTAATATCGGCATCGCCTTTAATGTGATAATCACGCCAACCCAGTGTGGCTTGTCCGTAATTACCCAGATTGGTTCCCAGCGCCAATGCAGAATATCCTGTATCCAATCGATATTCGGCAATTCGCTCATCATCTACAAATACACCAACCGGTTCGCGCTTGCGCAAATAATGTGGCTCGATAAAAAAACGGTGATGTGAATCCAGAGGCTGATAAAAATCCAATTCCATTCTTGGTTTGCCACCAATATCGCCACTCGCAAAAAACTCGCCGCCCAATCTATTCATCCAGGTATTTCGATAAGCCGCACGCACGTTAAAATTTGAACCCTGACGATATTCATTTTCTATGGCATAACCCAACACCAGATAGTCGTAACTCCAATCTTTTTCGCGCACTAATATATCGAGGCGATTGTGATTACCCTCGCGCATTACGCGATAATCGACTGTTTGATAAAAACCATCGCCATAAATGCGAATTAAATCCTCTTCCAATTTCTCCCTATCCAACAACTGACCTTTAGTTTGATGAATCTGGCGGGCGACATAATCCGGATGCACACGTTGTGTTGGCGCAATTCGAATTTCATCAATCATGACATCAGGATTGGGCTGATGCTTTTTGTTTTCTTTCCAGGCTGTATAAGCCGATTCATCAACCGAAAAAGTTTTCAGTTCCTTCAGGTGTTGCTCGGCGGCAGCGCGCCCCAAATCGGCAATTTCAGAATGACGGGAAAATTCCGAGGCTTTGATGCTGGTTAAATCCGGATAAATATAAAGGTCGCGATCGCGTAAACTGGCAATCGAACGCTGCACATTTTGTTGCGTGAGTATGCCAATCATTTGTGCTGTAACACTCACCAGCGAACCTATATTATCCGTTGCTTTAAGGGGTGAACCGACATTTATCGCAATCACTCGGTCGGCCTTACACAATTCGCGACCCAATTCGACCGGTAAGTTATCTACCAAACCACCATCAACCAATTTGCGACCTTGATATTCAACTGGCGACATAAACCCCGGCACCGACATACTCGCGCGCATAGCAAGCGTTAAACTGCCATCGCGAAATACCACGCGTTCGCCGGTGCCTATATCGGTTGCCACTATTGCCAAAGGAATGGGTAAATCTTCGATATTGCGCTCACCTAAATTGGCATCTACCAATTGGTTGAAATAGAGTTTTATTTTTTCACCGGCCACCAATCCGGATTGCAATTGCAAACCATTGTGCGTCACACCCAATTCTGTTCCGCGCAAAAAACGTTGGCTGACTTTTTTCTTGCGATAACTTAATTGCGAATAATCAGCAACATCTAAAAAAATATCAGTCCAATCAGCTTGTGATAATTTTTCACGCATTTGTTGTGGCGATAAACCCGCCGCATAAGAGCTGGCTACCAACGCGCCCATGCTAGTGCCAACCACACAATCAACCGGAATACGCTCACGTTCCAATACTTCCAATACACCAATGTGCGCCGCACCGCGCGCGCCGCCTCCACCCAATACCAATGCGGTTCTGCCTGCCTCAGCCGACAAATTTTCGGCAACCAGCAATCCACTAAAAAACCACAAACTACCAACCAATAATCGGGCAGATAATTTTTTCATATCAGCTCACTGCTTTTACTCGTGTTGAAATCCATACAGCCAGCAACCCAACAGCACAGGCCAAATAACCGACCCAATCATAATGCAAAATTTCACCGCCAGGAGCCTTCACCATAATGGCACCGGCAATCAATGCGGCAATTCCTGATCCCAAATTTTGCATCGCCGAACTAAATGCCATGACTCGACCACGAAATTGCGGCGTGCAAGAAGCAGTAATCAGTGCAGATGCCGGAATAAAACGACCACTGACAAATACAAAAAATAATGTTGAAAAAATCAAATGCCACACAAAATGAAATTTAAAGGTGTGAGATACCACAATGATCGGAATAAAACTAATCAGTGTGATTAGTGCGAACACTTTCCAATGCGGATATTGATCGGTGTATCGCCCAATAATTGGACGAGATACCAATGTTGCCAATCCACCGAACAAATAAATGTACGGCAGATGGTGATCCGTTAATCCTGCATTGGACACCATAGTCGGTGCAATAAACGGTATGACTAAAAAACCTGACATCATCACCATAGACGCGACACCAAAGGCCCACCAATGATTGGGCTGACTCAATAAATCCCAATAACTTCTGAAAAAATTCACACGCGGTTGATCCATATGTGCAGTGATAGAAGGAATAATTTTATAGGCCAACAGCAACACCAAAATGCCTGCAATGGATAAAACAATAAACGGCATTTGCCAACCAAAATGATTTGAAATCATTAATCCAATTGGAACACCCAAAATAGCGGACAAGGAAAACGCTAGCATTATAACGCCCATCGCTTTGCCACGTTTTTGGGGAGGAAACAGGTCACCCACTATCGATAAAATAACTGAACCCAAAACACCACCGAAAAATCCTGCCAGTATTCGGGCAATTAACAGTGCTTCATAAGAATGCGCCAAACCACAGCCCCAGGTTGCCACTAACAACCCCACAAAAGTGAATAACAAAGATTGCCGACGGTCGTAACGATCCGCCAGGGACGAAGCCAAAAGCGCCGATACGCTGGCTGCAATCGCGTAGGCGGATACCAGCACCGCAAATTCCGCAGGCTGTATTGAAAATTCTTTCATCAAGGCTGACGACAAAGGCATGATGATCATGAAGTCGACTATGGTGATAAATTGCAGGATCATCAGGGTGTAGAGCATCAGGCGTTCACGTGCGGGGGATAAATCAACAGACATACAAAACCTCTCCTAACAAGAATCCGCAATATACCCATCTTAAGGAGAAAATCCTGTAACAATCTCGTTGCATTGAATATCTGGGACGGATAGTCCAAATTTATACGAGTAATTGATAATTACATCCCCACAAAATCTCTTTTTTCGGTATACTGACCCAAAATTTGATCGTATTGCAGGATAAGTATATGAGTAACGTGCAAATTGATGACCTCAACGTGGTCTCACAAGAATTGTTGATCTCCCCACAGGAGTTAAAAAAGCGTATTCCCTTGACCGAGAAGGCCAGCCAGGTTGTTGCCAAAGGCCGTGAAACGGTACGCAACATTCTGGATCGTAAAGATCACCGCATCTTCATAGTGATAGGCCCCTGCTCTATTCACGATGTTGAAGCCGCCAAAGATTACGCTCATCGCCTGAAAAAATTGGCCGATGAAGTTAGCGATACTATTTATGTGGTTATGCGCGTTTACTTCGAGAAGCCTCGTACCACTGTTGGCTGGAAGGGTCTGATTAATGATCCACACCTGGACGACTCCTTCAAAATTGAAGAAGGTTTACACATTGGTCGCCAATTGTTGTTGGACATAGCCGAGATTGGTTTGCCCGCCGCTACCGAGGCGCTTGACCCGATTTCGCCGCAATACTTGCATGATTTGATTAGCTGGTCGGCCATTGGCGCACGCACTACCGAATCGCAAACTCACCGCGAAATGGCGAGTGGTTTGTCCTCAGCGGTTGGATTCAAAAATGGCACTGACGGCGGCCTGACTGTCGCCATTAATGCACTGCAATCGGTATCCAAACCACACAGATTTTTAGGGATTAACACTCAGGGCCAGGTCGCGATAATTCATACCCGCGGCAATGCTTACGGCCATGTAGTCTTACGCGGTGGCAACGGCAAACCCAATTACGATTCGGTCAGCGTTGCCTTGTGTGAGCAGGATTTGGCGAAAGCCAAGGTTGCACAAAATATTATGGTGGATTGTAGCCACGCTAACTCCAACAAAAACCATGAGTTGCAAACTCTGGTGATGGAAAATGTGGCCAACCAAATTGTTGAAGGCAACAAATCCATCATTGGCTTGATGGTGGAAAGCAATATTGGCGCAGGCAATCAAAGTATTCCGGCGAACTTGTGCGACCTGAAATACGGCGTGTCAGTCACTGATGCCTGTATCGATTGGGATACCACCGAAAAGGCAATACGCCATATGCATGCGACTTTGAAAAATGTGTTGCCTCATCGCAATCAGTAACTTCATATGAGAGAAACAATAAAAAGGCGGAGATGATCCGCCTTTTTATTTGCTCCGAATTTCCATTCAATTCAAATCCTTAGCTCAAAAGTCTCTTGAGAGGTTTTGTCGTCCATGTCAACGAATTGACACTTCAATGTAAAAATAATCGACAGTTTTGCACTTTTTATCTGGTTATTTCTTACAGCCGGTGCTAGATTCGACCATCAAATGGAAAGTCGTACTGGGACGAGAGAAAAAATAACAACAAAAGTGAGATGTTTTCACTGGCTAGAAATACGGAGGAAACCAATGGTGCAGTATCATTCTGCTTCACTAGCGCAGGCGGGCATACCATCATCCATGAGCATGATCAAAGATGACTCACAAGATGTGATTCGCCATGATAAAAGCTACTTATTAAACGCACTCAACCAAGGCAAGCTAACGCTGAGCATGAGTCCACTTCTCGGCTGTGATTATATTTTCATCGGACACAAACAAGACGAAGACCTGTTGAATACGGAAAACGTGCAGCGAACACTCAATGATATTTTGCGATTGCTGCCTGTTGCTCCGAAGCAAACCATTTTTATCACAGTTTACGAAACCCCCGATTGTGAGCGGCACTTCTCTCGTTATGATTTTGTCTGGCTCAATCAAAATGCCGAATCCATCACCAAAATAGAAATCGATCAAACTGAACAAATCGATTTTATGGAAATGATCTACAACTGTAGCTCCCCTGTTTAAGCTAACCCAGCCAAGGCTGCCCTTGGCTGGTGCTTTCCGTTATAGTAGCCACTGGCAGTTAACTGCCCCTAACCATTTGATTCAGATCCATTGAGATACCGCCATGCCATTTGCTGCATCCAGAGCAGTCAGTTTAACTGCATTTTTGTTATTGGGTTTCACGATCAGCTGTTCCCAGGCCGATGTTCCAGCCAAGCTCGAACCCTCAAAAGACCAAAGCAAATCGACTATTGAAATCGTCCAGCGTTTAGATGGCGATCACTTTCGTGAACAAAAACTGGACGACCAATTATCATCACGATTTTTTGATGAATATATAAAATCATTAGATGGCTCGCGTTATTTCTTTTTGCAATCTGACATTGCAGAATTTGAAAAGTACCGCAGCGATTTTGATGATGACTTCAAAAAAGGAAATTTGGACAAAGCCTTTGCGATTTACAATCGTTTCAACACACGATTGACAGCACGTTTGGAAAAAATTGTCAGCGACTTGGGAAATCCAAAAGTCGTTTATAACTTTGATAAAGACGACACCATCAACACTGAACGTGAAAATGCTCCTTGGCCCAAAAATCAGGCCGAAGCCGATCAACTCTGGTATCAATTAATTAAATCCAATTTGCTGAATTCTGTATTGAATGGCAAATCGATCGAAGACAGTCGCAAAAATATGGGCAAGCGCTACGCCAATCAATTGCGTCGTAACCAACGCACCGAAGCGGAAGATGCATACAGCATCATCATGAATTCGTTGACCATGCTGTATGACCCACACACCAATTACATGTCACCTGAAAATGCGGAAAACTTTGACATTAATATGTCATTGAAATTAACTGGTATTGGTGCGGAGTTGCGCGGCGATGAAGAATACACAAAAGTCAGCCGCATAATTCCCGGCAGCCCCGCGGCCAAACAAGGTTTATTACAACCTAACGATAGAATCCTCGCCATTGCCCAAGGTGAAAAAGGTGAATTTGTTGATGTAATCGGCTGGCGCCTTGATGAAGTAGTACAACTGATTCGCGGCAAAAAAGGTACGCTGGTGAAATTGGAAGTTGCATCAGCAAAAGCCGATGACAGCGACACCCACGTAATCACTATCAAACGCGATGAAATCAAACTCGATGAACAAGCCGCAAAAAAAGCCGTGTTTGAAGTTAAGACAGGCAAGAACACCACGCGAAAACTGGGTGTAATTAATCTGCCAGCGTTTTATATGGATTTTGAAGAGGCACAAAAAGGTAACCCCAATTATCGCAGTGCCACTGGTGATGTTTTCAAACTCTTGCGCGAGTTAACCGAAGCTGGCGTCGATGGTGTGATTATCGATTTGCGTAACAACGGCGGCGGTTCATTAACCGAAGCCGCACTGCTGACTGATTTATTTGTTGATCCGGGTCCTGTAGTGCAAATTCGCCACGGCAATAATATTGCCCGCAATCCGCGAGCACAGTACCCAGCTTTTTATCGCGGACCGATTGTAGTGCTAGTCAACAGATTGAGTGCATCTGCCTCGGAGATTTTTGCGGGTGCGATTCAGGATTATGGCCGCGGAATTATTATAGGTGAAGACACCTTCGGCAAAGGTACCGTACAAAATAAAATGGATTTAACTCACGGTGATTTAAAAATTACCGAAGCCAAGTTCTATCGTATTTCTGGTGAAAGTACCCAGCACCGTGGTGTAGTGCCCGACGTAAAATTGCCGGACTTGCTCGATGAAACCGAAATTGGTGAAAGCAGCCTGGATAACGCATTACCCTGGGACACAATTAATCCTGCACCCCACAAAAACTATTTTGACATCAGCAAGTTCCTACCCAGAATAGAAACCGCACATCAAGAACGCATGGATAAAAATCAGGAATTTATTTATATCAATCAACAGCGTCAGCTCTATGACTCGATTGCCAACAAAAAAGTATTGTCATTAAATTTGAAAAAGCGCCAGCAAGAGCAAACAGAAATTGAACAAAAAACCTTGGAAATAGAAAATAAACTTCGTCAAGCAAAGGGTGAAAAACCTTACGAAAACTATGCAGCATTAAAAGCAGAAAAAGATCCGGAGAATGAAGAACCTAAACCGCGTGATGACAGCATCAAGCCGGATGAGGATGCCTATTTACAAGAAGCCGGTCATATACTGGCGGATTTTATCGATCAATTAAATGATGCAGCTTTGGCGGCACAACAATGAAAGCTATATCATTCAACGTCAATAGCATACGCACACGTTTGCACCAACTGGAAGCCTTGATCGACAACCACAATCCGGATTTTATCGGCCTGCAGGAAACCAAAGTCACCGATAATGATTTTCCTCTGGAAGACATTAGATCATTGGGTTACGAGGTAGAGTTTTTTGGGCAAAAAACCCATTACGGTGTTGCCATAATGTCTCGCTATCCATTTAAACGCGTGATCAAAGGTTTCCCCGGTGATGCTGATGATGCACAGCGCCGTTTTATCGGTGGGCAATTCGATACACCTTTGGGTGAAGTGACTTTGTTAAATGGTTATTTTCCACAAGGCGAAAGCCGCAGCCATCCGGTTAAATTCCCCAACAAAGAAAAATTTTATGCAGATCTGCAAACTTTTTTGAAAAAAGAATTTTCTGCAGATCAACAATTAATTGTGATGGGCGATATGAATATTTCCCATCAGGATCTGGATATAGGCATAGGTGAAGTCAATCGCAAACGCTGGCTGAAAACCGGCAAATGTAGTTTTCTACCTGAAGAGCGCGAGTGGCTGAATCAATTACTCTCATGGGGCCTTTATGACAGTTTTCGCCATTTAAACCCGGACGAAAATAATTTGTTCAGCTGGTTTGATTATCGCAGCGGTGGGTTTGAAGATAACCCACGTCGTGGACTTAGAATTGATCTTATATTGGCAACACAGTCTTTGTTAACAAAATGCAAAGATGTTGGTATAGATTATGAAATTCGTGGAATGGATCGCCCGTCTGATCACTGCCCGGTATGGGCGGAATTTAAGTAAGTTTCGGATTAATGATCCTGACTGATGCAGCTTTCGTAGTAGCAAGCTCTACCGGAAATGCAACAATGCTACTGACATCTTTTGACTAATAGTCCAATAAGATGTGAGTTATGTTGTAATTTCTGTAACAAACGACAAGTCTCTGCGACTGTTAATGACACTCATCATAACGGGAATCGGTATATGCATTCAGGAAAAGCCCATGCACTTCAGCCATTATCCAGCCAATATCAATTCAAAGATCCTCTGTTCAGTCGCACGCCCGATTTACGCAATACATCAGCAGACGACATGCGCAAAACCTTGCGTCATTATTTTTTGACCACCTTTGACGCTTACGAATCGCTGTTCGAATGTTTGGCTAATGAACAAGCCTTTTATACAAAACCCATCAGCTTGCGTCATCCATTAATTTTTTATTACGGCCACACGGCAACTTTTTTTGTTAACAAACTGTTGTTAACTCGAATGATTTCCCAGCGCATCAATCAAAAATTTGAATCCATGTTTGCTGTAGGCGTGGATGAAATGAGTTGGGATGATTTGAACGATGCCCATTATCAGTGGCCCAGGCCTGCACAAGTCAAATCTTATCGCGATCAAGTGCGTGCTCTGGTATTGGATTTAATAGACAATGCGCCTTTGCAAATGCCGATTGATTGGCAAAACCCCTGGTGGGCCATCATCATGGGCATTGAGCACGAGCGTATTCATCTTGAAACTTCTTCCGTTTTGATTCGCCAACATAAATTGGAATTTGTGCGCTCTTCTCCACTCTGGCAAGCGAAAATCAAAACTGGACCAGCGCCGCAAAACCAATTGCGAAAAGTGCCTGCGGGTCGTGTAGTACTTCAAAAAAACAAAGATGCCGCAGTCTATGGCTGGGACAATGAATACGGTGTTCATCAAGCAGATGTTAACGAATTTCAAGCCAGTCAATATTTAGTGAGCAATAAAGAATATTGTGAGTTTGTTGAAGCCGGTGGCTATTTGAATTCGCACAACTGGCAAGAAGAAGGAAAAAATTGGTTAGCTTTTACTAAGGCTCAACATCCAACATTCTGGGTGAAAAAACCGCAAGGTTGGTATTTGCGTTTAATGACAGAAGAAATCCCCATGCCCTGGGATTGGCCAGTTGAAGTGAATTATCACGAAGCCAAAGCTTTTTGTAATTGGAAAAAATCCGAAACCAGTTTCGCAGTAAGATTACCAACAGAAGATGAATGGTATCGTCTCTACGATCACGTAGGTTTGAAGGATTTGACCAGCGAAAAAGCCAAAGCCAATATTCATCTCGACTATGCAGCCTCCTCATCACCCGTTAATGAATTTGCGCATGGCGAATTTTTTGATGTGATAGGTAATGTATGGCAATGGACCGAAACACCGATTTATCCATTTGAAGGATTTGAAGTTCATCCAATTTATGATGACTTTACAACACCGACTTTTGATGAGCGCCACAATATTATCAAAGGCGGCTCCTGGATTTCTTGCGGCAATGAATCCTTGCGTTCGTCACGATACGCCTTCCGCCGCCACTTTTTTCAACACGCAGGATTTCGTTACGTGGTTTCAGATCAAATTAATTTACCACCCAATTCGCATTATGAAACGGATAAGCTCTTATCAGAATACGCCGAATTTCATTATGGCGACCAATATTTCTCCGTTGAAAACTTTTCAAAATCGCTGGTCAATCTAGCGGCTGAACATCTCAACAACAAACCACGCAGGAAAGCGTTGGATTTGGGTTGTGCGTCTGGCCGTGCAACGTTTGAATTAGCCAAATATTTTGAATCCGTCACCGGCATAGATTTTTCTGCACGATTTATCGGCCAGGGCGTGCAATTGGCGAATCAGCAAACATTGCGCTGGGCCATATGTGAAGAAGGTGAATTGGTTGCTTACAAATCGCGTTCACTCGCTGATTTACAATTGCAAGACACAGCCGATAAAGTGGAATTCTTTCAAGGTGATGCCTGTAATTTAAAACCACAATTCACCGGCTATGATTTTATTCTGGCAGCGAATTTAATTGATCGCTTATACAGCCCGGCAAAATTCTTGTCGCAAATTCATGAGCGATTGAATACCGGTGGCCTGTTGATGATCACCTCGCCCTATACCTGGTTAACTGATCACACACCACGCGAAGAGTGGATCGGTGGCTTCAAAAAAGATGGCGAAAGTTTTACCACTCTGGATGGTTTGCAACATCATCTAGGAAAATATTTCCAATTAATTGCCGGCCCGGTTGAAGTGCCGTTTGTGATTCGCGAAACCAAACGTAAATTCCAACATACTTTGTCAGAAGTGACTATTTGGGAGAAAAAATAAAATCAGCCCTCACCCTGACCCTCTCCCAGAGGGAGAGGGGATGAACTCCCTAATGATTTAAGTCTGTGCGACGATTCCCTCTCCCTCTGGGAGAGGGCCAGGGTGAGGGCCGAAATTGATAAATCCATATGCAAAAAATAAATTTCGACAAACCCGTACAACGTAAAAACACAAACTCCACCAAATATGACGGAATGAAATCCATTTTTGGTAAGGATGATTTATTACCGCTTTGGGTTGCCGATATGGATTTTGAAGTGCCTGCTTGTGTGTCGGATGCATTAAAACAACATATTGACCACGCGGTGCTGGGCTACAGTTTTTATCCCGAGAGTTTGTATCAATCGATCATCGATTGGTTTGCGCGCCGTCATCATTGGTCGATTGATCGCGATTGGATTGTAATGGTGCCGGGTGTAGTACCTTCACTCTATGCAACGGTTTTGGGAACAACCAACCCAGGTGATGGGGTGATTGTGCAATCACCGGTTTACTTTCCATTTTTTTCAGCAGTAACTCACAATCAACGCAAGTTGTTAAACAACACTTTGGTTAACCATAACGGTCATTATCAAATGGATTTTGCCTTGCTTGAAGAGCAAGCAAAATCGGCAAAACTTATGATGCTTTGCACACCGCACAATCCGGTTGGCCGTGTGTGGACTGAAGATGAATTGCAACAATGCATTGATATTGCGGAACGACACAACCTAATTATTTTGTCGGACGACATTCACTGTGATTTGGTTTACCCACCCTTTCAACACAAAATTCTGCAAGAATTAGCAAAAGATCGTGTGAAAATTATTACGGCTATTGCACCCAGCAAAGCTTTTAATATTCCGGGTTTGGGCTTGTCAGCTTTGATTATTCCTGATGCTGATATTCGAAAATCTATTAAACGCGAATTCGATAAGCTGCACCTTAGTAATCAAAATCCTTTCAGCATTATTGCCTTTGAAGCCGCTTACAACGGCGGTGATGCATGGCTGAGTCAGTTGTTAGTATATCTCGAACAAAATTGCGATTATGTATGCGATTTTTTTCAAACCCAATTACCACAGATAAAAGTGCAAAAGCCTCAAGCGACTTATTTGATGTGGTTGGATTGTCGCGAATTGAATATGAGCGATAAAGAACTTCGCCAGTTTTTTATCGAGGATTGTAAACTGGCATTGAATCCCGGTGCCATGTTTGGCGAAGGCGGGAGTGGTTTTATGCGATTAAATATTGGAACTCGCCGCGAATTGATTGAACTAGCTTTGAAGCAACTTCAACACGGACTTCAAAACACTAATCGCTTTCACACCTAACAATCAGGCTTTCTGATTTAGCGTATTCGAAGAAACTGAATAGCCTGTCAACAAGTTGATTAATTGACGAACACAGCTGAATTTACTCTTTAGAAGAATCAATTCACGCAGAATTTGTTCAACTTGCGATGACTTTAGTAGCGGGTCGTCGTAAAAATACTGGTAGATATTCACTAGCTCAGGGAAATTCGCCTTATCTTTGTAGACCAAAGAAAATATCAATTCCTCATGATTACCAATTGCTTCATGGCGATCTCCAGCAAACATATCAAATGCCATTATTACTTCTTACTTTTAAAAGGTTTTTCTCTATCCATCCGTTCCAACTCCTTGGCATAAGCATCCATTTCTTCCCAATCAAAGGCGGTGCCTGCATTAATTTGTAATGGATTCTGTGCGCGTAAAATCGCGTTTTCACGCAAGCTATGTTCGCGTTCTTCCGTTTCTTCGGATTCCAGTTTTTTCAATAATTCATCAGCTTTGTTGGACATAAATCACCTCAGATGTTGAAGGGGCAAGTGTAAAGCAGCTTGTGTTAAAACCAAATACGAATTGCATAGACTTGCGGACGCTTATAACCAGATTCGGCAAAACACAATCTACCCTATATTTGCCGGGTTTTTTCTGAGAAAATGCGGGTCCTTTCTGATTGCCATTTGTAACGACTATGAATACCGCCCAACACTTGTTTTCCTACCCTCGCCCCGAGCAATCGCGCCGCTATAAACCCGCGCCTTTCCTGCCTATGAGCCGGGCCGAGATGAAACAATTGGGATGGAATACCTGCGACATCATTATTGTCTGCGGCGATGCCTATGTGGATCACCCGAGTTTTGGTATGGCGGTGATTGGTCGTTTTCTGGAAGCCCAGGGGTTTCGTGTGGGTATTATTGCCCAGCCTGATTGGAAATCTGCCGAACCATTTAAAGCACTAGGCAAACCCAATTTATTTTTTGGTGTTAGCGCGGGCAACATGGATTCCATGATCAACCGCTACACTTCCGATTTGCGTTTACGTTCTGATGATGCTTACACACCCGGCGGCGAAGGCGGCAAACGCCCTGATCGCGCGGTGACGGTTTACAGTCAACGCTGTAAAGAAGCCTACAAAGATGTGCCGATTGTGATTGGCGGAATTGAAGCCAGTCTGCGTCGCATCGCGCAATACGATTATTGGAGCAACGAAGTTCGCCGTTCAGTGTTGATTGATTCAACAGCCGATATTTTGTTGTACGGAAATGCTGAACGTGCCATTGTAGAAATTGCGCATCAATTAGCGGCCGGAAAAGATATTAAAGAATTGGATTCCATTCGCGGCACCGCTATTGTTCGTAAAACTGCGCCAGTGGGTTGGACTGAAATTGATTCAACACGAATTGATTGGCCAAGCAATATTGATGCACTGCCAAACCCTTATGAGTATCAACACAACAGTAAATCCTTTGTGGATGCAACCCAAACTGATGTCAATAATTCGCAAGTCGGTTTGCGTCAATTGGATACAGAAAAAATGGCAGAGCAAATTGCCCTTTTAAATCCAGGTGAAAAGGTGAATCCCGAAGAAGCGGAAAAATTAAAATCCCAAGGTTGCCCTGCGCAAATGCAGGAAAGTGCAAAAGCGTTTGATCCGAATGAAACTCAACCCATTCGCATCATTCCCATGCCGCTGCAAAATCGCAGCGAATTGCAAGATGACGATAAAGTGTATGTGCGTTTGCCCTCGTTCGATAAAGTCAAAAACGATCCGATTTTATACGCGCATGCATCACGCGTATTGCATCAGGAAGCGAACCCTTACAACGCTCGCCCTTTAATGCAAAAACATGGCAATCGCGAAATCTGGGTAAACCCACCGCCGATTCCGTTAGAAACAGACGAATTGGATGGTGTATTTGATTTGCCTTACGCACGTGTGCCCCACCCTGTTTATGGCAACGCCAAAATTCCCGCTTACGATATGATTAAAACCTCCGTGAATATTATGCGCGGATGTTTTGGTGGCTGTACCTTTTGTTCGATCACTGAACACGAAGGCAGAATTATTCAAAGCCGTTCAGAAGAATCAATTTTGAAAGAGATCGAATTAATTCGCGATAAAGTCCCCGGCTTTACCGGCCATATTTCGGACCTCGGCGGACCAACCGCCAATATGTATCGGCTGACTTGTAAGGATATGCCGACGCTGAGTAAATGCCGCCGTTTATCCTGCGTGCATCCAACCATTTGTAAAAATTTAACTACCAGTCACAAACATACAACTCAACTCTATCGCAACGCGCGCAAAATTCGAGGTGTGCATACGATTTCGATTGCATCGGGTTTGCGTTATGACCTGGCGGTGCAAGATCCGGAATACGTAAAAGAATTGGTGACGCATCACGTTGGCGGTTATTTAAAAATTGCACCGGAACACACAGAAGACGATGTGCTGGCACAAATGATGAAACCGAAGATGTCGAGCTATTACGACTTCAAAAAAATGTTCGAAAAATATTCCAAGGAAGCAGGCAAAAAACAATACTTAATCCCTTACTTTATTGCCTCACATCCCGGCACTAAAGATGAGGATATGATAAATCTTGCGCTTTGGTTAAAGAAAAATGATTTTGAAGTGGATCAGGTGCAAAACTTCTATCCATCACCCATGTCACTGGCAACTGCCATGTACGTGAGCGAGCGCAATCCGCTGAAAAAACTTACCTACAAAAGTAAAAAATTACCTATTCCCAAAGGTACAGATCAACGCCGTTTGCAAAAAGCTTTGTTGCGTTATCACGACCCCGCAGGCTGGCCAATTATTCGCGAAGCCCTGCGTAAAATGCGCAAAAACCATTTGATCGGCGATGGCCCGGGTGCGTTAATTCCTGATGAGAAATCCGAACGTTCAAGTCGCGCATCAACAACTAATCGCCGACCAACAGGCAACAAACCTGCGCAGAAGTCAGCAACAAATCGACCAACTGCCAAACCACAAATGAAATCACAAACAAAACCAGCGTTTGGCGATAAATTCGAAAGCGCCAAAAAATTTAATGCACAACGCAATAAACCAAAACCTAAAAAGTAATTTATTTCCCCCTTTGAAAAAGGGGGCGTAGGGCGGGTCAAGACCCGCGTGGTGTGGCACATAATTTCAATTGGATAAATTTTCAAAATCGAATGGCGGGTCATGACCCGCCCTACCTCACAGAAATTATATTTTTTCGTCATACCCGAAGGGTATCCAGTGACTTAAATCTATCAAAGACACTAGATCCCCTTCGGGGATGACGAAAACAAAAAACTAGAGATTAATTTTAATTGGCCCTACTCGAAGCAGAATCCAATAACACCAACAAATACAAAACCCTGAGTTTTTATCAAGGTGATTTGTTGGTGACTTTCAGCCGCGCACTAAAGAGCCGCGCTAAAGGTAAGATTCTGATAAAAGTGAATCGCGATTTGCGTGTAGTGGCTTCAGCTCCTAAATATGTTTCCAACAAAGATGTTATCGAAGCCGTCAAAGAAAGGCTGGATTGGATTCAGGAACAACTCAAAAAGTTTTCCGAACAAGCTCCGCTACAAACACCCAAACAATTTTGTGATGGCGAATTGCATCCTTATTTAGGAATAGATTATCCCATCAGGATTATTCAATCCTCACACAATAAAGTTGCTCTTATCAATAACACTATCGAAATTCACAGCAAACAAAGCGACACCGATAAAATCGAATCACTTTTGGATACCTGGTATAAAACCCAAGCCAAAAAACTCTTTGATTCACGCGTGAACGAACTTTTGCCTAAAACTTATTGGGTCACAAAAAAACCATCAATCAGCATCCGCACCATGAAATCCCGCTGGGGCAGCTGTTCATCATCAGGCAGCATCCGCCTCAACACTCAACTCATCAAAACCCCACTCGACTGCATCGATTACGTAATCCTGCACGAGCTCTGCCACATTGCCGAAATGAATCACAGCGCTCGCTTTTATCGATTATTGGATCAGGTAATGCCGGAGTGGAGAGGGGTTAAGAAGGAGTTGGATAGGTTGGGGTTTGGGATTTTGTAGCCTGACAAAGGATAGATCTGCACATACTTGCTTCACTCAAAACACGAAGGTATTCTCACCCAAAAGCTTTCCACTATGAGCTTCATTGATGAATACAAAAGGAATTTCCATGAAAAATAATTTACATCACGAAAGCAAAGACCCCACCCCGGCCCTCCCCTTGCCAGGGGAGGGAGCTGCCAACTCCTCCCCCAGGGAAGGGGGAGGCTGGGAGGGGGTCTTTGTTGGTGATGGCAGTTACGTCAATGAACACAGTATTTTCAATCCGCTAAAATTAAAAACTACTAGAAAAGAACTTCGTAAAAATATTACAGAGCCAGAAAAAATTTTATGGCAAAAAGTTCGCAACAAATCACTCGGAACCAAGTTTCGTCGGCAACATGGAATCGGGCGCTACATTGTTGATTTTTATTGCCAGGAATTTTCACTGGTTATTGAATTGGATGGAGACAGTCATTTTACGGAAGAAGCACAAGATTATGATCGGCAACGCGATCTATTCATGCAAAGTCTTGGTATTGAAACGCTCAGATTTACGAATCAAGATGTGATGAAAAATATTGAGGGCGTTTTATTAATCGTTCTCGAAAAAATTAATCTTAAAAAGACCCCACCCCAGCCCTCCCCTTGCCAGGGGAGGGAGCTAGATGGCCCTAAAACTAGGCAATATTAAAAATTAGCCAAATCATTCCCTAATAATTGTAAAAAATGACATCAAAAATCAAAAAACTCCTTACTACAATCGCAATTGCTGGTGCCGCTGAGTCGCATGCAGCACCAAAAATTGAGATTACATACAGCCCAACATTCGATTCAATTTGCTCACTTATCAAAAGCGGCGATATAAAAGATGAGTGGAAAAAAGAATTGGCTGAGCGTCAGCCAGAACTTGAAAAACTCTGGGAAAGCATCGGCCCTGGCTTGCTTGCCTCTGTCGAAGAAATTACCGGAAAAACATTTCCTGAAGATGGGCATACAGTTCGTTTAACGCTTTGCGACCTGCCATCACAATCGATTTTTGGTATCAGCGTTAACATGCGTTACGCCTTGAATAGCTTCACAGATGAACCTATTCCTATGCGATATAAAGCCGATACAATTTTTCATGAGCTGCTTCATGAATTCGTTACGCAACACCTACCGAAAGATTCGCCGCTACTCAAAGCTCATGCCAATGAGCCCGAAAGAACACGTGATCATTTGCATTTACTCGCCTTGCAAAAAGCGGTTTTGCTAAAGCTAAACGCGACAGACGCACTTGCAGATGTTGTACGTATTGATAGTCAGCTTCCGGGCGGTTATTACAAACGCGCTTGGGAAATTATCAACGCCACGGATACTGAGTATCTAAAATACCTAGCTGAAATTACTAATAATTAGGTTTGGCGTATCAACCTAATCACTGACAAAAGTCACAAGATTCCCCTAAAACTCCCTACTTCCATTGTATTCAGATATCCCGCCCCCATTGTTTCGACATCATTCTGTGTTGACAAATCCCCCTGGATTTCTATATGTCCGAATCAACATCAATCCCGATTTCAAAACGTTTGAGCCCTTTGCTTGGACTGGTGCCGTTTTTAAAACCTTATTGGATGCGTTGGATTTGGGCATTTATTGCCTTGGCGGTTGCGGCTGGAACAACGCTAAGCTTGCCGGTTGCGTTTCGTTATTTAATTGATACCGGTTTTTCTTCTGGCCAGACTGAGCATTTGAATCGATATTTTATTTTGCTGTTTGGATTATCGATTGTGTTAGCCATAGCCACTGCATTGCGCTTTTATTTTGTATCCTGGTTGGGTGAACGTGTAACGGCAGATATTCGCAGCGCCATTTACAAACATGTGTTACGCATGAGTCCGGAATTTTTTGAAATCACCAAAACCGGAGAAGTGCTTTCGCGTTTAACCACTGACACAACACTGATTCAAGCAGTAGTCGGAACAAGCCTTTCGATGGGGTTGCGCAATGCGTTTATGTTGATTGGTGGCATTATTATGTTGATAGTCACCAGCCCTAAATTGGCGGGATATATTTTAATCACACTGATTTTTGTGATTGCACCCATACTGATTTTTGGGCGAAAAGTGCGAAAACTTTCGCGTGATAGTCAAGATCGAATTGCAGATGCCAGTGCTATTGCCGGTGAAGTACTTAATGCAATGCCTACGGTTCAATCTTACACACAGGAAACCACCGAAAGTAATCGTTTTAATATCTCCGTTGAAAATGCATTTCATACCGCACTATCACGCATTCGCACAAGATCGATTTTAACAGTGATCGTTATAGTTTTAATTTTTGGTGCTGTCACCTTTGTGTTGTGGTTGGGCGCACATGAAACACTTTCTGGCGCCATGACTGGAGGTGAATTATCACAATTTATTATCTATGCAGTAGTAACCGCTGGTGCGATAGGGGCTATTACTGAAGTCTGGAGTGAATTACAACGAGCGGCTGGAGCGACTGATCGGTTGATGGAACTGCTGCATATGGATTCGCCTTTAGTGGAAGCATCACAACCCAAAGCACTTCCCCTAACAGGTGAAGGCATTGAATTTAATAAGGTATTTTTTTCTTATCCATCACGCCCCGACACTTTGGCTTTAAAAAACTTTTCGTTAAAAATTCGTCACGGTGAACATATTGCGATTGTTGGCCCTTCGGGTGCAGGCAAAACAACATTGTTTCAATTGCTGTTACGTTTTTATGATCCACAATCCGGTAGTGTCAGTTTTAATGGTGTCGACCTACGCGATTTAACGTTTAAAGATGCTCGCCAAAATTTTAGTGTGGTGCTACAAGAAACCATTATTTTTGCTGGCAGCGTGTTAGACAATATTCGCTACGGAAACCCAACCGCCACACTTGAACAAGTAAAAGATGCGGCGCGAATGGCTGCTGCACATGAATTTATCGAAAAATTGCCGGAGGGTTACAATACATTTCTTGGCGAGCGCGGAGTAAGACTTTCCGGCGGACAAAGGCAACGCATCTCTATCGCGCGCGCGATTTTAAGTAATCCCCCCATTTTATTATTGGATGAAGCAACCAGCGCTTTGGATGCAGAAAGCGAACGTCAGGTACAACAAGCGCTGGATAACGCCGCACAAAATCGCACAACATTGGTAATTGCGCATCGCTTGGCAACAGTACAAGCCGCCGACAGAATTATTGTGATGGAAGCCGGCGAAATTGTTGCCGAAGGAACTCACACCCAATTGTTAACCGAAAGTTCTTTATACGCACGATTGGCAAAATTGCAGTTTACGGATTGAAACTTGCCAACGACCAACAAAAAAGCCGCTGATTTTCATCAACGGCTTTTTAATTTTCTCGAGTGAACCTAGTTCCCGTAGCTCATTAAGCGCTGGTAGCGGCGCTCCAGTAATGCGTCTATGGGTTCTTTTTTGAGTTGATCGACTTGTTTGGTTAAATGCTCGCGTAATTTATTGGCCATTTCGTCCATATTACGGTGAGCGCCGCCTAAAGGCTCGGGGATAATTTCGTCAACAATCCCTAATTCTTGCAGCACTTTTGAAGTCACACCCATGGCTTGTGCGGCTTCAGGGGCTTTGGCGACTGTCTTCCAAATAATGTTGGCGCAGCCTTCAGGAGAAATTAC
Source organism: uncultured Cellvibrio sp. (assembly GCA_966252135.1). Classification (GTDB taxonomy): domain Bacteria; phylum Pseudomonadota; class Gammaproteobacteria; order Pseudomonadales; family Cellvibrionaceae; genus Cellvibrio. The sequence goes on along the minus strand of CBINNU010000012.1, from coordinate 70,028 downwards.
GAAGTAGGTGGAATATTGCAGCATGTTGAGGTGATCGCCGACGCCGATTGCCAGAGCACCACCTGAAGAACCTTCACCGATTACAGTACAAATAATCGGGGTGCGTAAGCGAGACATCACTGCCAGGTTTTGGGCGATGGATTCGGAAATGCCGCGCTCTTCCGAGTCAATACCAGGATAGGCTCCAGGGGTATCGATCAGGGTCAGGATTGGCATTTTGAAACGTTCGGCCATTTCCATTAAACGCAGGGCTTTGCGATAACCTTCGGGTCTTGGCATACCGAAGTTGCGCTGGACCTTTTCATTGACGGTACGGCCTTTTTCTTCGCCGATAATCATCACTGGCTTGCCATCCAAACGGCCTACTCCACCAATAATGGCTTTGTCATCACCAAAACGACGGTCGCCATGCAGCTCATCAAAATCGGTAAAAACCCGGCTGATATAGTCAGAGGCATAGGGGCGCAAAGGGTGACGGGCAACCTTGACGATTTCCCAAGCAGTCAGTTTGGAATAGATGGATTCAGTGAGTTTGGTACTTTTTTCGCGCAGTTTGGCGATTTCATCAGCAAGGTTGACGTCACTTGCACGTCCAACCAGTTGTAACTCTTCTATTTTGCTCTCAAGTTCGGCTATAGGCTGTTCAAAATCCAGAAAATTAAGATTCATAGCAAGCTCTTGGTATGTTTCGCAATCGTTTCGCCGGTAGCGATAATCGCCTACCCGGCAGGTAATGGGGCGCTACCTTACGCGAAAACCATAAATTAGTCGACCATTTTCAGCCATTGACAAAGGACTGTTTTGCTATCTGTTACCGGGGTGACTCGCTATATTTTTGGATTGCTTCTACCCCGGTATTTTGCAAAATTTCAGGGTCAATTTTGCCGTCACAATTGGTCATCCCCAAAGGGGATCCAGAGCCTTCATATTAGTAAAGTCACTGGATGCCCTTCGGGCATGACGGGATATTTAACCCGCCAGATTCCAACCTTTCTTCACTTCCTCTTCTTTAAATTGATTAAATATTTGCTCAATCGCAGCTTGATCCGGTGCGGTGCGAATCACCCGTTTTAGCGGATCTTTTCGGCCCGGGCTGTAGTCGGTATAACAAAAAACAAAAGCCGGATAATTCGCATCCAGCTGTTCTTTATTGGTTTTCCAGGCGAGGAATTTGCGCACACTCACCAGGCCTTTGGTTTCTTTTTTATAAACTTCACGTTTGAGGATTTGGCTCTGTGCCAACTCCAAACGCTCGGCGCCTTTTTCGAGGTTATCCAATTCCACAAAGGCTTGTAACTGCGTTAATCGCAAATCTTCAGGCGTTACCGATTTGTCATCGCGAATACGTTTGAACACTGGCCCTAACAAACTGACAAAAGCTTGCGGTAATTGCGCTTGATAACCTGTCTCGCGCTCATAAGTTAATACAGGTTTCATTTCCGGTTTGCCGGACGAATCTTCGTAAATCAAATCGTGAAATGCAAATTCGATAACGATTTCCGGGCGCACCATAGTAAACAAGGTGTGATTGCGATCAGTGGTTCTATAACTGGATTCCACCGCCATAGGCTTCAGCATTTTGTAAAATTCGCGGCGCTGTTCTTCATCAAAACCGGTGCCGACTTTTGCCAGGACTTGAAAACTATTATCGGGGCGCATTAAACCCACTAACAACACCCGCAAAGAATCTTCCAAATCCGGCGATTCGGTAAAACCTAAAATCACCGCATCAATATTATGTTTGGGTTTGATTTTATAAATGGTGTGATTGGCATCATCGATACACACAATGCCTTCGTGTTCTTCATCCACCACCCACTTTTTATAAAGCTGCGCCAACGATTGACTGTCGACTGATTGATGATTGACTGCGTGACACATACCAGAATCGGAAAATAATTTTTGCAAGTGTTGGGATTTTTCTTCAAATGACAAGGCGCGACATTGCAAGCCTGTGTGATCCATCAAATCAAATGCAGCGAACGACAAAGCTTTGGCTTTTTCACCCGCACCGGTTGCCAGGGCAGAGGTAACATCATACACACGCGAGCGATTGTCATTGGTCGACAAATAAAGCTCACCCGCGACCAGAACCCGATCAACACCGGCCAATTTTTGTTTGGCTTCTTCCAACAGAGGTAAACCGGTAATCACACGGCCTTTGATATTAAATACAAAACATTGATCGCCGGATTTAAACAAAAAATGTAATTGACCATCGAGTTTTAAAGAAGCAAAGAGTTGTTTGGATTCAACATCTTTAATATCGGACTCATTCAATAAACGGTAGCGCGAGGCCACATTCTTTTTGTAATTGCGCGCCCAGGACAACAATCCCGAATCCGTTAATGCCCCCTGCCCCAACATGATACCAGCACCCAATGCTTCCATTTTTTTCGCATCAAACAAACTCATTCTGCTGACTCCTCTTTTTCGTCTGATTTGGGTACAGGTTTTAATTCCATATTGGTCAAATGCATGATCAGCTGATAGCTATTGCCTTTTACCTTACCTTCGAGAAAAGCGCGAAATTGCTTGCCGTTGCGCGACAAGATTAAGGGCTCATTGGATTTTTTACCCGCGCCCAAAAACAACAAGCTTTTTTTCTCGTCCAATTCTTTGGCCATGTTGTATAAAAAATCAAAGGTCAAGCCATCCACGTGTTTAATTTGATAAGCATTGGTGAATACAAATTTCTTGATGCAGTCAATTTTCGGCATCAACTTGCCAGTCCATTTCAAAGGCAGTTCGCTATTGATATTGGCTTCCATTTCTTTCATGTCGCGTTCTTCCGTCAACTCACCCGTCGCAGAAAATACTTTTTCTTTAAAATGCACAGCGCCTGCGGGTTTGAGATCGGGCGTTAAGTAAATACGCACAGTGCCATCCACACGCTTGCCAAATAATTCCATATCCACTTCAGGATCAGCTTCAATTAATTTTTGCGATAAATCTTCAAGCGAAGTATCGCGCGATAAACTGGTTAAATCCGTCTCCAAAGATCCTTTTACCAAACGAACAGAATCTACCGCTTGTAAATTCTGATCAACCCGACGCAACCAAAGGCTGCGCTTTTTATTGTCCAGGGCAACTCGCGAGTTGCGTTGTTTTTCATCAGCTATGTTTATGACTTTCATTTTTTTGTCCCATTTAAACTTTAGTTTTCACCCCCTCCTAACCTCCCCCTTGGCAAGGGGGAGGGACCTTACTCCCTGCTTAATACGGAGTGTGATCTGTCCCCTCCCCTTGCTAAGGGGAGGGTTAGGGTGGGGTGATTTTTAAAACATACTAAAATCAATTTCATCATCGTCACTTGCATCCTCGTCGTCTTCATCGTCTTCGAGAATGGAATTGTCGATGTTTTGTAATTCGATAAATTCAAAACCAGCGTGTTGGCCGATAGTCATAAATAAATTGCCATCGCTTTCGATTAAAAATGCGGTATCGGGTTGATAGCTGGCGTAGTAATTAAATGGAAAACAAAAAATATCTTCAGAATTTTTTACTGTTTCCAGCAAGGCTGCATCTGTGTCGAGTTGGTAAACGGATTTGATGACATGTGCGAGATAAGTATCAACCGGCACTGTGTCGCCCAGCGCAATCGGCTGATTAAAAGAGGATTCCTGTTTCACTGCGGGTTGGTTATCCGCATCCAGCATTTGGATTTGAATTTTATCTATCCAACGGCCGGTACTGTCGAGATAACCTTGCTCAAAACAGCCTTTGGAAAACACATTCATACCATCGCTGGAAATGGAGCCCAAACTGCATTCGCGCCCGTCCTTGTCGTAGGCCACTGTATCGACCCAGCCATAGAGTTTATTGCGATCAACTTTTTCCATTCCACATTGGAAAGCCTGGCTTCCCATGTTGAAGGTTAAACTACGAGCCATTGAATTCTCCTCTTTTTTAACAACAGCCAGTTATAGGAAGTTCGAGTGGATCAAGTTAGAATCGCACTCGGTGCCGGAGCATAACATTTATTAAACCGATGGTGAGCAACCCTTAATGAAAACGCCGTTTGATTCACACTTGGCTGAGGCCTTTCGAGGGTGGAATTCCGGCAACAATTTATTGCTAACCCCCAACTTGCGACTCGCGCGTTTTTTGAAAGACGCCTATGCACGTTTGCATCCGCAAATTGCCTTTGAATCCTTACAAGCCCATGCAATTAATAGCTGGTTGTTACAACTATGGGAACAGCTTGATTGGTTAATACCAGAAAAAAATTTACCACAAGTCCTGACAACATTTCAGGAATCCCTGCTCTGGGATGAAATACTGGATGCTGACCCGGACACACCACCACTGATTAATAAACGCGCAACCGCAAAACAAGCGCAGGATGCCTGGCAATTAATGCATCAATGGAAATTGGATATACATCAGTGCCAACAATTCGCCCGCGCAGCGGGTGACAGTTTTATTTTTCGCAATTGGTGTTCAGCCTTTCAACAAAAATGCCGACAACTGAACGTCATCAGTCAGGCAGAATTGGTTGCAGAATTAATCCAGGCGCTAAAACAATCCAACCAACAATTGAATTTACCCATTCGCATTCAACTCTACGGTTTTGATGAAATCTCACCGATATTTCAGGATTTTTTCGCCTGCCTGCAATCATCAGGTTGTGAAATCCATAATCTCGATTGGCTATCAACACCTGCAAATGTAGCACGTGCGGAATTCACCGATCCTGAAACAGAAATTAAATCGATTGCTGCCTGGGCGAATCAACAACTGCAACAAAATCCTGATCAAACCATTGGCATAGTGATTCCCGATTTAACTGCCAGTCGCAGTCGCGTCGAACGATTATTTATGGAAGTGTTCGAACCGCAATATATTTTGTTGGATCAAGCCCAACATGCCACCGGTTTTAACATCACCGCCGGACAAAAACTGTCGCAACTGCCCATGATACAAACAGCATTGCGTTTGCTGAATAGTTATCGCGATGATTTACCATTGGATCACTACTCACAAATACTTCTGTCACCTTTTGTGGGCCGACAGGATGAATTGCTCTTGCGCGCCGAGTGCGATAAAGCTCTGCGTAAATTACATGAAATGGAATTGCCTTTTTATAAATTCAAACGGGTAATCAGTGAAGTTTATTCACAAGAGAAAAAAAATCAGTTAATTGAAACTACGAATCCAGACGAAATCATTGTTTCAGCGGAAGACAAAAATGAGCCCGCGAACTTTTACCAAGCCATAACTCAATTGGATTGGGTGCGCAAACGCGATAGCCAACGACAACTTTATCCCAGCGAATGGTTAGTGATTTTTAATGAACAACTGGCGATATGGCAGTGGCCCGGCGATCGCCCATTAGACAGCCTTGAATATCAGCAATGGCAAAGTTGGCAAAGTAATTTGGAAATATTTGCCGGGTTGGATTCAGTTGTTAACAAAATTTCCCAATCTCGCGCAAAACAACTACTTGAACAGTTACTCAACGAATCTGCCTTTCACGCCGAAACCCGTCGTTCACCAATACAAATATTGGGTTTATTGGAAGCGGCTGGTTTACCTTTTGATCAACTCTGGATCGCAGGATTAACCGATCAAAATTGGCCAGGCAAACCCAAACCCAATTCCTTGTTACCCATTCGTTTGCAAGTGGAATTAGGTTTACCTCAATCATCAGCAGAACGTGAATATGCTTATGCACAAGCGTTAACGCAGCGACTGCTAACCTCTGGCCCAAAAGTATTTGCCAGCCACGCATTGCAAGATGCCGATCAACATTTTTCACCAAGCCAACTGATTGCCAAGTGGCCTGTGATTGATTTACCCGAACTGGATAATTCAAATCTGTATATCAATTTAATTCATCAAACGACACAAGCAAGCGATCAATCAGCTTCTCATTTGGAAAGTCTTTTGGATTTTTGTGGGCCAAGTATTCATCAGTTCGACACTATTCGCGGCGGCACTCAGATTTTAAAAAGCCAGGCTGCTTGCCCTTTTCAATCCTTTGCACGCTATCGTTTGCATGCTGAAGAAATTGATACACCCAGCCTTGGCCTGGACGCTATGCAACGCGGCAATTTATTGCACAGCATTATGGATATCCTCTGGCAACAATTACGCGACCAACAACAATTGCTGGCTTTATCCGATGAACAGTTGATTAATCTAATTCAAGCAGCGGCCGCTGAATCCCTAAAAGATATTCGCCATAAAAAAATTGCCGGTGCACGTTTTGTGTCGATGGAAATCGAGCGTTTAAGTCAACAGGTTTTACAATGGATGCAACTGGAAAAACAACGCGCACCGTTTAAAGTTTTGCTACATGAAAGCCGTAAAACAATTAAATTGGAAAAACTGCCGATTCATATTCGTTATGATCGTGTTGATGAATTGGATGATGGCTCACTGGTGGTATTGGATTACAAAACCGGCCTTTCCAGTATTCAGGATTGGCAAGGCGACAGACCTAACGAACCGCAAGTACCGCTATATGCTATAGCAAACAGTAAAAAAGTATCCGCGGCCGCTTTTGCGATTATCAATAACGACAGTATCGGTTTCGCAGGGATCGCTGACCGGGAATTTATTGCACCCGGCATCGAAGCAGCAGAAAATTTACAGCGTTCACAATTGCCAGCTGATTGGCAAAGTATTTTGCAGCATTGGGAAAAAGTTCTGCATCAATTGGCTCGTGAATTTGTAGCAGGCTCTGCAGCGGTTGACCCCAAACATCCGGCGAATACTTGTCGCTATTGTGAATTGCAAAGTTTGTGTCGTATTCGCGAGCAATTTGATTTTGATAAAGAATCAGCAGCACAGGATACTCAGGACGATGTCACAGGAGTCATGGCATGACCGAATTATTTTTACCACCTGATGCCGTGCAACGGCAAGAAGCGCTGGACCCAACGCAATCGTTTATTTGTGAAGCCCCCGCAGGTAGCGGAAAAACCGAATTACTCACCCAGCGTTTTTTAACATTATTAAGCCGCGTTGAAAAACCCGAACAAATTTTAGCGATTACATTCACCCGCAAAGCCACAGGCGAAATGCGCGAACGTATTTTGCGTGCGTTGCAATCGGCGGTGAGCACTCCCGAAACAGAAAGAAATTCAAGTCCCTCCCCCTTGCCAAGGGGGAGGTTAGGAGGGGGTGAAAACCACAAACAAACAACCCAGCATTTGGCAAGGATTGTATTGGAAAGGGATGCTGAAAAATCCTGGCAACTTTTACAAAATCCATCGCGCTTGCGCATCATGACCTTTGATAGCCTTGCCAGTTATCTCACGCAACAAATGCCGTTGGATTCTGCAATTGGCGTGCAACCCAAAGTTCAGGAAGATGCCCGCGAATTATATAAAGCAGCCATACAGTCGTTATTGTCATCATTGGAAGAGAATCTCCCTTGGAATGATGCACTGATGACGGTGTTGCGATTTTTGGATAATCGTTTCGATCGCTTTGAAAATTTAATGCAGGACATGCTGGCACGACGCGAAACCTGGTTGCCTTTTATCGCCAACACTCAAGGTGATCTACAACTGCGGCAAGTGTTAGCACAACATTTTCAACATGTGATTGAAGATGCTATCAATCAGGTACGCGAAAAAATTCCACGTCACAGCCATCAAGCTATTTTGCAGTTGGCTGCTTATGCAGCTGCCAATGTACGACGCAGCGGTAGCCACGCACCTATACTCAATTGCATAGATATTGATTTACATTTTTCTGAATTACCACCGGCAGACGTTCAATATTTACCAATTTGGCGAGGCATTGCCTGGTTATTTTTAATTTACGGCGGCGACTGGCGAAAAACCGTCAATAGCAAAAATGGATTTCCTTCAGGCAACAATCAGGAAGAGAAACAACACACGCAGGTTTACAAACAAAAGTGGGCTGACCTGCGCGATATACTGTCGCAACGGCCACAATTGCGTGAAGCCCTGCATGGATTACGCAGTTTGCCCCGCGCTGATTTGGATCAGGATCAGTGGCATTTATTGCAAGCGCTGTTCACTCTGTTACCGGTTGCAGTTGCACAACTCACACTGGTTTTTCGTGAAAAAAATGCGTTGGATTTTGTTGAGTTCAGCTTAGCGGCATTGCGCGCACTAGGCCAACAGGAATCACCGTCGACTCTTGCATTGCGAATGGATTATCGCATTCAGCATATTTTGGTGGATGAATTTCAGGATACATCGCAAATCCAAATTGATTTGTTAAACAGCTTAACTCGTGGCTGGATGCCAGATGATGGTCGCACCGTATTTTGTGTGGGTGACGCTATGCAATCAATTTACAGTTTCCGTGGCGCGCGGGTGGGATTATTTTTACATTGTCGTGAACAGGGGTTGGCGCATCTGCCATTAAAACCAATTCGATTAACCGCCAATTTCCGTTCGCAAGCTGGCCTGGTTGATTGGACCAACAAAGTATTTACGCAAAGTTTTCCAACCGAAGCCGATGTCAGTTCCGGCGCGGTAGAGTTTTCGCCTTCCAGTGCAACCAAAGAAAAATTGGATCATCGCGCTGTGTATTTGCATACATTTGTTGATATTGAGGATGCTCAGGCAGAAGCCATCAACATTCGCGGTATTATTCGCAAAACCCGCATGGACACGCCCGATGCCAGCATCGCCATTTTATTTCGCAGCCGCGATCATGTTGCACACATATTGCCAGTGTTAAAACAAGCCGGTATTGATTATCAAGCAATTGAATTGGATGCGCTCAATAAAAAATCCGTTATTCAGGATTTACTCGCACTCACACGCGCTTTGTTGCACACAGCTGATCGAATTGCCTGGTTGTCCATATTACGTGCGCCCTGGTGTGGTTTGACACTCGCGGATCTGACTGCAATTACCAACAGTCACAGCGGTGACAAAAAATCTACAGTATCCATATTGGAACAATGTGAAACTGCATTGGCGTTGCGCGAACAACCCGCAGCTCCGGCAGAGGATTTATTTCAACCTCAAACCACCCAATGGGGCAATCAGGACATCGCGTTGTTAACTGATGATGGCGCCAAGCGGCTTGAATCGCTGTTATCAATTTTGAAAAAAGCCCTGGCCGAAAAAGATCGCAAAACCTTTCGCCAATGGATTCAAGCCTGCTGGTTGCAAATCGGTGGCCCTGCGGTAGTTGAAAGCGAAACTGATTTGCAAAATGCTGAGAAATATTTTTCGCTATTGGAAGAATGGGAATACCCATCACAATTACCCGGCATAGATTATTTACAAGATGCCGTTGAAAAACTCTATGCACAAGCGGAGCATTCCGATAACAACCCAGTGCAGATTATGAGTATCCATAAATCCAAAGGCCTGGAATTTGATGTGGTGATTGTGCCTTCACTACACCGCAAAACCCGTTCTAACGACACAGCGGTATTGCTTTGGCATCAACGATTAAACTCAAAGGGCCAATCTGAATTATTGATGGCACCTTTAACCGGTTCTGCAAATGCTCGACATGCGAATTATCAATATTTACGTGATCAGGAAACACAAAAAATTCATTTGGAAAATTGCCGACTTTTATATGTAGCCTGTACTCGTGCGCGCAAACAATTATTTTTATCCGCATTTGTAAAGCAGGATCCAAAAGATTCCTTACGCTTAAAACCACCGGTCGCCAGTTCTCTACTGGGTTGTATTTGGGATTCAGTACAAACCCGACTCTCTCGCATCGAGAAAAAACAGGAATTCAATCCCACACCTGATGATAGGCCTGTACAACCGCGCGCGCTTTATCGATTAAAATCCGATTGGCAACTACCAGCATTACCCAAACTACAAACGCTGGAAAAATTTATTCCCGCATATGATTACGACAATCAGATCATCAGTTTACAAACAGAATCTAATCTCGCGCGACACACAGGCACAGTCATCCACCGTTATCTTCAAGGCTTTGCTGATAATGGTATGGACCGCTGGTCGCCTGAATTAATTGATAAACAAACGCCCAGAATCCGCCGACAATTATCATCTCTCGGTGTCATTCACTCCGAGCTGGAAACCGGCACTGAAAAAGTTATACGCGTACTGAAAAATTGCATCAAGTCCTCAGGCTTACAACAACTCTTATCTACAAACCACCGCTTCGCCAAAAATGAATACGCCCTCACCCTGAAAAATTCATTAGGGCATCAAACATTGATAATGGATAGAGTGTTTACCGATCACCAAGGCTGCAGCTGGATAATCGACTACAAAACCAGCGAACCCTCAGAAGAACAATCCCGCGACGATTTTTTCAAGCAGGAATCTTCTAACTATTTAGAAAAAATGAAACTCTACCAACAAGCCCTAGCAGCCGCAGGCCACCGGAAAATAAAAATTGCACTTTATTTTCCGGTGATTGATGAGCTGTTGGTGTTGGATTAGAGGCTTGATGTTACGACGATTGCAATCGATATAAAAACAGTAATAATTAACGATGCCAAATAAACTTTATTCCTGGATACTGAGGTTACATCACCAAATATAAATTCGAGATAATAACCTATCGCCTTAACTCCTTTGGGCTTTTCAGCCCCCAGCATTTTGAACATTCTGACCATTCCAAGAATGAATAAAATAATTGCCAATACAAACAAATACAGCATCAGCAGTGAAAAAATTATCATCAATATATTTGTGCTGAATTCGCTCATCTTTCCGTATCACTCTTCTTTCCCTTTGACTCCGCCAGTTGCAAACCAAATAAACAACCCCGAAAGTAGAAAAAATTTAAAACAATAGGGAATTATTACCACACTACTACTTTCAAATCTTGTCCCGCGAGTTACAAAGTAACCATCGGCAAATGCATTCCATATTGGAATCAAAGAAATAACTGCAAGAATAATCATAATTACTCTAAACCAACTGATATATCTTTTTTTCATTCTTAACCTAATCAGAATTTCTTTTTCCATGGGGACACCTATTAATTACAGCCTGACATACTCGGATCGGGATAATTTAAGGAATCATTTCCCACATACGCATACATCCATGGGCCCATACAAAAAAATTAATTAAAAATCATAGAAGTTATCTCAATCAGCTTTTAGCTCTTTAGGTTCCAAATCAGGATATTGTTTATATATTGGATTCATTATCTCCAGCAACATCGTCCCCATTATCTGACCAACAGCCAATCTATATTGGTTGTATTCTTGAATATTCGTTTCATCAACTAGAAAAATTGAATTATTTAGCTTTTCACTAAACTCAATCATTAATTGATTAATTTCTCTTGCAGACTCTCTTTTCATTCTGCCTCCATGTAGTAAAAAGTGAAAGATAGTAAATTACACGAAATTTTACAAACCCTGATCACTAAAATAGCGAGCTAGTAAAAGCAACAAAAAATCATCAGTATAAGGAACTCGGGTAACCTGGTTTTAACTCAATCTTTAATTATGCCACTTAATATTCTTTATTCTTACGAAAGCACTTTTTACACCATCACCTATTACACTCCATAGCACATAAAGAATGGCAAGCAAAAAAATCACGAAGACGATATAAAATGCAGCAGGGCTATCAATTTTATTGATTGATGCCCCTTTCATAAACAGCTCACCTCGACTCCAACTTCTGTACAAGTATCTACAACTAATAATGACGACAATTAGATAAAGCAAATCATATTTAGATCTATTCTTAAATAAGCTCACTTACGCACCATTATTGCAGCGATTATTACAGTTCGGATTCCGATACATAGAGTGTGACAATAACACCACTCACAACCTTTCGCTTATCTATGACTCTTCCAGATTTCGATTATCTCAACAGGTGATTTTGAATAAAATTCGCTGATTTTTATTTTATTTTTTTTACAATAATTCCAAGACCTGAAAAAATTCAGCCCCCCGAAAGATATCAAAATTAAAATACATAGTGCCACAGTAGACGAAACTATAAAGCTAAACAAATACTTATAATCACGTGACAAGTAATATTCCTTTACACCATTCAAACCTTCCAGGAAAAAGGTTAGTAGGCTAATCGCTAAAATTACCAAAATAGCAACTTTTGAAACATGAAAAAAATATTGAAGCCCAACGCTAGTTGCACCCCTTACCCCATGAAAATGTAAGAATATCTTACTCATCATATTTGACATATTTTGTGAGACTCAATTCTTCTTCAAATTAAGCCAACCGTTGTTCGTGAGCCAATCAATAATCGTGCCCTGCCAACGATCGCGTGGCATCAGGAAAAATCCGTGTTCGCCTTTTTCGAATAGGTGAGCTTGAACAGGGACACCTGCTTGTTTCAATGCTTCGAGAAACAGAATGGAATTTTTTACATCCACTAATTTGTCATCCACGGCGTGTAATAATAATGTCGGTGGTGTTTTTGCAGTGACTTGTAATTCATTTGAGAAGAAACGAATTTTTTCTTTGGATGGTTTCTCGCCCAGCAATGCCTTACGTGAATCCAGATGCGTGACTTTTGAATCCATGCTGATTACGGGATAAACCAGAACCAAAAAGTCGGGGCGTAATTTTATATTGTCGGGGTTTTCAATTTGGAGTTGATCGAAATGGGTTGCCAGAGTTGATGCCAAATGGCCGCCTGCAGAAAACCCCACCGCTCCAATTCTATTGGAATCCAGATTAAATTCTTTCGCGTGTTCGCGAGCAAATTTCATGGCTTGTTGTGCATCTTGTAGTGGGCCTATGGATTTGTCTTTCATCCAGGCATCATTGGGAATTCGGTATTTAACAACAAAGGCAGCAATTCCGTGATCGACAAAATAATTGGCTTGTTGAACACCTTCGTAATCAAAAGTTAAACCCCAATAGGCACCGCCTGGGAATATCACCACACTTGCACCCGTTGCTTTCACTTTTGCCGGTAAGTACACCTGAATATAGGGACGTGATACTTTTTGGATCCAGCCTTTATCTGCGCCGGTTTCTTCATCAGGTGTCGGTTTTGAATTGGGAATTGCAGCATCGCCATACAAAGGGAAGCTTTGCATTTTGGCAGGAAATAAAAAACTGGGATCGTTTGCGGGTTTTTCTGTTTTTCGATCTTCTGCGTTAACCATCGAACTCAAGATCATCAAACAGCTGGCAATTATTGTTATGAGCCATTTATTCATTGCGTACCCCTTGTTGTGTATGACTAATCTGTGGATTATTTATTTCTGTTAATGGTAGACCAAACTTACGCTTTGGCTACCGAAGCGCTCGCGTAAACTTTGTAATAATTCATCTTCCGGCCGAATCAACCAGTCATTTCCCAATTGCAATTGCGCTTTTGCATCGCTGCGATAGTAATCGATGATTAATGGGCACCTGGCATTGTGTTGTGGGGAGCCGCGATGAGTCTGCAGTAACTGCATTAAATCGCGTACGGCATTGGGTGCTAATAAACCTGCGTGCCATTGCAAATGAATTTCGCGGACTTTGTCCTGACGCAAATCACTGAGCAATTGCACGTTATCAGCACTCATTTTTAATTGGCCACTAAAGTCGTCGTGTTTGACTTGACCGGTGATGACCAGCAAACCATCTTTCAATAACAACTCGCGTGCATTGTTATAGATTTCAGAGAAGAGCGTAACATCCATACGGCCGGTGCGATCATCAACCGTCAGTATCGCCATATTATCGCCACGTTTGGTTTTGACGACACGTTGCGAAATAATTAATCCGGCGATTGTTTGATTGGATTTTTCCGGTTTTAAATTGGCGATACGTGAACTGACTAAGTGTTCCAGCTCTTGTTCGTATTCATCAATTGGATGACCGGTTAAATAAAGTCCCAGCGTTTCTTTTTCAGCATGCAATCTGTCTTTGATTGACCAACTGCGCGTGTTAATAAAATCTTTGTAGACATCCGTCACAGAAACATCTGCTGCTATGACTTCGCCAAATAAATCCATCATCCCCGCATTAGAGTTAGCTGCCGATTGCTCAGCCGTTTTTACGGCTTCGCTCATAGCGGCAAACATAATTGCACGATCCTGATCGCGATTGTAATGCGGCGTGTTGTAACTGGGGCCTAACCTGTCGGCAGCGCCGGAACGAATAATGGCTTCCAAGGCGCGCTTGTTAACTTTGCGCGCATCCACTCGTGCACAAAAATCAAATAGATCTTTAAAAGGTCCGCCTTCATTTCGCGCAGCAATGATTGATTCAACCGGGCCTTCACCCAATCCTTTAATTGCGCCCAATCCATAAATAATGTTGCCCTGATCATCCACTGTAAATTGAAATTCACCGGAGTTTACATCTGGCGGCAACAAAGTTAATTTCATGGTGCGACATTCTTCGATGAAGGTCACCACCTTGTCAGTTTTATCCATGTCTGACGACATAGTCGCCGCCATAAAATGCGCAGGGTAATGCGCTTTTAACCAAGCAGTTTGATAGGAGACAATTGCGTAAGCTGCTGAGTGCGATTTGTTAAAACCGTAACCCGCAAATTTTTCTACCAGATCAAAAATTTTAATTGCCAGATCGCCATCAACGCCTTGGCTTTTTGCGCCCGCTTCAAATACTTCGCGTTGTTTGGCCATTTCTTCGGGCTTTTTCTTACCCATTGCGCGACGCAACATATCCGCACCACCCAGCGTGTAGCCCGCGAGCACCTGCGCGATTTGCATAACCTGTTCTTGATACACAATGACGCCATAAGTGGGTTCAAGCACCGGTTTTAAACTTTGATGCTGAAATTTTGCATCGGGATAAGCAACCTGCGCGCGACCGTGTTTACGATTGATAAAGTCATCCACCATTCCCGATTCCAAAGGACCAGGACGAAAGAGTGCAACCAATGCGATTAAATCTTCGATATTGTCGGGCTGCAAACGCTTGATCAAATCTTTCATGCCGCGCGATTCCAACTGGAATACCGCTGTGGTTTCGGCGCGTTTTAATAATGTATAAGTTTTTGGATCATCGAGAGGAATTGCGCTGATATCTAACGGCGCTTCGCCTTTTTTTGCGCGCTGCTTGTCGATCATAATGCGCGCCCAATCGATAATCGTGAGCGTGCGCAAACCCAAAAAGTCGAACTTCACCAAACCGGCTTCTTCAACATCGCCTTTATCAAATTGTGTAACCAAACCGCTGCCGGTTTCATCACAATATAGCGGCGCAAAATCGGTGAGCTTGGTAGGCGCAATCACCACACCCCCGGCGTGTTTGCCGACGTTGCGCGTTAAACCTTCCAACTGCTCTGCCATTTCCCAAATTTCTTGCGCATCGCCATCCATTGCTAAAAATTCTTTTAGCTGCGGCTCTTCTTGCAAGGCCTGTTCAAGTGTCATGCCCGGTGTGGGTGGAATTAATTTCGATAATTTATCGGCAAGACCGTAAGATTTTCCTTGCACACGCGCCACGTCACGCACCACCGCTTTTGCAGCCATAGTACCAAAGGTAATAATTTGGCTGACGGCATCTCGGCCATAATTATCCGCAACGTAAGAAATCACTTTATCGCGATTATCCATACAGAAATCGATATCGAAATCCGGCATGGATACACGTTCAGGATTCAAAAAACGTTCAAAGAGTAAATCGTATTCCAGCGGATCAAGATCGGTAATTTTTAATGAATAGGCGACTAAAGAACCTGCACCCGAACCACGACCTGGCCCTACTGGAATGTCGTGATCTTTCGCCCACTGGATAAAATCCATCACAATCAAAAAATAACCAGGGAACCCCATCTGGATAATAATATCCAATTCAAAGGTCAGTCGATCATCGTAAACTTTTCGACGCTCTTGATAGTCGGGAGCATTTTTATCCAGCAAACGTTCGAGTCGCTCTTCCAAACCTTTTTGCGAAACTTGTCGAAAAAATTCTGCTTCGGTTAATCCGGCGGGAATTGGATATTCGGGCAAAAAATATTTGCCCATTTGAATAGTAAGATTGCAACGTTTGGCAATTTCAACCGTGTTGGTGATGGCTTCGGGTATATCGCTAAACAGCTCAGCCATTTCTTCTGCCGAGCGCAAATATTGTTGATCGCTGTAACGACGCTCGCGACGGGGATCGTCCAATGTGCGGCCTTCACCAATACACACACGCGCTTCATGCACTTCGAATTCGTCAGATTTTAAAAAGCGTACATCGTTAGTGGCGACCACCGGGCAATTCATATCAGCTGCCAAATCTACCGCTGCGTGCAAATAATTTTCGTCGTTCTCGCGACCGGTACGTTGTAACTCAATAAAAAATCGATTGGGGAAATCTTTCATCCAGCCTGCTAACAGACTTTCAGCTTGCGGACGACGACCTGATACCAGTGCAACGCCTATATCACCAAATTTAGCACCGGATAATGCAATCACACCTTCACTTAATTCACTCACCCACTGACGCTGTACATAAGCCATTCCCTGCTGCTGACCATAGCGCCAGGCACGCGAAATCAATTCAATAATATTTTTGTAGCCTTTGTCATTCATTGCCAACAAGGTAAATTGTGTCGGCTGGGATTCACCGTCATCCGACAGCAATAAAAAATCACTACCTGCAATGGGTTTTACGCCTGCGCCTTGCGCTGCTTTATAGAATTTAATTAATCCGTAAAAATTGGTGAGATCGGTAATCGCACAAGCGGGCATTTTTTTGCCTGCAACCGATTTAATCAGCGGCTTGATTCGCACCACACTGTCGTGAAGTGAGAATTCGGTGTGAATTCTAAGATGAACGAAATTAGCGACTGACATAATTGGGAATCATTTTTAAAAGTTTTTAATTGCAAAAACAAACCCCCTCCTAACCTCCCCCTTCGTAAGGGGGAGGGACTTTACTCCCTACTTTACAACAGAGTGCGATCTGTCCCCTCCCCTTTTCGAAGGGGAGGGCTAGGGTGGGGTTTGTTTTCAAAACAACTTCATCTGTTCAATTTTATTTCTTACCGGCGCGTAAGAGCGCCGATGAATATCCGTCACACCTAATTTTTCCAAAGCATCCATATGTACTTGCGTGGGATAGCCTTTGTGATCGGCAAAACCATAACCGGGATATTGTTTATCCAATACAATCATTTCGCGGTCACGTGTCACTTTGGCGAGAATTGAGGCGGCACTGATCGCTGCGACACGGCTATCACCTTTTACTACAGCTTCTGCCGGATATTTCCATTTGGGTAATTTATTGCCATCAACTAAAACGTGTTCCGGTTGAATATGCAAACCTTCGACGGCGCGAGTCATTGCCAGCAAACTTGCTTGTAGAATATTAATGCGATCGATTTCTTCAACACTGGCGCGAGCAATACACCAGGATTTGGCTTTTAGTTTTATTTCATCAAAAAGTAGCTCACGTTTTTTTTCGGTGAGTTTTTTGGAGTCATCCAAGCCTTCGATGGGGTTTTCCAGATCCAGTATTACTGCTGCTGCGACCACATCGCCCGCCAAAGGACCGCGGCCAACTTCGTCACAACCGGCCAACAATATTCCTTGATAGACCGACACAAAAGGTTCGTAAGACATATCAGGACCTTTCAATTAATTTGGCAATTGCAGCAGCAGCACGTTCACTCGCATTACGCTTTAATTGCAAATGCATAGATTCAAATTGGGCAACCACTTCTGCGGTTTTATCCGGATTTTCAAAATAATTCATCAAAGCATTGCCAAGAGATTGTGGGCTGGCCTTTTCTTGTAATAACTCTGGCACCAACATTTTTTGTGCAAGCAAATTGGGTAGTGATACAAATGGTGTTTTAATCAAGCGAGATAAAATCCAATAAGTCACTGGCGCCATTCTATAAGCAACCACCATGGGCTTTTTTAGCAACATTGCTTCAAGCGTGACTGTTCCTGACGCTAGCAGTACCGCATCTGCAGCTGCAATAATTTCATGTGAACGACCATTGAATAATTTGAACGGAAAATCAACATATTCACTCAACGCCAAATGCAATTGCCTGTAACGATCCGAATTAGCCGCTGGAATTAAAAATTTCAAACTGGGATCTTGTTCCAAACAAAAAACGCCAGCATGCATAAATAAATCTGCCATGCGCTCTACTTCTGATGAGCGACTGCCCGGCAAAAGTGCAATATAGCGTCCATCTTCTGCCAACCCCAAGGCTTTACGTGCAGCCAGTTTATCCGTCTGCAACGGAATCTCGTCAGCAAGATGATGGCCGACAAACTCAACCGGTACTTGATGTTGCTCGTAAAATTTTGCTTCGAAGGGCAAGAGAGTCAACATTAAATCTACCGCGCGCTTTACTTTAAGCACACGCTTTTGTCGCCAGGCCCAAACAGATGGGCTTACGTAATGAACGGTTTTAATACCCTTTTCTTTCAGTGATTCTTCGAGTGATAAATTAAAATCGGGTGAATCTATACCAATAAAAACATCCGGTGGATTTTTAATAAAATGTTCGCGCAAAAATTTACGGATTCGCAACAACTCAAAAATTCGTTTGAGGGGTTCGATCAAACCCATTACCGCTAAACGATCTTGTGGAAAAAACGAATGAAATCCCTGATCCAACATACGTGGACCACCGATACCAGAGAAACTTGCGTTAGGATAAATTTTACGGAGCTCTTGCATAAGCGCAGCACCGAGAATATCACCCGATGCTTCACCAACCACTATTGCGATATGAAGGGATTTTGACACACCAATCTCCAGCGGGAATTTTTTTATGAGTTTTAAAACCGCACCCCCTCCTAACCTCCCCCTCCGCAAGGTGGAGGAACTTGACTCCCTGCTCGATGCAGAGTGAGATTTAGTCCCCTCCCCTTACGAAGGGGAGGGTTAGGGTGGGGTTTGTTACCGAACAATTCCGCGAGTCGATGACTCTAGTGATTCAATCAACAAACCAACAGCTGCACATTCGGATTGAAGATTTTTTAATTCGGCCAGTGCTTCGTCTGTTGTTAAACCGCGACGATAAATCGTTTTGTATGCTTTAGTCAGAACAGATAAATCTTCTTTACTAAAACCACGACGACGCAAACCTTCGATATTAATATTTTTTGCTTCTGCCGGATTACCACTCACCATCATGTAAGCAGGCACGTCTTTGCCAATTGCAGTACCCATACCAGAAAAACTATGCGCACCAATACGACAAAATTGATGCACTAATGTGAAACCACCAAGAATTGCCCAGTCATCAATATGTACATGCCCGGCGAGCGCGGAGTTGTTGACCAAAATACAATTGTTGCCAATCACACTGTCGTGCCCCACATGTACATAAGCCATCAACAAATTATTATCGCCAATTGTGGTTTCGTGCCGATCCTGCACTGTGCCGCGATGAATGGTAACGCCCTCACGAATGACATTGTTGTCACCCATTACAAATCGTGTCGCTTCACCTTTGTATTTTAAATCGGGAGTATCTTCACCTAATGTCGAAAATTGGTAGATACGATTGTTCTTACCAATTTTGGTCGGGCCTTTGATGATAACGTGTGATGCGATAACTGTGTTATCGCCTATCTCGACATCCGCACCAATAATCGACCAAGGACCAATGTCCACATTGGCTCCGATTTTTGCGCTGGGATGAATAATGGCTTGCGGATCAATCAAAATAAAATCTCTCTTGGAATCTATCGAATCACACTTTTCTATCAGCACACATAATGGTAGCGGATGCAGCCAACACACCATCAACCGTTGCTTTACATTCGAATTTCCAAATGCCACGTTTTTCTGAAACCACTCGCGATTCAATATCCAATCTATCACCCGGAATGACCTGACGCTTAAAACGCACATCGTCTACCGCAGCAAATAAATAAAGTGATCCATCTTGAGGTTTTTTATTCATGGTTTTAAAACCGAGAATACCTGAGGCTTGCGCCATGGCTTCGATAATCATCACGCCCGGAAAGATGGGCGCTTGTGGGAAATGACCATTAAATACATCTTCGTTCACAGTGATATTTTTGTAGGCAAGGATGGATTCACCTTCAACCAATTCCACCACGCGATCTATCAATAAAAATGGATAGCGATGTGGTAGATATTCTTTAATTTCGTTTATATCCATCATCTGGAAATGCCTCAAATAATCAAAAATAAATCAGGATTTTTGTTCGCGTTCAAGTTTTTGCAAACGATTAGCCAGATCATCCAACTGACGAAAACGTGCTGCATTTTTTCGCCATTCTTTGGTGTTACTCATGGCCGTACCTGAGGAGTAAGAGCCGGGCTCGGTTATGGAGGAAGTAACCAGACTCATAGCAGTGATATGAACTTTATCAGTAATCTGCAAGTGGCCCACGATACCGACTGCGCCAGCAATTGTACACTGACTCCCTATAGTCGTGCTGCCTGCAATTGCTGTGTGCCCGGCAATCGCTGTATTGCGACCGATTTTTACGTTGTGCGCAATTTGCACCAGGTTATCAATGATCACGCCATCTTCAATGAGCGTGTCATCAAGAGCGCCTCTGTCGATACAAGAATTCGCGCCTATCTCAACTTTATTGCCAATCACCACACTGCCCAACTGGTGTATCTTCAACCAGCCCTGTGCAGTTGGAGCAAAACCAAATCCATCAGCACCTATAACAGTTCCCGAATGAATCAAACACTCCCTGCCAATTCGAATACCCTGATAAACAGTGACATTTGACTTCAGCTCAGTTGCATCACCTATCTCGGTGTCATCACCAATAACGCACCCTGCCCCAACAACAACCTTATCACCCAGAACCACGCCCGCACCGACAACCGCATTTGCACTGACTCTTACATCACGTCCCAATCGAGCGGATGAATGAATAACAGCAGTTTCATGAACCGGATCTTCCAATGCAGTCTTGTTTACAAAGTGTTCTGTAAGCCGGGCATAGGCTTCGTAGGGTTTGGCAACAATCAAACAAGCAACAGGACAGTCATCAGCCAATGAGGCATCGACCAACACTGCGCCAGCTTTTGTCAGCGGCAAATATTTTTTGTAAACAGGATTGGCAATAAAAGTGATCTGATGTGAATGTGCAGCTTGCAGTGTCGCAATGCCATCGATCTTATGATTAGCATCCCCACGCAATTCAGCATTCACTAAATGCGCTATTTCGCCTAATGTAAATGAGGGCATGGGGATGGGTCTGGCAACAATTATTTGGCTTTGTTTAAAGCGTCAGTCAACTTCAGGGTATAATCATTTTCGGGCTTGGCAATGATTACTGCCTGACTATCGACAACCATAGTAATGCCTTCGGTTTGTACCATTTGCTTAATAGTAGCTTCCAATTTTGGCCCCATTTCCTGCATAACTTGTTGCATAACTTCTTGTTGTTGCTGCTGCAATTTTTTGGCCTGGAATTGATAATCCTGAGTCAAGCTTTGCATTTTCTTTTCAGATTCAGCTTTCTTTTCTGGAGTCCAGGTCAGACCATCTTTTTGGAAGCTTGCGTTCAGCCCGGTAATATCCGCTTTGGCGGCATCCATTTTGGCTTTGGTGCTCACAAAATCAGGATTTGTTTTTAATTTGTCCAAGCGAGTCTTGGCAACTGTTGTACTAAGCACAGCAGCCTGAATATTGATACTGACTACCTTGTCCTGCGCAGCAGCAAACACAGGAAGTAATACCAAGCTGCTGGCCAAGATGATTTTTTTTATAGTTAACACAATGGTTTCCTCAATAAATAATTGGATAATAAAATTTAGAAAGTTTGGCCCATAGAAAATTGGAAGTTTTCCGTGATATCAAATGGACCATCATTAATAGGCTTGGCAATACTGAAGGTCATGGGGCCGAAACCGGATATCCAGGTCAGGCCCAAGCCAACCGAAGCGCGCATATTATCAACACTAACATCATGGCAATTCAATTGGTTTTTATTGCAGTCAGTATCAAAAACATTACCTATGTCGTAGAAAAGTGTTGACTGTACCGAACGCTGATCTTTTAGGAATGGCAGAGGGAATAAAATCTCTGCCGACCCCTGAACCAACACATTTCCACCAAAAGCTCCACGATTTCTAGATAATTCGATACTGCTACCATATTGGGTGAATAATTTACCCTGCTCACAACCCAGGTTGTAGATTTCACTGGCACACAGAATATACGCCGGTGAACCTAGCTCCCCCTCCTGAACCACACCATCAGCATTAACATCATCCCATACGGTATTTGCGGTCGGCGCAGTCCTGAGATTAGTCCCTCTTGGGCCTAAGGTGTTGCGTTCGTATCCCCTAATTGATCCCAATCCGCCAGCAAAGTAGTGCTCAAAGAAAGGTAACTCATCCAAATCACCATAAGCTGCAGCGTAGCCCACATCGCTGCGCAAGCGCAGAGTGAAACTCTGGGTTAAGGGAATAAACGTTTGTCCTGAATAGCTGAACTTGTAATACGTCAAATCACCGCCTGGCAAAGACACCTCCGCCCCAAGGAATTGCGAAGTTCCTCTATCAGGCAAAATACCTTTGTTGAGTGTTGAGCGCGACCAGCTCAAACCGGCTTGAAGATCGTTAAATTCACGACCGTGACGATCCAGAAATCCCGGTTCACCAATCATTGTGTCATCCCATTGTGTGGTTTGAAAAAACCCTTCAGGATAATCAAAACCGTTTCGCGTGCGCTCTTGAATTTCAAGATAGTCATCGTAATCAATGTAACCCACACGTGAATCCCACTCTGGCGTTCTACTTATTTCTTGCGCAGAATATTGAGTCGGTGTCACTTCCAGATTACGCGCACCTATATCAAACCCTATTCTTTCGATATCCGAAATTGGATACCCAAATAACATTTTGACTCCATAGGTGTTGGTACTGTAGGGCGTAATGTTGTACTCACCAAAATCACTCTCTGTGAAATACAAACTGATACCACGGCTTACACCATCAGACGTGAAATATGGGTCGTTGTAGGAGAAGTTATAGCCAGTCTGAACTTTATTTTTAGAGAAGCTAAATCCAACTTGCTTACCAGTTCCGAACCAATTGGACTGCTGGATATTAGCGGACAGCATCAAGCCATATGATTGCCCATAACCGATTTGCAAACCCATACTACCTGATGGCTGCTCTTCAACCGTGTATTCAACATCCAACTGATCAGAAGTGCCGGGAACTTCTTTGTTTTCAACTTTAACTTCTTTGAAAAACCCCAAGCGTTCCAGTCGAACTTTGGATGATTCGATTTGCGCAGAGTTGGCGGAACCGCCTTCCATTTGCCGCATTTCGCGGCGCAGGACTTCGTCAATAGTTTTCGTGTTACCGCGGAAATTGATTCGATTCACATAGGCGCGCTTGCCAGGTTCAATCAAAAACGTCACTTTTACCGTTTTGTTGGCTTCATCTTTTTCAGTAATGCCTTCGACTTTAGCAAAGGTATAACCCTGATTACCAAGCACGCGTGTAACGGTTTCCTCAGATGTGGTCATTAGTATTTGTGAATAAACTTGATCTTTACGAACCAATACAAGACTTCTGATAATTTCTTCAGCAAGTATAGGATCGCCCGCCAGCTCAACGTCACTGACTTTGTAAATATCACCTTCGGTTACATTCACGGTGAGGAATATTTGTTCTTTATTAGGGCTCAAAGAAACTTGCGAAGAATCAATTTTGAAATTTAGATAGCCGCGATCCAGATAATAAGATTCGAGAGTTTCCAAATCACCTTTCATTTTTTCTTTGTTGTATTTGTCATTACCAGTTAACCATGACCACATACCTGTGGTGCTGAGTTCAAACCACTCAATTAACTCAAGGTCAGAAAATTTCTCATTACCCACAATATTGATTTGTTTGATTCGAGAGGGTTTACCTTCAGTGATATTAACGGTGATCTCTACTTGATTACGGGGCAGATCTTTAATATCGACTTTTACGTTGGCGCCGTAGCGGCCTTGGTTGACGTATTCGCGTTCAAGTGATTGTGAGATGCCGTCGAGAGTAGCGCGTTTAAATATTTGTCCTTCGGATAAATTATTGTCTTTCAAACTATCCATCAAGTTTTCGGTTTTGATGGCCTTGTTGCCTTTTAAAACGATTTTACTAATTGCAGGGCGTTCTTTAATCACCAACACCAACACGTCACCATCGCGATTGATGGCCACATCGGCAAAGAAACCCACTTTGAATAATTCGCGAGTGGCTTCCTGAATCATATCCTGAGTGACGGTATCGCCCACACGGATTGGCAGGGCGCTGAAGACAGTACCGGCGGAAACCCGTTGCAGACCCTCCACTCGAATATCATTGACTTTAAAGGATTGCGCAGAGACTGAAACAGACAGGCACAGCAATACCAGACTACAAAAAAATCGACTCAAGGCTTGCATCATAATTATGTATTCTACAAATCAAAAAAATTATCCGTTCACGACGGTTCGGTTGGTCAGAATCACAAACGCATCAGATCGTTATATAAAGCAAACAGGCTAAGGCTGATGATCAACACGAATCCTATTTGAAATCCCCAATTCTGAACCCTGTCGGACAGCGGCTTTCCGCGAATTACTTCAATCAAGTAATAAAATAAATGCCCGCCATCCAATACCGGCACCGGCAAGAGGTTAAAGATCGCCAGCGAAATGCTGATCATCACCAGAAAACCGATAAAGCTTTCCAGCCCGCTCTTGGCCGAAGAGCCCGCCACCTTAGCAATGGTTACCGGTCCACTCAAGTTCTTAGTGGAAATTTCTCCAAGAATCAGCTTCTTGATTGACAAAAGCAGAAAGCCGGAGGTCTCCCAGGTTTTTTCGCAGGCGCGAATCAGAGCACCGGGGATTGAGTATTCTGACTTTCTTAGCAAAGAGGTATCTAGCGCGCCATCAGCAAAACCCACTCCGACTCGACCAAAAGTCTGAGCGTTATCCTTTAATCCCAAAGATTGCATAAGCTCATGAAAACCACTGACATAAACCACATCAGGTGTCACTCTTAACTCAACTACTTGCCCGGAGCGATCGACATTAACAAGCATTTCGCGCCCGGGGCTTGCTTGTACCAGTCTTATCCAGTCAACGAAGTCACCTACCACTTGCCCGTTGGCGGTGAGGATTGTATCCCCTTCTGTAAAGCCAGCCTTTTCTGCAGGCGACTTTTCCAGAATCTCCCCAACAATCGGTTTAATTTTTGGTGATGACAGCTCCACCCCAAGACCAGCCAAAGGATCAGGGTCAGCAGAATCTTTTAACCAATTATCCAGTCGGGCCTGGAGTTTATAGTTATCACTCGAATCAGGATAAGTAACGGTGAGATCAAGATTACCTGACTCGCCCAAACGTCTAGCAAGGGCTCTGGCCAGTTCAGCGCGAGTGGGTGTTGGTATGCCATCTACCGCAACTATCTCCTGCCCTACTTCCAAACCCATTTCGGCGGCGATTGAATCCGGCACAATTTTGGCGATGCGGGGCACCAGATCCGATTCACCGCGCAGCAACAATCCCCACAACAAGACTATGGCTAATAAAAAATTGGCCAGGGGACCCGCTGCGACTATGGCGATTCGTTTCCAAACCGACTGACGATTGAAGGCGAATGGCAATTCGGATTCGGATACATCGCCCTCGCGCTCGTCCAGCATTTTGACGTAGCCACCCAAAGGAATAGCGGCAAGGCAATATTCGGTTCCCTTGCGATCGGTGGTCGACCAAATGCGTTGACCAAAACCAATCGAAAATCGCAGGACCTTTACACCGCACAATCGCGCAACATAAAAATGGCCAAACTCATGGAAGGCCACCAAAATAATAAGCGCGACTAAAAATGACAGAATTGTCTGAATCAGATCCACAAACCACCTATTCGCCTAAACATCTATGAAAGCTGCTTGATTAGCTGAGTCGCCAGATGGCGAGCTTCAGCGTCGGCGGCTTGGACATGAGCCAGATCAGAGGGTTCAGTAATGGCGATTTTTTCCATCACTGATGCAATCAGGGTTGGGATTTGAGTAAATCCCAAACGACGATTGAGAAAATATTCCACTGCAATTTCATTGGCAGCATTTAATACCGCAGGTGCAGTGCCACCGGTTTTGGCGGCCTGCTCTGCCAGAGCAAGACAAGGGAAACGTTGATAATCCGGAGCAGAAAAATCCAACCGCGCAGTGGCGATCAAATCCAAACTGGCAACGCCAGATTCCATACGTTCAGGCCAAGCCAGGGCATGAGCGATGGGAGTACGCATATCCGGATTGCCCATTTGCGCCAGCACTGAACCATCGACATATTCAACCATTGAATGAATCACACTTTGCGGATGAATCACGACCTGAATCTGTTCTGGCTTGGCGTTGAACAACCAACAGGCTTCGATCAACTCCAAACCTTTGTTCAACATAGTCGCTGAATCAACCGAAATTTTGCGCCCCATGCTCCAGTTGGGATGAGCACAGGCTTGCTCAGGCGTTACCTGTGCCAATTCAGAAAGAGGTGTATTGCGGAAAGGCCCGCCTGAAGCAGTCAGCAAAATTTTTCTCACGCCGCAGGTTTGTGGACCAAGCGCCAAATCGGTTGAACGCTGATGCGGCAGGCATTGAAAAATAGCGTTATGTTCGCTGTCGATCGGCAATAGCGTTGCGTTGTTTTCCGTAACCGCTTTAGTGAAAAGACCGCCCGCCATTACCAAAGATTCTTTATTCGCGAGCAACACTTTTTTACCGGATTTGACCGCTGCCATAGTCGGCAACAAACCGGCAGCACCCACTATCGCCGCCATTACCAGATCCACTTCTGCAGCAGAAGCCACTTGCGCCAGAGCCTCAGCGCCGACCAACACTTCAGTTGGGCATTGATGTTTTTTTAATTCAGATTGCAGATCGACAGCATGAGTATCATTCACCAGCACCGCATATCGGGGCTGATGCTGCAAACATTGCAGCGCAAGAAGTTGCCAACGCTTGTCGGCGGTTAACGCAAAAACAGAATATTTATCTTTGTGGCGGGACAACACATCCAGCGTGCTAACACCAATGGAGCCGGTCGCTCCCAATACGGTGATTTGTTGTTGTGAATGTTTCGCTCTGGACATAATCAGACTGGAACACCCGCAGCCCCAAACAATCCTGTAATCATCAGCGCCAGCGCATAAACCGGGGCGCCCGCGGTCACACCGTCAACGCGATCCAAAATACCGCCATGCCCCGGCAATATGGTGCCGCTGTCTTTCACGCCTGCATGACGCTTAACCATAGATTCCAGCAAGTCGCCCAGAACTGAGATCAAACTGGTAGGGATAACCACCGCCAGCACCAACCCAATTGGCGCGCTGAAACTGTATGCGAGCACAAAAGCCAAAATCAGATTGGCGATAAACCCACCCGCAAAACCCTCCCAGGTTTTACCGGGGCTGACATGAATCGCCAGCTTGCGTTTACCGAAGCGACGGCCCGCAAAGTAGCCGCCAGTATCAGCAACGGCGACCACCAGAAATAACAAAATAATCAACCAATGGCCTTCTGCTTGTTGACGGATATAGACCAGTGCAGTCCAGGTGGGGACCAACACAAACAAGCCCATCAACAAACGCAGGGCTTTATGCCCCCACAAAATTGCACTGGAGGGATAGCCCTGCACTAGCAAAAGCGCCACAGCCCAAAAACTGCAACCCAATATCAATAAGTGTTGAACGGCTTGAAGATCCAATTGTGGATTTGCCTCGCCCGCAAAATTAATCCACCAGGAAGCAGCCAACAAACATCCACCCACCACCAACGCATAAACCACACGCACAATAATCGATTGAATATTGGATAAACCGGCCCACTCATAAGCGCCAATCAACACCACGGCCGCCATAAAAAACGCAAAGTAACCGGATGGCAGTAAAAATAATGCTGACAAAAAAATCGCAGTAATAATCAAAGCGGTAATCACACGCTGCTTAAGCATTTTGACCCGCCTCAATTTGTTCAGATGTCATACCAAAACGACGTTGGCGTTGATAAAAACTGTCCGCCGCTTTTCTTAATTCGTCGCCATCAAAATCTGGCCAGAGCTTGTCGCTGAAAAAAAGTTCAGCATAGGCCGCTTGCCATAACAAGAAATTGGAAATGCGAACTTCACCACCGGTGCGAATTAGTAAATCCAGCGGCGGCAAATCATGAGTCGATATATGTTGATCCAACAATTCTTCGTCGATTTGCTCTGGCGACAATTCACCCGCTGCGACTTTTTCGGCAAGATATTTTGCTGATTGCGCAATATCCCAACGGCCACCGTAATCAGCTGCGATCACCAAAGTCGTCGAACCACCTGCGGTTAATTTTTCCGCATCCGCAATCGCTTTTTGGATAGAAGGGCTAAATCGTTCACGATTGCCAATCACACGCAGAGCCACATTTTTTTTCTTTAAGGCTTTGGCTTCGTTTTTAAGATAAAGCAGAAACAGCGACATGAGCGCTTCTACCTCAACCAGTGGGCGACGCCAATTTTCGCTGCTGAATGCAAATACTGTCAGGACTTGAATATTCAATTCCTGACAGGCTGACATCACATCACGAATACGCTCAACACCGACTTTATGCCCGGAAACGCCGGGCATTCCGCGTTGTTTTGCCCAGCGGTTATTGCCATCCATGATAATCGCTACATGGCGCAAAGGCGGTTGAGTTACAGACAGCTCACTCACGCTTAAACCGCCATCAAATCCACTTCTTTTGCGGCCAGCGCTTTATCCACTTCAGCAATAAATTTGTCAGTGATTTTTTGGATATCATCTTGTGCGCGACGATCATCGTCTTCGCCGATTTTTTTATCTTTCAACAAGGCTTTAACTTCTGCTAAAGCATCGCGACGCACGTTACGCACAGCAACGCGACCATGTTCCGCTTCAGCACGTGCTTGTTTAATAAAGTTTTTGCGAGTTTCTTCAGTCAACATGGGCAATGGAATGCGAATCAAACCACCGTTGGTTGATGGATTCAAACCCAAATCGGATTTCATGATCGCTTTTTCAATTTCAGGAACCAGATTACGCTCCCAGGGGCTGACTGACAGAGTACGCGCATCTTCGATATTAATATTGGCTACTTGGCTCAAGGGCGTTTCAGTGCCGTAATAATTCACACGAATGCCATCCAACAAACTGGGATGTGCGCGGCCAGTACGAATTTTGTTGAAGTTATTGCCCAGCGCTTCAATCGCTTTTTTCATACGGGCTTCTGCATCTTTTTTAATATCGTTAATCATTTTTTGTCCTCTTCGATTAATGTACCTTCATTGCCGCCCACTACAATATTCAGCAGCGCGCCAGTTTTGTTCATTCTAAATACTCGCACAGGCATGTCGTGTTCACGGCAGAGACAAATAGCGGTTAAATCCATTACGCCTAATTTTTTATCCAAAACTTCGTCGTAACTCAATCGATCATATTTGGTGGCATTAGGATCTTTTTTCGGATCAGCAGTGTAAACACCATCCACTTTAGTGGCTTTAAGAACAATATCCGCTTCAACTTCGATACCGCGCAAACAGGCAGCCGAGTCAGTAGTAAAAAATGGATTGCCGGTACCTGCTGCAAAAATCACCACTTCACCGGAATTTAAAAAGCGAATCGCACGACGGCGATCATAGTGCTCAACAATTCCACTCATGGGAATCGCCGACATCACGCGAGATGAAATGTTGGAACGTTCAAGCGCATCACGCATGGCCAGTGCATTCATCACTGTCGCCAGCATACCCATATGGTCGCCGGTAACACGATCCAATCCGGCGGCGCTTAGCTGTGAACCACGAAACAGGTTACCACCGCCAATCACCAAACCGACTTGCACCCCAATCCCGACCAATTGACCAATTTCCAGTGCCATTTTGTCCAGAACTTTGGGGTCAATACCAAAGCCCTCGGAGCCCATCAATTCTTCACCACTCAACTTCAATAATATGCGTTTGTACTTTTTATCTCTGGGACCAGACATAGACAATTCTCCAATCGATTGAGGGTGTGGGCGCAAAAAAATCGCGGCAGTGTAACAGAAAAGCCCCGTCGATTGGCACTCCAAAATAGTGCACGAGTCTGCAGGGTTTGAGACCTACTGCCTGCGCACTCACACCCAACTTCTTTAAAATTCACAACCCTCTATGATGTATCGACTACTCAAGGACCCACATGGACTTCCAAATACCTACCGTCATTCATTTGCCCTTCGCCCGCAAAATCGAGTTACTGCTGGTCCAGAATGAGCAGGCTATACGGCCAACCCATGGTTTGCAGCAGATCATGTCCTTTGAAGCGGATAATCAGGGCGGTTGGATTTGCGCCGCCAAAGCGGGCAATGACAAATGGGGATATTTGAATCATCAAGGTGAATGGATTATTCCACCCAAACTCGACGATGCCAGAACCTTCGCTGATGGCATTGCGCGTTTTTGTGAAAACGGATTATGGGGTTATATCAATCTGCAAGGTGAGATTATCGCCCCGGCACAATATGTAAATGCCGCTGCATTTCGTAAAGGATTTGCTCGTGTTATGGATAAAGGCTGGGGTTTTATCAATGATCGCGGCGAAAAAATTATCGCAACGAAATTTCTCAATGCCACCGACTTTTGCGAAGGCCTCGCCAGCGTTGAAGTCAAATCCATGGAATGGAAAATTATCAATACCCAAGGCGATTTCACATCACCCAAGTGTTTCACTCGCATTGATACATTCAGCCAAAACGGCTTGGCTGCTGCCACACTCAGCAGTGTTAAAGAAATAAAAAACAATCAAATTAAAATTGGCTTTATTAATTCATCAGGTGAATGGGTTATTGAACCCAAGTTTGCTGATGCAAAAGCCTTTGACGATTCCCTTTATGCATCTGTTTCGCTCGACAAGCGCGACTATGGGTTAATTGATCAGCAAGGCAACTGGTTTGTTGAACCCAAACATGAACAAATCTATTCATTCAATGAATGTGGTTTAGCTTTTTTCGAGGACAGGGGTTACAACATCAAACATGGATTTATTGATGCTCAAGGCATGATTCTTATTGAAGGCGGATACGATTTGAAATCGCACATGCCTTGCGGTATTGCCCGAGAAAATTGTCGCTATATTAATGCCCGAGGGGAAAGATTATCGGTGGACAGTATTCAATACGGAATTGATTTCGACGACCAATTACAAGCAGCAATTGTGAATATAAATTCAGAATCCGCTATGGGCACATGGGCAATGCTGCAAACCAATGGAGACGTTTGTAAAGTTCCTGATTCTATTCTTGAGCCTTTAGTGACGCATATTGGCTGGGTAGATTTACAAGTATCTTCCTGCGCTGTGCCATTTTTAAATAAAAATAATGGCATAAGTTGGTTAAATGGCAAAGCCGAAGAAATTTATTCCGCAACCGCCCAAGATGGAATAATTGAACTAAAAAATGCTCAGGACAATATCATCTGGACCAGCAGCGACATTATCGATGCCAAAATCCCTGAGCCATTTTTTAATACTTCATCAACCGGATTTTTTCGACATATTTCCAATACTGACGAAATTTCTGCGTATGCATCCAAACTGCTGGTAAATTCAGAATCCA
Source organism: uncultured Cellvibrio sp. (assembly GCA_966252135.1). Classification (GTDB taxonomy): domain Bacteria; phylum Pseudomonadota; class Gammaproteobacteria; order Pseudomonadales; family Cellvibrionaceae; genus Cellvibrio. The sequence goes on along the minus strand of CBINNU010000012.1, from coordinate 38,607 downwards.
GATTGCAGAGCTTTATTAACCAAGAAACGTTAAGCTTCGAGATGATTAATCAGGAAGAAGATTGCGATTTTGATTACAGTTTTCAAGAACTGTTTGATTACGACGACGACGAATTGGAAGACGAAGGGGTCAACCAAGAGATTTTACAAAGTTATCTGATCAGCGAACATCAAAAAGTATTACATGTTTATCAAAATGAATTTCATTCAGGCACTTACAACTTTTTATGGGATGCTCAAGTTGAACAAGCCAAGCAACTGCGTTTACAACTCATCAATAAATTAACTCAAATGTGGGGCAAAGCAGATCCTGATCCGGAATTTATTGCCTGGTGGGGAAAAGAACAACATCGGAACAATACCTACTGCGAAAGTTTAATTGGGTGGCGAGTGCCTTTACAAAAGGCGTTGTCCGATCGGCCTCTATTGCCCGATGAGAATTATCAATGGTTAATACTGTTAACCACGCAAGGAACAGGTGATGGTGACCAGTGGTTAACATCCTGGCTAATGACTGCACCCAGTGCAGATGCTATGTACACTGCAAAGGCATTGCGCAATAACCAGTCTGGCAAAAAGAAAAACCATGTTGAAATTACTCACAAAATTATTGCACCCGATGTCGACATCCCAGAAATTCCAAACAGCTATGAAGGCTGGTTCGAGATAGTCACACAACATGCGATTAATATCAGTGAAATACCGGAACAATGGATTGATGACAATATGATTGATGCGGCTATTGTAGCGGACATGAAAGCGTTGGCCCACACGCCTGCAAAATGGCAAACCACAGAACGCTTAACCCGATTAATTACACAAGATTTGCAAACCGCGCTGAAAATTCCACCGCAATGCATGACAGAACAAGTGCTCGATCTGGCACGTTCGCTGTACGCAAAAGAATCCGAATGGAATTCACACGACAAGCGTTGCTGTGAGTTACCAACGCAATGGGATCAAGATAGTTTCTACGGAGTTTGGGGTTGCCTGTTAAATCAAGACATGGCTCGCAAAGGAATAATCGGCGGCGCCTCTTTGGGTGATCTACCAATTTGGTTAAGAAGTGATGAGATTGAAACACTCGCAGCGCAGGTTGATATAGATAATCTTCGGTATTTGGATAAAAAGAAAATTACTCCGCAGTTTATTGCACGCGTAACCAGTCAGGAATTTGGTAGTTGTTTGGAGAATCTGCCTTTTGAATTATTAACACCGACCTTGTGTTTGGACTCAATCAAGAATCATCAAGCCTCCCTTGACGATATACCGGCTATAGTTCGCACACCCGAGGTCTGCGTGGAAGCACTCAAACATAATTTTAAAGATTTCATCTACATTCCCAACCCATATCGCATAGAAGTAATCGATCAACTGTTTCAGCAATTCTCGCTCGAACTCACCGACGCTGAGGACACACTTCTAGCCTATCTTTATGATCAACGCGCTTGGGCAAAATTGTGGACACAGGATTATCAGGGGGCGATTGATGACATCAATTTGTCTATTGAAAAATATCCCGATGAAGCCGATGCCCATTACATACTAGCCAGTGCTTATTTTAAATTAGGAAAAACTGCCGACGCTCGCCGCGAAGCAGAAAAAGTGCTGTCGCTGGATTCAGAATACAAGACTCCCTGGACCAACGAAAAAACCCAATGGTTACATCAGCTGATCAAACAAGAATCCAACTTTACTAATTACGCTAAAACATTGCAGGAAAATCCCACAGAATTACAAAACATACCACGTGAAGAAGTGACTGAGGAGTTAATTCAAATAGCACTGACGGCAGACCCATCAGCGATTCGATATGTGCCCAAACGCTTTATGAATTCCGAACGCTATCTACTGGCATTTATACAAAAACACAAAGAGTTTTGGCAAATCCCCAAAGAATTTATGACAGAAGAAATTTGTATAGATTATGTCAGTAAAAACGGATGGAATTTAGATAGAGTTCCGACCGCTTTTAAAACACTTAATGTTTGCATAGCAGCAGTCAGGTGTTCGTCTTATGCTATTAAATTGGTTCCGGAGGAAATACTTGCAAAAGTTGAAGCGGCGATTGCCAATCCGGAGTTACCGATTTAATTAAATTCGATGCATTGACCCTTACCGCGATCATCAGCAATAAGTAACCGCTAACCTTTATTAACCGGACTACCACACGAATAACAATAATTCGCATTTTTCTCATGGGAGCGTTGACCGCAATTTTCACAACTGATCATGTTGCGCTCCCGTTGCATTTCGTGTGCAAGCTCGGCAGTAAAAATACCCGTCGGAATTGCGATAATCGAATAGCCAGTCAACATAGCCAATGACGCGATAATCTGACCCAAACTGGTATGGGGCGTTATATCGCCATAACCAACGGTGGTAATAGTCACTATTGTCCAATAAATACTTTTGGGAATACTGGTAAAACCATTTTCAGGCCCTTCTACCAAATACATTAACGAACCAAAAATGATGGCCAAATTAATTACAAAGAAGAAAAACACCAACACTTTACGTCTTGCAGCAATCAAAGCAGTCAACAAACTGTTTGCTTCTTTAACATAGCGCACGAGTTTTAATACTCGAAATACTCGCAACACCCTCAGCAGACGAATGATTAGCAAATAGTTCATTCCTGGGAAAATTAAACTTAGATAGGAGGGTAAAATAGAGACCAAATCAATGATGCCATAAAAGCTAAAAATATAATTCAAACGATTTGGTGAACAATATATTCTTACGGCATATTCAAGCGTAAACAAAACCGTAAAGAACCACTCCAGAAGATGTAGATAGTTTCCAAAACGATCGTGAACTCTACCAACTGAATCCAACATCAAAATGATTACACTGGCCATAATAGTGACGATCAACCACTCATCAAAAAGCTTGCCTGCTCTTGTGTCAGTCCCAAAAATTATGGTGTAAAGCCTTTGCTTTAGTGTTTGAGTCATTGCAATCATCCCATTCTGATTTTTTTGATCCTAACACAATTTTTTGATATGAAAAAAACAAAAAACCCGCGAGTTTTCACTCGCGGGTTTTTTCAATTTAACCTAAAAGGTCAAATTATTTGCTAGAAGCAGCAACCTGAGCAGCAACTTCAGCAGCGAAGTCTACGACTTCTTTCTCGATACCTTCGCCTACTTCCAAACGCACAAAGCTCTTCACAGTTGCACCAGCTGCTTTCGCATATTGAGCAACAGTTTGTTCTGCGTTTTTAACGAAAGGTTGATCAACCAGGCTGGCTTCTTTCAGGAATTTGTTGATACGACCAACAATCATCTTCTCAACAATTTCTGCTGGCTTGCCGGCCATGTCAGGCTGAGCGCGGATAATTTCTTTTTCCTTCTCAACCACTTCTGCTGGCATTTGCTCAGAGCTAACAACAGTTGGGTTAACAGCAGCAACGTGCATAGCAACGTCTTTTGCGACTTCTTCGCTACCACCTTCCAATTGCACCAATACAGCGATGCGATTGTTCAAGTGCAAGTAACCGCCAACAACGCCGCCTTGAACCAGGCTGATACGGCGAACACTAATTTTTTCACCGATTTTTTGAACCAGCACTTCACGCGCAGCTTCCAATTCACCCGACATTACTGCTGCAACATCAGTTTGTTTGCTGGCAAAGGCTTGTTCCAATACTTTGTTTACGAATGCCAGGAAACCTGCATCGCGAGCAACGAAGTCAGTTTCAGAGTTAACTTCTACGATAACGCCGTAGCTGTTATCAGGAGCAACTTTAACGGCAACAACGCCGTCAGCCGCAGTACGGCCTTCTTTTTTCGCTGCTTTCAAACCTGAGAGTTTGCGCAGGTTTTCAATCGCCAATTCAACGTCACCACCAGCATCGGCCAGTGCTTTTTTACATTCCATCATGCCCAAACCAGTACGTTCGCGCAGTTCTTTCACTAATACAGCTGACATGGTTTTTTCCTCTCAAAAAATTGGAGCTAAAAAATTTAAAAAGGGGGCGCATGGGCCCCCTTGATGATCAACATTATTGATCGGGGATTACTCGGCAGCAGCTTCGCCTTCTGCAGCTACGTACTCATCTTTGTTAGGTACTGGAGAAGCAGACTTGGCGCCTTCCAAACATGCATCTGCAATCGCAGTGACATAGAGTTTGATGGCGCGGATGGCGTCGTCGTTACCAGGGATAACATAGTCAACGCCTTCAGGGTTGCTGTTGGTGTCCACAATACCGATTACCGGAATACCTAACTTGTTGGCTTCCTGAATGGCGATGCGCTCGTGATCTACGTCGATAACGAACATTGCATCAGGCAAACCACCCATATTTTTGATACCGCCGATTGAACGCTCGAGCTTCTCGAGGTCACGGCTACGCATCAGGGCTTCTTTCTTGGTCAACTTGGCGAAAGTACCGTCCTGGCTTTGAGCAACCAGGTCGCTCAAGCGACGGATAGACGCACGAATGGTTTTGTAGTTGGTCAACATACCGCCTAACCAACGGTGGCTAACGAATGGTTGGCCAGCGCGAGCAGCTTGCTCTTGAATGGTTTTTTGTGCGGCACGTTTAGTACCAACAAACAGAATTTTCTTCTTTTGAGACGCCATTTGTTGAACCACAGCCAAAGCCTGGTTGAACGCGGGGACAGTGTGCTCAAGGTTGATAATATGGATCTTGTTACGCGCACCGAAGATGTATTTACCCATCTTTGGGTTCCAGTAACGGGTTTGGTGACCGAAGTGGACACCGGCGGACAGCATATCGCGCATGCTAACTTGTGGCATTTTTACGTTCCTAATCAATGGGTTAAGCCTCCATACACCCCGCTCACCAACCAGCATGTTTGCAAAACAAACATTAGGCACCCAGGTTTCGCGTGACGATGTATGTGTGACATTAATAGTTAAGGTTAATCCCTTCCGACCAACTTTTAGACAAGCCAGCCAAAAAGAGGCGCGCTTTATACCACAAAAGATACGGGCTAGACCACTGATTTGTGCTGCCCGAGTCACTCCAACCCGAATGCTGCTAACCTATCGCCAAACAATCGAGACTCCATTATGAACCAACCCAACAACCCACTACATGGCCTGACATTGGAAACCATAGTCACCCGCTTGGTCGAACATTATGGCTGGCCTGAGCTGGCGAATCGGATTGATATTAATTGTTTTAAAAGTGATCCTTCGATTAAATCGTCGTTGAAATTTTTGCGCAAAACACAGTGGGCACGTACTAAAGTAGAAGACTTGTATCTGGCAACATTTTGATTACCGCCATCAATAAAAACCCGGAGAAAATTATGAAGATCCAAAGAAGACTCTTACCTAAAAACACCTATTTGCAATATGTATTGGCAGGAACATTGTTATTGATCAGTGTTTTTCAAACCGCAAACGCAACCGAAACCAACTGTTCGTTCAAACTAGCCGAAATCCAATTTACAAAATGTCTTAACGGCGCCGAAAAAATGTTCAGTTAAGCGGTGAAACATTGGAACTGAAAAGTGATGCAAAAACGGATTACTTTAATGATCCGGATGGAAAATCGATTAGCCACTCTGCACCGGTCTTGTTGGAGCAGGTCGACAACACCAAGCCGTTTACTTTAACCGCAAAGTTAAGTCCCAAGTTTACTCAGACTTACGATGCGGGCACGCTTTATATTTATGTCAGCAATATGCTCTGGCAAAAATTTGCATTTGAGCGCGATGAAAGAGCCAACACTCGTATCGTCAGCGTGCGTACAATTGATACCTCCGACGACAACAATCACCAACCTATCGACGACAAATCGGTTTACCTGAAAATTTCGTCTGATACCAAAACGGTGGCCTTTTATTTTTCTACTGACAAAGTGACATGGAATTTGGCGAGACTTTATAAAAATGCCTACCCACAAACCATCTCGGTCGGAATCAGTTCGCAATCACCTATAGGCGAAGGCAACTCGACTTTGTTTGAAGATATGTCACTGACTCATGAGAGCGTTAAAGATTTTCGGATGGGGATCTGATCTAGGCAAAATCGGTTAAGGCGACCCAACCGCGAATTTGCTCCAAATAGACAAAACCCATCCCGAGATTTTTAACGTATCGCGCATCGCCAGCGGCTGGAGGGTCGTACTCCTCAAGACCTTCCAGCGCCAGACTGGTATCCAACGGCGGCTTCCATTGCAATGATTGGGGCGTTTGCGGCATATGTAGCTCCGCATCGCTCCAGGTCATGCCGTCACGTTCGACGGGTGATGCCTGATTAAACTCCACCGGCAGGAAAACCGCCGAGGTTCCTGCCATCTTTTTATAGATTCGTTTTCTCATAAATTGTCGCTCCGGAATTTCAGGCTATTAAACCCGTCGAAGTGGTTTTAGTCCTTGACTTGAGTCAAGGCGGAGGGTGAGAAAAAGGCAATTATCAGATCAATCTTAACTTGCATACCAGTTACCAATTAGGTTCAATGGCGCATCTGTTAAATGAGGTAATCCCATGAAAGAAACCTGGCGTTGGTTTGGCCCCAAAGACCCTATTAGTCTGCAACATATCAAACAAGCCGGAGCCACCGGTATAGTGACTTCGCTGCACCACATTAAAACCGGTGATGTCTGGCCTATGGCGGATATTCTCGAACGTAAAAAAATGATCGAAGACCATGGATTGGAATGGGCGGTGATCGAAAGTATTCCGCTGCACAACGACATTAAAACTCGCACCGGTAATTACCAACAATTGATCGACAATTACAAACAATCGATTCGTAATATTGCAGCAGCCGGTGTTTACGACGTGTGTTACAACTTTATGCCCGTTGTGGATTGGACTCGCACCAATTTAACTTACACCTTGCCTAACAATGCTCAGGCATTGCGTTTTGAAATGAGCGATTTTGCCGCTTACGACGTGTACATGTTGCAACGCCCCAACGCCGAAAAAGATTACAAACCGGAAGTACTCGCCAAAGCCAAAGCGCGCTTGGATGCAATGAGCGATGAAGAAAAACAATTGCTCGAAAAAAATATTATTGCCGGATTACCCGGTGGCGAAGGTTCTTATGATCGCGATGGCATTCGTGCGGCGATTGATCAATTTATCAAAATGGGCGATGCCGGAATGCGCGCAAATTTGTTTGCATTTTTGCGCGAAGTGGTACCCGTTGCGGAAGAGGCCGGCGTGCGCATGGCGATACATCCGGATGATCCGCCGTTTTCGTTATTCGGTTTACCGCGTGTGGTGTCTACAGCTGATGATGCACGTGCGTTGTTGAACGCAGCACCCAGCCCCGCCAACGGTTTAACCCTCTGCGCCGGTTCTTACGGTGCGCGTTGCGATAATGATTTGGTTGCTATGGCACGCGAATTTGGCGATCGAATTTATTTTGTGCATTTACGCAATATCAAACGCGAAGACGACGGTTCGTTTTTTGAATCCGATCATCTGGATGGCGACAATGACATGGTCGGTTTGATTGATGCATTGCTCGATGAAGAACAACGTCGCAAAAAAGCTGGGGTGAATTTACCCGCGATATCCATGCGTCCTGACCACGGCCATTTAATGGGCGATGATTTGGGTAAAACCGGTATGAACCCCGGCTATTCCTACACTGGCCGTATGAAAGGTCTTGCAGAATTACGCGGTGTTATTCATGCCCTCACCACTCTTCGGGAACGCGGTTTGCGTGCCTGATGGCTGGGCAATATTTTGACCCATTCACAGTGGAATGCCCTTTCTGCAACACGAAAGCGGCATATCCACTGAAGTCACTGGAAACTTATCAGGCCAATTGCATTAAATGCAAAAAATCTCTGGCGCAAGTCAGCCGCCAAATGGATCAAACCAAACAAAAAAACTCTTCTGAATTATCAAACTTCTGGCTAAAACTGGAATTATTTGATGATTACCTATTGGACGAATCATTAACCGATGAAGAGTTCGACAATCTCCAGACGCTTGGCGAACTGATTGATCTGTTGAAGCGATTTGATCCCAACGCATCACTGGAATCTGTCTCGCAACATCCCAAATTATCCTCTGCAATAAAAAATTTTAACAACCAGCCAAGAGACAAGATCAGACTTGACGATTTAGCCATTTTGCATACACAAACAAAAAAATTCCCTTTTAATCAATTCGCATTGGTCGGCGCCCGCATTTTTACTGGTGAGGTTTTTCTCGATAATCACGCGGTGATTATCAATGGCGAGAGCATTGAATCTATAGTTCCGATACAAGAATTATCCGATGACATCCAACAAATTCCTTTGCAGGAAGGTTTACTGGCGCCAGGATTTATCGACCTGCAAGTCAACGGCGGTGGCGGCAAATTTTTTACGCATGAACACAGTTTATCAACAATAAAAACTATGTTCGATGCTCACAGAAGCAAGGGCACAACGTCACTCTTACCGACACTTATCAGCGAGAGCGCAAGCACTTATCAGCAAGCCGCCAATTCAGTGTTGACTGCAATAAATGCTGGATTTAAAGGCGTATTGGGTTTGCATATCGAAGGACCTTTTTTTGCCAAAACCAAACGCGGCGCTCATGCTGAAAAGTTTATTCGGAGTATGGAATCAACCGATATTGATTGGTTGAAAAATCTAGCAGCAGCACAATTAAAAATTTTAGTTACTCTTGCACCGGAAACTTTACAACCCAATTTGATTCGCGACTTGACTCAACAGGGCATATTGGTTTTCGCTGGTCACACTGATGCGACTTACGAGCAAATCCAAACTGCAATTAGTGAAGGGCTCGCAGGCTTCACTCATCTCTACAATGCCATGAGCCAAATGACTGCACGCGAACCCGGCGTTGTGGGCGCAGCCCTGGAAAATTCGCAAACCTGGTGCGGCATTATTCTGGACGGTCACCATGTACATCCCGCTGCAGCTCGACTTGCTCATCAATTGAAAAAAGAAAAATTATTTTTAGTCAGTGACGCCATGGCGACCGTCGGTGGAAATAAATCTTTTCCACTTTACGACGAAACTATTACGGAAATCAGCAGCGAATCATCACCCAAACTGGTGAATCAGGACGGCAAACTCGCGGGCAGCGCCATAGGTTTGATTGACGCGCTGAAATACGCTCACCAAGTGTTGCAAATCGATCTGAGCGAATGCCTGCGCATGGCCTCACTCTACCCCGCCCGCTGCCTCAAGCTCGATCACCAACTCGGTAAAATCCAGGCGGGTTTCAGAGCTGATTTGGTTCATATCACCGGGGATTTCTCAGTGGCTTCGACTTGGGTGGCGGGGGATTGGCAAGTCCACAAGTGATTGAAAAGTGGCTGCGGAGAGCCTAGATCGTTTAGAATGCCGCCTTTGCAAATCGACCTGAGATAGCCAATGCCTGTAACTATTAAGACTCCTGACGAAATCGAAAAAATGCGTGTTGCCGGACGTATGGCGGCAGAGGTGCTGGAAATGATTGGTGCCTACGTGCAGCCAGGTGTCAGTACCGCAGAGCTGGACAAGATTTGTCATGACCATATAGTCAATGTGCAAAAGGCCATTCCCGCCTGTTTGGGTTATCGCAACTTTCCAAAATCGATTTGTACTTCAGTGAATCAAGTGGTTTGCCACGGTATTCCCTCCGATAAAAAAATCCTCAAAAACGGCGACATTATCAATATTGATGTGACGGTGATTTATCAGGGTTACCACGGCGATACCAGTGCGATGTATTTTGTGGGCGCACCTGTGTCTCACGCAGAACGATTGGTGAAAGTGACTCAGGAATGCATGTACAAAGCGATTGCCATGGTTAAACCTGGTTGTCGTTTGGGTGATATCGGCCATGTAATCCAACAACATGCCGAGGCCAATTATTATTCTGTTGTGCGCGAATATTGCGGTCACGGTATAGGCAAAATATTCCATGAAGATCCGCAAATTCTTCACTACGGTCGCCCTGGCACCGGTATGGAATTAAAAGAAGGTATGTGCTTCACCATCGAGCCTATGATCAATGCAGGCAAACCTGATACCAAATTAAAAAGTGACGGCTGGACAGTCGAAACCAAAGACGGCCGTTTGTCAGCACAATGGGAACACACCATGTGCGTCACCAAAGATGGAGTTGAAGTGTTCACAGCCAGAACCGGCGAAACTTTCCTCTGAGAAGATTAGATGCCCGCCTTTAACCTGCCCTACTTCGAGCGCCCGCTGTTTTTTTTCGACCAAAGTCGTTTTCGCAAGGCGCTTGGACAACAGCCGGTTATCACCGTTTTTAAAGACGCACTCAATGCTGGCAATGTGCAATTCAATCGCCGTTTTATTGAGGGCGAAGATATTCGTACGCTGGTGTACGAACGCGCGCTCTTCATCGATTGTATTTTGCATTACGCCTGGTTCCAATTTGAATGGCCCGAGAGCATCAGCCTGGAAGCCGTCGGCGGTTATGGCCGCGGTGAATTGCATCCTTGCTCTGATATCGATTTATTAATTTTGCATCGCCCGGAAATTTTTGAAGATTGCAAAGATAATATCGAAAAGTTTTTAACTTTTCTCTGGGATATAGGCTTGGAAATTGGCAGCAGTGTGCGCACTGTGCAACAAACGGTTGACATGGCACGTGAAGACATCACAGTCGCCACCAATATTTTTGAATCACGCACACTTGTAGGTGACCAATCACTTCGTCACGAACTACTGCAAGCAACCACGCCTGAAAAAATCTGGAATGCAGAAGATTTTTTCCGCGCTAAATACGAAGAACAACAAGAAAGGCACAAAAAATACAACGATACCGAATACAATTTGGAACCCAATATTAAAAACGCGCCAGGCGGATTGCGCGATATTCAAACTATCAGCTGGGTAACCAAACGTTATTTCGGTGTAAAAACACTCAAGCAACTTGAAGGTAAAGGTTTTTTTACCGACGAGGAATTTTCTCTGATCAATTCGGGTGAAGAATATCTCTGGCGCGTACGCTATGCATTACATATGGTCGCCAAACGTCCCGAAGAAAGATTGCTGTTTGACTATCAACGTGAAATTGCCAAATTATTTGGTTTTGTTGACAACCATGAAGGATTAGCGGTCGAACAATTTATGCATCGTTATTATCGAACGGTGCTGGCACTGCGCGAATTGAACGATGTGGTTTTACAATTTTTGTCAGAAGCCATTTTGCAACGCGGAAAAAATAAACGGGTTGTTTCGATTAATGAACGCTTCCAGATGCGTGATAACTTTATCGAAGCCACCCACACCTATGTGTTCGAAGAAAACCCATCGGCACTTTTGGAAATGTTTGTATTGATGGCACAAAATCCGCAAATCGAAGGCGTGCGTGCATCAACCATTCGCTGGATTCGTGAAAGCCGTCATTTGATTGATGACAAATATCGCCACAATCCTGAAAACACCCAATTATTTCTAACGCTGTTACAACAACCTGGCAATGTGGTTGCACAACTCAAACGCATGTCGCGCTACGGCATTTTGGGTTTGTACCTGCCCGAGTTCGGTCAAGTAACAGGGCAAATGCAGCATGATTTGTTTCACATCTATACAGTCGATGCGCACACCTTAAAAGTCATGCAGAACATGGGCAATTTTTTATTGCCACAAGCGAAAGAAGATTTCCCAGTTGCGGCTAATGTGGTTAAGCGTTTGCCCAAATTTGAACTGCTTTATATTGCAGGCTTGTATCACGACATTGGCAAAGGCCGCGGTGGCGATCACTCAACACTCGGCGCTGTGGATGCAGAAGAGTTTTGCCAACGCCACGGTATTTCTCCGCGCGAAACGCGTCTTGTGTGTTGGTTGGTTGAACAACATTTGTTGATGTCTGCGGTTGCGCAAAAGCAAGATATTTCCGACCCGGATGTAATTCATCAATTTGCATTAAGAGTCGGCGACCAATTGCATTTGGATTACCTCTACTGCTTAACCGTTGCTGATATTAATGGCACCAACAATCAATTGTGGAACCCCTGGCGTGCCAGTTTGTTGCGTCAACTTTATTTGGATACCCGTCGCGCGTTACGTCGCGGACTGGAAAATAATATCGACAAACAGGATTTAATCGACGAAACCCAACAAGCTGCCATTCGCAACCTCTCTCGCAAGGGAATATCCGAACAGCAAGCCTTAAAACTCTGGGGAGACATGGGCGAAGATTATTTCCTGCGCGAAAACTTCACCGATATTGCCTGGCACACCCAAGCGATTCTTGAGCGTAAAGATGACAAGCCGCTGGTATTAATTAAAACCACCAGCAACAAAGAATTGGAAGGTGCAACACAAATTTTCGTTTACAGCACCAATCAAAAGAATGTGTTTGTTGCAGTCGCAAGTGCATTGAGCCAACTGAATTTAAACATTCAGGATGCGAAAATTTATTCATCCAAATCCGGCTATACCATTGATACATTTTTCGTGACTGATGAAAACGGCGCACCACTGGGTGACAACGCCAAACAACGCCGCGATCTGCAACGCGCGTTGGAAGCTGAATTGTCATTGGTGGATAATTATCGCGAAGTTATTGGTCGCCGTACACCGCGCCGTTTAAAATATTTTGCATCACCCACACGCACCAGCATACACACAGATGAGCTGCGCAACTGTAGCGTGCTGGAAGTTATCAGCCCGGACAGACCCGGCCTTCTGGCATGTATTGGTAGAATTTTTATCAATGCCGATATTCAATTACTCAACGCCAAAATTGCAACATTGGGTGAACGGGTAGAAGATATTTTCTTTATCGCAACGACTGAAGGAACCCCGATTAATGATCAAGCGGTTGCAGAAAAACTGCAACGCGAAATTTGCGAAGAGCTTGATAAGCGCGTGGACAAGATTTAGCTATGACTCATGTAAATATGAATCCTGATTTAGATTTATTACACCCCTACCCTTTTGAAAAACTGGCGGCGCTTAAAGCACAAGTGAAAGCACCTGATCACTTGACCGACATTATGTTGTCGATTGGCGAACCCAAACATTCGCCACCGAAATTTGTGTTGGATAAATTGGTTGCCAGCCTCGACAAAATTTCGTCTTATCCAACCACCAAAGGCAACGCCGAGTTACGTTTGGCGATTGGCGACTGGTTAAATCGTCGATTCAAATTAAATCCAAATAGTTTGAATGCCGAAAAACATATCCTGCCTGTTAATGGCACCCGCGAAGCCTTGTTTGCGTTTGTGCAAGCAGTAGTTGATCGAAATCAAAAAAATCCATTGGTAATCTCGCCTAATCCGTTTTATCAAATCTATGAAGGCGCAGCGATTTTATCTGGCGCAAAACCTTATTTTTTAAACTGCACAGAAGCCAATAATTTTATACCGGATTTTGATCAGGTACCGGCAGATGTCTGGCGCGACACACAAGTTTTGTTTATCTGTTCGCCGGGCAATCCCACTGGTTCGGTTATGTCGCTTGAGCAACTCAAAAAATTGATTGCTCTGGCAGACGAATATGATTTTGTCATTGCATCTGACGAGTGTTACTCGGAATTGTATTTTGACGAAGCCAATCCTCCTGTTGGTCTATTGCAAGCCTGTGCAGATTTGCAACGAAATGATTTTGCGCGCTGCGTGGTATTTCATAGCTTGTCAAAGAGGTCCAACCTGCCAGGATTGCGCTCGGGCTTTGTAGCGGGCGATGCGAAAATTATCGAAAAATTTTTGCTTTATAGAACCTATCACGGTTGTGCCATGTCTGTGCCAATCCAGTTGGCCAGCACTGTCGCCTGGCAAGACGAGCAACACGTTATTGAAAACCGTCAAATTTACTCAAAAAAATTCGATGCCGTTTTACAAATACTGAATGGAGTTTTGCCTGTAAGCAAACCCGACGCCAGTTTTTATTTGTGGCCCAAAACCCCCATCAAAGGTGAATTATTTGCGCAGCAATTGTTTGCCCAACAAAAAGTGACTGTACTACCCGGTAGCTATTTAGCTCGCGAAGCCAGTGGTATAAACCCCGGCGAAGACTATGTGCGTATGGCGCTGGTTGCGCCTTTGACAGAATGCATTGAAGCGGCTGAGCGAATTAAATTATTTGTGAAAGGTTTATAGATCAATTGCATGATCGTAGGGGCAGGCCTCTGTGCCTGCCCTGGGCGGCCACAGGGGGCCGCCCCTACAACCGCGAAATTTTTGAGAGTACGTTGTGACGACATCCAAAAGTTTAACCAAAAAAGAACGCGTCGATTTTATTTTGCAAAAATTGCAAAGCCTTTATCCTGCTCCGCCAATTCCTTTGCAGCACAAAGATGCTTACACTTTGTTAATCGCCGTACTTTTATCGGCACAATGCACTGACGAACGCGTTAATCAGGTAACGCCCGCATTATTTGCCCTGGCCGACAATCCTTACGACATGGCCAAAGTACCTGTCGACAAAATTCAGGCAATTATTTGCCCTTGCGGATTGTCGCCGCAAAAATCCAAAGCTATTTCCAATCTGTCCAAAATTTTGGTGGAACAATATCAAGGCCAGGTGCCCGCTGATTGGGATGCGCTGGAAGCTTTGCCCGGAGTTGGCCATAAAACTGCCAGCGTGGTAATGAGTCAGGCATTTGGCCATCCAGCATTTCCTGTTGATACCCATATTCATCGTTTAGCTCAACGCTGGGGATTAACTGATGGTAGAAATGTAGTTCAAACCGAAAAGGATTTAAAACGACTGTTTCCCGAGTCCAGCTGGAATGCGTTACATTTACAAATCATTTATTATGGGCGCGAATTTTGTTCCGCTCGCGGTTGTGATGGTACTGTTTGCGAAATCTGCAGAACCTGTTATCCGAATCGCAAGAAGGCGAAGATTGTTTTGAAGGCGTAAATCCCTCCCCCGCCTCCCTTTTTCAAAGGGAGGAGCCTGACTCCCTACATAGGTAAGTCAGAAAGTTCCCCACTTTGAAAAAGGGGGGTAAAAATGAAATAAAAGAGAACATCAATGATCAAACTCTACGGCATCAAAAACTGCGACACAGTCAAAAAAGCCCGAGCCTGGCTGGAAGCGAAAAAAATTGAATACTATTTTCACGACTATCGTGTTGATGGTGTAACTGAAAAACAAATCAAACAGTGGATTGCTGAATTGGGCTTGGATGCCATGGTGAACAAACGCAGTACCACCTGGAAAGAGCTGGACGATAAAACCAAAGAAACTTTAAATGAAAAAACAGCTGTAAAGATCTTTTTGGAACATCCAACATTAATCAAACGTCCTTTGTTGGACAACGGCAAGGTTCGTTATCTGGGATTTAAAGAAGAAGATTACAAAAAGATTTTCACCCCCTCCTAACCTCCCCCTTGGCAAGGGGGAGGAACTTGGCTCCCTATTTAATTAAGGAGCTGGTTCTGTCCCCTCCCCTTGCCAAGGGGAGGGTCAGGGTGGGGTAAAAAAATTATTTTTAATTTAACAAGCGAGATGATTCATGACACAAATTTATGCAGCAGGTTTGGGAATAGGTACGCAGAATTCAAAAGGCGAATGGCTAGAAGTGTTTTATGCATGCCCTTGGCTAAAACCCGATCCACAAATTATTTCTGCGATTGCATCAGTGGTTGGTTATGAAAATGGCAATCAAGCTGTTGCTATCAACGTTCAACAAGCTGCACAGATTGCATCAGCACTCGAAACAAAAGGTTGCGCAGAAGCAGCCGCACTGGCAAAAAAATTATCAGAAAGTAAACGCCCTTTAGTCGTGACTTTATTAGAAACCGACACTAATCCAGCATCAGTACCCGATGCCTATTTGAAATTACATTTGTTATCACACAGATTGGTAAAACCTCACAACACTATTCTCGCCGGAATTTTTGGTGTGCTTCCTAATGTTGCCTGGACCAATAGAGGCGCAATTGACATTAACGAATTGGCAGAATATCAATTACAAGCGCGATTAAATGGTGAAGAGTTGGAAGTATCTTGCGTAGATAAATTCCCGAAAATGACCAATTATGTTGTGCCAAAAGGTGTTCGCATCGCGCACACTGCACGTGTGCGTTTGGGTGCTTACTTAGGTGAAGGCACTACCATCATGCACGAAGGTTTTGTCAACTTTAATGCGGGCACTGAAGGCCCGGCGATGATTGAAGGTAGAATTTCTGCCGGTGTATTTGTTGGCGCCGGGTCTGATTTGGGCGGTGGCAGTTCAACTATGGGCACGCTCTCAGGCGGTGGCAATATTGTTATCAGTATCGGCAAAGAATCCTTGATTGGCGCTAACGCAGGCACTGGAATTCCATTAGGCGACAGATGCAAAATTGAATCTGGTTTGTATATCACCGCGGGAACAAAAGTCGTAGTGCTGGATGATGCTGGACAAGAAGTGCAAACCATCAAAGCGCGCGAATTGGCGGGTGTCAATGATTTGGTTTTCCGCCGCAATTCCATCACCGGACGTGTTGAAGTGGTTACTAACAAAAGCGCATTGCAGTTGAATACTGCGTTGCATAAGAATTGAAAAACACCCTCTCCCCCAACCCCTCTCCCATCAAGGGAGAGGGGAGCTAAACTGTAAAGTCTTTCTATATTTAGGCACAATCAGTCCCCTCGCCCCTTGTGGGAGAGGGTTAGGGAGAGGGGGATTATGATTAATTTTTCTTAAGAGAGATCGAAAAAATGGGCGCACAATGGAAAGCAAAACACCGCGAAGAAGCAGCGAATGCAAAAGGTAAATTATTTACCAAATTGACTAAAGAAATCATGGTCGCCGCACGCAACGGCGCTGATCCCGATATGAACCCGCGTTTGCGACTTGCAGTTGAAGCGGCAAGAAAAGCGTCAATGACTCGCGAAACTTTGGAGCGCGCCATTAAAAAAGGTTCAGGGCAACTCGATGGCAATATCACTTACGAAAAAGTGACTTACGAAGGTTTTGCACCGCACCAGGTACCGGTGATTGTTGAATGTTTGACTGATAACGTTAACCGCACTATTTCGTCCATGCGTGTTTTATTTCGCAAAGGGCAATTAGGTTCATCAGGCTCCGTTTCCTGGGATTTTAATCACGTTGGAATGATTGAAGCATCACCCGCGAATAAAGATGCGGATATCGAAATGGCTGCGATTGAAGCTGGCGCTCAGGATTTTGAAGCACAAGACGATGGCAGCGCATTATTTATCACCGACATCACCGACTTGGATTTGGTTTCCAAAGCATTACCTGCTCAAGGCTTTACAGTTGTGTCGGCAAAGCTCGGATACATTCCAAAAAATCCGATGAGTTTGCCGGATGAAGCAATGGCAGAAGTGGAAGCTTTTTTAGCGGCGATTGATGATGACGATGATGTGCACGAGGTTTATGCAGCGTTGTAATTTTGATTGGTTTTTCTTGCGTAGGGGCGCTGTTTGCCGCGCCCTTTATTCTAAAATGACACTCCACTAGAAAATAAAAAGGGCGCAGCAAGCGGCGCCCCTACAAATCAGAAAGCATTGAAGGTCAAACAGCCGTAGATGTTTCTTTCGCTTTAACCGTAATAATCAAATCATCCTGCAACTGATCTACGTCGACAATTACTATTCCACCACCGTTGGATAAATCACCAAACAAAATCGCTTCAGCAAGTGGCTTCTTCAATTTATCCTGAATCAGACGCGACATAGGTCTTGCACCCATCTTCACGTCATAACCGTGAATCGCCAGCCAACCACGCGCTTCGTCTGACACTTCCAGAGTTACATGTTTATCATCCAATTGTGTTTGCAATTCCATCAGGAATTTATCGACCACAGTTTTGATAGTCTCCAGTGTCAGCGATGCAAATTGCACAATCGCATCCAAACGGTTACGGAATTCAGGCGTAAACATTTTCTTGATCGCTTCCATTCCGTCAGTGGTGTGATCCTGATGCGTAAAACCAATCGATGCGCGACTCATTACATCTGCACCTGCGTTGGTTGTCATAATCAAAATCACATTACGGAAGTCGGCTTTGCGTCCGTTGTTGTCAGTTAAAGTGCCGTGATCCATCACTTGCAACAACAAATTAAATACTTCCGGATGCGCTTTTTCTATTTCATCAAGCAACAACACACAATGCGGTTGTTTGGTAATAGCGTCTGTTAGCAAACCACCTTGATCAAAACCAACATAACCGGGTGGCGCACCAATTAAACGAGAAACTGTGTGGCGCTCCATATATTCCGACATATCGAAGCGCACTAATTCCAGCCCCATGCATTTCGCCAATTGACGACACACTTCTGTTTTACCAACACCGGTTGGCCCAGCAAACAGGAAAGAACCAATGGGTTTTTCCGGCGAATTTAAACCGGCACGCGAGAGCTTGATCGCATTAGCGAGCGTATCGATCGCTTCGTTTTGACCGAAGACCACCATTTTCAAATTCTGATCCAGTTTGCGCAGCAATTCTTTATCAGAGGTTGAAACATGTTTGGGGGGAATGCGTGCAATTTTCGCGACTACAGCTTCAACGTCAGAAACACCAATGGTTTTTTTGCGTTTGCTGGCGGGTTGCAATTGTTGATAAGCACCGGCTTCGTCAATCACATCAATTGCTTTGTCTGGCAAAAAGCGATCGTTAATGTAACGCTCCGCCAATTCTGCTGCTGAACGCAATGCGGCATCGGTGTAACGTAAATTGTGATGTTTTTCGAAACGGCTTTTTAAGCCTTTCAAAATTTGATAAGTCTCATCAACACTGGGTTCATTAACATCCACTTTTTGGAAACGACGTGATAGCGCGCGGTCTTTATCAAAAATTCCACGATATTCCTGGAAGGTCGTAGAACCCATGCAGCGAATTTCGCCAGACGACAACAAAGGTTTCAATAAATTGGACGCATCCATAACACCACCAGACGCGGCACCTGCGCCAATAATGGTGTGTATCTCATCAATAAATAAAATGGAATGCTTTTGCTTTTTCAATTCATGTAAAAGTGCTTTGAAACGTTTTTCAAAATCACCACGATATTTTGTACCTGCAAGCAGTGCGCCCATATCAAGTGAGTAAACCACGCTGCCAGCCAAGCATTCGGGTACATCACCGTCAACAATGCGTTTAGCCAAACCTTCGGCGATGGCAGTTTTACCTACACCCGATTCACCTACCAACAGCGGATTGTTTTTGCGACGACGCGATAAAATTTGGCACACGCGTTCCACTTCATGTTCGCGCCCAACCAAAGGATCAATCCGGCCTTGAGCTGCCGCCTCATTTAAATTGCTAGCAAAACTGTCGAGCGGATGCTGACCCGTCGATTCATTGCTACTGGATTCATCGTCAGAATTTTCTTGCGAGTGATGCGTGTGATCTTGATGATGATCACCCTGACCTGCCACTTTTTGAATTCCGTGACTGATGTAATTCACCACATCAATTCGAGCGATGCTTTGTTGTTTAAGATAATAAACCGCTTGGCTTTCTTGCTCACTGAATATGGCAACCAATACATTAGCGCCAGTCACTTCAGTTTTACCGGAAGACTGCACGTGAAAAACTGCACGTTGTAATACACGCTGAAAACCCAAAGTTGGCTGGGTTTCACGATCAGGATCATTTTCGGGAATCAGAGGTGTTGTAGAATCAACAAATTCAATTAAATCTTTGCGCAGACTAATCAAATCCGCACCGCAGGATCGCAACACATTAGCAGCCGAGTCGTTATCAATTAACGCTAGCAACAAATGTTCGACCGTCATAAACTCATGCCGTTTTGATCTCGCTCCTTTGAAGGCCAGGTTCAAGGTGACTTCCAGATCTTTGCTCAACATAGTCTCAACCCCTTATGCCTGGTGTCAGGTCTTGCAAAAATATTCGTGCACCAGTCATTCACGAATATTGTTGATATGGGGCTAATTATCATCCTCTTCAACTGCCTCAATATCACAAACAAGTGGATGCTCATTATCCCTTGAATATTGGTTCACTTGTTCAGCTTTTGTTTCAGCGACATCGCGCGAATAAATTCCGCAAACGCCTTTTCCATGTACATGCACAGTCAACATCACACGCGTGGCTTTATCTCTCGACATAGCGAAAAATATTTCCAACACTTCAACCACAAATTCCATTGGCGTGTAGTCGTCATTTAGCAAAACAACCTTGTACAGCGGCGGGCGTTTAAGCCGGGGCTTTTCTTCCAGAACCGTCAAGCCCCCATGAGAATCATCGGCGTGATTCTCGTTATCTTTACTTAAGGTTAGACGATGAAGATCAATATTGCTCATAGCGACCAGAAAAAAATAAAAATGACGACCGCATTCTACATCAAGCCAAATATTTGAGCACTTTGAGATTTAGCAAGAGAGTTCACAGCTTTAACGTCAGATGCTTGACTTTAGCGCAGGAGTTGTTTAAAAAAACACCAGTTGCATTTAATGCAACATTCATTGCTCATCTTAGATGTATGCGTTTTTACCCCCGAGCAAAAGCAGTACTTGGGAAAATAATAACTTGAGTGATCTATTCGACTCAGTAGAGGGATTCCATCATGCCTACAGGCTCCGTCAAATGGTTTAATAATGCAAAAGGTTACGGCTTCATAGTGTCAGACGAAGCCGGTGAAGATTTGTTTGCTCACTACTCTGCCATCACTATGGATGGTTATAAGACATTAAAGGCAGGTCAAAAAGTCAGTTTTGATATTACTCAAGGTGATAAAGGACTGCATGCCATCAACATAAAGCCTTCTGAATCTCTCATCAAATCAGATTATGAAACGGCAACGCCTGTTTAGATTGACCTCTTAGCTGACAACAGCAAATCAATAATTTTCTAGCCTGGATTAAAATTACAGCTAAACTTACCTCCAGCCCCCACTAAAAAACGGAAAAAGGACTGGAGGTAACAGGTGAATAGCTTGGCTGTTGGAGAAATGAATGACCCTCGTGTCATTTTGCAACTACTGAACACCATCCCGGTTGGCGTGATAGTTTGTGATAGCAATGGAATAATTCGTTATATCAACCATGAAGCTTGTCAAATGTTTGGTTATGAAGACCAGGAGCTACTGAATCAAACTGTTGATAATTTGTTACCCATCCCAATATCCACTTCACACGCGCATCTACGCCAATCCTATTGGTCAAATCCATCAACCCGCCACATGGGTGTCGGGCGAGAATTATTCGGTCGACGCAAAAATAATTCTGAATTCCCGTTGGAAGTCGGCCTATCACCACTTGAATTTAATAATGAAAAATTAGTGATAGCCACCATTGTGGACATCACTCAACGCAAACAATTGGAGCAAAAATTTTCAAAAGTGGTTGAAGCCTCCCCCTTCGGCATCATATTGGTGGATACCAAAGGATTTATCCAAATGGTTAATACCAATTTATTAAAATTGTTTGGTTATAGCAAAGAGGAATTAATCAATTCTTCCATGGATATACTCCTGCCCGAGCGCTATCAAGCCATGCACGGAAAACTTCGCGACAGTTATATGGCGGCACCGAGTTTACGCGCTATGGGTGCCGGTCGTGACCTCACTGGTCAACATAAAAATGGAACCGAAATCCCAATTGAAATTGGATTGAATACAGTCACAGTGGAAGATGAAACTCTGGTGCTTGCCGTTATCAGTGATATCACCGAACGTAAACGATTGGAATTGAGTTTGCGACAAGCAACTGCTCACATGGAAGAATTTACTTATGTTGCATCACACGATTTAAAATCTCCTTTACGCGGTATAGCTGATTTAATTGATTGGATAGAAGAAGATTTGGGCGATATTGAAATTGAAAGCGTCAAAAACAATATAAATCGCATCAAAATACGCATTTCCCGAATGGAAACGCTTGTAAGTGATTTGCTGAAATATGCACGTGCGGGGCAGCGCAGCAAAGAACAGCAACAGGTCTATTTTCCTGATTTAATTCGCGGCATTATTGAAATGCACCCTATTCCCGACAATTTTGTTATTGAAACCGATATACAGCTAACTGAAATCACCTCAGCTAAAACACCACTGGAAACCGTTATTCGGAACCTATTCAGCAACGCACTAAAACATCACGACGGAATTCAACCGCTCATACATATCAGCGTTATAGGTGAAGGGAGTTTTTGTGTCATTCGAATAAAAGATAATGGCCCCGGAATTCCTGAATCTGCACAAGAAAGAGTTTTTAGATTATTTCAGACACTAACTAATAATATGCGAGCGGGCAGCGGCATAGGGTTATCTTTGGCAAAAAGGTTAGTTGAAAGCCACGGCGGAAAAATAGAAGTGATTTCACGCGATGGAGCAAGAGGAACGGAATTTATTGTTTATTGGCCGCGCTATCCACGCAAAGATATTGTTGAATAGCTGATAAAGTGTTACGTACAGATTGATAGGAGATAAAAATGGCCATCAATATATTACTGGTGGAAGATGATGATGTCGCTGCCGAGGCAGTCGGACGAAACTTGAAAAAACACTCAGTGGATTATCCGATTGTCCACGCTGTAGACGGACTGGAAGCTATGGAAATACTGACCAATCAGCATGAAAAAAAATCTATCCAAAAACCATTCCTGATTTTACTGGATCTAAATATGCCAAGAATGAATGGATTCGAATTTCTTAACGCCGTACGTAGCGATGCACAGCTAAAAGATTCTGTCGTATTTGTACTTACCACATCAGATGACGACAAAGACCGATCTCGCGCCTATCACGAATGTATCGCGGGATATATGGTGAAGTCCAGTGTGGGCCCGCAATTTGCCAAACTGGCTGCGCTACTTGAATCCTATCGCCTGGCTGTCAAGTTGCCAATATAAAATGAACACCATCAGCCACCACATAGAAAATTCTATTAAAGTTCTTGTCATTGACGACGACGATGTTGATCGTGAAAAAATTCTTCGCCTGTTAAAAAAAATTCCACTGAGCTTTCAAATCACCGAAGGCAGCTCTGCTAAAGATGCAGTTGATTACATTAATCACATGCAATTTGACTGTGCGATTCTGGACTATCAACTGAAAGATGCCCTGGGTTCAGAAATAGTCAGCGTTATGCGGCAACATAATGTACGCCCCTTGGCGATTATTATGGTCAGCAATAATACTGACCAACAACTGGTCGCCAACGTGGTTCGCGATGGTGTATTTGATTATTTGTCAAAACAAAATCTGGCCAGTGACAATTTGCACAAGTCATTAGTGAATGGTCTTGAATGGGCACAACAGGAACAAAAAGTTCGCGAAGACTTGTTCAGGATCGAGCAACTCAGCCAAGGGTTACCGCAATTAGTATGGAGTTGCGATGCCGAAGGAAACTGTGATTTTATCAACCAAAAATGGCTGGAATATGCCGGAAACCATTTAACCAAATCACAAGGACTAGACTGGGCAAGTTTAATGCATGCAGACGATTATCAAGACTTTATTCTTGAATGGATGACTGCACTAAAATCCGGAATCGCATTTTTTGCAAAATCGCGGATTAAAAATAATAACGACACCTACGAATGGTTTGATATAAGAGCCAACCCTCAGCCAACGAATGATGGCAAAACACTTCGCTGGCTGTGTTCTGCAACCAATATTCACCAGTTGGAATTAGCTCATCTTGCTTTGGCCAACAGCGAAAATCAATTTCATGCTTGTTTTGATCATTCGCCAGTGCCCATGGCATTGATCACCGAATCAGGCAGTATCAAGCAACAAAATTTTTCTTTTCAACAATTACTAGGCGACCCGGGTAATCCCGATCAAAAAATTACGTCAATTCAAGAAATCATGTCACCCGAGTTGTTGCGGGATCATCAACATAAAATATCGGAGTTAGTCGCAACTAACTGTCCCTTTATACAATACGAAACGGGATATGTAACACTGAATGGCCGCGAGGTGCCCGTGGTTGTTTATGCTGCTGTTATTAATCAACGCGAAAATTCCACATTACTTTTATTACAGGTGTCAGATCTTACCGATCAAAAAAACCGGGAACGAACCCTGATTCGCCTCGCACATTTTGATACTCTCACCAACCTGATCAATCGCAGTAAATTACACGACGAAATTAATTTACTGGTCAATCGTTATGACAGGCACAAAATACCTTTTGCCATACTGTTTGGCGACCTGGATAACTTCAAACAAATCAATGATGGCTTCGGTCATGAAGTTGGCGATTATGTTTTGAAAATTGTTGCTCGCAGGCTCAAACGCCTGCTAAGACAGGACGACATTATCGCACGCCTGGGTGGCGATGAGTTTGTAATCATCCTCGATGGCATCGATCGCTATGAAATAGTAGCTGCAATTGCAGAAAAATTATTACATTCCCTGGCGAGACCTATTCGTATAGCATCCACGCAAAAAGTTCATATCAGCATGAGCTTTGGCATTGCACTCTTCCCAACGGACGGACAAGATTCGGCAACTTTATTACGAAATGCCGACAGCGCGCTGTATGAAGCCAAAAATAATGGACGCAGTCAGTTTCAACTTTATCGACGCGAATTAACTGAGTTTGTTCATTATCGATTGCAGCTGGATGCCGATTTACGTAAAGCGCTTATCAGCAATCAATTTGAGTTATATTTTCAACCCGTTGTTAATTTGACAACCAATAAAATTATCGCGGCTGAAGCCTTGATACGATGGAACCACCCCAAGCGTGGCATGGTGCTACCAGGTGAGTTTATTCCTTACAGCGAAGAGTCCGATATGATCAATCGTATCGGGCAGTGGGTTATTGAAGAAGCCAGTCGATCCATGACACTGATCAATCAGCAGCAGCTCACCATTCCTATAGCCATCAATCTATCGGCCAGGCAATTTCAGCAATTGGATTTAATTCAACAATTTAAGTCCGCATTAAAAACTTACCAATTGTCGGCGGAGCAATTTATTATCGAAATTACCGAGCAAATGTTTCTGGAAAGAACTGAATTAAACCTGCAACAAGTCAGCCGTCTTAAGGAAACCGGTTTTCGCATTTCACTGGATGATTTCGGCGTTGGCTATTCATCGCTCAGCTATATAGTGCGATTTGCACCGGATCAGATAAAAATTGATCGTTCATTCATCAACCAGATAGGGCAAGCACGGGAATACGATGGCATGGTGCGTACTATTATCGGTTTAAGTAAAATTATGCCGATGAAAATAGTTGCCGAGGGTGTCGAGACAGATAAGCAAAAATGGTTTTTAATTGAAAACGGATGTGACTGTGCGCAAGGATATTTTTTTTACAAACCTATGCCGCTTGAAGAATTACTGGCACTACTCACACAGCAAACACTGCACTGATCAAGTCAGCTCGGTTTTACGCTCCTGACAACGCACACATTCGTAAATACTCACCAACTTTCCCTGTTTAACATCAAACTGCTTGGCTTGAACCAGTTTCCATTTATGAAACCCACTTCGGCACAAAGTTTTACCTTTGTGCTTGTCGAATGGACTGGGTTTTTTAAAGGTTACTACCTCACCCATATCAAGTACGCGGTAAAGTCACGCCGCGCTGTCCTTGATATTTTCCACCGCGATCTTTGTAAGAGGTATCACAAATTTCGTCAGACTCAAAAAACAGCATCTGCGCAACACCTTCGTTTGCATAAATTTTTGCAGGCAACGGTGTCGTGTTGGAAAACTCCAGGGTCACGTGACCTTCCCACTCAGGCTCCAATGGCGTCACGTTTACAATAATGCCACAGCGAGCATAGGTGGATTTACCCAAACACACAGTCAAAATACTGCGTGGAATTCGAAAGTATTCAACTGTGCGAGCCAAGGCAAAAGAATTCGGTGGGATAATACAAACATCGCTTTTGATATCGACAAAACTTTTTTCATCAAAATTTTTCGGATCAACCACTGTGGAGTGAACATTCGTAAAAATTTTAAATTCATCGGCACAACGCACATCGTAACCGTAACTGGATGTACCATAAGAGACAATCTTTTGACCCGCAGCATCGTAACGAATCTGATTGGGTTCGAAGGGCTCAATCATGCCGTATTCTTTTGCCATACGACGCATCCATTTATCGGATTTGATGCTCATAGTTGCCTCACAAAATATTCAGGGGATTTTACGGAAAGGCGCGCATACTAACACAAACCCTGCGCGAAATTGGTGGGCACTCATTCCACCAATTTGAATCGGAAGGGCGTGACCTCAGGCGCTTCTGCCAATTGATTGATAATGGCGCAATGACTGGAATCATCACCCGCACATTGATCCGCCATAGAGGCCAGGGTCTGCCGCATCTGGTTGAGTATTAGCCACTGCTGATCCAGTTGCTGTAACTTTGCCGTCACCAACGCTTTGACTTGCGCGCTGTGTCGCTGAGGGTTGCGGTACAACTCAAGTAACTGCCCTGCCTCATCAAGACTAAAACCCACTGCCCTCGCACGCTGTAAAAAACGCAGGTCCTCAACGTTTTGCAAGTTGTAATCCCGATAGTCATTTTCTTGCCGTTTAGGTACCACCAAGCCTAATGATTCGTAATGCCGAATCGCTTTGGCTGTCAAACCTGTGGCCTCTGCCGCCTGCCCTATGTTCATGTATCCGACCTCAGTGGAAAACACTAACCTTACAGAAAGGTAAACCTTTTCGTCTAGATCTTTTTTGACTAACAACCAATTTTTTATAGATAAACTTTGCTTTTTGTTGGATTTTTCAGAAAATTTGATGACAAAATAATGATTTGTGCGTCAAAAAAATGTATCATTGATGCACATTCGTGAACAGCCCCACAGATTCATTAAAATTATTCATTTTTAAATCATATAGTTAGCAATTTTTCTTGACTTGAATTCTTGATAAGCCAGAATTTAGTCAATTAGACCAATCCATATCCAGGTTTCATATGCCCAAAAAATCTCTTGAATACATTGATCATAATCATCAGGAATGGACCAGCATGTGGGAACAGCTAAGCCAACAACCCATGAATGAAGGTGATCCTTTGTGCATCAACGAGGGGCAATCCTGGGAATACGTAAGCTCAACCCCTGATCACCATTACTTCCGCCACAATTACCACCCTCTCACCAATAGAACCGAGCATATCTATCTGGAAAGAACCCTTGGAAAGTTCCAATGGATTGCAATGACGGCCTAAAGCCCTCTCCCTGACGCCCGCTTGCAAATATGCTAAGGTGCCGCCCAATTTATTGGGATTCAGGCAAATGAAGTTATTCGGAAAGTTCGCCTTAATTGGTGCATTCGGAACAGTATTTCAATATTTGCTGCTGATAGTGTTTATCGAATATTTCTATTTCAACGAAGAATTATCATCCGCATTAGCCTACGCTATCTCAGCCGTTTTTAATTATCTGGCAAACTATCACCTGACCTTCAAGAGCCAGGCACAACACCACAGTACCTTTCCCAAGTTTGTCATATTGGTAATTGCTGCATTGGTGATAAATACTCTGGTGTTTTTTACGGTGCATAGCATGGGTGCTCACTATTTAATTGCCCAGATAATCGCAACTCTGGTAACACTGATAATTAATTTTCTGGTCCATAAATTCTGGATTTATCGGAAATGATCATGACTCATCAAGCTGCTTCACTCGCGATTGTTGTGCCCTGCTACAACGAAGAAGAGATGCTGCCCAAAACGCTGACAACCTTGTTGGGGCTGCTCGACAACTTAACTATTTCGCAAAAAATAAATTCCGATTCAAAAATCTATTTGGTTGACGATGGCAGCCGCGATAAAACCTGGTCACTCTTATCACAAGCGGCAAGTGCCAATCCGGCAATAGTGGCTGTGAAATTGTCACGCAATCGTGGCCACCAAAATGCGTTAATGGCGGGATTGGTATCCACCACCGAAGATATGGTCGTAAGTATTGATGCAGACCTTCAAGATGACCCCCAGGTTATTGAAAAAATGATTGATGCCTATTATCAAGGGCATGATGTGGTCTATGGCGTTAGATCAGCCCGCGACACCGACAGTTTTTTCAAGCGATTCACTGCCGAAAGTTACTACAAATTAATGCGAGTGATGGGTGTTGATCTGGTATTTAACCATGCCGATTTTCGACTGCTATCGCGCCGCGCCATGGAAAGTTTAAAACTTTACAAAGAAGCCAATTTATTTTTGCGCGGAGTTGTACGAGAACTGGGCTACCCCTCTTGTAATGTAGAATATGAACGACATGCGCGTGAAGCGGGCGAAAGTAAATATCCACTGAGAAAAATGCTGTCATTTGCCTGGAAAGGTATTACAGCATTTTCAACAGCACCACTGCGATTTATTACCTTATTTGGAATGGTCTCTGGTCTGATTTCTTTCAGTTTGATTATTTGGGTTTTATTTATTCGCTTTTTCACTGACAACGCCGTGCCAGGTTGGGCATCTTTACTTTTGCCTTTGTTATTTATTGGCAGCGTGCAATTAATTTGTATGGGTATTATCGGCGAATACCTGTCAAAAATTTATGAAGAAGTAAAACAACGTCCCAAATTTCATATCAGTGAATTTATTAAACAAGATAGAACACCCAAATGATTTTATTCGTCGACAAACTTACCAATATTGATTTTAGTTACCTTGATCACCAACGCGGTGTATTAGGTGAAACACTTCTAGCCAATGTTCGACTGATTGGTGAATTG
Source organism: uncultured Cellvibrio sp. (assembly GCA_966252135.1). Lineage (GTDB taxonomy): Bacteria > Pseudomonadota > Gammaproteobacteria > Pseudomonadales > Cellvibrionaceae > Cellvibrio. The sequence goes on along the minus strand of CBINNU010000012.1, from coordinate 10,111 downwards.
GATGAACAAAGTATGGTGTGCGATTTTGGTCGCGTGAAAAAAACCATTCGCCATTGGCTGGATACAGAATTGGATCATCGACTTGCAGTACCAGCCCTGTCACCGCATATCAAGATTGATGAGGAACAGGATTACTACTCGATTCGCTTCGAATTAGCGAATAACCAGTGGATTCATACACGCTGCCCCAAAACCTCTATTGCGTTGATTGATACTGATCAGATAACAGCCGAGAGTCTCGCAAATTGGGCAGCTAGGCAATTGACCCCACACTTTCCGTTAAGTGTTGCGCGTTTGCAGTTGAGTTTTTCAACAGAAGACATTCAAGGCGCTTTTTATCATTACACTCATGGCTTGAAAAAACATAATGGAAATTGCCAACGAATTGCTCACGGACACAGATCGCGTATTGACATATGGGCTAACGAAAAAAAATCGCCATTACTGGAAGAATTCTGGGCCGAAGAATGGCGGGATATTTATATCGGTAGCCGTGAAGATTTGATTGAAGAATTCGAGCAACAGGGCAATCACTATTATCGATTTGCTTACAAAGCCGAACAGGGTAATTTCGAAATTAGTTTGCCTGCACAAATTTGTTATCTGATTGATTGCGATAGCACCGTTGAATTGCTTGCCTGGCATATAGCCCAGCGCACTCGCCAACTACATCCGGAATCTTTTATTCGAGTCAAAGCTTACGAAGGGATAGATAAGGGCGCTATTGCTGAGGCTTGATGTTTTTTTAAAACGAGATTTTGCACGAAAGGATTTGTCATGCCCCACAAGGGGCATCCACTGCCTTAGATTGCCAACAAGTCACTGGATCCCCTTGCGGGGATGACAGATAAAAAACATCAACTAAATTAAATTCCCTTCAAACTCTTCAATTGCTCACGCAAAAACTTTCTCTGATCTTCAACTGAATCATCGCCGGAATATTCAATTAAGGTCCAACGCTCTCTTGCTTGCATAGTGTCACCAGGTGCTAATGTTTGATAAGCCGAATGCACTTCCATTTCCAAGACATCTCTGGATTCATCCGCAGGATTGTGTTCCATATAAAATTCTAACTGGCCTTGTTCAGGATGAATTTTTTCCAGTGGTTGCAGAGGAAATTGCACAATCAATAATTGTTTTGCATTGAATGCTGCAAACCAACCGGCTGAAGGCTGGAACATCACTTTACCCATAATGCGTGATTTTCCCGCTTCTATAGGCGTGCGATTCAAACTTAACAAGCCTTGTTCAATTGTGTAAGGAATCGATGCTTGCCAATCCATTCGTTTGACATCAACGCTTTGATCGACAGGTGCAAAAATTCGCGTCGTCGCGAAACTGCGCGAATTAAACCAGATATCCCAACTCACTTTTTCATTTCGGGCATTGCGCGCTGCCACCCACAAATCAATCTGATGAGGATTGCCATCCACCAATCTAAATGTTTTTTCCACTTCCAACCCATTAACAGGGCTGGCTGTGGTTTTCATTAGAATTTTTTCGGCTGTTTTTTCAACAATTTCATTGCGGGATAAACTTGAAAAAGGGTCTGGTGGCCAAACGGCTTTCAGTTTTTTTCGCTGCGGATGTAATGATTGATGCATCCACCATTCGCTTTGCGGACCGAACCACACCTCATGCCCAAAAAAAGGCATAAATCCTGTGTTTTCATTTATTTCATCTGGTTGGGCAATGGTGGAAATCGATTTTAGAAAATTGGGCTGACCTTTTAATCCCAAATACAGCACGCGGCCGCCTGCATCAGGGGTTACGCGCATCTCGAGCTTATCCGTTGTCAGCGTCAATTCTTGCAAAGGCGATTCAGCCATCAAGGGCATACTGCTTAGACACATGCATACACACAACCAAACCGGTTTCATAACTCACCTATAGAATATTTTTGGTGACAGGATTATTACGATTTCTGCGGCTTTCCACCATATCTATGCCAATAAACATTAGTAAACAAAGCTTAAGAAATCCTATTTTGAAAATTGCCAACTATACTTCAGTCATTAATTGCATTACCCGGAGAGATTAATGGAAGCGCTTTGGTATTTTTCAGGACAAAATGGCGTGTTTTCAGTACCCGATCAACAAATCATCATCAACAATCAGGGTGATCTTCTGCCCTTTGCTACCAGCTGTGCGTTGGATCTGGAATCAGTCGACGAATTCGTAAATGTGTGTCGTGCACATCAGGCGGTTGTGCTGGTGGCCGACCAAGGGCCTTTTGACGAAATGCAGCTAAAACTGATTCCGGCTGATCTGCCGTGCATCGCCATGCTGAGCCCCTACACCACTGAGGTGTCGCGCCAACAGATTGATGCTTTTGGTGTGGATGCTTTTGTATTTTCAGGCATGAATTATATTGATTACGCAGCAGTAGTGAAAAAAGCAGTCGAAGACAAGCAAGCGACCAATGCGCTGCAAGATGAAATCAAAAAATATTCCGACATAGCATTTACTGCAATGAACTCCGCATCGGAAATGGGGGTTGTTGCCCTGTTCGCAGAAGCCGTCCAAAGATCAAGCGAGTTGCCCATGTTGGCACAAGCGACCATTAACTGCATTGATGAACTGGGAATGGAAGCAGTTGTACAATTTCATTTTGATGAAACAATCCATCTATACCCAACAGACATTCCGGCGTCCTATAAAAAATTATTGGAAAGCACTTTGGCGGCTACAGCGCGCATAGTGTCACACGGGCGATTTTTAGTTTTCAGTTTTAATCATGTTCAACTGTTAATCACCAATGCCCCCACTAACGATACCGACCGTTACGGTCGCATGCGGGACGTACTGGCTCACATTGCATCAATTACCGAATCGCGAGCCAAAACCCTGCAAGTTAATCAAATGTTAAAAGAACAACAAGAAAATTCACGCATGGTGATGATGTTGCTGGAAATGGCATCACGGGACAATCGCAATTCCGTCAAATCTATCATGACCGATTTGTCTTTATCATTGCGGCATATGGCAGTCGGATTGGATCTTACTTTAGCTCAGGAAAGTGCGCTAACGGCATTGGCCGACGCCGCACTGGAATCCCTTGAAAGCCTGCAAGAAGCAACCGTAGCAGTCGAAGAGCATTTTCGCAGTTTGTTAGCTCAGTTGGATTTGGTTGCGGGTCTGCTGCATACCAACAGCAGTACCACAGAGGAAACCAATGTAAGCTCATCCAAGGTTGAACTCTTTTAGCACCATGCCGGGACATAAAAAAAATTTCGGCAGCACAAGCTTAAAAAAATTGCTTTGTTTTTGTGCCTGCCTCTTGGCGATTTGCGTGTCCCTTCACAACCGATTACCAGTCGCGCTGGATTACTCCTTAATGGAGAAAACAATAACAACAACCTACGGCAGAACCGGATTGCATCGTTTACGCGACTGGCAACAGCTACTACAACAAACCACATCATTATCCGAACCAGAAAAAATAGCGGCAATAAATCAATTTTTTAATTCACGTATTTTGTTTCAGGACGATAAGGATCTTTGGAAGACTATTGACTACTGGGCAACACCCCTGGAAACCTTGGGTAAAGGCGCAGGCGATTGCGAAGATTTTACTATCGCCAAATATTTCACTTTATTAGAGGCGGGTATTGCTGTTGAAAAATTGCGATTTATTTATGTGAAAGCGCAAATAGGCGATAGTAACAGCCGAATATTTCAGGCGCATATGGTACTGGGATATTATGAAACCGACACCAGTGTGCCCTACATTTTGGATAATTTGATTAGCAGTTTGGAACCTGCCACTAAACGTCCGGATTTAAAACCAGTGTTTAGTTTTAATTCTCAAGGGCTTTGGGTTGGCAACAAATCCACCAATACTGACCCAACAGCTCGCCTTTCTCGCTGGCGGGATTTATTACAACGTACCAAAGCCGATGGCTTTTAAAAAAGGTAAATTATGTCTTTAATAAAACAACTCTGGATCGGCATGATTTTGCTGCTATTGCTGGCACTGGGCGGCAGTTTTATCGTCAGTTTGATGTCCGCTGAAGAATACCTTCGAAACCAACTCAAAATTAAAAATATTGATGATGCTAATGCATTAGCCTTGTCCATTTCTCAAATGGAAAAAGATACTATCGATATCGAATTAATTATCACCGCACAATTTGATGCCGGCCATTACGAATACATCATGTTTAATGATCAACACAAAAAGCCTGTCGCCGTTAAACAGTTTGATGATCATCAATCATCCGTTCCTGAGTGGTTTGCAACACACATTGATTTGGAAGCCGCGCCAGGCATTGCATTGATACAAGATGGCTGGCAACAATACGGCTCAATCCTGGTAAAAAGCCATTCACGTTTTGCATTGGAATCTTTATGGAACCAGGCAAAACATTTATTGGAATGGTTTGTCTTCACCTGTTTATTAGCAAGCCTTCTGGGAATATTTGTCTTCCGCCGAATTTCAACACCTTTGCAACAGGTTATTAGTCAAGCAGAAGCCATAAGCGAACGACGCTTTACACGATCTAATGAACCGTCAACGACTGAATTTCGACGTCTTGTAAGAGCCATGAATCGTTTAACAGACGACGTAGAATTGATGCTGGAAAAAGATTCAAGACAACTGGAAATATTGCGCCGCGATTCGCTACTCGACCCACTTACCGAATTACATAATCGCCAGCACTTTATGTATTTACTGGATAACTTGTTAAGCCGCGATGACAGTCAAACCGAGGGCGTATTAATCATATGCCGCGTAATGAGGTTGCAAGAACTGAATGGACTCTACGGACACAATACAGTGGATAGCATCCTGAAAGAGATTGCTCACGCGCTGCACTATTTTTGCCAGCAATATTCCGGCAGCTATGCGGGCAGGCTCAACGGTAGTGATTTTGCAATCGCAGTACCCTCACAAGAAACCATGGATACCATCGGCACTGATCTGATACAGCGATTGAATTTTCAACTAATTGCACATGATCACAAAAATATTGCCATTCCCATGGCAATTACCCAATACCATCATTTGGATGATCGACAAAATTTACTGCATCAATTGGATGGCGCACTGGCGCAAGCTGAAATGAAAGGTGATCACGCAATGATTGCTTGTCTGCGCGATAAAACAACCAACCATAACAATCTGAATGATTGGCGTGCAGCCCTAGACCATGCACTTCAACATCAACAATTACAACTTGCACAATTTCCCGTGAGAAATTCACAAGGCGATTTACTCCACTATGAAGCACCAGTACGTATGCAGCTGGATGGTGAAGAAAAGTCTGCAGGTTACTTTATTCCTTGGGCATCTCGTTTGAACATGTTGTCGCTGATTGACCTTAAGGTGGTAAAACTGGCATTGGACACACTTACATCGTCTCTATCGCCTCTTGCCATTAACATGTCAACCGAAGCTTTGTGCAATATGCATTTTCGTGAAGAATTAATGTCATTGCTGGCGAATGCAAAAAACAAAACCAATGATTTATGGATTGAATTCCCGGAAGTCGCCATCATTCGTTACCCCAACGAATTCCGCAGTTTAGCCAATCAATTACGTGAACTGGGATGTAAAATTGGCTTGGAACACGCAGGTTTGGAATTTACCCAATTTGATCAACTGCAAAACACCGGCATACACTATTTAAAAATAGATGCCGCCATTACACGCGATATAGATAAAACCCCCGGCAATCAAACCTTTATTCAAGGGCTGTGTCAGGTCGGTCATTCACTGGGAATTAAAATGATTGCAGAGGGTGTGACAACTGAAAATGAAAAATCCACGCTAGAAAAAATTGGCGTAGATGCTTTCACTGGTCCGTTAATAAAATAGATTTTTCGTCTAGAGTACAAATAGAAAAGGCGCTGACACAGCGCCTTAGTTTGAATAATTAAAATTAAATATTCAGATAGTCATTGTCATCAATCAAATCGACAGAAACGTGTTTACCCCGCATTTCGCGACGCGCCAATAATTTTTGTTGCGCCACCACAGGTAAATCTGTAAACCGAATAGTGCCCTGTTCTACCAACAAATTCACAACATCCTCCAACACCCGCGCCATCGCCAAATCCGACTGTTGAAATTGAAATTTGGATTCGTTAGCAAATTGCTGCAAGTAGGCCTGTACCTGATCCATATCTTCCAGAGTAGCGGGCAACATGCCCGCCTCTGGAAGGTGACTAACAGCTACTATGTTGTTAAGAGAATCGCGTTTTATGTACATAGGTTAGTCCGTGATTAATTTGCCAGCTGCAATCAAGTTGTTAATGATTGTAGTATCTGAAGTGCTACCAGGATTGTAATTATTTAAAAGAATTGTTTGATCTGTTTGTGAATTACTAAACCCTGTGGAATATCCACCACTGCTACTAATATGTACGGTTGTAGTATTAGTACCAGAGTCATAGCTGAAATGTAGATAATTAGTGAGATTAGACGAGTTTTCACCTTGTAACAAATCGCTGATATCCAAACGATCATTGGTATTCTGTGTAAAATCAGCAACTGTATCGTTTGCTGGCGATCCTGCTGTGCCTTTATCCGCCAACTGCCAAACAAATACATCAGCGCCCGCACCTCCGGTTAGCGTGTCACTTCCTGATCCACCGACAAGTCTGTCATTACCATTACCACCACTCAGCGTGTCGTTACCACCCAAACCAAGAATGACGTCACTACCATTACCACCGGTAATAACATTGGCTGAAGAGTTACCCGTGTGATTATTACCCCCAGAAACGCTCCCAACCAACACCTCAACATTTCCAGTACTAGTACCTCCATTTCCATCACTTACGGTATAACTGAATCCTGCTACACCAGAGAAGTTATTATTAGGTGTAAATGTAACTATATTTCCACTCAAACTTACGGAACCATTTATCGCAATATCAACACCAGTGATACTTAAAGAACCACCGTCAATATCAGTATCGTTCGCAATCAATGTGCTTGTAGAGATTGGCAGCGCAGTATTTCGAGCAGTGACGAATGCGTCCGAATTTACAATGGGAGCATCATTTACTGGATTAACAATAACATTCACAGCCTGCGTAGAACTAGCGTTACCGTCACTCACCGTATAAGTGAATGACGCTGGGCCGTTATAGTTTGCGTTTGGTGTAAACACAACATTGCCACCGCTTAATGCAACTGTACCGTTTACTGCACCCTGTACTGATGAGATAGTTAAAATATCATTTTCAATATCGGAGTCATTGGTTAGTAATTGTGATGGTGCCAATGTTAATGCTGCATCTTCATTGGTTGTGAAATTATCGACAACCAACACTGGAGCATCATTAACGGGCGAAATAAATATCGCCACTTTCGCAACATCAGTTCCGCCTTTCCCATCGCTCACTGTGTATTCAAAACTTGCTGGACCAGAATAATTTAATTGTGGTGTGAAAATAATATTCCCACTTCCATTAATACTGACAGTACCATGCGTCGCATTACCAACAGACAATACACTTAAGGTATCGCCATCAATATCCGAATCATTTGCAAGAAGCATTGAGGGTGTAATAGTTAACACGTTATCTTCTTGCAGATTAAAGACACCCGAACTCACTGTCGGTAATTGACTCAAAAATTGATAAGTAGCGCCACTATTGTTGCTGATTTCTGCCTGAAACACTGCTTGACCACCTTGATCCCAATACAGAATTTCAATTTGGTGAAATCCACTTTCTGCAACAGTGAATATATTATGAACCGTTCCTGTTGGCGACTGAATAGCGTTTACTTCAGCAACCACATTGCCATCAATTCTAATTTGATATCCATCATCACCGCGCACGCGGAAATTATAAGTGCCTGCATCAAGCTCTACATAACCACGCATGCGAATAACGGCATCAGACGTTGTGCCTGGATCAGTACTTAAACTTGCGGCATCTGCCCCCAGAAAAGATTGCAAGTTAGTTCCATTACCCAAATCGTCATAGAACAAATCATCCAAACCATAACGGAATTCGGTTGCAGTAAATGTTGCATCCGGCGTACGTCCATTAATAAACGCAAGTACTTGTGGAATATTTAACAGATTGCCACCATCAGGGCCCTCTCTATAACCGAAATATTCGGATGACAATCCTTCAAGTGTTGCGAGCGATGAATCAGGATCATTAATCGCAACTGGCGCATCATTTACAGGATTGACAGTAATATTTACCGTACCTGTCACCGCTGGCGCAACACTATCACTCACACTATAGGTGAAACTGGTGTTAGTAACTGTCAGCACATTTGCAGGGGCGTCGTATTGCAAACTGGTGAGTTGTGCAATCGTTAAAGTTTGTCCATTCATGACAGGAGTACCGTCTGTCAATGTCACAGAACCCACACTTGGCAATCCGCTTACAGTGATAGTTAAACTCGCAGAATCAGCATCTGTTGGTGCAATAATTCCCAGCGAGGAATTCACTGACTCCTCATTCACTACGAGATTGGCTGTAGTGGTAGTTGGTGCATCATTTACTGCATTCACAGTAATCGACACACTCGCAGATGTTGTATCTTCCAGATTCAAATTGTCGACAGATGCGTAATCAAAGCCTGTGCTGCCATTCCAATTAGCTGCTGGACTGAAATACACAGGACCGGTTACTACATCATTCACATTGATTGCATTAGTCAATGCCGCATCGCTATACAACACGCCATTCGCTGGCAATGTTTTGATTGCATAAGCCACAACACTTCCATCGATGTCACTACCGGATAATGTAATGGTGATAGTTGTATCTTCACCGCCACTAACATTCACTGCAGATGTGTCAGGCACATCGTTAACAGCTGTAATGGCAATATTTACAGTAACTGGTAATGATGCAACGTTTTGGTTATCGGTCACCGTAAAATTAAACGAAACATTTCCATTAAAGTTAGCAGCAGGCGCGAAAATTAAATTCGATGCTTGTGCAGGAGTTAAATTCATTGCGGTTGTTACAGCAGTCACACCACCCGCCAAATACAACATACCTTGTGCAACTGTTGGCAAGCTGATTAGTTGTACTGACTGAACGGTGCCATCAATATCGCTGCCAGAAAGATTTACGGCGACATTGTTGTCTTCGGTTCCGTTTAAATTCAAAGTATTGGCAACCGGTGCATCGTTGACTGCAGCAATTGCAATATTCACTGTTGCCGGTGATGAAGGCGTACCGTTGTTATCGGTCACCGTAAAATTAAAAGACAAGTTGCCATTGAAATTATTAGTTGGTGTGAAAACCAAACTCGATGCTTGCGCAGGAGCTAAATTCATTGCTGTTGTTACAGCAGTCACACCATCCGCCAAATACAACACACCTTGCGCAGCTGTTGGCAAACTGATCAATTGCACTGACTGAACAGTGCCATCAACATCGCCACCGGAAAGGTTGACCGCAACATTATTGTCTTCGGTTCCGTTGAGATTCAGCGCATTCGCAACCGGTGCATCGTTAATCGGATTCACTGTAATATTTGCCGTACCATTCACCGCTGGCGCAACACCATCGCTTACGCTGTAAGAAAAACTTGTGTTAGTTACTGCCAACAGATCAGTTGGTGCGTCGTATTGCAAACTGGTGAGTTGTGCAATCGTTAAAGTTTGTCCATTCGCGACAGGAGTACCGTCTGCTAGTGTCACTGAACCCACACTCGGCAATCCGGTTACGGTGATAGTTAAACTTGCAGAATCAGCATCAGCGGGGGCAACAATACCCAATGCAGTATTTACTGATTCTTCATTCAGAATCAGATTAGCGGTAGTGGTAGTTGGTGCATCGTTCACTGGATTCACAGTGACACTCACAGTCACTGGCGTTACAAAACCTTGTGCGTCTGTGACGTTAACAGTGAAGCTGTCACTACCGGCAAAGTTTGCATTCGGCGTGTAAGTGTAAGACCCATTTGCCAATACAGATACTGTTCCATTCGTGGTCGGCTGATTGGTAATCACCGCGTAAGTTACTGCACCGTCCGCATCGGTTGTTGGCAAGTTGCCGTTCAATACAATGTCTTCGTTGGTAGAAACATTTTGGTTGGCAACAGCACCGTCATCGATTGGATTCACAGTGACATTCACAGTCACTGGCGTTACAAAACCTTGTGAGTCAGTCACATTCACAG
>CBINNU010000011.1:0-161743 GCA_966252135.1 uncultured Cellvibrio sp. | reverse complement strand
TACTAACCGCCCGTACCAACAATACGGGCGGTTTTTTATTGCCCGAAATATTTTCGGCTTTTCATTCAGCGATCTTTTATAATCCCGCCACTAATTTTTAATCAGGTGAATCGGTGAATTCAATTCAACAAGAATATTTGCTCGCAATGGGGATAGACACTTATTATCCGCGATGGCCATTAGCTTGCGCAGCCGAATCTCCTGAGTATGATGTTTTTACTGAGTTGCTTGAAGAGCCTAAACAGGAGTTTGAAAAAAGTGTTGGTCTGCTTGAAGTGCCGCAAACCAATAATCTGTTACTTGATGTTTTGAGTAATATAGAAAAGCAAACCAAAGCGCCTGAAAGCAAAACTCCAGAAGTAATAAAGCCGTTAGAAGAAAAACTATCTTCAAATATTCAACCGTTTAGTTTAAGCCTCTGGCGGCCCTCGGTTGGCTTTTTGGTGATTGCAGATCGCAATACCGATGCGCTGCCAACAGAGTTATTAATGCAAAATGTTTTACGTTTTTACATGAATAATTATTCATTAAAAGTAGATGAAGAAATTTTGCGTTGGCCAGCAGTACAAACTTCAAAACTAGTTTTGACTGAAGAAGATGCACGCACAGAATTGCAAACCTGGTTGAGTGTTCAGCATGAGCTGCAACCTGTAAATCAATTGTGGTTTTTCGGTGAGTCTTGGAGATATTTCGCTCAACCTAAGCAGATTTCTGGCGAAAATTATTTTGTGATTACAATAGAAAATCTTCAGAACCTTCAAGCAAAATGTTTTCCGGGTTTGCATCGGATTCTGCAAAATCCTCAATTAAAAGCGGGCTTGCCGGGATTAATGTGAGTTAATCATGCTTCTTACCAGTTTGGCCGGTTTGTCATTGTTTTTGCGTGAAATCACAACAGATGATCTCGATGAGATTATGAATGTTGAGCGCAGTGCACACTCGCATCCCTGGCGGTTGTCCAGTTTTCAGGATTGCTTGAAAGGGCGACAAAAATGTTGGTTGGCATTTCATCAAAATCAATTGGTGGGTTATGTGGTAGTGACTCACGGGGGTGGTGATGCCGAACTGTTGAATTTGGTTGTTGCGCCCGGTTTTCAACGAAAAGGCATAGGCCGCTTGTTATTAAATCACGCAGTTGAATTAGTTAAAGACAAAGCGGACATGCTGTTCCTGGAAGTCAGAGTCTCCAATCACAAAGCCATTGAACTTTATTCAAGAGAAGGATTTTTTGAAGTTGGCCACCGTAAAAATTACTATCCCACCAACAACGGACACGAAGATGCGCTGTTGATGGCTCGTCAGTTGTAACGCATTTTTTCTCGACCTATAAGGGCTTGCATTGACCCCCTGTGTATAATGTCTGCTCATTTTTGATTGGCTTTTCTATGGCGAAAGAACTACAAGCCACCTTGATTGATGGCAAGGTTTCCGATCAGCTCAAATTTTTGGCATTGCCATTAATTTGGGGCTTGATGGCCACTATGTCGCTCAATGCCATAGAGACTCTTTTTATCGCGCATCTGGGAGCAGATCCACTTGCGGCTTTTAGTTTTACCTTCCCTGTGATTATGGTTTTAACCAGTTTGAGTATTGGTTTGGGCGCAGGTACTTCATCCGCAATTGCGCGCGCAATTGGCGAAGGTGATTCGCATCGGGCACGCCGTTTGGCAACTGATGCCATGACCTTAACCTTTCTGATTTCTATCAGTGTTTGCGCCCTGGGTTGGTTATTGTTAGATCCGTTATTTCGTCTTCTTGGTGCAACAGATGATTTGCTGCCTTACATTCGCTCTTATATGGCAATTTGGTACATCAGCGCGCCTTTGTTGATGGTGCCTATGGTGTGTTTGTCTGCACTACGTGCGATGGGTATGAGTCGTATACAGGGATATTTAATGAGTGGTGCTGCGGTGTTCAATTTATTGTTGGACCCGCTATTAATTTTCGGTTATTGCGGTTTTCCTGCAATGGGATTGCAAGGTGCAGCTGTTGCAGCTCTAATCACCCGGTTGCTGATGTTTTTGATTGCAATTTATATTTTGCATTTTCGTGTGGGTATGTTGGTCAACCCTTTACATGCCTGGGTTGAATTAAAAAAATCCTGGTCGACAATTATTGATGTTGCGTTGCCGGCAATGGTTGCCAATGTAATTATCCCCTTTGCGAGCGCGATAGTTGTGGCTATGGTGGCAAAATACGGCACCGACGCGGTTGCAGGATTGGGTATTGCCATGCGCATAGAACCGCTGGCGTTAATTGTTTTTTACGCATTATCCGGTGTGGTCGGCCCTTTTTTTGGTCAAAACTCCGGTGCCGGAAAAATTAATCGCTTGCAAGAAGCCTTAAATGTTTTAACGAAATTTTGTTTGATATTCGGGATTTGTATTGCAGCAATTTTATTTTTCTTCGGCGAAAAAATTGCGGGATTATTTGGTGATCATCAAACGGCGATTGAAATTGCAATTTTGTATTTGATGATAGTGCCCTTGAGTTATGGTGCCTACGGATTGGTGATGTCGGTTAACGGTGCCTTTAATGGTTTGGGTCGCCCATGGCCTGCGATGATGATATCGGCAGGGCGTGTTTTTTATGTTTATTTGCCTTTGGCCTGGTTGGGGCAGTATTGGTGGGGATTACCGGGATTATTCATTGCTACAGCGCTTTCCAATATTCTGTTAGGCATCTGGGCATGGAGCTGGCTGAATAGAACAATTGCTCGTTTGCATCACTGATTTTCTGTTTTAAATTTTTATTAAATTAATTAGATGGTTATGTTTTTATGCTGAACCTTGCTGCTGAAATTGCCAAACGCAGAACTTTTGCAATTATCTCTCACCCGGATGCGGGTAAAACCACCATGACCGAAAAATTATTGTTGTGGGGCAATGCTATACAAATCGCAGGCTCGGTGAAGGGTAAGCGTGGCCCTCATGCTAAATCTGACTGGATGGCAATGGAACAAGAACGCGGTATTTCGGTGACCTCTTCTGTTATGCAGTTTCCCTACAATGACCGCATAGTGAATTTGTTGGATACACCCGGCCACGAAGATTTTTCTGAGGATACTTATCGCACATTAACGGCGGTGGATTCGGTATTGATGATGATCGATGGCGCCAAGGGGGTTGAAGATCGCACGATTAAATTGATGGAAGTCTGTCGTTTACGTGACACGCCGATTTTGTCCTTCATCAACAAAATGGATCGCGAAAGTCGTGACCCTGTGGAATTGCTGGATGAAATCGAAAACGTTCTGAAAATTACGGCATCACCTATAAATTGGCCGCTGGGCAGTGGGAAAGAATTTTTAGGCGTTTACAATTTTTATACTGACACCATTCACGTTTACGAACAGGGTTTTGGTCATACCATTCCGGATGATGTACAAATCAAAGGTTTAGATAGTGAAGAAGCAACTAAACTGATGGGCGTGTATGCCAGTGATTTTCGCGAGCAAATTGAATTTGTGCGTGGTGCTACCCATCAATTTGATTTGGATGAATATTTAGCTGGGCGATTAACACCGGTATTTTTTGGTACTGCATTGGGAAATTTTGGTGTGCGCGAAATGTTAAATGGATTTGTTGAATGGGCACCACCGCCCCGTGCGCGACAAACACACCAACGGTTGGTTGAGCCGGACGAAGAAAAATTCAGTGGTTTTATTTTTAAAATACAAGCCAATATGGACCCGAAACATAGGGACCGTATTGCCTTTATGCGCGTATGTTCAGGCTCGTACCAACAGGGTATGAAAATGAAGCATAACCGCTTGGGTAAAGAGGTAAAAATTGCGGACGCCGTAACTTTTATGGCAGGTGATAGAACCGCAGTGGAGGAGGCTATTTCTGGCGATATTATCGGTTTGCACAATCATGGCACTATTCAAATTGGCGATACTTTTAGCGAAGGTGAAGAATTAAAATTTACCGGTATCCCGCACTTTGCGCCGGAATTGTTTCGTCGTATTCGATTGAAAGATCCACTGAAAATGAAGCAGCTGCAAAAAGGTTTGCAGCAGTTGTCAGAAGAAGGGTCGACACAAGTATTTTTTCCAATGAACAATAACGACATAGTGGTTGGCGCTGTAGGAGTATTGCAGTTTGAAGTAGTAGCCTATCGTTTAAAAGACGAATACAAGGTTGAGGCGATTTACGAACAAGTCAACGTCACCACCGCGCGCTGGTGTGAATGCGGCGATCCAAAAAAATTGGAAGAGTTTAAACGCAAATGCGCTGAAAACCTTGCAGTGGACGGCGGCGGTCATCTGACTTATTTGGCCCCTTCGCGAGTGAATTTGTCATTGACCCAAGAACGTCATCCAGAAGTCACCTTCAGGGCAACAAGAGAACATTGATATGCTGGTCTTTATCGGGACCTTGATTATCTTTGTATCGGTGGTGGTCATTCTCATGTGGGTCAAAACGCCACATTATCAAATGTCCCGACAAGACGTGATCCGACTTTTTCAGCAGATCCTGGTGGGGCAAGCCAGTGAGAATGATTGGGCGATATTTTTATCCTCATCCTTTCGTCATCACCCTGAATTGGAGTTAATCAAACAAGAATGCCTTGTGTTAGACGAAAACGAATCCGGTTTGGTGAAGCAGGAATTTTTGTTGACCGAGGTTGGTTTGGCAAAGCTACGTCAGCTGTTATTCAGAGTTGAAAGTCTGGATGACTGATTCATCAGTCTCCACTATACTTTGGCTTCGCTTGGGAATTGGTTCGCCCGTTGCTCGATGTGAAAGGATGAGGTGTTCAGGATGATTAATTAACCTTCTCACCATTCGGGACTATTAAGGTATAAATGTGAGCCTGGCTTCTGATAATAAAGACCTAGTCTGGGATCTTGATGCGTTTAATCAACGCAAAAAAGCCGTCGATTTTGTATTGGGCTTTGAAAATAAACTCTGCGTTTATTCTTCCTCTGTTGAGCAGCTTTACACTAACTACAACATTTTTTTTCCAAAAGAAGAAGACCGCAAGCTGGTTATTCTTCCGAATCCTTATAGCCCGCACGATACTTTTAACGGTATTGCTTCATCGACAGTAGTGCCAACAGGCATGGAAATTATTGGTGGTGTTCACGAAGGCAAATTAGCGTTGTTATTGCGGATTCCATTTAAAAGTGGGCAGGTAAAATACCGGACGGTACCTTTGCAGTTCGGCCTGAAAATTATCAAGCAGCAGCGTCCCAATAAACCTTTTTTACCGGTGTTGATGAAAGGAGATCTTCGTGAACTGGACGCTACGACACCTTGTCTACATTTACACGCAATTTTGTTGGATCGGTTAACGGATCATTCCACGCTTGAACGTGGTGGTATGCAAAAAGTCATTGAGCAGCGTTTGGCACTCTTAAAATAATATTTCGGGCCTATAAAACAAAAGTGCCGGTATCGCTACCGGCACTTTTGTTTTTATTTTTTAGGCGCTTGCATCAGAGTAAAACGAATCGGCGCGGTGAAGTTAAAGCTATTACCCGGCAACTCTGGTGGCAATGCAGGGAAGGGTGCAGCTCTTCGAATTGCTGCTAATGCTTCTTTCGTCAATGCATTAAATTTGCTGGGTTCAGTAGCAGTGATGGCGATGATGTTACCTTGACGATCCAAGGTTACGCTGACCCTCACGCTACCCTCTTGGCCTTTTTGTGCGGCTGTTGAAGGATAGCGCACGCTCTTGTTAATCAACTTAATCACTTCTTTAACGTAAAACTGTCTCGCCAACAGCGATTGAGTAGTAAATGACGGCGCAGCATCTTCGTCTTCTTCATCCTCTACTGCTTTGGCAGAAGAGGCAGCAACAGCTTTGGCGATGCTAGATGCGCGGCTGCTCGACGATTCGTCTACACCACTAATTGGTGGCAGGGTGATAACAGGTTTGGGTACTTCAACTTCTATAGCCACTGAAGAGCGAGCAGACGAACGCGCAGAGCTGGCAGCGGAGCTTTGTGTTTGCCCTGTCCAGGTATTGATATCAGCCACTCGTTGACTGGTTGGCTGAATTTGATCAAAGCGGCTGCGAAGTGCCAAACCGACATCGCCGACCTTTAACATATTATCTTTAAATTCAGAGGACAGAGGAACTTTACCTATCCAGGAAGATAACAGAAGTGAGAAGAATTTATCATTGGCAATATTGCCGAGTACCACCTTGTTAACCGAAACATCAACACCTTTGCTGGGTGTTAATTTGAAAATAACATAATCGCCTTTTACAAGGCGGCCTTTAAACAGTGAGTCTAGTTTAACAATATTATTAGCCTGTTCTGTCAATACAGAAGGTGAATTGTTAATTGCCATGCCGTCAATCCACATGCGGCTGAACCGACGAGCTGAAATACCATCATCTGACAGCACCTTTATTTCAATTCTCATGGGCTGGGACGCAGACAGCAGAATATCTGCATTATTGCTGATGGTTTCCGAGAAAAGTGCACCGATAAACTGCTCCTGACCCAACTCGGAATGGCTGGAAATACCATTTAGCATGGGTTCCGCCCGCAACAAGGACGAGAGCAAAATAAGCGGTAAAACAAAAAGACTTTTGGCGAGATTCACAAAGCGCATTTGGACGGTCTCTCTATTATTGGTTGAATCAAATTTGCGGCTGATGCCTGAGTATAAACTATAAATGCCAACTTCTCCGTATTTCTTGTTTAAAGGCATGGCAGGATTCCTTACCAACTGTCGAACTTAATCTATAATACGACCAAGACTCCACTTTGGGTTATATGGCACTCAGGAAACAACAATGATAGATAGCAAGCCTGATTACAAAATCCCTCGCGATACATTGGATTTACTTCTGTCGGGTATTCCCTTTTTCAAAGCGCTGAAACAACAAGATACATCCCAATACGAATACTTGATCAAAGTATCACGTGTTCTGGCGTATGAGCCCGGCGAAATCGTCTTGCAAAAAGGAGATAGTGATCAGTGGTTGTATTTTTTATTGAAGGGCAAGTTGGCTGTCTATGTGGGTGACCCTGCGAAAGGTGAATTGGTTAATTACATAACAGCAGGCGAGGTTTTTGGCGATATCGCTCAACTGCTAAAACAATCAAGAACAGCGAGTGTGATTGCTGATAAGTCCGCTCGCCAGTCGATGGTATTTGCATTGGATTTTGGTGTGTTTGGTTCGTTGACTTCTCATCAAACTATTAGCCTGCAAACAAAATTAATCTACTATCGTAATATGGTTCACAATTTGCGTTGGAAGTTGGAAGTATACAGATCGCAACATTTGCAGCATCAGCTTGCTAATAAACACCGTCAGATCAAATTGTTTGTCGGGTTGAAAGACACACAACAAGAACTCAACTCTTTACACGAGCAGGCGACGGGATTGGCTATTCTTTTAACTGAGTGGAACCGTGAATTTGGTAGTTTGCCTTCCGAAAGTATGGTGGCTATTAATTCAGATCGACATGAATAATCTGTAGTTCGGGCGTCAGAAACACAAGGGGTCGCTGTTGATCTTCTGCCGCATTCATTAGTGTGCATGAAGTCCTATTATGAAATTTGAAGATCTCAAACTAAATTCCGGTTATCCATTACAAATCCAAACTGCTGCAGTTGCGGGTCAGTCCGAGCGTTATTCCTGTCGGTTGATCGGTTCTTTACCTGGTCGAAGTATTTTACTTTCAGTACCCAAAGCAGCAGGCCGTTTAGTGCGATTGAAAGTCGGGCAAAAAATTATTGTGCGATTGATGATTGACAATGGTATTGGTGTTTTTGCCAGTCAGGTTGAAGTGCAAACACAAGAGCCATATCCGATTCTGCATATACAGTATCCTGATGCAGTAACCTTCAAAGGTATTCGTGGTGCAACGCGAGTCGGTGTTGAGCAACCGGTGATGGTTACCAATCTGATGAGTGATGGCGGTCATGCGTCTGCAAATGGTGTGATTATTGACATTAGTGTAACGGGCGCGCGCATTGAACTAACATCCGCTGTTGGAAAGATAGGTGACAGGGTTGAATTGGTTGGGTCAGTGTTGATTCAGGATGTCGCGCGTGAAATGCGCATCAAAGCGATTATTCGGTCGCAAGTTGATACTTTGGAAGATGCGAGTAACTCTGGATTAAACACTAGTTACGGTTTGGAGTTTGTTGAGGCTGAAGAGGAAAACCGTTTAGTTATGTATGCATTTGTCTACAGCCAAATGGCGATACAAGACAATCACTCTTGATAAAACCTTTCTTTCAATAAAAAAGGGCGGACTATATGTCCGCCCTTTGCTTTTAATCACAGAGGATTAAGCAGCCTTTGGCTTACGACCACGTTTTGCAGCTTTTTTAGCGGGAGCTTTTTTAGCTTTCGCTTTAGGAGCTTTTTTAGCTTTAGCTGGTTTTGCCTTCTTGGCTTTTTTAGCTGGTTTTGCAGCTTTAGGTGCAGCAGCTTTTTTAGCTTTTGCTTTGGCAGGTTTCTTAGCTACGGACTTCTTGGTAGCTTTTTTAGCTTTAGCAGCGGCTTTTTTAGCAGCAGCTTTTTCTTTAGCGGCGGCTTTTTTGGCAGCTTTTTTAGCTTTGGCAGCAGCTTTTTTCTCAGCAGCTTTAGCTTTAGCAGCTTTCTTTCTTGCTGCAGCTTTAGCTTTAGCAGCAGCTTTCTTCGCAGCAGCTTTAGCTTTCTTAGCAGCTTTTTTCTCAGCAGCTTTAGCTTTAGCAGCAGCTTTTTTCTCAGCAGCTTTAGCTTTAGCAGCAGCTTTCTTCTCAGCTACTTTAGCTTTAGCAGCAGCTTTCTTCGCAGCTACTTTAGCTTTAGCAGCAGCTTTCTTCGCAGCGACTTTAGCAGCAGCAGCATCTTTCTTGCCAGCAGCGAGAGCAGCTTTAGCAGCAGCCAGTTGTTTCTTGGCAGCGGCAACAGCAGCTTTAGCAGCAGCAACTGCTTTTGCTGATTCAGGAGACTTCTTCTTCTTTTTTGCTGCAGCTGCTTTCTTGGCAGCAGCTTTAACTGCAGCAGAAGCTTTAGCAACATTCTTGGTTAAGGCAACCACTGCCTTTTCGGCATCAGCTGACTTCTTTTCTTGCGCTTTTAAAGATGATGCTGCCGGGGCAGACTTAACAGCGGTTTTTTTACGTGCAGCCATGGTGAGCTTCCTTTATAGTTGTCAAAGGTTAATGTGAATGGATTTATAAAAACCCAGCCATGTATAAATTAAAACTTTATTAAAAAAATTCAAGTTTTTTGTCCAAAAAAAAGACGAAAAAATGCATTTTTCATCAATTTTTTACCAAAAAATGGTTTAAAAGGGTTTTTCGAGAGTTTTTTTTCTGAAAAATCTCCTCTGCGACGCCACAAAATATTTGTTTAAAACTTTTCAAAAGAGACCGTTTTAACCTCCTTCAAGTCCATCAAATCTTTTTTCGGAGCCATTCAACTTGCCCTTTGAGACCACTAAAAAACTTTTTTAGGGAATTGATTCGGGTTTGTTTCAGGTCGATTTTCTTTACATTAACAACTTTATTATCGGCACGATAAAGACTCAAAACGACAGATTTGAATGTCCCAATAAGTCTCAATAACCGTTTTTAAAATTTATTTTCAGCCGTTTGGATGGGGTCGATTGAACCTTCAATCGCTTTTTTGATGGCAGCTAACTAGCCTTGAAATTGTCATTTAGCGAATCGTTGAAATGTTTTTTCACGGCCTCAAGAGCCGGGTTCAAGAATCCTGAATGGGCTTCTCTAATTATTTTGATGGGCTTTGTAAATGGCTGCTAATAGGTTAGTCATGATGTTGATATGAAAACTCCAAACGGCGGAGGCATCACTCAGTTAATTCATTGTTGATGGGATGCAGCCCTTTTGTGATGACGAGTATCGTCCTGATAAATTACTGCCATGAAGATTGCGAGTAAGGATTTGGTTGAATGGCATTTCGAGGTTTTGTGATGATTCAATCTTGTGATTGCGGACATCTGACGGATCTGGTGAGTGGTATGCGGATCAACAGTTGAAACCCGCAAAACTTTCTGTGTGGATTGATTCGAATCGACATTTGGTATTGGATGTTGGCGCAATGTTTTCAAATTAGATTAATCGGAACCGGGTTCGAAGTGCCGCAGAGTTACATCCGCAAAAAATTAATTGATATCAATCTGAACCCAACCTGGATTTACCTGGGTCATGCCTACACTGGTCGATGTTGGATTGAATTTCGTGAGCGCGATGGCTTACGCACAAAACTATTCAATACAAATCTGCCAATAACAGCGAATCCGAACAGAAGAGCCGGATCATAAGAGGCGGTCGATTTAAAAGAGGTTCGTAATGAGTACAACAGCTGTGTAGTCAGGCCGACGCACTAACATGCTGAGGGCGAGACTATTAACGGCCTTTTTATGGCGGTTATCCAAAATCAGGACAGAATGTGAATTAACGGAAGCCTTGATTTGAGACCGTCAGGTCTTCCTTCTTATATATAGCTGCAAGATTGATCAATTCCCTGTGTCAAGATGGGAAAATCCTAGAGTTCAGCCGGGCAAAACTGTTAGAATCGCCGCCTTTGAACTATCCTTGCACAAGTGCCAAATAACGAGAGGAGTACCCAACGTGAGCCGCATGAAAAAATCCGCCGCCGGTGATGACAGTAACGATATTGATTTGACCCCCATGTTGGACGTGGTGTTCATCATGTTGATCTTCTTCATTGTGACTGCGTCATTTGTGAAAGAAGAGGGTATTAACCCTAATGTACCAGAACCTAATCCAAATCCGCCAACAGACGACGCACCGCAGAATATTCTGGTTCGTTTGTCTGCTGACAATCAAATCTGGGTATTTGAAAAAGATGGCGAGCGCCGTGTGGATTCACGTGCGATTCGTTCTGTGATTGAACGTGCTAAAGCAGAAAACCCCAAAGCCTCAGTCATTATCCAGGCAGATCCTAAAGCAGATACTGGAACCTACGTAATTGTTGCTGACGCTGCCCAAGAAGCAGGTGCTGCACAGATTTTGGTTCAGCAAAAAGATAAGTAAACACTACTGTCTAAAAAAGCCACCTGCGGGTGGCTTTTTTATTGGTTAAGAACCATAAGCTTGTCGAATATATTTTTTAGGTAAAGAGGTTTGGCGTTTGCGGTCTGCACTGAAATGTTCGTGCATGGCGTTGTCCATCAAATGGGTAAACACATCGGTGGGTAATTTAATCAGGTGTAAGTGATCGCCTGCCTCTATATATAAGTCGGGTTGATTCAATAACTCGTCATCCCAAATTACATCCAATCCATAAGCTTTGCCTAATGCGGGCACGGCACCGGGTGCGCAGTCTGTAAATATCTTTTGTAATTCTTCTTCGTCGACCAATTCCAAATGGCGATCAAATAATTGATTAAGTGTATGCCGGAGGATTTTGTTGTGGGTAGGTAAGGCGCAAAGCCAGTAGTGGAAATCTTCATCGCGCAATAAAACGGCTTTTACCAAAGAGCGATCATCTATCTTGGCAGCTTTGGCTGTGTTGTAAGAGCCTTCAGCATAATCATGTTCGATAATCGTAAAGGGAACATGTTTGTCCTTGAGGAACTTTTCCAGGGTGGTCGCAACGCCCATATCAAGCCTCCGCAATTAAAAAAGAATCAAACTGCAACTTGAGTATAGATGTAGCTGCCCAATAGCAAGCTGCTGTTTTGGAATCAAATAATTATTTTTATGACGATTGCAATAAAAAAGGCCGCGTTATGCGGCCTTTTGAAACGGTTGGATCGATTAAGACTTGCTAGCGATTGCTTGACGAACACTGGCTAATTTCACACAGGTGACAAACACATCCATAGCGCCGACAACTTCCGGCACTGTAGGAACAGACGGTGCGATACGAATATTGCGATCTTCAGGATCTTTACCGTAAGGATAGGTTGCCCCCGCTGGTGTTAATTTCACGCCAGCTTCCGCCGCGAGACGCACAGTTTCTTTTGCGCAATTAGGTAAGGTATCGAAGGAAACAAAATAACCGCCGACAGGTTTTTCCCAAGCACCCAAATCAGTTCCATCAAATGCTTTACTTAATGCTGATAACACTGCATCAAAACGTGGGTTCAATAATGCCGCGTGTTTTTTCATGTGATTCATTAATGCGGCGCGATCCGGTAAAAAACGTGTGTGACGAATTTGATTCACTTTGTCAGGGCCGATAGTCGCAGCACTTAATGCTTTTTTGATGCCGGTTAAATTGGCTGCGCTCGCTGCAACAAACGCAACACCTGCGCCTGCTTGCGTAATT
Organism: uncultured Cellvibrio sp.; assembly: GCA_966252135.1. Classification (GTDB taxonomy): domain Bacteria; phylum Pseudomonadota; class Gammaproteobacteria; order Pseudomonadales; family Cellvibrionaceae; genus Cellvibrio. Next base: position 149,518 of record CBINNU010000011.1, on the reverse strand, counting down.
TTTGAAGTGGACGCAAATTGAATAACCAAATCTTCAGTACCGTGACGACGACAAGCATCCATCACCGATGCGAGTTCAGGTGCATTGTCGATAAGATCATGCACTGAGTAAGCGTTGTCCCAAAATACGCGGAAATTCGCGCTGGCGATTTGTCCGAGTTTAGCGATGCGTTCAACAGTTTGATCGCTATACACAACACCAGTTGGGTTGGAATATTTGGGCACACACCAAATACCTTTAATGGATTTATCGGCTTTCACCAAAGCTTCAACTGCATCCATATCCGGGCCGGTTGATGTCATGGGAACATTCACCATTTTTATGCCCAATTGTTCGCAAATCGTGAAGTGACGATCGTAGCCGGGAACCGGGCAGAGAAATTTCACTTCACCTTCGTTTTTCCATGCACTTGCTGCATCTTTCAAGCCGAATAGATAAGCGGTTAATGCAACTTGAAACATTAACGTCAAACTACTGTTGCCGCCCACCAACACATTGGCTGCATCAACACCCATAATATGGGCACCGAGTTGCTTGGCTTCCGGTAGTCCATCCAGTCCGCCGTAATTCCGTGAGTCAGTACCATCGGCAGCTTTGTAATTACCCTTTAAAATTCCATCCAGTGCATCTGAAAGATCCAGTTGTTCGGACGAGGGTTTGCCGCGCGTTAAATCCAGATTTAACTTTTTAGCTTTGATGGTTTCGTAGTTACTGGACAGTTCTTGTTCCCAAGCGCGGAGTTGCTCGAGAGAGGCAGTAGAGAGTTGCAAGGTGAGATCCTCTGAGTGGTTCGATATTCGGGACGCATTATAGCCAAGTTAGGCAGCAATTGGAGTGGTCAACACAGGTGGAATGGGGCAGTCGAGGGCGGCGGCCATAGCACGCAACAATTCCGCCTCGCGCAGGGTCACTTGCAGATCGGCCATCACGCATTGCACCATAGCTTTCAACAACTTTGGTTTTTGCAGAGGCTTGAGGCGGTTTAATTTTTCCAATGCGGTGTCCACGTGGGTCAGGGTTAAATCCTGTTTGTTGATCAGTTGTAAATCGCTCATGGCAAGTTCATCAGCTGCGGCTTTGAAAGCCTTTTGCGCGGACTCAGTTTGATCTGCACCGGAATGCGCCAGCATGGATAATAGTTGCGAGATTTCGTTGCCCAGATTCTGCAAATTCTGATCTTGCGAGCCAGTGGGGATGTCCAATAAATGATGACGAATAATATGATTCAAGGCCCATTCCATTCCGCTGATGCGCATATCGGAATAAATCAGTTTATGAATACCTGATATGAGTTGTTCTTTTTTTGCAGATGATAATTGTTTGAGTGATCCCAGGCAGAGTTCAACCAACGGCAAACGGAACGTTTCGTTAGCAGCGGCAGCTTGCATCAAGGTTGATTGCAACTGATTGAACTCTTGCTCGCCAAGATGTGTTTTTAATAAATCCAATTGATGCAATCGTTCTTGTTCTTTTTTATGCAAGAGTAAACCAAAAATTACCGCTGTCGCTTGCGTTGTGTCATGGCAGGCTGCACGTAAACTCTCGTCCATACTGGCAAGGGTTTGTTGTGCATATTGCAAATGATCAGCAGTGGGTTGCCCAATTTGACTTATCGCCGCCATCAGCGCCATAGCTTGTTGGCCGGGAGCCAGGGTTGACCCGGATGATTTCGTTCGGTTAAAAAATTGTTGATCGCTTTGCTCGACCTCGTCACGCAAATCAGCGGAGGTATAAATAAATTCACCGTTCCAATAGGGTTCAATGCGTTTTATGCGGTCTTGTAATTTAGGGTGAGTTGCAAACATCGAAAAAAAACGCTCAAGCCCGTCAGCAAAATACAGATGGGAAAATTCCGCGGTTTTGGGGCTGCTCAAACGCGAACTACCAGTATGTCCGCCCAATTTTTTTAATGCGTTACCAATCCCTTTCGGGTTGCGGGTATATTGAACAGACGATGCGTCTGCGAGGAACTCACGCTGGCGACTTACCGCAGCTTTAATCAAATTCCCAAAAAAAGTACCGGCATAACCTATTACTAATAAACCCAATCCCAGTGCCATAATCGCGCCGCGGCCATTGTCTTTGCTAGAGCTGCGTGTGCGGGGTGAATTGCGTAATAAAAATTCACCGATCAAACCTATTACCAAAATGCCGTGCAATATGGCAATCAAACGCATATTTAATTTCATGTCGCCGTGAAATACGTGGCTGAATTCGTGCGCAATAACGCCTTGTAATTCTTCGCGGTTTAATAATTCAATTGCACCGCGAGTGACACCTATGACTGCATCACGCGGGCTGTTGCCAGCGGCGAACGCATTCACACTATCTTCTTCCAGTAAATAAACCGGTGGCACCGGCGTGCCAGCAGCAATCGCCATTTCCTCTACCACGTTTAATAATTTTCGTTCAGAAAAAATTCGTGTGTCGTTGGTGACTAATCGGCCGCCCAGCGCTTCAGCAACTACTTTTCCACCAGATCTAACCTGAAAATATTTGTAGAGGCTACCAAGGGATACTACAGCTACAATCACCAGTGTAATCAAGCCAAAGGTTTGCAAATTGATACTGTCGATCAAGCTCTGAAAAAATGGTTGGGAATTGTCAGTGTTACGGGGAGCTTGATAGTAAAAAAGTGTGGCTACAAAGAGAGTGGTGATAGCAATTAACGAAGCAACTGCCATCGCCAGCAATAACACCAGAACACGCGTTTTTTTGCGCGCCTGGTCTTGTTGTTCAAAAAAATTCACGGCGTGATCAAATTAAAATTGTACTTTGGGTGCAGCTTGAATTTGTGCAGAATCTTCAAATTCCAACAGATTGGCGTCAGCTGAGTGGCCAAACATATTGGCAAAAAACACCGGTGGAAAAGTTTGTTTGTAGGTATTGTACGCAGTCACCGCATCATTAAATGCCTGGCGCGAGAAGGCGATTTTATTTTCAGTGCTGGTGAGTTCTTCTGATACTTGCATCATATTGTTTGACGCTTTCAAATCCGGATAGGCTTCCATCACCACATTTAAACGGCCCAATGCGCTGGTCAATGCACCTTCGGCTGCGCCCAAATTGGATAAAGCTGCAGCATTGGTTGGATCTGCGGCGGCGGCTTGCAAACCTGTTGCAGCTTGGTTGCGCGCTTTGATTACGGCTTCGAGCGTATCGCGTTCGTGGGCCATATAGGCCTTGGCGGTTTCAACCAGATTTGGGATCAAGTCATAACGGCGCTTGAGTTGCACCTCAATTTGTGAAAAGGCATTTTGGAAACGGTTTTTCAGAGTGACTAATTGGTTGTAAATGCTGATCACATAGAAGACCACCAGAACAATTACCACCACAAGCACAATTGTCGAAATCATAATGTCATCCAGAATAAGAGGTGAATAAAAAGACGCTTGACGCGCGCGCTGATACTAACAGGCTTAATCGCTATAAGCACCAAACAACTGCTGGTCGATCAAATCACAAAGACAAAACAGACACAAGAGATGCACCTCATGAATGCGCGGTTTGGAAAAGCTGGGCACGCGCAACTCTATATCGCCGTGGTCCAATAATGCCGCTACATCGCCGCCGTCGCCAGCGGTAAAGGCAATCACGGGAATATTTTTATCGTGCGCGGCGCTGATGGCTTGCAACAGGTTACCGCTTTTTCCCTGCTCGGAAAAAATCACCAGCACATCGCCTTCTTGTCCAAGCGAGCGCAATTGTTTGGCATAAATCTCGTTGAGTCCGTAATCCTGACTGATGGCAGTTTGGGTGGTGATGTCCGCGCCCAAATATAACGCCGGTAATCCGGGTCTTTCCTGTTCAAAGCGATTGATTAAACAGCTAGTCAGGATTTGCGCCTGCGCTGCGGAAATACCATTGCCACAACAAATAATTTTTTTTTCGTTCAGTAGGGTATTAACCAATAATTGACTGGCTGTTACCAATAAAGATGGTAATTGCTCACCGGCGTTCATGCAGGCTTCAATGCTTTCGTGAAAAAGACTGATAACACGTTGTTCCATAATTGCTCTTCTATAGATATTTCCAGAAATCGTCATGCCCGTAGGGCATCCAGCGACTTTTGTAATAAAGTGCAAGGCACTGGATCCCCCTGCGGGGGATGACAAAAGGTTTTAAAAAATTATGCACCGAATGCATTTTTAATCCAGTTGGATGAATTAATTGCATTATTTTCAATCGCAATTACATCAAACCGGCAAGGCACAGCGTCGACCAATTTATGTTGTTGCAAATAAAATTGCGCAGCGTTAATTAATTTGCGTTGCTTTTGCCAATTGACGGATTCAGCCGCCTGGGTAAAAAAACGATTACTGCGCAAACGCACTTCAACAAATACCAACGTTGATTGATCTTTCATAATCAAATCAATTTCACCCAATTTGCAGCGAAAATTGCGCTGAACAAGTATCAAGCCTTGAGTTTGTAAAAAGTGTGCGGCCCGCGTTTCGGCTTCCTGGCCTTTTTCCAAATGATCCTTATTCATTTTCCTCCTCGGCAATCATCGGTAATGCTTGCGCTTCGCCTCTGCTAAAACGTGCCCAGAGTTGTTCACGTTCAACGCGACCATTGCCGAGCAAACGTAATGAACCTGTGGCACCGTTCATTTTCATATCCGGTGTTTTGGCCATTTGTGGCAGGCGAGCGAAAAGTCTGTAAGCATCAACGCCTAGCGCATGCAAACGACCATAAACAGCGGCTGCATTGGATTCTGCTGCAATTGCTTGTTTTTCGGGGCTATGTGAATCAAATAACCAGGGCATGGTATTAAAACGCACACCATTTAGATCTCGGTCAGCAGCGGGATTGGGGGTGCCGGAATACACCTGGCTAGTGGCATAAATAGGAATATTGCCCGCGTAGTGATAAGCAAACATGGGTTTGATTTGTCGCGCTTGTGATGGATCAGCAATTAAAAAAATCATATCCACATCGCTGCGGCTGCGCGGTGCTGATTGCAATGGCATACCTAAAAACTGTTCCAATTGTCGCGTGCGAATTTGGCTGGATTCAATCAACATCACCTCTTTTACCAAATTGGAAAAATTCATATTGTTGGAAAATTGGCTGCGATTAACGACTAAACCGCCGAGCGCTTCCCACTCTTGCGTGAAAGCGGTGGCACTGCGTTGACTCCATTCTTGCGGGGGAATAATTAACATCGCCTGACGTTTGCCTTCGCTAAAGGCTTGTCGAGCGACTTGTCGTGCTTCATCTTCAACTGCCAAACCAAATTGATAAAAATTGGCGGGTACTTGTGCAGATGAATCAGTGTAATTGAGTGCTAACACCGGCACGCTGAGTGATGGCATTAAAGCGAGTTCGCTGACTTTTTCTTTTTCAACCGGGCCGATAATTAATTCCGCTCCATCATCAACCGCTTGTTGGTAGATTTGTAAAATATCGCCGCTGGAATCATATTGAACCACTTCAGGCACTTGTCGACCCATTTGCATGGAATGGTAATAGGCCGCAAAAAAACCATCGCGTAAGGCTTCGCCCGCCTCAGCCAATTTGCCGGATTGGGGCAATATTAGCGCAACTTTTTTGGGTTGACTCAAAATTAAACTTTGGATCAGTTTTAATTCCGCAGGTAGATTGCGACGAGCAGGATGTTGACGCCAATCGCGAATCCATTGTTGTAATAATTCGCGTTGGGTTTCCAAATCAATTTGATGGTTTTTGGCAATCGCCGCCAAACTGTACCAGCCGCGTTCGGCTTCACCGGTTTGTGCGAATGTTGCTTGCTCAAGTTCGGCGAAAGATAGTTTCATCAAACTTTGCCATAGTGCATCCTGATTCGCGGCTTCTTCTTTTTTATCGGTGATTAGTACCGCCAGTTTGATGCGTTCACTGACACTGGCCGAAGTGTTGCCGAGTTTGTCCCAGGTTTGGGCGCGCAATTCGCGCAAACGTTTTTCACTGCGAATTGATAACACTTGCCATTGTTGTTCGAGTCGCGGGTTGGATAGAATGTCCAGCGCTTGTTGATAGTCGCCTTCAGCCAACGCGAGCTGCGCCGCAATTGCACTGCGTTTGGCAAACACTTTGAAATCTGCAAAATCCGGATCTACCTTGCGCAACAAACGTTTGGCTTTTTTCAATTCCTGACGGTCTATGTAAGCTTGAGCGGCGTCCATCAACAGGGATTCTTTTTGCGGCGACTCTTTATCATCGGCCATCTCGAGCAATTGTTCGGCGCTCAGGGATTTTCCCGCAGTTTTGGTGCTGGTTTTTTCCGTTGTGGTGCCGCAACTGGTTAGAAATAGAACCAGGACAATCAACACAGGGAAAAAACCAATTTTGCGCAACATAGATAGTTCACTCATTTAACGGGCAACATGTATGACAGATGCCAGACCTTGTCTTTTTGTGGTCGCCACACCCATCGGAAATCTGGGTGACATGGTACCGCGAGCAGTAGAGACACTACAAACAGTTGATCTGATTGCCTGCGAAGATACGCGGCACAGCGCACATTTACTGCAGCATTTTGGTATTAAAACTCCCTGCGTTGCCTACCACGATCACAGCGACCAACAACGCTTGCAACAATTGTTGGATCGCCTTACCTCGGGCCAATCTATCGCATTGATTTCCGACGCAGGCACGCCGCTGATTTCGGATCCCGGTTATGCACTGGTCAAAGCAGTGCGTGAAGCCGGGTTTAGAGTAGTGCCGATTCCGGGTGCCAGTGCTGTGATTGCCGCATTATCGGCTTCGGGCCTCGCGTCTGACAGTTTTATCTTCGAAGGTTTTCTGCCTGCCAAACAACAGGCGCGTATTCATCATTTGCAAACACTTGAGCAAGAAAAACGTACGCTGATTTTTTACGAAGCCCCGCACCGCATTCTTGACTGTTTAGCCGATATGCAAACGGTTTTCGGCCCAGACCGTTACGCCGTCATCGCCCGTGAACTTAGCAAAACTTTCGAAACCATTCATGGCGCCCCTTTAGCAGAATTACACAGCTGGGTCGCATCCGATAGCAATCAACAACGCGGTGAAATAGTGTTGTTGGTCGAAGGCAGCAGCAAGATTGCCTCCACCGAAATCAACGCCGACCAAATTCGCATCATGAAAATTTTGCTGGAAGATCTACCGGTAAAACAAGCCGCCGCATTGGGTGCAAAAATTACGGGTTTGAAAAAGAACTTTTTGTATCAGTGGGCGCTGGAGATTGCTGAAGATAATTAGATTTCGAATCAAAAAGAAAGCCCGCCAATTGGCGGGCTTTCTTTTTGGGTTAGCAAAAAATTAAAACTTCACAGTTCCCTGCAATGCAACTGTGGCTGGTTTTTCGTAGAAGGCGTAATAACCGGAGCTGGTGTTGCTGGTGATTGTCGCTGCTACTGGTAAGCCATTGGCATAGCTGACGATTGATTCGTCGGTGAGGTTTTTGCCGATTAGAGCGATTTCCCACATGTCATCGTTGCCGCTTAATGCAATGCGTGCATTGATTTTGGTGTAGGCATCTTGTTTGAATTTTGGATCAAGCGATGGTGTGGTGTAGTACTCTGAGTTGTAGATGAAATCGAGTGTACTCACCAATGTCATGCCTGCGAATTCGATGGTGTAATCAAAACCCATGTTGCCTTGAACTTCGGGTGTGAATTCGCGGCGTTTGCCGGTTGCATCACAGACACCATCACCTACTGCGCCGACGTTATCGACTTGACCAAAATAACATTGTGAATTTTTAAAATCGGTGTATTCAAAATCAATTAAGGCAACACCACCGCGCATTAACAAATCATCGGTTAATGCCCAACGACCATCAATTTCGGCACCCTGTACCAAAGCTTGACCGGCGTTGGTCACGTTGAAACTTAATTGGCCGTCGAATTGACTGGTTTGCATATCGTCAAATTCAGAACGGAAGAGTGCGACGTTCAATTCAGCTGAGCCGCCGCCTAACAAAAATTTTCCACCGACTTCATAGTTTTTAACTTCTTCGTCTTCAAATTCCCATGAGCCTTCGATGTTGGGAATGCCGACTGCCTGACCGTTATAAATTCCACCGAGTGCATTAGGCGCTGCGTTTGAACGCACATCAAAACCACCGGATTTAAAACCAGTGGTGTAGCTGGCGTAAACCATATCGGTGGAGTTGAGATCCAACTGATAAGTCACCAGTGGCGTGAATGCCGATTCATCGCGATCACCATTCACTGTGTGTGGATCAATTTTGAAAATGCTCCAAATGCCGTTGTACAAATCGGTCACGCTGCCTAAAGGCAATTCAGTTCCTGTGGGGGTGACGTGATATTGATGGCGATCTGCTTCTTTGTTTTCTTTGGTGTAACGCGCACCCAAAATAAAACGTGATTCATCGGTCAGGTTGTAAGTGCCTTGTGCAAAAATTGCGTAGAGCTCTGTGTCCTGATTGAAATCACGTTGTGTCGATGCCCCGCGTAATGCGTTGGCGCGAGTGGCGCCTATGCGTGATTGAAATGCAGTGGCGATAAAACTATCAGTCGGTACGCCGACTATGTCATGAAAATCCAGCGAACTTTTTTGGAAGAACACGCCGGATAAATAGCTGAAGGTTTGATCCTCATCGGAAGCTATGCGAAATTCCTGACTGAATTGATCGTAATCTTCATCGGATAAAATATAAAAACCGGATGCGCCGGTGAAATCGCAATCACACAATTCTTCATATTGATAAGCGTTGTGGCCCGTTACTGAAGTGAGTGTGTGACTTTCCAAACGATATTCAACGGTGAGCGTTTGGTTTTCGGTATCGTTGTAACTATAGTCGCCATTGGATTGGCGTTTCCAATCTTGTGCTGTGTCCAAAAAATAATTGCCGCCGGTCAAGAGTGACAGCATGGTTTGGTAAGAAACCGGGTTAACCGGTTGGCCGTTAGTGTCCAGCACTTGATTGGGATTGAAAACCGGTTTGACGACTTCAAGATTGCGTCCATCACTATCAAACGAACCATCTTCAATTTTTAAATTGATATCCCAATCATCAGTGGGTTGCCAACGAAAACTTACGCGCGCCACTTGATTGTCATCGGTCGCTTCGTCGCGGCCGAGTGTGGTGTTTTCCATAAAACCATCAACACTGCTATCCAACAATGCGAGGCGTGCAGAAAAAGTATCGGTCAATGGGCCTGACACAATCACGCGTGCATCTTGTTCGCCGTATTCAGGCTCATAAAGAAAAGACACTTTGCCTTCAAAATCATCTGTCGGTTTTGCGGTAGTGATACTGATCGCACCTGCGGTGGAGTTTTTACCGAAAATAATACTTTGTGGTCCGCGCAACACTTCTACGCGTTCGATATCTAAAAAGGGCGCACGAGCTAATTGCGAACGTCCAAAGTGAATGCCATCAACAAATTGTGCGGCAGATTGTTCGAAACCCTGGTTAACGCCTGAGCTGATACCGCGAATGGCAATGTTGGTGCCGATTCCGGTTTGCGTCATATTAAAACTGGGGATGTAATCGGCGATACGTTCGATACTGGTGATGCCAGCATCTTCAATTTTTTCACCGGTGAGTGCATTCACCGAGATAGGTACGTCCTGTAATTTTTGTGTGCGTTTTTGTGCGGTAATCAATACTTCTTCCAGTGCAGGTTCTTGTGCAATCGCCGGTAGGGACACTGCACTTGCTACAGCCAGACTGATTAAATTGACACGAAACTTGTTCACAGAATGTCTCCATCTAATTGTTTTATCGACATAAGAAAGAAAGCCATCAGACTTTCGGTGTTGTATTCATAGAAATATGAGTGACGCAGACTACTCAGTAATAGTCCATTCGCGGCAAAATACCAGTTATCTACAGAAAATGACTAGTCGCGAGATTATAGAATGTGGGGATTGGTGACAAAAAGTCTCGTCTTTTTATTTGTGTTTCAAGAACCCAGCGGATAAAGTGCCGCCCGAAGTTGGCCAGACAGTCGCTCTTGTGATGTCTCGATTATTTGCTTGCAAATAAAAGGGTGCGCAGGGGAGGAAAGTCCGGGCTCCACAGGGCAGAGCGCCAGGTAACGCCTGGGGGGTGTGAACCCACGGAAAGTGCAACAGAGAGCAGACCGCCTAAGTTCAAGGTGCTGATCATTTCGGTGTGAAGCAAACCAGAACCGGTAAGGGTGAAAGGGTGCGGTAAGAGCGCACCGCGCAACTGGCAACAGGCTGCGGCATGGTAAACCCCGCTCGGAGCAAGACCAAATAGGCCCTCAATGATGCGGCCCGTATCGAGGGCGGGTAGGTTGCTTGAGGCTGATGGCGACATCAGTCCCAGATGAATGACTGTCCACGACAGAACCCGGCTTATGGCTGACTTCACTTAATTTCACACAAACCTGAATCTTTGTTTAGGTCTTCAGATCCGTTTTTGGATATTCCTGTCTCGAGTGAACAACGGAAATTATTTCTATGCAATCCGTTGTTCGATAAATGACGATGTAGTTAGGATTTACAACAAGCTCTCTTGTGCCGCTAACTCTGCCTGCTCGATAGAGATATGGATGTTGTGGAAGGGCTTGCGTGGCTTGCTCAATTTCATCGAAAAGATTGAATGCGGCTATCGGGTTGTGATCACTAATGTAATCAAGAATACTCCAAAGCTCTTGCCTTGCTTCTGGCCGCCATTTAACCAGCATTGCGAACCTTGACTTTCGACTCTAATAACTCACGCATCTCTGCCATCACCTGGTCGTGCGGGATTGAGGGGCGCGGGTCTTCAAGACTGGCTTTTACCTTGGCTTTGAGCCACTCGGTATAACTGGCTTCTTGTTCTGCCGATTCAAACTCGGACACTATGGGGGAAAATTCTTTGCTCATGGTGAATACCTCGGTGCGTCTGCCAAAGTCTAGCAAACTATCACTTGGCGGACATCAGGCAATTTCAATTGGTTGGCTATGGAAGGGTCAAATGTCGGATCAAACAGTTCTAAGCTCACAGCTGCTAATTAAGATCTAATCCAATCACTTGCGGTTTGTGATTTACACTTCAGTTATCGATGTAACTTAAGAAAAGTGTAATGAGAACCTATATTCGTCATCCCACTTCAATTCCTATTCAAGTATGTGCCAATGAACAGATGGAATCGCGTGCGCAGGTGCGTAATTTAAGTGCGGGTGGTTTGTCATTTGTTACGGATAAACCCATAAAAGTTGGCACTATGGTCGAGTTTGAAATACCGGTTATCAAATCTGATTATCACGGGCGAGGCGTGATCGTTTGGCGACGTGAACAGACCCATGATCAATATGAAGTGGGTGTGAAATTCACCAGTGATAACGAATATTTTCACGCGCGAATGGTGGAGCAAGTTTGTCAGATTGAGGATTATCGCCAACGGCTTTCCCTGAAAGGGCGGGAGCTAACCAGCGAACAAGCGGCGATTGAATGGATTGAAAAATATTCGGCGCAGTTTGATAAAGCCAGTATTAAAAATAAATAAACCTTTTTGTGATCAAAATTTTATTGTAGATAGCCGTCCTTTCCCAAAGGGAATCCAGAGTCTTCAATAGCTGTAAGTCACTGGATACCCTTCGGGTATGACGAAAGACTTTTTGCTACAACTTAAATTCAATCGGCGGCAAATCGCGCGGGCCGTTCGCTAGGGGTTCTGGCGCAGGTTCCGCTGTTGTGGTTGCCGGTTTGGGTCGGTTCACTTTGATTTCCTGCGGAGCAAAATCAGCTTTGGGTTTTGGTTTGGTCGCTTCTATTTCTTTTAATTTGATTTCCAATTGTTGCGCTAACTTGCGCGCTTTATCCGCTTGTGCAGCCATATTGGGCATTAGCTCAAGGCAATCGGCAAGTAGTTGATAGGCTTTGGGTAAGTCCGTAAATTCGGGATGAGTTTTATGTAGGCCATTTAATAATTTTACGGCCAGTTTTAAATCGTTTTGTTGTTTGTAAAGTCTCGCCAGTTCAACGCGGATTTCCGGCTGCGGTGGAATAAAGTCCGGCACCAGTATCAGAATTTGTTTGTACAGGCTGGTGAGACGATCATAACGTTTTTGTTGCAAGATAAATTGCAAATATTGCGGAGCAAAATCCTGCATTAAGGCTGGTTTTTTACACAGATAAATCAGCTCGAAATACTTATCGAAAAATTGTTTTTCCTGCGGGAATTGTTTGAATGCCTGGTGATAAAGGTTCACGACTTTTTCGTAATCACCTTCTTTCAAAAAGACATCCAATTTGGCCGTGAGACGTTCAACATCGGTGCGCTGCACTTCATCGTCTTCGTTACTGGAACGCGCGATATAACCCAGTTCACGCTGATATTGAAAGAGTATGTACCCCATTAAATGAAAAATAACGATGGAGTAATAGTTAGAAATAATGGATTGCACCAGATAAGTTCCAGCAGGTAACAGCGCATGAATCAGTTCATACAACACACCCATAGAACTCATCATAATGATAATAAATGCCATCAACAAACCATAAGGCAACCCCAGAGTCATAATCAACCCTATGGCTGCGATTGGATTTAAGGCTTCGATAAAATTTTCCGTCATGGCAAATCGAATTAACATTGCCGGGAAACAGATAATCGCTAAAAATCCGAGGATGCCACCGAGTGTATAACTTAAGTAATAGCCGGTTGCACCTACGGCAGCGCTGAGAATTACAATCATTAAAATCAGTTGAAACAATAAACTCACACCGCCTTGATAAGCATCGGGAATATCGGGTGCTGACATCTCACCATCGGCGGTTTTTTCCAAACAGCGAAAGCTGTATTTTAAAATTGCACCTGTGGCTATGAGGTAAATAACCAAGGCAAAAATCCACATAAGTGAAATTGCACTGGCAATCGACGTTAAAACTGCTGTGCCGATAATAAGGCTGAGTGCTGATGCATTGAGTGGATATTTAAAGGCTTCTTGCAGGCGACGCCAAAAGGGTGTGACTGTGTTGGCTGAACCTAAACTTTCCAGTTGTTTGCCGCAGGACAAACATAAAACATTGCCATTGTGTTCAGGCGCGTCGTCTACACACTTATCGCAAAAATGAGTATTGCAATCGCGGCAAAAAAACGTAGCGCCGGTTAAGGGATGATATTTACAGTAATCCATTGTGCATCTCCGCATATTCACGGGCTAATTGTTCGTATTTGGTTTTTTTGGCGGGCTCACGAGTTTGGGTAAAGGTGCGCGCCAGTTTATTCGCCAGTAAACTCATGCTGGGATGTCGACTTTTGCGTTCTTCCAATAATCGAAATAAATCTTCAGCGGCTTTGGGTGCGGTTAATCCCGCTAATTGAATGCCAGCTTTTAATGCTGATTGTTCATCAATTTGAGCGTGCACTTGCGGATTGTCTAACCAGGCTTGATCCAAGCGTTTTAATTGAGGTGTCGATAAATTGGGATACTGAAATAAGGATAGCGCGGCTTGATCAAAATTATCGCCGCGTTGAATTTTTAATAAATTGTAACGAATTAAAGCCAATTCAAAATCCTGTTTGTATTGTTTCAGCATATCCTCCACGCTGGACAAGGCTTTTTCGAAACGATGTTTGCCTATAGCGTCATAAATTTCGGCCAGTTTTTCTTGCTTGGGATCAATCGCTTGATTGGTATCAATATATTCGCGATTTAACATTTTTCGATTAAATAGCAGCGCAAGTGCAATCAAAAGTGCACCTGTGACAAATCCACCGGCGTGCGCCATAAAAGCAACATTGGATTCGGTATCCTGATAATAATTGTGAATTTCTTTACCAATATAAAAGGGCAGAATTAATAGCGCGGGCGCGCGGAAGTAACCAACAAAAAAGAAAAACCAATAAAAGAATTCAATCTTTTTAAAACGAAATACCGCAAGGTACATGGCCATCACACCCGAGATAGCGCCTGACGCGCCGACCAAAGGTGTGCCGCTAGTCCAGTTGGACGCCACCTGCGCAAAACCTGCACCTATACCTGCCAATAAATAAAATGCTAGAAATCGCCAGTGGCCTATGGCGGCTTCCACCGCGAAACCACAAATGATCAGGAAAAACATATTGCCTAATAGATGATCGAGGCTGCCGTGTAAAAATTGGTGGGAAATAAAATCAAACACTTCGAGGTTGGATGCAATTAATCCGTTTGCCATGTAGCTAATGCTTTTCACCACAGCATTGATGCGCGCGCGTTCCGGTGCCCAGACATCATGATCATCCGGTAAAAAATACTCGCGGGAATTGTGTTCGAGATATTGATAAAAATCCTGACGCATCAACATATCCTGAATGATGATGTCAGTTTCTTCCTCGTCGTAGGCTTGCTGATATTGTTTTAGTAATTCGGTTTCTTTTTGCTCGGTCAACCAGGTTTTAAATGCAGGCCATTCCTGTTCGAAAAAACCGTGGGCCTGATAGCTGGTGTAAACATCCATCATTTTGACCATGTCGCGAGACTGGTAAAGGAAGTAGGTCAGCAGGTTGAGCAGGACAATTAAAAACAGGACGACCGGGGCGTGTTTCCAGTCAAATTGTTTTTCCGTAGGGACTATTATCATTTTGTTGTTATTCCTTTTTCCTGAAGGGAGAAAGTGCAGAATCTTATAGTTCGCGCCAGAATCGGGCAAGGATTTGGGTGACGGATAATTTTGCTTTGCGGGATTGCCAGTTCTGGAAAAGTCTTGTAACTTTCCGTCCGCTCGTATCTTCCTGTTGATTTCTTCATCTTATTGGCTATTTGTTAGCTGATTTCCTTCTAAAAGATCTCCCTTTTCAATCCAAAATAGTTTGACTCTTAAGGTTTTACTTTAAGTTGGTGTGCTAACTGTTTGTTTTTGATTTAAATCATTGCCTCCCTGTTTATGGTTCTTTGCAGTTTCCCTACAAAATCCTTCTTTTTTCGCTGCTATTTCCCTGATTTTTGTGACTTTTTTGTTTTTCGGTCGCTTGACTTTGGATAAGCCGCATTTATAGTGAGCAGCGTGGGAAAAAGTGGATAAATGTGGATTTTTGTGGAAATTTTTTGTCGAAAGTGGTGATTTGTGTTTACAGGTAGTCATTCCATCAGCATGGACCCCAAGGGTCGCATGGCCATGCCCTCGCGCATTCGCGATGAGCTGGTGGAGCTTTGTGCCGGGCGTTTGTGGCTGACCGCTCACACACAAGAGCGCTGCCTGTTGATCTACCCCGAGCCGGAATGGCAAAGCATCATGCCGAAAATCCAGGCATTACCCACTATTCATCCGGAAGTTAGACGCATCCAGCGTTTGTTCATCGGCCAGGCGGTCAACCTGGAGTTGGACGGCAACGGGCGCATTCTGGTCCCTCCCACACTGCGTGATTTCGCGCATCTGGATAAAAAACTCATGCTGGTCGGTTTGGGCAACAAACTTGAACTTTGGGCAGAAGATGGCTGGCAAACATTGCTGGACCAGCCTTCCCAAGGGGATCTGCCCGCCGAATTGCAATCCTTGTCCTTCTAGGAGTGGATGTGACTGATTACCAGCATGTCACCGTTCTGTTGCAAGAAGCGGTGAGCGAATTACTGACTGATCCCAATGGTTTTTATGTTGATGGCACTTTTGGTCGAGGTGGTCACAGCGGGTTGATTGTGCAATCGCTTGGCGCAAGCGGACGTTTGTTATCCATCGATAAAGATTTGACGGCCATACAAACCGCGCGCGAAAAATTTGCGAACGAATCGCGTTTTGAAATTGCGCACGCGTCTTTTGCTGATTTGCAGCAATTAATTGTTGAGCGGCAGATGCAAGGCAAGGTCACTGGTGTGTTATTGGATCTGGGTGTGTCCTCACCGCAATTGGATGACGCCGAGCGCGGATTCAGTTTTATGCAGGATGGCCCTTTGGATATGCGCATGAATCAGTCGCAAGGCATGAGTGCTGCGGATTGGGTGAATAGCGCGAGCGAAGATGAAATCAGTTTTGTTTTAAAAGAATTGGGTGAAGAGCGATTTGCGCGGCGTATGGCGCGTGCGATTGTGCAAGAGCGGATTAAAAAACCTTTTGCGCGCACCGGTCATTTGGCTGAAGTGATCAAAGTGGCGAATCCCGCGTGGGAAAAAGGTAAGCATCCAGCGACGCGCGCATTTCAAGCGATTCGCATTCACATCAACAACGAATTGGGCGATCTCGAATCAGTATTGAAACAAGCGGTTGATGTGCTGGCACCGGGTGGACGTTTGGTGGTGATCAGTTTCCATTCGTTGGAAGATCGATTGGTCAAACGTTTTATTCGTCAGCAAGAACAAGGCGATCCGGTACCGCGTGGTTTACCGATTCGCGATGAACAATTAAATCGAAAATTAAAATCGATTGGCAAAGCGATTAAAGCATCGGATGAAGAAATTAATCGCAATGTGAGATCGCGCAGCGCGGTTATGCGTGTTGCGGAAAAATTATGACCCCACCCTAACCCTCCCCTTGCCAGGGGAGGGGACAAGTTCCTCCCCTAGCAAGGGGAGGGCTGGGAGGAGGTCGGTTTTTTTAAAATTTTATAAGAAGGCGAAAAAATTACTTTATGAAATCACGCATCCAATCAACCCGAAAAACCATTACAGCTGGCAGTTTGCTGGCAGTCGTGGTGTTGTGGGTATTGGTGGTGGTTTCTGCGTTGGCTGTGGTTGCCAGCACACAACAAGTGCGCAAACAAACCGATGAGATAGAAACTCTGCGTCGACAAGCCTCGCAATTGCAAGTGCAGTGGGGGCAGTTTTTACTGGAGCGTAGCACCTGGGCTGCTTACAGTCGTGTCGAACAGGTTGCGATTTCCGAATTAAATATGAAAGCGCCTGTGTCGACAGAAATTATTATGATTCGTCGTGCAAGTGATTCAATTGATGAGGCGCCGCAATGATTAAGCCTTCATCATCACTTCAACCTCGCACAGCAAAAGCGCGCAGCGGCAAATCCCCTTTGCAAGTTGCGCGTTGGCGTTTTTATGTGGTGGGTGTTTTTTTATTCGTATTGGTCATTGCACTGATTATTCATTTGGCTAAATTGCAGGTTTGGCCGAATGCTGAAAAAGGTTATGAGTTTTTGCAGGATCAGGGTGAGTCGCGCACGTTGCGTACTGAGATCATTCCTGCGTACCGCGGCGTGATTACAGATCGCAATGGTGATCCATTAGCGGTGAGCACACCTGTGTCTGATGTATGGGCCAATCCAAAACAATTAATTAAAGCGCCGGAACGCTGGGCGGATTTAGCCAAAGCTTTGTCCATTCCTTTGCCAGAATTAAAAGAAAAAATTCAGCGCTACTCCAAAAAAGAATTCATGTATTTGCAGCGTCAAATGCCGCCTGATGCGGCGCAAACTATTTTGGCTTTGGAAATTCCCGGTGTGTATGAGCAGGTTGAATATCACCGTTATTATCCAGCCGGTGAAGTAGCTGCGCATTTGGTGGGCATGACTGATGTGGATGATCGCGGTCAGGAAGGCATGGAGTTGGCCTACGATTCCTGGTTGACTGGTGTCGATGGCAAGCGTGATGTCATCAAAGATTTGCGTGGCCGTATCGTAAAAGAATTAACATCAACTGCCGAAAGATCAGGTCAGGGATTAACCCTGAGTATTGATTTGCGTTTGCAATATTTAGCCTATCGCGAATTAAAAAAAGCAATTGAAACCAGTCAGGCAACTGCGGGTTCTCTGGTAATTCTCGATGTGTTGACCGGCGAAGTTCTGGCCATGACCAACTGGCCCAGTTACAACCCTAATGATCGCAACACTGCGCGTGGTGCCGGTTTGCGCAATCGCGCGATTACGGACTTGTATGAGCCCGGCTCAACCGTAAAACCCTGGGTAGTCTTGGCTGCATTGGAAAGTGGAAAATTTAAACCCACCGATGTGATTGATACCAATCCCGGATATTTTATGGTGGGCACCAAACCGATTAAGGATCACCAAAATTACGGTGCAATGGATTTGGCTATGTCGATTGCAAAATCCAGCAACATCGCCATGACCAAAATCAGTTTTGCATTGGACACCAACACTGTGCGCGATATGTACGCGCGTTTGGGTATTGGTCAAGCAATCGGTACTGGCTTCCCCGGTGAAGCCGCGGGTTCATTGCCTTATTTAAAACCTGCACAAAAAATTGAACGCGCGAATCTATCTTACGGTTATGCATTGACTATGACACCACTGCAAGTGGTGCAAGCTTATAGCGTGATTGCATCCGGCGGTATCAAACGTCCGGTTTCATTATTAAAAGTTGATATGCCACCGAATGGCGAGCGCATTGTCGATCAGCGTTATGCAAAAGATGTAGTGGATATGTTGACACGTGTGGTGAGCGCCGAAGGAACGGGTAGTCGTGCCAAAGCACTTTCTTATTCTGTTGCGGGAAAAACTGGTACTGCATTCAAAGCAATTAATGGCCGTTACAGTTCCAAACAAATTTCATCTTTTATTGGTATGGCGCCAGTTGAAAATCCACGCATAGTCGCTTTGGTCGTGATTGATGATCCGCAAGGTTCTGGAATTACTGTTAACGGTGGCTGGGTTGCTGCGCCTGCATTCTCCAAAGTTGCGGAAGATGCCTTGCGTATGCTGCATGTCGCGCCCGACAAAGTCACCGAGCAACAAGCCATTGCTATCAGTGCTGACGAAAAGTCCGGTAAAAAATCCGGAGGTGCAGGATGAATAATCCGATGCGCTTAAAACAATTGCAGCAACTCTTGCCTGATCAGGATTTATTGGATGCAGCGCAAGTACAAATCAATCAATTGTCATTGGATAGCCGCCAAATAATCTCTGGCGGTTGTTTTGTTGCCATCAAAGGTCAGAAAACTGATGGTCGCGATTTTATTGCGCAGGTAGTTGATCAAGGTGCTGCCGCTATTCTGGTTGAAGCTGATATTCAATGGCAGGGCATTAATTGGATTGGTCATATTCCGGTTGTTGCTGTCGAACAATTGCCACAGAAAATCAGCGCAATTGCGTCGCGTTTTTATGATGAACCCGCGAAAGAATTTTCTTTAATCGGTGTGACCGGCACTAACGGCAAAACCACCTGTGCATTATTGGCTGCACAATTAATTGCTCGTGTATCCAATCAATTAACCGGTGTGATTGGTACCTTGGGTTATGCAACTCTGGATGCAAAAAATCCTAATGGCTTGTCACAACAATTACAGCAATTAACCTCAACCGGTTTGACAACGCCCGATGCTATCCGTTTGCAATCCATTTTGTCAGAGATGCGTGACGCAAAAGTAACGGCCGCTGCAATGGAAGTATCCTCGCACAGTTTGCATCAACACCGTGTTGCAGCTTTGCCTTTCACTACCGCCATCTTTACCAATTTGACGCAGGATCATCTGGATTATCACGGTGATATGCAAACTTATGGAAAAGTAAAATCGCAATTATTATTGTTTGCGGGATTGCAACATGCAGTGATCAATATGGATGACGCCTGGGCTGCGAATCTGGTTGATATTGCACCTGCAAATCTGAACTTGATTCGTTGTTCAGTTACAACCGAAGCGGATGTTTATCTGCGTAATATTCAGTTAGATGATGCAGGCGCATCTGCAGAATTAATCACGCCTTGGGGCCAGGCTCAATTGCGCTCGCCACTTCTCGGCCAATTTAATTTGAACAATTTATTGTTGGTAATTGCTGCAGTTTGTGCTCAGGGTTACAGCTTGCAATCGGTTGTTGATCAGGTTCCGCATTTATTGGCGGCGCCGGGTCGTATGCAATCAATCGAGTTGGAAGCGCAGCAAGATATTAAAGTCATAGTCGATTACGCGCACACACCGGATGCATTGGAAACAACTTTGAAGGCTTTGCGCCAGCACAATCGCAATCGCATCTGGACTGTGTTTGGTTGCGGTGGCGATCGCGACAAAACCAAGCGTCCATTGATGGGGCGCATCGCAGAAACTTACAGCGATTGTGTACTGGTGACCAATGATAATCCGCGTTCAGAAGATCCTGCATTAATTGCTGCCGATATTATTCGCGGTATGAAAAATCCTCGCGCTTGTTTAACTATTGCTGATCGTGCACAAGCCATTGATATGGCAGTGCAACAAGCGCGTGCAGGCGATTTGGTGTTGATTGCCGGTAAAGGTCACGAGAACTATCAAATATTTGCGCAACAAACGATTGCTTTTAGTGATGAGCAGCAAGCACGTCTTGCATTGCAACGTCGATTGGTAAAACTCTCGACTAATTTTGCTGCAGGAGCCGCCTCATGATTCGCGCCCTGCATTTACAAGAAATTCTTGAACTTATTGGTTCGCATGCTCTGCGTGGCTTAACTGCGCAATTGCAAAATGGCGGCGCCGGTTTTACGCAAGTGAATACTGATACGCGAACTTTGGCTGAAGGTGATCTGTTCGTCGCGTTAAAAGGCGAACGTTTTGATGCGCACGATTTTATTCAGCAAGCGGTTGATAAAAAACCTTGCGCATTAGTGGTTGAGCGTTATTTTCCCGAAATTAGTTTGCCGCAATTAGTGGTGAGCGATTCTTTATTGGCCTTGGGGCAAATTGCTGCATTCAACCGTTCACTATTTGCTGGGCCAGTGGTTGCGATTACGGGCAGCAGTGGCAAGACTACAGTCAAAACTATGCTTGCCAGTATTTTGCAACAAGCGGGTGAAACTCATGCAACTCGCGGTAATTTCAATAATCACATTGGCGTGCCGCTGACTTTGTTGCAATTAACGGCTGAACATAAATTTGCCGTTGTCGAGATGGGTGCAAGTGGCCCCAATGAAATTGCCTATTTGTGCGAACTGGCAAAACCTGATGTCACTATGATTAACAATGTGATGCCTGCGCACATCGAAGGTTTTGGTTCAATTGAAGGTGTTGCAAAAGCCAAGGGTGAAATTTATCAAGCCTTGTCATTAGGGCAAACGGCGGTTGTGAATCTGGATGAAAAATTTGCAGCGGGTTGGTTGCAGCAGTTACATGAAAAATCTGTGTCAGTGATAAAAGTTGGTTTGCACAATCAATCAGCCGATGTGTTTGCTTCGGATATTTTACTGGACCACCCCGCCCCTTTGGAGCACCCCTCCGGGGGAGGGGAATTTTTTGGAGTTCAATTCCAGCTTCATTATAAAAATCAAATTGTTCCGGTCAGCATGTCTGCTCAGGGTGAGCACAATGTCCGCAATGCGTTGATGGCATCGGCTTGTGCGCTTGCATTAAAAGTTGATCTGAAAAAAATACAGCAAGGTTTGCAAAATTTTTCTCCTGTCGCTGGACGAATGGCGCGTTATCAAGGTGTCGCAGGTTCACAAATTATTGATGACAGTTACAACGCGAATCCCGGATCTGTGCGTGCGGCGATTGATGTGTTGGCTCGTGCTGAACAAAATGTGTTGGTGCTAGGTGACTTGGCTGAACTGGGTGAGAACGCAGCGGAGTTGCACGCCGAGTTGGGCGAATACGCTCGCCAAAAAAATATTCAACAATTATTCACGCTCGGCAAGTTAAGCGAACATTTAAGTCGTCGTTACGGCCAGGGTGCAGAACATTTTACTGATCGAGAATTATTGATTAGTCGCTTACAACAAATTGCCAAACCAGGCATGACCTATTTAATTAAAGGCTCACGCAGTGCGCGTATGGAACTAGTTGTGCAAGCCCTGTGTGCCAATCAACCCAGTATTCAAACAAAAACAGTGGGAGGCACACACTAATGCTGTATTGGCTTTCAGAAATATTACAGGAATATGTTCGCAGTTTTGCGGTGTTCCAATATTTAACCGTGCGCGCCATTTTTGGTGTTTTGACTGCCTTGGGTTTTTCTCTCTGGTTGGGGCCATGGTTTATTCGTCGTTTGACTGAATTAAAAATCGGTCAGGCAGTTCGCACTGATGGTCCACAAAGTCATTTGAGTAAATCGGGTACGCCTACCATGGGCGGCGCGTTAATTTTGTCAGCCATTTTTATCAGCACTTTATTGTGGGCCAATTTATCCAACCGTTATGTGTGGGTGATTCTGGTGGTTACCGCAATTTACGGTGCAGTGGGTTGGGTAGATGACTATCGCAAAGTGGCGAAAAAAGATCCTAAAGGTTTGCCCGCACGTTGGAAATATTTCTGGCAATCAATCGCTGGCTTCGGTGCGGCGGTGTTTTTGTTTTACACCGCAAAAATTCCCGCTGAGACACAACTATTTATTCCGTTTTTTAAAGATGTCGCCCTGAACATGGGGTTGTTTTACATAGTGTTCACTTATTTTGTAATTGTCGGCACCAGTAATGCGGTGAATTTAACCGATGGTCTTGATGGTTTGGCCATTATGCCTTGCGTCATGGTTGCCGGTGCCTTGGCAATTATTGCGTACTTGGTTGGGCACTCACAATTTTCGCAATATTTAAATATTGCCTACATTCCGGGTGCAGGTGAATTGGTTGTGTTTTGCTGCGCATTGGTTGGCGCGGGTCTCGGATTTTTATGGTTCAACACTTATCCCGCACAAGTTTTTATGGGTGATGTGGGTGCGCTGGCTTTAGGCGCTGCGCTCGGATTAATCGCCGTGATTGTTCGCCACGAAATTGTTTTATTCATCATGGGCGGAATTTTTGTGTTGGAAACTGTTTCGGTGATTTTGCAAGTTGCGTCTTACAAACTCACGCAAAAAAGAATTTTCCGTATGGCACCGATTCATCATCATTTTGAATTAAAGGGTTGGCCGGAACCGCGCGTGATTGTGCGGTTTTGGATTATCACGTTTATTTTAGTTTTGATTGGGTTGGCGACGTTGAAGATTAGATAGCTCCTCCCTTTGAGAAAGGGAGGTGGGGGAGGGATTTGAGATAGCGGAAATTTTAGAAATTTTAAATCCCCCCTAACCCCCCTTTTTCAAAGTGGGGGACTGTTCCTCCCCCTTGCCAAGGGTTCGGTTAGGAGGGGGGTGAAAATGTTTGAATTAAAAATGAATTTGAATAGGAAATAATTAATTGTCACAAATGATTGCCACTAACAATGTCAAAGCGATTATCGGTACCGGTATTACCGGGTTATCGGTTGCGCGCTTTTTGGCAAAGCAGGGGCAGAAATTTGTATTGATGGATACGCGTGAAAATCCGCCGAATGCATCAGTTATTGAAAAAGAATTTCCGAATACACAATTGATTACTGGTCGAATTGATTTGGAAAGCTTGTTGGCTTGCAATGAAATAATTTTAAGTCCAGGTGTTGCTCAATCCACCGCAGAAATTGTCGCCGCTAAAAATGCAGGCATTCCAGTAGTGGGCGATATTGAACTATTTGTGCGTTACGCCAAAGCGCCGATTGTGGCTATCACCGGTTCTAACGCCAAAAGTACAGTCACGACATTGGTAGGTGAGATGGCAAAGGAGGCGAATATTCCGGTTGCAGTGGGTGGAAATTTGGGAACGCCAGCGCTGGATTTAATTGCGGATGATATTCAGCTTTATGTGATGGAACTTTCCAGTTTTCAGTTGGAAACAGTTAGTAAATTAAATGCAAAAGTCGCCACCATTTTAAATATCAGTGCTGATCATCTGGATCGTTATGCATCAATGCGGGATTACATAATGGCCAAAATGCGAGTGTATTTTGGTGCAGAAAAAATTGTGGTGAATCGACATGATCTGTTGACTCATCCACCTTTGGCGCAAGGTGTGAAGCCAATTCAATTCGGTGGCAAAGCGGATTTCGGATCCTTTGGGTTGTTGGAGGATGAGGGTAAGGAATATCTGGCAAAAAATTTGACGCCCTTAATGCCTGCGTCGGAACTAAAAATTCCAGGGCGTCACAATATTGAAAATGCGCTGGCCGCAATTGCGCTGGCTGATTCTGCCGGTATTCCGATGGAAGCCATATTGTCCGCACTGAAAACTTTTAAAGGTTTGCGTCACCGTTGCGAGTTTGTTGACGCCATCGGAGGTGTGGAATTTTATAACGATTCCAAAGGTACCAATATCGGCGCGACTCAAGCAGCGATCAGAGGGCTTGCGCGCAATCCCAAAAAATTAACGGTGATTCTGGGTGGTGAAGGCAAGGGACAAGATTTTTCTGAGCTGGTGCCAGTGTTTAAAGGTATTAATGCTGATGTAGTGTTGATTGGCCGCGATGCAACAATAATTGCTGCCGCGATTGAAAAAACAGTTGCTTGTCACTTCGCGACCAGTTTGCAAAATGCAATCGATATTGCGTTGGATATCAGTCAATCAGGCGATGCGGTGTTGTTATCGCCAGCATGTGCCAGTTTCGATATGTTTAAAAATTACGAAGACAGAGGCGAACAATTCTGTCGATTGGTGTTGGAGAAGCAGCGATGAAATCTGCATCCAGCTTCTCAGGTTTACCTTTAATGCAACGTGTGGATTGGACACTAATCTGCAGTTGGTTTGCGCTTATGTCGATAGGCTTGATTATGGTGTCCTCGGCTTCTGTGTCATTTGCAGAAGCTGTGTATCGCGATGCCTGGTTTTTTGGCATGCGCCATTTTGTGTTTATGTTGTTGGGAATATTACTGGCTGCTTTTGTTGTTTGTGTGCCTATGAGTGTGTGGCAACGTTACTCGGGGCACTTGTTGTTGATTGCCATATTTTTGCTGGTGATAGTCTTGATTCCCGGTATTGGTAAAAAAGTGAATGGTAGTCAGCGCTGGTTAAATTTTGGATTGTTTAATGTGCAGGTATCGGAAATCGCAAAATTTTGTGCAGTGATTTTTTTCGCCAGTTTTTTTGCGCGCCGCTATCAAGAGCTGAATCAAGGCTGGCAAGGATTTTTAAAATCAGTGTTGATCGTTGGTGTTATGGCAGGCTTGTTATTGCTGGAACCTGATTTTGGTGGAACTGTAGTTTTGGCAACAACGGTGTTTTCGCTGATGTTTATTGCTGGCGTAAAGCTTTGGCATTTTTTGTTGTTGATTGTGGCCGGTGTAGGCAGCTTGGCAATGGTGGCAATTTTCTCACCCTATCGCATGCAGCGATTGGTGACTTTTCTTGATCCCTGGGTGGATCAATACGATACGGGTTATCAATTAACTCAATCCTTAATTGGATTTGGTCGCGGTGAATGGTTGGGCTTGGGGTTGGGTAACAGTTTACAAAAATTGTTTTTTTTGCCCGAGGCTCACACGGATTTTATTTTTTCCATCATCGCTGAAGAGTTTGGTTTGATCGGTGCGTTAGTTGTTATTGGATTATTTGCGGTGTTGATTTGGCGAATTATGTCGATTGCCCGGGCCAATTTAGCAGCAGGTAAAGTTTTTTCGGCACTGGCCTGTTTTGGAATTGGAGTCATTTTTGCGCTGCAATCCATTGTGAATATAGGTGTGGCATCTGGATTTTTACCCACCAAAGGATTAACCCTGCCATTTATTAGTTACGGCGGCAGTAGTTTGTTGATTTGTTGTGTGTTAATGGCGTTTGTATTGCGCGCGCATTGGGAGCTTGCAGGTTATGTGCCTTCAGCACCTGAAGTAAAAAGAACACCGGTATCGGCGCGAATGGAATTGGCATGAGTCAGCAACGCGTTTTAATTATGGCCGGTGGAACAGGCGGGCATGTGTTTCCGGCACTGGCAGTTGCGCAGGAATTTATCAAGCGCGGTGCAAAAGTGGATTGGTTGGGTACTGCGAAAGGAATTGAAACCATATTGGTACCTCAAACGAATATTCCTCTGCACTTTTTATCGGTAGAGGGGGTGCGTGGTAAAGGATTATTGGGTTTGTTGAAAGCACCGTTTTTAATTTCGCGTGCGCTGTTACAAGCGCGCGCATTAATTAAAAAAATTAATCCACAATTGGTGGTGGGTTTTGGCGGATTTGCATCGGGGCCGGGTGGGTTGGTTGCGCGTTGGTTGAATATACCTTTGGTTATTCACGAACAAAATGCGGTTGCTGGAACAACCAATCGGTTGCTAGCCCCGCGTGCAACCAAAGTGTTATCCGCATTTGCCAATGCGTTTAAAAATGAAATTGCAAAAGATGTTGTAGTTGTGGGTAATCCGGTCAGGGAATCGATTCAACAATTGGGTGCTGTTGAAACACGAATAAGTCATCGTGAAAAAGAATCGCCACATTTATTGATATTGGGTGGCAGTTTGGGCGCAAAGGCAATTAACGAATTAGTGCCGCGCGCTTTGGCAACTATGGACCCATTGGATCGGCCATTGGTGTGGCATCAAACCGGACAGCAACATCAGGATGTGACGCGGGATTCGTATCAGCGATTAAATGTGGACGCAAAAGCCGATGCATTTATTCAGGACATGGCAGCAGCTTATGCCTGGGCTGATTTGGTGATTTGTCGTGCAGGTGCGTTGACCGTAAGTGAATTAATGGTGGCAGGTGTTGCATCTATTTTAATTCCGCTGCCGACGGCGATTGATGATCACCAAACAGCGAATGCACAACATTTAGTAAAAGCGGGTGCGGGTGTGTCCTTAAAGCAAGCAGAATTAACTGCCGAGCTTTTGGAAAAAATATTGAGCGAGCATTTGCGCAACAAATCGTTGTTGCAACAAATGGGGAAAAACGCGCAGCAAAATGCCATTCCGGATTCTGCTGTGCGACTGGTAAATATATGTGAGGAATTGATTAGTGACTAATGTGTCTGCCAACTCATCCGCTGATGTAGCGGCTGGATATTACGAAGTGCCCGAGATGCGCCGCATTCGTCGTATCCACTTTATCGGTATAGGTGGCGCCGGTATGAGTGGTATTGCTGAAGTCTTGTTGAATCAGGGCTATGAAATTTCCGGCTCGGATATTAAAGCTTCTGCTGTTACAGAACGTTTAATTAAAAAAGGTGCGCAAGTGTTTATCGGTCATTCGGCTGACAATGTGCGCGGTGCGGATGTGGTGGTGAATTCCAGTGCGGTCAATTCACAAAATCCGGAAGTTATAGGTGCACGCGAAAATCGTATTCCAGTTGTGCGCCGCGCGGAAATGTTGGGCGAGTTAATGCGCTATCGCCACAGCATTGCAGTGGCAGGGACTCACGGAAAAACCACCACCACCAGTTTGATGGCTTCGATTCTCGCTGCCGCAAAATTGGACCCGACATTTATTATCGGCGGTTTGGTAAATGCAACAGGCACTAATGCGCAGTTGGGTGCGAGTCGTTATCTGGTTGCAGAAGCGGATGAAAGTGATGCGTCGTTTTTACACTTGCAACCTATGGTGGCAATTGTCACCAATATAGATGCTGACCATATGGAAACCTATGGCGGTGATTTTTCAAAACTGAAAAAAACTTTTATCGAATTTTTGCATAACTTGCCTTTTTACGGTTTGGCTGTGTTGTGCGGTGAAGATTCTGTCGTGCGCGAGATTATTCCAGAAGTGGCGCGCCCGATTTTGACTTATGGTTTTTCAGAAGAATGTGATTATCGCGCGGTGAATATTCGTCAGCATCAATTCTATTCTGAATTTGATGTGATTCGTCCGCATCACGACAAGCCTTTGAGTATTCGTTTGAATACGCCGGGTATTCACAATGTATTAAATGCAACAGCTGTAATTGCGGTTGCCAGTGATGAAGGTATTGCAGATCAAGCCATTCAACAAGGCCTGGCAAATTTTCAGGGTGTTGGTCGACGTTTTCAAGTCTACGGAAATTTTTCAGTTGGCGATGGTTCAGCCATGTTGGTGGATGATTACGGTCACCATCCGCGAGAAGTTGCCGCAGTGATTCGCGCAGTACGCGACGGTTGGCCTGATCGTCGATTGGTCATGATTTATCAACCGCACAGATACACGCGAACACGCGATTTGTACGAAGATTTTGTCGAAGTCTTATCAACAGTTGATGCGTTGATTTTGTTGGAAGTCTACAGCGCAGGCGAAGATGCGATCCCCGGTGCAGATAGTCGACATCTTTGCAGAAGTATTCGCACACGCGGTGTGATTGATCCAATTTTTGTTGAAACGGTTGATGCAGTGCCCGATGTGTTGAAAGACATAGTGCGAGCAGGCGACATAGTGATTACACAGGGCGCTGGTAATGTTGGTGTGCTTTCACCGGAACTGGCGCGTCGTGAATTGAAGTAGATGCTGGAATAAATAGGTAAATAGATGAAAGAAGTAAAGATGCCGATTGATACAAAACTGAAAATGGCCTTGGGCCGTGTCGGTGTTTTGTATGGTGGTCAATCAGCTGAGCGTGAAATTTCTTTGCAAAGTGGTGCGGCGGTTTTTGCTGCATTGCAAGAAGCAGGTGTTGATTCGGTATTGATTGATGTCGGCGACACTATTATCGCGGACATCAAAGAAGCAAAAATTGATCGCGCTTTTTTGGCATTGCACGGCCCGGGCGGCGAAGACGGTCGTATTCAAGCCTTGTTGGAATATTTGCATATTCCTTATACCGGCAGTGGCGTGCAGTCATCTGCGTTGGCGATGGACAAGTTACACACCAAACAAGTGTGGCGAGGTGTGTCGCTCGAAGGTGAACATTTACCCACACCACCTTACGCGGTACTGAAAGCGAATTCAGATTTTGCTGCTGTCCTAAACGAATTGGGTGGCGAGGTTATGGTGAAACCAGCCAATGAAGGATCGAGTATTGGCATGTCGCGCGTGAACACAGCGAATGAATTGCAGACAGCTTATGAAAAAGCGGCGGGTTATCAAGGTAATGTGTTAGTTGAAAAATTGATTAAGGGTGCGGAATACACTATCGCAATTTTGGATGATGAAGCTTTACCACCAATCAAATTGGAAACTGACCATAGCTTTTATGACTTCAACGCAAAATATATCGCTGACGACACTCGCTACATTTGTCCGGCGGGGTTATCGGCTGAAAAAGAAACTGAATTAAAGAAGATGGCACTGGCCGCTTTCAAAGCAATCGGTTGTCGTGGTTGGGGCCGTGTGGATGTGATGGCCGATGCGCAAGGGAATTTTTATTTACTCGAGGTGAACACGGCACCCGGTATGACCAGCCACAGTTTGGTACCTATGGCAGCAAAAGCCAGAGGTTTGAGTTTTGCCGAGTTGGTACTGACGATTTTGTTGGCCAGTTTGAATCAGGCTGATTAATGCATGCGTGATCTGAAACATTTGTATCGGGAATCGGAACGCAAGGAGCCCAGCATAGGGAATGAATTCAAATCATCGCCCGCTGTTGCAAATGTTCGTCAGAAAAAATCGCAAGTGAATTCGCCAGCGTCAGGGGTGATTCGCGATGTGTTGATGGATGAAGTTGACGAATCGCGAGAAACAAAACCGGCGATTGTCAGGGAAAGAGCCAGGCAGGCGCGTAAGCCGCAAGTGGTTCGTGAAAAAGTCAGTGCTTCGGTTACTGAGTCTTTTGTGGATCGTGCAACCGGGAATTTGGCCGGTCGCTGGTTACAAATTCAGTATTGGCTGAAAAAAATTGGCCTGGTGTTGTTGATTGGTTTGGTAGTTTGGGGTGGTTACAAGGCGCTTGATCCTTTGGCTGAATTATTTCAGCGGCCAATTAAAAGTGTAGCGGTTGAAGGCGAGTTTCATTTCATTAGCCAGGAACGCGCGACCCAACTGATCATGCAGGAGATTGACGAAGAGTTTTTGCAAATTGATTTGGTCAAGATCAAAAAGGTGTTGTTGGCTGACCCTTGGGTCGACAAAGTGACCTTGACTCGTCGTTGGCCGGATACCTTGGTGGTAAAAATCACCGAGCAAAAACCTATCGCCAGATGGGGCGAAGGATTTTTAAATCAGCGCGGTGAAATTGTTCGCGTGGAAGATTTAAAAGGCTTACAAGATTTGCCTTGGCTGCAAGGCGAAGAAATTTATGCGGGTGAAATTTTGCAGCAGTATCAGGATTTATCCTTGTTGTTGCGTCCGCGCGGATTGGAAATTGTTGAATTAAAGTGTGATAGTAAAAAAAGTTGGCGTTTAACGTTAAAAAATGCTGTAGAAATTGCAATTGGACGCGATCAGGTGATGGAAAAAATGCGCAGATTTGTTACTGTATACGAAGCGCAATTACATCAAGTGTGGCAAGACGTAAAATCAATTGATGTGCGTTACTCAAATGGCGTCGCAGTGCGTTGGATTGAAGGAACAGAAACAGCAAACAAAATGATAAAAATTGAATCGCCGAAACCGGCGATACCAACTTCGGCCCGGTGATGTGACCGGGATGAACAAAAAAACAGGAAAACGAGGTTAATCGAATGGCTCATGCCGCCGACAATAAATTAATCGTTGGATTGGATATTGGTACATCCAAAGTGGTTGCCATAGTGGGCGCTATTACACCTGAAGGCCAATTGGAAATTGTTGGAATCGGTTCGCACCGCTCCACCGGTTTGAAAAAAGGCGTAGTGGTGAATATCGAATCCACAGTTTTATCGATTCAACGAGCAATCGAAGAAGCGGAATTAATGGCCGGTTGCCAAATTCATTCTGTTTATGCCGGTATTGCAGGTAGTCACATTCGCAGTTTGAACTCACACGGCATAGTCGCCATTCGCGATCGTGAAGTGTTGCCGCAAGATTTGGAACGGGTGATTGACGCAGCACAAGCGGTCGCCATTCCGGCTGACCAAAAAATTCTGCACATACTGCCGCAGGAATTCATTATTGATGATCAGGATGGAATCAAAGAGCCACTGGGAATGTCGGGTGTACGTTTGGAAGCCAAGGTTCATTTGGTGACTTGCGCAGTTAACGCGATTCAAAACATTGAAAAATGTATTCGCCGCTGTGGTTTGGAAGTTGAAGATATTATTTTGGAGCAATTGGCGTCCAGCTATGCCGTATTAACCGACGACGAAAAAGAATTGGGCGTGTGTGTTGTCGACATTGGTGGTGGCACTACGGATATCGCGATTTTTAAAGACGGTGCGATTCGCCACACAGGTGTGATCCCGATTGCCGGTGATCAAGTGACTAACGATATTGCCATGGCGTTGCGTACACCAACACCTAATGCTGAAGAAATCAAAATCAAATATGCCTGTGCTTTGGCAAAACTCACCAGCCACGATGAAACCATCAAGGTGCCGAGTGTAGGTGATCGCATGCCGCGCGATTTGTCTCGTCAAGCATTGGCAGAAGTGGTTGAGCCACGTTATGACGAATTGTTTACCCTGGTGCAAGCCGAATTGCGTCGCAGTGGTTACGAGGATTTGATCGCTGCGGGCATTGTGCTCACGGGTGGTACTTCAAAAATGGAAGGTGTTATCGAGTTGGCTGAAGAAATTTTTCATATGCCGGTGAGATTGGGTGCTCCACAAAATATTCGCGGCCTGTCGGACATAGTGAACAATCCAATTTATTCAACCGGCGTGGGTTTGTTGTTGTATGCATTAAAGCAACAACAGGATGGTTACAAAACCTCGGGTCATAAAACTGATGCCACTGGCTCATTGATAACCCGATTGAAAAAAATGTTTCAGAGTAATTTTTAAGACCCCACCCTAACCCTCCCCTGCCAGAGGAGGGGACACGACTCCTCCCCCTTGCCAAGGGGGAGGTTGGGAGGGGGTGAAATTTTTCGTTGTTGTTTTTTGTTTTTTTTAGTTTTTTCGTTGTTCGTTTTTCGTTAACAGATAAGTAAGTAGTAACCAAAGTTTCAAAACAAAGGGGTGTGGCTATGTTCGAATTAATTGATAACCTGCATCAAGATGCAGTGATCAAAGTGATCGGTGTTGGCGGTGGTGGTGGCAATGCCGTTAAACACATGATCGCCAATAAAGTAGAAGGTGTGGAATTCATCTGCGCCAATACTGATGCGCAAGCATTAAAAGATATTGATGTGCGAACTGTTTTGCAGTTGGGCAGTTCAACCACTAAAGGTTTGGGTGCGGGTGCCAATCCGGATGTGGGCCGTCAAGCAGCAATGGAAGATCGCGAACGCATCGCCGAAATTTTGCGCGGTGCCGATATGGTCTTTATCGCAGCTGGTATGGGTGGTGGTACTGGAACTGGTGCTGCACCAGTAGTTGCGGAAGTTGCGCGCGATTTGGGAATTTTAACGGTTGCAGTGGTAACCAAACCTTTCCCGTTTGAAGGTCGCAAGCGTATGGCAATCGCTGATGTAGGCATTAAAGAATTAAGCGAGCGTGTTGATTCTTTAATTACTATCCCCAACGAAAAATTGCTATCTGTGTTGGGTAAAACCACCAGTTTGTTAGATGCATTCAAGGCGGCGAACAATGTATTGCACGGTGCAGTTCAGGGTATCGCGGATTTGATTATGCGTCCCGGTATGATCAACGTCGACTTTGCTGACGTGCGCACTGTGATGTCAGAAATGGGTATGGCGATGATGGGAACCGGTCGCGCTGTTGGTGAAAACCGCGCACGCGAAGCGGCCGAATCCGCAATCCGCAGCCCATTGTTGGAAGATGTCAATCTGCAAGGCGCCAAAGGTATTTTGGTTAATATCACCGCAGGTTTGGATTTATCCATGGGTGAATTCGCCGAAGTGGGTAATGTGATTGAAGAGTTTGCCTCTGGTGATGCCACCGTTGTTGTGGGAACCGTTATTGATCCTGAATTGACTAACGAACTGCGTGTAACTGTCGTTGCGACGGGTTTGGGTGCGAATGCCAGCAACAGCTTATCGACCCCGGTCAAAGAAACTCGCGCAGCTCCACCGACAAAAGTAGTGGTTGATAACACTCGTCGTTCCGCGGGTGAGTATCATGTTGAACGTCCAGCCGGTAGTTTGCGTGCAAATACAACTGGCGGCTCTGCTGCATTGGCTCAACCATTGGGTGATAAGGAATTGGAATATCTGGATATTCCGGCGTTTTTGCGTCGTCAGGCAGACTAATTGCCTGAACCAATGAATGACATAGTCACTGACAACTGGCTTTCACCCCAGCCAGTTTGTTAGTGTCTGCGTCGTTATTGGTAAACCTGATCAACACGGCGAACAACTATGCTCAAGCAACGCACCTTAAAAACCACTGTCCGCGCCACCGGTATTGGTTTGCATACAGGGCAAAAAATCAGTCTCAGCCTTAAGCCAGCTGATGCTGATACCGGCATAGTATTTCGTCGTGTTGATTTGAATCCTCCGGTTGATATTCCCGGCTTCGCCAAAAATGTTGGTGAAACGACTTTGTCTACCTGCCTTATAAAGGATGATGTACGAGTGTCGACGGTTGAACACTTGATGTCCGCGTTTGCCGGTACAGGAATCGACAATGCAATTGTTGAGTTGGATGCGCCCGAAATTCCAATCATGGATGGCAGTGCCGCACCTTTCGTATTTTTAGTTCAGTCCGCCGGTATTCAGGAATTGGATGCACCGAAAAAATTTGTCCGCGTTAAGAAAGAAGTCACTTTGCGTGAAGGCGATAAAGTCGCCAGCTTGATTCCTTATGATGGTTTCAAAATTGCGTTTTCCATTGAATTTAATCACCCGGTTTTTCAGGGCAAGATTCTGGATGCGCAAGTGGATTTCTCCAGTCAGGCCTTCGTAAAACAAGTTAGCCGTGCGCGTACTTTCGGGTTTATGCACGAGATCGAATTCCTGCGTTCAAAAGGTTTGGCTCGTGGCGGTAGTCTGGATAACGCCATAGTGGTGGACGATTACAAAATCCTGAATGAAGACGGTTTGCGTTCAGAAGATGAATTCGTCAAACACAAAATCCTGGACGCAATAGGCGACCTTTATATGTTGGGTCATGGATTGATTTGTGAATTTCGCGCGCACAAATCCGGTCACGCCATGAATAATCGTGTCTTGCGTCAGCTGATTGATCAGCCGGATGCTTGGGAATTCGTCACTTTTGAAGATATGGAATCTTCGCCCATAGCCTATTTGGGAGCCGCGTGAGTGATTAATTTCTAAACACCAACCGGTTCGCAAAATCCCCGTATCCTGATTCACGCTTCTGAAATTTCCCCTTGTGAAACCTTGGTATCCTGTGCCATATTTCATGTGTCCGGCTATTCCGGTCATTCGCAAAGGATCCAATACAACTATCTGCGTTTGGGAGTTTTTTGTAAGCTCCTGTTTTTAAAAGGCTTTTTGAATAAGTAATTGATTCATCACAAAAGCATCGGTTATGAGACTTTAGAGTCTTGGCGCGAAGTGGAAATCGTAATGGCGTTGAATGGATCATGAACTCATGATTCAAGCCGGTTTTACTCGCTAAAAAAATTGAAGGTTGCTAATGAAAATTATCATCGTCAGCAAAGATCACGGGCAGACACGCAGTATCAACCTTGGTGGTTGGACTAAGGCGTTTCTGTCTGTTTGTTTGCTGGGGATCCCAACCGCTATAGGTGCCTGGAGTTACGGTTGGTTGGTGACGGGCGAACGCCCGGCTATTTTTGGTGACGGCACTAACAACTGGAACGCTGTTTTAGGTGATTCAAACCAGATTGCCCCCGCCGTTGAAGAGGCTGCTAGCAAAGCGCAATTGGCAGCACTTACCAGCAAAATCGCCGAACTTCAGGCTAGATTGACGCGATTGGATGCCTTGGGTGAAAAGCTGGCATCTTCGGCAAAACTGGAAGGTGAATTTGATTTTAGTCAGGTGCCCGCAGTTGGCGGGTTATCGACGCGATCGCAAGGCCAAGCCTTGCAAACTGAAACCGATTTTCTATCAGTACTCAAAAATATCTCCACCAAGCTCGATAGTCAGGAACAACAGCTCGATACCCTGGATGCGCTTCTCGCCAATCGCAGCTTGTTGCAAGACACAGTAGTCGCTGGCTTCCCCGTTAAAAATGGCTTTCTCTCTTCCCGCTTTGGTTATCGTCAAGACCCCTTCACCGGTAAAACCAGTTTCCACTCAGGCATGGACTTCACTGCTCGCGCCGGTTCGCAAGTTCACAGCGTAGCAGCGGGGGTAGTTAACTGGGCTGGTCGCCATCCCGAATATGGCAACATGGTTGAGATCAATCACGGTTTTGGTTTTGTCACACGTTACGCTCACAACCAGTCCAATCTGGTGAAAGCGGGCGATGTCATCAAGAAGGGACAAGTGGTTGCCCTGGTTGGATCAACCGGCCGCTCAACCGGGAATCATGTTCACTTTGAAGTCTACAAAAACGGTCGTGTTGTAGACCCCGCTACCTACGTTCGCCGCAATAATCCTTAATCCTTTCATTTTTCGATAAGGCTGGGCCACAAGGCTTGCTTTAGTCGAGATCATCCTATTTACTGGCCGCCTTTGCCTGTGGCTAACCCCCGAGCGCATGTGCGCTTGTTGTATTTTTAGCATATTCAAAATAGTTGGACGTCAGAATGATCAGCAAGTTAATAAAAAGTATTTTTGGTTCAAAAAATGAGCGCGAATTAAAGCGCATGAGCAAAGTGGTTGTGCAAATCAATGCACTTGAGCCACAAATGCAAGCCTTGTCCGATGATGCCTTGCGAGCAAAAACCACAGAATTTCGTGAGCGTTATGCAAAGGGCGAAACGCTTGATCAGCTCTTGCCTGAAGCCTTTGCGACTGTGAGGGAAGCAGGTCGACGCGTTATGAATATGCGCCATTTTGATGTGCAGTTAATTGGTGGTATGACGCTGCACTCCGGCAAAATTGCCGAGATGCGCACCGGTGAAGGTAAAACTCTGGTGTCAACCTTGCCCAGTTATTTGCACGCAATTGCAGGTAAGGGTGTTCACATAGTGACAGTTAACGATTATCTCGCCAGCCGTGACGCCAACTGGATGCGTCCCGTTTACGAATTTTTAGGTATGACAGTGGGTGTAATTCACTCAATGCAACCAACACATCTTAAACGCGAAGCTTACGCTGCTGATGTGACTTACGGCACCAACAACGAATATGGATTCGATTATCTGCGCGATAACATGGCGCTGAATAAAGAAGATAAAGTCCAACGTGCACTGAACTTTGCGATTGTCGATGAAGTTGATTCGATTTTAATTGACGAAGCGCGTACGCCTTTAATTATTTCCGGCGCTGCAGAAAATAGTTCCGAAATGTACAAGCGAGTGAATCAGATTGTTCAGAAATTAAAAAAACAAGAAGATAATGGCGAAGATGGTGATCGCCGTGTGATCACCAAGGTTGGAGATTTTCGTGTTGATGAGAAATCCCGCCAGGTCGAATTGACCGAAGACGGGCATCAGCATATTGAAGAATTATTAATTCAAGCAAAATTGCTTCAGTCGGAGCAAAGTTTATATTCAGCGAACAATTTAACCCTGATGCATCACGTAAATTCAGCTTTACGCGCGCATCATTTATTTCATCGCGATGTTGAATACATTATTCAGGAAGGCCAGGTGGTGTTAATCGACGAGCACACCGGTCGTACTATGCAAGGGCGTCGCTTGTCAGAAGGTTTACATCAAGCAATTGAAGCCAAAGAAGGTGTGGCGATTCAAAGCGAAAGCCAAACATTGGCATCAACCACTTTCCAAAACTACTTCCGTTTGTATCCAACTCTGGCAGGTATGACAGGTACAGCTGATACAGAAGCCTTTGAATTCCGCGAAATTTATGGTTTGGATGTAGTGGTTATTCCCACCAATAAACCCATTCAGCGTCAGGATTTAAATGACAAAGTGTTTTTGTCATTGGAAGAAAAATACGAAGCCATTGTTAAAGATGTAAAAGCATTGCAAGAAAAACAAGTGCCGACATTGGTGGGCACAGCCTCGATTGAAACCTCGGAAGAAATGTCTCGTCGTTTAACCAAGGCTGGTATCAAACATCAAGTATTGAACGCAAAATTTCACCAACAAGAAGCTGAAATTATTGCACAGGCAGGTCGCCCGGGTTCCGTCACCATTGCAACCAATATGGCGGGTCGCGGTACCGATATTGTGCTGGGGGGGCGTTGGGAAGCTGAAGCTGAAAAATTGGAAAATCCAACGCCGGAACAAATCCAAAAAATTAAAGAAGAATGGAAAATTCGTCACGATCAGGTGTTGGCATCCGGTGGTTTACACATTATTGGTACCGAGCGTCACGAATCTCGCCGTATCGATAATCAGTTACGTGGTCGTTCTGGTCGTCAAGGTGATCCAGGTGTAACTCGCTTCTATTTATCCCTTGAAGATAATTTGATGCGCATTTTTGCCTCCGAACGCGTGCGTAATTTTATGCAGGCTTTGGGAATGGAGAAAGGCGAAGCCATTGAAGCGCGTATGGTGAACAACGCAATCGAAAAAGCCCAGCGCAAAGTAGAAGGTCGAAACTTCGACATTCGTAAACAATTGCTTGAGTTTGATGATGTGGCTAATGATCAGCGCCAAATTATTTACCATCAACGCAACGAATTATTGGATGCTGACTCCATTCGCGACACCATCACTGCAATTCGCAAAGATGTAGTTGAAGACAGCATTAATCTATTTATTCCACCGCAAACCATTGAGGATCAGTGGAATATTCCGGGTCTTGAGCAGCAGCTGGAATCCGATTTTGGCCTGAAGTTGCCCGTTGCAAAATGGTTGGAAGAAGAAGCTCAGTTACACGAAGAAACTTTACGCCAGCGTATTCTTGATGAGGTTCAAAAAGCCTACGACAACAAATGTGAACGTGTTGGCGATGTAATGTTGGAAATTGAAAAGCAAGTGATGTTGCAAGTTATTGATCATTCCTGGAAAGAACATTTGGCGACTATGGATCATTTGCGTCAAGGTATTAATTTGCGCTCTTACGCACAACGTAATCCCAAACAGGAATATAAACGCGAAGCATTTGTGTTGTTCCAGGATTTGTTGACCACAGTAAAACGCGAAACTGTGCACTTGCTTGCCAGGGTTGAGCCAATCACTCGCGAACAAATGGAAGAAATGGAAAGACAGCGCCGTGAAGCTTTGGCAAAACAAAAAATGCAATTGCGTCATGATGAACTCAATGCGATGGGTGGCGATGAACAACTCGAAAGACCCAAGGCACAAATTATGCGTGCAGGTCCGAAGGTTGGTCGCAATGATCCTTGCCCTTGTGGTTCTGGCAAGAAATTCAAAGCTTGCCACGGGCAATTGGAATGACCCCACCCTAACCCTCCCCTTGCCAGGGGAGGGAACAAATTATCCTGTGTATCCAAAATTGATAAATAATCATTGAGAATTTTCGAGGAATAAATCATGGCAGTTGGTGAATATCCCTTTCCACAGATGCATCCGGTTAAAGGTGTAAAACTCACCTCGGTCAGTGCAGGTATTAAAAAAGTTGGTCGCAAGGATCTAGTGTTATTGGCTCTGGCGGAAGGCTCCAATGTTGCTGGTGTATTCACACAAAATGCATTTTGCGCTGCGCCAGTCACTGTGTGTCGTGAACATTTATCTAAAGCTGCAATTCGCTATTTGGTGATTAATTCGGGCAACGCCAATGCTTGCACGGGTGAACAAGGTATCGCTGATGCCAAAGCAACCTGCGCAGAAATTGCTAAATTAACAGGTGTAAAAACTGAACAGGTGCTGCCATTTTCAACAGGCGTTATTGGCGAACCTTTGCCTGTCCATAAAATTTTGCCAGTGCTGCCTGACGCGATTCAATCTGCCAATGAAAATGGTTGGGAAGATGCAGGGCGAGGCATTATGACGACTGATACTCGCCCCAAAGGATTTAGCCAGCAAATTCAATTTCAAGGTAAAACTATTACGGTTAACGGCATAGCAAAAGGTGCCGGTATGATCAAACCTAATATGGCTACCATGTTGGGTTATATCGCAACTGATGCGAAAATTTCTGCTGAAATTTTGCAACAACTATCAAAAGAAGCCGCCAATAAATCGTTTAATCGCATTACTATTGATGGCGACACTTCTACCAATGATTCCTGTATTTTAATTGCAACGGGTCAGGTTGATTTGCCGGAAGTGAATCAAGCCTCCGGCGAACTTTATGAAAAATTGCGCGAAGTTATTATTGCCGCACATGTTTATCTCGCACAGTCGATTGTTGCGGACGGCGAAGGTGCCACCAAATTTGTAACCGTTGCTGTAAAAGGTGGTGCTAATGGAAATGAATGTTTATCTGTTGGTTATGCGGTTGCTCATTCTCCATTAATTAAAACAGCACTATTTGCGTCAGATCCTAACTGGGGGCGCATTGTGGCAGCCATTGGTTATGCGGGTGTTGCCAATTTGGATGTGAATAAAATTCGTGTGCATTTGGATGATGTGTTGATCGTTGAAAACGGTGGCCGCGCAAAAACCTATACGGAAGAACAAGGTCAGCAAGTGATGAAAAAAGCGGATATCCATATCAATATAGATTTAGGTCGTGGCACTGCGGCAGAAACTATTTGGACAACTGATCTATCGTATGAATACGTGAAGATCAATGCGGATTATCGTTCTTGATTCGATGAAAAAACATTTGCATGTTGCGGTTGGTGTTATCCAAAATTCCAGCGGACAAATTTTAATTGCCAAGCGTGCTGCATCAGCCCACCAAGGTGGGCTTTGGGAATTTCCTGGAGGGAAAGTCGATTCGGGCGAAACCTTGCAGCAAGCGTTAAAGCGTGAATTAAAAGAAGAGCTCGCGATTGAGGTCTGTGCCTCTGAACCCCTGATTCAAATTCGCCATGATTACCCGGATAAATCTGTTTTTTTGGATGTGCGCAAAGTTACGGATTTTTCGGGTGAGCCAAAAGGTAATGAGGGTCAGCCAGTAAAATGGGTTGATCCAATCGATTTAACATCCTTTGAGTTTCCCGCAGCCAATCGTCCCATTATTCATGCGATCAATTTGCCAAACCAATTTGCCATTACGGGTAGTTTTGATTCAAAGGTCGATTTCGAGAAAAAATTTACCCGGTTAATTGATTCGGGGGTGAAACTAATTCAATTGCGTTTGGTTGATTTCTCATTGCACAAACACCAGAAGTATCTTGATTTTGCAATGGATTATTCCGGACAGAATTCGGTACAGTTACAAATCAATTGCAGTCCGGAAGAGTTTCAATCTATTGCTTCAAAACCTTTTATGGGTTTGCATGTAAATTCGCAACAATTAAAACGACTAACCACCAGGCCTGTTTCTGACACGGTTCTTTTGGGTGCCTCTTGTCATT
Source organism: uncultured Cellvibrio sp. (assembly GCA_966252135.1). Lineage (GTDB taxonomy): Bacteria > Pseudomonadota > Gammaproteobacteria > Pseudomonadales > Cellvibrionaceae > Cellvibrio. The sequence goes on along the minus strand of CBINNU010000011.1, from coordinate 109,659 downwards.
CACTGGAAGAGCTTGAACAAGCAGAAAAAATTCAAGTGGATTATGTTTGTTTGTCGCCTGTAAAGGCAACCCGCTCACATCCAGATGCATTGCCTTTGGGTTGGGAAGAATTTTCAAATCTGGTTGAAAAAATTAATTGCCCTGTGTATGCATTGGGTGGGATGCAGTCTGCGGATTTGTCAAAAGCTATAAGCTGCGGTGCTCAGGGAATTGCCAGTATATCCGAGTGGTGGGATTAAGAATCCTGTAGGCGATCTTCCGGGAAATCGTCGAGATGATCGCCAGGAATACGGTGGTTTTCACTGGCCCACTCACCCAAATCAATTAAACGACAACGTTCTGAACAAAATGGACGAAAGGGGTATTCGTCACTCCACACAATATTTTTTTTACAAGTTGGGCATGCGAGTTTGATGGGGTCGTTCATCTAAAATTCTCCGCCATTGTTAAATATTGCTGATGTAAAGTCTCTACTTGATGATCAAGCTCGGTTTTGTCGCCATGATTATGAATCACATCGTCCGCCAGCGCGCAGCGCTCTTTACGCGATAGTTGTGTTTTCATAATAGCTTTAATTTGTTCGAGACGATTGTTGTCGCGCTGGCTCGCGCGTTCCAATTGTAATTCTTCACTGGCATCGACTACCAGTGTTCGATTGACCAGTACATTTTGTTTGGTTTCAAATAAGAGTGGTGATGACAAAATTGCATAAACACTGGTGGCTTTATCCAATTGCTGAATAATCTCTGTGCGGATTAATGGATGTAACAGAGTTTCGAGCCATATTTTTTCCCGTGAATCAGAAAAAATAATTTCCCTCAGGCGGACGCGTAATAAAGTGCCGTTTTGATCCAGTATCTCTGAGCCAAAATGTTGCTCAATTGCAAGAAGCGCGGGAGTGCCGGGTTCAACCACTTGTCGAGCAACCAGATCAGCATCCACTACCTGAATGCCGCGATCCTCAAAACGGCGACTGACTTCGGATTTGCCGCTGCCAATACCACCGGTAAGTCCAAGTTTGAATTGTGACATTAATGCGGGAGAAGAATTTTTAGGTATTGACGATTAATTTCATCGCCAAATAAAAAGGCTATCCAGCCAGCAATAGCCAGATAAGGGCCGTAAGGAATATGGTGATTTTTGTCGCGATTTTTAATGAACATCAAACTGATACCAATTACCGCTCCCACCAAAGATGAAAAAAGTGCAATTTGAATGAGCATTTGCCAGCCCATCCAGGCGCCTAGTAGCGCTAGTAATTTAAAATCACCAGCGCCCATTCCATCCTGACCACGCAGAAGTATATAGCCTTGATTTAATAGCCACAGCGACATGTAACCAAAAATTCCGCCCCAAAATGCTGAAGAAAAATCTGTAAAGAATCCATAGTAATTAACGATCAATCCCAGCCAAAAAAGTGGCAAAGTAATACTGTCGGGTAGATAATAAGTATCGTAATCAATCATCGTCAGTGCAATTAAGCACCATGTGAATACTAAAGCAGCAGCACCTTGCCAATTCACTCCAAAATGATAAATCACGTAGAGCGATAAAATACCTGTAATCAACTCAACAATTGGATAGCGTTTTGAAATAGGCGTTTTGCACTCAGAGCATCGCCCACGCAAAAATAAATAGCTGATGATAGGAATATTTTCTAGCGCAGTGATTTGATGCCCACAATTCGGGCAGCGCGAACGCGGCACCATCAAATTAATTTTGCCTTGTGATGCTGCTGATTTGTATTCATCACTTTTAAGAAATTCATCTGCCTGCTCTTTATATTCAGCATTAATCATTTTGGGCAAGCGATGTATAACAACATTCAGAAAGCTACCCACCAGCAGGCCTAATATCAGGCTGCTGGTAAGTGCGAGTAGGGGGTAGGTTTGTAGGGCGGTGAGTAAATCCACGCTTATACGACCTGGCCCAATTGGAAAATGGGCAGGTACATGGCAATCATCAAGCCACCGACTAAAACACCCAGTACAGACATAATCATGGGTTCCATCAATGATGTGAGGCTGGCCACCATATTATCAACCGCTTCTTCGTAATAACTGGCCACCTTATCCAGCATAGAATCAAGAGAACCTGATTCCTCACCAATTGATGCCATTTGGACCATCAAAGTTGGGAATATTCCACGTGCTTTTAGTGCAGTGTTTAATTGAATACCAGTAGAGACTTCTTCACGCACTTTGATAATTGCGTCGTAATAGATCTTGTTGCCTGCTGCACCCGCTACTGATGTCAGCGCATCAATCAAAGGGACGCCCGCAGCAAAGGTCGTAGAGAGTGTTCTGGCAAAGCGGGCCATTACAGACAAATAGATTATTTGGCCAAAGATTGGCGCTTTGAGAATGTATTTATCAATTGCGTAGGCAAATTTTGGCGATCGACGCCTCAACTCTGCAAACCCAAACACCGCACCAATAATTGCAAACAGAATTATCCACCAATAGGCTTGGGCTAATTCAGATAGATGCAAAACAAATAGAGTAAAAGCAGGGAGGTTGGCCCCGAAACTACTGAAAGTTTCAGCAAATTGAGGAACCACTTTCACCAACAAAATACCCGTTACTACAATGGCTACAACAATTACCGCGATAGGATAGGTGAGTGCTTTTTTAATTTTACCTTTGAGTGCTTCGGTTTTTTCTTTGTAGGTGGCGATGCGATCCAACATGGTTTCCAGTGCACCGGATTGCTCCCCGGATTCAACCAGGTTACAAAATAGTTCGTCAAAATATTTTGGATGCATTCTTAATGCATTGGCAAAACCGCCGCCCGCAGCAACAGAATCGCGAATATTCAACACCAATCGACGCAAATTTGGATTGTCGACACCATCTGCAACAATTTCGAATGATTGTACTAAGGGTACGCCAGCCTTCATCATGGTCGCCATTTGGCGTGAGAAGACAGCAATGTCGGCAGGCTTAATAGACTTGCCTCGACTGGTATTAGATTGTTTTTTTATATTTTTTGCATTGATACCTTGTTTTGCTAACTGTGCTTTTACAATTGCCGGGCTTGATCCGCTGATTTCCCCTTGAACGGTATTGCCCTTACGGTCAGTACCTTTATAAGAAAAAGTATAACTGGCAGATACAGCTGCGGGTTTGGCTTTGGTGGTTGATTTACTGACTGTTACACTCGCCATGGATTAATCCTTGGTTACGCGGTTGGCCTCTTCGAGGCTGGTTAACCCCATTGCCACTTTGCGCAATGAAGAAATTCGTAAATTATTAAATCCGGCTTCTTTGGCCGCTCGTGCAATTTGTAATGAATTGCCGCCTTCCATTATAAGGTTGGCAATTGTTGGGGTGATGCGAACCACTTCATAAACCCCCAAGCGCCCTTTGTAACCATTGTTGCACTTATCACAGCCGACTGCTTTGAAAAGTTGAAATTCATTTTTAGGTAATCCAATCTCTTCAAAGCCTTCCTGTTTCAAAATATCGTCTGGAATGTCAGCCGGTTTTTTACAGGCGGGGCACAAACGTCTTGCCAAACGCTGAGCAATAATCAAAGTCACTGATGTTGCCACGTTGAACGCAGGTACGCCCATGTTTAGCAGACGAGTGAGCGTTTCTGGCGCGCTATTGGTATGGAGTGTAGACAATACCAGATGACCTGTCTGTGCTGCTTTGATTGCAATCTCAGCCGTTTCCAGGTCGCGAATCTCACCGACCATGATTACATCTGGGTCTTGACGAAGGAAGGATCGCAAAGCTTCCGCAAAATTCAAACCCACCTTGGTGTTCATTTGTACCTGGTTGATTCCTTCCAGGTTAATTTCTACCGGATCCTCCGCCGTGGAAATATTCACTTCATCAGTATTGAGAATATTCAGGCCAGTATAGAGCGATACAGTTTTACCACTACCGGTCGGACCGGTTACCAAAATCATCCCTTGGGGTTGTGCCAAAGCATCAAGATATAGTTGTTTTTGGAAATCTTCGTAACCCAAGGCATCAATCCCCAGTTTTGCAGAGCTTGGGTCAAGAATACGCAATACGATTTTTTCACCGAATAATGTCGGCAATGTGTTAACACGAAAATCTATGGCTTTGGTTTTGGATACTTTTAGTTTGATGCGACCATCTTGGGGGACGCGTCGTTCAGAAATATCCATTTGCGACATAACCTTCAAACGCGCCGCCATGCGAGTGGCGAGGTTCACAGGTGGGCGGGCAACCTCATGCAGCACCCCATCGGTACGAAACCTTACCCGATAACTTTTTTCGTAAGGCTCAAAATGGATATCCGATGAGCCGCCTTTAATAGCATCCAACAAAACTTTGTTGATGTACTTAACTATAGGGGCTTCGTCAGCCTCACTGACTATGTCATCCTTTTTGTTGTCCTGGTCTACCGCTTCAATGTCGATATTTTCAAGGTCACCATCCAGATCACCTAAAGCTTCACCCAAATTTTGTTCCTGAGAGTTCAGGTATTTCTCTATCGCATTGATTAATTTATCGGCTTCGACAAGTACTGCTTCAGTTGAAGTGGCCGTATTGAATTTAATTTCATCCAGCGCATGAAGGTCCGTTGGATCAGCTAATCCTACGAAAAGCCTATTGCCTCGCCTCAAAAGCGGTAGAGCTTGGTGTTTACGGATTAGTTTTTCACTCAATAATTTTTGCGGCATGCTTTCAGGATTGAGTGAGGCGAGATCAAAGATAGGAGTGCCGAATTCTTCTGATGCAACTCGTGCAATAGTGCGTGCATCCAGCACATTATTTTTCACCAGATAATTCACAAAAGGCATTTTTTCCTTATGCGACTGGGATATGGCCTTGCGGGCGGCCTCTGCTTCTAGCAAATTGTCGGAGACTAACCGACGAGCCAGACCATTTAACGAGGTTGCGGGTGTGTTCATAACCGTTATTCTAACCCTTTATAAAGATTCTAATATTCTAGGTGATTCAATTACTAATTCAACACGGGTTTGTTTAATCTTACAAAAGTTGATTATGACCAAAAGTGACGCAAATTGGCAGCTGTTACCCGAATTTTGAGTTTTTAGTTTTTATAGTCTAGATTTGAGACCTGCATCCCGATTGATCTATCAGGCTTGGCTTGAAAAACTATTGGTTGGTATGTACCTTGCACCACTTGAGATGTGTCAAAAACAACATTCCCCTGGAGACTTAGTTATGATGAAGCAAATACAAAAAGGTTTTACCTTGATTGAATTGATGATTGTGGTAGCAATCATCGGTATTTTGGCTGCTGTTGCATTGCCAGCGTACCAGGATTACACCGCTCGTTCACAAATGGCAGAAGCTATGACATTGGGTGGCGGCTTGCGTGGTGTTGTGTCTGAGTATTGGACTAATGAGGGTTCGTTTCCTGCTGATAACTATGAAGCAGGCGCCTCAACTACAATTACTGGTAAGTATGTAAGCGCCGTGGCTGTTTCAGGAGGCTTGATCACTGTAACAATGAAGAGCACTGGAACCGCTAAAGGTATTCAGGGTGAACAAATGCTTCTTAGTCCTTTGACCACTTCAGGTTCAATCAAATGGACTTGTAAGCCTGGTACGACTTTACAGCAAAAATACCTACCGACATCTTGCCGTCCGTAATAGTGTTGAAATGTTAAAAAATTGCCCGCCTAGTGCGGGCAATTTTTTTGAGGGTATTATTTGTGAATTTCCAGTTTAAAAAACTCCTTCCGCCAGTTTGCTTTTGTTTTTGCCTGTTTCTAACCTACTACGTGTATTCGCCGGGCGTGGTAGGTGGTTTCTTGTTTGATGATTATCCCAATTTGCAGGATATGGGGGATTATGGCGGGGTTAAAGATTGGGAATCTTTTCGTGCTTTTGTATTCAATGGTCATTCAGGTCCCCTCGGGCGACCTATATCTCTCGCCAGCTTTCTAATTGATGATTTTACTTGGCCTAGTAAAGCTGAGTGGTTCAAGGCAACTAATTTAAAAATACATATGATCTGCGGGCTTTTGGTTTGCTGGATGATCCTGCATCTCATGCGTTTGATGGGCAGGAATGAAAAGCAATCTGCATGGATAGCTGTTATTTGCGCCGCTATTTGGTTATTGCATCCTTTTTTATTGTCTACGACTTTTTACGTTGTCCAGCGCATGGCGCAGCTTAGTACTTTGTTCGTGTTCGCTGGAATAACCGGGTACCTGTATGGGCGAATTCTATTAACCAAAAATAGACTGGTTCCTGCATATTTCTGGATGAGTGGGAGCTTGGCTTTGGGTACGATTTTGTCTGTGTTTAGCAAAGAAAATGGAATTTTATTACCCTTGCTGGCCTGGATTATTGAGATTTGTCTTGTGCAACCTGCTCGGCTAGACAGGCGTTGGCAGCTACTGTTTTTTGGCTTGCCGATATCTGCAGTGGTTTACCTGCTGTTCAAGGAGTTCAATTTCGCTGAAAACCTTTGGCCAAATCGCCGTTTTAACCAGCCCGAGCGACTTATGTCCGAAGCAAGAATTTTTTGGGAATACCTTTATTATTTATTTGTTCCTCAGATCGAAGGGCGAGGGCTTTTCCAAGATGGATATAAAATATCTCGAAGTTTGATAAACCCACCAATTACACTAGTGGCTGTATTATCAGCTATAGGTCTATTTGTTATAGGTGTCTGGAGTAGAAAAAAATATCCGCTGATTGCGATAGCCATACTTTTTTTTATGGGTAGTCATTTAATCGAGTCCACCATTTTCGGTTTGGAGTTGTATTTCGAACATCGAAATTATCTTGGCGCTGGATTATTGTTTCTGCCTTTGGTGGTGCTTTTGGTGGAAACTCCAAAACTAGGTCGCACTGCGAAGGTAAGTATTGTTGCTGCATTGCTTGTAATGTTAAGTTTTTTGACCTATCAAAGAGCTATATTGTGGTCTAGCTCAATTTCACTGGAAAAGTATTGGGCCTTGTCTGCCCCCGACTCACCTAGAGCTCAAAATAAACTGGCAGCCATATATATGCAGTCTGGTCAAGTTGAGAAAGCTTTCGCTCTTGCTGATGCGTCAATGAAGCGTTTTCCTGAAAGTAGCTTGATAACCGCAAATTACACGCTGATACATGTGATATATTCAAAGGCTGACGACGCATTTTTTCAAAAAATGGCTGACGTTTTTTCAAGACAGCCTTTCGATGCGCAGAGTATTATGGGATTGAGGAACCTCGCCGACACTGCAATGAATCACGCGGAAAAAAATAAATACGTGCCCATGATGATTAGATTTTTAGACCGATTGAATGGGTCAACTTTATCTGAGCAGTTTCAATTTCAGAAGTTATATCTCTATTCACAGGCTCAGTTGTATTTGTCGTTAGAAGATTACGATAATGCATTTAACTATTTCTCGAAAGCTATAGAGGTGCACCGAAGTATGGATGCTGCTATGAGTATGGTTGCTTTAATGGCAAATGCTGGAAGGCCTGTCGAGGCAATGATGTTGCTTTATCAGACAGAGCAGCTTATGAATGACACGACTAGAGAAATTTATTTTGCTAGATCCAAAGATATTTATAAGTTGGAAATTGATCGTATCCGCGGGATTTTAAAGCTGGAGCTACAAGCTATAGGAATTTCCGAATTGATTCTCAATAAGAAAAGCCAAAAATGAAACTCAGTATAATTATACCTGCTAAAAATGAATCTGAAGGCTTGAAGCTAATCATTCCTGAATTGCAAAAGCTGCATCCAGAAGCTGAGTTGTTAATTGTAAACGACGGATCCACTGACCATACGTCCCTTTTGTGCGCCGAAATGGGCGTGAGGGAAATACGCCACCCATATAGTAAAGGCAATGGAGCATCTATTAAGTCGGGATTGCGTGCAGCTACCGGGGATGTAGTGGTATGTATGGATGCTGATGGTCAGCACAGGCCGCAGGATATTCAAAAGTTGTTAAATAAATTGAACCAAGGCTTCGACATGGTAGTTGGTTCGCGGGATAAATCAGGACAGGCAAGTGCACATAGGTCATTTGCCAACAGATTTTATAATCGATTTGCTAGCTGGATGGTTGGGCATAAAGTTCATGATCTTACGTCAGGCTTCAGAGTCATAAATGCCAAAAAATTTAAAGAGTTTATTTCTTTGTTGCCCAACAAATTTTCGTATCCCACAACAATTACGATGAGCTTTTTTAGAGCGGGATATTCAATTGCATATGAGCCAGTTGACGTCCAAAAAAGACTGGAAGGAACCGCGAGTCATGTAAATATTGTGAAGGATGGAGTCAGGTTTTTGCTAATTATATTTAAGATTGGAACATTGTTTTCACCATTAAAAATATTTGCTCCAGCAAGCCTGATCTTTTTCTTGACAGCAGTTGGTTACTATTTGTTTACTTATCTTACGGATGGCCGATTTACCAACATGGGAGCGCTGTTATTTACTACATCAGTTTTAATTTTCCTTCTAGGATTGTTATCGGAACAAATTACCATGTTGTTATATAAAGATTCAGAAAAGGATAAGTAGATTGCTATACAGGAGCGATATTCAAGGACTAAGAGCGGTTGCCCTTCTGCTAGTTCTTACAGCGCACTGGCAAATTCCATACATGTCTTTTGGATATATTGGAGTAGACATTTTTTTTGTCATTTCGGGCTACGTAATCACGGGGGCATTGCTCGATAAAAACCAAAGTATCATTTCGTTTTATGCAGCAAGATTTCGTCGACTATTCCCCGCATTGTTTTTTCTAGTGTGCTCGGTTGTTGTTTTTTCTATAGTTTTGTTTCCACCAGACACAAACGAAGGAAATTTAATTGAAGCAAATTTTGCTGTATTGTGGGTCAGCAATTTTCATTTTGCATTTTCGAATCAAAATTACTTTGAAGGTAGTGATTTAAATCTATTTTTACATACTTGGTCCCTGGGACTGGAGGAGCAGTATTACCTTATTTGGCCGCTGATACTTTTAGGGTTGCATCGCTTGGCACAAAGTAGAGTTGTGCGCCCGCTATCGCTGATATTTTTTGGTGCCTTGTTTCTGGCTATCGCTTGTGTTTATCTTGATGCAATAAAATTTTATTACTTGTTACCCTCCCGCATTTGGCAATTTTTAGCAGGTGCCGTAGCTTACTTTTTATTCTGTCAGGGTGGGTTAAAGTTCAACAAAAGCCCTGATCTAGTAATTTGCATATTGTTCATAGGTGCGTTAGTTAGCTATCTATTGATGCCTTTGGTTGTGATCAATACATTGGGTCTGCTATTTCTTGTGTGCTATGTTTTGTCACTGTCTCCATCAGAAAGCATTCTAAATAAAATTTTATCAACCCCTAAGTTAGTTGCTATCGGTAATAGATCCTATTCGTTATATTTATGGCACTGGCCAATATGGCTTATCCTGTCGTCACTTGCGGTATTCGATGGGTTTTGGCTATATATATTGGTTATATTATTAACCTGTATTTTCTCCGAAATATCCTTTAAATATATTGAGGTACCAGTTAGAAACAGTGCGTACTTAAAGAGACGGAACAGGGCGACGATATATTTGTGTTTTTTTTGTATTGTAGTTTTTATGGCTGTGACGGCACAAATTTTAGTCAATAATCAGCAAAGAGTTAGAACGGATTTTGCTGAATTTCAAAAGTATAGGCATGACATGCCAATCATATACAAACACAAGTGCGATGATTGGTACAACTCTTCAAGTGTTAAACCTTGCGAATATATATTCTCCAATAACACTGAGCAGACCGTAGTGCTATTTGGCGATAGTGTAGGTGTTCAGTGGTTCTCTGCAATATTGTATTCCATGAACACAAACACCAAGCTCGTTGTATATACAAAATCAGGATGCCCCATACTTGATGTAAAAAAATATTATTCAAGGATCCGACGCGAGTATACCGAATGTGAAATTTGGCGAAATGCAGTGATACAAGATGTGCAGCGGTATAAACCAGAAGTTGTCTTTATTGGAAATTCCGCTGAACCATTTACCCAATACCAGTGGGAGACGGGGCTTGATTCTATTTTGGGTCGCCTTAGTCCAATTGCTAAAAATGTAGCGGTACTCACGCCAACACCCGTACTATCGATGAATCCGTTGGAATGCCTAATAAGAAAAGAGTGGATATCGCAATATTTCGACTTTCATCGAATATGTTCTAACATTCGCGTTGAAAACAAGCTTCCGCATGTCGCTGAATGGATTGAAAATGCTACAAAAAACCACAGGAACGCCATCGCGTTGAATTTTAATGATTTAGTTTGCGATTCGAAAAGCTGTAGTATTAATGATGGATTGGTTAAGTATAGAGACTCGCTACATTTGACGAATTCCTATGTTGAGGAATTAAAAACTGTAATCAAGGAGAGGTTAAAGGAGAAAATTAATACCACCAGTTTTGACTGATGGTCCCCGTAAAACAGCTTGGAAGCTTGATCAGGTAAATTTCTGAGTGAAATTGGAGTATGAAAATAAAAAAACTAATAGTTGTATCTTCTACCTATCCTCGTTGGTGTGGGGATGCTGAGCCGGGTTTCGTACATGAATTATCGAAACGGCTCACTAGCGATTTTAACGTCCATGTTGTATGCCCTCATTCTGAGGGGGCGTTGGACTACGAATTGTTGAATGGTGTTCATATCCACAGGTTTAGATATGCGCCTAAATCACTTGAGACGTTAGTTAGTGGTGGCGGCATTCTGGCGAATATCAAATCAAACAGATGGAAGTATTTGTTAGTTGTTCCTTTTTTAATAAGCTTAACCTACAAGCTGATAAAAACTATAAGACAAGTGAGGCCGGATGTTATTCATGTACATTGGATAATTCCACAAGGAGTTGTTTTGGCATTGATTTCTAGTTTTTTTAAATTGCCTCCAATGTTAATTACATCTCATGGTGGTGATTTATTTAGTATGGATTCGCTCGCCATGCGATTTCTTAAGCGGTACACATTAAAGAAATTCGAAAAAATTACGGTCGTTAATAGCGCAATGATTCCAAAAGTGAGCGATTTGGGGGTTTGTGGTGAAAAAGTAAAATCAATTCCAATGGGAGTTGATTTGGAAAAACTATTTGTTCCCGATATTGCGACTCGTCGGATACCGCAACGAATTTTGTTTGTAGGTAGAATTGTTGAAAAAAAAGGATTGGTTTTTTTAATTCGAGCAATATCAAAGGTTAAAACTAGATTTCCGAATGCTCATTTGGTATTGGCTGGAGCTGGTACTATTGCGGAAGAAGAGAGCATTAGAAGAGAAATTTCTAAACATGATCTGGCTGATAGTGTTACTTGGTTGGGACCAGTAGCTCAATCTAAACTCCCAAAATTGTACAGTGAAGCGGCAGTATTTGTGGCGCCTTTCGTTAAAGCGGAATCTGGCGATCAAGAGGGATTTGGGTTGGTTGCGATCGAAGCTATAGGATGCCTATGTCCAGTCATTCTGGGGCGGGTTTCTGTAACTGAGGAGTTCTACAAAGAATTCGAGTCACCACCAGCGCTGGTAGATCCGCAGGATACTGACCAATTGGCAAGTGCTATTGAGTCTGTGTTTGATGAGCCAGAATTGAATTCAGATCTGGTATATCAATTGAGGCAGAAGATCCATCATCGTCTTGGTTGGAATGTAATTGCAAGTGAATATTGTTCAGAGTTAAAGGAAATTGCACTCTGAGTATGGTTACACATAATAATTGTTCCAAATAGATATCAGGTGTGCATTTATCCGTTTCCTAATTTTATGCAAAAGCCATTGGAAAAAATCGATGCATATCATTGCCATCAAATGGTTTTTATTGCAAAAAAATAGAGCATACCATATTCATGGTTTTGCTATTATGGTGTTAAAAAAACTGGCAAGTTGACGTGATCTATCATCCCATGCGTGAACCCTGTTCTTTTGAAATGACGCCTCGGATTCTTTAAGCATGCTTTCTATTTTTTGTGCCAGATCCTCTTCGCATTCTGGGTTGAATAAATTTTTTTGAGTATCTTTTAATAAAACAGAAATCTCGCCAACATCTGCAGCTACGAACTTAACGCCACATGCAGAGATTTCTTCATATTTTTGAGGGTAGCAATATTTGCCAAAATTTGAATTTCTGTTGCATATAACTGCAATATCAAGTGCATTTAAAACGAGTGGAATCATTTGGGGAGATAGATTGCCTAAATCGATGATTCTCTTGCTTAAGAGGTCGATAAATGATTTATCTCTTGGGCCTGCAATTACAAGGTATAAATTTCTATGTCGTTCTTTTAGCAAATTAAAGCCTTTAAATAGAGTTCGAATGCCTCTGCTTGAATCGAGTGCCCCGGCGGTCCCCATCAGAACAGAATCAACAGGAAGCCCTAGCTTCTGTCTGCAGTTTGATTTATTCATAGGATAAAATTGTTGTGGATTAATCGCGTTTCCAACAATTTCAATTGGATTTCCTTTGAGGTTGTAGGTTTGTTTAACAAACTCGGATAGGGTAGAGGATACAGTTGTAAGTCCATTAGATTTTCTACACATGTAACGAAGCAATGTTGTCATTAATGGTAGCTTGGTCAAGAAAAAGCTTTCATAGTTGTCATATAAATCAATAACGAATTTTGTTTTGTGTCTTAAGCAGGCAAGGCCTCCTATAGCTATGTGCCATACATCTGAGCTGCACCAAACAATATCGGGTTGGAATTCTAAGATTGTGTTCTTGATATGTTTATAGAAAACAAATGATCCTGTTATGCTGAATGGTTTTCCGTTAAGTGACAGCCAATCCGCTAATTGATGCTTGTATTTTCCGGTGGCTCTATTTTTGTAGCTGAGAGTAATCCCCTTAACTACATGGCCTTGCCTGCAAAGGGATTCTGAAATTTCGAATAGTCTGCCATAATTGTCATCGAGAAGATCTCTTCCCGTGTATTGTCTTTTGCATACCACCAAAATTTTCATTGTAACTATTACCATCAATATTTGTAATTTCTGATGGGCTATTTTAAATGACGCATACGATTAACGTGTAAAATTATATTTCACCGACTAACGTACCTTCCTAAAATAGATGAGTAATTTACATGGCCGTACTCGATAAATTTATCTGTTATCTCGCGATGCCTTTTCGGCAGCTTTATGAGTTTGGGGTAAATCATTGGTTGGTTAGATACTAAAATCAGTTCGCACATGGTCACCTTGCTTGTGATTGATTTGGTGTTGTATAAATAGAAATAATAGTCGTCTTCAGCGTTGAGTAGATGAAGTCTATAGTTTTTAGAGTTCATCATGGTTTGTTGTGCGGCCATGTAGCAAGAAAAATAGCTAACTGAATTTTCATTTGGGTTGATGAAATTAGCAATTAAGCTGGAATAGTCACTTTTAAGCTTATAATAGGTTTTCCAGTTCTCACTAAGTATGCACGCCTTATAGTTTTTCAGCCAATCGCATATAAAAATGCTGCCCTTCACAGTAGCGATAAAACCATTCTCTATTACTGGTCTACTGTAGTCCGAACGATATACTCTAGGGTGTTCGTTGTAAAAGCAAACTAACTCTGCTCGATTTTTATGAGCTGATTCTAGAATCCAGTTTAAAGAACAAGTAACAACCACGGAGCTGTCGATCCAGATGCCACCATATTTCTCCAGGAGAGAAAGGCGTATCATGTCACTTTTTAGTTGGATAGGTAAATTTTGGGGGAGGGTGGGAAAACCTGGGAGATAGTCCTGTAAATTCTGATCATTGATAGCAATAATTGTGAATAATGGGTTGTGCGCCTTCAGTGAACTAAAGCATGCTTCAGCGCATGGCGATCTTTTTCCGCTCCAATAAGTCCAAATTACCAAAGGTATTTCTCTAGAGTCTTCATCAGCGTTGCCCCATTCTACGGATCGAATAGATCCCGGAGTTGGGTGGCTAGGAGGGGATGTAAAAGTAAACTTTTTAATTTTAATTAGCACGTACAATAGAATGTCATAACAGATAAGTAAAATTTTCATTACGGTCATATCTTATGGATTGTAATTGAATCGAGTATTCAATGTAGATTTAATTAATTAGGTTTCGGGCAGGACGGCAATAATATCCCCATCTTCTTTGTAAACCTTATAGCCGTAGTTCTTTAAAAGCTCTAGTGACTCTATTAAGTAATTTTCTGCAAGATGGACATACTCATATTTTATGAGTCTGGGTTTGATTTGGTTGAAAGGTATCATTTTAAGTATTTCATAATCGAAACCTTCAGTATCTATTTGTAAAAGATCAATTTTCTTCACTGAATACTTATTGATAATTTCGATGAGTGAGGAAGCATCAACTTCTATTGATCTTATATTTTCACTTGATGTGTTCAGTTTTTTTAGGTGAGATTCATAAATTGATCCAATACCAGTTCTCCATGGTTCGGTCGGTATCTTCGTTTCATCATAATAGAGCTTTATTGATTTTTCGCTAGGGTGAAGAGCAAGATTTAACGGGATTACGTTAGGATAATCTTCATAGTTTAACTTTAATCTTTGGTAATATTTGTTGATAGGTTCAACAACAATTCCGCTAATAGGATATGACGTTAATTTGTAATATAAGGTGTCAAATCGAACCCCGTCATTCGCACCGATCTGTATGAAAAAGAAATCATTTTGGCTTTTTAATAGAAAATCAAGGGTGTCATCAAATTTTGATCTTTTGGATATCCTATATCCAGTTTTACGTATAATGGATTTTAAAGCTATATATATGAATGTCTTGATCATTCTTGGATCCTGCTGCCAGTGTGGGTTATATTGAAAATACCCTCATTTTCGAGTTCATTTTCTGCGCCCCACTCCTCGCTAATAACAAACTCCGAAACATTTTTACCATTAATCCAATCAGAGTATATGTTTTGTCGCCCCCCTATGGAAAGGGAGTACATGCCAGGTCTGAACTGATTCTTCGGGATTTCGATTTTAAAAACAAACTTGCCCTCGCGAAGATCGATGCCATCGGGCACATCTCTTAGGGTGCAAACTCTGATATCGTCTTTGTAGATGGAAATAGCCATTCGAAAGGACTTGAGTTTTACTTTTGAAATCCCTGAAACTTCAAAACTAATGGCGTCGTAAGGTGAAATAACTGCTCCAGCGCCTAGATTTTGATTTATTGATATACTGTTAAAAATAATTTTTTCTTTTAATGGGCCAGAAAACAGGTTTTGACTAAGACTGCTGGAGTTTGCGTTAATGTACATTCCAATAGCAGTTTCTGTGTTGCCATTATAACAAAGAGTATTGTTAGCTAAGTAAATTCCTTTGTTACAAATAGAGGAGATCGCCTGCATATTGTGGCTAACAAATAAAACTGTTCTATCTGTGTTTTGAGTTTCATTTAGTTTACCTAAGCACTTCTTTTGAAAATTTATATCGCCGACAGCCAATATTTCATCAACTATCAGTATGTCTGGCTCTAAATGAGCTGCAACGGAGAATGCTAGCCTAACATACATGCCGCTTGAATATCGTTTTACCGGGGTTTCGATGAACTTTGAAATTTCAGCAAATTCAACAATATCATCAAACTTTTTGTTAATCTCGCGTCGAGACATACCAAGAATGGATCCGTTTAAATATATGTTCTCTTTGCCTGTTAGTTCTGGATGAAAGCCTGTTCCTACCTCAAGTAGTGATCCAACTTTACCGCGCAGCGTGATGTTCCCTTCACTAGGAGACGTAATCCTGGATAGTAGTTTTAGTAGTGTTGATTTCCCTGCTCCATTCCTACCCACAATCCCTACTTTATCCCCATGCTGTACTTCAAAGGAAACATCTCGTAGTGGCCAAAACTCCGTGGCTTCTTCCTTTTGAGCGGTAAGTATACTTTTTAAATTGTCAGTAATTGATTCTCGAAGAGTGTTATATCGCTTAACATTTTTTTTAATGTGGTATTTTTTACCTAGATTTTCCACTTGAATCACAGACCTTTTCATATGCTATCAGCCATAGTTTTTTCGTATGATTTGAAGGACCTAATCCCAAAATATAAAATTAATGTGGTTATTACGATAGATAGTGACAATGATTGCATATTTAACGTGTATTGATCTGGTGTGACGCACCATCTAAATCCATCAATTATCCCGACAATAGGATTGAGGGAATATATAATTTTCCATTGGTTCGCGGTTAATGATGTGTCATATCCAACAGGTGATATATATAGGCTTAGCTGAATGATAAATGGAATTACATATCTAAAATCAAGGTATTTAGTTGTTAATGTGCAGAGTAATAAGCTGGTCCCGATTGTCAGCAATAGCAATGGTATTAGAAATAACGGTAGAAAAATTATTTTGATACATGGTTGGTATTTATAGAATATGAATAAGCCTAGCAAGACAACGATTGATAAAAATAAGTCAATTATTGACACCAAGATTGTTGATAATGGAATTATCATTCGCGGAAAAAATATCTTTGTAATAAGGTTGGTGTTATTTATTAAGCTGTTACTTGCATCTGCGATCGCAGAGGAAAAAAAATACCATGGGATTATAGCTATGAAAACAAAAATAGGATAAGGAATGGATTCGGTTTGTGGTATTTTGGCAATTTTATGAAAGACTAATGTCAATATTGCCATTGTTAATAGCGGTCGAATAATAGCCCAAAGAATTCCCAATATTGCTTGTTTGTAGCGTACGGATACATCTCGCCATGCAAGGATAAAAAACAACTCTCTGTACGCAAATATCTCTAACCAATAGTCTACCGTATTTTTTTGGTGACTTATTTGAATGCATGGTTTATCTAAAGTTTTGCTCATCTATATCAAATTACCTATGTATATCGCTACAGGATAACCTGCTATTCAATTCTTATCTTTGCAATTTGTTCAATATACCTAACAAACCCTGGATCCTCCCCAACCAACAATCTCGGCAACATCGTCTTGAAATGTGGCTTATTACACCATTCCATTATGTAATCTTCCCAGGAATTCCAGCGTCGGGCTTGTTTGGGGGACATGTGGTCTTCGTAGAGTAAGAGGTATGCGCGTTCGAATAATGAGGTTAGCATGCTGAAGATAATTAACAAGCGTTCTTTTTGTTCTTCGTTGAGTGTGGGATTTTCTTCCGTGGAGAAGAGGCGTAGGTCCGGGTGCTCGAGGGCGACTTTTAGAAAATCCTGATAATTATCGGAGAGCAGTTGGTAGACTTCTTCTTCTTCGTTTTCGCGTTCTTTTCGTTCTTCATAAATGAAGATGAAAATCGCCAGCGGCAGGCCGACCACCGTGACTACGTAACTCATCAGTTCCCATGTTTCGACTGACATAGAAGCACCTGTGGATTAGTCTTGGGCGTCCATGCTTTCGCGAATAAACGCAAACAATTTGCGTGCATTGGCCGCGGGTTTGTTGTCTTCCTTTTCTTTTTGCGCGCTGCGAACCAGTTGGCGCAGTTGTTGTACATCAATGCCGGGGCAGTTGCTGACTAACTGTTGGAAGGCATTTTTATCGCCTTCGATCAACAAATCGCGATAGCGTTCGATTTGATGTTGGCGATGAATATATTGATCGCTGTGATTTTGCATTTTATCAACAGCGGCCTGAATTTCTTCGTGATTGCCTTCACGCATTAGTCGGCCAATATATTGAATTTGGCGACGGCGTGCTTCCTTGGGCGGCATTTTGCGGGCGATATAAATGGCGTCCAGCATTTCTTCTGACAGCGGAATTTTCGCGAGTTGTTTTTCGTTCATATCAACTATGCGCTCACCCAAAGCTTGCAGAGCGTGCATATCGCGTTTTACCTGGGATTTACTTTTGATGTAATCATCAGGATTTATGTCGTCATATTTGTATACCATTTATTCCTCTTCTTCGAAGCGATTTGCAACTAATGCGCTTATGGCTTGCAAGGCAGCATCGTCGTTTTCGCCTTCGGTATTAATTTCGATTTGGGAGCCGATTCCTGCGGCTAATAACATAATCGACATAATGCTTTTGCCGTCGACCCAATTGTCCATGCCGCATTTTCGCAGCTGGATTTTGCAAGGAAAGGACGCACAAAGCGTAGCCAGCTTTGCCGCGGCGCGTGCGTGCAAACCGCGTTTGTTGATTATGTCGAGTGTTAGATTCGGCATCTTAATTGTGTTTGTGTTTGTTGATATCGCGGTGACGCACTTGCACGTCACTAAAACTCTCGGTGAAATGTTTTTTCAGCGATTCGCTTAAATATACAGATCTATGTTGTCCGCCGGTGCAACCAATCGCAATCGTAATGTAGCTGCGATTATTGGCCTGATAGCGAGGCAGCCAGCGGGTTAAATAGTGTTTGATATCCTCACACATGTCGCCGACTGCTTTCTCATTTTGTAAAAAATCAATCACAGGTTGATCTTTGCCTGTGAGGGGACGCAGATCTGCTTTCCAATGTGGATTAGGTAAACAGCGCGCATCAAAAACCAGATCGGCGTTGACGGGAATGCCGTGTTTGAAACCAAAGGATTCAAACAAAATCGCCATGCTTGATTCTTGACGGCCAACAACTCGTTGTTTTACCAAATCGCGCAATTCATGCAGCGACATATGGCTGGAATCAAGAATTTGATCCGCTGTGTCGCGTATGGGTTCGAGTAGTTCGCGTTCGGCTTGAATGGCTTCTTCAAGACTGGTGTGTTTATCCGACAGCGGATGTTTGCGTCGGGTTTCACTGAAGCGTTGGATTAAGACTGAAGGTGCCGAATCCAAAAAAAGAATTTGAATTTTATTGTTGGCTTCTTTCAGCGTAAAAATCATTTGCGGGAACATGCGCAAATCTTGCCAGGCGTTGCGTACATCTATGCCGATTGCAAACTTTAGTTGTTCATCTTTGTGTATGTGAGTTTGCGCGACCAGTGCAGGCAAAAGGCTGACGGGTAAGTTATCAATACAGTTGTAACCTACATCTTCAAGAACATGCAGGGCAGTAGTTTTTCCAGAGCCGGAGAGTCCGCTGATAATAACCAGTTGCATTTTGGCCTCGTGTAAATCGATCAGGCTGTTTTGTTGACAGCAGAAAACAGATCAACATCAGTTTCTGCGTCACGTAAGCTTTCACGAAACTTATCGTTGGAGAGTGCGCCCGCCAATGCAGCAAGATATTGCAAATGTTCATCCTGCGCATCTTCCGGTGCCAGCATGGCAAATAGAATATCAACTGGCTCGCCATCCATTGCATCAAAATCTATGGGTTCTACTAAAGTGATTAATGCGCCCAGCGTTTGATGGCAATTTTCAACGCGGCAATGTGGAATGGCAATGCCTTGACCAATACCGGTTGAGCCTAATCTTTCGCGAGCAATGAGTCGTCGAAATAATTCGTCGGCATTGATGCCTTCAACATCGGCTGCAATCGTATTTGCCAGAATTTCCAGCGCACGCTTTTTGCTGCCTGCCTCAATGCCGCAGAGTG
Source organism: uncultured Cellvibrio sp. (assembly GCA_966252135.1). GTDB lineage: Bacteria > Pseudomonadota > Gammaproteobacteria > Pseudomonadales > Cellvibrionaceae > Cellvibrio. Next base: position 90,296 of record CBINNU010000011.1, on the reverse strand, counting down.
TGCGGCCTGGAGTTAAAATATCGTGAATTTGCATAACTGTTTACATAATTAATGTTTAATGATTGCGCATTTTTTCTTTGTGCTTGATCAGTTGGCGATCCAGTTTGTCAGCCAGTTGATCAATCGCAGCATAAAGATCATCGTGATTGGCTTCGGCAAATAAATCCTTGCCATTGACATGCATAGTCGCTTCCGCTTTTTGTACTTGTTTGTCGACCGAGAGAGTCACGTGAGTGTTGGTGATCTTGTCAAAATGGTGGCTTAATTTTTCGATTTTACTGGTGACATAGTTGCGCAGTGAATCGGTAACTTCCAGATGATGGCCACTGATATTTAATTGCATACTACTTCCTCTTGGCTAAAAAATTACAAGGTTTTTCGTTCGTTCGACGGTGGAATATTTAAAGATTCGCGATATTTGGCGATAGTTCTGCGCGCAACCTGAATGCCTTGTTCGGCAAGCAGATCCGCAATTTTGCTATCGCTTAGTGGTTTTTTCGGGTTTTCTGCGCTCACCAATTTTTTGATGATGGCGCGAATAGCGGTTGATGAACATTCGCCGCCGGTGTCGGTACTGACATGGCTGGAGAAAAAATATTTCAGTTCAAAAATACCTTGCGGTGTGTGCATATATTTTTGCGTGGTCACGCGCGAAATAGTGGATTCATGCATCTCAACAATTTCGGCGATATCGTGCAACACCAAGGGTTTCATCGCTTCTGGGCCGTAATCCAAAAAGCCACGTTGTTTTTCAACAATACAAGTCGCTACTTTCAACAGGGTTTCGTTGCGGCTTTGCAAACTTTTGAGAAACCAGCGCGCTTCTTGCAGGTTATCTTTCAAAAAAGTGTTGTCGCTGCTGGAGTCCGCGCGTTTAACCAGTGCGGCATAATTCGAATTGATTCGCAAGCGCGGCGCTATGTCAGGATTTAATTCCACTATCCAGCGACCATCGCGTTTTTCAACAAAGACATCGGGCACTACGTATTCGGTATCGGCGGTGTCGATAATATCGCCGGGGCGCGGATTCAAACCTTGAATCAAGGTCACCGCTTGACTTAGTTCATTTTCTTTCAAGCGTGTGCGACGCATCAATTGACGATAATCGCGGCTACCTAATATCGGCAGGTAAAGTTTGACTATGAGTTTGGCGGCTTCTAGAAAGGGTGTGTCAGATGGGAATTGGCAGAGTTGAACCAGCAAACACTCGGATAAATTTTGGCTGCAAACGCCACAGGGGTCGAATTGTTGCAAGCGATGTTGAACAGCAACGACTTCGTCCAATTCCAGATCATCCAACCCTTGTTGCAGCCCTTCGAAAATATCTTGCAGGGTGACCGATAAAATTCCGCTGGGTTCGACCGCATCAATAATTGCCATGGCAATTACCCGGTCGCGATCTGACATAGGCGTCAGATTCAATTGCCACATCAGATGATCATAGAGTGAGTCGTTGGCGGTGCGGCGGCTTTCAAAATCGCCCGAGTCTTCACCATCATAATTACTGTTGCCGCTGGATGAGGCTTGATAAACATCATCCCAACTGGTGTCTACCGGCAAATCGCGGGGGATTTCATCTGGCCAATCACCGGTTTGGTCATCAAAGTTTTGGCCTTCGCCATAAAGATCGTTGTCAGCAACCGGCTCCGCAGAGGTGAAACTGTCGCTGCCAAAATCATCATCGCCAAAATCGTTTGATGGGCTTTCGTATTGGGTGTCTGTGGACGAAAAACTATCGCTACTGCTGAAAGGGGTATCGGGACTATTGGGGTCTGCGAGTACTTCTTGTTGGCGGGTATAGTCGCTGTCTTCCGGGTTGTTCTCGTAGTTGTTGCTGCCGTCGCCGTCGAAACTCTCTTCCATCTCCAGCATAGGGTTGGAGTCCAGAGCTTCCTGGATTTCTTGTTGCAAGTCCAATGTCGATAATTGAAGTAAACGAATCGCCTGCTGCAGCTGGGGCGTCATGGTCAGATGTTGACCGATTTTTAACTGAAGGGATTGTTTCATGCCGCTGATAAAAACCTTATCGCCTGACTCGTGATGAAATTGGAATTCTTAAGTGGAGTGTAGACAGGCTTTGAAGTGCAGGCAATAACTTGTTGGGGCTAAAATGAAAAAACTCTAGCAATCTCTGTGCCTAATGGGTTGTTCCATGACCAGTAGATTAGAGTCGGAAGTTCTCGCCCAGATAAACCTGACGCACTTTGCTATTGCTGAGGATGGTATCTGCATTGCCTTCGGCGATTATGTGGCCTTCGCTAACTATGTAGGCCGTTTCACAGATATCCAATGTTTCGCGTACGTTGTGGTCGGTGATGAGCACACCGATTCCGCGCTCTTTGAGGTGTCGAACAATATCTTTGATGTCGTTGACCGAAATCGGGTCGACGCCCGCAAAGGGTTCATCCAGCAGGATAAACTTGGGGTCGGTTGCCAATGCGCGGGCAATTTCCACGCGGCGGCGTTCACCACCCGACAATGCCATACCCAAACTATTGCGTATGTGAGTGATATGAAATTCATTCAGCAGGGATTCGAGTTTTTCTGCGCGTGTGGCTGCGGTTAAATCCTTTCGTGTTTCAAGAATCGCCATGATGTTATCGGACACGCTCAGTTTGCGAAAAATCGAGGCTTCTTGTGGCAGATAACCAATACCGGCACGGGCACGGCCATGGATTGGCAGGGCGGTAATGTTGCGATCATCAATCATCACTTGGCCGTTATCGGCGGGGACTAATCCGGCAATCATGTAGAAACAAGTGGTTTTACCGGCACCGTTAGGGCCTAGCAAGCCGACGATCCTGCCGCTTTCCACTTGCAATGAAACATCTATAACGACTTTGCGGCTTTTGTAGCTTTTGGCCAGGTGTTGGGCTCTGAGAATTGACATCTATTGATTAGCTTTTTCTGGGTTGGATTTGCTGGGCGGAATTACAAGTATCACGCCAGAATTTTCTTGTTGGGTATCGCCGGAGGCTTTGAGTATTTCTTTGGCTAAATCGTAATTAATTTTGCTGCCGCTCATGACGGAACCGTCTTGCTCGACAGATGCATCGTCAACCAACAACAAATTTTCGTTAGCGGGGATGTAAGTAATACTTTTGGCTGATGCTGTAATAATGCCTTTTTCGGGATCGGGTTGTTGTTGAAAGCGTGCTGGCGAACCTGTAGCCACCATTTTCTCCACATCACCTTGAGCGTTGCGGTGTACCTTTAATTTGTCAGCGATAATATTGAGCGAGCCTTGTTGGATACTGACATTGCCTGAGTAGGTTGCGACACCGGTTTTATTATCAATGGTGAGATTGGCTGCGCGGCCGCGAATAGTTTCGAATTTATCGCCCGGCAAGGCCATGGCAAAGGATGAAAACAAAAAGACCACTAAGGTCAGTGGCGATAAACAGAATTTAACGACGGGGTTCATAAACAGCTTCGACCTGGGAATTCAGCTGCAATTGATCGGTAGCCAGGTTGGCGCTCAATCCAATTGCATCTATTTGAGTTTGTTCGGCGCGTATCTTAACAGCTTTGTCTGTTTCTACGAATTGTTGTGCAGGGGTTGCCCGCAGCTCGTCAGTCATAATCTGGATCAAGCCTTGCGAAACACTTTGTTGGGATAACACAACCTGATCAACCAGACGAATCAACTCACCATTGTTTTCGCTGCGACCCTGAGCAGCGGTAATAGTCCAGGGCTGATTATTTTCCTGATAAAAACTCAATTTTGGCAGCAGGATTTGGGTGTAATCTTCACTCCCGGGTTTATTCAAATGCAGCTGAAAATGGGCAATAGACGGCGTGTTGAGTTCGTAGCGCAAATGACCAGTCGCATCAAATTCACGGGTCTGAACATCCTTCATGAAAAATTGCGGAAACCCCGAAGTATCTTCATTGATTTTTTGATTGGAGTCGGGGGTGGGGCTGAATGAAAGCCCGAAAAACAACCCCGCCAGCAACAACACCAGCAGCCAGGGCAGGGGAATATGATTAAAAATTTTCTTCAGCATTATGGTTTCAAATAGGTTGCCAGAGAGGATTCGTAACTGGCTTGGGCTTTCATAATCAGATCGCAAGCATCGCGCACTGCGCCTTCGCCACCACGACGTTCAGTTTGCCAGTGAGCTCTTTCGCTGACTGATGCATGGGCATTGGCTGGGCAAAGCGCTAATCCAACACGCGTCATGACCGTCAGATCCGGCCAGTCATCGCCCATAAACGCAATCTGTTCCAGTTCCGGTGCGCTATTAGTGAGTGCCGCTTCGGTAAGAAGTTCCTGAAGTGCGTCCCATTTATCTTCACGGCCTTGAATCAATAATTGGATACCCAAATCCTGCGCGCGTTTGGCGACTAATTGGCTGGTGCGGCCGGTAATTATCCCGACTTTTACACCGGTTTTTTGCAGGGCTTTGATGCCTTGTCCGTCCAGGGTGCTGAAAGATTTAAATTCTTCGCCTTGATTGCCAAAATAAAGTCGACCGTCGGTCAATACGCCGTCCACGTCTAACAACAGCCAACGGATTTTGGCGGCGCGTTGTTGCAATTCATCGACAGATAAAAAATCAGCCACTCAAAAAACTCCTGCACGCAAAATATCATTAATCTTGATCACGCCTACCAATTGCTGTGCTTTGTTGGTCACCAAAATAACGTTGATTTTGGTTTCTTCCATGACTTTAAGCGCTTCGGCAGCCAGCATATTTTCATCCAGAGTTTTGGGGTGGCGATTCATTAACTCACCAACTTTTGCAGTGTGGATATCAACACCTTTATCAATACTTCTGCGCAAATCGCCATCGGTGTAGATACCCAGTAGTCCCTGGTCGGATTGAATAGTGGTCATGCCAAAACCCTTCTCTGACATCACCATCAGTGCTTGCAGCAAAGGCGTTTCGGGGCTGACTTTGGGGATTTTGTCGTCCGCGTGCATCAAATCTTTTAGTTTGAGCAGTAACTTTCTGCCCAGGGTTCCACCGGGGTGGGAAAAGGCGAAATCCTCTGCGGTAAAACCGCGGGCCTCCAACAAGGCAATCGCCAGCGCATCACCCAGCACTGTGGTGACTGTGGTGCTGGAGGTGGGGGCCAAATTGAGCGGGCAGGCTTCGGTTTCTACTTTGATACTCAAGTGAGCATCAGCATTTTCGGCAAGTGGTGAGGTTGGGTTGCCTGTCATGGCGATGAGCGGAACGCCCAAACGTTTGAATAAAGGCAACAAGTTCAGGATTTCTTCTGATCCGCCGGAATAGGAAATCGCCAGAATCAAATCGTCGCGAGTAATCATACCCATATCGCCGTGGCTGGCTTCCGCCGGGTGCACAAACATGGCGGGGGTGCCCGTGCTGGCAAGGGTGGCCGCAATCTTACGGGCGATGTGACCCGACTTGCCCACGCCTGATACCACCACCCGGCCTTTGCATTGCAGAATCAATTCGCAGGCGGTGACAAAGTTGGTGTCTATCTGTTGCTCAAGATTCGCAACTGCCTCTTTTTCAAGGCGAATACTGCGCAGGGCCGAAGCGACATAATCAAATGTCATGAGGGAATTCCTGAAAAAAGTCGGGGTGCATTATAACCAGCTGTTCTTTTAAAGCCATAAGGTCGCTGGCGGGTTTGAAAATGTCTATCAGGTCTCAAAAATCGTTATTGGTACCGCAAAATGCTTAGAGATGTAACCAATTCATATTTCGTTCAGGTTTTTTATCCAAGAATGCCGCTCCCTCAACACAAATCAGGAGTTAATCCATGTCACCAATGGAAGAAAAAAAGTTAAAACGTTCAATTGAAGAAACTATCTCAGAGAATCTGAATGATATTCAAGCAAGGCACGCTGATTTAAAAATTTCGTTTGACTGGGATGCCTATGATGGCCTTGATTGGGCTGGTTTTGGCAAGGCAAAAAATGATGAAATCAAGTATCTCTCTGGTCACTTCAAAACCTTGGGTTACGGCTTCAACTTCGCCTGTAAAGATCAAGACTATAAGGAAGAATTGGTTAAAGTCAGTGAAATTCTGATCAAGCCCTCTACAGAATCGTCACCATCAGCCAAAGCCGTTGGCAGCCTTGATGGTGACAAGCTGACCATAGTTTTCCACAGTTTGGGCGGGACCCTGAGTGCGGATGATTGGGAAAAAGGATTTAAATCTGCTTATTGATAAGCAATGAATGGACGAAAAAGCCTTCTCAAGGAATTGAGAGGGCTTTTTTATTTATGACGGATTTCTGGCAGATCAGCCGGGCAAAATGCTATAGTTCGCGCCGTTTATCAGGGCACCAAACTGATCTGTCGTTGTCCCACAAGCGAATCCCGTTCGATTCGATTTACCCTGATAACTCCCGAAATTAATGGAAGGTTTGAGCATGAAAATTCTGTCGCGTTATTCGTTTGGTTTGCTGGCAATGCTGGCGTTGATTTTTTCTCTGCAATCCCAAGCGGCTGAGGAGCCACAAGTTGTGGTTGAGAAAGTTGCCAAAGAATTATTTGCACTGGCCAATAGTAAAAATGAAGGCAAGATCACTGAAGAAAATTATTTTTCCCAGACTGAGTCTGTGCTCGACAAAGTTGTTGCCTTCCGCTTTATCGCATCCAATGTGATGGGGTCTGAGGTATACAAAAAAGCAACACCTGAACAGCGAGAAGCTTTTTTGAAAGTATTTCGTGCAGGATTGGTTAAGAGCTATGCCAAAGGCATCTCCAATTATGCCAAAAGCGAAATCAAAATTTCTGGTGTTAAAACTGATCCAAAAAAGCCTGGGCGTGCAACAGTACAACAAGAAGTAAAAGACAAAGATGCCGTTCATCAGCTTGACTATTCTATGAAGTTGGAAAAAGACAATACCTGGAAATTGTTTAATGTAGTGTTAAATGGAGCGAATTTAGGTCAGACTTTTCAGGGGCAATTTAAAAACGCCTACAAAAAATACAACGGCGATTTGGATAAATTAATTGCCAATTGGTTAGCCGAGTAATAATTCACTCTCCCGCTTGATGGCGGGAGATATTTTTGAGATTGATTATGCAAGATATTATTAAATCCCTGTTGGAATCCCAAATCACTGATTGCAAAGTGCAGTCAGTACAAGTACAGGGTGATCATTTCGGTGTGGTGTTGGTAAGCCCTGCGTTTGCAGGTTTAACACCTGTCAAAAAACAACAGCTGGTGATGGCGCCCCTCGCAGAATTATTCAGCAGTGGCAAAGTGCACGCCATTGATTACATCAAAGCGTTTACGCCCGAGCAGTGGCAGCAACAACAGGCTCAACAATAATTCGTAAACAAACCCCTCCCAGCCTCCTTCTTCGTAAGGGGAGGAGTTGGCTCCTTCCCTTACGAAGGGGTTAATTTTTTTAATTTTATTTTTTGGATTTTTGATGGACAAATTATTAATTCGCGGTGCAGGTTCTCTGACTGGCGAGATTCGTATTTCCGGCTCTAAAAATGCGGCGCTGCCTTTGTTGGCGGCAACCATTTTGGCAAACTCGCAAGTGTCTTTGCGCAATGTGCCGCATTTAAACGACATCACCACCATGATCGCTTTGTTGCGGACTTTGGGCTTAACGATTGAGCGCAAGGATGATCATTGGGTGATCGTCGATCCCAATACCATTCAATCGCGTACTGCACCTTATGAGTTGGTAAAAACCATGCGTGCATCTATTTTGGTTTTGGGGCCTTTGTTGGCGCGTTACGGTGAAGCCAATGTCTCTTTCCCCGGTGGTTGTGCGATTGGTTCGCGCCCGGTGGATATTCATTTGCGCGGCCTCGAGGCTATGGGTGCAACAATTGAAATTGATGGCGGTTATATTCGTGCAACCTCAGCGGGCCGTTTGAAAGGCACGCATTTTTTGATGGACACAGTCACTGTTGGTGGTACCGAAAATCTATTGATGGCGGCGGTATTGGCAGACGGCAAAACAGTTTTGGAAAACGCCGCGCGTGAGCCGGAAATTGTTGATCTCGCCAATATGCTGGTGGCCATGGGTGCAAAAATCGAAGGCATAGGCACATCAACACTGACGATTGAAGGTGTTGAGTCGTTGAACGGATGTGATTACACAGTCATGCCCGATCGCATCGAAACTGGAACCTATTTGGTAGCAGCCGCAGCGACTCGCGGCAAAATTAAATTGACCGCAACTCGCGCAGATATTTTGGAAGCGGTGATATTGAAACTGGAAGAAGCGGGTGCGCAGATTCAGTCCGGCGATGATTGGATCAGTTTGGATATGCACGGCAAACGCCCCAAAGCCGTCAGTTTAAAAACGGCGCCTTATCCCGCGTTTCCCACTGATATGCAATCGCAATTTATGGCGATGAATGCTGTTGCGGAAGGTGTTAGTCACATTACCGAAACTATTTTTGAAAATCGTTTGGTGCAGGTTGCCGAGTTAAATCGCATGGGTGCCAAAATCGATTTGGAACACAACACCGCTATAGTGACGGGAGTTGAGCGATTAAAAGCAGCGCCGGTGATGGCGTCTGATTTGCGCGCATCCGCCAGTTTGGTCATCGCTGGTTTGGTGGCAGATGGTGAAACTTTGATTGATCGTATCTACCATATTGATCGTGGTTACGAGGCTATTGAAGCCAAATTTCAATCCATTGGTGCCAGCGTTACACGAGTAAAGTAAAAGGTTAATTAAAATGAATGCGACTTTGACAATTGCCTTAACAAAAGGCCGTATCCTGGATGAAACTCTGCCACTGCTTGCAGCGGCTGGCATTCATCCATTGGAAGATATGGATAAAAGTCGCAAGCTGGTCTTCGAAACCAATCGCGCTGATGTGCGTTTGTTGTTACTGCGCGGCGCAGACGTACCCACTTACGTGCAATTTGGCGCGGCCGATATGGGCATTTCCGGTAAAGATACTTTGATGGAAAACGGCGCAGAAGGCTTGTATGAACCTTTGGATTTGGGAATCGCCCGTTGCAAATTAATGACCGCTGGCGTGAAAGGGCAGCAAACCCCACCCGGCAGAATTCGCGTCGCGACCAAATATGTCAACGTCGCCAAACAATATTACGCAAGCCTCGGTCGTCAAATTGATGTGATCAAACTTTATGGTGCAATGGAATTAGCACCGATCATGAATCTCGCTGATGAAATTGTGGATATAGTCGACACAGGAAATACCTTGCGTGCTAATGGTTTGGAGCCGCGCGAATTCATCGCCGATATCAGCTCACGTTTAATCGTTAACAAAGCCTCGATGAAAATGAAACACAAATCGATACAAGCGATTATTGATCCGATTGCCCAGGCGATTTCCAAACAAGCGGTAACTGCATGATGAATATCAATCGACTCAGTACAACCCAACCCGATTTTGATTCGCAGCTTAACCAATTGCTGGCATGGGAATCGGTGAGCGACAAACGCGTTGCTGACGTGGTTGAAGATATTCTGCATCAAGTGAAAACACGTGGTGATGCAGCAGTATTGGAATACACCAACAAGTTTGATCGTCGCGACGTTAAATCAATAAATGAATTAATTGTGAGCCAGTCAGCGCTTCAACAAGCGCTGACAAACATTTCCAGCGAACAAAAAAATGCGTTGGAAACTGCCGCGCAACGTATTCGCGATTATCACCAACGTCAATTGCAAAGCTCCTGGCAATACACAGAAGCGGACGGCACTGTGTTGGGTCAACAAATTTCTGCGATGGAGCGCGTGGGTTTGTATGTGCCAGGCGGTAAAGCCTCTTATCCATCGTCGGTGTTGATGAATGCAATTCCGGCAAAAGTGGCAGGCGTGGATTTATTAACTATGGTGGTGCCAGCACCGGATGGCGAAATCAGCCCCATGGTGTTGGCTGCTGCTGCGATTGCCGGTGTTGATCAGGTGATTACTATCGGCGGTGCACAAGCTGTTGCTGCACTGGCTTATGGCACAGAGACAATTCACAAAGTCGATAAAATTGTTGGTCCCGGCAATATCTATGTGGCGACCGCCAAGCGTGCTGTGTTTGGTCAAGTGGCGATTGATATGATCGCCGGGCCGTCAGAAATTCTAGTGATTTGCGATGGCAAAACCGATCCTGATTGGATTGCGATGGATTTATTTAGCCAAGCCGAACACGATGAACAAGCCCAATCAATTTTGCTCTGCCCTGATGAAAATTATCTGAATCAAGTTGCAGCATCGATTGAGCGTTTATTGCCGACACTTGAGCGTCAGGATATTGCATCCGTGTCATTAAAAAATCGCGGTGCACTGATTAAAGTAAAGGATATGCAAGAAGCAATTGCGGTGAGTAATCGCATTGCGCCTGAGCACTTGGAATTGTCCGTCGCCGAACCGGAAAAATATTTGCCACAAATTCGTCACGCCGGTGCAATTTTTATGGGGCGTCATACACCTGAAGCTTTGGGTGATTATTGTGCTGGCCCGAATCACGTGTTGCCGACTTCAGGCACTGCACGCTTTTCATCACCGCTCGGCGTTTATGATTTTCAAAAACGCAGCTCGATAATTTTTTGCTCTGAAAAAGGCGCATCCAATTTATCGAAAACTGCGTCGGTGTTAGCGCGTGGTGAACAATTGGAAGCGCATGCGCGTTCAGCAGAATATCGGATTATTGACTAATCAGGTTTCGGTGCGGGTGCCGGGACGCAACTCGGCAGTTACTGCGATTTCAAGTTCCTTTCCATCGCGAATCAGTTTTATTGTTACTTGGTCGCCCGGTTGTAAATTCAAAAGTTGATTAAACATAAATCGCGCGTCAATCGCCGGGCGGTCATTTATCTGAGTTATCAAATCGTCGGTTTGGAGACCGGCTTTCTCGGAAGGCCCGGTGACTCCGGTTACCAGAATGCCTTTTATCGCGTAATCACCGCCTTCAATATTTTTGATGAACTTGGCATCCAGCCCCAACCAACCCATCCCCATTCTGACTTCGCCAAATTGAATAATTTGATTGAGAGACTTCATGGCTATATCGATAGGTACGGCGAAGCTGATTCCGACGGAAGTCGTTTCATCCAGAGCCGCTGTATTAATTCCTATAAGTTTTCCATGTGCATCAATCAGTGCCCCGCCTGAATTACCGGGGTTGATGGCAGCGTCTGTCTGAATAAAATTTTCAACATTATTTATGCCCAGATTCCAGCGGCGAGTCGCGCTTACGATACCTTGGCTAACACTTTGGCCAATTCCCAAGGGGTTGCCAATTGCCAGTACCACATCACCTACACGGGCTTGGTTCGAATCACCAATCTCGATGGCAGTTAAATTATCCAGAGATATTTTCAACACAGCTAAATCATTATTTTTATCCACACCCAAAAGCTCGGCGCTGGCTGAGCGCCCATCGTTGAGTAAGACCAAAATACGATCCGCACTATTAATTACGTGGTTATTTGTCAAAATTAAGCCGCTTTTATCGACTATTACACCTGAGCCTAAAGTCTCCTGTGATTGCCCTTGAACACCCAATTGTCTACGCAAATTGGGATTCATGTAGGGGTCAACTTGCTTTTCGGTATAGATATTCACGACTGCCGGCGCAGCGTGACTCACAGCATCAGCATAAGACACTAGCCCGCCAAGTGAGGTGGTGGCCGGGCTGGATGATACCGGGCGTAATTGGGGAAATAACAAAAGCGCCAGCAGCGCAATAATTACGCCCAGCGCTACTGGCCAGCCCAGAAAATTCAACAATGATTTCAAGATCAGACCCTGCGCATATCAATAGCGGCTGGCCTTGCCATCAAAATCGTAATCATCGGCGGATTCGGTTGGACGAAAATTGGCTTCGACTTTTTCATCGTGTAAGCCGTAATCTTCACTTAGGGTTCCTTTGGTGGGTGCCCAATCGCGCGGTGGCTGGATGGGCTGTTCGCGCAAGTTGAGTTGACCGTCAACGCCTTTTCCTGCTTCGAGAAGCTGTTGGCTGATAGCAGTTGTGGCCAAACGCAGTGCACCATTGGCAAGATGCTCGTGAATTTCACGATAAGACTGCGCCAGGTTGTTGACCAATTGCGTGCTATGGGCAAAATGCTCGGCTACATCCCGCTGGTAGTTTTTGTATTCGGCTTCCAACTCATGCATGCGCTGTTCAAGTTCGCCACCTAAAAAGCGAGAACGCGCTGAATACAAGCCAATGGCTCCCAGGACCACACCGGCCAGCAAACAAAACAGACCAGTTACAAAAAGGGCACTAAATGAAAACACGGGACACTCTCCTGATCAATTTGCACCGGGGCCAAGCAGCGTCGGACGCCAAAGTGCAGCGGATAATTCAATGGTCATAACCACCTTCTTACTTTAGCGGATTTTATGAAAGATTTCGAAAAAGAATTTTTTATCGCAGGCCCGGCAGGGCCAATACAAGCGACTTATCACAAACCGGATGAGCAGGGAGTTCTCTTTGATCAAAAAAGAGTCGCAGTCATCTGTCATCCACATCCCCAACATGGCGGCACAATGGATAACAAAGTCGTGACTACGCTGATGCGCACTTATCGCGATTTGGGAATTTCCGTAGTGCGTTTTAATTTTCGTGGAGTAGGTAAAAGTCAGGGTGAATTTGATTCGGGTCGTGGAGAGTTTGAAGATTTGATTGCAGTCATTCACCAAACCATTCAGGATTTTCCCGAGAATAAGCTGATGTTGGCTGGTTTTTCCTTTGGTTCATCGATTGTCGCGAGAGCGAGTTATAGCTTCCCTTTATTAACGCATCTCTGCTTGGTGGCACCGCCCATAGAGCGTTATGAATATGATCGCGATTTGCAGTTTCCGGTTCCTACCTGTGTGATTCAAGGCGATAAAGATGAGCGTGTGGTTGCACAGGGTGTTTATGATTGGTGTGCAACACTTAAATCGTCCGTTGATTTAATCCGTTATGCGGATGCTACACATTTCTTTCACGGTTATTTAACACAAATGAAACAGGATTTAACGCAACACCTGATTTCACTTTTTGCTCCATTGGGAAGTCACTAAATGCAGTTGTCACCTATTGAACGTTACCAGCGGGATTTGCAACGCCCGGATTTTCACCCTGATGAATCCCAAAAAAAAGCAGTCGATCATTTGCAGTCACTCTATGAAAAATTGGTTCAAGAATGGCAGCGCGAGCAACATACCAGTGGTGTGCAACGCTGGTTGGAAAAGCTACTGAAAAAAAATCAGGAACCTATAAAAGGATTGTATTTTTGGGGTGGAGTAGGGCGCGGTAAAACCTATCTAATGGATAATTTTTTTGAAAGCCTGCCATTTCCTGACAAAATGCGTATGCATTTTCATCGCTTTATGCGGCGTGTGCACGCAGAATTAAAGCGTTTTTCTGGTGAAAAAAATCCGTTAGAAAAAGTTGCTGATGTGATACATGCAGAAGCAAGAGTATTATGTTTTGATGAATTTTTTGTTTCTGATATTACCGATGCCATGATTTTAGGTAATTTAATGGAGGCCTTGTTTGCGCGAGGTACATGTTTAGTCGCTACTTCCAATATAGTACCGGACCAGCTTTATCATAATGGATTGCAGCGTGAGCGATTTATCCCGGCGATTAAACTGATTAAGTCGCACACCAAAGTAGTGAATGTTGATGGCGGCACCGACTATCGTTTACGTCATTTGGAACAAGTTCAGTTATTTCATACTCCCTTGAATGCGCATACAGATGAATTGTTGTTACGCAGTTTTCGATCCTTATTGCCCTTGCATGCAAATTTGCATGAAAACTTATTGTTGGAAGTGGAGGGGCGTATGATTCAGTCTCGATACCATGCTGATGATATAGTGTGGTTTGATTTTTCTGCCTTGTGTGATGGGCCTCGCTCGCAGAATGATTACATTGAGCTGGCTCGCGAATATCACACAGTCATTCTCAGTAATTTGCCTGAGCTGGCTGCAAATCGAGATGATCAGGCTAGACGTTTCGTGAATCTGGTAGATGAGTTTTATGATCGTCAGGTGAAATTAATTATATCTTCTGAAAAAAAGCTGCCGGATATTTATTCAGGTAATAAATTGCAATTTGAATTCCAGCGTACGCAAAGCCGTTTGTTGGAAATGCAAAGTAAGGAGTATCTGCAAAAACCTCACCGACCAGAATAAGTTTGATTTATGGAACAGTTTGAATTAGTAGTTATAGTTGATTGCCAAAACCAATTGGGTGAAGGCGTGCAATGGAATTCGCGCGATCAGTCTTTTTGGTGGACAGATATTCACTCGAAAAAACTGTTTCAATATCGGCTTATCGAGCAACAGCTCACAGAATGGGATTTGCCTGATCGTTTGGGCTGTTTTGCTTTTACCAAAAATTCTCGAGAATTGCTTTGCGCATTTGCGAATGGGTTTGCATTTTATTCTTTGGTTGATGGTGAATGTAACTGGATTGCCAAACCAGAATATCAATGGCCGGGCAACCGGTTGAATGATGGCCGTTGTGACAGGCAGGGGCGTTTTTGGGCAGGCAGCATTACTGAACAGCAAGATTATCCAAATCAATCCGCAGGTTTATATTGTTTGGATTCACAATTGCATTTGTCGCAACATTTATCCGGCCTGAAAATTTCCAACACACTTTGTTGGAATCTCGATTCCAACAAAATCTACCACGCAGACTCACCCTCTCATTCAATTCATGTTTATGATTTCGATAAAGGCACTGGCTGGTTAACCAATCAGCAATTGTTTGCTCAAATTGAATCAGGAATTGAACCTGATGGTGCAACAATTGATTCTGAAAATTGTTTATGGAATGCCCAGTGGGGTGGTTCACGTGTTATTCGATATCGTCCCGATTCCACCGAAGATTGCCGATTAACTTTGCCTGTCACTTGCCCGACTTGCGTGGCATTTGGCGGTGATGATCTTTCATTGTTAGCTGTAACCAGTGCGCGTGTTGGATTATCAGCTGAACAATTACAACAACAACCACAGGCAGGCAGTTTATTTATTTATAAAACACCCTTTAAAGGTGTGGAAGAATCTTTATTTGCAATTGATGCTCAGTATTAATCAGGATTTTTTATGGAACATTATTTTTTATTTTTGTTTATCGCTTTCTTGACGGTATTAAGCCCTGGTCCCGGTGTGGTGTTAACGCTCAGCAATGCTATTCGGTTTGGTGTTAAAGGTGCGTTGGGCGGCATATTAGGAATTGCATTCGGTACCTTTATTGTTGCAGGCGTTGCAGCCAGTAGTTTGGGTGTTTTGTTGGCGACCTCATCTGTGCTATTTAGCGTTGTTAAATATCTTGGTGCTGTTTATTTAATTTATTTGGGTATTCGTTTGTGGCGAACATCTGGCATCAAACTGGATGCTTCAGCAATAAGCCCAAAATCACACAGAATAAAATTTTTAGAAGGCTTGACCTTGCAGTTGACTAATCCCAAAGCTGTGTTCTTTTTTCTATCTATATTTCCCCAATTTGTTGAACCCACACGGACATTTGTTCCGCAATTTTCGCTTCTGGTTGCAACTTATAGTTGTTTGGTTGTTGTTATACATGTGAGTTATGCGAGTCTCGCACACAATGCCCGCGATTGGTTTTCATCCAATAAAGGCGCCAAATTCTTTAATAAACTGGGTGGCAGTATTTTTGTTTTTTTCGGAATCGGTTTGGCATCGTCAAATAAATGAAAAAGTTATAGGGTTTCAGTTTTTTCAGGCCTGTACCAAAAATCGGGATTGGATTGATCGATGCTTTTGGGTGGAGTGAAGGGAATGTTGATGATGCGTCTTGTGGATAAATTTGCTCGCTGAATTTGTTCAGAAAAATAGCGGTTGAAAATTGCATCAAATGAACCGTCGGCTATGGCGATTTTTAATCCTTTTTCCAATGCATCTGCCAATTCCTGATTATCCTTGTTGACATAAAAATAATAAGCAGCGGGATAATGCAAAACCAGATCCTTTTCGATGGTGATATTCAAGTTTGGAAAGGCGTGTTCTTCTTCAAAAATTTCCAATACCGAGCGGGAAAGGTAATCGCCTCTTTTTCTGTGTAGCATTAAAAACAAACTTTTGAAGTTGTTGGCCAGTTTTTGTCTGAGGTGATTGTTTTCATACATATACTTTTCGGGCCAGTCGTGGCCATGAATCGCAGTGAATTTATTCAACTCCATCAAGTTATTCATGTTTGAAAAAGCCGTTTGATTATCCGGACGAATAAACAAAATTCGCCAGCCGGTAAGGCCTTTGCACAATGGAACCGGGATTGGCCTCAAGTCTGCCTCCAATGCGGATTTGGCATTCATCCAATGAACATCATAAAACTTTTGCTTGAGATTATTTTTACTGCGGTTTTCCAGCAATATGGGTGTGGTAATTTTCTCCAACTGGTAAGGCTTTCCGGATTTTTTGAGTGCAAGCTCCAATATCTCAACAAAATAATTAACGCGTTTGGTATAAGTCCGGATGTTGTCAGAAGCGGGGTATCTAACGATCAGGTTGTTAGAATCAGCGAGAGAGTTGCTTGCCAATAATTGTGTAAAAAGTAATAACAACAGAAGCTTGCTAATGCCTGAGATAAAATCAGCGGGGGATTTGCTGTGTTGGGCGCTCATCAATAGGCTGCCTGTATCACTGCCTGAATTTATCCAGTATAGATACTAATCGGATGGAATCACTCTCTGGATGAGAAAAGTGTTTTTTTAATTGAAAATGACAATGAATTGTTACCAAGTGTTACGGCCAATCCTTCGGCCTTACTGGTTACTCAGGTAAGACAAACGGAAAATAGGCTTTTGCGTTATTGAATGAAATATCCTGCACCATTTTTCCGAGCATTTGAGTGTCGTTTGGAATCAAACCTTTGACCATGTCGCGGCCGAGAATGCCGCACAAGATTCGGCGGAAATAGTCATGACGCGAATAACTCAATAAGCTGCGGCTGTCAGTGAGCATGCCGATAAAACGACTGATTAATCCCAATTGACTGAGCGCTTCAATTTGGCGTGTCATACCATCCATCTGATCCAAAAACCACCAGCCGCTGCCGAATTGAATTTTGCCAGCGACGGAACCGTCCTGGAAATTACCAATCATGGTGCCGATCATTTCGTTATCGCGTGGATTCAAATTGTAGAGAATGGTTTTGGCGAGTTGATTGTTGTCATCCAATCTGCCCAAAAATTTTGCGAGTGGTTTTGCGTAGTTGTGATCACCAATGGAATCAAAACCGGTATTGGGACCAATTTGTCGGAAGAGTCGCGGATTATTATTGCGAATGGCACCAATGTGAAATTGTTGCACCCAACCTTTGGCGTGATCCATTATCGCAAATTCAATCATCATGCAGTTTTGGAATTGTTCAATTTCCAATGTGCTGAGTAATTTTCCAGCGCGCACTTTGTTGAAAATAGTATTGATTTCTTCGCGGGTAAAATCTGCGCCAGGGACAGTTTCCAAACCATGGTCGGATAAGCGACAACCATTTGCATGAAAATAATCGTGACGAATTTGCAAGGCTTTTAATAAATCATCAAAGCGATTGATTTGCATATCGGCAACTGCGGCTAGTTTATCCAGATAACGATTATAAAATTCCGGATTTTCCACTGCCATGGCATTGTCAGGGCGCCAGCTGGGCAGCATGGCGCAAGCAAAACTTTTATCAGCGGCGGTAATTTTATGCGCGCTCAAATCATCGATGGGATCGTCAGTTGTGCCGACCATTTTGACTTTGGCTTGTGTCATTAATCCGCGCGCAGAAAATTCCGGTGTTGCGAGTAATTCATTGCAGTGATCCCACACATAGCGCGCGCTCTTACTATCCAACAATCTGTCGCTAATGCCAAAGGGTTTGCGCAATTCCAAATGCGTCCAATGGTATAGCGGGTTGCGTAAAGTGTAGGGAACTGTGGCGGACCATTGCTCAAACTTTTCCCAATCACTGGCATCGCCGGTGATATAGCGCTCATTGACACCATTGGCTCGCAGGGCGCGCCATTTGTAGTGATCGCCCGCCAGCCAAACCTGGGTCAAATTAGCGAATTGATGATTGCTGGCAACTTGTTCGGGCGGCAGGTGGCAGTGGTAATCGATGATCGGCAAATCTTTGGCGTAATCGTGATAAAGAACTCTGGCTTGGGTTGTGTCCAACAAAAAATCGTCGTGAATAAACGTCATGAATGCTTTTCCTCAATAAAATCGGGGTGGTTTTCGTGTTGGACCAAAGAATGTTGTTATAAACCGGGCGCGCCGGTGGCTATCAGCCATGGTGGCAGTCTACTCTTGCTGATGCATTGGGTTCAAATCGACAACAGGCAAAATGATTTTGTTGATCTATAGTTAACCTGTGTCTCAACAGGAGGATGATCATGACCAAACCGGTAATCCACAAAAATGCCTACTACGAACTGCTGCGCGCAGAAAAAGTAGCAGAATTCAATCAACGTAAAGCCCGCGGTGAATTAAAAGGTGATGAGCTGCGAAATGGTGATTTTCGAGGGCTGGATTTACGCGAGTTGGATGCCAGTGGATTGGATTTGAGCGGAGCCTATTTTCGCGGTGCAGATTTGCGTGGTATAGATTTCCGCAACACTCAGTTAGAGGGCGCCAGTTTTTGTCAGGCCCATTTTTCCGGGTGTTTTTTCCCGAAAGAGTTATCGGCGAATGAATTGCGTTTGTCTTTTGATCTGGGGATTCGCGTTCGCTACAACGCACACTAGTCCTGGATAACAAAAATTAACTGTCCGAAAAGCCCCCGCTAGTGGGGTTTTTCTATTAATGTGGCGCCGCTCAAAACTCTTACACCAAAAATTTTCGATGTGTTTCCAATAACGAGGCTAACAAAATGCTCACTCTATCAGGTCAAATATGTAAACGATTAACCTTGGTTGCTGCCTTGCTGGCGGCACCTGCAATGGCGGATCAGGCCAAAAAATCCGATCAGCCCTGGATGAACAAAAAACTCGACCCTGCCGTGCGTACAGCATTGGTATTAAAAGAAATGACCATGGATGAAAAACTCAATTTAACCATGGGGTATTTCGGTACTGATTCGCCCTGGAAAAATGCCAAACGCCCGGTTGAATCTCATGATCAATCTGCAGGTTTTGTTTATGGCGTTCCGCGTTTGGGTATCCCCAATTTATGGCAAGCAGACGCCGGTATGGGTGTTGCCTCACAAGGCGGGCCGAATGTTCGTGAGCGCACTGCATTGCCATCGGGCATGGCGACAGCAGCTACCTGGAATCCGGAAATGGGTTTCGCAGGCGGCGCTATGATCGGCAGTGAAGCGCGCATCTCGGGTTTTAATGTGCATTTGGCAGGCAGCGTGAATTTGGTGCGCGAGCCACGCAACGGCCGCAATTTTGAATACGGTGGTGAAGATCCCTGGCTTGCGGGTGTGATAGTCGGCGAACAAATTCGCGGCATTCAATCCAATAATATAGTGTCGACACTCAAACATTTTGCTTACAACGATCAGGAAACCAATCGCTTCACACTCAATGTGAATATCGATGAAGCGGCAGGTCGCATGTCGGATTTACTCGCGCTGCAATTTGCCTATGAAATTGGTAACCCGGGTTCAGTGATGTGTTCTTACAATCGCGTTTACGGCGTTTACGGTTGTGAAAGTGATTATTTATTGAATCAGGTGTTGAAAAAAGATTGGGGTTTTAAAGGCTGGGTGATGTCTGACTGGGGCGCAACGCACAGCACTATTCCTGCGGCCAATAATGGCCTGGATCAACAATCCGGTTTCCCGTTTGATCAATCTGCGTATTTCAAAGAGCCATTAAAAGAAGCGGTGATGAATGGTTGGGTATCAGAAAAACGTTTTGACGATATGGTCGGCCGCATTCTCTATGCGATGTTTGCGCATGGTGTGTTTGATCGTCCTGTGTCAGCACCCAGCAATAAAATTGATTTCAAGAAAAACGGTTTAATTTCGCAAGCCGATGCAGAAGAAGCGATTGTCTTGTTGAAAAATGAAAAAGTTTTACCGCTCGCAAAAGATTTGAAAAAAATCGCCATCATTGGTTCACATGCTAATGTCGGTGTTTTATCCGGCGGTGGTTCATCACAGGTTTATCCCATTGGTGGCATGGCTGTAAAAGATTTGGGTCCAAAAACGTTCCCTGGCCCAATGGTGTATTACCCATCATCACCTATGAAAGCCCTGCAAGCGCGTTATCCCAACGCAAGTTTTGTATTTGATGAAGGCACTCAAGCAGAATCTGCCGCAAAACTCGCAGCAGAAAGTGATTTGGTTATTTTCTTCGCCAACCAATGGACAGCAGAATCAGTTGACGTGCCGAATTTATCTTTGCCTGATAATCAGGATGCAATCATTGATGCAGTTGCCAACGCCAATAACAAAACAGTTGTGGTGCTGGAAACCGGTGGCGCAGTGTTAATGCCCTGGTTAAATAAAGTTGCCGGTGTGTTATCGGCTTGGTACCCGGGTACAAATGGTGGTGAAGCAATCGCACGCGTATTAAGTGGTGAAGTAAATCCATCTGGCCATTTGCCGATTACTTTCCCTGCGTCCGAATCGCAATTGCCGCATCCTGCATTGCCAGGTTATCCGGAAGTGAAAGATGCCCGCATTGAAGTGACTTATCACGAAGGTGCTGCTGTGGGTTACAAATGGTTTGAGTTGAATAATCACAAACCACTGTTCCCCTTCGGTTTCGGTTTGTCTTACAGCGAATTTGCGATGAGCGATTTACAAGCTAAATCCAACAACGGCCAATTGTCAGTAAATTTCACCGTGAAAAATATCGGCAAACTCGCCGGTAAAGAAGTTGCGCAAATTTATGTGGCACCGGTCAATACAAAATGGGAAGCACCAAAACGTTTGGGCGCGTTCAAAAAAGTGAATCTCAAACCCAATCAATCCACAAAAGTGACTGTGACAGTTGATCCACGTTTGTTAGCCATGTTCGATAGCAACAGCAAAACCTGGACAATTGCCGAAGGCGAATATCAAGTCATGCTAGCCAGCTCCAGCGCCGATATTATCGCGACACAAACCGTGAAGTTGCCACGCAAAGTGTTGAATGTTAGAGGTAAGTAATCTGGTATCTTCGTTGTTACAAGAAATAAAAAAGCGGGCCTTATGCCCGCTTTTTTATTGTTAAACTATTATGAAATAAATTAAAAATAATGCTCCAACGACAGTTGTACAAAATCTTCTTTGCGAATGTTGTACAGGAGATCATCCTGTTCATCCGAATTAAAAAACCAGGAATCCAGGCTGATTTTATAGTTGTCGCCGAGTCTGCGGCTGGCTTCGATTTTGGCAGCGTAGCTTTGGTTGTCCAGATCTTGTGAAATGCCCATTAATAATTCGCTGCTTTGTTCATCGTTCCAGGTGAAGCGGCCACCGATAAATATATCGTCTTGTAAAATGGATCCTGCGATTTCGGGTGAATCATTTTTACTGAGTTCCAATAACACACCTAAATCACCACCTGCGTCGCTCACACCATAAAAAGTGTATTCAAAACCAGCGGTGGCGGCAGTGAATTGTTGGTTGTTTATTTCGCGCGAAATAATTTCGGTTTTCCATAACCAGGCGCCGAGTGTGGCTTGTACATCCAATCCCCATTGTTGCATTTGTTGATAATAAGGGGTGAGATCAATGGTGGATGCTGTTGGATTAATATTGCCTGGAATAAAAATAGGATCGCGTTGGGTGCCGTTAAAATAGCTGATACCAAAATCCCAATTACCGAGGTTGTGGCTGTAGCGCAGTGCGCTATCAAGATGATCTTCTTCATCACCGGATTCATATATCGCATCTTGCAATTTGGCTTGATAAGTTTGTTGGCCCAATTCAAACCTTAAATCAAAATGTCCATCGGGGCCTGCGAATTTTCGTTCACGAAAATAAGGCAGCACAAATGCATCAATCACGCCCCAATCCTTAATCAGACTGAGTTGCAACATAGGTTGGCCGAGTTTGTCTTCGCCATCAAAGCCTTCTAGGTTATCGGTTTGGTTGATTACATCCACCAAATGTTGGCTTTCGGTAACGCCCCAAAAAATTTTGTTGATGCCTGCTTTAAATTCAAGTCGGTCATTTGCGTATTGATAAAAAAATTCGCGAATATCCGCATGGCTGCGTTCATCATCCTGCTGATCGTAACGCGCGAAAGGTTTGAATTTAATGGCGTGTTGGGCTGTGTCGTTTTCCCAATAGAATTCCGGTTCAATAAATGCGGAAGATTGCACATCTTCATGTTCGGTAAAATAACGCGTTTCGATACCGACTGAGCCACGAAAATCCAATGCGTGAGTGTTGAAGGATGCTAAATACAGCAGAGCGAAAATAAGAATTGGTTTTTTCATTGGGGATTGCCCTCACCCTAGCCCCCTCCCAGAGGGAGAGGGGATTAGATCCGATTTAAACTACAGCGCGCTTACAAACTCCCCTCTCCCTCTGGGAGAGGGGCCGGGGTGAGGGCACATCACGCACGTAAAGTATCCAAATAACTGCCCAGCGTAGTAAACAGTTGCGTTAGCATTTGCGGTGCCTGCATGCATTTAGCGGTGCCCATAATGCCCTGATAACTACTCAACAAAAATAACGTGGTTTGATCTGCATCTATATCCTCGCGCACAAAACCATTGGCCTGACCTTGTGCAAGTGCATCGCGAACAGATTTGTGAATAGTCATCATCACATTTTGTAATCGCTCGCGAAATCCGGAATCAATGGCTGACATTTCCTGAACCAGATTATTGCAAGGACAACCATTAAACTGCTGCTCTGACTGATAACACTCGGCTTTCCACTTGAACAAATTTTGCAACGCCAGAATCGGATCTTCACCCGGTTTTAAAAATTCTGACCACATTTGCATAAAATGCCCGAGAATAATTTCATCCACGACTGCATAGCCTATGGATAATTTACTCGGGAAGTAGTGATAAAGCGCTCCTTTCGCCAATTGGGTTTTTTGTAAAATGGCTTCGATTCGCATGCCTTGAAAACCGTTCTCATAAATTTCTTCATGAGCGGCTTCCAGAATACGGGCACGAGTGTTTTCAGCAGGAGCAAATGTAAACATAACAACCTCAGTAGGACTAACGACTACGCATTAAACTGTTGCGATTAAAATCAGCATCGGTGAGACCGGTTTTGAATTGGTATTCTTTCCAGGTCAGCTCGGTGGATTTATTGGTTTGAAGATTCACCATAACAAATTGATCAGCGCGCCAGTATTTATCCAGATATTGTTTAAAGTTTTTTTGGACAAGCGTTTTGAGCAAGGCACCTTTGCGGTCGTAGAATTCTACCTTGAGTGTACGATAATGCAATTTATCAATCCAGAGATCGCGATGCTTATAGCCTGAGTGCTCGTATTGCGGAAAAGTACGCACTACAAAACAGTCCTGGCCATCCAGGGTTTCATCACGCAGATATTCGTAAGAATATTTTTCAATTTCATTTGAGCTTAAATCTTCAAACGCAAATTCGCTGCCCATAAAAGGGCCGGATTTATTCGCAGATGAAATACGTTTTACACGTTTCAGTGCAGGCAAATAAAGCCATTGCTCATCTGGAGTCACTGCATGTGAAAAAGATAAAAATGCAGTGCCTTGCACATCTTTGGGTGAATCAAAAATGGTCAGGCTTTTATCGCCATCGTTAACACCTTCGAGCGATTGCAAACGCAATTCGCGCTCGGTTCTTTGGCCCTTGGCATTAATCAAAACCATGTGCATGGAGGCTTTGGAATCTTGCCAGCCTTTATCGCGTTGATCCGCTTCTTTGGCGATAGCCAAACCTCTGCTCGCTGCATCTTCTGCTTGAGCAAAAAAACTAGGCAGTGCCAGGCTCAACAGGGTCGATAGCAGTAAGCTTGTTTTCTTCAGTGTCATTAACATGTTTGTTAGCTCCTTCGAGTGTAATTAAAATCGCTGGTAATAAAATCAAATCAAGAATCAAGGCAATACCAATTGTAATGGAAGATAACAATCCCAAATCGGTATTCAATTTAAAGTTGGAGAACAGGAGTATTGAAAATCCAGCCACTAACACCAGAGTCGTCACTACCAATGCTTGCCCTACTTGATTGAATGAATAGCGCACTGCATCTTCAGCGGATAATTGAAGTTCACGACGTGCGCGTAAATATTTACTTAAAAAGTGAATGGTGTCGTCAACAACAATGCCGAGCGTCACGCCAGCGACGACTGATACTGTCATGCCTACTTGCCCGTCAATCAATGCCCAGATACCAAAAGCAATCACTGCTGGAATCAAATTGGGAATCATACTGAGCAATCCGATTTTTATTGATCGCAAGGCGACTACCAAAATCAGCGATATCATGAATAAGGATACAAACACGCCGATCGTTTGACTGCTGGCATTGCGTTGACCAATGTGCGCAAAAATTAATGCGGTGCTTGCCATTTCAACCTTAAGCTCGGGATATTCTTTGGCAAACCAATGGCTGAAGCGTTGTTCCAGATCAAGTTGTTGTGCCGAGCTCAAGTTCTGTAATGATAAGGTTACTCGCGTAGCACTTTTGTCCAGATTGATTTGGTTGGTTAAATCCAATCCGTATGGCAGAGACATTTCATACAGCAACAAATACTGTGCGGTTAATTCTCGATCATTCGGTAGACGGTAATATTGCTTGTCATCACCGTGCATATTTTGATTTAAACGTTTAAGTACATCGGTAAAGGTAAATGCGTGCAGCACTTCTGGTTGGGTTTTAGCGTAGGCAACAAATTTTTCAATTTTTTGTAAGAAAGCCGGTTCTGCTATGCCATTTTCTTCGCCGGAATTAATGGAAAAATCCAGCGTATAAGGCCCTAGTAAAGTGCTGGTAGCGTAGTCGGTTGCCTGGCGAAAGGTGACATCCTCATCAAAGTATTTTACAAATTCGTCGTTAATTTGATTGCGGGGAATTAACACGGCAGCGCCTATAGCGATCAATCCGAAGGACCACAAAATGGTTTTGCGATACTGGATAACAAAATTTGATAAGCGATCAAAGAAAGGGTGATTAGTGTTATCCATTATTTTGGCTTTGATCGGCAACACCACCGCTAAGGCTGGTAAAAACGTCATGCTTAACAACCAGGCAGCGGCAACGCCGACAGCGACTGTGTTGCCCAAATGTGCCAACGGTGGCACATCGGTAAAATTCATACTCATGAATCCAAGTACGGTAGTGAGGGACGTTAAAAAAACCGGCGAAAAATTAATACGAATACTTTCAACCATGGCTTCTTGTCGGCTCATGCCTTGTCGAAGTGCAGTCATGTAATTCATAAATAGATGCACGGCGTCAGCTACGGCCATTGTGAGAATCATAACGGGAGCGGATGCCAGGGGAGATGTCATTTTTAGACCGGACCAACCGAAAGCACCCATTCCAACCACAATCGACAATAGGATTACGAGTAGGGTAACAATCAGCGGTACGAAGCTTCTCAGCATTAATCCAATCATTACAACGATAATCGCAAACATCAGCGGCACCAGGCTTGCCATATCACCTTCGGATTCTGTTGCAAACGTATTATTCATCATCACCAGACCGGTGAGATCTACGCGTAAGTTACTGTCTCGCGCTTGTAATTCATCCGCCAGTTTTTGGGCAAAATTAGCTGCCTCCGGAACTTCTGTTAAAGATTTTCCTGGTAATTGCACAGTGACATTAACGCTGGTGACATTGGCTTGGTCATTGATCAAACGTTTGCGTAATACTGGTTCGTTCAATGCAATTTGTTTGATTCGATCTAATTCGGTTTGACTCAAGCGGTTTGGATCAATCACCAAATCCTGAACGGATAAATCATCTTCAATTGCCGTTGTATGTTGAAAATTGGTGATGGATTCCACGCGATTGGAATAGGGCGTTTGCCAGGCCTGTTCTGTCAGCCATTGAATCGATTCTAATGTGGATGCGGTAAATACCTTGCCGTCTTTAGGCGTAATGACAAATATGACGTTATCAGCTTTGGCATAGCTGTCTTGCATATTTTCGAAGGCTTGTAATTGAGGGTTGGATTGTGAAAAGAATGCGCGATAATCCGTGGTAAATTCCAGAAAGCGCGCACCGCTGGCAATAATGCCGACCAGTATCAGGCTTAGGAATATAACCGGCCAGCGCCAACGCATTAGCCAGCGAGCGTATTGGGTCACCATAAATAACTCCTTGGGAAAGTTTTTGCTGTAGTACCGACTGTTTGGTCGGCTGCAATTTATCGACAGACCAGTTGGTCTGTCAATTATAAAAAATCAGTTTGGTGATTTTTTTTGCTTTGTGTCACGCTTTCATCTTTGCTTCTGTTGATATGACAAAACCCGGAGATTCATTGTGAAACATATGAAGCTAATTGCTCTGGTGGTATTAACACTGTTAATCGGTGGCGAATGGCTATGGCGAGAAGCGACTAACGGCGCTTTTCTAGACTCTCAAGAGGTGACGTCCTCTGGTAATAGTGCTGGCCTTGCTAATCCCGAATTGCAGCATGCTTACGATCAGGGGTTGTCCAACATATGGATACAAGGTACTGGTGAACTGATCAAACTCCTGCCTGACGATAACGATGGCAGTCGCCATCAACGTTTTTTGCTTAAGGTGAATTTAACCCAAACATTGTTGGTTGCGCATAATATTGATTTGGCCGATCGCTTGAATAATCTTGTAGTGGGTGACCGGTTAGAATTTTTTGGTGAGTACGAGTGGAACAAAAAAGGCGGTGTGCTGCATTGGACGCATCACGATCCCTCGGGTAAAAAAGCCGGAGGCTGGATCAAACACAATGGAATTACCTATCAATAATTATTTTTTACTAAATAAACAAACCACAAGAGACGACTTATGAATAATACCGCTTTGAATCTCCAGCGTTACAGCAATTGGGTTATCGCCTTTCACTGGATAATGTTTTTGCTGATGGTGGGTATTTACGTCAGTATGGAATTTCGCCATATTTTTGAGCGGGGCACACCCGAACGTGACCTGATGAAATCCGCTCATTACATTATGGGAATTACTCTGCTGTTATTATTGGTCCCACGTTTGTTGGCTCGCATTTTTACGCCCTCACCTTCGATAGTGCCTGCATTACCGGCGCACACTAAAATTCTTTCCAAGCTCATGCATCTCGCACTCTATTTATTTATGTTGCTGATGCCGATTATGGGTTGGATCATGATCAATGCTAATGGCAAAGATGTGGTTTGGTTGGGATTGGAGTTACCGCGCTTGGTTAGTGAAAATAAATCTTTGGCAAAACAGTTACATGATTTGCATGAACAGGGTGCAACGGTTGGCTATGTATTGATTGGCTTGCACACACTGGCCGCTATTTTTCATCATCATGTGTTGAAAAATAATGTGTTGTTGCGCATGTCACCTCTGAAGAAATAAATCGACAAAAAATTAATCAGCTGAAATAAATTTTATGCGACACAGAGAAACCCACAAATCCCATCGAAGTGGCTGGCTGCGCGCAGCGGTACTGGGCGCAAATGACGGCATTATTTCGACAGCCAGTCTGATGACGGGTATTGCTGCTGCCAATCAGTCAAATGCCAGTATTTTGCTGGCCGGTATCGCGGGTTTGGTTGCTGGCGCGGTGAGTATGGCGGCAGGTGAATATGTGTCAGTCTGTTCGCAATCCGATTTGGAAAAAGCGGATCTGGCCCAAGAAAAAAAAGAGCTGGTAGAAGATCCTGAAGGTGAGTTGCGCGAGCTGGAGGCCATTTACACCTCGCGTGGTATTTCAAAAGATCTTGCTCGTCAGGTTGCATTGGAACTCACACAACAAGATGCCTTGGGTGCGCATGCGAGAGATGAGTTAGGCATTACCGATTTTAATTCGGCGCAACCTATCCAAGCGGCTTTCTCGTCAGCAGGCAGCTTTGCAATAGGTGCTGCTATCCCTTTGTTGGCTGCACTCTTGATGGGCAATTGGTTGGCAATTCCGCTTGTTTCACTTATTGCATTAGGTTTTCTTGGTGTTGTTGCTGCCAAAGTGGGCGGTGCCAATCCAGTACGCGGTGCTCTGCGAGTGGTATTTTGGGGGGCGATTGCTATGGTCGTTACAGCTTTGGTGGGGCAGCTATTTGATGTCGTTGTTTAATCGTGAAGTACCAACAAAGAAACAACAATAAAAAAACCGGTCGATAAAGGTGCCGGGTTGAGTGAGTAGACTCAAAGCATTTAGAGGTCGATTGCCTTTGTACTCGATTGGCCCAAGGTTAAATACAAATAATTGATAAAAGTTGGCTATAGATAGAGCGTTTGGATTTTGTGTGAATTTATGCGGTCGGTTGGAATTTTTTGTGCCGCTTGTGTTTCAATCGCCTTGGTCTAAATTTAGACAATGAATATTTTTTCCAGCGAATCCCAAGGTTTGTTCGGCACTTTATCTGCACACTGATTTGGCGCCGTTTTCCTGTTAGTATGCCGGGGGCCGCAAATCGCGGGTTTGAATTTATTTTCCGGCAGAGGCTTGGATTGATAGCATTTACCAAAAGACTTTCAGTTTGTATGGTTATTATTTGGCTGGTTGGTTTGGCCGGGATAACAGCAGCTGACCCGGTTGATCGTCATGCATTGACCGTTGCCTATATTTATAATTTTGCCAAAAATGTTGAGTGGCCCAAACAAACCGAAGGTCGTCCTTTTACCATCGCTGTGCATGGTGAAGCGGCGGTTGCGCTTAAGTCTGCCTTTTCGGTGTTGGAAAAAAATAATCAGTTGCAAGGCCGCAAAATACAGGTGAATTACATTGATAGGCTGCCGCAAATTCAAGGCGCTGATCTGGTTTATTTGCTCAAACAGGATCCGGGTATTCTGGGTTATTTTTATCAGGAAGCGAATAACAACTCCATTTTATTGGTGACTCAAGATTTTACTGATCAATCTCTGGTGATGATCAACTTGTTGAGTCAAGGCAACAAAATGCGATTCGAGGTAAACAAGTCCAACATTATTAATCAGGGATTGTTGCCTTTGCCCGAGCTGATACTCAACGGTGGTTCGGAAATTGATGTGGCTGAGTTGTATCGCCAGGGGCAAAACTCTCTGGTGAAGTTGCAAAAGAATTTGAATCAGCGTGAAAAAACCTTGCAGCAACTGGAAAAGAAAATTGCTGAGCAGGAAGCCTTTACCAATAACCTGCAGCAAAATCTGGAAAAATTAAATCAGGATATTTTGGTTAGCGCGGAAGAAGTCAAACGACAAAAATTGGTGATCGATCAGCAAACTGCTGAGATGGCAAAGTTTGATCAGGAAAAGGCGCTGCTTCAGGACGACATAGGTAAAAGAACAGCAGAACTGGATGAGCAAAAACGTTTGTTATCCGGTGTTATGACGCAAATCCAACAAGGCGAGCAACGCGTTCGCGAATTGGATTTGATTATTAAAAATCAGGAAGCCAGTTTGGTGCAAAAAGATCAGGCGATTACCACCCTGGATCAAACTGTCGCTCAACAGAAAAAAATATTGGCCTATTCATGGGGCTTGGCAATTCTCGGCTTTTTGCTGGTGTTCAGTATTGGTTTTGCCTATGTGATGAAGCGTCGCGACAATCGCCGTTTGGCAGAGCGCGCAGAAGATTTGCAATTTGCCAAGGATCGTTTGTTAATCGCCAAACGCAAAGCGGACGAAGCCAGTGAAGCCAAGAGTGAATTTTTGTCTTTAATGAGTCACGAACTGCGCACACCCTTGCAATCGATTATTGGATACACAGAAGTTGTGTTGGAAGAATTGTCGCACACAGGTGAAGATAGTCATCTGGCCGATTTGAATCGTGTGATTACCAACAGTGAACGTTTATTAAAGCTGATTAACAATGTATTGGATTTGGCCAAGGCGGAGGCCGGTCAAGTCAAGCTGGATTTAACGCCAGTTAAATTATCGGAATTGGCCGATGAAGCCGTGAGTAATATCAAACCGCTGGCAACCAAAAAAGGTTTGTCGGTGCAATTGGACATTCAGGACGGCGACTATTTACCGGTTGCCGACCCGGAAAAAATATTGCAGATCATGATTAATCTGTTGGGTAATGCGGTGAAATTTACCCAAGCCGGCAGCATCAGTTTATTGGCGCATCATCATAAGGATGTAATCGAAATTAAAGTAAAAGATACTGGCCCGGGTATTTCTGACGATCAGTTGGATAAAATATTTGAAGCCTTTCATCAATCGGAGCAGCCACGCCAGAAAAAAATTGAAGGCACCGGATTGGGCCTGGCAATTGCCAAACAGTTTGTCGAATTGATGCACGGCCGCATTAATGTAAAAAGTGAAATGGGTAAAGGATCGGAATTTTCTATTCGTATCCCATTGCCCATTCAGGAATCATGACAGTAAATTGATTGCGAATTGCGAGTTAAATAAAAGCTAATTGATGTTTTTCGATGGAGTGACGCTATGATTTTTATTACCTGATGAGATAACTCTATGAAAGTGTTTCTACCGAATCTGTTAATGATAACGCTGTTGATTTCGGTAAAGGGACTCGCTGATTCTTCAACTAATAGCTTGTACAACCTCTCATTACAAGAGTTGTCACAAGTTGACGTTACCATTGCGACGGGTAATGCCACCCCGTTGGATAAAGCACCTGCGTCTGCTTCGGTGTTATCCTCTGCTGATATTGCTGCATCCGGTGCGCGTACTCTGGATGATCTGCTGCAAATGATTCCCGGTGTACATGTTGCGCCTTCATCCTTCAGTCGTTTGGATTCAATTTATTACATTCGCGGAATCCACACGGGTTTTAATTCTCAGGTTTTATTAATGCTCAATGGCGTGCCGGTGCAAAATACTGTGCAAGGTGGGCGCCCGACTTTATTTCGTTTTCCTGTTACCAGTATTGAGCGTGTCGAAGTAATTCGCGGACCCGGCTCTGCGATCTACGGTGCTGACGCCTATGCCGGTGTGATCAATGTGATTACACGCGATTTCGCAACTCTGCCCAGCGAAGAATTGAGCCTGGGTGCGGGTTCATTTAATTCGCAAGAATACAATTTCAGCGGCGCGACCGATTGGCGTGATATTCAAATGTCGCTGATCATGACTTACCAAAAAACTGATGGCGACGACAGCCGTCGCGTCTCACGCGATTTACAATCCCTTCTTGATGATAATTTGCTGACGGATGCCTCGCTTGCACCGGGGCCTTTATCAACCGCTTATGAAGTGATGGATACTCACGTCAATTTAAAAACTGAAAAGTGGAATCTAAATTTTTGGAATTGGTTGCTGCGCGATGCGGGCATAGGTGCAGGTGGTGCGCAAGCGCTTGATCCTGACGGCGAAGAAAATGGCGATATTTATATGCTGGATTACGCCTACGACTTCACCATGCCTAGTGAAAATATAAAAACCCGTTTGAAAGTAAATTGGTTTCGTTACGATCAACGAACTCAATTTAATTTATTGCCGCCCGGCGCATTGGTACCTATTGGTGTAGACGGTAATATTAATTTTGCAGCCCCCCGAGGTGTGGTGTTATTTGAAGACGGCGTAATCGGTAACCCCGGTGGTGTATTTGGTGAGCAACACATTGAACTGGTATCCATTTATGATGCATCCGAAGCGCATCAATTGCGTTTGGCTCTGGGTGCGCGCCATATGTCGATTGATACCTACGAATCAAAAAATTATGGGCCAGGTGTTTTGGATATAGATCCACTGCCCGCGGTGGTCACCGGAAATTTAACACGCGTGACTGATACGCCAGATGTATTTTTCGGCAATCATTCGCGCAAAGTGCAATATGTTTCGCTGCAAGATGAGTGGGCGCTGTTGGACAATCTGCAAATTACCAGCGGTATTCGTTACGATGACTATTCCGATTTTGGTAGCACAGTGAACCCGCGCGTGGCATTGGTTTACAGCATGACTGATTCCTTGATTGCCAAAGTTCTTTACGGTAGTGCTTTCCGCGCGCCGTCATTTTCTGAATTGTATTTACGCAATAACCCGATTGCCCTGGGCAATGAAAAATTAAACCCTGAAGATATTGATACCACCGAGTTGTCACTTAACTGGCAAGCCAGTGCGCGCGTGCAAACAATTTTGACTTTGTTTCAATACGAAGCGAAAGATTTGATTTCGTTTGAGCCCAGCGGACAAGGTGGCGACCTGGTGGCAACCAATGCAGTGAATCAAACGGCCAATGGTGCCGAGTTTGAAGTGAATTGGCATATTGCGGATCATTGGCGACTCAACTCAAGTTATTCGATTCACGACGCTGTGAATGATCTGGATGATTCTGCTGTGGCTGACAGACCGAGACGTTTGGGGAAAGTCAATCTCGCCTATCATCACAGTGATTGGGTGATAAACACTCAGGCATTTTATGTGGGAGATCGTCGTCGGGATTTGGGAGATCTTCGTCGACCGGTAGAAGATTATTGGTTATTAAATACCAATATTATGCGCAAAAATTTATTCCCCAAAACGGATGTGCATTTAACGCTGCGTAATGTATTGGATGAAGATATTCGCGAACCGAGTACTGGCGAAATTCCGGAAGATTATCCAATGGAATCGCGCAGTGTCTGGTTGGGATTAACCTTGTCGTTGTAATGATTGCAGTCTTAGCAATTCAACAGGCTGTGGTCTACCTATGTGATAGCCCTGTGCGTAATCAATGCCCATGTTGATTAAAATTTTGAGCAGTGCTTCATTCTCGACGTATTCGGCAATCGCTTTTTTACCGATTGCCTGAATCACTTCAATCATGGATTTCACCAGCGCCTGATCAATAGGGTCATGCTCCATGTTGCGAATGAACGAGCCATCGAGCTTGATGTAATCGGCAGGTAATTCTTTTAAATAGGCAAGACTGCTGAAGCCCGATCCAAAATCATCTACCGAAAAACTGCACCCCAGTTGATGCAACTCTTGAATAACATCTTTGGTGATTTGTAAATTAAACAAGCTGGCACTTTCGGTGAGTTCAAAGGTGATACGTTTGGCGTCTACTCCGGATTGCGTCAGATTTTCAATAATGACTGGAACCAGACTTTCATCTTTAAATGCTTGCGCAGATAAATTAATGGCTATGTTGGTTAATACAGGATGTTCTTGTAGCGCTCTGATGGCGAGCCGAATTATCCAGCGATCCAGAATGTGCATTTCGCCAACGGATTCCATAGCGGGAATAAATTCACCGGGAAATACGACTTTGCCATCGCGTTCTATCAAGCGAACCAGTGCTTCATAGTGTGATATGCGGTTTTTCTTTACGTCATAAATAGGTTGAAAATAAAGTGTCAAGCGATTTTCGCGAATCGCCATTCTGACTTTTTGTGCGATATTAATTTTGCGTTTTAATTCGTCACTGACATCATCATGTTCGTTGTAAATATGAATCAGGTTGCGACCACGGACTTTGGCTGTGTAAAGAGCTATATCAGCACGTTTGAAATATTCGTCTTGCTGTTCGGCGGTGCCGTCAATCAAGGCTATGCCAATACTGCAGCCTAAATTAATGCGTTGATCGTTCACTAAAAAACTGAAATCGCCTATCACTTTTTGTATGGATTCAGCGACTTGTAAACTGCTGGGTTCATCGACTTTGTGCAGAAATATCGCAAACTCATCACCACCCAAGCGACCGACTATGTCGGTTGAGCGGCTCCTTTTAACAATGAGTTGTGCGATTTCTTGCAGCAGCTGATCGCCTTTTGCATGCCCGAAGGTATCGTTGATAATTTTAAAATGATCCAAATCCACGCAGAGCAGGGCGTGCCCGCGTGTTGTTGATAAATATTTAATGTGTTCTTCGCAGTAGTGACGGTTGAACAATCCGGTGAGTGAGTCATGCGTAGCAAGGTAGTTGAGCTTTTCCTGGGACTTGCGTCGTTCGGTAATATCATCAAGGCAAATAGAGTAGGTGGTGTCGTCAGCGTTACGGTGTAATTGGCTGAGTTTGAGTTCTACCCAGATGGCTTGTTTGTCCTGGGTTTGCAAACACAATTCATAATCAAGAATGGACGCTTGTGGTTGATAAGCAAGTCGATCAATTTGTTGAATCAAAAGATCAAATTTGTCGATTTGATCTCTGGCGATAAACTGTGAGAGGTATTGGTTGATGGTATCTTCATGGGAAAAGCCAGTGAGATTTTGCCAGGCTTGATTCACAAAACGAATACAGAGTTGTTCGTCCAATTCCATCACGATCGTTTGCAAATCATCGAGCAGTTGGTGGTGATTCAGATAGAGATTTCGAAATTCTTTTTCACGCTCTTCGAGCGATTTTACTTGAGCCGCAAATTGCGCGGTGCTCACCATATAATCGTCGCGGTGAATGGCAATGTCACAGACTTTGCGCAATTGCTCTGCGCGAAAAGGTTTGGGTAAAAAATCGGCTGCGCCAGCAAACATTAAATCTTCAGCTTCGGAAGCATTGCCGTGTGCAGTCATAACAACCACAGGTTGGCGAGGGTTTTCTTTGACTATTTCGACCAAAATTTCATTGCCGCTCATGCTGGGTAACATTATGTCGAGCAATACCAGA
This sequence comes from uncultured Cellvibrio sp., assembly GCA_966252135.1. Taxonomy (GTDB): domain Bacteria; phylum Pseudomonadota; class Gammaproteobacteria; order Pseudomonadales; family Cellvibrionaceae; genus Cellvibrio. The sequence goes on along the minus strand of CBINNU010000011.1, from coordinate 55,870 downwards.
TCGTGTCGTTTGGCTAACCAAATATCCAAGCCTTCTCTGCCATCGTTGGCTATGGTGATGTCATAGGTATTGGCTAACACGCGTTGCACCAAATGGGCGGTGTCTTCCGAATCTTCCACTACTAGTAATCGTGGTTTTGAATTCACACTACAGTGGGATTCGCGCAAGAGCTGGATGTTGGGAATGAGTTTGTCCCAAGCCGCAGCGGGAATTAATTTGTTGATGCCATATTCGCGTGCGGTGACTTCAGCAATGCGTTCACACCAGGTGTGGGCGCGCATCAAAATGGCGATATCGGGGTTGCATTTCAGAATGCCGCTGCGTACCAATCGCGACAGTCGCCATCCGTCCATGTCAGGCAGTTCTGTGTCCACAATCAATAAATCAATTATTTGTACGTTCAGATGGCGTAGGGCGGATTGTGCGGTATCGGCCAAAATGATTTTACTAAAACCGGCATCGTTTAACATTTTGCCGATTTGCATTTGCTCATTTTTCAGGTTGCAGACAACGAGAATATTGGGCGATATGAGATTCACTTGCGAGAGATTGGACTCGGCATCAGGATTTACAACTAGCACTTACTGCCTCCAAAATTTGTAGACATCCTGGTGACGTCAATGGATAAACCGGGTTTATCACTTATTGGTCCGGTACAGCGCGCGGAGCCGCACCTTGATAGTCCATATCATCACATCGCAGGGGTAAAAAGCTGTCAGTCGGCTGCTGTAAAACATCGAGATAACACGCTGTAACACCGCTTGTCACAACCATAGCAAATATTCTGAAAATTTCCTCTCCGCTAAATCCCTGATCTGACAGAAAAGCACAGATATACCCACTGATATTCATGCCTTCGTCGAATCGTCTTAACAAAACTTTTTCGATTTCATAGGCCAATTGCAAATGCGGACCTTCAGTGAAGTTCAATTTACGCGTGACACGTTCCATGGCTTCCAGTCGTTCATCACCCTTGGCGATGGGGCGTTTGTAACCGGCAATAGCCACTTTGCCTTTGCTGGCTTTCACGGTTTCGTCCACTATGGCCTCAACCGATTTGCCTTGCTGATATTGTTGCAATGAACCGCAAATAAAATTACAGCCTTCAATCAAGGTGAAAGGGCCGTAAGATCGCGACTCGGCGGCCAGTGCGCCCATTGCCGTAGCGGCGGCAACTGAGGTTTTGGCGCTACCTGCTAAAGCACCTATTTGATTACACCAGATGCGCGGATCAGGCCAGCTCATGCAACCGAAGATGGCTTCTATCCAATCCGCCAACGGGCGTTCAATCATGCGGCCAGTGGCATTGAGCACCAATATTTGTACGTAGGATTTTTCGCCAATCAACTCATCCATCATCGAATAGCCATGAGTGAATACACCCTTGCCTGGATACCAACCACCGGTTTTGCTGATAATTTTTTGTCGACGGCTATTTAAAAACACTACTGCTCTGGGGTTGCTGTGGGAGATTTTGAATTCAGCTTGCATGCTATCCCTCGTCTCTCGCAATCACATAATGTTCGTCTTTGATAAAAGGCATGGCGGTGATGGGTTTGTTGGCTTGCTCCAATCCCTGTGCTACTACGCCGGGTAAAGAAATAAGTTGAAACAAGCTGCAGGCCGCACGGGGTTGAAAGCCGAGATCGACAAAAATGGCCGCTGCTAAACCTGAGGGAAGCCAGCCTTGTCCTTTACGCTCAAGCTGTTCGGCGAATTGTTGACCCCATTTCAAAGAGGGTCCTGCGGCTTCCATCGACAGAAGAATTTTGGCCATACCTTGTGTTAACAAATCGACACCACCGTAGTGATGACCAAATCCGGCGATGGGTTCTTTTTTCGATAGGTATTCACGCGCGACCAAATCCGGCGCTCGCGAACTTTCATGTCGCACAAAACGCATAACATCTTCAATGGTTCCGCCGCCTTGATGCGCACCACCCAGGAGAGCGGCGCCTACAGGCAGTATGTGCGCGGGATTGGTTTTGCCGATTCCGGCATTCATTGCTGCTCGGGTGGCTGGATGGCGAGGCCCAGGGTTAATCAAGCCAATCATCAAGGTTTCCAGCAGTTTGGATTCAGCTTTGGATGGCAGCTCACCACGAAATAATAAATAAAACACATCAGCAAAAGAGCGCTTTTGCATCAAGTCAAACAGAGGGTAGCCGTGGCAGAGTGCCTCGGCGGCTATGAATGGGTTGTCATCTGAAGGAATCTCTTTCCAGATTTTGGTACTGGCCTTTTCTGCGAAAGGCTCATTACGACTTCTGACTTGATCATGATGATGTTCCGAGTGTGCCTTTTGCATGAGAAAACTCCTTCATTATCCGCCTGGTGTGGCGCTGGCAAGCCCTTTTACCCTGTCCCCCATAAGAGGGATTTCTTCGCGATCTATGTAAACATCCAGAAGTGTGGGTTGTTTACGGGAAAATAATTCATGAAAATCCACTTCGGATAAATCTTTGGCTGATTTCATTGCCATCCCATTAATGTTCATGGCTTTGGCCATAGAGGCGTAATCGATTTCGTTAAGCTCCCAGCCAATCGATTCTTGCTGCCCCAGCCGTTGGCCGTGCATCACCATGCCCATGGCAGCATCGTTCATGATCAAAAATATAATGGGCAGTTTCTTTTGGCTGGCGACAGTAATTTCCTGTGCGCTCATCAAATAAGAGCCATCACCAACTATACAAAGTGTCGGTGCACCGGGATTGCCAATAGATGAGCCTATGGCCGCACTTATGGCCCAGGTCATGGAGCCATAACCCATGGCGACACGGTAAAAACCTTGCGCATCGGATCGGGTTAGATAATGAGTCGCCCAGGACCAGCTGTTACCGGCATCAATAAAGATACGGGTGTTGTCAGGTAATTTACGCGACAACAGGCTCATCAAATATTGCGGTTTTACCCGGCCATCAAAGGTTTCGCATTTTTCAGGCGTGTTGAGCGATGCATAGCCGCCATTGATATTCATCACAGCGGTTTTGCGCGAGGTTTTCCAGGTCTTGCCTTTGGCTTGTAAATCTTTAATCTTGGGTAAAAGACGGTTGAATATCAGGCGGATATTGCCCAGCACATGCAGATTAGCCATGGAGGAACGGGTGAAATGCTCGGCAATCGAATCTATATGGATCAGACGGCGGTTAAGTAAATCGCGATGCCAGCCGCTGGTTTCAAGCTCATTGAGGTTGGTGCCTACAGCGATCACCAGCTCCAGGCTGTCATTGTGGATCAGGTTTTTTGCGCTTTCGTGTCCTGCAAATCCATAAACCCCACGGTAGAGCGGGTGGCGTTCGTTGATCCAGGTTTTACCTAATGGGCTGGCAACAAATTCACTGCCGGTAATGTTAATAAATTCGGTGATCAGCTCACTGGCTTGCCCGGTTCCGGCGCCTAAATACAACACCATGCGTTTGGCCTGGAATATTTTTTCAACCAATCGATTCACTGTGCTGTCATCCACCATGGAAAACTCGTGCGACAAAATTTCCGTGGGAATTTGCGGATCAAAACGCACTTCAGCACGCAATACATCGGATGGCAAGCTCAAATGCACTGGGCCGAATGGCCGCCGGTGGGCTGCCATGATGCTGGAGATGAGTTTTTGTTCGAGCTGTTGGTGGTGGGAAATTAAACTACTGAAGCGGGTGACATGCTGGAAAATACCGACTGTATCTATGGCTGTACAGCTGGATTCCTGAAGTGCGTATTTGCCAAATTTTGGGAGAGGCGTTTGCGCAGTAATCACCAGCATGGGGATTTGCTCTACCTGAGCTGACGCCACACCCGTGAGCAGGTTGGTGGCGCCCGGCCCTGTGGTGGTGCAAACCACGCCCATTTTGCCGGTTTCGCGATAATAACCATCGGCCATAAACGCGGCCCCACATTCATGCCGGGCAACAACAAGGCGCGGTCCTCCTCGTCGTTGACTCCGCGCGAGCGCATTCATAAATGGCTCAATTGCGCCACCAGGCACACCGAATACGGTGTCTACGCCCAGTTGTTCCAAGTAATGCACAATCAGATCCGCACAACTGGTGGATTTAATAACAGCCCCCTTAGCAACAACATGCAGTCTTCGTCCAACATTTGAAAAGCCACATCACCAAGACAAGCTCAGCTCACCTTCTGATGTGAATCACTACCGAGTGTTCAAGCAAATAAAAAGGTATCCAGCAATAATCCCTGGGTTTGCCGCATGCTAACCCAAATAAATTTAAGCGCCTATCCTCGCAGGATGACTGCAGTGCCAATCTTCCATTTTTTTACAATCTTGCCATTTACCCCCCTGAACGGGTAATATCCCGCGCCCATTTGTACGGCCCCTGAATTAAGGGGCTTTTTTGTCTGGGATGGTAATCTGGCTTGGCTTTCGCATTGTATTGATCGCTTGATAAGCCCTTTGATATCCCGTGATAGTGATTTTTGTTGAGAATCCGCTTATGACCACTGGCCTCTACCAGATAGATGAGTTTAAAGATAACTGCGGTTTTGGTTTGATCGCCCATTTAAAAGGCAAAACCAGTCACCGTTTGTTGAAAACCGCTATTGAAGCCCTGACCTGTATGACCCATCGCGGTGGTATTAACGCCGATGGTAAAACCGGTGATGGCTGTGGCCTTTTGATTCAAAAGCCGGACAGCTTTTTGCGTGCCGTTGCCAAAGAGGCTGGTTGTGCCGAGCTAACGCCTGTCTATGGTGTTGGTTCTATTATGTTGAGTCTGGATGAGTCGATTGCCAACCAACAACGCGCCATATTCGAAGATGAGTTGACCAAACAAGGTTTGGTGGTGGCGGGATGGCGTCAGGTGCCGGTAGACACGTCCTGTCTCGGCCCAATTGCACTTAAATCCTTGCCCGCTTTCAATCATTTATTCGTAAACAGTGATTTGTCCGTCGAGCAGGTCAACGCCAAGCTTTTTACAGCCCGTCGCAAGACCGAACAGCGTTTGAGCGGCGACAAAAGTTTTTATGTTGCCAGCCTGAGCACCAGCGTCCTTTCTTATAAAGGTTTGATGATGCCGGTAGATTTGCCGCAGTTTTTTGCGGACCTGGCAGACGAACGTTTGGAAACAGCGATCTGCGTATTCCATCAACGTTTCTCAACCAACACTATGCCGGTCTGGCCTCTGGCCCAGCCTTTCCGCATGTTGGCGCACAATGGTGAGATCAATACTATTGTCGGCAACCGTAACTGGTCAGTTGCACGTACTCCAAAATTCACGACGCCTTTGATTCCTGAATTGCACAGTCTGACGCCGCTGGTGAATCGCACCGGTTCCGACTCATCCAGCCTCGACAATATGCTGGAAATCCTCACGCTCGGTGGTATGGAGTTACATCGTGCGATTCGTATGTTGGTGCCGCCCGCCTGGCAAAACGTCGAAAATATGGATGCCGATTTGCGTGCGTTCTATGAATACAACTCCATGCATATCGAGCCCTGGGATGGCCCCGCCGGTTTAGTAATTACTGATGGTCGTTATGCTGTTTGTACCTTGGATCGCAACGGCTTGCGTCCGTCACGCTGGGTAATCACCAAAGACGACATTATTACTGTGGCATCCGAAGTCGGCGTTTATGCTTATGATCCGGCCGATGTAGTGGCTAAAGGTCGTCTTGGCCCAGGTCAGATTATGTCGATCGATACTTTGACTGGTACTTTGCACAATACTCAAGATGTCGACAATCAACTCAAAGCTAGCAAGCCTTACAAAAAATGGTTGAAAGAGCGCGCTCTGCGTATCGAATCGACTTTAACTGCTGACGCTAAAGAAAATGGCATTGCGCCAATTGAAATCAAAACTTACATGAAAATGTTCCAGGTGAGTTTTGAAGAGCGCGATCAATTATTAAGACCGCTTGCAGAAGGTGGCCAGGAAGCGGTTGGCTCTATGGGTGACGACACACCTATGGCGGTTTTGTCGCGTCAACAACGTTCACTTTACGATTATTTCCGTCAGCAATTTGCGCAAGTCACCAACCCGCCAATCGACCCATTGCGTGAAGCGATTGTGATGTCACTGGAAACTTGTTTGGGCCGCGAATTGCCGGTTTATGATGAAACAGCTGAACATGCGGATCGTGTGATTTTAAGTTCGCCGGTGTTGTCGCCTGCAAAATTCCGTGCGCTTTGCGAATTGAAACGGCCCGGATATGAACAAGCCTATTTTGGTTTGAATTACGATCCGAAAGTGAGTTCGCTGCAAGCGGCGCTGAAAAAATTATGTGTGGATGTTGAAGCATCAGTTCGCTCAGGCAAAGTGCTGATCATGCTCAGCGATAACAAACTGCAACAGGGTTTTATCCCTATGCAAGCTTTGTTGGCCGTGGGTGCAGTGCATCAACATTTGACCAATGTGGGTTTGCGTTGCGAAGCCAACCTGATTGTCGAAACTGGTTCGGCACGCGATCCGCATCAGATTGCAGCCTTGATCGGTTACGGCGCGACAGCGGTTTATCCTTACCTCAGCTATCACGTGCTCAACAATATGATTGAGTCGGGTGAGTTGTTGGTGGATACCGACTACGCCTATAAAAATTATCGCAAAGGTCTTGATAAAGGCCTGTTGAAGATCCTCTCAAAAATGGGGATTTCGACTGTGGTTTCTTACCGTGGTGCGCAATTGTTCGAAGCCATTGGTCTGTCAGAAGAAGTGATCAATATGTGTTTCGAAAGCACGCCTTCTCGCATTGGCGGCGCGCGCTTTGAAGATCTAGAGGCCGATCAAAAAATAATTGCACAAACTGCCTGGGTTGAGCGCAAGCCAATTGCTCAGGGCGGTTTGTTGAAGTATGTCCACAATTCTGAATATCACGCATTCAACCCTGACGTAGTGCAAACTTTGCAAAAAGCCGTGCAAACCGGTGATTTCAAAGTCTGGCATCAATATGCAGATTTGGTGAACAAACGTCCGGTTTCCATGCTGCGCGATTTGTTGGCGCTGCGTGAAGAAGTTTGCAAACCGATTCCACTATCAGAAGTGGAGCCGATAGAAAGCATTATCAAACGCTTCGACTCAGCCGGTATGTCCTTGGGTGCTTTGTCACCTGAAGCGCACGAAGCCTTGGCCGAAGCCATGAACCGTTTGGGCGGTCGTTCAAACTCCGGTGAAGGTGGTGAAGATCCAGCGCGTTACGGCACCATCAAAACCTCCAAAATTAAACAAGTGGCATCAGGTCGCTTTGGTGTAACACCGGCTTATCTGGTGAATGCTGAAGTGTTGCAAATTAAAGTTGCTCAGGGTGCAAAACCCGGTGAAGGCGGCCAGTTACCTGGCGGCAAAGTGAATGAGCTGATCGCTCGTTTGCGTTACTCGGTTCCCGGCGTCACTTTGATTTCGCCGCCGCCACATCACGATATTTATTCGATCGAAGATTTGGCTCAACTGATTTATGACTTGAAACAAGTGAATCCTGATGCGCTGGTATCGGTGAAGCTTGTGTCACGGCCGGGTGTAGGAACAATTGCTGCGGGTGTAGCCAAAGCCTATGCCGATTTGATCACTATTTCCGGTTATGACGGTGGTACTGCAGCCAGTCCATTAACATCGATTAAATATGCCGGTTCGCCATGGGAATTGGGTCTGTCAGAGACTCATCAAACCCTGCGTGCGAACGATCTGCGCAACAAAGTCCGTGTACAAACTGACGGTGGTTTGAAAACCGGTTTGGACGTGGTTAAAGCGGCAATGCTCGGTGCTGAGAGCTTCGGTTTCGGTACTGGCCCGATGGTGGCGCTGGGATGCAAATACCTGCGTATTTGCCACCTGAATAACTGTGCAACTGGTGTTGCTACTCAACAAGACAAACTCCGTAAAGACCATTACATAGGCACGGTCGAAATGGCGATGAATTTCTTCAAATTCATGGCTGAAGAAACCCGTGAGTGGATGGCGCGCTTGGGTGTTCGTAGTCTGGGTGAATTGGTAGGTCGTGTTGATCTGCTCAAATTGCTGGATGGCGAAACCGACAAACAACAACAGTTGGATTTAAGCCCGATTATTTATACCGATGATTATCTGGCCACCAAGCCGCAACTTTGTTCGGTTGCCAAAAATGAGCCTTTTGATAAAGGTGAAACGGCTGAAGCTATGGTTCGCAAAGTGCTGCCGGCGATTGAAACTAAATCTGGCGGCGAATTTGAATTCCATATCACTAACTGCGACCGTTCAATCGGTGCGCGTATCAGTGGTGAAATTGCCAAGCGTTATGGCAACCAGGGCATGGCTGATAAGCCCATCACACTGAAGTTGACGGGTATCGCCGGTCAAAGTTTTGGTGTCTGGAACGCCGGTGGTTTGGATATGTATCTCGAAGGCGATGCCAACGACTACGTAGGTAAAGGCATGGCAGGTGGTAAGCTAGTGCTTCGTCCACCGCGCAACTCGACTTTCAAATCCAACAAAACCAGCATTATGGGTAACACCTGTTTGTACGGCGCAACTGGCGGTAAATTATTTGCAGCTGGTACTGCGGGCGAGCGTTGTGGCGTACGTAACTCAGGTGCGCATGTGGTTGTAGAAGGTGCGGGCGATCACTGCTGTGAATACATGACTGGCGGTGTGGTGACTGTACTCGGCCCAACCGGTGTTAACTTCGGTGCGGGTATGACCGGTGGTTTCGCTTATGTGTTGGATGAAGCCAATAATTTCGTGGATAAATACAACCATGAATTAGTGGATATTCATCGCATTAACACCGAAGCACTGGAAGCGCATCGCAATCATCTGCGCAGTGTGATTGAAGAATTTGTTCGTGAGACTGAAAGTGTCTGGGGTCAACATTTGCTGGCCAATTTTGATGATGTCATTGGCAAATTCTGGTTGGTCAAACCCAAGGCAGCGGCTATAGGCGGTTTGTTAAATAGTTTCCGTAAGCGTGGCGAGTAAGAGAGGCAATAGTCATGGCACGTTTAAACAATGATTTTCAGTTTCTCGATGTGGGTCGTCAGGACCCATCCAAAAAAGATATGGATACTCGCAAACACAAATTTGTCGAGATCTATCAACCCTTCGCCAAAGAAGAAGTTGAAAGCCAGTCACATCGCTGCCTCGAGTGCGGCAACCCTTATTGTGAGTGGAAATGTCCGGTACACAATTTCATCCCCAATTGGCTGAAATTAATTTCTGAAGGCAATATTTTTGAAGCCGCAGAATTAAGCCATCAAACCAATTCGTTGCCAGAAGTTTGTGGGCGTGTTTGCCCGCAAGATCGTCTTTGCGAAGGCGCTTGTACTTTGAATGATGGTTTTGGTGCTGTGACTATTGGTAATGCCGAAAAATATATTACTGATACCGCTTTCGCCATGGGCTGGAAACCAGACATGTCCAAAGTCGTTTGGACCAACAAAAAAGTCGCCGTGATTGGTGCTGGCCCAGCCGGAATTGGATGCGCTGATGTGTTGGTGCGCAACGGTGTAAAACCGGTTGTATTTGATAAATATCCTGAAATCGGTGGCTTGCTGACTTTCGGTATTCCTGAATTCAAACTCGAAAAATCTGTGATGACTCGTCGTCGCAAAATCTTTGAAGAAATGGGTGTGGAATTCCGCTTGAATACTGAAGTTGGTAAAGACATCACCATGGAAGAATTGCTACGAGATTACGATGCAGTTTTCATGGGCATGGGCACTTACACTTACATGAAAGGTGGTTTCCCTGGTGAAGATTTACCCGGCGTTTACGATGCGTTGCCGTTTCTGGTTGCTAACGTAAATCGCAATTTGGGATTCGAAAAAAATCCGGAAGATTTCATCAGTGTGAAAGGCAAAAAAGTGGTGGTACTGGGTGGTGGTGATACCGCCATGGACTGTAACCGCACATCTATTCGTCAAGGCGCAGCATCAGTTACCTGTGCTTATCGTCGCGACGAAGAAAACATGCCAGGCTCCAAACGCGAAGTCGCCAATGCCAAAGAAGAGGGTGTGCAATTCCTCTATAACCGTCAACCCGTTGCTGTGGTAGGTAATGGCAAAGTAGAAGGCGTAAAAGTTGTCACCACCAAAATGGGTGAGCCGGATGCAAAAGGTCGTCGCAGCCCGGTTGTGATCGAAGGTTCAGAAGAAATTCTTCCTGCTGATGTGGTGCTGATTGCTTTCGGTTTCCGTCCTAATCCACAGCCCTGGTTTGAAACCAACGGCGTGAAAGTGAATGACTGGGGTGGTGTGATTGCACCCGAGCAACAACAATTTAAATTTCAAACCAGCAATCCAAAAGTGTTTGCCGGTGGTGATATGGTTCGTGGTTCTGATCTGGTAGTAACTGCCATCTGGGAAGGTCGCGAAGCTGCTGAAGGTATTTTGGATTATTTGCAGGTGTGATTTGTGCGGCGGTCTTGACCGCCGTTGCAAAGATTTCAAAACGCGGGTCATGACCCGCCCTACATAAACATAAAACATGACCCCATTAAAAAACGATCGTTTTCTCCGCGCTTTACTCAAACAACCGGTTGATGTGACTCCTGTATGGATGATGCGTCAAGCGGGTCGTTATTTACCCGAGTATCGTGCAACGCGTGAAAAAGCGGGCGATTTTATGGGGCTTTGCACTAATCCTGAGTTTGCTTGTGAAGTTACCTTACAACCGCTGGATCGTTATCCTCTAGATGCCGCGATTTTATTTTCGGATATTTTGACTATCCCTGATGCTATGGGATTGGGTTTGTATTTCGAAACGGGCGAAGGCCCAAAATTTAAAAAAGTCATTCAATCGGCGCAGGATATTACGCAACTCAAGGTCGTGAATCCCGAAAAAGATCTGCCTTATGTGACTGATGCAGTTCGCTTGATTCGCCGTGAATTGAATGGTCGTGTCCCGCTGATTGGTTTTTCCGGCAGCCCTTGGACTTTGGCGACCTACATGATCGAAGGTGGCTCCAGTCGCGATTTCCACAAAACCAAACATATGCTCTACAACCAGCCAGAGGCTTTGCATCAACTGCTCAGTGTGTTGGCTGAATCGGTCACAGCCTATTTGAATGCGCAAATTCTCGCGGGTGCGCAAGCAGTGCAAATTTTTGATTCCTGGGGCGGGGCTTTATCCCATGCGGCTTATCAGGAATTTTCACTCAGCTACATGCAACAGATTGTCAACGGATTGATTAAACAATCCGAGGGCCGTGAAGTGCCGGTAATTCTCTTTACCAAAGGTGGCGGTCAGTGGCTTGAATCCATGGCTGATACCGGTGCCCATGCATTAGGGCTGGACTGGACGACCGATCTGGGTCAGGCACGTCAACGCGTGGGTCATAAAGTGGCGTTGCAAGGCAATATGGACCCATCCGTACTCTACGCATCACCTGAAAAAATTCAGCAAGAAGTCAAACGCATACTGCAATCTTACGGATCGGGTACTGGTCATGTGTTCAATTTGGGTCATGGCATTACGCCGCAGGTTGATCCAGCGCATGCCGGTGCCTTTATTGATGCAGTTCACAGTTTGTCGCGAGAATTCCATTCCTAGGGATTTTACGACCCTTGATCCTGCATAAGTCTGGCATGGTGCGCGCTTCTTGATTACACTTTGGCAATTCGAGCTGAATTAATAGCCGTTTTAAGGCAATGGGGACTGGTTGTGGGAATTAAACAAATAAAACTCGAAGTCAATGAATTGAGTTTGGGCATGTATGTATCGGGGTTGGATCGACCCTGGTCGCAAACGCCATTCCCTTTGCAAGGATTTTATCTGCGTGAACTGGATCAGATAAATCAGCTTAAAGCCCTCTGTAGTTATGTGTATATCGATGTCGAAAAAGGCCGTGGCCCTATAGCAACTAATCTCAAAACTATTTCGCCTACCATCAAAAATAAAATCGTCGCCAAAGAAAAAGAACGCCCCACCGGCATGGAGCCAATAGCACCGCTCAAAATTAATCGCGGTGTGTATCGCGAAGTAGAGCCTCTGCAAAAAGAAGTTAAAAAAGCCCGTCAATTGCACCAAAAAGTCTACGGTGCGGTTTCTGAAGTGGTTCAGCAGTTGGAACAAAACCAATTAGATGGCGCATCACTGGGTGAAACCAAAAAAGTCGCCAGCGAAATGGTGGACAGTGTATTACGCAATCCCGATGCATTCACCTGGTTGTCACGTGTTCAAGAGAAAGATGAATACACTTACAGCCACGCCGTGCGGTCTTCTGTATGGGCGATTTTATTTGGCCGCCATATTGGTTTGCCCAAGCGCGAGTTAGATGTTCTCGCGATGGGGGTGTTACTCAAGGATGTGGGTAAAGTGATGCTGGAGTCTTCAATACTTGAAAAAGAAACTCGCAGTGCAGAAGAGGAAAGAAGCTATCGCGAATTTGTGGAATTGGGTTGCGAAATTTTACGAAAAACTCCCAATGTTGAGCCTCGTGTGATCAGCGTGGTGAAAACTCACTGTGAACGTATTAATGGTAATGGTTTCCCTCAAGGCCTTGCAGGCGACAAGATCCCTCTGCTTGGAAAAATCGCTGGCATAGTTACATTTTATGACTTCGTGACCAACCCTCGTGGTTCACGTAATCCGATTGCGCCTTCGCGCGCTGTGGGCAAACTGTATGAGTTGCGTAATCTGGAGTTTCAGGAAGAGCTGGTCGTTGAATTTATTCGCGCTATAGGCCTATACCCAACAGGGACTTTAGTTGAATTAAGCACAGGTGAAGTCGCGGTAGTGGTTGAGCAAAATTTCGAACGCCGTTTAAAACCCAAAGTGATTGTGGTGTTGGACGCGTTTAAAAATCCATTAGATGAATTCCTTTTGCTTGATTTGTCAGAAGATGACAAGCGCAAACAAGCCTTGCTGGATTCCGGTAAGAAAACCCGCTACGAAATCGAAAAAATTGAAATTGCTCGTGATTTGGAACCCGGTAGCTACGATGTCGATATCGCTGGTATTCGCGATCATTATCTGATGAAAAATGAGAAGAAAGGCTTGATGGCTCTGTTGAGTCGTTTTACTTCCAAAGAATAATCCTGCCGCTGTTCACGCTAGCGCCATGTTGGCGTGTATTCAGACCCGCTGTTAAGCAATGAAAGTTGTTGCCTATTCTCTCGATCCTCAGGGTAGAATGGCGCCCTTCAAAGTTCCGATCTACTGGATTCTTTAACCAAATTATCAATCTTTAAAAGTGAATCAATATGCTTGAATTATTAACAAGTCCGGAAGCTTGGGTTGCTCTGGCAACACTGACGGCTCTCGAAATTGTACTTGGTATAGACAACATTATTTTTATTTCTATTTTAGTTGCCAAGCTACCCGCTCATCAGCGCCAATTTGCGAGAACCGTTGGTTTGAGTTTGGCGATGCTGACTCGCCTGTTGTTGCTCTTTTCGTTGGCGTGGATCATGCGACTCACCGAGCCTTTCGTTACTATTATGGGTTACGGCATTACCGGTCGTGATGTAATTTTAATTGGCGGTGGTTTGTTCTTGATTGTTAAAGCTGTATTGGAAATTCATAACAGCCTTGAAGGTGAAATCGAAGAAGAAAAGGATGTGAAAGTTAATGGATTAATGATGGTGCTGATTCAAATTGCAATTCTCGACATAGTATTCTCATTGGATTCAGTAATCACCGCTGTTGGATTGGTAAGTCAGGTACCTATCATGGCAACAGCCATTATGATCGCTGTTGGTGTGATGATGTTTGCAGCCAAACCCATAGGTGATTTTGTGGATAATCATCCAACCATAAAAATTTTGGCGCTGTCGTTTTTAGTAGTGGTTGGTTTCACCTTGATGATCGAAGGCTTCGGTGTGCATGTGCCTAAAGGCTACATTTATTTTGCTATGGCGTTTTCACTGGGTGTGGAAATGGTCAATATCAAAATGCGCAAAGTTGGTGATAAGCCGGTGCAGTTGCGTAAGGATTATCCGGGGGATTAGGCCCTCACCCTCACCCTAGCCCTCTCCCAGAGGGAGAGGGAATTGAATTTACTTCGTAGTTATTAAGTGTGATGTTTATCCCCTCTCCCCCTGGGAGAGGGTTAGGGTGAGGGAAAAATTACCGAACCACTTCCCCAAACGCTTCGCCCATTCTAGTTGCAGTGCCCGCCTGAAATTTTTCCAACCAGCGAATTTTATTTTTGGCAAATAACACAATCGCTGTTGAGCCCAAATTAAAACGGCCCATTTCATCGCCTTTTTTGAAGCTGTAATTTTGGTAAGGGTATTGTGATACGGCGATTTCGCGGCTGCCAAAGGGCGCGACTTGTCCATCCCACACAGTTTCTATTCCGGCAACAATCATGGCGCCGACCATCACAACAGCCATAGGCCCGATGCTGGTATCAAAAATTGCGACAACGCGTTCGTTGCGTGAAAACAGGCGTGGAATATTTTCTGCCGTGACAGTGTTCACTGAAAATAAATCGCCGGGCACGCTGATCATGCAGCGCAGTTTTCCAGCGAATGGCATATGTACCCGGTGATAATCGCGGGGTGATAAATAAACAGTCGCAAATTCGCCATCAGCAAATTCATTGGCGAGATCCTGATCGCCGCCCAATAATTCCAATGTTGAATAATCCTGACCTTTAGCCTGAAAGATTCTGCCATTAATAATTTTGCCGAGTTGACTCACGGCGCCATCAGCGGGGCACACAATGGTATTGGCATCAGTATTTATTGGGCGTGCATCCGGGCGCAAAGCGCGGGTGAAAAAATCATTGAAGGATGCATAAGCTAATGGATTGGTTTCCTGCGCGAGGCTCATGTCCACGTCATAACGTTTTACAAACCAGCGAATAAATCGATTTTTAATGAAGGGTTTGTTGCTGGATGCAAACTTCCCAACCAATCGGGACAATCCATGTTGCGGAACAATTTTTTGCAAACCGATAAAAACTTTTGGATTCATGTTTGGTGCTCAAGGGTTGTTGGGCAGAATGACGTCAATTAACTCAACAAAATAATTGAGAGTTTTATCGCTATCCGGCTTAAAATGGCCCGATTATTCAGAGATCGGGATTGTACCTGCTAATCTGGCCAGACATAAGGTTGAGCTGATGTTGAAATACGAAATTATTCCCGTCACCCATTATCGACAAAATTGTAGTTTGATCTGGTGTGATGAGACCCGCGAAGCCGCAGTGATTGACCCGGGCGGCGATATTCAAAAAATTCTGGCCCTGGTCAATCGTTTGCAATTAGTGCTGGTGAAGATTTTGTTGACTCATGGTCATCTGGATCATGTGGGTGGTGCAGCGCAATTGGCCAAGCTGATGACAATTCCAATTATCGGCCCGCATAAAGATGACAACTTCTGGTTATCGATTATTCCGCAACAGGCGCAGATGTTGGGTTTTTCTCCGCATGAAGCCTTCGAGTCCACGCAATATTTACAAGATGGAGATCAGGTCACTCTGGGGCAGCAAGTCTTGTCAGTTATTCACTGCCCGGGGCATACACCGGGGCATATAGTCTTTTATCATCAACCGACAGAAATGGCCTGGGTGGGCGATGTGATCTTCAACGGTTCCATTGGTCGTACAGATTTTCCGCGAGGGAATTACGAGGATCTAATCCATTCCATTCGTGATAAGCTCTTCGCCCTGGGTGATCAGGTCACGTTTGTGCCGGGTCACGGGCCTTTATCCACTTTGGGTGAAGAGCGCTTGCATAATCCTTTTGTTGCTGACAAACGTTTCGGTTAATTTCTTCAAGATCGCGAGGTCACACTATGAACGCTTCCATCACTCCTGAACCGCTGGGGCAAGACCCTGAAGAAAATCTTGATCGTTTTGTTGTTGAAGCCATGGAGCAAGGTTGTGTCTGGGGGCTCGAAGGTCCAGAAGGTTGGGCGCTTTGTGCATCCGAACAAAGCGATGAAACTGATGTAATGCCTTTTTGGTCGCATGAAAGTTTTGCCAAAGTTCATTGCAAAGATGACTGGGCCAATTACAAACCGGTTGCTATAGATCTGGAAGAATTTTTAGATGATTGGTTGCCCGGCATGCACGATGACGTCATTTTAGTTGGCGTGAATTGGGATGAAAATCTCGAAGGCGAAGAATACGAGCCATTGGATTTGCTCGAAGAATTTGAAGAAGAAATCGAGGAAGATTGATATGTCGATACTGACCCGATTTCTGATTCTTTGTTGTATAGGTGTTTTATCTTCCTGCGCAATGATGAGTCCAAAATTTGAAAATCCCACAGTAAAAGTGGCGGGATTAAAAATGCTGCCGACGCAAGGATTTGTCAGCCAGCCGATTGAAATAACTTTACTAATCACGAACCCCAATTCATCTGATCTCAATTTGCGTGGAATTTCTTATACAGTGGGTTTGGAAGATTTTAATTTGCTGAGTGGAGCGAGCAACAATTTGCCAACGCTCACTGCTTATCAAGAAACACCGGTAAAAGTAGTGGTCACCGCCAATATTATTCAGGTTGTAAAATTTATTCAGCATCTCAACAGTAAAGGCACTATGGATGCCGTCAATTACAGCTTTGATGCAAAACTGGATTTTTTTGCTTTACTACCTGCATTGCATGTAAAAGAGAAAGGTGTTTTGCCTTTGAAGAAATAAATCCCCCTGAATCCCCCTTTTTCAAAGGGGGAACAAGCTCCTCCCTTTGAAAAAGGGAGGCGGGGGAGGGATTTTAAATCTATGTAATTTTTTTGACCCCAATAAAAAAACAGGAAAGCCATGTCCGATTTAGTTCCAATTGATCCCAGCGAACGCATTGAGTTGCGTGAATATACTGAAAAAGCCTATCTCGATTATTCGATGTATGTGATTCTCGATCGCGCCTTGCCGCATATCGGTGATGGTTTAAAACCGGTGCAACGTCGTATTGTGTATGCGATGAGTGAATTGGGTTTAAAAGCCAGTGCAAAATATAAAAAATCCGCGCGTACCGTGGGTGATGTGATTGGTAAATTTCACCCGCACGGTGATTCGGCTGCATACGAAGCCATGGTGTTAATGGCGCAGCCATTTTCGTATCGTTATCCATTGGTTGATGGTCAAGGAAACTGGGGTTCGCCGGATGATCCCAAATCGTTCGCGGCTATGCGTTACACCGAATCACGTTTAACAAAATACAGCGAAGTTTTGTTGGAGGAATTGGGGCAAGGCACAGTCGATTGGCAGCCCAATTTCGATGGCACTTTGGATGAGCCGATTGTATTGCCCGCACGCGTGCCCAATGTGTTATTGAATGGCACTACGGGTATTGCGGTGGGTATGGCTACCGATATTCCGCCGCATAATTTGCGTGAAGTAGTGAATGCCTGTGTTTATGCATTGGATAACCCCGATGCCAGTGTTGCTGATTTATGTAAACACATTCTTGGGCCGGACATGCCCACCGAAGCGGAAATTATTTCGCCGCGCGACGAAATTCTTAAAATGTATGAAACCGGGCGCGGCAGTGTTCGCATGCGTGCGGTTTGGCAAAAGGATGAAGAGTCGGGCGATATTATTATCACTGCGCTGCCGCATCAGGTCAGCGGTGCCAAAATTCTTGAGCAAATCGCTGCACAAATGCAGGCGAAAAAATTGCCTATGGTGGCCGATTTGCGCGATGAGTCGGATCACGAAAACCCAACGCGTTTGGTAATCGTGCCGCGTTCTAATCGTGTTGATCACGAACAAATCATGCAGCATCTGTTCGCAACTACCGAATTGGAACGCACCTATCGTATCAATATGAATATGATTGGTATCGACGGTCGCCCTTCTGTAAAACCACTCAATAAAATTATTTCCGAGTGGTTAAGTTTTAGAACGGTTACCACGCGTCGTCGTCTGCAATATCAATTGCAAAAAGTGGAAGAACGCTTGCTGCGTTTGGCCGCTTTGATGATTGTGTTCCTGAATGTGGATGAAGTGATTCGCATCATCCGTGAAGAAGACAATCCAAAGCCGGTATTGATGGAGCGTTTCAATTTAATTGAAATGCAAGCGGAATATATTCTCGAAACCAAATTGCGTCAGTTAGCGCGTTTGGAAGAAATGAAAATTCGCAGCGAACAAGCGGATCTGGAAAAAGAGCGCGATCATTTGCAATCGATTTTGGGTTCGGCGGTTAAATTGAAAAATTTAATTCGCAAAGAACTGTTACAGGTAGCAGTCGAATTTGGCGATAACCGCAAATCACCTTTGGTTGAGCGCGCAGAGGCGCAAGCGATCAGTGAAACCGAAATGATTTCTGCTGAACCTGTTACGGTTGTAATTTCCGATAAGGGTTGGATTCGCGCAGCTAAAGGCCATGATATAGATGCGGCCAGTTTGAGTTATAAAGCCGGTGATAGTTTGAAATTTGCGATTCGCGGCAAATCCAATCAGCCTGTAATTTTGTTGGATTCTACCGGTCGCAGTTATGCGATACCCGCGCACAACTTGCCATCCGCACGCGGCCAAGGTGAGCCCATCACTGGCAAAATTAATCCGCCCAGTGGTGCAAGTTTTGAAGGCGCACTGATGGGTAATGATGATCAACGTGTATTGGTTTCATCAGATGCCGGTTATGGTTTTGTTGCAAAACTGGAAGATCTCGCCAGTAAAAACAAAGCCGGTAAAACTTTATTAAGTTTGCCGGAAGGTGCAAAAGTATTGCCGCTGGATGTGATTAACGATCCACAAACTGCATTGTTGGCAGCCGTAAGTAATGATGGTCGCTTGTTGGTGTTCCCGATCACCGAATTGCCGGAATTGGCAAAAGGTAAGGGCAACAAAATTATGAATATTCCATCAGCACAATTGATCAAGCGCGAAGAATATTTGATTGCAGCCAAAGTCATACATTCAGGCCAGGTTTTAACGCTATACTCAGGCAAACGTCACATCACCTTGAAAGCTGCCGATCTGGAGCATTACAAAGGTGAACGTGGCCGTCGGGGTAATAAGTTGCCGCGTGGTTTCCAAAAAGTCGATGCGGTTGAAGTTGCTGATAAATAAACAGATAAAAACTCATAACAAGAGACGCGATCTATGGCTCACGATAAACGCAAACACGTTAGAACACCTTTTGTGTGTCGAATTAAAATCACCCACGAAACCGTGGGTGATTTGACTGTCAAAACTCGCGATATTTCCGATGGTGGTGTGTTTGTGATTTTAGAGCCAGAACAAATTCCGCCGATTGGAACCATAGTCAAAGGCCAGGTACAAGGTTTATTGGATGACGCACCGATATTGGAAATGGAAGTGGTGCGAATGGAGCCCAGTGGTGTTGGTTTGCGTTTTTTGCAACAAGACTCGGAAGAATAAACCCGCTTTACCAGTTCCCTCTGTAGGTATTGCAAGTAGGGAGTAAGTTCCTCCCCCTTGTGGAGGGGGAGGTTAGGAGGGGGTGCAATTGGTACATACTATGATTCAATTCCTCACAAAATTTTTCCTGATAAATTATTTATTTTTATTTTCCTTCTCATCCAATGCCGCCGTTGTTTTAATCTATCACCACGTCAGCAATACCACTCCAAAATCAACCAGCATAAGCCCCGAAGATTTTGAGGCGCATTTGAATTATTTGGAATCCAATCAGTTCAAAGTGGTTCCACTCACGGATTTAACAGATGCTATTCGCAAAAATCAACCCTTGCCTGATAAAACCGTCGCCATTACTTTTGATGATTCCTATCGCGATGTGTATGAATCGGCATATCCCATTTTAAAAAAACGCGGTTGGCCCTTTACCTTTTTTGTTAACACTGATTCGGTTGGCAAAGGGAAATTATTTGTCACCTGGGATCAGTTGCGTGAGATGTCCAAAAACGGCGTGACTATCGCTAATCATTCGACAGCGCATAATCATATGGTTCGTTTGTTGCCTGGTGAGTCGTTGGCTGATTGGAAAAAGCGAATTGAAAAAGAAATTACCGACGCACAACAAAAAATTAAAACAGAAATAGGATCGGCGCCTGCAATATTTGCGTACCCTTATGGCGAGTACAATACAGAGTTGAAAGCTATTTTGGATAAATTGGGTTACATGAGTTTTACCCAGCAAGCGGGTGCGATAAGTTTGCTAACCGACAGGCAAATTCTGCCGCGTTTTCCTTTTGGTGGCAGCTACACCAAGTTGGATGACTTCAAATTAAAAGTGAATAGTTTTGCGTTGCCCGTGACTTCAGTGAAGTTTTTTAACGCAGATAAAAAACATCTGGCAACCAACAACACCAAGGAAGGTGATAAACCTTATTTTGAAATGAGGCTGTCTGATGAGGTGCCGGCCAATAAAGTGAATTGTTTTTTAAATGGTCAGCCTATGACAATTAGCACTGACGCATCGAAAATTCACATTGCCTTTAAATCGCCGTTAAAACAAGGGCGAACCAAAGTCACCTGCACTGCACCCAGTGCGCAAAAAGGTCGATTTTATTGGTTCACCCAGTTGTGGTTAGTCACTGATAAAAATGGCGAATGGAAATATTCTGATTAACCGCTATTCCAGTTTGTTGGAACGAATCGCCGTGCGCAAGGCGGCCGCATAGGAGTTGCCGATTTCAGAATATTTACCCAACCCTTCTGCCATTGCATAACCCGTGAATTGATCGGGTGAATTGCGCAATTTCGCACGCAACTCGCGCCAGTTTTTATAAGCATAATGCGTGTTGATATTGCGATAGTATGCCGTTAAGGATTCTTCTACATTATTAAATTTGCGTACTTCATGGGTTTTACCGGGCAAGCGTTTGGCGGGAACAATTCCGCAACCGGGTGTGTAACACCACTGGCCAAATAAGTTGTGCCCTTCTTCAGCAAAACGTGAAGTTCCCCAGCCGGATTCTATAGCGGCTTGACCTATCACCATAGCGGCGGGAATTACGTCAACACGTAAAAACAGCACTTCAATTGCTCTGATGTCTTCGGGGTATTTTTCTTTGGTGACATGATATTTTTCGCGCAGTTTTTCCAGGTTCCGCTGATTCACGCCGGTAACGGTTTGAGTTGCAATATATTCCGCGTGTATTGCCATAAGGCGGCTGCGTGACTTTAAAATCTTGGCATTTTTCTCTTCTATCAACGGCTTTAGCATCTCCACAAATTGCCGCTTGCGTTCGGGGGTAGTGTTAATTGCGGAAAAATCCGGCAGTAGGGTAGAGGATGTCAGCTCATCATTGTCCACTGTGCCCTGAATCACTACAGCAACTGGTACTGTTTTAATTAAAGGATTGGATGCCAAATAAAACACTAATAATAAACAAGCGATGGGGTAAGCAACCAATAATAAAATTAATAACCATTGGGACGACTTGTTTTTCATAAGTTAAATATCCAGAGTTTTACGTAACGCTTCGAGACGTTTAGTGTTTTCTTCAGGGGTTAAAGGGGTTTCGATTGTTTGCGGCAATTGTGGTGCGCTGGGTGGTGTAAGGGTTTCACCACGCATAACTCTTTCGCACAATTTTAAATAATGTTTTTCGTAAATGGGGAAAGCAATTTTTTCGCTGCTGCTTTGTAAAAAATACCAATCACTGGCAACACCAGCATGATACACAGCAGGGTGACTCCAGTGATAAGCCGCTTTAGGATTAGGTGCGCGACAAGCTTCAACATAAGCAGTGTGTGCATCCGGCAAGCCTATTTCTTCGGGTGAGGGTTGGCAGTTGCGGATCATACGATTCAGTGTTGGCAAAAATTCTGATTCGGCAATGACTTTACGCGCGGCTTGTAAAATTGTCTCAGGCGAAAAATCCAATAATGCATCCAGCCATAATTTTTTAATGGAATTTAATACCTGAGTATCGCTGTAAGCTTTGTAATATTGGTTGTGATAATTAATGCGAAACAATGCAAAGACTTCGTTGACCGCATCAATTTGTGCAGGATCAGCTTTTTTGCGACGATCAACCGGCGGGTTAACTGGCCCAGCTTCGGTCGGTGAGGTCCTGGACGAGGCTGCGATCTCTTGTGCTAGCTGTTGAATGAGTGGTTGACTGTCTTGCATCCTGATTCACCTGTTGCGAATTAAAGGGTGTCATTGCGTGTTGTTTTGCCCAAACGTATTTTACGTGTTGCAAAAATTTGGTATTCCATGAAGCGTGTACTTGTTTGCTGTCACGCCAAAATAAAATAAATTCGGGCAGTAATCCTTGAGCGAATTGCGCATCGATTTTTGCCATCTTCAAAACTTCAAACACTTCCTTGCTGGGTTGCCATTCTGCTGGTAATTCGCGCGGCATCTTGTCCTGTTCCAGCGAGGATTTGAATTTGGGCCACTGGCGTTTGACATGCTGAATAAACTGACTGTTCCAGGTGCGGCTGTGATCGCCTTTTTCTTTCCAATAAATCACAAATTCGGCGATCGAATCTTCAATAAAAGTGCTGCTGATTTGCGACCCTTGCAGCAACATTTTCATAGTCTCATCACTGGGTCGCCAACCGGTGTACATGGGGCTTTCCTGCGTTTTGCGAAAGCGATCTTCCTCGTATTTACGCCACTCATGTAACACGTGATCCTGGAAACTCGAGCCCCAGGAATGCCGCGCTTCACGCCGCTCCTTCCAGTAGTACACGAACGAGGGCACTTGCTCCCAAATAAATTCGCGGCTGATGCCGTGATGTTGAATCAACAATTTGACCAGCTCTTCATCCGGCTGCCAGTTATCAGCAATTAAATTAGCCCCCGGATTTGCCTTTGGCGCTGCGATAGTTTGAGGCTGTTGTTCAACGGCGCGATCCGGCAATACACCTGCCGCAAATACCAAGCGCAATTCCTGCGATTGGGTAAAAGGCGCTGACTCCAACTGAATAATGCCCCGATCCTGCAAGCTTTTACTGATGCGTTGAATATCGTAATCATTCCAGAAAGGCATCAATTGCCGAACCTGCTCAAGCCCCAATCGAAGTTGCCCACCTTGCGCCAAAAAACCCGCCGCATCGCCCAATACAGACAACATGCAAGCCTCCTCAAGGCCAATGGTCGCAGCCAGGGCAGGGGAGATTAACAAGGGCTTTTCAGGTATCAGGTTTGGCATAAAGAATCGCGTTTTTTAAAGAAGGGCGAATTGTAGGCGGATATGCCTGTCACAACTAGTCTGGATTAACGATTTTCCACCGAATTCAAAATCGACCTATAAGAATCCATACGCGATTGGCTGATTTTATTGTCTTCGACCGCTTTTAATAATGCGCAGCCCGGCTCGTGGCTGTGAGAGCAATCGCGGAATTTGCAATGCCCAATGTATGGACGAAATTCGATAAAACCTTCGAGGATTTCGTCGGCATCCATATGCCATAACCCAAACTCGCGAATGCCAGGCGAATCGATTAAATCGCCGCCTTCCGGAAAATGTAACAAGACAGCACTGGTGGTGGTGTGAGTGCCTTGATGTTTTTCTGAAAGGCCGCCGACGCGTAATTGTGCATCGGGAATCAATGCATTGATCAATGAGGATTTACCTACGCCGGATTGCCCAACAAACACAGACGTTTTATTGCGCAATGCGGATTCAAGTTCGCCGAGATCGCCGTCAGATTGAGCAGAAAGTTTTATCACCGGATAACCCAATTGACGATAAGTGTTTTCCAACAAATCCATTTTGGGTTTTATTTTTTCGTCAATCGCATCTTGTTTGTTGATAAGGATAATGGGGGCAAGGTCAATCGAATGCGCAGCAATTAAATAACGATCGATCAAATTGGCGTGCGCTTCAGGGTAAGGTGCGATCACAATAAAAATTTGATCAATATTGGCTGCAACAGTTTTTAATTCGCCGTAAGGGTCGGGTCTGTGCAGAGCGCTCCTGCGCGGCAACACTGCGACTACTACACCCATAGGATTACCGGGGCACCAGACGACTTTATCCCCCGTCACCAGTGAGCCCAAATTGCTGCGAAAATGGCAGCGTTGTTCCTGTGTTGTGCCATCAGCATTTACCGATTCCACAATCACCTGGGTTCCAAAATGGGTGATGATCAAACCTTCTTGTTCGGCGCCTAATTGACTATCCTGTAAATGTTCATCGGCTAATGAATCACGCTTTGCGACGCGAGCACTGCGCTCTTCCTGAATTTTATCTATGCGCCATTGCTGGCGACGGGTGAGTTTGCGTTTGGACATCCGCTTGGTTTGATCTCTTGAATGGTTTAGGCTGGCGGCAATTGTGCCTGAATTAATGAGGAAAACCCATGCAGAATGAAAACAACTTGATCTGGATTGATTTGGAAATGACGGGTCTGGACCCTGATACAGACGTGATTATCGAAATCGCTACTTTGGTAACCGATGCCAATTTAAATCTGCTGGCTGAAGGCCCGGTATTCGCGGTGCATCAATCCGATGAAATTTTAAATGGCATGGACGAATGGAACACCAATCAACACGGCAAATCCGGCCTCACCCAACGCGTGCGTGAAAGCAAGGTTGATGCTGCACAAGCCGAAGCCGAAACCATCAAGTTTCTTGAGCAATGGGTGCCCAAAGGCAAATCACCTATTTGCGGAAATTCCATTTGCCAGGATCGCCGCTTTTTAGTTCGCGGCATGCCCAAACTGGAAAATTATTTTCACTACCGCAATCTGGATGTGAGCACCATTAAAGAACTCGCCCGCCGCTGGAAACCCGAAGTGCTCGCCGGTGTAAAAAAATCCGGTGCACATTTAGCGATGGATGATATTAAAGATTCGATCGCGGAGTTGAAGCATTATCGCGATGTGTTTTTTAAGATGTGATTTTTTTGCTAAGTAATCAGACCACCCCACCCGCTTTGCGGGCACCCCTCCGAAGGAGGGGAATTTTGGGTGGTGCTAAATTTTAAATCGTCTCATTCAATTAGTGGTACTTCCAATTCCCCTCCCCCGAAGGGGTGGGGTGGTTTGTGGTCACCACACCTTCTCATCAATAAATTTAATCAATAAATCCGCTAACAATTGATCGTCTTTTGCTGATGGGTGCCAGTGGCAGCCTTGGTAGTCCAATCCTGTGAATTGAATGAAGTCAATTTTTTTGATGCCGGATGCTTTTGCGTTCGCCAGAACTTTTTCAACTTGTTGAGCAAGTTCGCCTTCCATTTTGTCGGATGCCATTAAAACCAAATGTGCATTCGGATTTTTTCTGTTCAAGGATTTGATGAATTCGACATAGGTGTTGATGTAGTCGCTTTGTAATTCGTCGCGGGTTTTCCAGCGTTCTGTTGGGTTGAGTTTTGTTGAAAAATCATTGGTGCCCAAACCAACAACTATCACCTGTGGTTGCCAATTGCTTTGGTAAATATAGTGATTGTGGTAAAGGGTAAAAGGGTAGAGTGCGATTAAACTTTTATCGGGTGATGTGCCGTTGTAATTGCGTACTATGCCAAAACCAGATGAGGCGTTGATTTGATAATCAGCGTTGAAGTGTTTTGCGGTCAAGGGACCAAAGGATAATTGTGAATTGGTCGTGTTAAACAATTCATCGCCGTTGCATTCGTGGCTGGGTGAAATGTTGCCGTAACCCACAGTGTAAGAATCGCCGATAAACTCGATTTGGCGTTTTCGTTTGCTTAAAGCCAGTGGCTTGTCGTCGCTATAAAATCCTAAAAAACGACCGCTGCTGGATTGGGTCTCGCTGATTTTTTCCAAACGTACTTGATGCTTGCCCGGTTGTAAATTGGATACTACATAGTCCTGCTTGCCGGGTTTTTTGATGGCTATGGGTTCTGCGCCATCGACAATTAGTTGAAAATTATTTTGATCGTCATCGAATTTCAGCATTAACGAATCGCCCTTGAATGCGGTTTCAAAATAAACCGAGGGCCAGGAATATTCGTAAGCCAGTTCGCCGGTTTCGTTTTTGATTTCCAATACACGACCACCCACATGCGTGGGGAGTTGTTCCAATGCATTGGCTGCAACTGACAGGCTAGATAAAAAGCTTGCTAACAATAGATGACGGATTTTCATAATTTTTTCTTCCGCTGGATGAATAAAAACCCCTCACTAGGAGGGGCGAAAAATACTAAAAGGAGGTTTTGATTACTTCATATCGGCAATAATTTTTTGCAAGCCTTTTAATGAAGCTTCAACACTTTGCATAGGTGTCATGCCATCAGGATAAACTTCTTGCTCAACAACCAGCCACAGAGTGCCGCCGTATTCTTTGTTGGCATTAATCAAGGCTTTCCAGTCAGTGGTATCTTTACCGAGAATTGCGTTTTCAATATTGCCTGGCTCAGGTGCTGCCGCTTTGTAGTGAGTGGTAATGGTTCTGCCTGGATAAGCTTTTACAAAATCAACAGGATTTTTTCCGGCAACTTCAGTCCAGCCCACATCTTGTTGCAGAACCACATCGCCGCCGGTATTTTTTCCGATAACATCCCAAGGCGTGTTGCCCATTTCACCGAGCATTTCCGGTTTGTGATTGTGGTAACCCGTGTGCATGCCGTGTGCAGCTAATTTTTCCTGAACTTTTTTCAGATCAGCAGCTACATCTTTTGCACCTTCGTTGGTAAATGCGCGTTGATCCATGGGGACAATTAAATATTTGCAATCAATTGCTTTATAAAACGCGATAGTGGCGTCAATGGTTTCTGGCGTCAGCTTGTCAAAATGCACGTGCGCGCCAGAAGCTTTTAATCCGGTTTTTTCCAGAAATTTTTTCAAACCTTGTGGGTCGTTTGCATAAGGGCCGAAGTTGCCTGCGAATTCAACGCCTTGAAAACCCATAGCGGCTAATTTTTTCAGCGTACCTTCAAAGTCAGCGGAGACATCGTCTTTAATTGACCAGAGTTGCACACTGAGTTGTGGATCAGTCGGTTTTACATCAGCAGCAAATGTTGACAGGCTCATAGTAGTGATAATCGCCATAGTGAGAGCTTTGAGGTTAAATAATTTCATTTTTTATTTCCTGTGTTGTTGAACGATTAATTTTTATATAAATCGCACCCCACCCTAAACCTCCCCTTGGCAAGGGGAGGGAACAAACTTCACTCCGCATTAAGTAGGGAGTCAAGTTCCTCCCCCTTACGAAGGGGGAGGTTAGGAGGGGGTTAAATTTTTCCGGACTTCAACTGCTCCACTGCATAATTCGCAGCGCGTGCAGTTAAGGCCATATAAGTCAGCGATGGGTTTTGTGATGCGCATGAACTCATGCTGGCACCATCGGTGACAAATAAATTCGGCACATCATGCGCCTGATTCCATGAATTAAGTACCGAGGTTTTCGGATCTTTACCCATGCGGGCGGTGCCCATTTCGTGAATTGATAAACCGGGGTTCCAATCATCCAACGCGCGAATCTGTTTGGTGATGTCGGTTGCACCGACTGCTTCCAATATTTCGGCGGCAGTGTCGGCGATATCGTGCAACATTTTGATGTCATTTTCGGAGTAGCTGCATTCAATAAATAATTGCGGCAAGCCCCATTTATCTTTCAAGGTTGGATGCAGTGAAACCTGATTTTCATATCGCGGTAACATTTCACCCGAGCCACCAATATTGAAACGCCAGCTACCGGCGGATTGAATCGCTTTTTTGTAATCCACACCAAAACCATCGCGTTGACTTACGCCTTCCCAACCTTCGCGCATGGCTTGTCCCGTCATCATATAACCGCGCAAAAATTTATCAGTTTTTTCGTTGTAATTTCTAAAACGGGGAATTGCCAAAGCCGTTGGGCGACGACCGGAATAATATTCGTCTTCAAAGCCTGCAATTTTTCCTGATGCGCCTGAACCGTAAAGGTGATCCATTAAATAATGCCCCAAAGCGCCGGATGAGTTGGCGATTCCAGTCGGGAAACTTTCGCTGGTGGAGTTCAACAGTATTTGTGTTGTCCCCAATGTGGATGCGCAAAGGAAAACCATACGCGCAAAATATTCGCGGGTTTCCAATGTTTCGGCATCAATCACGCGTACACCTTTAGCACGATTGGTTTTAGGGTCGTAAATGACACTATGCACAATACTGTTAGTCGCGATACTCAAATTGTTGGTTTTGAGTGCGGCTGGCAGCGTTGAACTTTGCGTTGAAAAATAAGCGCCAAACGAACAACCTTTTTGACATTCGTTACGCGCCTGACATTGATAACGACCTTGCTCGATATGGTGTTGAGCGGGCACCGACAAATGCGCACAGCGGCCGATAATTAATTTGCGTGTGGACCATTTCTTTTCGATACGCGCTTTCATTTCTTTTTCGACATTGTTCATTTCAAACGGCGGCAAGAAATGGCTGTCAGGTAAAATTTCCAGGTTTTCAGTTGAACCACTGATGCCTGCGTGTTTTTCAACGTGGGTGTACCACTGCTCCAAATCTTTGTAACGAATCGGCCAATCAACACCCTGACCATCAGCGGCGTTGGCTGCAAAGTCGTGTTCGCTCCAGCGATAGGATTGTCTGTGCCAAAGCAACGAGCGACCACCTAATTGATTGCCGCGAATCCAATCGAAAGGTTTTTCTTTTGGAGTCGCGTAAGGGTAATCTTTGTCGTTCATAAAAAAATGTTTGGTAGCATCGGTAAAGGCATAACATTTTTGTTGAACAAAAAACTCTTCGTCTTTTAATTTTTTTTCGATTTGATTGCGAAAGGGCATTTCCCAGGGTTTTACACCTTCGCCGACATAATCTTTGCGGTGCTCAACTTGTCGTCCGCGCTCGATCATTAAAGTTTTCAAACCTTTTTCACATAATTCTTTTGCTGCCCAGCCACCGGAAATACCGGAGCCCACAACAATCGCATCAAACACTTCTTGGGATTTGGAAATATAAATAGTTTTATCCATGATCATGACTTCTTAAATATTCAGAGGGTAGATAACAGCTTATTGGCTAAGCGCCCAAGCCTTACCGACAGCGCTAAATTTGAAATTGCCTTTGTATCCACCGGGAATGGCGAGATAGGCCAGTTCCTGAGTAGCACCTGCTTGCGAGGTGTAATAAGCAAAGGTCACCAGACTTTTGATGAATTTGATTTGCTCTCGATCAGTTTTGGTGTAAGGCGCTTCGGCCTTTTCCATGGGCGTTAACAAATCAATTTTGTCGGCGGGTGATAATTGGGTGAAAGGTTTGTTGAAGAGTGATTGCGATTGTTTCGCGATAGAATCCAGCCCAGTGGTCAGTTGCGTTTGTTGATCGCTACTGAGGCAGGCTGGAGCAAAATAATTGATGAAATCATGCGCACCGGTTGCGACTGCACCGGGTGTGTCGGTCGCCGGGATTATCAGGTCGCCCAGATCCCGCAATAAACCCAATTGGTCAGCATTCAGTAATTTGCTTTTGGCGCGGCTCATGTCCGTCGGTTTGAGTAAAGCGGCTGCCAGGCTTTCGAGGGATGCGCTGGATATTACAAGGCCGGAAATCAAGGCCAGGTGTTTGATCAGATCGCGTCGATCCGGGGAGGTTAGTTGCATAGAGTCCTCGTGAAAACATCGGGTAAAGGTCATTCGAACAAGCTGAATCGAAATACAATTTATTCTTGGATGGGCAGGATCAAGCGCAAGTTGGAGCCTGTCGTCCCACTTTGGTTATCGGGCAAAACTGCTACCGACAAGCCAATGTCCCCTAAGTGTAGAGGGTCTTTTGCGGCTTAACAGGTCAATAATTGTAAATAATGTAACCGTTTGCATCGATGAGTTTTCTGTGCTTTGATGCGCGACGTTTGCCATCTAATAACGAGGTCAGATCCTATGCAAAAAATCCTCATAGTTCTTTTGGGGTTGATCAGTCTTTCAGTGTTCGCCAATCCCGATGGGCGGGTGTTGTCCAACCCCAACGCCACCAGCCAAGCCAAAGCGCTTTATAAAAATCTGTCTGCCTTGCAAGGTAAGGCTTTTTTATTTGGTCATCAGGATTCGCTGGCCTATGGTTTTGATTGGCAAGCGCTGCCTGATACCTCGGATGTCAAACGCAGTTCCGGTTCATTCCCTGCACTCTATGGTTGGGATTTGGGCCGTATTGAATTGGGCGAATCAGCCAATGTTGATGCCGTCCCTTTTGATCGAATTCGCGATTCGATTAAAGCCGGATTTTCTCGCGGCGGTGTGATTACCATTAGCTGGCACATCACCAATCCTGTTACCGGTGGTGCGCACAGTGATAACAAAACTCAAGCAGTGCACGAGATTATTCCCGGTGGAAAATTGCATCAACAATTCATCGCATCGTTGGATCAAGTCATTGCGTTTAACGAGCAATTAAAAATCAAACAGGGTGATAAGGAGATTTGGATTCCGGTGATTTTCCGACCCTGGCACGAACAAACCGGTGAATGGTTTTGGTGGGGCAAAGGTAATACCACTGAAGAAAATTACATCAAACTCTGGCGATTCACGGTGAAATATCTGCGACAAAAACAACAGAACAATCTGATTATCGCCTATTCCCCGGATCGCAGTCGCATCGACATGAATAATTTTGCTCGCGATTATTTGTGGGGTTATCCCGGTGATGAATATGTAGATGTGCTGGGGTTGGATGATTATTGGGATCTGGGCCACGAAGCCAATCAAACTCCAATCGACCAACAGTTGGCAACTTTCAGTAAAAGTTTGGAAAACTTGGTCGCCATAGCCGATGCCAAAAATAAATTGGCGGCGTTAACAGAAGGTGGCAACGAAGCGCTAACCGTTAAAAACTTTTACACCGAACATTTATTAAAAGGCATTCTCGCCAACGAAAAATCCCGCCGTATTGCCTACGCTATGGTCTGGCGTAATGCAACGGATGGTGGCTACAACAAAAAACATTTTTATGTACCCTACAAAGGCCATGCCGCAACTGCCGATTTTATAAAATTCAAAGAGCATGAGGCGGTGTTGTTTGAAGATGAGCTGCCCAAGTTGTATCAGTAGTTGATTAAAAATTGATGCAAAAAAACCGAATCGCAGGATTCGGTTTTTTTATGGTTAATATTTTTCCATCTTATACTCAAGTCCTTTCTTCACCGTTAACCATTCCTGATCAATAATCGAAAACACCACCGTGTCGCGGTAAATTCCTTCAGAATTTTTCTGATGATTGCGCAGAATGCCATCCTGCTTCGCACCCAAACGCGTTATCGCCGCACGCGATGCCTGATTGTGCCAGTGAGTGCGAAACTCAACAGCAATTGCGTTCAGGTTTTCAAAAGCATGTTTCAGTAGTAAATATTTGCACTCGGTATTAACACCCGTTCGCTGGTAAGATTTGGCATACCAGGTATAACCAATTTCCACCCGATGATTCAAAGTGTCCGCATTGCAGTAGCGGGTGCTGCCGATAATTTTTTGAGTTTGTTTATCCACAACTGCAAACGCCAATGCGCGTCCGGCAGCTTGTTCGCTGAATGCGTATTCCAGATAGTCATCAATAGAGTCTTTGGATGGAACACCTGTGAACCAAAGCTTCCACAGCTCACCATCGGCTGATGCTTCCAGTAAAGCGAATTTGTGATCGGCTTTTAGCGGGATCAAGCGAACTAAATTTCCTTCAAGAGTGATTTCATTTAACCAGTTATTCATGTTGCTCCTTAATTTCTTTGACAAAAATCTACTAACAAAAAAGGCCGAATTATTTCTAATTCGGCCTTTGGCATTTCACATTAATGACTTACACGTTGTAAGTCGTTGATGCTGTGTTACCGCCGCGGCCGGTCCAGTTGGTGTGGAAGAATTCACCGCGTGGTTTGTCGGTACGTTCGTAGGTGTGTGCGCCGAAATAATCACGTTGGGCTTGTAACAAATTCGCTGGCAGGCGCGCAGTGCGGTAGCCGTCGAAATAAGTTAAGGCAGAGGTGATGGTTGGAGCAGGGATGCCATTAACGATTGCTGCTGCTGCAACACGGCGCCAACCAGCTTGTGCAGCGTCGACGGTTTTGCGGAAGTATTCGTCCAACAACAAATTGTTGAGTTGTGGGTTTTTGTCAAAGGCTTCTTTGATATTGCCGAGGAATGATGAGCGAATGATACAACCACCGCGCCACATCAAGGCAATGCCGCCGTAATTCAAATTCCAGCCGTATTCTTTCGCGGCTTCGCGCATCAACAAATAGCCTTGTGCGTAAGAAATAATTTTTGATGCAAACAAAGCATTGCGCAAATCATCGATAAAGGCTTTTTTGTCGCCAGTGAAATTCACTTTTGGACCACTGATGACTTTGGATGCTGCAACACGTTCATCTTTTTGTGATGACAAACAGCGAGCAAATACCGCTTCAGAAATCAGTGTGAGTGGCACACCCAAATCCAATGCGATCACACCAGTCCATTTACCTGTACCTTTTTGGCCAGCTGTGTCGAGAATTTTTTCGACCAGTGCAGAACCATCTTCATCTTTGTACGCAAGAATATCGCGAGTGATTTCGATCAGGTAAGAATCCAATTCACCTTTGTTCCAATCGGCGAATACTTGATGCATTTCATCTGCATTCATGCCGAGAACTTCTTTCATAATTTGGTAGGCTTCGCAAATTAATTGCATATCGCCGTATTCGATGCCGTTGTGAACCATTTTCACAAAGTGGCCTGCGCCGTTTTCACCTACCCAATCACAACAAGGGCTACCATCAGCCACTTTTGCAGAAATGCTTTGGAAAATATCTTTCACATAAGGCCAGGCTTCGGGTGAGCCGCCGGGCATGATCGATGGACCAGTCAATGCGCCTTCTTCACCACCGGAAACGCCAGTGCCGATAAAGTGCAAACCTTTGGATTTCAAATAAGCCACGCGACGGTCAGTGTCAGGGAAGTGAGTGTTGCCGCCATCAATAATGATGTCGCCCGCTTCGAGGTGTGGGATCAATTGTTCGATAAAGTCATCAACCGCTTTGCCCGCTTTTACCATCAACATAATTTTGCGAGGTTTGGCGAGGGATGCGACCAGCTCTTCAATAGAGCGAGCGCCGCGAATGGTTTTGCCTTGAGCGCGTCCGGCCAAAAAGTTGTCTACTTTTTCAACAGAACGGTTGTAAGCGGTAACTGTATAGCCTTTGCTTGCCATGTTGAGGATGAGGTTTTCGCCCATCACTGCCAGGCCTACCAAGCCTATATCGGAAAGTGGTTTCATATTCAGAGTGCCCATGTTGTGGTGGTCCTAATAAGGGTTAATGTCTCACCGATAAGTGGATTACAGCTCTGACGGCTGTTTACCGAGGGCGCGTATTATTCCCGTTCGGGGGGCAAATTCCTAGTGGAAAATGAGTCCCTCCCCCTGCCAAGGGGGAGGTTAGGAGGGGGTAAAGGGGCTCAGTCAGAAAAAACTTACCCCACCCTAACCCTCCCCTTGGCAGGGGAGGGAACAAATCTTATTTCTTGCGACCATTGAGCAACCAGCCAATCGGCGTCCAACGCACCAGAATCAAATAACTGATGATGGCGATTGCCAGAGTAATGCCAACCGACAGCGAATATTTGATCGCCAGAGAAAATTCAGCGTCCATCAATTGATATTGCACGGCAAAAATAATTGGCAAGTGCACTATATAAATCCAATAAGAACTGTCGGATAAAAATCGTAAAAAACGATTACGAATGTTCAGATATTTTTTACCGGCAACCAAACAGGCAATGGTCATCCAGCAGGCGATAATCGCTTCTAAAAATGCCAGCAATAATTTTTTGGCAAATGAATCCTGCGCTGGCATAAAACTGAAGGCATCTGGTAGTAATGAAAAATAAAACGCATAGCTGGCAATACTGCCGATGAATAAAATCAATGCATAGTTGTTGAATTTATCCAACAGATTTTGTTGTTGGTAAATTAAGTAACCTGCCGCGAACAGTAATCCGAAAAATCCAAATGACCAGAGTTGTGGCAAAAAACTTTCCGGTGCAGGGAAGGGCGCAGGTACTTGAGTTAACGCGGGTGTTAATAACAGAGGAAAAATAATCAGCAACGCTATTGGATGTAATTGGCTGATTTTATTTTTAAGCCAACCAAAATTTACGTAACTCAATATCCATGTAAATAAGCAGAAGAATATCAAGTTGTATAAAAACCACAGATGCATAGTGGTCGGTGGTGGTGCCGGAAAAGCCCCGGGATTTGCCATGCCATAAGCAATCATACCCAGTAGTGCGGATTTGTGTTCGACATTAGTCGCAGCTGACAACATCGGCGTCACCACTGCCCACATACACAAAGGCCAAAAAATAATAAACGGAAATACAATGCGTTTGCAGCGATTCCACAACATATTGCCCATGCCACGATTAATCACTAAATAAGCGACAAAAAATCCGGCAATCACAAAAAACAATGGCATGCGGAATAAATGGGTAAACCAAAATACCCAATCCATCACCGCAGATTGCTCTCTGTCTGCGGTTAACCAAATGCCATTCGACATAGGGCTGTAAGCGAGAGCAGCGTGAAAAAATACACCCGCAATCATGGCGAATGCGCGTAGATTATCAAAATAATACAGGCGTGACTCGGCCGTGGAGTTCATAGACCACCTCATAGGTTTGTTGGGGTTTGCCTGATGAGAGTCAGGCGTGAGTTAAATAAACGCTAAAGAAAATCAGAGGAAAGTTTTCTTTCGGGATTGGATAAAAAAGGCAACAGCAAGCGCCAGTAAAGCTAGCAGAATTTCAACTGACAAAATGCCGATTGAGGTTGAGTTCCAGATGGCTTCCTGGCCTTGGATATTACTCATAAGTGCCGGTGTTTTACCCAATACATACATAAAAGGACTGGTCAGGCAGTTTAAAAATACCATTACAA
Source organism: uncultured Cellvibrio sp. (assembly GCA_966252135.1). Lineage (GTDB taxonomy): Bacteria > Pseudomonadota > Gammaproteobacteria > Pseudomonadales > Cellvibrionaceae > Cellvibrio. Next base: position 21,319 of record CBINNU010000011.1, on the reverse strand, counting down.
AAATAATACCGCCTTCAGATTCAACCGCCATACCTATGGCCCAGGTTATGAAATAGTTCACTAGAAAAAATGTACAAAAAATAACACTGTAGGGAATCAATCCATTAGCAATTCCAGTGGTATAAATAACACCGATTAAGGCCAATATGATGATTAACCAGGGAATCAAAAAAATACTGGTATTGGCAATTAATTTTGCAACAGCGTAGTCTGTGGGGGATATGGGTAAGGTCATTATAAAAGGCAGAGTTTGTTCTTTGCGCTCACCAATTAAGGTGATGGCAATTTGATGATTGCCAAGTCCGATCAACATACAAATTAACAGCACGCTAGCCATATAAAATGCGGACTCACCCAAGCTAATAAAACTCAGTGCAACTATGGCGCCGCCCATATACATGGCGATAACTTTTCGAGTTATATGCCAATCTTTGATAACTAATTTTTTAATCAGGTCAATATTCAGTGATTGGCTCATGATTTAACCTCGGCTCTTTTTTTGGCAAATACATTGGCAAGAAAAATTTGTTCCAGTGTCATGCGTTCAACACTGGTTATGGTCAAGCCCATATTGTTAAGCTGATTAACCACTGAATCATCAAATTCATCTATAGTCAGTTCGTGTAACGAACCGTTTTGTTTTATATCAGTGACGCTCGATGGCGCGTTATTCCAATCAATATGACCCGTACAAATAATACGTCGCCAGCGATCCAAATAGGTTTCTTTATCTTGTGAGTCGAGCAATTTGCCTTTGTGTAAAAAGGTAATAGTGTCGGATAGTTGTTCGACATCCTGTGTATTGTGTGATGAAAACAGCACACTACGATTTTCGTTGCGCAGAATATCCGCCAATTCTGCTAACACTTCGTAACGTGCTACCGGGTCTAGCCCTGTTGTTGGTTCATCCAAAATCACCAACTCAGGGCGTCTTGCCAGTATCAGTAACAAACAGGCTTTCACACGTTGCCCGTGAGAAAACCCTTTCATTTTTAGATGTGATTTCAAATCAAATTTTTGCAGTAAATGTTGTGCGTATTGTTCATCCCACTCGGGATAAATACTGGCAATAAAATTCATGTGCCAACGCAAGTCTTCGGTTTTATACAACCGAATATCATCCGATGTGTAACCAATTTTTTGTTTGGCAATTACTTGTTCGTCTGGCAGTTGGTGATCCAGTACTTTAATGCTACCTGAATCGGCTTGAATTAAACCCATCAACAATCGCAAGGTGGTCGATTTGCCCGCGCCATTCGCACCGACTAAACCCATCACCTGGCCTTTGGGTAATTGCAAATCCAATTTTTCCAGCGAAAATTCTGGATAGGATTTGCTGACAGCTGACATTTCTATAGCGTATTGCATCATGTCTCCAATCGCGTCTGCGATAAAAGCGGTGAATCTAAAATAAAAATTAATTCAAATGATTAAGGCAATTGATAATAAAGTTTGCTGGTGCAAGGAAATTCGCCTTCTTTATGCGTACCGCTGCAAGAGTAAGGTCCGCTACCTGTTGCACCTTCAAATTTACCTGTGCCACCGATAATGTCATCAGTGCCAGCCCATTCACCTGCGCCATTGCTATTACCTGCATATTGAATAAACAGTTTGTCGCCTTCTTTGTCTTCATGCGCACAAAATCCGGAAATTTTGTTTATGTCTTTGTGCGTAAAAACCGAAAATGAACAATTGGTTTTACTCATGTGTAATAAGCCAACGCCATTCGCATTAAACGTGACACCAGTAACCGTGCCATGGGTGTAATCATCGTTATATTTATTCATCGATGTACCACGGTTTATGGATTGCAATTGCAATTCGCCTGACTTGGGTAAAGCATCAAGCGCGTTGGCAAAAAAACTGACAAATGCAAAACTGACCAAACCTATTGCGATTTTGTTACGCATAATCTGCTCCTGATAATTCCAATTAACTTAATGTCATTCTCGCGACAAACATCCGTGCGAGTCCGGATAGATCTATTCGTCTTCAGTTAGCGCTTTTTTTACCTGCGCAGTGATTTGATTGTTGTTCAACCCCATCGCCCGCCCGCTGTTAATCAAACCGGTTAGATGTTTATCAAAATCGGCTTGTAATAAATTTTTTTGCGCATCCACTGCATCAGCCACAAAGGATCCGCGTCCGGGTTGGGTCACAATCACGCCTTGTTCTTCCAATTCCGTGTAAGCGCGCTTCACCGTAATCACGCTGACTTGGGTGTTTGCACTCAATTCCCTGATCGAGGGCAAAGCATGGCCCGGGGGCCAATCGCCCAGTAAAATTTTCTGCTTAATTTGATCCATGATTTGCAGGTACATAGGCCTGCTATCGTTTTGCGACAAGAAGAGTTGATTCGTCACTCATGCTCCACTGTATATATGGCTTATGCACAGTATATACAGATATGCACAGTTGGCAAGGGGTTTTTGTTTTCTCCCTCACCCCAGCCCTCTCCCAGAGGGAGAGGGAGCGAAAAGTCTGGAATTCGAATTTGGCAGTATCAAGTCCCCTCTCCCTTTGGGAGAGGGTTGGGGTGAGGGCAAATTAATTTGAAGAGTTCTGAATTTTTCTTTTACGTCGACGATTGGGATTTTGTTGTTGCACCAAGGCCCAATCAATATGTTCTTTCACCATGTCAGAAACATCTTCACGTTTGATTGTTAATGCCTGAATTATTTTTTCGTCGCTGGGTGCATTACCCAAACCAATCGCGATATTGCGTAGCCAACCTTCATAACCTGCACGGCGAATCGCAGAGCCTTCGGTTTTTTGTAGGAACTCTGCTTCAGTCCACAAAAACAAATCAATCAAATCGGCTTTGTCCAAACTGTGGCGCGGGTGAAAATCTTTTTCCTGAGTGAAGTTTGCGTATTTATTCCAGGGGCAAATTGCCTGGCAATCATCGCAGCCAAAAATTCGGTTGCCTATGGGTTCGCGAAACTCTTCAGGAATACTGCCTTGATGTTCAATGGTGAGGTAAGAAATACAGCGGCGTGCATCCAATACATAGGGTTTAGGGAATGCATCGGTAGGGCAGACCTTTAAACAGGCGGTGCATTCACCGCATTGATTTTTTTCTTCCGGTTGATCAACTGGAAGAGGCAAAAAACTAAAAATTTCACCCAGAAAAAACCAACTGCCTGCTTTGCTGTTAATAATTAATGTGTGTTTACCCGTCCAGCCTAAACCGGCTTTTTCTGCAAGCGGCCTTTCCATTACCGGTGCGCTATCGACAAATGCGCGGTGTTGTCCTTTGAGTGGAAAATCTTCAGGCAATGAAGCGTCAATTTTTTCGGCCAATATCGATAAACGTTTGCGAATTAATTTGTGATAGTCGCGCCCAAGCGTGTAACGCGAAATATAAGCTTTGGTGGGATCTTTTAAAATTTTAATTTGTTCTGTGTCGCCGGGTAGATAGTCCATGCGTACCGAAATAACACGAACTGTATTGGGTATTAATTCGGCAGGGCGCGAACGTTTTTGATCATGCGCTGTCATCCATTGCATGCTGGCGTGGTAACCCTTGGCTAACCATTCCTGCAAACGGATTTCTTCTGCATCCAGATGTATATCGGTAATGCCCACTTGCTGGAAGCCCAGTTCACGGCCCCAGAGTTTTATATCCTTGGCAAGTTGATGCAGGTCGAATTCGTTCATAGGGCTGGTTAAATAAAATCACATTGTGTCTCAAGTTATAGACAGGTTACATTTTTTAACTGGTTTATTAAATCCAAAAGTGTCGTAATCCGATTTTTACATGGAGCTTTACTATGAAAATCGCTATTTCGTTGTTGTTATCCTTATTCTTGAGTCTTGGTGTTTATGCTAATCCTTTGCCAGCGCAACCGCATATCTATGTTGAAGGTTCTGCTGAATTGGAGGTTGAGCCGGACACTATGAATTTTTCGTTGAGCATACATGCGCTGGATATTGATCTCGCCAAGGCGAAGGCTGATGTGGATGCTCGCTCCCGTTTGTTGATCGATACAGTGAAAAAGTTTGGCATTAAAGCAGATGATATAGCGACCACGGCGTTAAATATTCGTCCTGAATATGAATATAAAGACAATCAGCGAGTATTGGTCGGCAATAATGTATCGCGACAAGTGGATATCACCCTGCGTGATTTAAAAAAATATCCCGAAATGATGAAAGCCATGGTGGACGCAAAAATTTCAGAAACCATTAATACCAATTTGACCTTGGCCGATAAAAAATTCGTTGAAGAAAAAGTACAAGCTGCTGCTATGAAAGATGCGCGTGAACGTGCCGAGCGTTTGGCTAAATCGCAAGGGAAATCAGTGGGTGAGCCTTGGTCTATTTCGGAATTTAATATTCGCGGTGAAGAGGTTTGGAAGCTGGTTCCCAATCGTCAATTAATGGGTAGCTCTTCAAATAAAATGGCGATGCGTGCAGAAATGGCTGATTCAAGTGAACCTTTTGAGCCAGGTAAAATGAAAATTACTGCACAGCTGTATGTAGTTTATCTGTTGAAATAAATTTAATTGTCAGATCTCCAGGCGCTGCTTCAATTCACGCGCCTGGCGTCTTGATGCTTCCACTTTTGTTCCGTCTTCCATTTGAATCAATAAGCCATCGCCAATCCAGGGTTCTATATTCGCGATAAAGTTCAGGTTGATAATCTGTTGGCGATTAGCTCGGAAAAAAATATGTGGATCAAGCCTTTCTTCAACATAATTTAACGAGCGCGGCATCATGGCATTGGTGCCGCGAAAAAATAATCGAACATAATTTCCATCGACTTGTAATAAACGAATTTCGTGATATTTCACAAAATGACAACGTTCGCCTTCGCGAATAAAAAGATGGTCATCTGCTTTGCGATTGGTAGTGTGTGATTGTGCGTTGAAACTACTTTTATCCGCTTCCATTTTTTCCAGAGCTTGAAATAAACGCTCGGATGTAATGGGTTTTAATAAATAATCCAATGCATTGACTTCAAAGGCGCGCAATGCGTGTTGTTCGTAAGCGGTAGTGAATATTACCTTTGGAATATGCTCGGCTTGTTCCAATACATCAAAACCGCTGCCGTCGGGTAGATGGATATCCAATAGTAATAAATCCGGTTTTAATTGATTGACCATTTCCAATGCTGATTTGACATCGGCCGCTTCACCGACAATTTCATAACGGCTTTGTTCGCTCAGTAAGCCGGCCAGTTCTTTGCGAGCCAGACGTGAATCATCCACTATCACAATATTCATAAAGGCATCTCCACTGTTGCGATTACCGTGCCTGAAAATTGCAGTTGCAAACTGGCATTATCTGCGAATGCGGCCATTAAACGGTCGCGTGCATTTTTTAAACCTATGCCATTGCTTTCCTGTTCTGAAGGCAATTCTGCTGTGGGATTTTCCACTTGTAGTCGCCAGCGGTTGGAGGATATAGAATCGGCGCTGATGCGAATTTTGCCACCCAAACGGCGACGGGCAATGCCATGTTTAATTGCATTTTCAACCAGTGTTTGTAATAGCAGTGGTGGTAATTGCGCATCAAGTAAATCCGGGTTGATGACTAATTCGTAACTTAAGCGCTGTTCAAATTGTAAGGCTTCCAGCGCTAAATAACCTTTTACCCATTCGACTTCTTCGCGCAAGCTTACAGTCAATTTACTATCGCTATGCATTAAACCGCGTAATAAAGTGGCGAGGTCATTTAACCCTTGTCGCGCTGCTTGTGCATCTTCCAAAATCAATGAGCGTATATTGTTGAGCGCGTTAAATAAAAAGTGGGAATTAATCTGACTGCGTAAAAACTGCAATTCAATATCGCGCAGTTTGATTTGGTTCTGCCAGTGTGCGGTTTCCATTTGTCGGCGCTTAACCCACTCTGCCCGAAACAAATACACCAGGCACCAAAGAATCAACATTATGCAGGTGTTGATGCTGTAGCCAATGAAACTGCCTGCTGAAGATTGTTGTAACCCTTGCCCCAGCGCAGGATCAGTTTGCAGTGCCATATAGATAATGCCAAACAAAATAAGTTGTATGATCATCGAAGCCAGTGGTAGCAACCAAAGCAACTGTAAACATAAATAGATCAGGCTTTTTTGACTGAAGAATCGTTTATACAAAAATCGCAAACCATGAGTGAAACTCAACATTAACACCGATAGCGTGAGGAAAATACTATTCATCAAAACCGATGAATAACCCCAAGCGGTCACAAATACGATATTAAGCAGCCAGTAACCGCCCCAAAAAGCCAATTGGAAGATCCAATATTTTTTGTGGCCAGAATTGATGATTTTGTCAGTCATGGTCATTGCCTGAATTTAAATAGCCTGAGTATTCCGAGTGGTTGCTTTTATCAGTTTCCAACGTTTTTCCATCGTATAAATGGTAATGATATAAATTAAAACAATTATCGCGGGTATTACCTGAAAATGATGTTCAGGGAAAACATACCAAGCTATCAAAATCAAAATAGTTCTGCTGATAGTATGAAAGTAACCAATCCAATGTTGGATGATCCATGAAAAAGGTATCCACATTAGTCCGGTTAATATGCCAACAGTTAAGGTCACCGAGCGATGATCTTGCAGAAAGAAGGGGATGGCAATGGCATACACCAAAAGTGCCATTAATAATCCACCAAAAAATAATCGGTCGAAGGGATTTTTCTCTTTTCGAAAAAATGGTTCGCCGGTCAGTTTACTTATCATCATGGCCAAATACACAATGCTGCCAGTTGCAACAAACAATAACATCACACTGTGAAAGTCATTTAAAAAAATACTACCAATGCCAATAATTGCCCAACAAATTAATCCTGATAATGGAGTAGCCAAAAAACGGCGGCTAGTAAAAGCCGCGCGTTGTTCCTCAAGTGTTTTGATTTCGTTGAAATTGACCATTTTTTTGTCCTTCTAATTATTGTTGGTTTAAAAAATGTCGGATTTGTTGATTAACCCAGTGGTTATCATCCCAGGTTAAAAAATGAAATCCGGTTTCCGACATGCGAATATCTACATTTTTTAATTGCGCATATTGAGTGGTGTAAATCGCCTTGGTGCTTTCCAGCGTAGATCCATAAGGTTTATAAGCAGCCCAGGCACCCAATACCATCACCGGTTTTTGTATGGCGGCAATACTAGCACGTAAATCAGTGGTCATTAGTTCATACATAGCTTGTGTGGTGGTCGCACGGTCACTGGTTTGGCTCCATTGAATTAACATGGCTTGACGCGATGCTTGGTTGCTCATGCCCTGCACACTGAAAGCGGCATTTTTAATGTAATCTTCATCGCTGGGTGCATTCATTTGTTTGCGCATTTGTTCTGCTTGGGGTTTTGCCATTTCAACCGTGAGTGAAGGATTTTGAATTGCCGGGAAAAAAGGCAATGAATCCACAATTACAATTTTGTCGACTAATTCAGGCGAATCCAGTGTGATCATCAAGCTAAGCATTCCACCTAAACTATGCCCAACTAAAGTCACATTGGATAATTTTTTCTTTTTTATCATGGCAATAATATTGTCCTTAACAGGAACCAAAAAACCTTGTTGCAAATTCATAGGTTTTTGGCCAGCAAAACCGGGTAGATGAAACAAGAAACATGTGTGGTTTTTGGCCAGAGACTCACAGGTGTCAGTAAAGGTATCTTCAGCACTGTTTAATCCGGGGATAAAAATCACCGCTGGGCCATTACCTTTTTCGGTAATTTCAATTCCTGCAAATTCTTCGGCTTTGCTTTGTTGGCTAATAATGCAAACAAAAATGGCGATCATCACCGCAATCAAGCCACCTTTATTGTGGCCACAAAAAGCTTTTTTCAGGTTGGATAGTTTCATTTGGCATACTCCGTGGGTTGTCAGGAGTAGCCAGTGTCTGCCTGAAAATACAGGCTTGTGTCAGCTTTATGATAAGTGGTCGAAAGCCTTGGGGAGTGGCCTGAATCGGTGGCGAATAAAAAAGGCCATCTTGTGGATGGCCTTTTCGATGCTTCGGAGGGGTAGATTAGAAGCGGAGTGATGCACCTATGGAGAAGGATTCTTCATCAAGTTCACCGTCAGATGTGAATTGGCCTGTTAAAGAGATGTCGTCGTTGAAGAAGTATCGTGTACGAATGCTGTAGTCATTTCCATCTTCGTAATCAGTTATCGAAGCCCCTACACTAAAGAAATGCGTAAAATAATAGTCGCCAGCTAAATGAATAACGGCATCTTCGTCTTCTACATCAGTGAAGCCTGCTTCCAGATTGATAGCTGTTTCACCTGCTAGCGGTAAAACATATTTTGCATGGATATTAGGTTCATAATCGTCGGAATCTTCATCGTGGGTGGTGGTCACCAATAAGCCATCAATTGGGGCTATACCCAATTCAAATAGAGTGTTCGAATCTGAATCCGAATGATCGTAATCATAGCGAAGGTGTTGAGCGCCCAAATAAAACATGGTGTTAGGTATGTAGAAACCAAAGCCAATGTTTTGAATACTCCCACTCTCGCCACCAACCAAATCTATATCCCAATCGGTATAACCGGCATTGACGAAACTACGTCTTTGCATAAATGCGGCTTCAGCTAGAGGTTTGTTTGTTGTATCAACTTCTGTAAAGTGATAACGACCACTTAGATAAATGCTTGACGTTTCGGGTAAAGCAAAGGATTCGCCTAAAATAGATATTCCATTATCGACATAACCCAGTTCAATTTCGCCGTTATAGGTGTTGGCAAAAGAAGCAGCAGAGATTAAAGACAGAGTGGACAATAGGCTCTTTGAAAATTTCATGAAGTTCTCCATAAGCTAAAAGTATTGCCGTTATTGCGAACGGCAGGCGCAGATTAGCGGAGTAAGCTGAATCTTATATGAATTGAATTGGCAGTTTTGTTTATGAATCTGCCAGAATGAACAAGTTTTTAAAGGATTATGAAACTCTTCACAGTGAGCTGATTGTTTTCTGTGCAGCCCAGTTAATTTTTCGACGACATTTTATGATGAAAATTTATACCAGTAATAATCGGCTCTACACATCTTCACAAATTTATGCACTTGATCAAGCATTTATCGCGAGTGGTGTGCCCGCAATTCAATTAATGAAACGCGCTGCTGAAGTTGCATTTAATTTAATTGCACAAGAGTATCCACACAAACACGTGCGGATTTTTTGCGGTGGCGGTAATAATGCTGGCGATGGTTATTTGTTAGCAGGGTTATTGGCGCAGCGAAAATTTTCGGTTGATTTGGTTTCAGTGGTTGATGTTTCCAAACTCAAAAGTGATGCCAAAACAGCTTATGAATTTGCGCAACAAGAGAAAGTTGATTTTTGTCGAATGGATGATCCGCTGCCGAACGAATCGGTGATTGTTGATGCATTGTTAGGGATTGGTGCGAAAGGAATTGTCAGAGATGGAATTGCATTAGCCATCAATTGGATCAATCAATCCGGTTTGCCCGTTGTCGCCTTGGATATTCCTTCTGGATTAAATCCCGATACGGGCGCTGCATCTGGCCCGGTAATTCTTGCATCCAAAACCATTTGTTTTATTGCACTCAAACAAGGTTTGCTGACGGGAAAAGGGCCTGCTGTTTGTGGTGAATTGCATCTTGCTGATTTACAAATTCCTGAAACTATTCTAAACACGCAGCAATCAAAAGTTCATCGTATTTTATTGGATGAACAACTTGCGAAACTCAAACCACGCCAAGCGGATGCGCACAAAGGTAATTTTGGCCACGTGATGGTGATTGGTGGTGATTCAGGCTATGGTGGTGCGGCATTAATGGCTGCAGAAGCAGCAGCGCGTACCGGCGCGGGTTTGGTCAGTTTGGCTACAAAACCCGAGCACGTTGTTGCGTCATTAGTAAGAAGCCCCGAGATAATGGTTAAGGGTGTTGTGTCAGGGCAAGAGTTGGAGCCTTTATTATCGCGACCGGATATTTTGGTGGTGGGGCCTGGGTTGGGTCGTTCGCCCTGGTCTGAACAAATGTTGCAACAAGCCGTGAAATCCGGATTGCCTATGGTGCTAGATGCGGATGCATTAAATTTATTGGCAGAAGGTCGCGTTGTTCCATCAGATGTAAGAGGCAATTGGATTTTGACACCGCATCCAGCCGAAGCAGCACGTTTATTGGGTGTGACCACCGCCGAGATTCAAGCAGATAGATTCAATGCAATTCGTGAATTAAAAAAACGATATTTGGCTCAAGTAATTTTAAAAGGTGCAGGCTCATTGGTAACGGGAACTGATGATCAGTTGTTGGTAATGACGGATGGTAACCCTGGCATGGCAACCGGTGGAATGGGTGATGTGTTGTCCGGAATTTTAGGGGGCTTGCTTGCGCAGGGTTTGTCAGCTGAAGATACAGTTGCCTTGGGATCAGTGTTGCATGCATCGGCTGCGGATAAAGCGGTTGAAACTACAGGGCAAATGAGTTTGATGGCGACAGATTTAATTTCTTGCTTGAGTGTATTTTTATCAAAAGTAGATAAACGTTTTTAATTTTTTGAGTAGATGACTTGTGAATTTATATCAATCCTCGGAAATTTTTTTAGCAGATGAAAATGCGACCTTGAACGCAGGGCGTGAGTTGGGGCAATTGATGAAAGAGTATCAAGGCGCTCTGTCAGTATTTTTACAAGGTAATTTGGGGGCCGGTAAAACCACATTAACTCGCGGAATTCTCCAGGCATTTGGCCACAGGTCTGCTGTAAAAAGCCCGACCTATACTTTGGTGGAAACCTATCAACTCAACGGACGAACATTGCATCATTTTGATCTTTATCGTTTGAAAGATCCTGAAGAATTGGAGTTTATGGGAATTCGCGATTATTTTTCCGGCGATGCTATTTGTTTGATTGAATGGCCGGAGCAGGGCAAAGATTTTTTACCGCGAGCTGATCTAATCTGTAAATTGGATTATGAAGCAACATCGCGACGTTTATCTATCCAATCAAATCTGATTAAGTCCTGATGACCCATCAGTTCGATGGTCTGCCAAATAAAATTTTTTCTTCCAGCTCTATATGATTTTGTAAATCCACACAAAAATTATGGAGCTTGGTGTAAAACCATTGCCAGGTTTCATCAGCATTTTCCGGCGTGCTACAATTTTGAGTGAGTAATTGAATTGTATCCAGCTGTTGTTGATGAAAGTCGTGATGGTGCTGTGCTTTGTTGAGTTGTGTACAAAGATAATCTCTGGATTTTGCCGCCAGTAACGGAAATACAATCATTTCTTCTCTTTCCATATGTATCAGTAAATCCTGATACAAATCCTGTAATACCTTGGACAAACCTTGCGGAAATCCGGGGTGCTTGTCGATATTTGCTTCAAAATAATCGGCTTGATCAATCAGCAGCGGCAGCAGATGGCGATGTGGCTGGTGAAAGCGTTGAATGATGTAATCAATAATCTCTGACGGATTCTTGTTGTACCACTGATTCAAATTGAAAGGGGCAATTTGCATATGATCGATTCTGGCGCGGTTTTTATCTGCCAAGCTATTACAGCGGGGTTCCGTAAACCTTGATGTAAGTCAATCGATTGGAAACGAGCTTCAACCTTCCGTGCTTTCGATAATTCTGAGCGACAAGTCCAATGCCTGGCAGTGTTTGGTCAAAGCGCCTATGGAAATAAAATCGACACCTGTTTCTGCAACTTCTATCAGGCGATCAAAACTCATATTGCCAGAGGCTTCCAGTGGCACTCTGCCCGCTGTAAAGCTGACTGCGCGCTTCATTTCATCCAGAGAGAAGTTATCCAACATGATGATGTCGGCTTTGCTGGCTATTGCTTCGGCGAGCTGATCAAAGTTTTCGACTTCTACTTCTACTGGTTTGTCCGGGGCAATTTTATGGGCGGTTTCTATGGCGGCCGTGATTGATCCGCATGCGGCTATGTGATTTTCCTTAATCAAAAATGCGTCATAAAGGCCAATTCGATGATTCTGGCAGCCTCCACAGATAACCGCGTATTTCTGCGCCAATCTAAGCCCCGGTAAAGTTTTTCTTGTGTCGAGAATTTTTACATTGAGCTGCGATACAGCCTGAGCAAAGCGGTGACTGTAGCTGGCTGTTCCCGAAAGTGTTTGCACAAAATTTAAAACGCTACGTTCCCCGGTCAAAATGCTTCGGGCATTACCATCAAGAAAAAACAACGTTTGGTTTGGAACCAATCTATCGCCGTCATCGACTTCCCATTGAATGCAGATGCTGGCATCAAGTTGCCGAAACACTTCTTCCACCCAAAGGCGACCGCAAAAAACTCCTGCTTCGCGGGTAATCACTCGGGCCTTTGCAGTAGTGTGTTTATTGATCAACTTGGCTGTGATATCGCCTGTGCCCAGATCTTCAGCTAAAGCGGCGGCTACATTATTTTTGACGGCGGCCATAAGTTGATCAATTGAAAATCGTTGAGGTAATTTCATGAAAAATCTCAATAAATGTCATGATGAAAGGCGGGATTGATCGCCCTAATTCCAAAAAAAAGAATAATCAGGATTAAACAAAACCAATGGTTATTGCGAATTGTGATATGCCTCTCGATCTTATCATTTGGCCTCTGGACCTGTCTGCCCGTTGGTTATACTGAAATCGAGTAATTCTGTCTTGAGTAGGCATCATGAGTGACGTCAATAAACCTGAAGCGCTAAAAGTGGATTCTAAAAAGGTTGTGCAGCTGAATGTTGAGCGCAATTCTCCCCAGCAATCTCAGATTGCATTGGCGAGATTGCCTGCGGCTATGCACAACTTACGTGATAAAGCGCGTCAGCAACTGCAAAATCTATTGCGCGAGCTGTTCGACAAAGTTGACGATGCTATGTTTGAGCTGGCGGATAAAGCCAACAACAACCAGGATCAAAATTTATATTTCGATTCCATGCGCGAGGTGAGAATTCGTCGTCGTGCAATGGAAACTGCTTTCTTTCGTAAGATTGATATTGGTTTTGCACAACTTCTGGATGCCAATGCGTATCGCGATGAAACTCAGGAAGAAAAACACGTTAATGTTGATGAGCTTTCGCTGGTCAAGAATGACGAGCTGGAGGAGATGGTTGCCACTGATGGCATGATCAATAAAGCTAACGAGCAATTTGCCGAAGCTATTCAACATTTAACCTTGCGAATTGATCATCTTGTGCCCATCAAGGTTTACCAAAAAAATAATCCGCTTGGTGCTGATGTTATTTGTCGTGCGTTTGTTGACGCAACTTCTTCACTGGGGATAGATGTCAAAGCCAAATTGGTTTTATTCAAGTTGTTCGACAAAATTGTCATGACGCAACTAGGTAAATTATTTGAGGTGCTGAATCGGTCATTGATTGATGCCAATATTTTGCCTTCGTTAAAACCCGCAACCAAAGTCAAAAAAAATCCAGCTAATAATGCTCCTCAAACCTATGGTTCTGGCGGTGTTTCTGTGCCAGTTAACAACATGGGCGGCGGTATGGGTGGGCCTGTTTATGACGACCAAACCAATCAAGTATTGCAAAATCTTCGGAGTTTGCTGGGGAATCGTGGTTCATCTGGCGCTGGTCCTGCGCCGACCGCTAATGAAATTGCGACTCAGGATTTATTGCAGTTGTTGTCGCAAGCGCAACATCGTCAGGACAATATCAGTTTTGCGTCAGGCCATGCAGTGGCGCCAGTCAGTTTGCGACAATTGTTGCAGGATTTGTTGACATCCGAGAACGAAAAAGCGGCCGCAATTAATCAGGTTGATGACGACGTGATCAATCTGGTCAGCATGATGTTTGAATTTATTTTGGACGATCGCAATTTGGCTGCGCCTATGAAGGCCTTGATCGGACGTTTGCAGATTCCCATGGTGAAGGTAGCCATTGCCGATAAAAGTTTTTTCAGCAAAGGCGGGCACCCCGCTAGACGTTTATTAAACGAAATGGCGATGGCCTGTCTTGGATGGCAAGAAACTACGCCAGAAAATTTACACAAGGACAATCTCTTCAACAAAATGCAAGAGTTGGTGAAAGTCATACTGACCGATTTTGAAACTGACATGGGTATTTTTGAAAATCTATTGTTGGATTTTCGTTCATTTCAAGAGAAAGAAAAGCGTCGTGCGCAAATTCTTGAGCAGCGCACCATTGATGCTGAAGACGGTAAGGCCAAATCTGAGCGTGCGCGTGCCGAGGTGGATACTGCCTTGCGCAACATTATTAATGACAAGCTTTTGCCGCAAACGGTCACTCGTTTATTAAGGGATGCTTGGGCCAACGTCATGTTCATCAGTTGTTTGAAACAGGGATCTGACAGCGAAGATTGGTTGGAAAAATGTACCACTGCCCAACAATTGGTTTGGAGCGTGACATCATCTATGGATAAGGACAACCGCCAGAAACTTCTGAAAATGGTGCCAGAGCTGCTGCAAAAATTACGTACCGGTCTGGAAGGTATTTCGTTTAGTCCGCTTGAAACTACTCAGTTATTCAAACAGTTGGAGGCCGTGCATCTGGCGCGTTTGCGCAGTGATTCGGCCCCTGTCGAAAAACCAGTCGAGAAAGTTGTGCAGGAGACACCTGCGCCGACCCTATCCACCGAAGCACAGCTGGAAGCCAAGGCTAAAGAGTTGGCTGAGAAAAATGCCGAACGTCGTACTGCCCAGCAGCAAGCTAGAAAAGCTGCAGCGCAAGAGGCCAAACCAGTCCTTGAAGCCAAGATTGAAGAGCCAAAAGTTGAGCCTGCTCAAGTTGAGCCTGCCCCGGCAGCTCCCCCGGTTGCGGCGGTGCCAGTGGATACAGCCCATATAGATGCTCAGCATTTGGCATTGGTTGCCAATATTACGCAGGGAACCTGGTTTGAAATGCAGGGTGAAAATGGCGAGAAATACCGTTGTCGTTTGGCGGCTATTATTCGCCCGGCGGGTAAATATATCTTTGTTAATCGCTCGGGAATGAAGGTCGCAGAAGAGTCTCGCGAAACCTTGGCATTGGCATTGCAACAAAAACGATTAAGTATATTAGATGACGGTATGTTGTTTGATCGTGCCCTTGAGGCCGTTATTGGTAACTTACGGGAAAAGCGCCCTTCAGCCTGATTTGGGGAGTGTTTTTCGGTAACACTCGATGCCAATTTCGATTTTTGATCTCACGCATAGGTATCAGTTTTCGTATTTTTGTGTTCTGTTTGGCACAATTTGTGGAAGATTGATCACAATCTGTTAGTATTTTGAACAATGAAATCGATCTTATGAACTCTATACGGACAGCTGTCTTGATTGTTAGTTTTTACTCCGTTGACAGGAGTATCCATGGATAAGCGTGATTCTGCTATGAAAAAATCGGGTTTTCCCGGCCAAGATGCCAGTAAATCAACTAAAACGGTCACTGCTATGACTGAGCAAATGGTTGTCCAGCATATTAAAGAATGTCGGGACATGACTCGTGAGTTTATTGGCCGTCACTTTGGGGGCTTCTGGTCCCAGTGGATGCGTCAGGTACAGGACAATGCCTCTCAGGCTCGTTCTAACAAAGAACAGACTGCGCTCTTCGAAATTCACAATCTGCTTCAGGCGGTGGCCGATGCTGCCGAACAGGAATTCGTTCAACACATCTCCAACGGTTTTGTTAAGTTCAAAAATAAAACTCTGAGTACCTTGACCGGTGAAGAGCGTTTTAGCGGTGATATTCTGTCGCTGGTTGAGCACTCAGATCTTGAAGAAACTATTGCAATTACGTCAATTACCCATCGTGCTGAAAACATGTTTTCGGAATCAGTGTGGGCATTACATCAGCGTCTGGCATTGTTGAATGATGGCGAGAAGATAGAAGAAGCTTCCAATCCAGTTGCGACAGTACAGTTTTGCGAAGCATTACGAAAAGTGCTGAGTAATCTTGAAGTCGATGTTAAAACCAAAATTATCGGCTACAAATTGTTTGATCAGGACATAATCACTCAATTGGATGGTTTGTATGAGCAAATTAATGATTACCTTGCTCGCCAAAATTTATTACCGAATTTGCGTTTCAATCCATCGCAACCTGCCTCGGAAAAACCTGCTGGCGCAGGTGCATCGCGTTATTATGCTGGTGATGACGAGCTTGACCAGCCGCCGCAGCAACCTAGCGAAATGGATTTGCATGAACAACAACAAAAACGCAACAACGAGCGTTTGTTGGAAGGCCAATTAAGCTCAGCCGATGTGCAATACCAGAACAGCTTGTTAGGGGCGATTCGACTGCTGCAGTCGCACGTTGCTATGCAATATCCTCCAGCATTGGCAGCCCAACAAATTGCCCAGGTGGGCACGGTAAATCCTCAAGCATTTGCAGTTCCATCTAACATAATTCCTGCCAATATGGATGTGTACTCCACGCCACAGTTGGTCAGTGTTTTCGAAAATATTCAAGCGAAAGTGCTGCAAAAAAATCAGGAATTGTTACAGGCAACTATCAGTGAAATGCCCATCAATAAACAAACAGTTGCTGAGATGAATCGGCAGGTGATGGAGCAAATTGCTAGCGAAAATGAAAATGGCGCGGTTGAAGCAGATGATATGCAAACCATTGATCTGGTGGGATTGCTGTTTGAATATATGTTGTCTGATGAGCATTTACCTGATTCGGTTAAAGCTGTGTTGAGTTATTTGCACACGCCATTTTTGAAAATCGCGTTTATCGATAAAGATTTTTTTGAGCAGCCTGAACATCCTGCGCGCGTATTGCTTAACAGTCTTGCGGAGGCCGGTGCGCGTTGGGTTGGCAATGATGGTTCTGATCAATACGATATTTTTGCCAAAATCAAAACTACGGTTTTCCATTTGCTACAAGAATTCAAAAATGACGTTCGCATTTTTGCCGAGACATTAATTGAATTTAATTCGTATACACGTAATGTTGCGCGCCGTCAGGAATTGATGGAGCGTCGTGCGTTAGAGAAGGCTCAGGGCGAAGAGCGTTTGCGTGAAGCCAAAATTCAAGTAAATGATGAAGTGCGCAAGCGTACGGATGGCAAAGAAATGCCATCAGCCATTTTGTTGTTGCTCTTGCAGCCTTGGTCAGATTATTTGTCGTTTGTGTTATTGCGTTACAGTGACAAATCAGATGCCTGGCAAAAAGCATTAAAAGTTATTGACGATCTTTTGTGGACGCTTGAACCCAAAACCTTGCAAGTTGAAAAAGCCAAACAAATGCATATTCAAACTGATTTGTTAGCTGCGATTGAAAAAGGTTTTGAAACCATTGGTTATGAACAAGCAAAAGGCCGCAAGTTATTGGATGCTGTGAGTTCACTGCAACGATTGGCTTTATTGAGCCGCAAAGCAGAACCTGCGCCAGCACCTATGCGTTCTCGTCTTGAAACTATGGCGACTGAAAAAGCTGGTGGTAAATCCTTTGAGCGTCAAGTGATTACGCCGGATGAGCAACGCTTTATCGACAGTTTGAAAATGGTTGAGTTTGGAACCTGGTTTGAATTCGAAGGCGGCAAGCGTTTGAAGGTGGCCTGGTACAACAAAAAGACTCAGCACTATATGTTGGTTGATCAACAAGGCCGCAAAGTGTCGCTGACATCAAGTCTGGAATTAGCTCGACAAATGTTGGCAAGTACAGCCAAGGTTATTTCCGGTAGCACCAAACCATTCTTCGAGCGTGCCTTGGAAAATATTTACAACACACTCAACGAACGTGCTGATGTAGGTAAAGCCGAGGTTAAAATCGAGAAGGTAGTATGACGCCGAATCATCAGCGCCAGAGGGAGCGTCACTCAGTCACTCAGGATGTTGATGTCTACGATGCTCTGCGCGATACCTATGTTGGCCGTTTGGTTAATATGCATGACAAGGGCTTAATGTTGATTGCCGACAAGCCCTTGGTTGAAGATACCCTTTACACTTTTGACATTCACTTACCACTTCCAATTAATCATTTGAATGCAATTCAAATTGGTGTTGATTGTTTGTGGGTGCGCGATGCGGATCTTGCCGGTAAATATTGGATGGGTTGTTCAATCATTGATGCGTCCGCGGAATCCCTCAATATTATTCGTCAATTGATCAAAACAGATCTGTAAAAATAATCCCCAATCTAAATACCTCCATATCCTGATTGTAATCAATCAAGCTATTGCCGTAGCCGTTAAAGTAACTAATTTGCCCGCGAATATTGGTGCTGAATGGAAAGCTGTAACCTATTTCGATCGCGCCTTTGTTGTCTGCATCCAAATTATTTCTCAACATTAGGCTGTAAATTGAATCGCCTTGTTTGTAGGCGCTACTGAATTCGAAATTACCCATGTAATGGGTAATATCCGGGTTGTCATCACCATCAGGATCGCCGGGATATTCCTGTTTAGGTTCGGGAATGCGATACCAGGGGGTTAATGAAAATACAAAATTATTTCGTTCAAATATTGAAGTCCACATAATTCTGTTCCAGCTGCGCGATAACAAACCACCGGTGCCATTGGACTGATGATTCACGATAATTTGATTCACTGAATTTTGGAATCCAAAAATTTTCCAATCATTAGTGAAGGATAAAATAAATTCTGGTTGATGATCGGTTTCGCGAAAGGGTGCAGAGTCCTTGTTGCTATAAACTTGCCAGAATGAATGGTTGGTATACCCCAAATACAAATGTCCGTTGTTATTAAAAATTGATTCGCGCAATAAAATTTTTATGCTGAGTTGTAATTCCGCTTCGGTATTATCCAAATGCTGTAGTGATGAATCAGCTTCGCTGTAGGGCTCTGTGTTAGGCGTTCTGCTGTGGCTAACCGGATAAAAGAAGTTGCGTTTGTGTGGCGTCAACATAAAACGATTGGATCTATCCAAGGCTTCCATATTGAGTCGGCGCGCAACCGGTCGTTGATCTTCTTCAGTTGGTGTTTTTTCTACTGGAATTTCCTCAATGATGGATGACTGAATCATTTCATCGCAGGTCTTGCGTAATTCCGCCAGCGTCATATCACCCGCTGCGGTCAGCACATGTTTTTGCAAACAAATTTCCAATTCAGAATTGGATTCAGCAGCCTCTAGTGAAGTGGGACCCAGTAGTAAGCAAAAAAGCATCCATCGGTAATGAGTCATCAGTAAGTTCCGGTTGAAGATCCGAAACTATTGTAGGTAGATGAGAGAGCTAACTCAAATATTAATTCCAGTCACTTTGAATTAACGATTGCATGTCGGCTTCCAGCCATTTTTGTAAAACCTGAGTACCTTCAATCACTGCACGCAAATAAAGATCAATAATATCGGTAGCCAAATCAAACAAGCGGCGGCTGTCTGCTTGAACCTTATCGCCTAATATATCGCTCTCGACCATACTTAGCAGAAATGCCAGTTTGACTTCATAACTTTTCAGTTGTCCTAGCAGTGCCAATTCTGCATCCGGTTTATTTTCAACGCGTTTGATGTGGTGCCGGAGTTTTTCGTTATTGACGCGCGTACATTGAATTAAATAACCCAGCTTGGTTCGAAAATCCTGATCGCAAAGATGCGATGCCGACACATAAGTTGCTAAAGCGCGAATGCGGCCAATTTGCTCAGCCACTTCTGGCATTAATCGAGTTGAAAAATGCAGCATCTCAAGATAATTAAAACGTTGGCTGGGAAATTCATCGCTGGAATTCGGGGGCAGGGTAAGTGGCGTTTCCAATTGCTTACCCAAACCGGCAATCATTGTGAGTAGTTGTTCGATCAAGTGACAGTGCAATTCATAATTCAGAATCACGCTGTCTTCATGCCAATCATGGCTAATGGTGACCCATGCACTCGAAAGGTTTTCCTGTTGTTGCGGGCTGATTAACTTTCCGGATCTATGCGAAAACACCGCTAGCATTTGAAAATGTCGTTCAAGTTGTTGTTGCAGTTTTTGTATATCAGCCTGAAACGCCGGGCTACCACCCAGGCTACCCATACTCATACCGCGATGCTTCTGCACCGCTTTCAATATTTGCACCAATTGCTGTACCAGCGACAGGGCATCCAATCGCTGAAAATACAATTCACAAATTCCCACAAAAGGGTCGGCGGACATGTGTCTTGGTGGAGCACTGAAATTCTGGTTGTGCATTTTCATGGTGCTGATTCGGTTCAATATCCATAACTATTGGGTTAACTGCTTCAATTTGAGCAACACTTGTGCCAATAGGTTTTAAAGTGTCGATTTATTTATCGTTTTTGATATCTTGACCAGCCCTGCCGATGATGAGCTTTTGAAGCGGGGGATATGTGGATGGATCAAATGTCATCACCCCGCAGCATTTTATTGTGCTTTATTAAACAGCCAGCCCAAGGGTTTTTATTCGCCTTCGCAATTAATTCAGGATGCCAAACGGCACGGCGTCAGCATCAGGCCAGTCAATATCAATCGCAGTTTTTATGAGAACACATTAGAGCTGGATGAAAATAATCAGCAAACTATTCGTCTTGGTTTTATTCAAGTGAGTTCACTTAAAACCGAATCTGCCAAATCAATTGAACTACTGCGTGGTTGAACTCATCAAACAAAACGTCAGCACACCCGTAATCCACCTGATCGCCGCCCACATAGAAGATCACTCACCACAACTACAATGCATGAACCTAAAATCCCGAGACTTCCACTAACCCATATTGCCTAACCCCAAAAACACCGATATTCTCGCCGAAGCCACGATCACGCATTAAGAGCTATCTTGATAGTTACAGCCAGCGTCATCGCTGTTGAATAAACTGTTATATGACATGGAGTAAATGATGTTCGGAATTTTCAAGAAAAACTCTATCCAACACCCGATTCTGGGTGATATTAAATATAGTTTTGGAAAGTGGGTTGGAAAAAATGCAAAGCTTTTTGAAACCAATTCGGTTGAAATCCGAATTCCTGGCAACAAACAAGGTCCTTCTTCGGAATCAATAAATTCGCTTTTCGAACTGGCTGAAATATACCCCTCTCTAAAAAGTGAAATCGCAAATACACTTTTCAATGAGCACTATATTCATGGCAAAGCTGCCTTTGACGCTGGTGAATTTGAAGATGCTGCCGAAGACTTTCCAGATATCGAAAGCCCCAATGAAATATGGGAGAATGTAAGCCTTGTCAGAGTTTTGGTTGAACCATTTGGTAAGAAAAACCAAATCGAAATCGCATATCAAACGGAATGGGATTTTGAACATACCCTAGGTTTTATTATTGAACAGAATAAAATTGCTAGCTTCTGCGGAAGTGTTGGTCCATAGTAAGTAAATAAAAGCGTTAGCTTTGTGCTATAACAAAGCAATGTTGCGGATGCAATTTTTGTTACGCTTTTGCATTCGCGGTGCTCATTATGTGTAACACAAAAGCGCAACAAAAACGTCACCGCAAATCGCAACTACATGAACTCCCCCGTTCGTCAAGCAAAAACCGTTT
>CBINNU010000010.1:0-163685 GCA_966252135.1 uncultured Cellvibrio sp. | reverse complement strand
TGGCTAGATAGCTCAGCCGGTTAGAGCACAGCACTCATAATGCTGGGGTCGGCGGTTCAAGTCCGCCTCTAGCTACCATACACAAGGCCCTGAATTTTTCAAAAAAACTCAGGGCCTTTTTATTGCGCAATAATTAATCACACTGTCACCACAAATTGCCGATTCCCTCAATTAATAATTTAATTCCTGCCAACAACAAAAAGCCGTAGCTGATCCAATAAAAAAATTTGTCCGATACTTTTTTGTGTAAATAAAAACCAAAAGCCACACCTAAAGGCGCAAGCGGCATAAGTGCCAGCGCAGTGTAAAAAGCACCTGAATCCAATTGGCCTAACGCCACATAGGGTATGACTTTCAATAAATTGACCAAGGCAAAAAATACAATAGTAGTGCCCGCCAACAATGATTTCGACATTTGTTGTGGCAACAAATAAATGGCGATAGGTGGGCCACCTGCATGAGCGATATAACTGACATAACCGGCAATCGCACCCCAAAAACTGCCAGCGATTTTATTCGGCGGGCGCTGCTGCATTTGCTCCAGATAATGCTTGCCCCAGAGATAATGAATCACAAAAAAAATCGATAACAAACCTATGCCAATTCGAATCATGTCGGCATTGGCCATTTCAAAGGTCATAGCACCAGCGATAGTGCCAAGCAAAGCACCGGGCAATAAAATTTTCAGATTGGTTTTATCCCAAATGCCGCGAAAATTTTTCCAACTGAAAATATCCATCACACACAAAATCGGCAGCAAAATGGCGGCTGCCAAACGCGGATCAATCATCAAAGACAGTAAAGGTACAGCCAACATACCAAAGCCGCCGCCAAAACCACCTTTGGACATACCAACTAAAAATACTACCGGCACAGCCAATAGATAAAACCAGGGGTCAAGAATCATAAAAAGAATCAGGAATCATAAATGGAAAATATGAGGCCGCAAAAACAAAAACGGGAGCGCAGCATGCTACAGGCTCCCGAGGAAAAAAAGAGGGTTTAGCGAGATTTACACTTATTCAAAGCGCACGGGGTAAGAATCGTATTCGCAATAATCAGAGTTGGTGTCACAGACTTCCAGCAGTAAATACAGATCTTCCGGCACCTGATCAAATAATTCATTGATATCCACTTCACGGCTGCTGACATCACAGGACATATAAAAATCACTGGTGTATTCACAAACCCAGTTTCCGGCCTGATCGCAACTTAATCCCTCACCGCAAATTTGGGTGGCTATGGTGATGCTATTACGCCAATCGTCACGATCATTAATACGCAAACTCACACGATAATCTTCCAGACTATTCACTCGCCAAAAGACTTCAAACAAACCGTCATAAAGATAGGGGGACAGAGTTAAAGGTGCTTGTGAAGTTGCGGTATCCACATCGTAGCTGTCTATCATGTCGAAGGCGCGTAATTCGGGGATAAAATCATCATGATCTGTCGCATGACTGCTACCGCCACCGCAACCACCCAAGAAGCTGGTCAAGCATACAAGCGTCAGGGAAACAAATAAGTTTTTCATCTTGGCCTCCGGAATTTGGGGTAGTATCAGCCTATCGAACAGCATCTGAATCCAATCTGAATTACTGGAGGATCCATGAAACCTACAAAACTTTACGGCAGCTACACTTCACCCTTTGTTCGCCATTGTCGAATTGTTCTGATCGAAACCGGGCAAACATGCGAATTTATCGAAACCGATCAAGTGGCCAGTGCGATTAAATCACCCACCAAGCGCGTTCCGTTTTTTGAAGACGGCGATTTGGTGCTGACTGACTCTGCCGCGATTATTAAACATTTACGCGAAAAAGTGGGTAAAACTTTTTGCCCATCCACCGCAGAACTCAATCGCCTTTGTCTGGTAAATACAGCGCTGGATACAGTTGTGAATTTATTTTTTATCAAACGCGATGGTGTGGATATTTCCGGCATACCATACCTGCAACGACAAGCAGCTCGTATTCAATCGACATTGGAAGAATTAAATAAAACAGAATTTTCGACAAACACAAAATTTGACGATGCCGACTTACGCCTGGGATGTTTTATGGGTTGGTCAAAATTTCGCAACCAAATTGATTTTTCGCCTTACGAAAATTTGGAAAAATTTTACGAGAGAATTTTGCGCTATGGGCCGTTTGCGGAGACTCAGCCGCCCTCACCCTAGCCCTCTCCCAGAGGGAGAGGGGATGGACTCCCTGATGAATTAGCTACGAAGTAATTTTGTCCCCCTCTCCCTCCGGGAGAGGGGTTAGGGGTGAGGGCCATCAAACCCCATAAACAATTTTCGGCTTGCGCAATTGTTTCGCCGTTAACACTAACAATAAAGCTCCAATCACCAATGACACTAATGCCCCAACCAGCAAGCCACCTAAAGCAATGGGCTCACCAATCAAAATATTTTTAATCGCAATTTGATGCGATAACACCGGCACCCACATAAACCAATCAGCAAAACTACTGGGATTACTCAATGTATAAATTAAGGGTGCCATAGGGATGAACACCATAATGCCCATGTAGGTTTGTGCATCTTTAAAACTGCGTGCGAAAATTGAAATTAAACATTGCAATGCCGTAGCAAACACGGCAACCGGTATAAGCACCAATAAAATCATCAACAGCTTGACGATACCCACGTCCACTTTCATACCAATTTCTTTAAAAGGAATTATTTGAAAAGCGATCCAGAGCAACAAAATATTCGACAAAATCACCACCAGTGTTAAACACCAGGCATTCAACCATTTACCCACTAACAACTGCCAGGACGACACGGGTGTAATTAATAAGGATTCCAAAGATCGACGTTCGCGCTCACCGGCCAGCATATCCGCTGAAAAACCTACGCTGCCCAAAAAGCTCGCCATCAATAGAAAAAAGGGAACTGTCGCCATCACAAAAAATCCCATTTTTTGATCGCTGGCGATATTCACTTCTCGCAATGAAATCGGTTCAGCCAAGGCAGGATCTATTCCCCGCGCCATTAAACGTAAATGGCCAACAGTTTGACTCCAACCACGAATTTGTCTGCGCACAAAATCAATGCTGCCTTGCACCTTGGTATTGGTTGCATCAAATACCAAAGCCAAATCCAGCGTTTCGCCTGCTTGATATTTTTCAGCTGAATCTTTTGGAATAATTAATACATAATCCAATGTTTTATGTTGCACCTGCTGATACACATCGCCTTCAACCGATTGAACATCCACACCTCGCTCATCTAACCAATTGATCAATTCCGGCAAAGCGTCAACACCCGATACAGATAAAGCAATGGGTTCATTGGTGGTAGCACGGGATGACAAACTGGTGTGAATAATAAAAAACGAGGTTGCGGTATAAACACCCACCAGATAAACCGGCATCAACAAAATCATGCGCAGGCTGCGCATATCGCGCAAAATATCTTTCCACTCTTTTTTAAAGACAGTCAGTATTGATTGCAACATATCAATTAACCTCCCGGTCTTGTGACTGAACCAAATTGACAAAAGCCTCTTCAAGGTTGTCAGATTTACCCGCATCGAGAATTTCCGGTAATTCACCATTAGCGATCACCCTGCCCTTGGCGATTACAACAATTCGATCACAAAGGCCTTTGACTTCATGCATTAAATGGCTGGAAAAAACCACACAGCGGCCCTGCTCTTTTAATTCATGCAATAAATTTCTCACTGCGCGCGTCGTTAATACATCCAATCCATTAGTAGGCTCATCCAATAAAATATGTTGAGGTTGATGCACTATGGCGCGCACCAGGGCAGTTTTCATTCGCTCACCCAACGAAAAACCTTCGGCACGACGGTCGGCAATTTTTTCCATATTCAAACGCAAAATAAATTCGTCTATGGTTTTTTCGAGTTGAACCGAGTCAATCGACTGTAGCTCACCAAAATAACGAATATTTTCTCGCGCAGTGAGACGCTTGTATAAACCCGCATCATCAGGCAGGACACCCAATTGTCGCCGCACCTCTTGTGGTGATTGACTTACCGAAGTTTGATTGACACGAATATCGCCCGAGGTTGGCTTCAACAATCCATAGATCAAGCGCATTAAAGTGGATTTACCCGCGCCGTTTAAACCCAACAAACCGGTGATCTTTCCATCTTCCAAATCAAAGCTGACATCATCCAAAGCTTTAATGATTTTTTTCTGGGGTTTGAAAAAATTCTTTTGTTGACTGCTAACACTAAATTCCTGAGTAATTTGGTCGACACAAATCATAGCTTCACCTCCTCCGTTGTTGCAGATTTATACGCACCCAGATTCGGTGATAATGGTTGAATTTTTTCAAGGCAACTGGTGTTAATTCCTTCCATGGAGGCGCGCTCAATAAATTGTGCAATTACCTGCGGCAAACAGCCTTGATAACTCACAATGTGATGCCCACCTTCCGCCACCAATGAAGTAAACGAAGATAAATTTTTCGCGGCTTTTTCAGCCCAAACTTGCGGCGTTACCGGATCAAACCCACCTGACAGCAACAAAGTCGGCTTGTCGGATTTTACAGGATGAAAATAATTTTCTGGTAATTTAGCTTTACCCCAAATCGAACAGATATTTTCCATATCATCTTTAAAATCAAAACCCAAAAACTGACTGCTCTGATTGTTATTTTCTTGCTGACTGTAAATATAATCTTCATTACAAATCACCGAATAACGCATACCTTCGGTAATCGACATTTTTTTCATATTTTCTTCAGCAAGAAAATTCAAATTGGCGATAGCCTGATAATTACCCTGATCCGCTTGATGAATGACTTGAGGCAAGAGTGCCGATAATTCACGAGAATAGAGAACACTAAATATTAATCCGGAGAATTGCCTGGCGGTCAGAGTCAAGCTGGTTTTACTCTGATAACGCGGATGTGAATATTCAGCAACCAGAGATTTATTGTCTGCATCTGCCTGCTGTAAACGCTTCAGTAAGCGGTCAATTTTTTCATTCATGGGCGCATATTCTTTTGCGCAAAATGCATCCTGATTACAGCTATCATTTAATTTATTTAAAGCTGCCATTGCATCACGCGCAAAATAATCTGGCAGGGAGATAGCAACAGGCGCTACACCATCCAACACCATTGATCGTAAATGTTCGGGAAACTGCCGGGCGTACTCCAAGGCAACCCGTGTTCCGTAAGATCCACCCCAAAGATTCAGCTTTTCATATCCCAAAGCTGCGCGAACCTGATCCAGATCTTTTACCGCATAAGGTGTTGTGTAAAAAACTGCTATGGATTGATATTTTTCTGCACAGCTTTTGTAGAGAGATTCCTGAATCAATAATTGCTCTGCTTCCGATAATTTTCGCTGATTTTCAGTCAACTGATCGCAAGTTAATGGATTGGACTTTCCTGTTCCGCGTTGATCCACAAAAATCAAATCACGATTTTTACGCACATCCCAAAACACATAATGAATCTGCGCAGCCATATCCACCGATGATCCGCCCGGCCCACCTTGAATTAACACCAAGGGATCTTTTTCAGGAACCGGACTAATAGCGGGCAAGCGCAAAATATTCAGTGATATTTTTTTACCAGTCGGATCATCCGGATTTTCACTCACTTCCAACTCACCACACTCAGCACCATCAACCAATGGCGCATACCCAGTTTCGGCAAAACCGGGACAGGGTTTTAAAATGGAATTTTTTGCTGAATCGGTTTGGTTTGATTGGGGATTGCAAGCAGTAGTAAAAATAGAGAGTAACAATATGAAATAAAATGACCCCCTCCTAACCTCCCCGTTCAGAAACCAGTCCGTATGGTTTCCCCTGCGGGCAGCTCCGCTGTGCAAATTGCTCCTGCAATTTGTACCAGGGGGAGGAACTAGCTCCCTCCCCTGGCAAGGGGAGGGCTGGGGTGGGGTCTTTTTCCGATTAACAAAAAACATCTTTATTTCTCCTTATTTTTTTTCATCTGCTTTTTAATCAAATCCAACAATTCATCAAGATCCAAATCCAACTGCTTGGCAACCAACAATAAATTGTCAATTGCAGGCGTTAATAAATCTTCTTTTTGCTGTTGCGAATCTTCTATCGACACCGCCGCCACTTGCATGGGTTTTCCGCGTTGACGAATTAACAAACCTTCGTTTTCAAGTAGCGCATAAGCTTTGGAAATCGTCATGGGATTCACGGCATGCTGCACCGCCAACTCACGCACCGAAGGCAACTCACTGCCGGGCGACAATTGCCCACTGGCGACCATTCGCTTCACCTGATCAATGATCTGGCGATAAATAGGAATACCGGATTGCGGATTAAGAATTAACATTAGGCGACTCTGACAAAATTAATGCGTTGCCATTTTTTGGCGCTCGCTGCTCGTAACAGCCAACACAAGATCACGACAACAACCAATATACTGGTAACAACTGAATGCATATCGTTAGCGACCAATACACTAATCGCCAAAGCAATAATCACAGACAAGAAATTGACAACTGCATACCAGGGACTGGCAGGTGATTTGTCGTCAGTATCACGCGAATAAATGTATAGAGTGGAATATATAGCCAGAAAAATGAAAATTATTGCTGCACTCCATAACCAAACAATATCGGTAATATTCACCAAAGTAGATCCTACAAAAATATTCGTTATTACCAACAATAGAGGAACCATAAGTGTAATGATTAATTCCTGTTTGATCAGGAACCGCTCAATACTGAAAAACATTTGATCACGGCTCCCCGGATAAAACGCCCAGGCGGGTTTAATATTGCGGCAGATAGCAATCATAAAACCTGATGAGCCACTTAGCACTAAAACCAAAACAAAAGACCCACCAAAGGTTTCAACAAAATTCTGAAAATGATCCTTCATCAACCACTTAAAAACTATTAACAATAAAAACAAAATCACAACAAACGAAAACCACATACGAGGCACTGACGACCAACTGTCTGACATCCCCATTAATCGAGTCCCCATAAAACTGGCAGGCTTTGATGACGGCGTTAAGAAATTGACAAACCAATTTGCAGAAGGGTTAGCCGAAGCTGCCATCGATTGCTGGAAACTTAATGCAAATAGATTCACGTGGTTTTTTGTAGGCCTTATCCGCAAAAACCACCAGGAAAAGATCGTCCATACAGCGAACAATAGGAATACCAGCAGAAAGACATTCCATTCAGAGATTCTATTCAGAGCATAAGGGATTACAGCAAATGTTAAGAAAACCATGCCTTGAAGCGCAGGTATACGATAAGTCACAACAAACAAACTTATGATATAGAGACTTGAAATCAACCAAATATTAAGACCATTGCGTGACAGTTCATTCAGGCCTATATCAGGTTGTTTGTAAAAAATAGAAATCAACGCCAATAACACTATTACCAATGAGAATGTTAGTGCAGAAAGTAAATAGAATTTCCGAAAATCAGTTAAATAGCGAATTGATTTGCTGCTGATCATGGTCATAGCTTGATGAGGCAACAACATTCCAATCAAGAACACATAAAAAATGAGCAGTATGAACACGAATGGAAAAAAAATACCGGATGCAAAACGCATCCCCTGATTCACCCATATAAACGCACAAATCAGGATAAAAACTACACCAACAACCGCCATCATCATTCTCATAAAACCTGAGGGGATTAACAGGTCTTTTAAGAGGGGCTTGTAGGGATAGGGGTTAAAAATCATAAGTCATCTCCAAGCCACTAACCAATCTTCACAAGATCAGCGTGATTAATTTTTTTGTACAATTGGTGGCGCAAAATTAGTGCAAGAAAAACCAGCAGGATTTGAGATGACAAAACAGCTGAAATTAACTGAAATTTAATGAAATTCCCAAAAGTAACACCTATTAAAAAGGTAAACGGAAATGCCCATATTTTAACTAATGGATTATTCTGATATTTATCCGGGAACGTGAAAAACCCCCAAAGATTTAAATAAAAAGAAAATGTATAAGTAGCCAGTAAGGATGTAAGCATGACAACCATTAACAACGGCGTAAAAAATCTGAAATCAAAAGCCAATATTGTCAGACAGCAAAGGGGAAGCCACAAGCTTAACTGTAAAGTAGTGAGCTTTATCCAATGATTTTCCACGCCTTTCAGGATTTTTTCGCGAGAATCAACCAATAACCAAAGCCGCCTAATATTTCCGCACATATCTGCCTGTGTCATTAACGTCAGAAATGCAGCCGCTGTAAATGTAGCCGTAAATAAAATTACGGGGATATCTCGTTGATCTTCGGATTGAGCAACTTTAATTAAAATACCAGTGACGATTATGATAACTACAAAAAAGAGCAATAAGAATTTTACATGTCCAAAGACACTATGCGAATTAATCACCACATAGTTCCACAGCATACTTGGCTTGGTAGTTTTATCTCTGGATGTATCTCTTGTTCCAAAATCCAGCTTTTGAAAAATATTTTCAGAATTCGAAAGTACGATATTCCTGCCTGTTAGCCACCAATAACCAAACACCAGCCAAATTAAACTTCCAACTGCTACTAAAGCAACCATTGGCAATTGCGGAACAAACCGCCCCATGATTGCCAGACTGCCGGGTAAAAGCCAAAACACCATTTCAGCGGAGGGAAATTTTGACATCAAAAATAGATAAATTCCGACGATAACACTTAACAAACACCAAACATTCACTAAATGGAGAAAACTGAACTGCCAATCCTGATTACTGGCGTGAGTTAAAAAGGAGACAACCGAGTGAAGAGCCACATACATAAAAAGTATGAATAAAACCAGTTGCCGGAAATTGCTCAAGTGTGACAAGGTTTTTTTCTTGAATAGCTGAGGGACGAACATATACATCGAAACCCCCGCCATCATCACAACCATTGAGACAACCCAAAGCAAAGCTTGAAGTAGGTTAATCTCACCATCCGTGAACCATTTGATGACCATTAGCGCAAATCCACCTACCACCATCATAAGGTAAACCCAACGACCAATCCCTTCTGTATTAAACAGATATTTTAAAAGTAGCCAATAGGACTTCACCCTCGCCCGCTTCATGCATTAATCTCCAAAAAAATATCCTCCAGATTCAAATGCTCAATAGTCAGATCTGTAACTTTGGATTGAAATAGGGTTTCCAATTCTGGCGACCAGTTTTTTACCGTGAGCTGTACGTGCTGTGAATCTTCACGTTTTTTAATGATATCGGGCAGCAAGGATATGGTTTCGTTAATATAGTGCGCGCGAGGAATTGTTAACCTGACAATTGACTCTTTGAGTTGATCCAAATCACCTTGATAATCCAACACGCCGTCACGCAGCATCCACACCTGATTGGCAACTCGTTCAACATCGCTGACAATATGCGTTGAGAAGATTACTGCGCGATTTTCGTCGGATGCGATTTCAACCAATTGTTGCAAGAATTGACGGCGCGCAATTGGATCTAGGCTTGCTACAGGTTCATCCAACACAAGCAATTGAGGTTCGTGTGCGAGCGCTAGCAATATGGATAATTTTTGTCGTTGGCCGACGGACATTTTATTCACGCGAGTATCCATCGGAATCGCCCAATCGATAACCAGTTTGTCGACTAACGCTTGATTCCAGGTAGGGCGAAAGCCTTTGAACAATTCAAGATGCTGATAACCCGTCATGGTAAGCAACAACTCATCCTGCTGCGGAACAAATCCGATTTTTTGTTTTTGCTCATCGCGAATATCGGTTGCCTCAACACCCCACAAACTAATACATCCATTTGAAGGGAATGCAAAACCCAGGAGAGTTTCCAATAAAGTTGTTTTACCGGCACCATTTTTTCCGAGCAATGCGATCACATTCCCAGCCCTGACTTCGGCATCAATACTTTTTAAAATTGTGACGCCACCAGCTTTACGTTGTAATTCTTGAATATGGACGATTAATTCAGATTCTTTCACGAAAAAATTCCTCTTTTAAAAGCAGCTTGCTTTGCCCTAACCACCCCGCCCTTCGGGCACCCCTCCGAAGGAGGGGAATTTTAGGTGGTGCCAAATTTTTATTTTTACTTTCTAACCAGCACAATCTGGCCAATTCCCCTCCTCCGGAGGGGTGCCCGCGCAGCGGGTGGGGTGGTTACTCACCAAAAAAATCAGTGAATTATTGACTCAAAAATTATTTCGCCACTTCCACCGCTTTTATTTTGTAACCCTTGTCTTTCAATTGTTTCAGCAAGCCGTCATTGCCGACCAAATGCAGACTACCCACCAAAATCATTTCTTTTTCGGGCGTTGAGAACATAGCCTGAATTTTTTCCATCCATTTTTGATTGCGATCTACCACCATCAATTTATAGATTTCAGGAAACTCTTTTTTCATAGGCAACAGCATTTCTTTTTCGATTGCAGATAATTCACCTTCACGCCAGGATTTAGTCAGACTTACCATCAATTCATCCATTTTTTTCAAATCACGCAGAGTCGATTGAATGGTGAGATCGGGATCCTGGTCATTTAGCTTGTTCATGAACGCCAAAACATCATCAAATGATTCAAGCTCACCCAGTGGTTTGTTTTGTGTTCTGGCTTGTTGATTGAAATAGAAATCTACGCCTTGAGTTAAACCCAATTTCTGACTGTGCTGCATGATCAATACAACGCTGACCATGAAGGGTTTAAATTGCATGATTTGCCCAATCGGCACCTGATTAGCTGCGGAATAATCTTGCAGCTCCTTCCAGACTTCCGGGCTCAGCTCAGTGCTGAGGTTTTTGCCGCCGATATACGACATGGCTTGCAAAGTTCTCTGACCATTTTCAGGACTGGCCGCTTTTTGCAAATCCGTTTCCAACACCAACATCTGGCTTTGATCAAATGCCTGCTGATATTCGACGGGCAGAGGGAAATCAGTAGGACGCAGCAGGTGGATGGTGCCGCCCAAATAGATGCTTTGTCCCTGCTTATCAGTCACTTCAAACAATGTGGTATCCGCAAAACTGGCGGATGCCGACAAAATGCAGGCAGCGGTAATCAGGCTTTTGGCGTGAGAGATCAGATTTTTCATGAGGCTTCCTTTGTGTAAGTGTATGACCAGTTAAGTTAACTGTATCAATACACTAATACACAAAGAATGGATTGGCAAGTATAATTTTTTAAAAACCACCCCACCCGCTTCGCGGGCACCCCTCCGA
This sequence comes from uncultured Cellvibrio sp., assembly GCA_966252135.1. GTDB lineage: Bacteria > Pseudomonadota > Gammaproteobacteria > Pseudomonadales > Cellvibrionaceae > Cellvibrio. The sequence continues at coordinate 152,552 of CBINNU010000010.1, read as the reverse complement.
GGGAGGGGAATTTTGGATGGTGCCAAATTTTAAACCTTGCATCACGACCGGCAGATTATCAATTCCCCTCCTTTGGAGGGGTACCCGCGAAGCGGGTGGGGTGGTCGCTGTAAAAAATTACTCCCCCATCTTCCACCCGTTAGTAATCGGATACCGCCGGTCGCGACCAAAACCGCGTTGGCTGATGCGAATACCAATAGGTGCCTGGCGGCGTTTGTATTCGTTGATGTCCACCAGACGAATCACGCGCTCAACTTGCTCGCGATTAAATCCTCGCGCAATTATGGCTTCGGCGCTTTGGTCTTGTTCAACATAAAGCGCAAGAATTTGATCGAGAATATCGTAAGGCGGAAGACTGTCTTCATCTTTTTGATCAGGGGCCAATTCGGCTGATGGTGGACGAGTGATGACCGATTCAGGAATTACCGATTCGATTGAATTGCGATAGCGCGCCAAAGCAAACACTTGTGTTTTAAATACATCTTTCAACACATCAAAACCGCCGGCCATATCACCATAGAGTGTTGAATAACCCACGGCCATTTCACTTTTATTGCCGGTGGTTAATACCAAATATCCTTTTTTATTCGAGATCGCCATCAACACCACACCGCGGCAACGCGCTTGTAAATTTTCTTCGGTGGTATCGCGTTTTAATCCGGCAAATTCGTTGCTGAGTGATGCCATAAAAGCATCATACATAGCCTCAATACTAATCGAGCTATAGCGCACCCCCATGCGTTTTGCTTGTTCTGCTGCGTCGGTTTTACTCAAGCCGGATGTGTAACGAAATGGCATCATGACCGCTTCGACTTTGTCAGCGCCCAATGCATCGACTGCTATTGCCAATGTCAGTGCAGAGTCAATACCGCCGGATAATCCCAACACTACGCCTTTAAAACGATTTTTTTGTACATAATCGCGCACACCTAATACCAGCGCTTGATAAATTTCTTGCAATCTATCCACTTGCGCCACACAGATTGAAGCAGGCAATGCGTCAGCGTTTTTGATTAAATCAATCGGCAAATTCACACAACTTATATCTTCGACAAACGCAGGCGCACGAAAAATAATTTGCCCGGTTGCATCAACAATATGCGAGCCGCCATCAAACACTAATTCATCTTGACCACCAACGGCGTTGGCATAAACAACGGGTAATTGATTCTCGACCGCACGCCCACGTGTTTCATCTTCACGCTGAATTTGTTTGCCTTGATGGTAAGGCGATGCATGCAGGCTGATAATGATTTCAGCACCCGCTGCTTTGGCTTTTTGTGCAGGTTCGGGAAACCAAATGTCTTCGCAAATACAAATCCCGACTGATACGCCTTTGCAAGAAAAAACGACCGAGGTTTCACCGGGAGTGAAGTAGCGTTTTTCATCAAATACTTGATAATTGGGTAAACATTGTTTGGCGTACTCGGCGACTAATTTACCCTGGTCAATCACACCGGCCATATTGTAGAGCTTGCCGTCGATTCGCTTGGGGTAACCGACTAACAAGGTCATGGGCAATTGCGCGGCCATTATCGCCTCAATCGCTTTATTGATGCGCGACTCAAGACTTGGCCGCAACAACAAGTCCTCTGGTGGATAACCCGTCAAACATAATTCGGGAAAAACCAGTAAATCCGCACCTTGATCCAGGGCTTGTTTGGCGGTATCCAATACTTTTTGGGTATTGCCGGGAATATCACCCACCAACATATTCAGTTGGGCCACACTAATTCGAAGCAAAGACATAAGATTCTCGTATAATTCAGGTCGCGAAAAAGTCTGGCCGCTATTGTCATGAAACCCGACCCAATCGCCAAGCAAAATTTGATCAGGACATAACAAGAATATGCCAACTTACATAAGCGCCTATGCCAGACTGTACAACCTGCAAGAATTAATGCGTGTCTACAGCTACTATCGATTGATTCTGGGTTGCCTCTTGTTGAGCCTACTGCTACTGGATTTCGCACCCAAAGTCCTGGGCAGCGAAAACCCCAAATGGTTTTTTTATCTCTGTTTTACCTACACTGTCATCAACATTGTCACGTTGTTTTTAATTCGCCAACAACCACTGCTCAACACACAAAAGTTTCCATTTTTTTCACTTTTAATCGATATTTTAATGATCAGCGGCCTGATGCATTTGAGTGGTGGTCCGCTAACCGGTATGGGATATTTATTGTTAGTGGCAATTGCCGCCGGTGGCATGATGCTGCGCGGTCGCACAGTTATTTTTCTGGCTGCACTTACGACGGTAGTAGTGATTGGCGAAGGATTGTTTCGATACTTTTTTTTAAAATCAGAAGACCGATCACTCTTTGCATCATCACTGCTCGGTACCTTGTCTTTTTTAACAGCGATTGCTTTCCATTATCTTTCACAAAAATTACGCATCTCAGAAATTGCCGCGCGCGAACAAGCTGAACATATCGCGCATTTACAACGCCTTGCACAATTAATTCTTGAGCGTATGCGCACCGGGATTATGGTGTTAAATAAAGATCAGGATATTCAACTCTACAATCGGGCAGCGCGACGCCTGCTGGATTTACCTGATGAAAAAGATGAAATCCGTCATTTATCACAACTCCCGGAATTATTTGAAAAATGGCGCTCCTGGGAAGAAGGCCATCCCGACCACAGTCCATTATTGAGTCTACCAAAACACATCACTTCGGAAATCAAAGTTAACTTCGCTGAATTGGAACCCGGCCAAGGTTCTGAAATATTAGTTTTTCTCGAAGATGTACGCGCACTGCATCAACAAGCACAACAATTAAAACTGGCATCACTCGGCCGATTAACCGCGAGCATTGCACATGAAATTCGCAATCCACTCGGTGCAATTAGTCATGCCAGCCAACTACTCAGCGAATCCCCCAATTTAACGACTGCTGATACCCGCTTATTGGAAATCGTGCAAAACCATAGCAAGCGTGTGAATTCGATTATTGAAAATATTTTGCAACTGTCACGTCGGCGCGCTTCGCAACCCGAACGAGTCGATTTACTAAAATGGTTGCCCGATTTTATCGCTGACTACAAAACCAGCTTAAAAAATGCCGACAAGATTCAAATTGACTTTGTTGAAAAAAATATTGGAGCAACACAATTCACTGGCGAGTTTGATGATCATAGTCGCGACAAACTGGAAGCCAAATTTGATACCAGCCAATTGCAACAAGTACTCACCAATCTTTGTGATAATGGTTTACGGTATACCAAGGAAAAATCCGGAAAATTATTGCTCCGCATTGAAACCGGCACCGATAACCTGCAACAGCAACCTTACATACGTATTATCGATTTCGGACCGGGCATAAAACCCGAGATTGCCCAACATCTATTCGAGCCCTTTTTCACTACCGAAAACACCGGCTCAGGTTTGGGACTCTACATTTGCAAGGAATTATGCGAAGCTAACCAAGCGTTCATTAACTATCTGTATTCCGACAGCGGTGAGAGCTGTTTCCACATTCAATTATCGCACCCGGATAAATTACAATAAGGGTGCAAACCAATAACAATCAATGAGCAAAAAGCCATGACCAAACGTGTATTAATTGTTGATGATGAACCGGATATTCGGGAACTGCTGGAAATCACTCTGGGCAGGATGCAATTAACCACAGACACCGCAAAAACTCTGGGCGAAGCCAAAGCCAAACTTGCAGAGCAACAATTTCAATTGTGCTTGACTGATATGCGATTACCCGATGGCAATGGACTTGAATTGGTTGAGCATATCCAGCAGGTTTATACAGGCTTGCCAGTCGCCGTGATTACTGCTCACGGCAGTATCGACACAGCGATTGAATCGATGAAAGCAGGCGCTTTTGATTTTTTATCCAAACCGGTGGATTTGAATCACCTGCGCAAATTAGTTTCCACCGCTATACAAACCGCACAAATTACCCAGCCGGTAATCACCCAAAAAACCACTGCGATTATTGGTCAATCCGGTGCAATTGAAGAATTAATAAAAAATATTCAAAAGTTATCCCGCTCACAGGCACCGGTTTATATCAGTGGTGAATCAGGCTCTGGAAAAGAATTAGTCGCACGTTCTATTCACGAATTAGGCCCACGCTCCAGCAAACCCTTTATTGCCGTCAACTGCGGCGCAATTCCGCGTGAGTTGATGGAAAGCGAATTTTTCGGTCATAAAAAGGGAAGCTTTACCGGCGCCCATCAAGACAAAATCGGTTTATTTCAAGCAGCCGAAGGCGGCACTTTATTTTTTGATGAAGTCGCTGACTTGCCGTTGGATATGCAAGTCAAACTCTTGCGCGCCATACAAGAAAAATCCATTCGTCCAGTCGGAGCCTCTGACGAAATCACTACTGACGTTCGCATTCTCTGTGCAACACATAAACATTTGGATTTGGAAGTCAAAGAAGGTCGCTTCCGCCAAGATCTTTTCTATCGACTTAACGTCATTCAATTAGCTGTACCACCTTTGCGTGAACGTCGCGAAGATATTTTGTTATTGGCGGATTACATTCTGCTAAAAATCGCCAGCTCATTGGGCACAGGCAAACCCAACCTGAGCAAAGACGCAAAAGAAAAACTGGAAAACTATCACTTCCCCGGCAATGTTCGCGAACTGGAAAACATTCTCGAGCGCGCCTTCACCCTGTGTGAGAGTAATCAAATCAATGCTGAAGATTTACAGTTAAACAATCAGCATTATGATTTCGACGAAAAACCTTCAGCGACCAATTTGTCCAACTTAAAACCGCTAATAACACAAGAAATAAACTACCCAGAACTTTGCGCGGCCTTTCCATCAATAGATGATTACTTGACACAGGTAGAGAAGAATATTTTGCTGCACGCACTGGAAAAATCGCGCTGGAATAAAACTTTGACAGCGAAAAAATTGGGAATTACGTTTCGGTCTTTGCGTTACAGGTTGCAGAAGCTGGGATTGGATGATGAGTGATTTTTGAGACGTTAGAAATGAAAAAGCCGTTAGTGGGAACTAACGGCTTTTGTTTTTTGAAGATCCAATTACCAACAGGTCGATGTACTATCATTATTAGCAAGGTCTAATGCAGATCGAGCACCGGTATGTTTCAAACGCATTTCTTTACAATCATTGTCTTTGGTTTGTGGGGTTTTGACAGGAACAGCTTTAAGCTCAAATTCTGTAGTAGTCGCCGATACCAAATCCACAGTGTAGTAGCCTCGTCCAGTTGATGTTATTGCACTGCTATTCATTTTCACATACACATCACAAACACTGGTTACATAGTCACCGTACATGGAATAACAACCTTGTAACCGCCCAGCCACCAAATTCAAATCTGCTTTGGCTTCAGCGCGATTGGATTTCATGACTGAATCTTGGTAACTGTTATACGCAATACTGGACAATATGGCGATAACAGACACCACAATCATCAACTCAATCAATGTAAACCCTGTTTGTTTTTTCATATCAATACCTATTTGATTTGACGCCAGGACATGCGGCCACGAGTTCCACCAGTGGTATTACCCAAGAATGTCGAGAGCGTCTTATTGGTGTCAACTTTATCTGGATCCCCCCCCAGATTACTACCAATAATAGCAACAGTTTCACCACCTTCAATTGCAATTAAATCACTAATAATAGGTGTAATTAACTCACTATTTCTTTCACTCGATTTCAACACATCATGATCAGTGTACCTATCGCCTACACCGACCAATTCCATTAACCAACCTGATCCACCAAACTCACAAGCGTTAGCCGAGGCAATAAAAGTGTTTATGATCACACGATCAAACAACAACAAAGGTTTTGAAATAATTCTCTCACCTTTAGCTGTTCCAGTTGTCAATTTCAGATCAAGATACCAACCCTTCTTGGTTGCCCAATTTACAGCAGGGCCAGTTGCGGTTACCGCATCATTTGAAATTGTCCTCTTACCTGATGCTTCAGTCGTAATAGTTTTAGCATGCAATTCTGTCGATCTGTTGGCAACGGTCAAGGTAATATAATTCGATGCACTGCCTTCGGGATCACTAATTGCGTAGAGTGATTGCACCTGAGTGTCTGAGTTGTCAGTGTTATTTGAATATTTACCAGTACCAAAATACACCATAGTCGAATCCACTCCACTCACCTGTCTGAGTGAGTTTTTACCCAGCGTTGGCGGTGCAGTAATTGGCTGAGGACTGCCACTTGCGTCTATCGCGTTCATCATAGGCTTGGGCGTACTACCGCTCTTATAGTAAACACTCCAGTTCGACATACTGCTATCTGTTAAATCAAACTTCCACAGATTACCCAAAATGTCCCCCGCATAAGCATAAGTCAGCAAATTGTTGGCGTTAGGTAGGTAAGCTGCTGGCGACAAACCATTTTCAATGGTCATCCCTTTTTTCGCCTGTGTATCAATTGACACAAAACCAGTGCTTACATTGTTCAAATCAATAGCCAATAGCTTTGAATAACCTAAATTACTTTCTGTACCATTGGATATAAATGCCACCCATTTTTCAGCAATTGTTGGCAGAACCAGAATCCTGCTACCTGTGTAACCTAAATCATTTTTGAATGTAGTGGCGAGGGCACTACCCGAACTGTAGGACTTGTTAGTTTGGTTTCCTGCAGATGTGCTCAGTACCAAAGTAGATGAATTAGTTACACTACTAATTACATAGGATGTACCAGCGATTTTTATCGACATTCCTGCCGCTAAACCAGTGAAATTATCACCAGATATCCGTGTAACTGTTGTTCCCGTTGTATTGACAACACCTACTTTAACGTCAGGATCATCCGCAGAAATATCAAATAACACTATCGGATTCCCCGTGCCAGCTCCTGTCAATACATCGGTGACATCCAACGCAAACGCACCGCGTCCACCTGCCCCTAAAGTACCGGTTACAACTGTCCTCCAAGTACTGTCTGAAGATCTGAAATAATCGGCAACATAAATCGAACCATCAACTGTGTATTCGTGGGTGTATGAAGGCCTGGTCAGTTTTTCCAACTTGTTAAACACACCCCGTGGAATGTAAGCAAATAACTCTTTACCATCAGATGAATCGAAGGCATGCAGCATTCCGTCATTAGCACCAACAAATACAGCTGATTTTCGTGTTTTCTTACCCACCACGTAATTTGCATAGGTGGAAGCACCAAATGCTGTAACAGCAGATGGAAGTAATTCGTAACGCTGGGATGAGGTTCCGGCAAATCCGGGGTCAGAACTGATGATGTCGCCTAATAGGCGTCGGCGTGATACACCAGCAATAGTTTCGGTTCTAACACGCAAACCATTCACTGATGCATTACTTTCGTTAGTTGCATCGCCCAATAACCAATCCATTCTATTTTTGGCATTGGTGTAATCACTTTCCGGAGACACAAACAAACTTCTCTTCAGGTGATAGAGGGCATCCGTTGTCGCCAGTGCAGTTGTCGCGCCAAAATTGGTTGAATTGAGTTGCACCAAAGATTTTGTTGTAAAACCATCATAAGTAAACACTTTACGATTGGTGACAAAATTCGTAACGTTCATGGTGTTATCTGTATCCCACAAAACACCTGCTGTGTAATCAATATTACCCGCAGCATCAAACTTGTAAGACACCACTTGCCCAGACCAGTCTCGGCTGTCAAAACGTGCTTGATAGACACGAGTTTCACCTTGCAAACTGGTGGAGTTAGCAGCAACAGTCGTGGCAGAACCAACACGCTTATCAATATTATCCAACTGTGCAGCTAATCTCTCTTCAAGAGTACGCGGCTCTGTTGCATAGAAATAATTGGCGGGTGTGCTTGCAGCAATTGTGGAGGTGGCGGGTTGTGTAGTTTCATTTACACGATCATAACCACCCCATTTTGCGGCATAATAAAGAGGGTCCTTCAATACACCTGCCTGGCCACCTACAATAGTGTAATTGCGAGATGTAGCAGGTTTCCCAGCCCCTGCGGTTATGTCGTTACATGTCGCAACTGTACATTCCTGTTTATCATACAAATTGATTCCGGAATGCGCATGGAATCCATCACTGTTTGTCCCCCCCAGCACATAACCGAATGCCATTCTATCTCCTGTAGAAACTGCAAAAACCCTAGTCGTCACAGTTAATGTTGCCCCTGATACAGAATATTCAATTGTTCCCCACATATCTTGGTCAAAGTCACCACCTTGTTCAGAGTCCTCCCAGCTCACAAACAATTTGCCAGATGTTGCGCTTTGGCTGATTACTTTGAAATCTACGATCGCACAGTTACTGGCTAACAAACTACGATTTGCAGCTAGAGGCCCGTCAATTTTTACCGAATCAATATTGCGACAAGCGGGTAATAAAGTAAAAAGCGGGGTGTTTGAAGCATCTTTTACTGTGACGCTTGGTACCGGTGGCGACAGTGCAACACCATAAGTTTTCACTTTTTTGATACCTGTTTTAATTCCATCTTTGTATGCGTGGTAAGCCAAACCTGCAATTTGATAGCTACCTTCCAACCGAGGTGCTTCTGCGCAAATCCCCTTCACATCAGAAAGGTTAGTGATGGTTTTTAATGTACAAAGTTGAAAATTCGCATTTGATGATGTTGTAGTGCCTTCCTCACCCACAAAATAATTATTTCCCGTTATCCCTTCAGCGGTTGCAATTGCATTGGTGGCGGCATCCAGATCAGCTAAGCTGGACATACCCAAATTGATAACCCCACCCAACTGATCAGCATCGTAGGAAACCGTTGCTGCGTTGAACTGCAACACATTTAACGGCGCACAGTAGTTTCCGTTAGAACTCATATCAATTGGATTAGTCCAGCTAGTAACAGCATTCAATCCAGATATGTAGGCAGAATCACTTTCATTAAAAGCGGTGGTAGGCCCAGCGTTAGCTAAATAACGAAGAGACTCCAGAAATATTTCCGCTTGAGGGTTGCCCCAGTTAGAGCATATAGGTGTTGACTCTGCATCATCAAAATACGCACGCCGGTTAGTTTGCCCCGATGGATTCGGAAATGGCACAGGAAAAGTAGCAGATTTGCCATACCAGTTACAGTTATCGCTATAGGCGTATTTGGAAGGGGCATCATTCCAGGCACCGCCTGGGGTAACACTATAAAGACCATCAAAGTAGTTGTAACCGAAAATCCGAAATCTATTCAGTGTTCCTACAATTGAATAATCGGTAGTCCCCGGGCTGGTTACTTTTGCAGTGAACTGACCAGTATTGGCCTCAACGCCCTCGCCATCCAACACTTCATCACGAAAACTTCCGATTGGCTTTCTCAGTACGCCCCCTGATTTATTTTTACCGTAGGAACCGGTCATTAAACCAAAACGAATGCGATCAGTTTCACCGTAGGTATGGAGCAACCCCGTTGGTCTCAGATTGCCTATCGCATATTGTTTACATTTTTCGTTATTTTTAACTGTATCAACCATGTCAGATTTGCACACCTGAACGCGCGCGATGTAATTGCCATACCCTGTACCATCAGTACCCTTCGCAGGGGGATTGCTAGCAGCAGCAATTCCACTAGCTGTTGAGTTATTAGAGTTGGTTGGGTTCTTATCACCGGACCAAGTACATTGCCAACGTTCACCATTAGCCCAAAGCGAGTAATCACCTTTTGCTGCTTTTATCAAAGGAGGTTCAGTTACATTTTGCGAAAATGTACCTGAGGTAGCACTAGTCCCTCTGGTCGCTGGATCAGTGGTGTTACAGAGCGTGATACCGCTTGAATCAGCCAAGGTATCCGGTACTACTTTCTTCAACTCATTGCCAGCATCAGTCGGCTTGTAGAATTTCGCAAAAGAGTGGGTGTCATTTGGAAGAAAGGCTCGTTCCAGTATTGTGACACTAGGAGTGCCTGACGATCCTGTAGTATCCGTTGAACGAAGCCCGCCGTATAGCATTTTGCGAACAGCGTCCATTCGGGTCATAGAGCCCCAGTTTAAAAAGTTGCCACTCCATTCTTTGTCGCCATTACAACCTTTGGTTGCATCAGGTTTTCCGTACCAGCTTGTCGGATAGAAATAGTAAGGAGAAGATGTTGTATAGGTGTAGCACTTGTCACTATCGAAATACCCATAGTATTGATAATTCGGATTATAGGTAGTGTCGTACTGATTTATTACGCCATCCGCCGCGCCTGCGCCACCGCTTGAGTCAGTTAAATCTGTGTAGTCGTTGTAAAGTTTGAAATACAACTGATGATCTCGTGAGAGATTTAACATCAATAGAGGTTTCACTGGCTGAGCCAAGAAAAGAGGAGTTTGATCCGGTGCAGCAGCATTTGTGATAGTAGATAAAAGACCCAATCCAGCAATACAGGATACACGTTTAATCAGTTGGTATAGTCTTGTTGATTTCATATCAAACCTCGCTGTTTGTTAACGAACAAACGTTGATTGCAAAATAACTTGTGAATTTGGAGTTAGGCCTGATGCGCGGCTGGTTACTCTGAAAAACTGATATTGCGACGCACGATCACGACTTTCGAAATCAATTGCACCACCGGCTGTCAATGCTGTGCCCGTTGCCTCGATAGATTCATGCACCACTTGTGGCTGACTTGCGACATAAGGAATTGTGTTGGCAGCCAAACGAATTGATTTTGAATTCCAGACTGAATCTGACCAGTTGGTCGGCAAGTTGGCAGGCGTCGATATGGAATCCTTGTAAATATCGTTGTAATAACCTGCTGAAGCAGAAGCAAAGCTACCAAATGCCGGCAAACTAACAGCACTGAGATTTTTTTCACCGGCTCTTAATCCTGCTTCCGCAGCCTGAAAGGCCAAATTTTTATCGCGCAAATTACCCGCCATTGCCTCTTGCATATTACTACCGCGAATTGCAGCTACCGCGATCACACTCATCAGCGCTACCATCACCAAAGCAACTAAAAGCACCATGCCGGATTGATTTTTTAATTTCATAGTTAACCTCACTGCAAACGACTACGAATACCGACGGTTGTCGTAAAGACTTGTCGCAAACGACCATCAGTGTATTTTGTTGCGGTAGTTGCGGTAGTTGGGAAAAAAATAGATTGGTCTTCTTTTAAAACTGTTTCCGGTGTACGCACCAATAACTCAACACGGACGCTTAATACTTTTGGCCAACCACTTGTTGAAGGTGTAATAGCTGATACTGTCGACGCCGATTCATACGCATCAGGAATATTGTCTGTGCCTGTGTCTCGTCCATAAGTAATTGCCATATCCTCAACACCTTCAATCAATTCAGTGTCTACACCATTAGTCCAAAGATAAAGACTAGGCTCACCGGCTGCATTATTTTTTATATAGTAAAACTTCTTTTCCATTTTAATAATTTCCGCACCTGGACCAAAAACCGGATCGGGAGACGAGGCCCCACCCCAACTCGTCGGATCATTTCCGGGAGTACCGCTAGCAGCGTGTGTTATATGAATTTCACCTGAAGAATTGTTGATCCCAGTTGCATGGAATACACGAGCTTGAACACAATCCGTAACTATTAAAATATCCTCTACGCACAATCCATCGAAGCTGTTGGTAGTTCCACATCCGTTAGTCACTTCTGAACTCAAAGAGGCGAACAATGTAGAGCTGCTATTATTTTTTTTGACAACAATACCTGAGCCTGTTGCACCGGATAACTCAATTACGTCAGTACCCACATTGGGGGTTATACCCATTCCATCCAATAAAGTGTAACTTGCATCGGAAACACTAGTAATTGAATAACCACGCAAGCCAGTTAAAAAATCGTACTCCACATCTGTAGAGTCAAGAGTCGAATCTATTTTCATCCCTGTTAATTCGGACCGAGTCGAACACCCTGAATACCCTGCCATCCGAATATCCTTCGCCATAAACTCCACTGCAAGACGCCCGGACTCCTGCACTCGTGACGTAGCCTTCTGTGAATTAAAGGCCAATTTTGTACCCACCAACATTTGCACTACACCACCCACTAGAATCAAACCCAGTGTGATAGAGACCATTAATTCAACCAATGACAAACCTGCTTGCTTACGCATAATCTGTATCCTAAACCTGTGATGTGTAAGAAAAAGTCATTGTCTGGTTTTCAGACGAGAGTTTTGTTGCTTGTTCAATCCACTGAATTTGGATAGTGCATTTTTTGTCACTGTCACAGCTCACCTGACCATCTCCACTTGGCAGAATTTTCGCAACAGTTGCCAGCCACTCCTTCAAATCCTTGTCACGCAAAGTCGAACCCGTTGGGGCCGTTGCGGAAAATGTGAGATCGTAATTGTCCGCCTGCTCACGATTAATTCGAATCCGGTCGATTATGTCATAAGCCAATATATTGGCTTGAGAACGAAAATAGGCGCTTTGATTAAATTGCAATGAGCGAGCTTGTAAACTGGTGAGGGTTAACAATGCGGTACCTAAAATTAATACTGCTACCAGCACTTCGATTAAACCCACACCCAATTGATTTTTTAGATTAATGTTCATGCACACCTCAACTACAAGCCACACGTGTGGTATTGGCTGTACCCGATAACTTTAATGTAGTCACTCTTTTTTGATTCCCTTTGCAGTTTTTAAAACTTACACCAAAGGTGACATCGGCATTTACGTTTTTTGCCACAGCACCCAAGCTGGTAAACCTGACAAAGCTGATAGCAGAACCACTGCGTTTTACATCAATCACACCACCTTTGGTATCGACAGCAGGATAGACTTTTAACAACCCACTAGTCGCAATCCCTGTTGTCGTCGCCGTTTCTGTTGCACTGTTGTCGACGTACACTAAAAACCCAGTATTCCAATCACCTGCTGATGCGCAAGTGGCACCATCTGTTGTTCGACAAAGAGACACAAAGGTGGAGCGCTTAACAGCCTCAACTCTTGCAAAGTTAATTGCCGATGTTAGCTCTTCACTAAACGCTGCAATCTTGTTATTGGCGATCATGGCCTGAAACGATGGTGCCGCCAAACTGGCTAACACCCCCACAACCACCAACACCACCATCAACTCAATGACGGTGAATCCGGAATTTTTTCGTTCTATGGTTTGTTTTACAGATAGAGACATACAGGCTTTTCTCCAAGGTAACTCAGACGACTTGAGTTTTTCCCTTATCTAAAGTTAACATGCGTTTGTCATCCAGCAACGGGATGACCGACGACTGGTAAACAAGGATGACGAGTGGCTGTGGCCGACACAGTTTTCTACTTACCAGTTTTTTCACTTCACTAAATCCACGGAGGGATAGCAAAATGAGCGTTCAGCTTACATCGGTTTCCAATAAACACCTTTTAAAAGCGTCACAGGGTTTGAGTTTAATCGAACTTTTGGTGACTGTGTCTGTAATCAGTATTTTATTAACCATCGGTATACCCTCTCTCGGGCGGATGATTGAGAAAAACCGCGCTGAAACGGCAACTTATGATCTGGCAACAGCTATCCAAACCACTCGCACATTAGCGGTGATGAAACATCAACGAGCGGTGTTAAAGGCCAAAGGGGAATGGCATCAGGGTTGGGAGTTGTTTATTGATAATAACGACAATGGTATTCGAGACTTAGATGAAACGCTGGTATCCGAGCAGGCGCAACAAGATGTGATCATTAAGCCGACCAATCAGAAGATGAAAACCATCTCGTTTATTAATACCGGGGAAAGCAGGCAAGCCAGTGGCTCGGCTGGAGGATCGTTTCTAGCAGGGACTTTGACCATTTGCAGTCAGGACAAACAAACCGGTTTCAAGCTGATACTCGCCAGAGGCGGCAGAACGCGACTGGCGACCGCAACCTGCAATTAAACGCGCAAGGCTTTGGGTAAAGAGAAACTGATATTTTCCGGCGTGCCCTGCATTTCTTGCGGGGCAGTTGCACCTAAAGATTGCAGGCGATCAATCACCTGTTTCACCAAGACTTCAGGCGCTGAAGCACCGGCGGTAATACCAATACAAGATTTACCACTGACCCAATTGGGGTTGATATCCTCGGGGCCATCAATCAGATAAGACTCTGTGCCACAACGTTCGGCCAATTCCCGCAAGCGATTCGAGTTAGATGAATTGGGCGAACCCACTACTAATACCAAATCACATTCCAGTGCGAGGGTTCGAACGGCATCTTGTCGATTGGTGGTCGCATAACAAATATCGTCTTTGCGCGGCCCCTGAATTTTCGGGAATTTGTTGCGCAGAGCTTCGATTACTTTGGCGGTGTCATCCATCGACAAAGTTGTTTGAGTAACGTAAGCAAGATTTTCAGAATCCTTCACAACTAACGCCGCAACATCCGCTTCATCTTCCACCAGATAAATCGCACCACCGTTGGCGCCGCTGTATTGACCCATAGTGCCCTCAACTTCCGGATGGCCTTGGTGCCCTATCAAAATACATTCTTTGCCTTCGCGACTGTAACGCGTCACTTCGATATGCACTTTGGTCACCAAAGGACAAGTTGCGTCAAAAATTTGCAAGCCTCGATCTTCTGCTTCCTGGCGCACAGCTTGTGACACACCATGCGCGCTGAAAATTAAAATCACATCATCAGGGACTTGTTCAACTTCATCGACAAAAATCGCTCCGCGTTCGCGTAAAGACTCAACCACGAATTTATTGTGAACCACTTCATGACGCACATAAATTGGCGCTCCGAAAACATCCAGCGCGCGATTCACTATATCAATCGCGCGATCAACTCCGGCACAAAAACCGCGCGGGTTAGCCAATTTAATTTGCGTCATATCAATGCACCTGCACCGGTTCTATCTTAAGAATGGCGACACTGAATTCTATATCGCGTCCTGCCAAGGGGTGATTGAAATCTATCACTACAATATTTTCATCAAAATCGCTGACCACACCCGGCAATTCGGTTTTTTGCGCATCAGAAAATGACAGGACCAAACCTTTTTTCAGTTCAACATCTGCCGGAAATTCACTGCGAGAAAACTCCTGCATATTCTGTGGGTTGTGTTGGCCGAAACCTTGCTCAGGTGTAATCACTAATGTTTTGCGATCACCTTCGAGCAAGCCAAACATGGCTTTTTCAAAACCAGGCAATAAATTGCCATCACCTACAACAAAGGTTGCAGGATCTTTTTCAAAATTCGAATCAATCACCTCGCCATCTTTCAAACGCAATGAAAAATGCAGAGTCACTTTAGTACCAGGACCAATCACCAAATCACGCATTGGGCTTTTTCTCTTTACCGAAAATCATGTCATAGATCAGAACCATCGCACCCAGCGTAATCGCGGAATCCGCTAAATTAAACGCCGGAAAATAATGCTGGCTTTGATAATGTACCTCAATAAAATCTACTACGTGCCCTAAAAAAATCCGATCATACAAATTACCCAAAGCACCACCCAGAATAAAAGACAACGCAAAGGCTTCAAGCGGTTTTTGTGTTGCGGATTTATAAATCCAAATCGTCAATACCACACTGGCGACTACTGCAATCACACCAAAAAACCAACGCTGCCATCCACCCGCTTCAGCTAAAAAGCTGAAGGCAGCACCCGGATTGTAAGCAAGCACCAAATTAAAAAATGAAGTCACTTCTTGCGATGAACCTTCAAATACAAAATATTTGACGATTGCAACTTTGCTCCACTGGTCAATCAATGCCACTACCAGTGCGACCACCAACCAGAACCAATATTTTTGATAAATTTTTTCGTTCATAGATTTTTTACTTTTTAAAAAATTAAGATTTTTCACCCCACCCTAACCCTCCCCTTGGCAAGGGGGAGGGTATTAATCACACTCTGCATTAAGCAGGGAGTAGAGTCCCTCCCCCTTGCCAAGGGGGAGGTTAGGAGGGGGTGAATTTACGCAAACTCCCTCGTCTCACCATCACCATCCACATTCACCACACAACGCAAACAAATGGTCGGATGCGCAGGGTTTGCACCCACATCGGCACGATGATGCCAGCAGCGTTCGCATTTCACTTGTTCAGTGGCTTTAACAAACACTTTTAATCCAGCCACATCCGTTGCATCTGCATTTTGTGCAGCACTCAAGGGTTGTAATGTGGCAGCGGATGTAATCAACACAAAACGCAGCTCATCGCCGAGTTTACTTAATTCCGATTGCAATTTTTCGTCGCAGTACAAAGTCACTTCAGCACCCAGCGAACCACCTTTAGCGCCTTCGCTGCGTTTTTCTTCCATGACTTTATTAACTGCAGTTTTGACTTCAGCAATTAAGGCCCAGTAATCATCCGATAAAGAATCACTTGGCAGTGTCGGCAAGCCAAACCATTCAGCAACAAACACATTAGCTTCGCGCTTACCGGGAATTTCTTTCCAGATTTCATCGGCAGTAAAACTTAAAATTGGCGCGATCCAACGTACCAAAGATTCAATTACATAATACAAAGCAGTTTGCGCAGAGCGACGTGCAACTGCGTCAGCTTTTACTGTGTATTGGCGATCCTTAATAATATCGAGATAAAAACCACCCAACTCAACCACACAGAAATTGTGCAGCTTTTGATAAATCAAATGGAATTGATACTGATTGTAAGCATCGATAATTTCATTTTGTAACTTCGCAGTTTGACCAACAATCCAGCGATCCAATTGCACCATTTTATCCATGACAACCAAATCAGTTTCCGGATTAAAGCCGACCAGATTCGACAAAATAAAACGTGCGGTATTACGAATGCGACGATAAGAATCGGCAGTGCGCTTTAAGATTTCATCGGACACGCGCATATCGTTACTGAAATCAGTTGCTGCAATCCACAAACGCAACACATCCGCGCCCAAATCATTCATCACTTTTTGCGGCGGCACCACATTACCCAATGATTTGGACATTTTGTTGCCGTTCGCATCTACCGTAAAACCGTGAGTCAACACAGTTTTGTATGGCGGCACTGCATTCATCGCCATAGATGTTTTCAAGGATGATTGAAACCAACCGCGATGCTGATCCGAGCCTTCGAGATACAAATCAGCAGGGAAACGCAAACCTGCGCGCTGCGCTAAAACTGCATAATGAGTCACGCCCGAATCAAACCACACATCCAAAGTGTCAGTTACTTTTTGATAAGTATCGGCATCAGCGCCCAGCAATTCTTCTGCATCCAAATCAAACCAAGCATCCATTCCTTCTTGCTCAACTTTTTTGGCAACCGCTTCAATTAAGCGCGGCGTATCCGGATGCAATTCCTGCGTTTGTTTGTGAACAAATAATGCAATCGGTACGCCCCAGGTGCGCTGACGCGAGATACACCAATCCGGTGACGACGCCAACATTGCATCGATGCGCGCCTTACCCCAATCCGGAATCCACTCAACATTCTCGACCGCTTGCGCAACTTGATCGCGCAAATTGTTTTTGGTCATGCTGATAAACCATTGCGGTGTCGCACGGAAAATCAACGGTGTTTTGGTGCGCCAGCAATGTGGGAAGCTGTGGGTGATTTTACCTTGCGCCAACAAAGCATTTTTTTCGATTAATAGTGCAATCACTTTTTCATCGACTTTATAGACATGATCGCCTGCGAAAATTTCAACATTCGGGCGATAGTTACCGTTGTCATCAATATAATTGAGCGTGCCGATTCCGTATTTCATCCCAACAGCAAAGTCGTCAGCACCATGATCAGGTGCAGTGTGTACAAAACCTGTACCAGCATCAGTCGTGACATGATCGCCTAATAAAATTGGCACCTGACGCGAATAGAATGGATGTTGCAGCAATAGATTTTCCAGCACTGCACCTTTTACTGAACCTACAACTTGAGGTGATTCAATTTTTGCGCGCGCCAGAACTGATTTAAGCAATGCTTCGGCGAGCAATAGACGTTCATCGCCAATTTGCACCAACACATAATCCACATCTGCATTGGCAGACACTGCTTGGTTAGCCGGTAAAGTCCAGGGTGTTGTTGTCCAAATCACCAGGGAAATTTTTCCACTGCCTTTTAGATCAACAATTTTTTTTGCAATTGCATCCTGATCAACAAAAGAAAATTTCACATCGATTGAAAACGAGGTTTTATCTTGGTACTCAACTTCTGCTTCAGCGAGAGCAGAACCACCGACAACACTCCAATACACCGGTTTGAAGCCGCGATGCAAATGACCGTTTTCGGCAATCTTTCCGAGCGAACGAATAATGTCAGCTTCGAATTTGTAATCCATAGTGAGATAAGGATTATCCCAATCACCAAACACACCTAAACGAATGAAATCGGCTTTTTGACCTTCGACTTGTTTGGCGGCGTATTCACGACATTTTTGGCGGAAAGTTTTGACATCCACTTTATCGCCCGCTTTGCCGATTTTTTTCTCTACGTTGTGCTCGATAGGCAAGCCATGACAATCCCAACCTGGCACATAGGGCGCATCGAAACCGCTCAGGGTTTTGCTTTTGACGATTATGTCTTTCAAAATTTTATTAACGGCATGACCGATATGAATATCACCGTTCGCATAAGGCGGGCCGTCATGCAAAATAAATTGTTCGCGACCTTTACGAGCTGTGCGAATTTGTTCATAGATCTTATTCGCTTGCCAGGCCTTCAGCATTTCCGGTTCGCGCTGTGCGAGATTCGCTTTCATCGCGAAATCGGTAACGGGGAGATTCAGTGTTGATTTGTAATCGGTCATAGTTTTTTGGTTAATCAGATTGAATAAAAATTTGCACCCCCTCCCAGCCTCCCCCTCCACAAGGGGGAGGAGCAAATTCACTCCGCATTAAGTAGGGAGTAAAGTCCCTCCCCCTTACGAAGGGGGAGGTTAGGAGGGGGTTTGTTTAAAAAACTCTTTCGCCTCGTCAATATCCTTTTGTAATTGCGCTTGCAACTCATCCAATGATGCAAATTTTTTCTCGCTGCGTAATTTTTTATGAAAAATCACATCCATGACTTGCCCATAAATTTTTTGCGAGAAATCAAATAAATGTACTTCCAGCAATAATTTTTTATCGCCATTAACTGTTGGCCGCACGCCTATATTGGCAACGCCCTGAATGGATTTTCCATGCAGCTGTGCAGTTACAGCGAACACACCTTGCAAAGGCGAACGATAACAACGCAAATGTAAATTAGCAGTAGGCACACCTAATTGACGCCCCAATTGCTGACCGTAAGCGACTCGCCCACTGATTGCATAAGGTTTGCCCAAAAGCATTTCTGCTGCCGCGAAATTTCCGTCTTCAAGGCACTGACGAACTCGAGTGCTGCTAACTCTTTTGCCGTCGATTTCCAATGTGACCGTATCAGTAACCGCAAATCCTTTTTGATCACCCTGCTCTTTTAATAACGCAAAATCGCCGCGACGATCACAACCAAAGCGAAAATCATCGCCAATCACCAAATGTTTGACATCAATTCCCTGGACCAACACCTGCTCAATAAATTCCATTGCCGACAAACTGCGTAAGCGCTGATTGAAGGTCAAACACAAAACACGATCTACACCTTCATTCAATAAGGCCTGAACTTTTTCCCGCAATCGCATCAAACGCGCAGGCGCTTTATCGCCTAAAAAAAATTCTTGCGGTTGCGGTTCAAAAATAATCACCACCGATGGCAATTGTTTTTCTCGGGCAATATCCACCAGCTGTTTCAATATCGCCTTGTGCCCCAAATGAACACCATCAAAAGACCCCAGTGTTGCAACTGATCCACGGTGCCACGACCGCAAATTGTGCATCCCCCGGATAAACGCTTTTGATTTGAAATTCACCGACACCGCCCTGCTGGTTTTAAGGTCGGCCAGTATATAGGAGCATCAGGCTGAGCTCACCCCTTAATCATGCCGGAAATGCTTGAGCCGTATGCCAACAGCCCAAAGACCGACCAAATAGGCAATAAATCCGAAGCCGCATACCAGTGACAAACGCCAGACGCGATCCAGCAAATGCCAGCTGGACCATTGATCCCAGAAATAGAGACATCCCAAGAGCGCGGTTACCATCAGTAAATTCGCGAAGGCGTATTTCAGCCAGATTGTCGGCCAGTCAGCCGATGGCATGTAAATCTCACGCTTGCGCAATCCTCGATACAAAAGAAAAGCATTGATATAGGCCGCGAGCGCGGTGGTCAATGCGAGGCCAACGTGACCCAGCCCCATAAAAATGACGAAGGGAATGACCACTAAGGGCTTCATCAAAATATTCGCGCCTATGGCAATCATGCCCATACGGACCGGAGATTTCATATCCTGACGAGAGAAGTAACCTGACACCAATACCTTGATCAACATAAATGCAAAAAGCCCGAGCGCATAAGCGCGCAAACTGTAGGCCGACATCAGAATATCGCTCTGTTGCATTTTGTCGCCGTGATAAAACAGTGTGAACAAAATCGGTTTGGACAAAATCACCAAAGCCAAAGTAGCTGGCAATGCGATCAGCACAACAAAACGTATCGCCCAATCCAGGGTTTTACTGAAGGCCTCTGTCGATTGCGCTGCGCTGTGGCGCGACAGGCTCGGCATAATCACTGTCGCAATCGCCACACCAAAAACACCGAGCGGCAGCTCCACTAATCGATCCGAATAAAACAACCAACTCACACTGCCCTGCACTAATTGGGTGGCGATGATGCTATCCAGCAACATATTGAGTTGACTGACCGACACACCAAAAAGCGCGGGCGCCATCAATACCAATATGCGTTTTACGCCCGGGTGAGACCAATCCCATTTGGGTGAAGGCAGCATCTGGATTTGACGTAAAAACGGCAACTGAAATAACAACGAAAATAATCCGGCAGCGACGATACTCCAGGCAAGTGCATAAGCAGGATTAGCAAAATAATCCGCACACCAAAGCGCTGCCGAAATCATAAAAATATTTAAAAAAATCGGCGTGATGGCAGGGATGGCAAAACGATCATAACTATTAAGAATCGCGCCCGCGAAACCGGTTAGCGAGATCAACATCAGGTAAGGAAAAGTGATGCGAACCAGATCCGTCAGCAGCGCCATTTGCTCGGGTTGATCATACCAACCTGGGGCAAATACCAGCGAAATTAGATAAGCACCGGCCAATGCCAGCAGAGTAAATATCAGCAGAATAAATCCCAAGCATCCCGCGACCCTATCCACCAATTCTTTAACCGCTGCCGCACCGCCTTTTTCGCGATATTCCGCCAGCACAGGAATAAATGCTTGCGAGAAAGCGCCTTCAGCAAAGAGTCGTCGAAAAAAATTGGGGATTTTCTGGGCGACTACGAAGGCATCCATAATCGCCCCGGCGCCCACCACATTCGCCAGCACAATATCGCGGGTGAGCCCAAGCACACGCGACACCATAGTCATGGACCCGGTCAATATACTGGAGCGCAGCAAGCTTTTAGATTTAACCGGTTTTTCAGGTGGCGATTCAGACACGGGCGACTTCCGATAAAAAAGTGGCGGCATTATCACCTGATAGCCCATGCATTTCCAAACCCAATCCAATTCTTGCTTGACAATATCGCCCGGCTAAAATACTGTATAAAAAAACAGTATCACTTGAGGATTTTAATTATGGCAGTAGTCGCCGTTTGGCTTTGTGATCGGGATGGAAGTATGTTTGAAGACAAAAAAGTTGCCGAGGAACATGATAAGTATCTGGAATTAGCCGCGAATATTACGCAGCTGATTGAGAATCACATTCCTGACATAAACCAGCAGCATAGTGAAACTATAGGTTTGTTATTGGCGCAGCGTCGCGAATTGCTAGCCAAAGCCTGCAAAGGCAAACCTGATGAATTGTTGCAAGATTTCACCTATGAAAAACCTGCAACCCTGAACAGTAAAACCGGCACAGTTAAGGACAAGGAATAAGACAGTGCGGTTGCTGTAGCCGAAACATCCCACAATGCTTCGGCAAACAGATCACTGACACCACTCAGTGGTTTGAACGTGTTTGGCGGGCTTGCCCGCCGCTTCCTACTCCTCATTGATGTTTTGTTTGTCAGCCACACCCAAAACCGCTCAATGAGAATTTTTTACCACCGCACCTTGTTAATGGAAACCTCAATAGGTGCGGTGGATTTTTTACGTATTTTAATGATACTAACGCCATGCAATTTTGGAAGTTTGGACTAGAGTTACAAAGTAATTAGTAATAAGGGTTCGACAATGTCCATTTTCTCTCGCAACCGACTCACTCTGCTTGGCCTGATCGGCTGTTTTCTGCTTATTTCTTTATCCGTACAAGCCAAACCTTTGCGTATGGTCGACTCTGCTGATGGCATTCCTAAATATGCAAAAGGTCTTTTGAAATTAATACTGACTAAAATCCCGGAAAAACAATATACGATGGATGACAGCTTTGTGGGCAGTACGGAAAACCGCACTATTCAAATGCTGGTTGATAATGAGCTGGATATTGTTTGGTATGCAACCACAAACGATTTTGAAGAGCGTATGCTTCCAATTCGAATCTGCATATTTAAAGGATTGCTAGGTTACAGAGTGCTAATGATCAAAAAAGGAACTCAATACAAATTCGACGGCATCAAAACTATTGAAGATTTGCGTCGCGTGTCTTTGGGCCAGGGACGCATGTGGGCTGATACCGATGTATTGGTCGCCAACCAATTAAATGTTGTGAAAGTCATGAAATATGACAGCCTGTTCTTTATGCTGGATGGCGATCGATTTGATGCCTTCCCTCGCGGTGTACACGAACCCTGGAATGAAATAGCAGGTCGCCCCGCACTGCAATTAGACGTAGAAGAAAAACTCTTGCTGTCCTATACCAATCCGTTTTACTTTTTTGTTAATAAAAATAACCCGGAGTTAGCACGTGATATAGAGAGAGGATTTCGTATAGCCCTGGAAGACGGTAGTTTTGATCAATACCTTCGAAATGATCCAAGTATCGGCGCTGCTCTTACAAAAGCGAACTTAAAGGATCGCATTATAATTCCACTGAAAAATCCGTCTTTACCACCCAAAACACCAGTTAATGATAAGACGCTTTGGTTTGACCCTTACAGCAATTAATCCACACCTGTAATTATCAGCAAAAAGCCCGCACTTAATGCGGGCTTTTTAATTTTCATAGCCTTTACAAAAAGCGTTTTTCATCCAACGAAAAATTTATCGGGCAAGACTGGTACTTGCCAAATAGTCTATAGCGATTGAGCGCAATTCGGTCATAACCCCAATCGCGGATAAACGCTGGAATAAATTTCAAGACATAAAGCAAAGAAAAAGGTAATCCCAATTTTTTCATAATTAATAAAAACGCCAAACTTTTTTGATAGGCTTTGCCATCAGCAATTAATAACATAGTCTCGAAATAATCTTGCGGATAGCCATATTGCCTCAACAACTCCTGCCCTTTTTCTGATTGCACCGAACAAAGTTTGAATTGATAGCCTTTGTCCACACGCATAATAAATTTTGCCCAGCCATTACAGAGCTTGCACACACCGTCGAATAAAATAACCGGATGTGAATGTATGTTTGCGGGAAGCGAATTCATTTTTTCAGTATATCCTTCAATGCGGATTCAATATCCGGGTAGGCAAATTCGAAACCGGATTTGAGTAACTCGAACGGCACGACTCGCTGGCCCTCCAATAATAAATCCGATTGTTCGCCGAGCAATTTCATGCTAAATGCCGGTGTCGCTAACCACCAGGGGCGATGCAATAAACGCGCTGCTGTTTTGCTAAAATCAGTTTGAGTAACGGGTTGTGGTGATGTGAAATTAATTGCAGTAAATTCTGTGCGCAGATATTCACCAGAAAAATGCCTATGACAAATATGTGCCATAGCCGCAAATAAATCCTGCAAATGAATCCAGGACATCACCTGCTCGCCCGAACCCAAGCGCCCACCCAATCCGGATTTAATCGGCAATAACATCATAGGCAAAGCACCACCATGCCCCAGCACCACACCAAAACGCATAGCAACCACTGGCACTTGCTCGGTTAAATCTTTGGCTGCCGCTTCCCAAGCCTGACACAACTGTGACATAAAAATCGATTGCGGTGGCTGCTCTTCAGTCCATTCGGTTTTATCCGATTGCGCTTGAATACCGTAATAGCCAATGGCCGATGCCGATAAAAATAACGAAGGCTTTTGTGAACGGGATTTAATCCAATCAACCAATGTTTTGGTTAGATCAACACGGCTGCTATACAAAGTTTTTCGGCGCGATTCAGTCCAGGGCATACCTAAAATTCTGGCGCCCGCCAAGTTAATCACCAGATGAATTTCCTGATCCGCTATTTCCTGCAAATCCGCAACCGCTTCCACTGCAAAACCAAATTGTGCTTTGGCTTTTTGCGGCGAACGTGACCAAATAATAATTTTGTGACCTTGAGACAACAACAAAGGCACCAGCGATTGCCCGATAAACCCGGTCGCGCCGGTTAGCAAAATATTTAAAGGTGTTGTAGAAAAATTTTTTGATTGCATAAAATCTCCCGTAATTACTTCGTCATCCCCGCAGGGGGATCCAGCGCCTTTTATTTTTAAGTCACTGGATGCCCTATGGGCATGACACACTCTTAACTAATCTTTTTGGCACCACCTGACCTTGCATCACACCAATAACAATAAATTAATCCGGGTAACAAACTCACCAGCGCCAGCGTATCTGCCCAGACATTTATCCATACGTTTTTTATCGCAGAAAAATAAATATCCTGCGGCGCCCACACCAGTATCGCGAGAATTAAACACAACCACACATTCTGTAATTTGAATTTATTACCCAGGTGAACCAATCCAATAAACAGAATTGCAAAGGCTTGCAAGGTCGCACCGAAAATTGACAGCCACCAGATTTGCAATTCTGCACTGCCAGTTAAATCCAGTGCCGCCAAAACTTGTGCGTTATAACTAGCAAACCATTGCGCATCACCCCAGGTCACCACAACACCGCCCAATAGATGAAGAAACCCCATCAAGTAGAGCCACCGGATCACCCATTTACGCCATGTTGCTGACCACATAAGCCTCACCTTGTAGTTGACACAAATCAATTCATTCTGTAATTTCAGAATATACTGAAATTACAGGAATTCCAATATGACTATTCAAATGACCCCCATGATCCAATCCTGCGTCCTGCATTTCGGCGAGATGGGCAGCCGCTGGGGCATCAACCGTACCGTCGGGCAAATCTATGCACTACTGGTCTTCAGCAAAGAATCCCTCTGCGCCGATGACATCAGCGAGGCTCTGAATTTTTCCCGCTCCAACGTCAGCATGGGCCTTAAAGAGCTGATGTCCTGGGAGCTGATCAAACTACAGCATTTCCCTGGTGACCGCCGCGAGTTTTATTCCGCACCTGGCAGCGCGTGGGACATAGCCAAAATTCTGATTCAACAAAGACGCAAACGCGAAATGGATCCCACCATGTCTGCACTGCGTAACTTCTTATTGGAAAAACCGGCAAATCCCGAAGAGGAATACGCACAGGAACGCATGAAAGATATGTATGAAATGATGGAAATGTTGACCGTATGGACAGAAGAAGTACAACGCCTGGACAAGAGCCATTTGGGTTCCATGCTAAAGCTGGGCAGCAATATTGGAAAAGTATTGGATATGAAGGACAAAATTTTTAATTTTAGTAAGAAATCTTAAATCTTCACCCCCTCCTAACCTCCCCCCTTGGCAAGGGGGAGGAACAGTTCCCCACTTTGAAAAAGGGGGGTTAGGGGGGATTTAAAATGGTTGTAATGTTCGGGATCTTAAATCCCTCCCCCGCCTCCCTTTTTTAAAGGGAGGAGCCAGTCCCTCCCCTTGAAAAAGGGGAGGGTTAGGGTGGGGTGAAATTCAAAGAGGTAATCAATATGTCAGATCCACTCCTCGATACACTCCTGCTTTCTCGCATTCAATTCGCCGCGAATATTTCGTTTCACATTTTATTTCCGTCCATTTCAATCGCGCTTTGTTGGTTTTTGGTGTATTTCAAATTGCGTTACAAAGGCGAAGGCGATGATGTGTGGATGCGCGCTTATCGTTTTTGGGTAAAAATTTTTGCGCTGACATTTGCACTGGGCGTGGTCAGTGGCATCACCATGAGTTTTCAGTTCGGCACCAATTGGCCAGGTTATATGGAAACCGTCGGCAATATCGCCGGGCCTTTATTGGGATACGAAGTGCTCACTGCATTTTTTCTGGAAGCGACATTTCTGGGCATTATGTTGTTCGGCATTAATCGCGTATCAAATCGTATGCACACCATTGCAACATTGTTAGTGGCTTTTGGCACAACCATGTCAGCCTTTTGGATTATTGCGCTTAATAGTTGGATGCAAACACCCACTGGTTTTGAAATGCGCGATGGAAAGGCTTATCCATTGGATTGGTTGGAAATTATTTTTAATCCTTCAATGCCTTATCGCTTGGCACACATGCTGGTTGCGTCTGGGCTTACCGCTGCATTTTTAATTGCAGGTATTTCGGCTTATCGCATTTTGAAAAAAGATCACAAACCCGCGCCGCGTCTTGCATTAAAAACGGCGGTGGTCGCGGCGGCACTATTAATTCCTGTGCAAATTTTTCTGGGCGATATGCACGGATTAAATTCACTCGAGCATCAACCCGCAAAAGTTGCA
Source organism: uncultured Cellvibrio sp. (assembly GCA_966252135.1). Classification (GTDB taxonomy): domain Bacteria; phylum Pseudomonadota; class Gammaproteobacteria; order Pseudomonadales; family Cellvibrionaceae; genus Cellvibrio. The sequence continues at coordinate 126,055 of CBINNU010000010.1, read as the reverse complement.
GCGGTTGAAGCGGTATGGCAAACCGAAAGAGGCGCACCACTGGTTTTATTTGCGATTCCTGATGCAAAAACGCAAGAAAATAAATTCGCCATTGAAATCCCAAAAATGGCCAGTTTAATTCTGACTCATGATGTAAACGGTGAAATTAAAGGTCTTAATGAATTCCCGAATGCGCATCCACCAGTCGCGCCAGTATTTTATGGTTTTAGAATTATGGTGGGTGTTGGAGTCCTGATGCTACTCGTTAGTTGGATCGGCGTTTGGCAAATAATCGCAATTAAAAAAGGGCGCAGACAAGAGATGTCACCCTGGCTTTTAAAAATATTTGTCGGCATGACTTTTTCTGGTTGGGTCGCCACACTCGCCGGTTGGTACGTCACCGAGATCGGTCGTCAACCCTGGTTAGTGACTGGTGTGTTAACTACACAAGATGCAGTTACCAAAGTGCCTGCATCAAATGTCGGCATTTCACTGACCATTTATTTAGTGCTCTACGCGGTTTTGTTAGTTGCTTATATACGTACATTATTCGTGATGGCGAATAAATCTGTGTTGGTCGATAAACCCAATGAAATCGAAACACTTGCCGACCAACTGGCCACACGTAATCAAAAAGTGGAGACAGCATCATGAATGAATACACACAATTAACCGGCGAAGCGTTTTGGTTACCGATTATTTTTATCGGTTTGATGGGCTTGGCGTTTTTTGTTTACGCCATTCTCGATGGCTATGATTTGGGTGTGGGCATTTTATTGCCAAAAAATTCCGAACAACATCGCGACACCATGATCGCCAGCATCGGCCCCTTTTGGGATGCTAACGAAACCTGGTTAGTGCTGGGAATCGGTGTGTTATTAATTGCATTCCCAACCGCACACAGTCTGGTGTTATTTCATTTGTATTTGCCTGTGACAGTGATGTTAGCGGGATTGATTTTGCGCGGCGTTGCCTTCGACTTTCGCGCAAAAGCCCTGCCCGATCATAAAGATTTGTGGGATAAAATTTTCAAAATCGGTTCATTGCTGGCAACACTCTCGCAAGGTTACATGCTCGGTATTTATGTGATGGGTTTTGATTCCAGTTTGAAATCTATTTTATTTGCGTGCCTCAGCGCCATTTGCGTAACCGCGGGTTACACCTATATAGGTGCTTGTTGGTTAGTGATGAAAACCGAAGGCGAATTGCAACAATCTGCAACTCGCTGGGCAAGGCGTTGTGGCTGGTTAATGGCGCTGGGTTTAATCGCGGTATCTATCGCAAACCCTTGGGTTAGCCCCAGCATTTACGAAAAATGGTTTGGCAGCCCAACGGTTTTATTGCTGATGATTATTCCAACTGTCTGTTTCGGTTTGTTATTCGCCAGCGACAGATTCTTGAAAAACTTCTCGCAAGATTTGGAAAGTTTTTCCTGGTTTCCTTTTATTTCTGCGGCGATCATCTTTTTAATGAGTTTTATCGGTTTGGCCTACAGCTTCTTTCCCTATGTAGTGCCCAATCAATTAACAATCTGGCAATCTGCCAGCGCACCTGAATCACTTAAATTTATTTTAGTAGGATCCGTGGTTGTATTGCCAACAATTATCGCCTACACAATTTTTTCTTATCGGATATTTAGAGGGAAGGCGACGCAGTTGAAGTATTACTAATACGATGTCAGTCGAATCCAGACAAATGGTTTTTTATGTATTTATTTGTTTCAACGTGTTATACGCAATTCGCCATGCTTCATGATTAATTTTAACCGCCATTTCAACACCAATGGAATCAGGTTCATATCTAACTGATGGATTGAACCTGAACAAGCTCCAATCTATTCGCGGATCTGGAATATATCCAAACTTTTCTGCCTCTTTAACAAGCTTTTCAATATCATGAGTTTTTGAATATGTACCTCTTCGACTTATGAGCTCCTTTATACACTTCTCCGCAAACTGAAGAGAATGCCATGACGACAACGCCGAATTAATATTAAACCCACAAAGAAGCTGACAACTAAGAAGAGAATCATCTCGAGCAGAACGAACTAGTTCTGTTTTGTATTTCTTAAACTCATCAGAAACTCCAATACAGGTTGCGTACATCGCCTGAATTAAATTTTCCTCCGAACCAGTTAGATTCGCTCTAATCTTCTCAGGAAGCTTTTGAACACAATCAACTCCATTGACTATCTTTCTGTCATTAAACTTGTGCTTGCTTGACACAACGATAACGCCAAAAGCAAGTGGTAATTTAACTTCATATGCATGACCAGATATCCAAATAGGGAAACTAGCTGGACTAAAATCTACATTTAAAAGTTCACCATAGGTATTAGCATACCAATTATGTACATGATCACAGGCATTACTACCTGTAACCGGAAACTTTAAACTCTCAGAGTATGGGTTGGTTAATGGCCCAGAAACATTCATATGTTTCAGTAGTGCGACCACAGCACCAAATGGTCTTGCAGATACTTTAACTTCTTTCTTTGCATATTCCCTGTCAATCTCTGAGATTTTAATTTCAAATTCTAACTGACTAAGCTCCATAAAAATGAAACCACTATTTAAGTCCAAAAACAGCACCAATAATTTGACTGCCCCTCCCAACCGGGTCTTGTCGAATTGATTTTTCTTCAACCGCAACTTGTTTAAATAAACCATCGAGCGCCATATTCACTACATGTTGTTCAAGATCCAAACTGGGTTTGTTGGCGACGGGCACCATGTTGTAAGCGGTCAGCAATTGTTTGTATTGTTTATAAAAACCAATTTTCTCAAGATTTTGTTGGATAATCGGTTGATAACGCTGACGTAAACTGGCTTCAGTTTGCACACGAAAATAATCTGTCGCCGCCGTTTGATTACCGCGAATAATTCCCAAAGCATCAGTCACTTTCATATTACGCACTGCATCGATAAAAACCGCTTTCGCTTCAACTGCTGCTTTTTCCGCACCCTGATTCATCAAGGCTTCGACCTTATCCAATTGCGAACCCAAACCCAACTGCCGCAAATTTTTGGTAATAGGCTGCAAATTTTCAGGCAACTCAATTCGGTAAAGCGAGCTATTGGCATAACCACCCGCAACCGACAAACTATCCGCCGCACGATTACTCCCCAATTCCAGCGCTTCTTTAATCGCCCGAATCATCTGCGCCTGATTGTTATAACCCGTCGCACTCGCAACCGCCGCGCCGGTTTCGGCAATATGCGGCAAAGAAGCGTTACAAGCGACCAAACTCAATGACAATGCCAATAAACAAATACGCGCCAGTTTCATGTTGTATTCCTCGTAATTGGGGATTGATGTGGCATGGTAGCAAATACTGAAAGTATTTTTTAGTTAATTCAAGTTCTGATAGCATGACGCCATGGTTAATTAATTGGAAATTAATATTTGAAGGTTCACTGGATTCGAATAATGAACGATATAGAATCTGAAATAGAGAAACATAAAATAGAATTGGATCTATGGTTGCATGAATCTTATGGAGACTCCTACGGCGACTTTTACGGAGAACATGATATTAGTTATGAGGACTGGGATAACATCGAAGCAACACTTAAAATAGCATTTGAGGAAATGGATCTTCATTCACTTTCTGAGTCTTGCTTGGACAACATTCTATTTTTAATATCTCGTAGCGACGAAGGTGGGAGAATTATCGCTTGGCTATATCCATCCAGTCCAAGACTATCAAATATCGCTGACATCACTACAAGTAACTTCATTTGTTTATGCAATCATGCTCTTAAATCAAAAGGTGATTACTGCGATTATCAGCTTGCGAGTTGTTTTAGAAAATTTAATTCTTTGACAGCCGATCATGAAAAAATATTAATCGGATTTTTTAACAAAAGTTACATTTACACTAAGAGAGTCGCCCTGATAGGATTAGCCGAACATAAAGCACCTAATCTTGAGCAGTATATAACGCAACTCTGGGATCTCAGAAATCAAGATGAATGGGCAGGCCTAACGTGTCTTGAAGCTCTCGCCATCAGCAACTGCAACCACGAACTTATAACGCAATATAAAGCTGAACTATTAAATAGCTCGGATGAAGATATCGCAAAACAAGCCAAATCAATTTAGACCGAACCTTTTAATAGCAAAGTATCAAACTCGCAAATTCAACTCCTGCACCACCCCAACCTCACCAGTCTCTTTCAAATAAATTCCCGAGTTTGCAATTTCGCCCAGCGAATTATTATTTTCATCTTTTAATTGAAAAGGTGAGCTGACATGCCCCAGATAAATCGCGCCGATATTTTTATCACCTAATGCCATTAATTGTTTGCTGCCGTCTTCGTTGGTCATCCAGATTCGCAGTTGGTGGTAGATGCTGTCGGCTTCGTCGATAAATTGATTGCCGTCTTCGTCGTAAGCGGCGAGTTCGGCAAAACCGCGGCCGGTATTGGGGCCAAATAATTCGCTGCCGTTATTGATGATTCCATCCTTGTTTCGATCAAGCGCTAAAAAACCACTACCGGTTTTTAAACTGGCGAGCTGTTCTTCTGTACCGTCGCTATCCAGATCGAATGAAAATTTGGTTTGACTAAGTTGTGCGCCTAAACCATCAAAATTAATCACTAAGGGATCAATCATCTGCACACGCTGCACTTCGAGATTGGATTCGTACACAAAATCGCGGCTCATACCTAAATCAACATTAAATGAAATCTCGCGGCCATCTTGTGTGCGAATCGTACCCTGTGCTTGAAATTGCATGCGTTCGTGTTCTTCGTAACGTTCTTGTCGGCGATAAACTACTTCATTCGCGGTTTGCATATTGCGTGACGGCACTGGTGTATCGACTTTTAATTCACTGGCCCCCCCCTCTTCCACGACTTCTTTTGATTCTTTTAAATCGATGGAACGCCCGGTGATAGATTCAAAAATCGCTTCGAGAATCATGCGATTAATCCGCGAACGCGAATCAAGGTCAGTATTTAAATTGAGCGTTTGTGATTGCTGATATTTCGCCAACAAGGAACCCGCTTTGGATAAATCAACCGAAATTGTTTTGATCGGCTGAACAACAGGTGTTGGATTCAAAGGCTCTGGACTTGGCCCGCGCCACAGGCTCCCGGTCTCGCGCAAACTGTAGCTTTCCTGATATTCCTGCTGTGCCGACATCTGGATTTGTGAGTTGGCAATAATCATGATTCACCTCAATCGAAAGGGTACAAACCCTATAGCGGCAAGAAGTTGCCGCTTTTGAGGAAAATTTGGCGTGGAAATTAGATTATTTGGTTATTAGCCCTCACCCTAGCCCTCTCCCAGAGGGAGAGGGGATTGAACTCCCTGTTTAACTCACTACGAAGTGAATTTATTCCCTCTCCCTCTGGGAGAGAAAACATCAAAACGTCATCCGTAAAATCGCACCCGACTCAGGATGGTTGAGCGCAGTAATACTGCCATCGTGCGCTAGCACAATTTGTTTTGCCAAAAATAATCCTATGCCTGTGCCATCGGATTTAGAGGTAAAGAAGGGCGTAAACAAATTATCTTGAATATCCGGTTTTATGCCTGCACCGTTATCCTCAACTTCAATCACTAACTGGGAGTAATAATTGAGGTAGGCGCGCAATATAATTTGAGGGCTCTCGCGATTTATCAAAGCTTCAATGGAATTTTGTACCAGATTGATCAGCAGTTGTTCCATTTGTATTGAATCAAGATGACCACTGAGATATTCAGGCACCACACTGATTTCCAATTGAATTCGATGGCTGTTCAATTGGGATTGCATGAGTGTTTTGATATTCGTAAACAAATCGATAATTTTCACTTCCGTTTTTTGTAACAGCGGTGGTTCCGATATCTTTCTATAGGCTTGTACAAATTTCATCAGATGTTCGGCACGGTTACCTACGCGATCTACGGCAGATTTTACATCTTGCACATCATCAACACTCAATTGTTCCACCGCCAAAATGTCTTTTGCTGTTTGGCTTAAGGAGCGAATGGGAGTCATGGAATTCATAATTTCGTGTGTAAACACACGCACCAGATTTTGCCAGGACTCCAACTCTTGCTTATCCAATTCCTGCTGAATAGGATCAACGCTAATCAGCATGCTTTCGTTATGGCCTATATAGAGCTTGGTTGCCGCCAGCGATACTTGAATCCAGGCCTTGTCTTTTTTAATCAAACTGCTAATGCGCTCACCGGCTTGAATAGACCTAATATCGTCGAGGAATGCCTCGCCAAACACCTGTAGATCATTAATATTTTCCAGATGAGCCAGATTAAATAAACGCTTGGCGGACATATTTTCCAAACTGATCGAAGTGCCTCGACGAATAACCAACGGAACCGGCACTCTATCGATTAATGCACGATAAAATAAAAGTGATTCCTGCTGGGACTGACGCTGTTGATTGATATCACTGATAATCTGATTCCAACGTGATGCCAGGGATTTACCCAAATCGAGATTAGATGTGTAACGACACGCGCTATCATTGGATTCTACTGAATCAAAAAAATCATCAAGCTGATCAAAGCAAGATTCGATATAGCGAAAAGATGCCAGACAACAGAATATTCCAAGAATTAAAAGAATACCGCCCAAAATTGAAAAGGATTCAATATTCAATAATAAGTACAATCCGCCAACCGACAATATCAGGCTGGCAACAATCCACAACAATAGTTTTAGGCGAAATCGGCGGTTTATTAAGGGTTGCATAGGCAATTCCAGAATGTGTTTTTATTAAATAATGTCATCTTTGCCTATTTCGTATTTTTCAATACGACGATAAAGTGCCGCCCGGGTTAATCCCAAATCCCTTGCTGTTTTTGAAATATTTCCTTGATGTTTTGCGAGCGCTTTTGTTACCGCTGATTTTTCCATTTGGTAGAGATCCAAAATTTTATCATCAAGCTGCTGAGCAACCTCTGCAAATGTAAAATCTTCCATTGTTAAGATATTCGAATCACTCAGCACTAAAGCGCGCTCAATCGCATGGCGCAAGGCTCGAATATTACCTGGCCAGCTATAACGGATTAAGCTATTCATTGCCTGCAAATCAACCGATGGACATTTTCGCTGGTATCTTTCTGAAAAGTGTTTCAAAAAATAATTTACCAGAATAGGAATATCTTCCGGCCGATCACGCAAGGGTGGCAAGGTTAATTCAACCGTATTGATTCGAAATAAAAGATCCTGACGAAAATACTGCTCATCCTGCAATCGACTGACGGGCATATTGGTAGCGGCGATAATTCTGACATCAAAACTTCTTGAGTGCTCATCCCCCAAGGGTGTTAATTGCCGTTGCTCCAGCAGGCGCAACAATTTGGCTTGAAGGTGCAAAGGTAAGTTGCCTATTTCATCCAAAAACAATGTGCCGCCATTAGCGGCCAATATTTTTCCGGATTTATCTTGTTGAGCACCAGTAAAGGCGCCTTTTTTGTAACCAAATAATTCTGATTCAAATAAATTATCCGGTATAGCGCCCATATCAATCGCCATAAAGGGCTGATCTTTACGTTTGGATTTTTTATGGATTTCACCTGCCAGCATTTCTTTGCCGGAACCATTTTCACCGAGTAATAAAATATTGGCATCAGTAGGTGCGCAACGATCCAGTTTGCGTATTAATTCGAGAATAACGGGTGATTGCCCGATAAAGTCACTCTCCGAATTTGAAATAGATGATGAAGTCGATAATATCTGCGGGGGATTGATTAAGGCATTTTCGATAGAGGCGATAATTTTTTCATTTGACCAAGGCTTGATAACAAAATCCACCGCACCCATTTTCATAGCTTTGACTGCAAGCTCGACGCCCGCATAGGCGGTCATCAACACAACGGGGGTGGAATAAGCTTCACGAATTTTGGTTAACCAATTCAACCCTTCACGGCCGGAACTATCACCCATCACAAAATTCATATCAAGCAAAATCAGATCAAATGATTCGCTCTGTAGTAACGCCAGTATTTTATTCGGATTATCGAGCAGCTTTACTTCGGCAACGCGTCGTTTCAGCAACAATTGCGCAGAAACCAGAACATCCTCGTCATCATCTACTACCAGTATTCTTTTAGTTTGCACGGCTTTTTCCATGGACATAGTCTTATCTGTCGTCAGTGTAAAATGATCGTTTACGAACGACAACTGTTCGATATCGGACAGTTTTATATCAACTGATAATGCATAAAAAACATAAGCTGATGAAATGGTTAATTTTTTTAGTTTGGCACAAGAGTTGCGATTCAAGCTTATCTGTTGATTTGGATTACAACCTTGGACAAGCTCATAGAAAAAACCTGGCTACAAAAATGGCGCTTCACAATTGGGATAACAGGACTAATCAGCCTATTGATCTTGCTCTGGGTGTCATTTTTTTCGAACCTGGGGCAATATCGAAACATTAACGCAAAAGATATACGAATTGCCGAAGTGCGCCACCAACTTTATAAAGATCATATTCCGATTCGGGGCCAGGTAATGCCATTGGAAACATTTTATTTGACGGCCACCGAGGGTGGCATAGTCGATAAAATTTATGTGGAAGATGGGCAACTCTTATCCAAACAACAGGCATTGGTGGATTTATCAAACCCCAATTTGCAATTGCGATCAATTGAAAGTGAAGCCCAGGTTGGACAACAGATCACCGCCCTTCAACAACAGGAGCTGGGTTTATTGCAAACAGATTTACGTGACCAGCAAGAATTAAACCGCTTGAAATGGGAGATAGACAAACAATCAGCCAAATTGAATCGCCTCAAGCAACTGGATCAAGGGTATGTCAGCCAACAAGAATTAGAACAGGAATCCATGACCTTGCATTCATTAACTAAAAACCATGAGTTGGTTGATAACTTCTACAATAAAAACAAACTGAGTTATCAATTGCAGATCGGAAAAATAAAAGATTCCATTCGATATCTGGAAGATAATTTAAATTACACCCGCGATAACTTACGCAATCTAAAAATTAAAACACCGATTGATGGCAGACTCACGGCCTTTAATCTCGAAATTGGACAAGCACTAAACCCCGGCGAACGCATAGGTCAAATTGACACCCCCAACAACTTCAAAATAGTGGCGGAAATTCAGGAGTTCTATCAACCCAGACTAAAACCAGGGCAATCTGCAAAATTGCATTTTGATGGCCAGGACTACAAGCTCATATTGAAAAAGATATATCCGCAAATACAGGAAGGCCACATAAAAATTGATTTGGTTTTTTCAGATGACCCTCCATCCAATATAAACCGCGGGCAGAACCTACCTTTACAGCTGGAAATAGGTGGCGAAGAACAAGCACTCTGTATCCCACAGGATTCTTTTCTAAAAGATACGGGCGGCAACTGGATTTTTGTGATTGACCAACAGCATAAAGCACATAAACGGTTTATCACCACCGGACGACAAAACGGTGAATTCATAGAGGTGATTGATGGATTGCAACCAGGAGAAAAGGTAATTACCAGCGCTTATACAAATTTTTCAAACGAATTGGCACTTAACATAGAGAATTAAATCATGATCAAAATAAAAAATATGAACAAAGTTTTTCGTGCAGATCAAGTAGAAACTACTGCACTGCAAGACATTCATTTATCTATCGAACAAGGGGAGTTTGTCGCCATTATGGGTCCATCCGGCTGCGGCAAATCCACACTGCTCAATATATTAGGGTTGTTGGATATACCTACTAGCGGCGATTATTATTTTGACAATCAGAATGTCGCGCGCTATTCCGAATCGGCTTTGGCTAATATTCGGAAAAATAAAGTTGGCTTTATTTTTCAGAGTTTTAATTTGATTGATGAATTAACCGTTTATGAAAATATCGAGATAGCGCTGATCTACAACCAGATACCCGCAAAAATCCGAAAAGAAAAAATAGATCAGGTGATGCAAAAGCTGGAAATATCCCACAGAGCAAAACACTTTCCACATCAATTATCAGGCGGTCAGCAACAACGGGTTGCCATTGCGCGTGCCTTGGTCGCCAACCCAAGCCTGTTGTTAGCCGACGAACCTACCGGTAATTTAGACTCAGTTCGCGGCCAGGAAATTATGCAAATCCTGCAGCAACTGAATGCTGAAGGAACCAGCATCATAATGGTGACCCACTCGCAAGAACATGCCAACTACGCCAGACGACAAATCCATTTGTTTGACGGCAAGTTAATTTCCGAAACTCACCACTAAAAGGAATTACACCATGTTTTTGCATTATCTAAAAATTATTACCCGCCATTTACTAAGAAACAAATGGTTATCTTTTTTAAAATTATTCAGTTTAACGCTGGGGCTTTGCGCTTTTATTATAGTAATGGTAATTAACTACAGCGAAAGGACTTGGGATCATCATTGGCAAGATACCGAGAATATTTATGCATTAAAAACTGATTTTGGACTTGGTGGATCACAAAAATTTTCAGAATTATTGGCATCCAATCTTTTACGAGACGAGCTGGTATCTGGCATATACAGTAGAGTAACTCACCCTACGAATCCGGAAAAACCTTCAAACAATTCGGCAAACATATACAGCCTCGGCATCACAGATGAAGGGTTCTTCCAAATTTTTACCATCCGGGTAATTGCAGGAAACCTCGCTGATTTTTCTAAAATCCCTGATGCCATAGTTATATCTCAAAACTTATCCGAAAACTTATTTGGTCTCGAACCCGCAATCGGGAAAACTGTGAGCATTCCTGCAAATGAAGCTTCACAAAATGACAACACCCAATCTACTTCTCCATTTAAGTCATTTAGAGTAGTGGCCGTCATTGAAAACCCTTCTCCTCGATCCGAAGTTGCCAAGCAGGCTTATATCAAGTTTTTACCACAAGAGAATCCATCCACCAATATACTGTTGAATACACAAACCTTTATTAAACTCAAAAAAGGTATCACCAAAGAAGAATATCAACAACATATCAATAAAATGTTTGATGCTCACTATGCCGCCTTACATGCTGGCGCTATTACCCTCTCCGGGGCCGAATTACAAAAACATAAACCTGAATTACTGACCATTACTGACATACATCTGCATAAAGATCTAAATCCCGGAAAAAACACTAGCCTATGGATACTCTTTTTAATTGCCGCCGCAGTTTTATTAGTTTCTCTGATTAACTACATCAATATAGTGATGTCATCACAACTGCAAAGACAAAAAGAAATTGCCATCTATCGTTTAGCGGGGTCCTCCTATAGCAGTTTATTTTTTCTATTCTTAACCGAAACGTTGATTTTTTTGATAGCAGGGTTTGGAATTACACTTGCTATTACTCAACCTGTAATGCCCTGGTTATTTAAAATTTTATCTATTACTTCTGATTTCAGCATTCAGTATTTTGGCCAGCTCGGAACATACTTGACTTCATTTCTTGTCGTAACCAGTCTGGCTCTTGCAGCATTTCCGCTATTTTTAGTAAAAAATACTATGCCTGCGAGAATACTCAGCGCTAACCAATATACTGAACGAAAAGACACACTAATTCTAAGATATGGATTTCTATGTTTTCAATTTTTTGCAGCAGCTTGTTTTGCTATTGCGGCTGGCATTATGTCCCTGCAGATTCAACATGCATTAAATCAAGACTTGGGCTACTCCTATAAAAATGTACATCAGTTTCATTTCCAGGGCTCTGTGAGTGTCGATCAAAAGACAACTCTTGTAACTGAGTTAAAGAAGCACCAAAACATTTTGGGCGTTTCCCGAATAGCGTCAGGTATTTCAAATAATGACCAACTCATACTTGCATCGAAAATTGATGTACCCAAAGAAAAAGCTGTAGGACTACATACTATCTATATTGCAGATTATGAGGTGTTTAACACCTATGAGATTCAAATTATCGCGGGATCATTACCAGAGAATCCCGTTAAAAATAATCAATCGCCAGGGGATGCGGTTATCTGCGAACAATCCTTGGGGGCTTTGGGCTTCTCAAACGCCGAGTCGGCAGTTAATCAAAAACTGAACTTCCATTCTTCTGATTCGCAGCCTCCGATGGAAATTCGAATAGCGGCTGTAACCAAGCGAATTTTACCTGGTGGATTATTATCAAAACCCGTCAACTGTATATTTTGGAATGTAATTACACCTGAAGCTCCGATTCCATTTTCAGTCAGATACAAAGAGGGAACACTGCCAGAAACACTCAAATTTTTAAAAGAAACATCAATGCGTGTAGTAGGAACTGAACCTTTAGATTGGAGTTTGAAGGATGATATAGAAAGTTCAATCAAACAAGAGAAACTGATCAATCAATTTTTACAGGCATTTTTGCTGATTATCCTGATCATTTGTTTATTAGGTATCTATGGTGTTTCCAGTTTGGATTCACAGAAGCGAAAGAAAGAAATCGCCTTACGCAAGCTTCATGGAGCCAAAAGATGGGATATTATTCAATTGCTCAGCAAGCGTTTTCTGTTGTTTATCGTGATTGCGCACGCAGCAGCTATGCCGGTGGCTTTGTATTTTATGTCTGGCTGGATAAAAGAATTTTCGAATCAAATTGATTTGATTGTGTGGGGATCAATTATGACGTTGGTTTCAGCCATCACCGTATTCTTACTGACTAACGCGATTGTTACCGCGCACACCTTCAGAGTGGTTTCTGCTCGGCCTGCCGATACCTTAAAAGCAGAATAATTACATCCAGCGCCCGCGAAAGCGGGCAATGGTTTGCAATATTTTATTGGTTTCGGATTGCAATTTTTCCATAGGAATGAAATTCAATCGCTCCAAAGTCGCACCGCTCCAAACTGCAATAGATGCTGTTTGATGCAAACGTTGAATTGGCCCTTGAGAAAGTTGCAATTTTTGAATTTTTATCTGAGGCACATAGGTAGTGCTCAGACCTAATATACCCTGTTTAACTGCATAACCTTCCTGGTTAATTTCATAACCAATTGAGTACCAGTTTTTTATACTCAATAAAATAATTAGCATGGCCAGTGGCAATACCCAATAAATGGAATGATGAGTAAAGAATAAAATAGCCCCCGCTGTACCGCAGATTAGAGTTCCCCAGATCAGGCTATCCCATAGAATTTTCATAGGCGAACAACGCTTCCATTCAACCTTGCGAATATTCAGTTGCTGCAGAATATCCTGAAGCTGTTCTTCGGTGACTACCGGAATAGTAAAACCCAAATTGATTTCGCCCTGTTTGCGTACAGCTTCATTAGTTTGACGTACATAAATCGAGTAGCGATTTAATAAACGTGCAATTAGACTTTGTTTGATGATCAAAGTCTGCAGTTTATGTTTGCGGAAGCCGCTGGCGATTCGGTTGATCAAGCCGGCATGAAATTGATAACGCCCATTTTGCACCGTCAGGGTGTAATCCCAATACTTGACCATCGCCAAAAAAATTGAAATCAAATACACCACGGCGAATATCGACAACACAACCAGCGCTACTGCAATAATGCCCATCCACAAATTGTGGCTGGAAAGATAATCAACCAGGGTTTTAACCAGCCAGGAATCACCGATTTTTCCTGAAATATACATCCAGATTTTTTCATTTTGTCCAAGTATAGGGGCGAGGATAGCGACATAGTAAATCAGTGTATTGTGCATCAACCCGTATCGAAATAAATCTACAGGCGTCAATTTTATTTGATATTCAATCTGATCCTGATGAATGGCTGTCGATTGAGGTGAATCAATAGTGGTTTCTTGTTGTTTGATAGCCGGATTTTTTTTAGCATCTAATACCAGCTGCTTAATATCACTGGCCAGTTGGTGATGAATTCCCGGCAGACTCACCGCTTCTTTTCCACCAGCGCTCTCTAACTGCAATGTCCAAAGATTAAACGGGCGAAAATAAATTGCTTGCTCAAGGTTGGCCTCCTGAACTCGCTCAAAATAAAGCGTAAGATTTTTTTTGAAAATTAAGCCCTGGCGAATCTGAATTTTTTCATCATCAAAATGAAAACTGAAAAACCAATAATTAATTAAAGAGGCAACCAGAATAACCAAACCTACACCCACAACACCCGATTCAAACAACCATTCACGTGCTGCTGGAACAGCCAAAGCACCAGCCAATGCAGGCCATAGATTCAACGCCATGTTGATATTACGGGCGACAAAATAGAGAACAGAAACCGGTGAGATGCGCAACCAATCAGAGGCTTTCATCACTTTCAATTTCCTCTGCATTAATTTTTTTCAGCAGCTGCGCTTTTATCGTCTGCGCAGTTTCCAAAGCAAGGCCAGGCAATTTCATATCCGATCCCATAGTGCCGGCGGTATAGACCACCAGACGACCAAGCCCAAGATAACGCTCAATCGGCCCCTGACTGACTTCGAGATGTTGAATGCGATTGCAGGAAATCGCCAGGTGTCGCCAATAGAGGTAACCGCGTTTTAATTGAATATCATCTTCACGCAGCACATATTGCAATCGTTTGGCGGTTTTGGGCGCCCAAATAAAAAATAACCAACCGAATAGCGTCGCAGCAATTGCGAATAAACCGTAGAAAAACACATGGGTTTCTGGTGGAAGAATCCAATAGAAAAACCCCAACATTGCAGTAGATGCCAGAATTTGTATCAGGATATGTATGCGTAAAAGTTTTTTATAAGCAGGATCAACAGATTGCCAATCCAACTCTTTGGGGGCTTCGATAAATTCCAGATCCATGAGCTTGCCTCTTTTTGATTGTTATTACCGATTGAGGAGCGATTTGTGGTTTGGGCAGGCACGGGGGCCTGCCCCTACAGGTTAATTGTTTCTAAAAATTAACTGACAATTAAATTATCGCGATGAATTAATTCTGCGTCGTCCTGATAACCTAAAATTTCAATAATTTGTGCACTGGGCTTGCCGATAATTTTTTTGGCTTCATCCGCGTGATAGTTCACTAATCCGCGTGCAATTTCTTTTTCTTGCTGATCAACACAAACCACCATATCGCCGCGAGTAAAATCGCCACGCACTTCTTTTACACCGACTGGCAATAAACTCTTGCCCTGATCACGCAATACGCGTACCGCGCCATCATCCAATACCAAGGTACCGCGTGTTTGTAATTGGCCCGACAACCAACGCTTGCGCGCCGCCTGTGGCTGTTGTGCAGCCCAAAGAAATGTTCCCAAATCTTCACCTGCTGCAATTCGCAGTAATGCATTTTCGATGCGACCACCAACAATGACGGTATCCGCACCTGAGCGTGCAGCAACACGTGCAGCGCGAACTTTGGTGATCATGCCGCCACGCCCCAAAGTGCCACCACCACCCGCCATTTGTTCGAGGCGAGTATCATCTGCAGCCACTTCACTTAATAATTGTGCATTGGGATTTGAACGGGGATCGGAATCGTACATGCCTTTTTGATCGGTCAAAATTACCAATAAATCGGCATCAATTAAATTGGCGACCAATGCTCCGAGAGTATCGTTATCTCCAAAGCGGATTTCATCAGTGACTACTGTGTCGTTCTCGTTAATAACCGGAACGACTTTTAAATTCACCAAAGTTTTTAAGGTTGAACGCGCGTTTAAATAACGTTGACGAGAAGAGAGATCATCGTGATCCAACAAGACTTGTGCGGTTAATAATCCGTAGCGTTGAAATTCTACTTCGTAAGTTTGGATTAAACTCATTTGCCCCACAGCAGCAGCAGCTTGCAACTGATGAATTTCTGTCGGGCGAGAATCCCAACCCAATCGACGCATACCCGCAGCTACAGCGCCGGATGACACCAATACCAATTCAATGCCCTGATTGCGCAACTGCGCCATTTGTTGAACCCAACCGGCAATCGCAACAGCATCCAGGCCCTTGCCATCATTGGTTAATAATGCGCTGCCAATTTTGACAACCCAGCGTTTGGTGGTGGAAATTTTGTCGCGTTTTTTCATGTTCGGTTCAATTTTTTATTAGTGGACATTCACCCTCTCCCCTGCCCCTCTCCCATCAAGGGAGAGGGGATGAACTAACGTAGAAATATTTTCTTTAGCTCATTCTGTTCCCTCACCCCTTGTGGGAGAGGGTTAGGGAGAAGGTGGTAAAAAATCAATAATTGGTATAGATAATTTCCACATCATAATCGTCATCGTTGAAGTCGTCATCTTCACCGCGTGCGCGTTTGGCTGCGCGGTAAGCTTCACGCAATTCTTCGATGCGATCACGCGCTTCTTGCGCCATTTGATTTTGCAAATCCAACTCGCGTTGACGCACTTCAGGATTTTCGCGCTCTTCGAGCCAGATAGGTTCGAGATAATCCATTATTTTTCCGCTCAATGCGGCAGTGCCTTCACTTTTTAATGCAGAGATGCGAAACACCGGGCCAGTCCAATTTAACTCTTTTACTATTGCCTGACATCTTTCTTCGGCTTCTTCGGCCGACAACAAATCCAGTTTGTTCAACAATAACCAGCGATCACGACCTGCGAGTGTCGGACTGAATTTTTGCAATTCGTTAGCAATCACGCGCACATTATCAGCAGGGTTGGAATTATCAACCGGGGCGATATCGACAATATGCAATAACAATCGACAGCGCGTTAAGTGTTTCAGAAATCTAACACCCAAACCTGCGCCTTCTGATGCACCTTCAATTAATCCGGGAATATCCGCGATCACAAAACTGCGATGCTGTTGAACTTTTACCACACCCAGATTAGGTACCAGCGTGGTGAATGGATAATCCGCAACTTTTGGTTTTGCAGAACTGACTGCACGAATAAAACTGGATTTACCCGCATTCGGCAAACCTAACATGCCAACATCGGCGAGTACTTTTAATTCGAGCTTTAAATTACGCTGTTCACCGGGCGTGCCGGGCGTGGTTTTGCGCGGAACTCGATTGGTACTGGATTTGAAACGAGTATTACCCAATCCATGAAAGCCGCCCTGTGCGACTTTTAATTGCTGACCGTGAGTAGTCAGATCACCAAACACCTCTTCAGTATCCTGATCAACAACGGTTGTACCAACTGGAACAGGCAGAAACAAATCGGCACCCTTGGCACCGGTGCAATCTTTGGTTCCCCCTTTTTCGCCATCCTCAGCTTTGTATTTAGGCTGGAAGCGATAATCGATCAGGGTATTCAGGTTTTCATCAGCAACCAGATACACACTGCCGCCGTCGCCACCATCACCACCGTTAGGGCCGCCTTTAGAGATAAATTTTTCCTTACGGAAACTCATCATTCCGTTACCGCCCTTACCGGCTTCGACAGATATAGGGGCTTCATCAACAAATTTCACAGCAATCTCCAGAGAGGAAACGTACAAGCTTGACCCCACCCTAGCCCTCCCCTTGCCAGGGGAGGGGACAAATCGCACTCCGCATTAAATAGGGAGTAAAGTCCCTCCCCCTGGGAAGGGGGAGGTTAGGAGGGGGTCAAAAATTCCAAATGAGTCGCTCCTGTGCATCCATGCACCCGCGACATACCGTTCATCCTGAACATAATATAAAAAAGCCCTGGCGTTAATCGACAGGGCTTTTTATTGTTCTTGTTGCCAGTTGCTTACGCAACCGACAGATGACTAACCGTAATTACACAGCTTCGATGCTGATGAAACGACGGTTATGTTCACCTTTAACTTCAAATTTCACTTTGCCATCTACTTTCGCAAAAATAGTATGGTCTTTACCAATACCGGCGTTAGCACCAGGATGGAATTGTGTACCGCGTTGACGAACGATAATGCTGCCAGCAGAAACCAATTCACCACCATAAGCTTTAACACCAAGGCGTTTCGCTTCTGAATCACGACCGTTACGGGAACTACCTACCCCTTTCTTGTGAGCCATTTGATTACTCCTCTATTAACCTTGGATACCAGTGATTTTCACTTCAGTGAACCACTGACGGTGACCTTGACGCTTCAGGTGGTGCTTACGACGACGGAATTTGATGATCTTCACTTTGTCAGCACGACCTTGAGCAACCACTTCAGCAATCACCTTGGCACCTGCAACAACTGGAGCACCGATTTTGACATCAGCACCATTTGCTACCAGATACACTTTGTCGAATTCAACTGTGCCGCCTGTAGCGACTTCGATTTTTTCGAGCTTCAGGGTTTCGCCTTCCACTACGCGATGTTGTTTGCCACCGCTTTCAAAAATTGCATATGCACTCATTAATATTGCTCCAAAAACACTGGACGGACATGAAGTAGCCGGGCGATATGCCCCTGGCGTTTGTGACTAATGCCGTATAGCCCTTTTTCAGGGGCCGCGATTGTATGCTATCGAGCAGGTTTTGTGCAATGGGAGGATAGATAGAAACCTTGAGAAAGCATCCCTGCTTTCCGATAAATGCGCCTGGATTAATCCCGCTTGGACTTCTTCAGGAAATCCCACAAGACGACTTCTGCGTTTATGTCCTGGTTTTTAAAGCCATTATGGGGCGCCTCAGCCACATCAAAGGGGGTATCGGCAGCATTAGGCCAGGCATGTCCGCCCGCATTATTGATTTCCAACACCGCAAAATCAGCGCCCGCTTTGGTCTTCTTGTAGTCATAACGAGTGATGTGGGAGTTCACTGATGCCATAGCCCAGGGGATGCTACCGGCATAACCCTCACCTTCCACGATACGATTGGGCAGGAATGAGACCTTTTCAGTTGTTGCATCAATGCCAAGGGCATTACGCCACTGCATAACGGAATCTTTCATCACATCCCCATAGTTAAAACCGGAATTGGTGTAGATCCAATCCAACAAAGTATCTTTGGGGCTATAGATAAACATCATTGGCAAAGGTTTTTGTTCCTGCTTTGCGCAATTAAAAAATTCGATATTCGCCGGCATGGAATTAACAGGCATAACCGCACCAACACCGGCCAACACATCGGCCATTTCACGCGCAGCGCGTTGTGCCATTTCGCCACCGTTGGACATACCCATTAAATAGATACGCTTGCTATCAATCGGTACACCTTCACTTTTGACTTTTTTAATGACCTTGCGCAGATACTCAACATCATCCACTTTAAAAAATTCAGCAGACTCACCCGGTTTGCCAAAGCAAGTACGCCAATAGCCACCATTCATGTAAAGAGGATTCTCCGGCTCCTGAATAGCAAGGTCGCTGCCTGGCTCATGAGCATTGGCATACACCACAATAAATTTTTCTTTATCCGCCAAACGCTCCACACGATTGCCCCAATCCCATTCGCGCCCCAACTCCGCACTTAATCCTGCACCCGGCAACATAATGACTAAAGGATATTCTTTTTTATGATCATGACCAGGATTGTGGTGTTGATGACGATGAATGCTACGCGGAATATATTGCAGATAACGTCTGACAAATTTTTCTTGCGGATCCAGCAGGTTATTCTGTTTAAATGTACGAACCTCAAGCCCCTCTTTCTTGAGCCCATCCCAAGTATCGTAAACGCTACCCGTAAACCCACCGATTTCAGTTGCTGCGTGTGTTGATGCTGCCAACATCAAGCAGGCTGCCAATAAATTGTATTTTAGAATCTTCATAAAAACTCCGATTAATTAATTGAAAAAATATGGACAAACAAACTGCCCAACAAAACTAATCAGTAGCGAGTGAACTCAGGTCATTTTTGCTCAAAAGTGACGCAGGGTAAGCAGAAAGTCGGTTCAATCACCACTCCACTAACCATCCAGAGTTATTCAGGAGTTTTTATGCAGTCTTTGTTTAATGTAAAAAAATTGGCGATTAGCATTGGCCTCGCCTCGTCTCTTTTATTCTGTGCATTCTCGGCTCAAGCAGAGGTAGTCAAACCAGGGCAACGACTCACCTTTGTCCTGAGCGAAAACAAACCCGATGGAGATGCAGTCAGACAACACTATTTTTCAAAAGCCTTTCCATTAGCACAAGCGGCTGGCATGAAGGAAATTACCACCTTTAAACCCAGCGTAATTATGGGCAATGGCAAACCCGATGGTTCAGGTCTTTATTTATGGCCCAGTAAAGATGCGGCAAACTCCACGCGTGAAAACCCGGAATATTTAAAAGACTACAAACCGTTACGCATTCAAGCCTGGAATCAGTTACAAGCGGTGGATATAGACGTTGCCAACGAAATGGATATCAGCTTCGATAAAACCAAAGTCTATTCGGTGGTTTTTATTTGGTTAAAAGATAAAGCTAAATATGATCAATACTTTAAGGCAACTCAAGTTGTTCGTGACAGACTGGGTGTCAAAACGATTATCAAATCTCCGACCGTTCGCTACGACAAATTAACCGAAGGTGAAATCACTCCACCGGATTTATTGATTATGCTGCAGTGGAACAAAAAAGAAGATTTTCAGGCTTATTCCAACTCACCGGAATTCAAAGCCGTAGAACAAACATTTCTGCAAAGTTTGAATGGGTTTGAATGGTATGAATTAAATTTCTGGGATTAATAAATTAACGCAAAGCCGTCAAGGATTTTTCCGTTTGACGGCTTCTGTATTCCACCGGCGTAACTCCATAAGCCTCACGAAAGTAACGATAAAACGAATTCTTATTACTAAAGCCGGATTCAAATGCAATATCCAATACCCGCAAATGGCAATTGGCATCCGCCAACATCTTACATGCATAAGCCAGTCTGTAGCGGTTAAGGTAATCATAAAAATTTTCAGAAAAATGCACATTTAATAATTCTGATGCCTGATGTACACTAATGCCCAATCGCGAAGCCAAATCTGCCAATGATAATTCGTTTTGACGATACAACTCCTCCTGCTCCATCAAAGTCTCTAACTCAACAGCCAGTTCTGTCGCAAGCGATTCATTGAGCTCACGCCAATTTTTTGTTGGCTTTGAGGGAACCACTAAAGTTAAATTCGGTGTTTTATTGTCAGTTTTTTCAATTCTGTTTTCATTTTTATCGGCTGGCATTTGTTTTTCAAATAAAGAATCATCCTGCGGCTCTTCTTGCATGGTTTGATTAAAAAACAACTCGGGTCGATAAATACTAAAAAAGGCGAGGACTAACAAGTAGAATGAAATCATCCAATTCACTAGCGTAATAGCTGTTGATAGAAAACTGCGCTGCACATAAGCTGCCAGCATTAAGGCGGCATCGATCAGTATCAATGCTGACATTCCAAATACAACACAGAGTATCCAGAAAATTGCGGAATTCTGATAACCGGAAAAAATAATGCGCACACGAGCTTTAGCGGCATACAAAACTTTCCAGCAAGCCATCAGATAAATCATGACATGCAGAAAACCACCCAAGAGCCACTCAAACATCCAGACAGGTTCAAGTACCAATGCCAGGGTCACAACAAAAAAAGGCACAAGATGTAGCCAGTAAAAGCGTGCCGGCCGGCCAAATGCGAGCGTAACCATTGCAAAAATAAAAGGACCTTTTAACCAAATAGTGGCCTGAGTTAAAAGTGCAAGAAAAAAATTCCCGTTTGGCGGTTGCACCAAACAGGAATAAAAATACACTTGCGGTACACAAAGGCAAAATAGTAAAGCGGCGAACCAGCGATTAATTTTGGCGTAACCACGCCTGTCCATTAGCAATGCAATCGCACTCCAGGCGGTTAAGCTCAAGACAATTAAATCAAAGGCTTTTTCAAATTCCATCAACAACCCCGGTTATTAACTCTCAACCTATTTACAGGCGCCTTTTTAAAAAACATATAGCCACCATAATAAAGAATCATTTCATCCTCCTTGATTGATATCATTTTGTAATTACCCATAGATTTGGTCTTAATTTTTTGATCTTCAATAGTGAACGACTCTTCTTGCTTGAAGAAACCCGCATCATATTTAAGTATGTTGTCTCTTGTAAAAGAGTAAGTAGCTTTATCCGGAGACCTTTCTCCGTCTAACTCAGCAGCCATGCCCATCATGCACCATGACGAATATAACCCGTCAACATTAGTTTCATCAGCAACTACCAGTGACGAAAACAACAAGACCAATACTATAATGGCTTTTTTCATCTAATTTTCCTCGAATTACTTCTTGTTTAAGGGGATCAAATGTGAATAAGAAAATATTTGTTCGTCCGATACCAAGGACCAATCCGCTATGCGATCTTTCAGCAGATTCAACACCGGATCATTTTTTGCCAACACTTTGAACTCATTCACTTTTGCAAAATTAGCCTGGGTTAAAAACGATACTTCCGATTTCAACACCTGCCGATTTTTCAAGACCAACATATCAACCACACCTTGTCCAACAAAAGGGGCGTCAGAGGTTTCTAACTGAATGCTCAAAAGCTCACCAGATGTATCAGCAACTTTTGTTTGGTGTGTTTTTCCGGGTTGAATATCCAGAGTCTGCGCCAATTGATAGGGGAACCCCAAGCTTCTGAAAAAATCTACATTAGCCTGCGAATCCAGTCGCCCCCATATAGCGTAATGACCTGGTGTACCGCCGCGGCTGGGATGATCCGCAACCTCTGCCACAATAAAAACGGTTTTGTACGCAGCAATACCCGAAATTTTTTCGGTTGAATAGATTTCAACAATCAACGACGTCTGCTTCTTATCATTTATATGAGGAGTAAATCCCTCAGGTAAAAAAGGCTGGACGACTTTTGGATCAACACTGAAACCCAGCATGGCAAAACTGCTGGATTCAACCACCCAGGGCTGGCCCTGCTGACTTTGCACACTGGATGCAAAACAAAAAAACAATAATGAAAAACAAACAGCAATCAGGCGAGACATAACGGCTCCTCTAATGACGAAGCCACCGAATCTACCTGCCTGCAAATAATGTCAGTCTCTTTTGATCAAAAATGACTACATTAACCCTGTAAGTCACTGGATACCCTTCGGGTATGACGAAATATTTGATTTAGAATCGTATCAACCCACATAAAAAACTAATCAATCCACTTATTTTGTTTCATCCACAATTCCAGGGCCTGCGGCCAACTGGAAATACTGCCCTGCCCTTGCACCATGCCCAGGCCATGAATACTACTTTGGTAAATATGCAATTCGGATTGTGAATTGTATTTTTGCACTTCAGCAAAAAACGCCAAGCTGTTTGCAACAGGCACAGCTTGATCAGCCACACCATGAAACATAAACACAGGCGGCATGCCCGATTTAACCTGCAACTCAAGTGAATTTTGGGTGAGTAATTCGTCTGAAGGATTGTCGCCCAACAAGGCTTTGCGTGAACCCGCATGCGAAAAATCTGCCTTCATGCTGATCACCGGATATCCCAAAATCGCAAAGTCTGGTTTCGCACTGATGTTTGCTAATGGATCAGTTTGTCCATCCGTAAAATCAAAACGGGTTGTCACACTGGCCGCCAAATGCCCGCCTGCAGAAAATCCCAAGATACCGATTTTATTAACATCAAGCTTCCAGTCTTTGACACGACTGCGAACCAAACGCACTGCGCGTAGACCATCAAGCAAGGGTGCAGGGTAACCATATTCTTGCATGCGGTATTTCACTAAAAAGACCGTTACGCCCCGATCATTAAACCAGCGCGCAACATCATTCCCTTCGTGAAAAACCGCCAGTCGAATATAACCACCGCCTGGAAAAATAATTACCGCAGTGCCGTTGGGCTTTTCAGGAATAAACGGCGTAATGCTCGGATTATCGACAAAGTACACACGCTGATCTTTAATCATTTCGCGATCAGGCGTGACCAATGGTTTTTCAGGCCAAAGATAAATAGGTTCGGCAGACATGAGCTTTTGTTGATCCGCATAACAAACGAATGTGGATAATAACAAAAGCCCGAAGATAATTCGTTGGTATCTGTTCAAGATCAATCACTCGCTATGATTTGGAATTCCGCATCATAGTCGAATTTTTAAAGGCTCGCCTGCAATTGCCCCCGATCTTCCGCGACCAATGCATCTGCCTTCACTTGCATTTTTTGCGCTTGATCAAGTAAACCCTGATGCTCGTAAACCTCTGCAGCCAATCGATAGAAACGTTCTTCTGTTTTTTGTTTTGAAATAGCTTTGTGAATCCAATCTATTGCTTTATCCCAATGCCCGCCTTCTTTGGCACGCACCGCCATTTGATATAAATAATAAGGGTTGGATTCGCGATATTTTTTAACTCTCGCTTGATAAATAGCCGTTTCTTCATCACGGCCTATTTGCTTATAAATGCCCGCCAAATTATTTAACACAGTCAAGTCCGATGGATCTATTGATAGTGCTTTTAAATAAACCGCCTCCGCAAGTTCCATCTGCCCGTGACGACGATATAGCGTTCCCAAATTGCTCCAAATAAAATTAGCATTGGGTTGAAAATCCAGTGCACGTTTTAAATAAAGAAAAGCCTCTTTCGTTTGACCATCTGCCATTAATTCCATAGCACGATTGTTATAAAACAGTGCGGCAACCTCATCATCTTTCAACAACACCTGATGATAAATGGAACGGAAACGACGCATTTCCAAATCAATCACAATTTCGGGCCTGGTTCCTATTTGGACTCTGCCATCAGGCGCTGATGTATAGGCAATTTTTCGCAATTTTATTTTAACATTGACGTGTTTGATCAATAAAAAACTATCCTTACTGCTGGTCTCTTCATTCAAATTCCAATAAGGCGGAATCATTACTTGATTAACATGGGCATTTAATCCCAGATACCTGGCCATAGAAACAAATAACAAACTGTGTCCAAGGCAATTGGCTTTTTTGCTTTCAAAAATTTCAATCGGTGTTCCGGTCGACATTAGCGAGTAACGAATTCCCATTCCCTCAGAACTCAACAAAGCTCTATGCAACAACTCCACCTTTTCATCCTGATTACGCCCAGACGCCACTGCTTGTTTTGCGAAGGCTTTCATCTCATCAGTCAATCCAAAAAGATCGTGATCGGGTAATTCAGATGACGAAACGGGATGCCCTATAAGGGATTCACCGGAAAGCGCTCGATCAACTATTGGAGATGAGATGGCAAGTTTGTTTTCTGGTGTTGAACTACAAGCTGATAAGAGCAACAGACAGATGGTCATTAATACAGATTTCATAGAATCCTCCCGAGGCAAAACCTCTGATGTCAGGATTCACTTTAGTTAGGATTTGGAAAAAAGTATCGACCAATCACTGGATCTAGGCTGACTATCTGCTGACTTAAATAAAACCAATCACTTCTACAGTAATTGAACTTTGAAACGGAAATAAAAAAGGCCAATTTTATAAAAATTGGCCTTTTCGCTTGAAGACAATTGAGTAAGCAACTGTTACCAAGCCTAGTATGCTCCGTCGTAGGCATTACCAGGACGTTCAGCAGAATTTCCTCCTTTTGCCGGATTTTGAGGTTGATGATCTTGATTGTACTCTGCATTCCTGCGAAGCCTGTCTATCTTCAGGACATTTTCTTTATATTCACGTTGACCAACGTTGTAGCCATCTACATAGAGCTTTCGAATTTCAAGGGGACAGATTTCTGAAGCAGGCAGACTATTCTTACCATGAGCATAACCCTGATCGAAGCTACAAAACGTGATGAGACCCCGTGCGTATCCGTCCAGATATGCATCCAGAGAGCTCTTATCAAAGTTGCTGCAGCCGTTCTTGTACTTGTCGATAGCGCGTATTTCAACACCCGACTCGGCCGCCTCTTTACCAAAAGCACGCCAGTCTTTTCCTTCACATACCAACGTTTCCTGCTGACCAACACTGGCACAACCAGCTAACAACATAATCAGACCTGCACATGTCATTATTTTATACATTTTTCAATTCCTCTGTTTGTTTAGGTTTACTCACGACCTGAATTCTACTGCTTGGCATCAATATCGCACTGACCAGTAAGCCACCTGAGGATGACCAATCACTTACCAACAAAGATTTACCAGTCGTTTTAGTTATCTTTGATACTTTGAATCGGTTTTTATGATGGATTTTTATAGATAACTTAATTGGCTTTTCTTATTTGATCGATGCTACGTTGATTACGTTCGATCTCATCCAGATTTTCGCTTGACTTATTTAATTGCGACATCTTGTCCTGGTAGTCACGACGACCAGCAAGATATCCTTTTTGAAACTCTGCTTGAATTTCGAAAGGACAAATTTCGGGATATTGTTGATTGCTAGAGCCAAGACCAAATCCACTTTCATAGTTACACACCTCAATTAAGGCTCTGGCGTATCCATCCACAAAAGCAGATTTAGCAGTCGACTCAAGACTGGAGCCGCAAGCGTCGATATAATCATCGAAACTCCTGACTGATTGAAATTTTTTAGCAGCTTGAGCACCCAACTCTTTCCAGTTTTCACCACTACATTTAGCACTCGTTGTAGATTGCTCGACACTTGCACAACCAAACAACATCCCCAAACACACCAACACAGTTACTTTATACATTTTTAATTCCACCCTTTCGATAGAAACCCATTCAGCCCATTTCGTTCTTTCAGGCACTTTCCCGATTACGAATAATATTTTCCAGCGTTGCAATCGTGTCTTGTAAATCCGACATCTCTGGATACTTTTTATAAACATCACGCAATACAGAAACAGCGGAGTTGTAATTTTGCGAATCGATAAACATTTGAGCACGTCCGATCATGGCTTTCTTCTCATATTCAGGAAGCACTTCAGCTCTCAGGAAATAAAATTCTGATTGGACATAATCTTTTCGGGACACCAAAAATTCGGCATAACTAATCAAGGCATCGCCAGATACCGGATTTTTTTCTAATGCATTTTTATAGTAGGTATTGGCGTTAGCATATTGTTGTTTTTGTTGAGCGATCCTGGCGGATTGCAGGTAATAAGCAGATTGTTCATCAAGCGATAACCGCCCCAATTTTGATGAATAGAGACTCAACAATTTTTCTGCCTGACCGTACTGGGAGGCTTGCACCAGCCAGTTCACATAATCAAATAAAGAGCCCGCATCCAGTTGACCTTTATTCATTAAACTTGCCATAAGCTCTGATGCACGATCATAACTTTTTACACGCAAATGAAGTTGTGCCGCAGTTTTCAAATTGGCCGCATCTGCATCACCCAACAAAATAGCCATTTCAAGGCTGCCTAACGCCATTTCTTTGTTATCCATTTGCAATGCCAGTGCTGCCTGGTTTAACCAAATTTGAGGATCATCAGGACGCTTTTGAATTAATTCTTTTATATAAGCCAAAGTCGCTTCATACATTTTGGCCTGCGACAATGCAGCCAAAAGTCCACGCTGCCACTGCACATTTTCTGGCTCCAGTGCCAAAGCTTGTTGATATTCACTAATGGCCGTAGTTGCACCATGCAGGGTTAAATTTAAATAACCTAACTGCCCATGAACAATGGCCTCATTCGAACCGTACGCAACTGCATTGGAAAAATACTGCCTTGCTTTGACAAAATCTTCGCGAACTAAATAGAGCTGACCCAAATCACTGTGCGCACGTACCAATTGCGGCATGCGACCCAACACACTCAAATAAGTCGCTTCCGCTTTGTCGTATTCTTTAACTGAAAAATAGACCTGCGCTTTTAACATCAACATCGCTGGACTTAATTCCAGATCGTAGTATTTATCTAGTTCAGTCAAGACTTTTTGAGTATCACCGGAATCCAGTAAGTCTTTCAGTGCAACCGCTTTTTCAACTTCCTCCAATGCAATAGCAGCTTCTCGCGGACTAAAAATTGGAGAATATTGCGGCAATACAAATTCCGGCTTTTGCAATTTAATTTCAAAAATCTGCTTTGACTCAGCCATACCATCAACTGATAAAAGACCAGCAAGTATCGCCAGTAAAATTTTTTGTTTGTTGACTCGAAGTGTAAATTTCATAAGAGCCTATATCCTTAAACTAAAATTTAATGAATACAAATACACAGCCTGAACAGGCTGTCCATTTTTCTGTGGAATGGTAAATGTTGAGTTATTGATTGCTTTACGAATCACCGCAATCATCTCCGGGTAAACCGGGTCGATAATTTTCTTTACGTATGCACGACCTGTTTGGTCAATAATAATTTCCACTTTGGTTTCGACACGATCAATTCCCCTGCGACTTAATTCCGGCGGAAAGCTGATGTGATTGCTGGATACCAGTTTGGGAATGCCATCCAATTCTTTCACTTCAAATAATGGCAAATCCAACGTCAACTCTTTGCGAATATCCAAATCATTCAAATTAAATTCCGGCTTGGCAATTTTTTCCAAGCGGCTGTAGGAAAGCTTGGGGTTATCGTCATATTGCATTTGCGGCCCCGCCCCCACACCCAACAAATTAATTGAAGGTGGAGCAGGCGTCTCTTCCGACGCCTGTAGTTTTATAGGTGGGGGAGGAGGCGGAGGTGGTGGCACAAAGGATTCCAATTGACGAATTTCAACCTCATCTTCCTTTGGCTGTGTAACTGAATCCAGCTTCAACATAATCCAGGTGAGCGCAGCCACCAGGAGCAAACTCAAGATCCAGGGTGCGCACTTCAACCAAAATTGTATTTTCCCTGTTTCAATCGGCATTGCTTACTCCGACACCAAAGTAGCAATATTTATTTTTTCAATCCCTGCCAACTTGGCTTGATCAATCACTCGCACCAATACATCTGTTGGTACCGATTTATCGGCCTGAATGACCAATGGCTTGGGTTCATTTTTTGTCAATTGGGTTAAAGTATTTCTCACTCCTGAAATACCTATGTTAGTACCACCGTAAATCACCTCCTGAGATCGGGTGATTGCCAGCAAAATAATCGAGTTTTGTATGGATTTTGCAGAAATCGCCTGTGGCTTATCAACATCCACACCCGTTTCTTTGACAAACACAGTGGTCACGATAAAAAAAATCAACAGGATAAAAACCACATCCAACAGCGGGGTCAGATCAATATCCTGGCCTTTGGCTTCCTGAATTTTTTGTTCAATTGATGATTTCATTTGCTAACTGAATTTCCCATTTGGTTTTTTTACGTTGTAAAAAGTTGAGCATTAACAACCCTGGGATCACGGTTATCAATCCCAATTCTGTAGTGAACAACGCCTCTGCAATTCCTCCGCTGATGATCTCTTGCATGGCAAAAGATTTTTCGACTGACATGCGAAAAAAAGTATCCAGCAAACCGGTGATAGTCCCCAGCAAGCCCAGCAATGGCAATGACGACAACATATCTTTTAAGGGACCAAACCAAAAACTGGCTTTTTCGTACCATGATTTGTCCATTCTCATAAAAAAACATAGATTGATTAAAATGGCATAGGCGATAAACGCCATAAGAAAAATAGCCCACACAACTATGCTGGTTAACCAATAATATTCTGATGCAAAATCCATAGTGTTTTACTCAGTAAATGCTTTGCTCAGCTAAAATCAACTTTGCTGACTTTAATCGCAAAATTTTCCAGATCATGTAAATAGGATTTTATTTTTCTGGACAGCAGCGCACTGGCAATCAGCGATGGAATAGCAACCACCAGCCCCAATTCGGTCGTGATCAATGCGATAGAAATGCCACCGGATACAGTGGACGCATCACCGGTTCCAAAAATTGTCATCATTTTAAAGGTGGTGATCATGCCGGAAACTGTACCCAGAAGACATAATAACGGTGCTATAGATGCGCACACACTGACAACATTCATAAAACGCTCAACTTTATGTCGATACTCCATTAAATAGGCAACCATAAAATCATCGCGCTGCTGTGATACGGGTGTGCGTTTGGCTATATCGATCAGCTGTTGCTGCGGCAAACCTGATTGAGCAATTGCATTTTTCAGTTCAAAACTTTCCTGACCATTTTTACGAGCCAACAAATCGCCCAATTGCCTATTCAACTTCGGTAAGCGTATAAATTCCACTGCCTTCGCAAGCGAAATAATTAGCGCAAGAATGCCGAATAACACTATAGGAATTGCCCAGGCACCCCCTTTTTTAATATGGCCGATTAAGGTGTCATTCTGTTCGATTAACTCAAATGCTTTACCTAATGTCGGGTCAAAACTAATCATCCCGGCGCCTGTTGCATTCAAAGATTCAACTTGATTTTTTTGTTGTTGATCGAATTGAAAGGCCAGACGTGATTCACCTGCTGATTGCTCGACTATACCCGCAAGATTTATTTCCGAATTGTAAGCAACTCTAATTGCACCTAATTGCAGTGACTGGCTTTTTATAACCTCACCTGAAGGGGTTATCAATTCCGAATCCACCCAGGCAGGATGTAGTTTTGCTGTGATATCCGATGCAATAAGCGACAAGGCTTCAGGCGTAACTTTTTTATCTTCGCCCGGCAACGCATTCATCAGATGCGTTGATTCCAAATAATGCACCAATAAACTTTTCTGATAATTACTTTGGCTGGACCACTGATCGACTCTCGTCTTTAGTTGCTCCAGGCTCAAAAGTTGTTCGTCTTTTTCACGGCGAATAACCGCTGCTTTTTCACGCAGCTCTTTCAATGCCAATTGTTGTTTATCCAATGTATTGGCGTAGGCTGCACTTTCCTGAGCAATCTTTTTTTGCAAATTTTGTAACTCTGTTTGCGATTGGGTAATACGGTCAACAAGAGTTTTTTCAATATCTGTATTGGCATTTGCCAACAATGAAAACCCGGATAACACCAACAGCATTGCAATCATTTTTATGTTTTTCATGATCAGTTATCCTTTGTTTCCAGTTTTACAGGTAACGAAACCAACTCTGCCAAGGCCGGATTGTCTGTAATACTGATCAGTGTTTTTATTTCTTTCGGGTCCAACTCCTGACCCAACTCCTTTTCAGATTCTTCATTGCTCCACCATTTCCACCCCAATGCTGTTGCGCGGCCGTAGCCATACTCACTGGAATCTTCGCTGAGATACCAACCTTGAGTTAGCCCCAAATAAATTTGAGTCACGCGAATTGACCTTGTCGATTCCTGACCTGATGTCGGCAATTCAATCGTCGCCTTATTCACAGCAACACGCTGATCAAATTCATTAATTAACTTGTAAACCGATAACAATCGCTCAAGCTTTTCGCTACCCGTCAAATCCGATTGAAGCGATTTCATTTTGCTATCAACTTCTGTAGCAAGCGGCGGCGGTAATCGAAATTGAATGGATTGAATTGACGCTATTGCCTTGTTGACCTGCTCGGCCATGGCTGATTGTTCTTGTTCGAGGCGCTCCTGATCAGTCAATAAAGCCTTGCGGCGCTGATCCGTATCGGATCGGGACTCGGCCGTTTGCGAAAGGACTTCATTTATTGAGCTTTGTTCTGCAACCAACAACTGTTGGCGGCGTTCCAACTCGACTTTGCGCTCTGCCCACTCTGTCTGGAGTTTGCCTTTTTGGCTTTCCAGCTTGATCCACTTTTGCATCAACTCATCTGTATCGGCCTGTGATACACCTACAAAAGGAATAGCAACAAACAGCAGACCGACTAATCGCTTACTAAACATCTGTGTTCCTTATTATCAGTACTTATTGATCACTATAACGGACGCCAGATAACGCCCCTATCTATTTATTCTTTTATACAACCATTTGATCAGTACAAATCTCTCATCTTTTTATCATACGAATATTGATTTGATCTGACCCGAGGTCGAGCGCTAGAAATGAAGCAATCCCGACCAAAAACCTGAGTTCGAACTCTAACAACCAACGCGCAAAATACACTTACCAAGCAAAAACGCTGCACTTACCATTGGCTTACCACTATAATCCGCCTTCTTTTTATCCGGATTGATTCCGTTATCCTGACGATTTACACATTAAGGCCCAACAATGGTGATGCAAGAACAATACGATCCCGCCGAGGTAGAAACCCAGGCACAAGCCTACTGGGAAAAGCACCAAAGCTTCAAAGTGACCGAAGATCCAACCAAGGAAAAGTTCTACTGTCTGGCGATGTTCCCCTACCCCAGCGGCAAACTGCACATGGGCCATGTGCGCAACTACACCATTACCGATGTAATCGCCCGCTACCAACGTATGCAGGGCAAAAATGTTCTGCACCCCATGGGCTGGGATGCGTTCGGACTGCCTGCCGAGAACGCGGCACTCAAACACAACACTGCGCCCGCCAAGTGGACCTATTCCAACACTGACCATATGCGCAACCAGCTCAAACAACTGGGTTTTGGTTTTGATTGGTCACGCGAGCTCACCACCTGCAAGCCTGAATACTACAAATGGGAACAGTGGTTCTTCACCCGTTTATATGAGAAAGGATTGGTCTATAAAAAGATGTCCACAGTCAACTGGGACCCCATCGACCAGACCGTACTCGCCAATGAACAGGTAATAGACGGCCGCGGCTGGCGCTCAGGTGCATTGGTCGAGCGTAAAGAGATTCCGCAGTGGTTTATCAAGATCACCGATTACGCCGAAGAATTATTGAACGATCTGGACAAGCTGCCCAACTGGCCAGAGCAAGTCAAAACCATGCAACGCAACTGGATCGGCAAAAGCCGTGGTCTGGAAATGCGGTTTGATTTGCAATCACCGGTTGGTGAATTCACCGGTTTCGAGATCTACACCACTCGCCCTGACACTTTGATGGGCGTGACTTACGTGAGTCTCGCGGCTGAACACCCCATCTCAAAATTATTAGCTGAGAAAAACCCCGCGCTCGCGCAATTTATTGCTGACTGCAAAGTGCAATCAGTCGCTGAAGCCGATATGGCGACTATGGAAAAACGCGGCATGGATACCGGCATCAAAGCCCTTCACCCAATCACCGGTGAACCGGTTGCGGTTTGGGTCGCCAATTATGTGTTGATGGATTACGGCTCGGGCGCAGTCATGGCAGTACCTGCGCATGATGAACGCGATTATGAATTTGCACAGAAATATAAGTTGCCGGTTAAGGTGGTGATTAGCGAAAGCAAGACCTCCAGCTCCCCCTTGCCAGGGGGAGAGTCTAGTCCTCCCCCTGGCAAGGGGGAGTTAGAGGGGGTCTTACCCTTCACCAACAAAGGTATTCTGATCAATTCCGGCGAATACAACGGCCTTGATTTTAATGCTGCCTTTGACGCAATCGCCTCCACACTGGAAATGGCTAATAAAGGAAGAGTGAAAACCAATTACCGTTTGCGTGATTGGGGCGTATCCCGCCAGCGTTATTGGGGCGCGCCTATTCCTATGTTTAATTTGCCGGAAGGTGGCGAAATCCCTGTTCCCTCACACAAACTGCCCGTGCTCTTGCCGGAAGACGTTGTGATGAACGGCGTTCACTCACCGATTAAAGCGGATGTGAATTGGAAAAAAGACGAACTCAATGGCAAAGCCGTTGAACGCGAAACCGATACCTTCGATACCTTTATGGAATCCAGCTGGTATTACGCGCGCTACACTTGCCCGCAATTTACCGGCGGCATGATCGATAAAAAAGCGGCAGATTATTGGTTGCCAGTGGATCAATATGTTGGCGGCATCGAACACGCGATTTTGCATTTACTCTACTCACGTTTCTTCCACAAATTAATGCGCGATGAAGGTCTGGTGAGTGGTGATGAACCTTTCGAACGCTTGCTGTGTCAGGGCATGGTCAATTCTGAATCTTTTTTCATCAAAAAAGAGGGTAAAGAAATTTGGATTGAACCGGAAAATGTTGTGATCGAACG
Source organism: uncultured Cellvibrio sp. (assembly GCA_966252135.1). Taxonomy (GTDB): domain Bacteria; phylum Pseudomonadota; class Gammaproteobacteria; order Pseudomonadales; family Cellvibrionaceae; genus Cellvibrio. The sequence goes on along the minus strand of CBINNU010000010.1, from coordinate 92,599 downwards.
CGACGACAAAGGTCGTTTAATTTCTGCCAAACATAAAGTCACCGGTGAAGCCGTGCAATTTGGCGGCGTGATTAAAATGTCCAAATCCAAAGCCAATGGTGTTGATCCCGAATCGGTGATCAACCAATACGGCGCGGATACCGTTCGTCTGTTCACTATGTTTGCTGCACCACCAGAACAAAGTTTGGAATGGAGTGATTCAGGCGTTGAAGGCGGCAATCGTTTCTTGCGCAAACTCTGGCGTACTTTGCACGGTCATATTACTGCGGGCACCGCCGGAAAAATCGACGCAAATAATTTGCCTGAACAACAAAAAGATCTGCGCCGTAAAACCCACGAAACCATTCAAAAAATTACTGACAGTTATGGCAAACGACAAACCTTTAATAATGTTGTCTCTGCTTCGATGGAATTATTAAACGAAATAAATCGTTTGGCCGATCGCGCCAATCCGCAAGGCTTGGCAGTTGAACGCGAAGCACTTGAAGCCATGTTGTTAATGTTGTCGCCGATTGTTCCGCACATCACCCAAACTTTATGGCAAGCCTTGGGTCACAAGAGCATTCCATTAAATGAAACCTGGCCACAAGTGGACGAAAGCGCATTGGTGCGTTCAACCATTGAAGTGGTAGTGCAAGTGAATGGAAAACTGCGCGGCAAATTGGATGCGCCGGTCGATGCTGAAAAAGACTGGCTGGAACAACAAGCCATGGCACAAGACAATGTGCAGAAGTTTTTGGAAGGCGTGACCATTCGCAAAATTATTATTGTGCCGAATAAACTTGTGAATATTGTGGCGAGTTAAAAAGCTCCCTCCCCTGCCAAGGGGAGGGCTGGGGTGGGGTAAGGCTTTTCAAATCAAGATCCTTACCCCCTCCTAACCTCCCCCTTGGCAGGGGGAGGAACATTCAAAACGAGAATCCAATGAAAAAATCCCTAATTATTTTTTGCATTTTTCTACTCAGCGCTTGCGGCTGGCATTTGCGTGGCAGCAATCCGCAAATTGCATCCAACGCCAATTGGGCTGATCTGGTGATTCATGCGGATGATGAATACACTGCGTTATTCACCTATCTGCGGCCGCAGCTGGATACTTATCGAATAAAAGAAACCGAAATTGCACCCAACACTTTAGATATTCAAAAATTAACTCTCGACAAACGCACAGCCGGTGTTGGTGCTGATGCATTAACCAGCGCTTATGAATTAACTCTGAGTGTTGAATATCGACTGGTGACCAATCTGCAAGCAACAGATAAATTTACTCGCGCAACCGTCACCCGTACTTACAATTACAATTTGAATAACGCCAGCGGTGCTGCACAGGAAGAAGCGCTGATACTGCGCGAAATGCATAGGGAATTGGCCAACCAGATTTTGCGTCGCACGCGTTTGTTACTGGGCAAATAAAAAATGCCAAAAATTCGCGCAGACCAACTCACTGGCTCAATAGCAAAATCTTTGCCGCCGGTGTTTTTGGTTTCTGGCGACGAACCTTTACTGATTCAGGAAAGCTGCGATCAAATTCGCAAAGCAGCGCGTCAGCAGGGTTTTTCCGAACGCGAAATTTATCACGCCGAAACCGGTTTCGATTGGAATCAGTTATTGGCATCCGCCAACAGTCTATCTTTATTCGCAGATAAAAAAATCTTTGAAGTGCGTATGCCATCCGGCAAGCCAGGCGATAAAGGCACCAAAGCCATTCTGGATTATCTCGATAATATTTCACCCGACAATTTACTCCTGGTCATCACCGAAAAAATTGATGCTGCCACGCAAAAAAGTAAATGGGTGAAAGCCATTGAAGACACAGGTATTCACGTGCAAATTTGGCCAGTGCCGCCAGCACAATTACCCAAATGGATTAATACTCGATTGCAGCAAGCCGGTTTGTCTGCCGAACCTGCTGCGGTCGATTTATTGGCCTCGCGTGTTGAAGGCAATTTGTTGGCCGCCATGCAAGAAATTGAAAAGCTGGCACTCATGACCAGCGAAAAAAATATCAGTTACGAATTAATGGCGAGTGCAGTTGCAGACAGTGCGCGTTACGACGCATTTAGTCTTGCCGATAAAGCCTTACACGGCGATGCACGCGCGGCAGCGAAAACTTTACAAGGTTTACGCGGCGAAGGCTCTGATGCCATCAGTATTCTCTGGGCCATACTGCGCGACATTCGCAGCCTGAATCAAATCGCACAATCACAAGCACAGGGCAAACCTTTTGAACTGGCCGCACGCCAAGCTGGAATTTGGGAAAAGCGCCAACCGCTAATACAAAATGCATTGCGTCGTTTAAAGCCCGCTCAATTGCAGCAAATGTTACGCAAAGCCAACGCTATTGATAAATCCATAAAAGGTATGCGCAATGCCGAGCCCTGGGATGAACTGCTGGATTTGGTATTAAATCTTTCCGGCGTACAAAGTTTGAATAATCAAAACGAAAAGCTAAGCTTGAGACAATAGAACTCATAAATAAACTGAATACCAGATTCATGTCATCCCCGAAGGGGATCCAGCGTCTTGACATAAAAAAGTCACTGGATGCCCTTCGGGCATGACGGCACTAGAAAAATTAAAAAATAAATTTAAAAACACAACAGCAAATCACAATTAAATCATTCGTCAAAAGGTCACTTTATGAATCGCATTTTTATAAATTGGTGTTGTTGTATTGTTGTTTTTTTCTTTTCCTCGCAAGCCTTAGCCGACACTGTGTCAGGCAGTGTTCCATCCAAACGCACCACCGAATTCTCCTGGATGTCCGTCAACACCTGGGACAAGATGCATGCTGAAGACGCGCTAATTGCGCAATACGATCAAGTCGATCTTTTATTCGTTGGCGACTCCATTACTGCCGGTTGGGATTGGAATATCTGGCAGAAAAACTTCGCCCCTCATAAAGCTGCCAATTTTGGCATTGGTGGTGATCACACGGGTAATGTGTTGTGGCGATTGCAACATGGGGCCATTGGGAACATCCAACCTAAAGTAATTGTATTGCTAATTGGTGTAAATAATTTTGGGCATTTGAATGAAACACCCGAACAGGTCGCCAATGGCGTTACTAAAGTTGTTCAACAATTACAACTTGCATGGCCGAATAGCAAAATTTTATTAAACGCGGTGTTTCCGTTTGATCAGGATGCCAAATCACCCAATCGCAAGAAAGTAAAAGAATTAAATAAGCTTATCAGTAAACTACAAAATAAAAATACCATAGTGTTTAAAGACTACGGCTCACTGATGTTACAAGAAGATGGAAGTATTTCACCCGAGATTATGGGCGATTTTTTACATCCAACCGCAAAAGGTTATCAAATTTGGGCGGATGCTATGACGCCGGATATTTTGGAATTGTTGAAATAAAACCATACCCCCTCCCCACCTCCCCCTTGGCAGGGGGAGGAGTTTTACTCCCTACTTAATTCGAAGTGCAATTCGTCCCCTCCCCTGCCAAGGGGAGGGTTAGGGTGGGGTAAAGCTTTTAAAATAACTGTCAAAGGCTCACCATGAAAAAACTCACAACACTAATTTGTATTTTATTCTTATCCGCCTGCAACAATACTAACACTGAGAAAACACAATTGATTCAAATTCCTGCCAGCGATTCCAGCATCACCATCATGGGTCGCACCCACACTAATTCCGACAAAAGTATTGTGATGGGGTATCCCGGTGTGAGTTTGTTTATGCAGGCTGAAGGAAAACAACTATCTATCGATATTGAAAGTAGCAACGGCAATTCATGGATTGATGTGATTGTTGATGATCAACCTGCTAAACCGATCAAAATCAGCAATCAACTACAGACTGTTGAATTATTTTCGTTTGCAGAATCGGCAACACATAAAGTTCGCATCACGCATAGATCAGAAAATTGGCATGGCAAGGTCAAAATCGCCGGATTTTCATTAACTGGAAAACAATTTTTATCTGCACCTGAATTGCCAAAACGCAAACTGTTGGTATTGGGTGACTCAGTGACTTGTGGCGAAGCGATTGATCGAGTTGCGGATGAACAAAAAAATACTCGCTGGTGGAACGCGCGTGAATCTTATGGATTGTTAACTGCTGATGCGCTTGATGCGCAAGTGCATTTGGTTTGCTGGGGCGGTCGCGGGCTTGTTCGCAGTTGGAATGGTAAAACTGATGAAACCAATTTGCCGGAATTTTATGAGTATGCAGTTGGTGACAATAACCCCGATATGAAATGGGATCACAAGTCTTATCAGCCTGACGCAATTGTTATAGCCATAGGCACTAATGATTTCAGCCCCGGCATTCCTGATCGAGATACCTACATCTCAACTTACGTCAAACTGATTCAAAAATTGCGACGCAATCATCCGCAAGCAGAAATTTTGTTGATCGAAGGTTCCATTTTGAATGGAGAGAGTAAAAAAACCTTAGTGGATTATATTGCGGAGACGGTAAAAAAATTAAATGACTCTAAAGTGCATCAGGGATATTCCAGTCACCACCCCGGTGACAGCAGCGATGCGCATCCAACCAAAGAACAGCATAGTTTGATGGCGAAAGAGTTGACCAAACAAATTAAAGAGCTGATGGGTTGGTAGGTTGGAAGAGCGCAGCGAAGTACGACAAAAATTTAGAATAGACATGCAAAAAGTCGGAAGTCGCTGAGCTCTTCCAACCGACAATGTATTACATTTTCTCCGGCCCGAATGGTTTCATCATCAGAATCAATTTTGGCAACAACGTCAGGCTACCCACAATCGCCATAAACATGGCGAACGCAGTCAAAATGCCAAAATAAATCGAAGGAATAAATTGCGATAACATCAGGATTGAGAAACCCACGATAATTGTTGCGGAGGTGTAATACATAGCGCGCCCAATCGACGCATGGGATCTGTGCATGGCTTCAGCGTAATTTCGATCAATCGCGAATTCTTCACGGAACCGATAAAAATATTGAATCGCCTGATCAACACCAACACCTACCACAATCGCTGCAATCGTTGTAGTCATCATATCCAAAGGTATACCAATCAAGCCCATTGCTCCTAACACGGCACTGGCCGCGAGAATATTTGGCAGTATGGAAATCAACGCAATTTTAAATGAGCGGAATAAGACTACTATCATCACCATAATCGATATGAACACTACGCCAATAGTCGCAATTTGCGATTTAAACAAACTCTGCAACATATTGTTGTACAACACCAACATGCCGGTGAAATGTACCTGCTCTTCTTTCAAGCCCACTTCATTGATTGCGTAGTCGTGAATTTTTTTCACCAACTCGGCACGTTTTAAATTGGGAGTGGTTTCAATTACCCGCAAGGAAATACGCGTTTGCTGATGCTCATCCGACAAGTAAGGATTAATCATAAATTTTTTGATGTCGTCCGATAACATATTGCGCATTACATTTAATTCAAAATCATTTAACTTGCCTTTGTTAACGTCATTGGCAAGCTGGTAAGCAATTGATAACGAATTGACTTTGCCGACTTCCGGCAAGGTTTCCAAATAGTCGGTTAATTGTTTGACTTGATCCAAGCCGGCAACCGAGTACCAATAACTTGCAGGCGCTGCCGATTCATCAGAACCAAAGGCGTCATCGCCCATTTCGGCAAAAGGGTCATCCTCTGAAAATTCCGAGGCTTCGGTATCTTCGACGGCTTCCGTCGTTTCCGCTGCAGGTTCCGGTGCTGACTGATCGGCGTCAAGAATAATATCCAGAGTGACTGTGCCACCCAATTGTTGATCGATAACACTCAAGCCCTGGTGAATTTCACTGTCAGATTTAAAATAATCCACAAAACGATTTTCAACTACCAGTTTGCTGATACCAAAAATGCTGGCCGACAGCACTACCAAACTCAGCAATAAAATTTTTCCACCATGAAATTCTGCCAACTTGGAAAATATCAAAGTGAGCGCAGCAGATTTATCGCCTTTATCTTTTGGTTCGCCTTTAGGCAATAACATCAAACCGGCAGGCAACACAGCGAAGGTAATAATAAAACCCACCGCCAAACCAATCGTCATCATCCAGCCAAAATCGATTACCGGCCTGATTCCGCTCATAATTAACGACAAGAATGCCACTATGGTCGTTAACGCCGAATACAAACAGGGCACCACCATATTGCGCACAGTTTCCATCACTATATCGGCTTGATCCAAATCTGGGTCTGCCGCATGAATTTCGCGATAGCGCACCACTAAATAAATGGTGAATGCAAACACCATAATTAATAAGAGTGCAACAAAGTTGGAGGAGATCACCGTCATGCGCCAGTCGATCCAACTTAACCAACCCACCATCAAAATGACCGATAACAAACAAGCGGTGAGCGGCAACACCACAAATCGCCATTGGCGAAATAAAAACGCCAACATAAAAATAATAAATGCAATCAAGGCCGCACCGAATATCACCAAATCGCTTTTGATGTAGCTGATCATATCGCTGGTGATCATAGTTACGCCGCCCAAAAATATTTGCGCTTGCGCTTGATAATGTTTGGCGATACCGCGAACTATCTCCACACGCGCCGCATCATCAGCGGCAACTGCTGTGCGATAAGCTAAAAATTCTGCGGCCACCTGTTCCAGTTCTTTTTCTTCTTCTTTGGTTAAACCCTGTGTATCGCGTTTTTCACGTAACGCATCGCGATGGCGTGCCATTTCGATGTATTGATTATTCACTTTTAAATTCAACAAAATCGCCGAGGTTTTTCCATCAGGGCTTAACAAAGTATCGCGATAGACAGGGCTGGTGAGAAATTCCTGTTTTGCTTGCGCAAAATCCACACCGGGCGTTAACAGTGTACGCGGTGATTCTTTTACTTGAGCCAGGGGGCGCATGGGACTGTAGAGCAAAGGCACATCAAGAATGGAGTAAACGCTGGCAACACCTTCAACCTTCACTAAATCATCGCGGATTTGCGTCAGGGTTTTGATTGATTCAGGCGAAAACATATCGGCTTTGGGCGTATAGGTGAGCACCAGAATATCGCCACTTTGATAACGCTTGGAAATCTCGCGGTAATAATCAATCGAATTGTCATGCTCGAGTGTTAGAGAATCAGCCGATGCATCCAATTTGAAATTTGTCATACCAAAAGCAGCAATCAAGGTTAAAACAATGATGCTGGTTAACACATGAAATGGACGATTGATAACGGTGGCGAGATAAATCTTGTGAATAAGTAGGGACATGAAGTTAACCTGGAAAGAATCCTTGATGATGCGGACTGAGAGATTTTTAACGGCCCGCGCATTATGCCAGTTGAGACTCTGGACTTAAACCAAGATAACTGAATACAATCAACCTTCGTCAGTAAGTGACCATAAACGGCAATTAAAACAGCCACTTTGACTTTTGCGCTCGTCGGAATTTATCCATGCTGAAACTTCACTTCAAGGATAATCGTTTCCCACCTTTATGGGTGGTTGAAAAGCGCTATCACATCGGCAGTGCACTCGAAAATCATCTGGTTATCGCAGAGTCAGGCATAGACCCCATACACGCAAAATTGGTTCAGGAGAATGACAAATACTTTCTCAGGGACAACAACTCCTCATCCGGCTGCTTTGTGAATGGCCAGCGTGTTACCAACAAAGAAGTATTTCCCGGCGATATTATTCGATTTGGCAGTACCGAAATCATAGTGCTCGACCCACGCGGTACGGATAAACCATCAAGCAATCATTCCGGCCCCTGGCGTTTGGTATCAGAAAGCAGTTGGTTATCCGGCAAACATTTTGTGATTACCTCTGACAAACCGGTAATACTCGGCAGGGACCAGAAGTGCGACATTGTGATCCCCGGTTCGCATTTATCCCGTCGGCATTTGGAAATTCGCGTTGAAGGCAATTGTTTACGCATTAAAGATTTACGCTCATCCAACGGCACTTATCTCAATGAGGCCAAAATAGAGAGCGCCACCGCTGGCAACGGCGACAGGCTACGATTGGATGTTTACAACTTTAGAGTGGTCGCCCCCGAAACCGAAGAAAACAAAACCCGTGTACGCAAACCCCTGGAAGAACTGGTTAAGCCCATAGAATTCAAACCTGTCAGCGAAGAACCCAAACGTTGGAAAACCCGCCCTACCTCACCGGGCAACCGCATAGAACCTACCTACAACGAGCAGAAAAAACAGCAGTTCATGGTGATTGCCTTGGTTGTAATTGCAATTGGGATTATTGCAACCGCACTCTTGTGGTAGTATTCGCCACCTCAATTTATCAACACCTATCAGGAAACCACCATGAGTTTTGATCTTGTCCCCGCTGGCAAAAGCCTGCCCGATGATTTCTACGTTGTTATCGAAATACCCATGAACTCTGGCATCAAGTATGAAATTGACAAGGACAGCAACAGCTTGTTTGTTGATCGCCTGGTCAGTACTGCCATGTATTACCCTTGCAACTACGGTTATATTCCACAAACCCTGTGTGGTGATGGCGATGCCGCTGATGTATTGGTGGTTTTCCCTGAGCCAGTGCAAGCCGGTTCTGTGATTCGCTGCCGTCCACTCGGTGTTTTGAAAATGACCGACGAAGCCGGTGAAGATGCAAAAATTGTTGCGGTACCCCACGACAAACTGACTAGCCTCTACAGCAAAGTAAAATCCTTGTCAGACCTGCCTGAAATTACCATCAAACAAATTGAACACTTCTTTGAACACTACAAAGATTTGGAAAAAGGCAAATGGGTAAAAGTCGCTGGCTGGGGCGATTTGGAAGAAGCGCGCGCAGAAATTTTGAAAGCCGCTGAAACCTACAAAGCACAAAAATAATTGTCATCGTGTGAGAACGACAGGCCGTCAACAGGCCTGTCACTAACAATAAGAAAACACTCAGGGAAAAGGCTAAAAAATAAAAACCAGCCATCAATCATAAAAATCAGAGCGGTAAACAAACACGAGGTTTAATCACATGCAACAATCCACCCACAAGTTGTCTATACGAGAAAAAGTTGGTTACTCGTTGGGCGACGCGGCTGCCAACTTTGTTTGGCGAAGCGGCTTTTTCATTCCGGTTTTTTACACTGATACTTTTGGTCTTGCTGCTGCACATGCTGCCATTTTGATTTTAATTGTGCGCTTGTCTGATGGCATTACCGATATCATTATGGGCTCAATTGCTGACAGGACAGAAACCCGTCAAGGTAAATTTCGTCCCTGGATTTTATGGTCAACCCCCTTTCTTGCATTATTCCTCGCATTAATTTTCACAACTCCGGATTTTAGCTATACCGGTAAATTAATTTATGCATTCATTATTTATTTTTGTTTAACTCTGGCATATACCGCCAATAACGTTCCTTATGGCGCTCTCATGGGCACCATGACCGATAGCGTAAAAGAGCGCGCAAGTTTATCCAGTTTCCGTTTCATTGGGGCTTTTGCGGGTGGCCTTCTGGTAATGACCAGCATGCCTGAAATGGTGAAATACTTTGGCAAGGGAGATGAAGCATTAGGTTACCAACGTACCATGTTGATTTTTGCTGCCTTGCTAATAGTATTTTTGTTAATCACCTATAAAACAACCGTTGAACGCATTAAACCGCCCACCCAAAACAATGGCAGTTTCTGGACAGAGATGAAAGATTTATTTTCTAATCTGCCTGTTATTCTGTTGCCTGTTTTTGGCATTAGTATTTTTATCATCAGCTTGGCGCAAACCAACTGGTCAGCAAATTCCAAATATGCTTGCCTGGTATTTATGCTGCTGTGTTTTGTTTACACAGTTTATCTGCGCAACAAAATTATTCGTCGCCCACGCGAGACATTAACCAACACACAAAAAGACCTGGCCGATTTATTAACCAATCAACCTTGGTTAATTTTGTTAGGTGTTGGCATTATGTTTGGTTTGTTCACTGTGGTTCGCCCAAGTGCCGCCAGTTATTATTTCACTTATTATTTACAACGCCCCGATTTAACCGGTTTTTATTTTTTGATCACCTTATTGGCTTCTTTGGCCGCTGCAGTGGCGACAGGATGGCTTTCCAATAGATTCAGCAAACGCACATTGATGGTTGCCGCGTTTACCTGGGGCTCAGTATTTAACGGTGCAATTTATTTTGTATCGCCTGAAAATGTAAACCTGATGCTGGCACTGGCAACTGTCGGCGAATTTTTTGCCGGCATGATGCCTGTTTTATTCTTCAGTATGATGGGTGACACAGTCGATTATTCCGAATGGAAAAATCATCGCCGCGCAACAGGTTTAATATTTTCCGCCGGAACCTTCATCAATAAAACCGGCCACGGTTTTGCGGGTGCAATGGTGTTAATCGTCCTGGCTATGTATGGTTATGACGCCAAAGTAGAAAGCACCATTACCGATTCCATTCCTGGCATGATCCTACTGATGACCGGAATCCCCGTTGTGATAGGAATCATTGGTGTAATTTTTACCCTGCTCTATCCATTGGGCGACAACAAAATGAAGCAAATTGAAAATGACTTGATTGCACGCCGCGCAGGAAGCTTGGGTAATCAATAGACCTTAAGATTTTTGATTCGTAAAAAACGCCTCAGTTGAGGCGTTTTTTATTGGTGCAGGTTTCTACTTTAAGTGACCACATTGCTCACCTTCAACCAATTGAATCAGCACATAGAGCGCAACATTGTCATGCACATAACCATCACGATCAGTAATCCTGATTCGATCCGTGCGTATCTGGTAGCCCTGCTCACGTAATTCTTTAATACGGGGCGCTGGAGCCATAATATTGAGCCGGTCGCGCGCATAAAGTGTGTTTACTGCCCCCAATTTTTGCAGCGCATCCAACATACGTTTTCTTTGAGCGTATGCGCTGGCGTTGGTGAGACATTTACACTTCATCTCATCCTCCGCCACTTTCGATGCAGAAACAGTGGGGTTTGACTGATTGCCTTGAATTTGTGGTAAATGTGAAAGAGCAGTTTGTGTAAGCTGGTGCATCTGCGTAGCCTCGTTCGTTTTACTTTAGAAGAGCTCATTTTGATGCATGGGTGACACCCACATAAAAAATAGCTGTGTAACACAAACTGATTTTGTATTACACAGCGCGACTTATGTAACTGAATTATAAAGCTTTTTATATTTTAGGATATTTATCCATTTTTCTTTTTAGCTCTCGAATTAAATTCTCTGTTGACTCGGCACTTAAATTCAGAATTTTTGCTATTTTATCTAATGTCTCTTTTTGAACTTTTTGATAGTGCTGACGAATTTGATTAACCTCAATTCCCTTTTTGTCTGCAACTTCTACATAAGTAATACCAGTCTCCTTTTTCAAAACTGCTTCACCGACACATAGTAAAGAGTTTGCGGTAGCGGCAAGCAACATCCTTGATTCTGCTGGTAGTTTTAATTTTGCAGCACCTTTTTTGTTGGGTTTACGTTTTTGTAAAACTATGTCGGCTAAAACTGGGCGCAACTCTTCAGGGAGAGGATGATTTTTCAACATTTCTGCTAGCGGTGCTGGGTCACAATAATCCCAAGCATCAATAGCGGCAATCCAGTTAAAATTCTCTGCGCCCAAAGAGCCGAAAGCATATCCGCAAGCTGGTGCCTTGTTATTTTTAGTGTCTATTCTGAATTCATTCATGATTCCTTACCTTGTCGTCATTTCAGGGATAGATTCATTTTCTTGTTTATTAAAATAATCTACACAGTCTTGCATCATCTCTTGTTGCGATGATGGCACTAGCGGGATTACTTTTGAAGGAAGCATAAACAAAAAACCCCGCGATTACGCGGGGTTTTGGAGGGTTTCAGATTTCTCTGATTCTGTATGGTGCCCAGACCCGGAATCGAACCAGGGACACGAGGATTTTCAATCCACTGCTCTACCGACTGAGCTATCTGGGCATTCGTTGCGGCTAGCGCAAGAGGCGCGTATTAAACCCGCTCGTCTTGATCGAGTCAAGCCCGAAGCGGAAAAAAATCCTGATGGATCAATGACTAAAAGATGATCACTGTTTTTGCGGATTTATTTTGGCGGGACGTAACCTTCGGCTTGGTCGTATTGGTCGCCGGATAAGAATTTAAGCATCTGTTCGTTCAGATAGACTTTGGTGCCCATGTCCATCACATTCAAGCGCTTTTCGTTGATCAGCATGGTTTGGTGTGACATCCATTCCTGCCAGGCTTTTTTAGAGACGTTGTTGTAAATATCCACGCCCTTGGCGCCGGGATAAGGTGGTAAATCCAGACCTTCCAGCTCTTGTTGGTACTTGCGGCAAAACACCATTCTCGGCATATCAAATTCTCTTTATCAGGGCTTACTTTTTGGATCGGCTTTTGGGTTTGCTGGATTTTATCTGAGGATCCAGCTCGGCTAATTTTTCCAGTAATTTTTTTACCGGTGCTGCCAAACCCAAGGCCTGTGGTTGATGCAAATTGTACCAGTGGATTGGCTTTTCACCGACACCCGCTGGCGCTTTAGTTAAATGAATAACCACGGGGGTGATATCCAAATGATAATGGCTAAAACTGTGGCGAAGACTATCCCAATATTCGATTGATGCAGTTTTGTATCCGTTAGACGATAGAAAATCATCCAGGTCATAGTCCAACTCAATTTCCGGAAAACTCCACAACCCGCCCCATATACCTTGCGGTGGGCGTTGCTGTAATAACACATCGCCTGATTTGTTTCGCAAGATCAACATTTGGATGGATTTTTCGGGCAAATCTTTTTTTGGTTTTTTACCGGGGAATTCATTCACTCGCCCGGTTGCATAAGCGACACAGGATTGCATCAAGGGGCAGGATTCGCATTGAGGTTTACTACGCGTACATAAAGTTGCACCCAGATCCATCATGGCCTGTGTGTAAGCATCTGTACGTTTTGTTGGTGTCAGCTCTTCTGCCAAGGCCCACAACTGATTCGCAACTGCCGGAGTGCCCGGCCAACCTTCAACAGCAAAGTGACGAGCCAACACACGTTTAACATTGCCATCCAAAATTGCGGCAGATTGTTTAAACGCAATGCTGCTAATTGCACCGGCGGTTGAACGACCTATACCGGGTAATTCTGCCAGTGATTCAACATCCGCTGGAAATTCACCGCCGTATTCTTGCACCACACGCTTTGCGCATTGATGTAAATTTCTGGCGCGCGCGTAATAGCCTAGGCCGGTCCACAAATGCAGAACCTGATCAATCGGCGCTTTCGCCAGCGATTGAACTGTTGAAAATTTTTTAATAAATCGTTCGAAGTAAGGAATCACTGTTGCAACCTGGGTTTGTTGCAACATGATTTCCGATAACCAGACGCGATAGGGAGTAATATCCTGCTGCCAGGGTAGATGCTTGCGCCCGTGTTGATCAAACCAACTCAACACGCGACGCGAAAAACTGTGACTCATTCTGTGGTGGCTTCTTGTGTTGTTGTTTCGGTCGCTGCTTCTGCCGCTGCTGGCTGCTCAGCCGCTGGCGCCGTAGAACCACCTAATTTCTTTTGCAAACGGTCAAATAATTTTTTCTTTTCGTTTTCGACTTTGTCTTTTACTTCTTGCTTTTTGGCTTCGATTTTTTCGCCGTGTTTTTGTTTGATTTTATAGGCCGCATAATCTTTGGTTAGATCCAGCAAAAGCTCTTTATCTGGGCCACAATCTTTTAATGGATTAGCGCCAGATAGCGAACCCTTACAGCGCAACAAATTCATACCGCGCTCAAGCCAGTAAGTATCGCCTGACCAACAGGATGTTGTTGCAGCACCTGCTTGCGCCGATTTAACAAGCTTGAATGGCAAGAGTAAATTATACTTATCATCTTTCATATCAACCAATCCGGTTGAACTCAAAAGTAATTCTTCTACACCGGCTTTTAAACTATCGATCTGGATTTTTTGATCGCGCAATTTCAAACTACCGGACAACTCCGTCAATTTTGTAAAATTATCCCAGGTTTGCTCAGGCGTTTGAGTTTTATTGACCAATTGCACCAACTGGCAAAATTGTTTTTCCAGATTGAGCGGCATCACCCGTAACTCAGCGCCAGAAAAATTGGCATTGGCTTGAAGGTTATTCGTTAGCTGATTCACACTAACGCCGGATGTGCTACCCAATGCGCGTAAATGCAAAGCGCCCTGTGCATCGAATTTTTCGGCATCGCGATCTTTAAACAGATCATTCATTAAAGGCGTTACTTCAACACCTTCTGCAGCCAGATCAAATTTTACGTTAGCTGGCGATTGGCGCGCATCCAGCTGATTTTTGAATGCGAGTTTGCCAGAGTAGCTTTTGGCTGATAGATCCTGCTCCAACATGCCATTGCGCGACAGAATGGTCCAATTCACATCCTGCATTTGCATTTCCATTATGATTAATTGAGCTAACCGCAACTTGGCATTTAAATTAAGGGTTTTCAGTGCATCCAGCGGCAAAGGCTCATCACCTGACGAGTCCGCCGCAGCTTCAGTTGTTTCTTCGGATGGCGGCGGCAGATAGTGATCAACATTTAACTGATCGCCTTGCAAATTAAGTTTAATCGCACTGGTTGCAAAATCATTCACCGCAATTGAACCGGTGAATTGGGTTTTATCCAAATTCATTTGCAATTTATCCAACTGGATTTTTTTATCATTGCCCGCAAATTCACTAGAGATTGCAAAATCTTGCAGCGCACTGGGTTCTGCAGTTTCAAGGCTTATATCCAGCGCGGACAAAAGATCACGCAACGAAATAGATTTAAGTGAAAAGTTACCTTGATAGGCGAGTTGCTTTTGCAAGCCTGTTACTGACACTTGATAAGCCAAAGGAATTTGAACAGATTTTTTCCCTTGAATTTCAAGTGTTAACTGACCATCGCTGATTTGTAAGGCATCAAGTTTTTCATCCAGCTGAATTTTATTCGCCAAATCCACCTTGAGTGACATAGCCGGATCGCTGGCGGATTGAATATTCACCAAGGCAATAAACTGCATAGGGAAGGATTGATTATTAGTGTTGACATCACTCAACTGCAAATCCATATCCTTCAATTCAATGCTGGACTTGCTCGACTCATCCTGATACGACAAATGACTATTCGACAGACTGATTTTGTTGATATTTAAATCCAGCGCACTGACTGATGCATCACTCACTGGCTCATCCGTTGTTGTATTTTCGGACACAAATTCCCAATTGGTTTTTCCGTTTTTATCAACTAACAAATTAACATCGAGGCCCGAGATAACAATATGATCGGATTGAAAACTGCCGGACAACAAAGGTTTGATCGCTAACAGCAAATTCATTTGCTCAACTTTTGCCAGTTGCTTATCGGGTGTTTGGGTTGAAGCAACAGTGACTGATTCCAAACCCAAACCAATACCGGGCCACAGCCTCCAGGACAAATCGCCTTCCATCTTAAGCAACACGCCTTGTTTTTTCGCAAGGGATTCTATGGAAGGTTTAAATTGATTGGGATCAACCAACAAAATAAATCCAACTACCAATAAAATAAAAACGCCCAATATGGCCGCTAACCATTTAATTAATTTTTTCATAGATTACTCCACTAATTTCAGGCCGCTGATATCCGGTATCTTTATGTCAACTTTGGGTTTGATTTGTTCCAATAGACTGCCCACGGGCGCTAATGAAAAATCACTACTCAAGACGGGTGATGGCACTTCCGCTTTACGTTCGTTATCGGCGAGTAAAGGTTCACCAGGTTCGGAGAGGCCCCAATCTTCGACATCAATTTCCAACAGCGGCAAATCATTTTTTTCAGCAGCTTCAATTAAATTTGCACCCACATCCGCCACTTTATATTCAGGGATTGATACCACCGCGGTGGCCACTGCTGGCACTTCGGTTTTATCCAATAAATTTCCACCCACAGCACGAAGGCTAAACACACTCAAATCAAAATGACGATTGACGGGCGCCAAACGCGCGGATGTTGGCATCAACAAACTACCTACGGGGGCGAGAGTCCATTGACCTGTCACAGGGGCATCATTAACCGTATTGTCTGGCGCTTTGTTTTCCGGGGCGGGTGCAGCTGCGACTTTGGGTGCTGGAGCTGGTTGTGCATCAACAGGTTTGGAAGGTGCGATTTCGATAAGCGCGCCCGCTTTGGTCAGTACATCGCGATATTTTTCTGCACTGGCGGCATCCAGGGCACGTTTTAAAACAATTGGTTTGCCCGTGAAGAGCGCATCCACCTTGGCGGCATCAATTTTAAATAATTGCTGCAATCGGGATTTCACCTCTGCCAGATTTTGGCCGAACGCTATATCACCACGAAAAACAATATCGAATGTTTCTGCAGACATAATCAATTCCTTAGGCTGGTTTGGATGGATTCTACTGCATGAACACCCGCTGCTCCACCGACGACTATTTGACAGAGTTAACCAACTGCGACAATTTTTTTACCTTTTGTCCGTTTTTTCTGGAGTTCGCGTAAAAATCAGCGAAATTAATGTGAAAGATTCTTTATTTTCACTGGCAGTTGCCGATAGCTAGTGCATACTTGCATCACTTGAGTAGTAATGAGCAGTAAGGAGATACGCATGACCCCAAGTATTCATTCACCCGTTCCCCGTCACCCTTTGGACGAGGCCCCCGCCATGCGCGAAAAAGTCGAAAAGGATATAGCCTTCCTGACCGACAAAATTGACCGCATGATTCACCAACCGCGCCCCAACGAAATGTTGATCGAGCATTACACCAATATGCTGAAGAGTCGCCAGGCAGTATTAAGCTGGCTGATGGATGGTGAAATAGAAACAACTACCACCACGAAAATTGCTTGAATGATTTGATGGTTTGACTAACAAAACCGGAAATTTTTATTTCCGGTTTTGTTTTTTATAACTTGTGATCCATATTTAAAGCTGGTGAATCCACATCGGCTTTGCCTATCAATTTTGCTGGCACTCCGGCGACAGTTGTGTGCGGCGCGACATCCTGCAACACCAAACTACCCGCACCAATTTTTGCACCCTCACCAATTTCCACCGGGCCCAATATTTTTGCGCCTACGCCAATCAACACACCGCGACGAATTTTTGGATGCCTGTCCGTTTTAGCGCAACCACTGCCCCCCAGAGTAACTGCATGCAACATGGACACCTGATCTTCCACTACTGCGGTTTCACCAATCACCACACCCGTTGCGTGATCAATCATAATGGATTTGCCGATGCGCGCACCAGGATGAATATCCACATCAAATACTTGCGAAATTTGGTTTTGAAAAAACAAGGCCAAAGATTTTCGACCTTGCAACCACAACCAATGTGCAATTCGCCAGGATTGCAACGCGTGATAACCTTTAAAAAATAAAAACGGCATGCACAAATTTTTGCAGGCGGGATCGCGCTCGCGATGCGCAAGAATATCGGCGAGCATGGCCTCTTCAATTTCAGGATCAGATTTCATCGCATCTTCAAACACTTCACGAATCATCATCGCTGGCAGTGCCTGACTGTCCAACTTATTCGCCAAATGAAAACTGATCGCCGCAGAAAACTCGCTGTGCTTTAAAATAATCGCATGATAAAAGCTGGCCAGAACTGGTTCGGATTTGCTGGCGTCTTGTGCTTCTGCTTTGAGTAATTTCCAGAGTGTGTTTTGAGTCATGTTTTAATCCTGATTGGTCTTGAAATCTCACCCCACCCTAACCCTCCCCTTAGCATGGGGAGGGAACAAAATTTCACTCCGTATGAAGCAAGGAGTAAAGTCCCTCCCCCTTGCCACAAATTGCAGGAGCAATTTGCACAGCGAAGCTGCCCGTAGGGGAAACCATAGGGACTGGTTTCTGAACGGGAGGTTAGGAGGGGGTGAAGCTTTTTTCCGCAAACAACAACCCCGGCAACTGCTTCATATCCGTAAACCATTCCACATTCATTTCTTTAATCTGTGGCAACAAATAATAATCGTCACCATTAGCTTGTGGTGCGCAATAGGCAAAGGGTTTCATGCCCGCCGCCAACGCAGCTTTAATACCGGATAAAGAATCTTCAATCACAACTGTATTCTCGGGCGACACTCCCATAGTTTTGGCAGCGTGCAAAAATAAATCCGGCGCTGGCTTGCCTTGTTTAACCTCTTCGAAACTGAAAATTGCTTTTTCAAAATATTGTTTCAGTCCGGCTTTCGCTAGAGTAATGTCCATTTTTTCGTGCTTACCGTTTGAGGCAACGCAAATTGGAATTTTTTTCTCTTTTAGCTGTTTGATCACATCTTCCACACCGGGAATTGCCTCCAACTTTTGTTGATAGACTTCAAGACAACGCAATTGTTTTTTTCGCCAGAAGATTGCGGTATCAGCTTCTTTTTCGTCTTCTGTTTTGTTTTTCCACAAGGTTGACTCGCTCAAAATGGTTTTGGCCAATTGCACGCAATCGGGAACCGACTTACCGCGAAATCGCAAATCAATTTCATGCTCGGTGATCGCAATACCTTCATCAGCAAAACACTGTACCAGCACTTCCGAATCCAGATTTTCACTATCAACCAACACACCATCACAATCAAAAATAACTAACATACTTAACCCGATTTCCTGATTTGAAAAAACAACCACCAACCCACCACTAAAAACACCACCAACACCATCATCCCTATACGGGCAGAATCAAAATAGCTGGTAAAAAATGTAACCGCTGCCGGTGCCAGAAAGGCAGTGGCCCGACCGGACAAGGCATAAAAGCCAAAATAACGACCAGCTTCTTCGGCTGAAACCGATTTAGCCAGGAATGCGCGAGACGAAGCCTGCACCGGACCAAAGCTCAAACCAATCAACAAACCAAACAGAATATAAATTTTTTCTGCCGTAGTTGCGAACAAACCACCCGAATCCACAACCGACAAACTGATCAAGCCAAAAAACAGATTATCAGGCGCAATCGAAATAATGCCGATAGTTGCAAATGTTAAACAGCCGAGCGCGAGATTAACGACTGAAGAAGAATCAGAAGTTTTCTCCAATCGACTACCCAAATAACAACCCAAAATTGCTGTTAATAACAACAAAATCCCATAAACACCAATTTCAAATGTTTGCCAACCAAAAAGCCCCGCTGCAAATACACCACCCAAAGCCAATAATCCATTCACGCCATCTTGATAAATCATGCGCGCAATAAAAAAGCGCAATAATTTTTTTCGTTGCCAAAAGTGTTGGCAGGTTTGCACTAAATCTTGCAGACCTTGTTTAATAGCAAATGACAGGGATTTTCCGGATGACACATCTGGCGTAAACAACAGCATGGGTAAAATAAAAATCGCGTACCAAAGTGCGGCGTAAGGCGCAGTCATACGTGCGTCTTCACCCAGAGCGGCATCAAAGCCAAATAAAGGCAGAATTCCCAGCAAGGTTTTTCCTGTCTCTGGATTTCCTGCAAAAAAAAGCAACACGCTGAATAATACAATCAATCCGCCCGCATAACCCAAACCCCAGGCAAGGTTGGAAACGCGGCCTATATCATTGGCAGGAATCAAACGCGGCATCATGGCATCGTTAAAGACAATCGAAAATTCTGCAGCCACCATGGCCAGAATGACCGCCGTCATCGGCCAAAATAATTCACTACCGGGTGAAGCAAACCAAAGGCTGGATAGCGCAGCAATTTTTATCAATGCAAATATCGCAATCCATTTTTTGCGACTACCGGTAACATCGGCAATTGAACCTAACACTGGCGATAAAATTGCGATAATAAATCCTGCAATCGCAATTGATTGGCTCCAGGCTGCTTGCCCTGCAACCGGATCCTCAATCATTCGATTTGCAAAATAGGGCCCAAAAATAAAAGTGATAACTACCGTAAAAAATGGTTGTGCCGCCCAATCAAATAACATCCAGGATCTGATTGCCTTTTTGGAAACAGTCGTTGACTGCATAGAATTTTCACTCGATTAAAAAATTAGTTTATTTTGATAAATCGTTCGTATATCTCATCCAAATTATTCAGGATGGAATTCTTCAATTGAATATCAGTTGCCAAAATTTGTTCACGTAAAATATCAATCGAATACTGCGCATAATAAACATCAGCCAGGGGCTTATAACTTAAATGCCAGGGCTCAGGCGCGACGCCACCTCGGTCGCTTGCATAGGGGCGAAAAAAAGCTGTCGATGACAATGCTTGCGATAACCAATCATGAAAATCGGCAAAAGGTCCATCGCCTTCTGTTTCGTCCAGGGTTAATTGCACTTGATAATCGACACTAATGCGCGAGAGATCATAAACATCAAAATCCGTTCCCCAATGGTGGCGAGATGTACCCGGCAATGCGGACCAGCGCAAAATGGAAAACATTTTTTTGTCGTCAGTTAATTGACTCACATCCAGCGGAGTACCTTTGTCATCCAACACCGGACGCAAGCCCATCACTTTTTGATTCCATATCAAAAGCTGCCTCGAAAAATTTCGATAGCCGCTGGCAACTGCCAACTGAAATCCGGCAGCGGTTGCGGATAAATACAAATTTTCCAATGGCTGTATTACCAAAGGATGAAGTTTTACCTTGAATAAGTCACTGTAAGTCACAGCATTGTCATCAAGACCTAATAATAATTCTCTATTCATTCGATGTTCTTGGTAATTTCATGTGCCAATCCATTGATTGATATATCCGTCAAATCAAAAAAAGATTCAGCGGTTTTGAAAAGCAATTGCACAACGGCATTAAGCCTGTAATATATCCCGCGCTGTAAACGGATTCTTTTAAACACAACGTGTTAATAATCATAACAAACCACTGTTGGAGCTTAAGTCATGTCGACGACTTGCAACCATGAGTTATTACAACTCAAGAACCTTGGAATGGCTTCAGTCAACATTCTACACGCGATTGGCATTAACACTTATGACGATTTGCAGCGCGTAGGCGCAGTCGAAGCTTATCGACGAATCAAAGCGCGTGACATCAGTGTTTCCAAAGTGATGCTTTATGCGCTTCAAGGTGCATTGATGAATGTTCATTGGAACGAGCTGGCTCCTGACTTAAAAGCTCGCCTGGTGCAGGAAGCAGAAGCTCCCTCGCCCTCCCTGCAGGCCTCTGCCTGAATTCACATTTTGAGAAAAATTACAGGTGCCCGGTCCGTTACTGGCGTATTTCTTTAAATATGGGTCTACACTTTAGCTGTTGTTTAATAGCTAACACGAGAGGCATATGAGTGACTCATCCATAGACGCAGATTACCCCACTAATCGCGGGTTTATTCATTACGCAGCAGGCGAAACCATTATCTCCCAAGGCGAGGATGCCGATCTGGTATTCACCTTGATAGATGGCCATGCCGATGCAGTCTGCGACGGCGTTAAGGTGGGCGAAATACATCAAAACGAAATATTCGGCGCCCTCGCAGTCTTCACCCGCCAGCCCCGCATTGCCTCGGTGATCGCCCGAACTGAATGCACCGCCATGATGGTTAACAAAGATGACTTTGTTCAGCTGATTTATGATCAGCCTCAAATCGCAGTTGGCTTAATCGAAGAAATGGCAGCAAAAATTAATGAATTGAACAATCAACTGCTCGCACTGAAAAAATAACATTCTCCCCGTTGAAATCATCTTTTGCGCACCTATATCAAGGCCACCGGATTACTGATTAGGTGCGTATATGTCCTCTGCAAAAATATGGCGATTTTTTTCTTTGCTTCTCATCCCTTTTGTTAATTTTGCGATTCCAGCCTCCGCACTGGATTTTGCGACAGACGACGAACGCAACACCATAGAGGTGTTTGAGTCAGCAAGGCCCAGCGTGGTGTTTGTGACTAACAAACAATTGGCGCGCACCTCCTCATGGGATTTGGTTACCGTCCCCCGTGGTTCAGGTACTGGATTTATCTGGAACAAAGACGGTTATATAGTCACCAACTTTCATGTAATTGAAGGTGCCCAGGAAGTCGTTATTACCCTTCAAGACCAAACTAATTGGCCCGCCGAATTGGTCGGATTGGCACCGGAACGCGATTTGGCAGTATTAAAAATTAAAGCACCCAAAGAAAAATTATCGCCATTACCTTTGGGGGATTCTGCAGCACTTATAGTTGGCAGAAAAGTATTGGCGATTGGCAATCCTTTCGGCTTGGATGCAACATTAACAACTGGAGTTGTCAGCGCATTGGGGCGTGAAATTGAATCGCCAACCCGGCGTAAAATTTCCAATGTCATTCAAACCGATGCAGCGATTAACCCGGGAAATTCCGGCGGCCCGCTGTTAAATTCCCGAGGGCAATTAATTGGTGTGAACACCATGATATACAGCCCAAGTGGGGCCAGTGCAGGAATAGGGTTTGCTATTCCAGTCAACACTGTGAAGGAAGTAGTTCCTGAATTAATTACCTTCGGCAAAATTGTCCGGCCCGTATTGGGTATTACACCCGCACCTGATCATTGGGCACAACAATTGGGAATTGAAGGCGTGCCGATTTTACGGGTGAACCTCGACTCACCCGCTTCTCAGGCAGGGCTTCAAGGGGCGAAACAAAATGCATGGGGACAAATCAGTTTGGGGGATGTGATTGTCGCCATCGACGACACGCCCATCGCTAATGATGATCAGCTTCAAGCAGCTCTCGAACAACACAAACCCGGCGACAAAGTAGTGGTGAGCCTAATGCGTCAGGGAAAATTAATTCAACGCAAACTCAATTTGGCTGCACCGGAGTTTTATGACAATGAATAATTTTTTATGCCGTGTAGATGAGCTGAATGATCCCGACAGCAAAGGATTCAAAATTGATGACAGAGAAATTTTTGTCGTGAAATACGATGCACAAATCTATGTTTACAAAAATTACTGCCCACATTTAGGTGTGAATCTCGAATGGCAAGAAGATCAATTTCTCGATAGCGACAAACGCCTTATTCAATGCTCAACCCATGGCGCATTATTTTTAATTGAAAGTGGTAACTGCATCGCTGGCCCCTGCGCCGGTGAAAAATTACAAGCACTGCCGTTTGTGATTAAAGAGGGCGGGATTTATTTGTTGTAATCATCCTATAAATCCAGGATAAACAATACTTAACCGCCGCTCACAGAGCCAATCGTTATACTCACTCGACCAATCGGCAGGAGATACTTCATGAACAACTTTACATTTTCCAATCCCACCAAAATTCTTTTTGGTGAAGGGCAGATAAAAGAAATCGCCAATTTAATTCCCGCTAACGCACGTATTCTTGTGACCTATGGTGGTGGTTCGGTTAAAAAAAATGGTGTCTATGATCAAGTCGTCAAAGCGCTGGAAGGAAAAACCTGGTTTGAATTTGGCGGTATAGAACCCAATCCGCATTATGAAACCTTGATGAAAGCGGTGGCTTTGGTTAAACAAGAAAAAATCGATTTTTTATTGCCCGTTGGCGGCGGCAGTGTAATTGATGGTACTAAGTTAATTGCTGCTGCAGTTAATTTTGATGGTGAACCTTGGGACATAATGGCTAAAAACCAACCCTTTTATTCAGCATTACCAATCGGTTGTGTGTTAACTCTTCCCGCGACCGGCACGGAAAGTAATGGTAACTCGGTTATCACCAAAGCTGCGACTCAAGAAAAATTAGCCTTTGGTAGTCCTCTGGTGTATCCGCAATTTGCGGTGTTGGACCCCACCACCACTTACAGCTTGCCACCACGACAAATTGCTAACGGTGTTGTCGATGCATTTGTGCATATCATGGAGCAGTATTTAACTTATCCAGTCAACGCAAAAGTTCAGGACCGTTTTGCAGAAGGTTTGTTGATGACTCTCGTCGAAGAAGGCCCCAAAGCATTAAAAGATCCAACCAATTATGAAGTGCGCTCCAATGTGATGTGGGCCGCAACTATGGCACTCAATGGTTTGATTGGCGTAGGCGTTCCGCAAGATTGGGCGACTCATATGATTGGCCATGAAATTACTGCAATGCATGGGCTTGATCACGCGCAAACATTGGCAGTGGTATTACCAGCGGTGATGCAGCATCAACGCGATAAAAAGCGCGGCAAATTAATTCAATACGGTCGTCGTGTGTGGAATATTCAGGACAGCAACGAGGAAGCCGTTATTGATGGCGCAATTGCTGCGACCAAACAATTTTTTGAGTCCATGGGAACGCCCACCACACTCAGCGGTTACGGTGTGAAGAAAGATTCAATTCCCAAATTGGTGGATATGTTGGTGAAACATAATTTGCTGGCACTGGGTGAGCACGGCGCAATTACGCCAGAAGTGTCGCGGGAGATTTTGGAATTGGCTGCGTAAAGCCCTCACCCTAGCCCTCTCCCGGAGGGAGAGGGAATTAAACGTATTTCGCAGTAAATTAATCAGAGTTTTCCCCTCTCCCTTTGGGAGAGGGTCAGGGTGAGGGAATCACTTTTGACGAATACGATTCACAATCGAAGTGGTCGAGCAGTTATCGAAGAAAGACAAGACCTTCACCTGACCACCGTAAGCCTTGACCAAATCACCACCGACAACTTGATCCTCACGATAATCACCACCTTTCACCAACACATCCGGCTTCAGGCGACGCAGTAAACGCTCTGGCGTATCATCATCAAATGACACTACCCAATCCACGGCACCTAGACCAGCAAGCACTGCCATGCGTCGATCCAGTGTATTAATCGGGCGACCTTCACCTTTTAATCGCTTGATGGAGGCATCACTGTTAACCGCCACAATTAATCTATCACCTTGCTTACGCGCATCATCCAGATAACCCACATGACCGGCATGAATAATGTCAAAGCAACCGTTGGTGAAAACAATTTTTTCGCCTGATGCACGTGCATCTTCCAGAGCCATTAACAATTGATCTTCACTAACCACGCCACGCTCCACCCCTTGCTCGGCAATAATTGCACGACGCAATTCGGGCAGGCTCACTGAGGCTGTACCCTGTTTACCTACGACTATGCCCGCAGCCAAGTTCGCCAGAGCAACCGCATGCGGAAGATCCAAACCACTCGCAACACCCGCGGCCAAAGCTGCAATTACGGTATCGCCAGCACCTGTTACGTCAAATACTTCACGCGCACGCGCAGGCAAATGCAATTCCGAATGATCAGAGCGTAGCAAGGTCATACCCTGTTCACCACGAGTAATTAATAAGGCAGAGAGGTTCAATCGATTCATCAATACGCTTCCTTTCGCAACCAGTGTCATCTCATCCTGACAGGGCCCCACAACCGCTTCAAACTCTGCCAAATTGGGAGTCATCAGA
Organism: uncultured Cellvibrio sp.; assembly: GCA_966252135.1. Classification (GTDB taxonomy): domain Bacteria; phylum Pseudomonadota; class Gammaproteobacteria; order Pseudomonadales; family Cellvibrionaceae; genus Cellvibrio. The sequence goes on along the minus strand of CBINNU010000010.1, from coordinate 67,457 downwards.
GTGGCGCCTTTGTAAAGCTCAAACTGTGTTCCTTTTGGATCAACCAACACAGGAACACCAGATGCTTTAGCTAGAGCAATCAACGACTGGCAATCTTGCAAACTACCCTTGGCATAATCCGACAGGACCAGCAAATTAGCCTGGGTAATTTGAAGACGAGTTTTGTTAAAGACTTGATTGGTATCCGCTGCTTCGAACTTCTCTTCGAAATCCATACGCAACAATTGTTGATGGCGACTGGTAACACGCAATTTGGTGACAGTTGGATGTGATGCCGATACCTGAAACGCAGCATTCACTTTGGCGGCTTTCATTTGTTGCTGCAAAATTTCCCCTGCTTCATCCCGGCCTATGACCCCAACCAGAGAAACATCCGCACCCAATGCAGCCATATTCAGTGCAACGTTGGCAGCACCTCCGGGGCGATCATCTTTTTGGCTAACTTTAACAACCGGGACGGGAGCTTCGGGAGATATACGATGACTGGCGCCATGCCAGTATCTATCCAGCATCACGTCACCCACTACCAAGACTTTGGCTTGTTCAAACGCTGGCAAGATCAATTGCATAGAAAAATCCTTTACCGATAAAGATCAATCTTCAAATTTGGCTTCGTACAAACGAGTGTAGTGGCCATTCCTGGATAACAATTGCTGATGGGTACCTTCTTCCACTATCTGACCATTGTCCATCACCAGAATCCTGTCGGCATTCTCAATGGTTGAGAGCCTATGTGCAACTACAAAGGTAGTTCTACCCCGCATAATGTCCGCCAAGGCTTTCTGAATATAATGTTCCGACTCGTTATCCAATGCCGATGTTGCTTCATCCAGAATGAGTATAGGCGCGTCCTTCAAAATGGCTCTGGCGATGGCCAAGCGCTGCTTCTGACCACCTGATAAGCCAGTGCCTGACTCACCAAGTCGAGTGTTGAATCCTTCCGGTAATGACCCGATAAATTCTGTTGCATAAGCTGCATCGGCAGCCGCTTTGATGCGTTCTTCACTCGCCTCTTGCATAGCACCATAAGCGATATTGGCAGCCACTGTCTCGTTAAAAAGTGTTACCTGTTGGTTCACCAATGCAATCTGTTGGCGCAAATTTTCCAACCGATAATCTTGTATAGGAACACCATCAATCAAAATGCTGCCAGATTCCGGATCGTAAAAACGTGTAAGCAAGCTGACCAATGTTGATTTTCCGCTGCCGGTTTTTCCAACTAACGCAATTACCTCACCAGATTTGACGCGCAAATTAAAATTTTGCAGCACTGGAATTTCTTTTTGAGGGTAAGTAAAGGCGACATTCTTAAATTCAATTTCACCTTTCACTCTGTCAACTTGATGAACGCCCTTATCTTTTTCTACAGGGGCATCCAGCATTTGGAAAACACTGTCAGCTGCAGCAACACCTTTTAAAATAATAGGCGCAACCTCACCCAATTTTCTCGCCGCGGGCATAATGGATGCCGCCGCGGTCATATAGGCAACAAATTTTGCTGGATCTTCCATTTCCATAAAACTCAAAGCAACAAAAATCAAAAAAGCAATTGCACAAGCTACCAATAAATGTATGACTGGTGCATTCGCTGCAGAAGTAACCACTATTTTCATGTTTTGCTTTAAATTACTTTTGCTAGTTTTTTCAAAGCGATCTTTTTCATACTTCTCACCGCCAAAACTTTTCATTACTTTAAATCCACCAATCATTTCATTGGTGATTTGTGCAAGATCGCCCACCAACACTTGTACTTTGCTACTCAACCGACGCAAACGTTTACCGACGATCATCACAATGAAACCAATAATGGGGGTTATCACGACAAACACCATGGTCAAGCGCCAATCCATTAATAGCAACTGCGCGAACAACGCTATGACCGTGAGCCCTTCCCGCAAACTTATTTTGATTGCATCAGTCGCAGCTGACGCAACGCCATTAATGTTATAAGTGATAAGCGAAATCATATGCCCGGACGTATTTTGATCGTAAACTGAATTTGGTAATACCGTCATATGATTAAATACATCGACTCGCAACTGATGAATTACATGCAGGGCAATTCTTGACATGAAGTAGACACCTAAAAAAGCGCCAAGACTTCTCAGTAATGTGATGCCAACAACCTGCAGAGGAATCATATAACGGTCGGAAGGGTTATCAGCTGCAATAACGTTTATTAGATCCTCTAACAGTAAAACAAAAAGATTATTCGAATAGGCATAACCCACAAAACCAAAAAAACTGATGACAAACATTCCTGTAAAAGGTTTTACATAAGTGAGCAGGCGCTTGTAGATGAGCCAGGCGGATTGTTCTTTTTCTAAAGCATTTTTCTTCATAATTTTTATGCCAAAAAGAGTATATTCTCAGTTATCTCAAATAAGTAAATTCAGTAGATTTTCAATTAACACAACACTTAGGCAGGCAGTTTTCAACCAGCGTTAAGTAGGATTGTCTGTAACTTGATATGCCATAAACATTTATAGCTCGTTGAAAATTTTGATACCCTATTGATGCCAGCTCGCCGAAATCAATCCCAACACAATAATCAAGCCTATTGCTGAACGCATCCAGATCTGAAGTATCAACTGCAAATCGATCGTCGCCCAGTATACTCAACAATGGCTCTATACGATTGACAACAACAGGCAATCCAAGCGCCATAGCTTCCAGCAGGGCCATTCCAAAGCCTTCATGCTCTGACGGAAACACAAACAAATCCAATGCACGCAAATATCTAACTGCATCTGGAACTTGTCCGGGCAGAAAGACTTTCTTTTCCAATCCGTGATCAAAAACATAAGTTTCAAGTTCCTTGTGTAATTCTCCATCACCTATTATTACCAAATACACATCTGCATGATTGGCTGCGAAATGATGGAACGCCCTAAGCAACTCCATCTGTCGCTTGCCTTTAACACTTCGCCCAACAGTTCCAATCACATATCCGGTTTCGGGTAATCGCAAAAACTGTCGTGCGACTGAACGATCCATTGCTTTTTGCTCGACCACTTGCAGGTCTATAGCATTACTAATGACAATTGTATTTTGTAAATTAAGACCACAACGAGCATTGATTAAATAATCACGCAGTGGTTCAGACACCGCAACCATTCGCCATCGGGAATCAATCATCCAACGCATCATCCAGCGACGCCCTAAACGATCAAACTCACCAAAAGCATGAATAATCCCTATACATAATGATGCTGAAATAGAACCGCGCAGCTGCATTAACAAATTAATCGGCTTATACATATTGGCAATAATTACATCAAAATGATGCTCTTTTAAAAAAGAACCGAGCGTTTTGATTGCTCTTAAACGCAATCCCTTATAATCAGTTTTATCCAAGCCCAAAAAAATTTGTTCACATCCATCAGCATCAATCACAGCCTCGGCTTTTTCCAAATATACTTTTGTTACTTCATAACTATCGAGAGGAAAGGCTTTGACTATTTCATCTGAAAGATAGGAAATACTCTCTATATAGCGAGTTTGCAATAACATTATTTTGCGTTTGGCAGCCATAGAAGTTCCCGGTTAAGTGGCTTTGTAAACATCATAATCCAGTCTTTTCTCCTGGATTTGTATGGCCGAAATCAAACCCACAGGAATCCAGAATAGAAACCATTTGAAATCTATCTGCCAAAAAAAAGTGCGATAATCGAACATGCCGGCAATCAGTGAAAACATCAACCAAAGATGCAGAGTCGTTTGTACGGGTGATGGCTTAAATTTTTGCAACACGTAAAATACATGCATCAGGCCCAATATTAGCCCTATCAATCCAGTATGATAAAAAGTATCCAACCAAACGTTATGCGCATGATCAAAAACATCCACATCGGGAATAATTATTTTTTCAAACTTTTCCATTCCTTTACCAAACCACAGATGCTCGCTAACAGAACGACTAAATACCTCCTGCCATATAACATCTCTAAGCCCTGGTGAAAATCTGCCTGCTGTTAAACCGGCAGAAGAGAATCCATAAATAAGCAGCCCCAGAGCAATCAACCCTGAAAGACTTAAAAACACCAGTTTTTTCTTCGAAGGGCGAATGTAACAAACAGCCATACTTGCTGTAGCTATAAGAGCCAATAAGGCTCCACGACTCTGTGAGGCAAGCAAAGGAATAAGCAGTGCAACAGACAACACAAAATAGTAAATATTGTGCGATTTACTACTTGCCCTGAGCCATTGACAAAATGCAAGTAAAGTCAAAATACCAAACAAAGCTCCTATTTCATTAGGGTTCCTTGCTGCGAAACTCCCCTCTAATCGAGCAAACCAGTCGTTCTTTTGGTAAAACAAGATCAAATTGATCAAACCAACCAACACACCCATAATCAATAGATATTGTTGCAATCTAAACCAATTGATCTCTCGCCTGCTTGCATACCAGGCGATGCTCATCAGCCAAACAGAAAGAACAACAAATTGAATAATAAAAAAGTCCGGCTTACTAATAGGCGCCCAGAAACTGGTTAATGTTGAATAACCCGTAAAAATCAATGCCAGCCAAGTTATCCAACCGCCATAGTTGTTAAATTCTGGTTTACGAAACGGCAACACACACAACATGGGAAATAAAATTCCCAATGCAAAGATAGCCTGAATGCCATCACGTTTAGGCATCCAAATAAATGCTGAAATAAAAATCAGCAACCCGATACCAATCCAACTCAATACTTTTTCTTCACGGTATTGACGGTCCGCAATAAAACTCAACTTCATAATTTTCTCTTAAACACCGCTTTTATACTTACGAGACACTATGTCTCTTATAGAGTTGCTTCGCTCTGAATTCAACTTTGATTAACAAGTTTCTTTCCTGTTTAAATATTTCATGCAACGATTTTTGAAAATAAATCCGTAAAAACCTTAGCCTATCCTTAGACGAAACCGGCAACGACATACTGGAAAAATACAAAGCCGCCAAATCCTTGATTAACCAGCGCTCAGGTACGTTTGAACGAAGCTGCGCACGATGCAAGTCGATAATATAAAGTTCTGGCTGCCCGGCAAGCCAATGTTTTTTCAACATAAAATGACACAAATAAAAATCCCGGTGATTGATGCCTGCTTGATGCATACCGCGCGCAATAGCGGCGACTTTTTGAATTAGCGCCACTTTCTGATGAATCCCTGGAGAATATTGTTCCAGATAGTGATCCAGTTGAATAACACTATCCAATTCATCGGTCACTATAAATGACACTTGCCGAGCAGGATTCCTCCCCCTTTCGCCAAAAGTCACTGGCTGCAAACTGGGAACTCCTACTGCCGACAACATTCTAAGCGCTCGCCACTCATTTATTGCCCCTAACACAGGCAATCGGAACTGAATCAAATTTTTAACTATTTCTTTCCAACCAACTCCGAAATGACGTTTCAGATAATAGCGCCTACCGCCCAGTTCAAATCGAAGCGTTTCCCTGTCTGGCATTTTGCGAACTACATCCCCCTGAATTTGACTAATAAAAGAAAAAACAGCTTGATTGCAGCCATTAACTTGCAGATTACGCCAATCTTCAATTGCAATCTGTTGCTTTTTGTTTTGACAGTTTTCTTTTATCTCTTCCAGACAACTCATCAATACCGGTATGCGAGAGAAAGCTTCTCCAGACAAGTAAAACTGGCGAGATTTTTCCATCCAAAAAGACTTATCAACACTCAATATTTGAGCGAGTTGCTGCGCGATAGTTTCGGCACCAGTGATTGACTCAATGACCAACCCCATACCAGTGCGCGTGACATAAGGAGCGTAACCGGATACAGAACTAACCAATACCGGGCAATTGGATAAAATTGCTTCCAGAATTACATTACCTGCCAGCTCTTCGCGAGCCAAATGCAACATCGCATCCGCTGCATGCAATAAATCACCGACATGGTCGCAAACACCCATGAAAAAAACTTTATCTGCAACACCTAAAGCTGCTGCTTGTTGTTGATATGGCAGTGCTTCATCTTGCCCCACAATCAGGAGCGCTGAATTAGGAAAATTTACTTGAAGTTGTGCAAATACATTGATGCTGAGGTCAACACCTTTTCGTCGAAAATCAGACCCTAAACAAATAATTAATTTAGTATCAACTGGTTTTGATAATTGCGACAAGAGATTACGACGCGCAATCTGAACATCCGAACAGGCTATATGTTCTGCAACAATCCCAGGAGGCAAAGAACAAAATCGATTTTCCGGAACTGCATAATGCTGAACAAATCTTTCCTTCTCAGAATCAACTAGTGAAAATATTCTGGTTTTACTCTGCTGCGAAAAAACAGCATTTTCATATTGTAGATATAGCCGCGTGCGAGGAGCTAATCGATAGAGCCTATTACGTTTTTTATATACCTTCTCAGCAAAACAAGTATCCCCAGCAAAATAGGCATCCAGCCCAGGCATTTTGTTAAAACCCAACAATAAATCAAATTCCTGTCGATTAAATTGTTTTTCAAACGCTTTTACAAAACGGCGTACACCCGCAATATTGAACCAGACAAAAGTGTCGATTACACGAATGTCAGCGCCAGAAATTTTTTCGCCTTGCCAGTCACCACAAAAAATTGTGACTTGATGACCGCGTTTGATGGCCTCTTCGGCGATAAATCGCATATCGCGTTGCAAACCGCCGTAGGGAAAGTAACGAAATATTGCGATAGCAAGCTTCATACTGTGATGCCCAAGGGTTGCTCAAGCAACTCATCCAGCGATTGCACAACTTGATCGGGCAATAATTGTTTCATGCAGTTGTTATGCAGCTTTGGGCATTGGCGCTCGAAGCAGGGGGAGCAATCCAAATTCAGCGAAACAATTTTTATTTTGTGTGTCAGCGGCGGCGTATGCTCAGGTGATGTTGACCCATAAACAATTACCATAGGTTTACTTAATGCAGCACTGATGTGCATTAAACCTGAATCATTGGTTAGAACAGCATCTGACAATGCAATTAATTGAATCGCTTGTGTGAGATTGGTTGCGCCTGCCAGATTTTTTACATGGATTCGTTTTTCTGAATCGATTGATTCAACTAATAAATCGGTGACTTGTTTGTCTTTGGCTGAACCCATCAACCAAACCTGCCAACCTTGTTGTATTTTTTCTTGCGCGACCTGCGCATAATAATTTTCTGGCCAGCGCTTGGATGGACCGTATTCGGCACCGGGGCAAATCACCAGTACCGGCCGGTTCAACTCCAATGAAAATGTTGTTAACAAATTTTCTCGATCAGTTAAATCGACTTGTAATTTTGGGAATGGAAAATTATCCAAGGGTGCCACACTTTTTTCCAATCCTAACGCGATATAACGCTGCACCATTAATGGAAAACGTTTTTTATCGAGAATATAAATATCATTCAACAAACCGTAACGCATTTCACCGCGCCAGCCGGTGCGAATGGGAATATCAGCAAAGAACGGAATCAATGCCGACTTAAATGAATTGGGTAATAAAATCGCTTGATCATATTGTTCGTTGCGAAGCGACTTTCCCAATTGACGACGATTAAAAAATGCAAATGCACCGTGACCAATAGGCATATCAATTATGTGCGACACTTCCGGCATCATTTTGAGTAATGGCTGTGTCCAAGGGGATGCCAGCACATGAATTTCCGATTGCGGATTACGGATTTTTAATAGCTGAAACAGCGAATGCGCCATCATCATGTCGCCGATCCATGCGGGGCCTATGATGAGAATTTTTTGGGTTTTTTGTAGATGTTCGGGGAAGGAAATGGAATTCACTTTTAAAAGCCCCCCTCTCCCCTACCCCTCTCCCACAAGGGGAGAGGGGATGTGGTTCTTTTCAATATTTTTCTTGAAAAGAAAATATTTAAAATTTCAAACCACATTAATTCAAAACTCGAATCTGCTCCCTCTCCCTTGATGGGAGAGGGCTGGGGAGAGGGTGTTTTTTCAAGCACCAACAGGCGACAACCAATTCGTATGCGCTGTTAATTCACCGCGCACGGATTTGAAATACAAATCTTGCAATTCAGTGGTAATAGGACCACGACGACCTTCACCTATTTGACGGCCATCCAATTCACGAATCGGCAAGACTTCTGCAGCGGTTCCAGTAAAGAATGCCTCATCAGCAACATAAACTTCATCGCGAGTGATGCGTTTTTCTTTAATGGTGTAACCACAATCCGCAGCCAATTGGAAAATGGTATTGCGAGTGATGCCATCCAAACAGGAAGTTAATTCCGGTGTATAAATCACACCATCGCGCACCAAAAAGAAATTCTCACCGCTGCCTTCTGCAACGTAACCTTCGTTGTCCAACAACAAAGCTTCTTCACAACCACTATCTAAGGCTTCTTGAAGAGCAAGCAAGGAGTTGATGTAGTGACCATTAGCTTTGGCTTTACACATAGAAATATTCACGTGGTGACGCGTGTAACTCGATGTGCGAATTTTGATTCCTTTATCGCGCGCTTCCGGCGACATATAAGACGGCCAATTCCAGGCAGCGACCATGATGTGCACTTTTAAATTATCTGCACGCAAGCCCATACCTTCTGAACCGTAAAAGGCCATAGGGCGTAGATAAGCTTCGGATAATTTATTTTCACGCACGACTAATTTGTGCGCTTCGTTTACCACATCTTTGGTGTAAGGCATTTTCATGCGCATGATGTGTGCAGAACGGAAGAGACGATCAGTGTGTTCTTTCAAACGAAAAATGCTGGTACCCAGTGTAGAACTTTTGTAAGCACGCACGCCTTCAAAAACACCCATACCGTAATGCAGTGTGTGGGTTAAAACATGAACCTTGGCATCGCGCCAGGGGATCAGTTCGCCATCAAGCCATATAACGCCGTCACGATCGGCAAATGACATAGCCAACTCCTAAAAAATTCGATTATGGAAAATGCCAGAGATGATTCGCCATCATCTTTACTGGGCTGTCTTCATCAGGCGTTGCCAGATTGCTGTAACTTGTTGACGTTCAGTTGCAAACTGATCTTCGCCTTCAAGCACGGCCTCCTGACGTTGTAACGCCAGTCTGTGCCCTGTAGATCTGTAGGCTTTGTAGGCTGCGATCAGTTGGGCCACCGAGTCAGCATCGAGTAAACCTGCTGTTTCCAGTGATTCCAGTATGCGAATGTTGTCCGTGTACCGGATAATCTCGGGCCATTGATGAGCCCAAGCCAAGGCCGCGTATTGAACCATAAATTCAATATCCACGATACCACCGGCATCCTGTTTCACATTAAAAAGCGGCACCCCCTTTTGGCGGGATTGGCTGGCACTGCCAAGTTGATCGCGCATCTTCTGACGCATATCGACTACGTCTTTGCGCAATTTTTCGTCATCGCGAGGTTTGCGCAAAATGGTTTGGCGGACTTGCTCAAAGGAATCGGCCAGTTTTGCATCACCTGCCACTACCCGTGCGCGCACCAAAGCTTGATGCTCCCAGGTCCAGGCTTCTTGTTGCTGATACTTTTCAAAGGCCGTTAATGAAGACACCAACAATCCCGAATTGCCTGATGGCCGCAAACGCATATCCACTTCATAGAGTTTGCCGGATAAAGTTTGCGTATTCAGCACATGAATAATGCGCTGCCCCAAACGCGTGTAAAAACTCAAATTATCCAATTCTTTTTCGCCGCTGCTGTAACCATTGGCAAATGCATTGTGGATAAACACCAAATCCAGATCAGAGCCGTGACCCAATTCGATTCCACCCAACTTGCCATAACCCACAATAATAAATTCAGCTTGATCAACCAAACTGCCATCTTCTCGTTTCGGATAACCGTGACGAGCGATCATGTAATGCCAGGATAAATCCAATACATGTTCCAACAAAGTTTCAGCAATATAAGTGAGGTAGTCGCTCACTTTCATTAGTGGAAGTACACCAGCGACTTCACTGGCAGCCACTCTCAATGCATGCGCAGAACGAAAATATCGCAGTGCTTCCATATGGCCTTCAAGGTCTTCCCAATCCAATCGCAACACATCGCGACGCAATTCATCGCGCAATAATTCTTTATTCGGCGGTGCGTACAAACTTTCAGGCGTCAGTAATTCATCCAACAACGCAGGATAACGCGTTAATTGTTCCGCGATAAAACTACTGGCCGCACACAAACGCACTAATTGTTGTAAAGCAATTCGATTTTCAACCAACAACACCAAATAGGCAGTGCGTCGTGCAACTGATTCAATCAAGGGCAGAATTCGACCAAAAGTATCCGCAACACTTAATGCAATTTCACCAGTTTGCGATTCATCCGCCAGAGTTAACAACAATAAAGGGACAAAGCTATCCAGCCGACTGCGACTACTAGCTTGCATTGACATGACTGCGCGACTCTCACGCAAAAATTGCAAATGTCTTAGTAGTTCTGTTCCTGAATCCACATCGCGCTCAATTAATTGCTGATGTGCTTCTTCGCCTTGCAAACTGCCATCCCACAAACTTAACCAAAATAATAATTCGGTTGCGTTAACGGGCTGATCCTCTTCAGGCGCAGCGATCACTGCACGAAATTCTCTATTGACCGCATCACGATGCGATTGCAATTGCGCAGAAAAACTGTCCCAATCTGAAAAGCCCAGCACCCAGGCAAGTCGTAATTGATTGAGTGGATCAGCGGGTAAAGCCTGGGTTTGTTTGTCCTGAAAGGCTTGAATGGCGTGTTCTGTGTTGCGCAAAAACACATAAGCATCCAACAAGGTTTTACTCATACCCGCTGGCAAATAATTTTCTGTTTCCAACAAGGGTAATAACTTGCAGACCTGCCGCTCTTGCAAGCGACTGTCACGACCGCCGCGAATTAATTGAAACACCTGCACGATAAATTCAACTTCGCGAATACCACCTTCACCCAATTTCACATCAGCATTCATGCCTTTGCGTTGCACTTGACGGGCAATTAACCCTTTCATATCCCGCAGTGATTCGATCACACTGAAATCGATATATTGACGATAAGTAAACGGACGCAAAATTTGCCGCAATTCTGCGCGCGCCATTTCAATATCCAATGCCGGTTTTTGATCAGAATTGGCCCAAGCCACCAATCGTGCTTTGATCATGGCGTAACGCTCCCAATCGCGCCCCTGAGTTTCGTAATAATCTTCCATGCCCACAAAACTCATCGCCAAGGAACCACTTTGCCCATGCGGGCGCAAACGCATATCCACGCGGAACACAAAACCATCGGCATTCATCGCATCCAAACTTTTAATGACTTTTTGCCCAAGCTTGATAAAAAATTCCTGATTGCTAATCGAGCTCACGGAGTGATCCGTGTCACCCGATTCCGGAAAGGTAAAAATCAAATCTATATCGGATGAAATATTTAATTCCTGCGCACCCAGTTTGCCCATCCCCAGAACCATAAAGGGCTGAGCCAAACCCGATGTTTTTCCGATCGGTGTGCCATAACGTTTTTGTAAATCGCGATAATGCCATTCGGCGGCGAGTGTAATCGCAGCGTCCGCAAACGCCGATAAATCAGCAGTGACTTGTTGCATAGGCAGTAATCGATTGAGATCCTGCCAAATAGTGACCATTTGTTGTTCGCGGCGGGAGTATCGTAAAAATTTATCCAGCTCGATTTCGCTGGTAATTTCGCGTCCTGTTTTATGAAACGCATTCAACCATTGCGCGTAATCACTGTTCGAAAATAATCTACCGCTGCTAATCAACGATTGAAATAATTGCGGATAACGCGCGGCTGATTGCGCAAAAAATTCGCTGCCGACAAATGCTTTGGTGAATTGTTGAGAGAAATCGGAAATCGAAATCCCCCCCTGCCCCCCTTTTTCAAAGTGAGACAAGAGCGCATCCAGTGCAGGTAAATTCTCTCGTGCTTCCGCATCCAGATAATCTTTCCAGACTTTGTCAGCAGAAGGTTTTAAATCATCCGGGATCAGATGGTAGTTAAGCATTTCAATTCCTATTATTGGGATAAATTTAACAGGCAATTTAAAGGAAAGATTGCCTAACATCAGGGCTCTTGTATAAGGCAATACAGGTTTATGGTAGCATCCAAATTCAGAATCCTCTTCCCCCTGAGATCACAACGTGCTTTCCAAATACTCGCGATTAATAGCCACTCTCCTTTTTCTGGTTATTTTATTCTCTATTTTCGAATTGACAGGATTGCGAGAAAAAATCTCCATTGACTTTATTCAGGATAATTTCAATCACCATTTTATTATCGGAATGATTATTTTCGCCGGGCTTTATTCCCTCGGAAATCTGGTGCAAATACCAGGGTTTATTTTTTTAGGTGCGGCGGTAGTGACGCTGGGTCAAATCGAAGGTGCTGCAGTCAGTTATCTTGCGGCGTTAATCTCTTGCACTTGTACTTACTGGGTCATTCGATGTCTCGGTGGGGATGCGTTGCGACAGCTGGAAAGCCCGGTAGCACGTAAAATATTGTCCAAACTGGATGAAGACCCCGTCAAAACGATTATTGTATTGCGCACCTTGTTTCAAACCGCCCCTGCTCTAAATTATTCACTTGCGTTAGCTGGCACCCCCTTTAAAAAATACTTTCTTGGAACTTTACTCGGATTACCTCTGCCAGTGGTTCTGTATTGCACATTTTTCGACCTGATTAATCACTCCTTGCATTAGAGCCAGACTGACACTGTACTTGCCACCACTTATGCGTTTTACCTCTAAGATCCAAACCAACTAGCATTTTACAGATATAACCTGAGTCGTTAGGCTGCGCCCTATTTTGGTTACCTAGATCTTAAGGCAGTTAGATGGACATTCAATTGGGTTACGTTATTGCCGGGCTTGTCGTGGGCTTTATAGTGGGATTGACGGGCGTCGGTGGAGGCTCTTTGATGACCCCTATTCTTCTTCATTTTGGAATTTCACCCACTAATGCCGTGGGAACAGACCTACTCTACGCCGCCATCACCAAGGCTGGCGGCATTCATGTGCACAATAAAAAGAAGAATATTGATTGGCGCATCACCGGTTGGTTGGCGCTGGGGAGTGTACCCACAGCCGGTTTAACCCTTGTCTGGCTGCACTACATGAAGTCCGATATAGACACACTTAATCAAATCATCAAAATCACTTTGGGCTACGCATTGATTTTTACTTCAATCGCAATTTTGTTTAAACGCAAAATTTTTGATTACAGCAAAAAAAATGATCTCTGGGTCACTCGCATGACTCGCCAGCAACAATTTATCGCCACTGTAATCACCGGAATAGTTTTGGGTGCTGTAGTTACCATCACCTCAATCGGTGCAGGTGCTTTGGGCACCGTCGCACTCTTTATGCTTTACCCTCTATTACCCACCGTGAGATTGGTAGGAACTGAAATTGCGCACGCAGTACCCTTAACCCTGGTCGCAGGTATGGGTCACGCTGGTTTGGGTAATGTTGATTGGGGATTACTGGGAAATTTATTGATCGGTTCTTTACCCGGAATTTATGTCGGCAGCCATTTGGCCAATCGCGTTGCGGATCATTGGTTGCGCCCGGCACTGGCAATTATGTTGGCATTTGTCGGCGGCAAATTGATTGGTTTGTGGGCGTTGATTTTCTAAATAAAAAGGGCGCAATAAGCGCCCTTGTTTCAATCACTTGTTGCAAGCCAGAATTACAACCCTAATTTATCGAACAGCTTTTTCTTCAATTTTTTCTTGGTCTCTTGTTTAACGCTCTCAACAGTTACCTCTTCCTCTTCCTCTTCTTCAGCTTCTTCCTCTTCCGCAGTTAACTCATCGTATTGTTCTTCGTATTCTGCAGCTTTTTCCAAACCACGGTTAACTGTTTTGGACTCTCCCGCGCGATTCAGCGCAACTTGCTTCAGAATAGATTTGGCATCAGCAGGTTCTTCTTCCTCCTCAACAGTTTCTCGCACTCGCTCGCGGCGACTGGTTTGCCGCACTGGTTCTTCGTCGTCACTCACTGTTTGTCGTGATGTTTTTCGTGCAGGGGTTTCTTCTACATCCGTATTATCAAATTTTTCATAGTCGTATTCTTCTGCGTTGTAGGATGCTACTGCAGCTTCCAACATGCCGCATTGGGCCACTTGATAATCAGGGTGCTGTGCAGCCAAACCGTAGTTACTATATTTTAAGTCGCCGTCATACATAGACTGCACGCCCATCTGATAAAACACTCTCAGTTGATCGCAATTTTGTGAAAAATTCATGCCGTAATGCTTGTACGCAGCAAAATAAGAATGCAAACACGCATTGATATGCTGTTGACTATCAGGGCGGTATTTTCCGCAAGCATAGCCAGACATTTCGTGATTATTTTCTCGCATAACTGCTGCAATTTTTTCACAGCCCGGCATTTTATTAGTCGGCAAACTATAACTGCCGGACATCCCCGAAATGACTTGCTGTAAAACGCGTTTCACTTGAGGACAGGTTTTTGAATCAAACGTGTTAGTAATTTTTTGCGATTTTTTGAGCACCGCATAGCAACTACTTAAGTTGGTTTGATTTTCTGCGAATTCGATACAACCCGTCCAGATTGGTTTTTTACCATTTAGATTTTCTAACACAGCGGCAAATACTTTACATCCCGGCATCAAATCACTATCCGCATCAGGGCGAACACCCGTCAACATAGCAAACGACATTTTTAAACGAGAACAGCCACCTAAATCCTGGCCCATGCCATCTAAACCTTGCACCATTTGTGATGATGCAAGACAGGCCTGCACTTGTTTAACGCTATTAGCATCAACATCTGTACATTGCTTTGAACGATTCTGGGCTTGAACTTGCGTGGCGAAGAGAAACAAACAGAGTGTAACAAGCAGATGACGTAGCACGATTAACTCCTTGATCTAAGAATCAGCGACTAACCGCGCCGATTGCTGTGATGGAAAGCAACAGCAGACTACAAAACAACTGAGGCAGGATGATGACAAAAAAACAGACGGACAAAACAAACAGACGGAGAGTGCCGCAAAGGCACTCTGGTTTCAAGCGAAAATTCGAGGGAGCGTATTACTTCTCTGCAGGTGGCGCTGCACGCAAAACTTCTTCCATTGTGGTGAGGCCCGCTGCAATTTTTTGTGCACCGGAAAGGCGCAAAGTTCGCATGCCTTCGCGCATGGCTTGTTTGCGTAATTCTTGCAGATTGAAATCGGCGGTGACTCTTTCTTTGATGTTATCAGACACCAGCATAATTTCATAAATGCCCTGACGACCGAGATAACCGGTGTTGCGACACTCCAAACAGCCCACTGGTCGATAAACTTTTGCAGGCACACTCACCTTCCAGGGCGCAACCAATTCATTCCAGTGCGCGGGATTTATCGTGCCTTCTTCTTTGCAATGTGGGCAAAGTGTTCTTACCAAACGTTGCGCCATTACACACAACAAACTTGCGTTGATGAGATAAGAAGGAATTCCCAAATCCAACAAACGCGCAACAGTTGAAGGCGCATCATTAGTGTGAACGGTTGATAACACCAAATGCCCCGTTAACGCGGCTTGCACGGCCATTTGTGCCGTTTCGAGATCGCGAATTTCGCCGACCATAATCACATCAGGATCTTGTCGCATCAGACTGCGAATACCCGCGGCAAAATCCAATCCGATTTTGTGATGCACTTGAGTTTGATTGAAGGTTTCTTCCACCATTTCGATAGGGTCTTCAATGGTGCTGACGTTTACTTCTGACGTCGCAACTTGTCGCAGCGATGTGTAAAGCGTGGTGGTTTTGCCTGAACCTGTTGGGCCAGTCACTAACAAAATGCCATTGGGTCTTTGCAGCATGGTTTGCCAGCGTTGGTAATCTTCGCCGACCAATCCCAATTCATTAAACGTGCGCATTAAAATTTGTGGATCAAAAATACGCATCACCAACTTTTCGCCAAATGCAGTGGGCAATGTCGATACACGCAATTCCACTTCGCTGCCATCGGCACGGCGGGTTTTGATGCGGCCGTCTTGCGGTTTGCGTTTTTCGGCAATATCCATTCTCGCCAAGACTTTGAAGCGACTGGTTACCGCCATGGACACGCTCGACGGCAATTCATAAACCTGATGCAAAACACCATCAATACGAAAACGAATGCGGCCAATTTCACGACGCGGTTCTATATGAATATCACTCGCACGTTGGTCGTAAGCGTACTGCAATAACCAATCAACAATTTTGACTATGTGCTGATCGTTCGCATCCGGGTCACTGGCTTTACCTAATTCAACCAGCTGTTCAAAATTGGTGACAACAGAAGACACGGCTGAGCCCGATGCGCTGGAGATAGAACGTGAGAGAGTGTAAAACTCCACCATATAACGTTCGACTTCACCGGGGTTGGCGAATACGCGTTTTACTTTGCGGCGGGCGACGTGTTCAACTTGCGGCTCCCAGCCGGATATAAAAGGTTGGGTGCAGGCAATCAGTACTTCATCCTGCGTAACTTGCACACACAAAATGCCATGGCGTTTAGCGAAGGCGTAGCCCATGACCTCGGTGCATTTGGCTACATCGATTTTCATCGGGTCTATATGAAAGCAAGGCAACTCTGCTTTGGCGGCCAACCATTGGGTGAGGATTTCGGCATCCAGCAATTTGCCAGGGCGCTCCAGGTCCTCAATATTTTGTGTGGCGATGTAATTCAACGGGTGCATAATCGCCTGCTCATGGCTGCGACTCATGCCTAACATGCGGTTGCCGTCCTCCTGGGATAAACGATTATCCCGGATCAGATCCTGAATCAGCCCGCGCAAATCAAGAAAACGGTCGATCACCGCCATAAATGTACCCTGAAGTTATTCGACTAATTGGTTGGAGGATTGTAGCTGCTTATATCCGGTCCGTCTGTGGCTTCCATCCTGATTCCAGTTTATGCAACCCCGGACCGTCACAAATTTGCAAAAATTATTCGTGACCTTGTTGGGGCAAGTTTTTATACTGCGCGAACTTTTTACCGGGGGAATTAGTATGCCGTTTGCAAACCTGTCGAACCTGTTTGGCCGCTCACCCATCAAGCCCTTGCAAGAACACATGGATAAGGCCGTCAAAGCCGCCAAAGATTTGGTTACCTTCTTCGAAGCAGTTACCCGCAACGACTGGGAAACCGCCAGCCAAATCCAGCAAGGTATAGTCAAACACGAAAACGATGCCGACGAAATCAAAAAACAATTGCGCTTACACCTCCCCAAAAGCCTGTTTTTACCTGTCCCCCGTACCGATATTCTCGATCTGCTCTCCACTCAGGACAGCATCGCCAACCGCGCCAAAGATATTGCCGGGATCATCATGGGCCGCAAAATGACGATTCCTGTCAGCATGCAAAACCAAATGCTGGATTTTGTTCGCGCCAGCGTAGCAGCGGCTAATCAAGCTCTCACCGCTATCAACGAATTGGACGAGCTTTTGGAAACCGGCTTTAGCGGCCGCGAATTGACTGTTGTCGAGAAAATGATTCAGGAATTGGATGATCTGGAAGAAAAGGCAGACCAACTGGAAATTGGTGTTCGTTCATCTTTGTTTTCGCTGGAAGCGCAGTTGCCACCGGTTGATGTGATGTTCCTGTACAACACCATCGATTGGGTGGGTGATTTGGCCGACTGTTCACACGATGTAGGCGGCCGTTTGCAGCTGTTACTCGCGCACTAATTTTCTTTTTTCACCAGGTATTTACCCATGACTCTATTCGCAGAATATAGCCAGATCCTCTTTATCATCGCCTGTTGCTTCGGCCTGTTTATGGCTTGGGGCATAGGCGCTAACGATGTATCCAATGCAATGGGCACATCCGTGGGTTCACGTGCGCTCACCATGAAGCAAGCGATTTTGATCGCGATGGTGTTTGAATTTGCCGGAGCTTATCTTGCCGGTGGTGAGGTTACAGAAACTATTCGCAGCGGGATTGTGGATGTGGCCGTCATGACCAATCACCCGGATCTATTTGTATTCGGGATGCTCGCCTCGCTATTGGCCGCAGGCACTTGGTTATTTATCGCCAGTATTCTGGGCTGGCCGGTATCGACCACTCACTCCATTGTGGGGGCGATTATTGGTTTTGCGGCAGTGGGTATATCTGTCGATGCAGTTCAGTGGAGTCAAGTCTGGGTAATTGTCAGTAGCTGGGTCACCTCGCCCTTGATCGCCGGGATCATCTCCTTCTGGATTTTCCGCTCCGTGCAATATTTGATTCTGGACACAGAAGATCCCTTCGCCAACGCCAAGCGCTACATTCCCTTTTACATGTTTGCGGTCGGCTTTTTCCTGTCGATGGTCACCATTTTGAAAGGCCTCAAATACGTTCTCAAGTCGCACCAAATTGAATTCAGTTTTTTACAAGCCATGGGCATAGCCGCGCTTATAGGTCTGGCGGTAGCAGGTATAGGCATGTATCTCCTGAGCCGAATCAATCAAGATAAAACTGCTGATAAAGACAACCGCTTCTCCAGTGTTGAAAAAGTTTTCGGCGTGTTGATGATTTTCACCGCCTGCTCCATGGCCTTTGCTCATGGTTCAAATGATGTCGCCAACGCAGTCGGCCCAATGGCAGCCGTCATCAGCGTTATAGATACCGGCGTTGTCGGCGCCAAAGCGGCTGTGGCCCCCTGGATTTTATTGTTAGGTGGCGTAGGCATTGTGGTTGGCCTTGCAACCTACGGCTACAAAGTAATGATCACCATCGGCAAAAAAATCACCGAACTTACACCCAGCCGCGGCTTCGCTGCTGAAATGGCAGCAGCGGCTACAGTAGTCATTGCATCCGGAGTAGGCTTACCTATTTCAACAACACATACCTTGGTTGGAGCAGTTTTAGGGGTAGGTTTGGCACGCGGAATCGGTGCATTAAATCTCGGTGTTATCGGCGGCATTTTCGCCTCATGGGTTATCACCCTGCCCGCCGGTGCTGGCTTGTCGATTCTGTTTTTCTATTTTTTCAAAGGCGTATTTGCATAATATTCTTCTGCAAATTCCAATCAAAAAGCCCGACTTGTTCGGGCTTTTTTGTGCTCGGGATAAGTTGTAGAACACTTCCAAGGAGGATATATTCGCTCAAACCATCAATTCTGTTGAGAACAAAATGAATAAAGATGCCCCTAAATTCGGTCTAGGACTCTTAGAAGCTAGTGAGTTTCTCAAACCAAAGAAAGCTGAGAACTTATGGTTTGATGGAAAAGACATTGTGTTAGATGGATACCAGTTCATCGAATGTAGATTCGACAATTGCAAACTGCATGTATCCAACGCAGAAAACGTCAGCTTAACCCGCTGTTATATCGGGGATAACACTCAGTTTGTTTTCAATGGAGGCGCACTCGCTGCCATCAGATTGTTCAACTCAAACAACGATTATTTTTATCAAAACCATCCATATTGGACGCCGGAAAAAGATGATAAGGGAAGAATAACATTAGAAAGTAATAACTATTCTGCGCTGATAGGAGCACTTTTAGGAAAACAAAATGGGTGATTCTCACGCTAAAATAACTGCAAACTTTACCCCCCAAAACAGTGCCGTTTTTACTCTAGGTTCTTTAACAATTTGCGCTCTAATCTTTATTTCAGGAGTGTGGCTATGCCATATAGGCAGCTGGATTGGCCTTCTACCTATTATTGCTGGCGCTTCCGGCATGGCTTTTAGTTTCAAACTAGGATTCAAGTCGCAACGAGACCAAGACTTAACAAGATCAAAATCACTTGAAATGAACTTCAGCCCGGATGGTTCATTTAGTTTGAGTACAGATCCAAGAACAGATAGAGAGATAATGCTCGACATTATTGCTGCAGTTGCAGAAATGATGAACGCAAGAAAACCACTGCCCTCGCCGAGCGGTAAAGTTGATGCGCAAGGAAACATTGACGAAAGCTTAAAAGATAGCGCGGTAAAAGAAGTTGCGAAAATTAATACGGAAATAGAGAGCGACTGCTCAAAACTTCAACACACGCTAACTTCAAAAAAAGAAATTGAAGTTCCGAAAATTAGCAGGGATTGCAAATTGAAAAACATTCGTACCCCGCCAAACAGTTAGACTCTCAATTTCATAATTGAACCGATAAACTCCCCAATTTTCTCCGGCTTGGTAATGGTCGCAAAACGTTTAACAGGTTTGCCATCCGGCGCAATTAAAAATTTTGTGAAATTCCATTTAATGGATTTACCTAACCACCCAGGCAATTCGGCAGTCAACCATTTAAATAATGGATGAGCATTTGCGCCATTTACATCAACTTTGGCAAACATGGGAAAAGTCACACCGTAGTTGATGCGACAAGTCTCGGCAATTTGTTCCGCGCCGCCGGGTTCTTGATTACCAAACTGATTGCAAGGAAAGCCCAAAATCACCAATTCCTGATCTTTAAATTGCTTGTAAAGCTTTTCCAGGCCATCGTACTGCGGTGTAAATCCACAGCGACTGGCGGTATTCACTACCAGCACCCACTTGCCTTGGTACTGCGCAAAATCTTGCAATTTCCCATCGAGGCTCTCGGCTGCAAAACGGTAAAACTGACTCATAACTCGCTCCCATTCTTGTATAAGACAATATAAATGCGATGAGTTTACGCTTCCAAGCTTGATCTGGATAAGAAAACTGGCAAAACTGCGACAATAATTTTTAAAAGCTGGATTCTAGCTATGCTGTTAACCCAAAAAATGACTCTGATTGCAGCATTAACGCTATCAATACTATCGACTACTGCTTGCAATCTTCAAAGTAGAACTACCTATAGACTGGAACCACCAATCGACCTTCGCAATCAACAAATTGTTCAAGGAACCGAGAAGGATGTTTCAGCTATATTTAAAAATAGAACAAAAGCAAAAACTCAAAATGAAATCATCCCGATTAAAACCTGCTTCCCAAAATATCCAGACGATTTAATAGATGCTGGAATCGAAGGTAGCAGCATGATTGACTTTTTAGTTGACGAAAAAGGCCGCGTCAAAGACATTAAAATTACTTATTCAAGTCACCCGGATTTTGATGCAGTCAGCATTAAGTGCATTAAAAAATGGCGATTTGCCCCCATTATGAAAGAAGGAAAACCGGTTCAAGCTTGGCTACGTCAAATATTTATGTTCAAGATTACATAAATGCAAATGCAAAACATAATCAATAAAACCTGCCCAATTGTATTGCGCAAAGCAAATAATCAAATACAAATTCTGGCATTCAAACATCCTCTGGCAGGCAAACAAATCGTCAAAGGTACTGTTGAAGCTGGCGAATCACTAATTCAAGCAGCCGCTCGTGAACTGAAAGAAGAATCTGGAATCACCGCTATCGCAAATACCTATCTGGGAACTTGGGACGCAGAATATAAAAATCAGATATGGGGAATGCACTTAATGCAAGTAAAGGGAAAATTGCCAGAGTCTTGGACTCATACAGCACTTGATGACGGAGGCCACAATTTTCAATTTTTCTGGCAGGATTTAAATCAAACGCTTGATAATCAATGGCATCCTGTTTTTGTCAGAGCGATAGACTTCATAAAACAATCAATCGTCTCTCATAACCCTGAAATCCAATAAGAATCAAAATGCTACCCAGCCATAAGCAAACTGCTTACAATCCAAGCCTGATCGACTCATCAACAGGTTACTTATGTCTTTTGATTATCGGGATTACTTCTATCAGCTATCGCAGCTAGTTGCCCAGCGCTCTGTCAGCTGCGCCGTTGAAACTTGGGATATGTCCAATCGTGGAGTCATAGACCTGCTGGCAAATTGGTTGTCCGATATCGGATTTAAAACGCAGATTATACCCTTGCCGCAAACGGGAAAATTTAATTTGATTGCGGTGCTCGGCGAAGGTGGCGGTGGATTGGTATTGGCAGGCCACACCGACACAGTGCCTTATGATCAAAACCGCTGGCAATCCGATCCCTTTGTATTGACCGAAAAAGATGAAAAATTGTTTGGTCTCGGCGCGACTGATATGAAAGGATTTTTTCCTCTCGCGATTCAAGCAGCCAAAAAATATCAACAACAAAAACTCAAAAATCCACTCATCATACTCGCGACTGCCGATGAAGAAAGCAGCATGAGTGGCGCGCGTGCTTTGGCGCGTGATGGTATTGCGAATCACACACCTCGTTATGCGGTGATTGGCGAGCCTACCGAATTAAAACCGATTCGTATGCACAAGGGCATTATGATGGAAGCAGTGCGCGTGCGCGGAAAAAGTGGGCACTCGTCCAATCCGGCATTAGGAAATAATGCACTGGACGCAATGCACGATGTCATCACTGAATTAAAATTGATTCGACAAGAATTACAATTGCGCTATAAAAACCCCGGCTTCGCCGTACAAACACCGACATTAAATTTAGGCTGCATTCACGGCGGTGATGGTGCCAATCGAATTTGTGGCGAATGTGAATTGCATTTTGATTTGCGATTATTACCGGGCTTGGACAATCAAATACTGCGCGAACTGATTCAATCCCGACTCGACCCGATTGCCGCCGCATCAAAAACCGATATTGTTTTTTCCTCACTCTTTGAAGGCATAGAACCTTTTGATCAAAGTGCGGATAGCGAACTCATCAAAGTCTGTGAAACATTAAGCGGCAAACAATCCGAAAGCGTCGCCTTCGCCACCGAAGCTCCTTTCATGCAACAACTCGGCATGCAAACTGTTGTCATGGGCCCTGGTTCAATCGATCAAGCACATCAACCCAATGAGTTTATCGCCAAAGATCAATTGCAGCCTGCGTACGATGTATTGTGTAAGTTGATTGAACGTTATTGTTTATAGAGAACTCTATTCTTTAATCCGGGAGACCAGTTAGTGGAATTTCGTCAGGATATAAACGGGCTACGCGCCATAGCAGTATTGCTAGTCGTACTATTTCACTTTTCGATACCCGGCTTTCAAGGTGGTTTTATAGGCGTTGATGTATTTTTTGTCATCTCCGGCTATTTGATGACGGTGATTATTTTCAATCGACTGGATCAAAATAATTTTTCGGTCATTGATTTCTATCTTGCAAGAGCCAAACGAATTATTCCCGCATTGCTTGCTCTATGTTTGATCCTGCTATCAATCCATTGGTTTATTATGACACCAACGGAATACATCGAACTGAGCAAACAAACCGCTGCAGCCAGCTTATTTATATCCAATATTTTATTTTGGCAGGGCGCAGGTTATTTCGACACCTCCGCCCATGAAAAATGGCTGTTACATACCTGGTCACTATCCGCTGAGTGGCAATTTTATATTTTGTATCCGATAGGAATTCTAGCGCTGTTAATGTTTATAAAACGTCAACACCTCTGCTGGGCATTGCTCTTGTTGGCGCTTGCTTCTTATCTTCTATCGTTACTAATTCCAAGTCATTGGCAAGATGCTGGCTTTTTCTTGTTACCTACCCGAGCTTGGGAGATGATTGCCGGTGGGTTAGTGTTTCTCTTCAGCTTTTCATTCAAGCCGATTCTTGCAAGAGCGCTTGAAATTACCGGTTTATTGTTCATTTTAATCAGCGGATTTTTACTTTCTTCTGATGATCGCTGGCCTGGCTGGTTAGCAATTTTCCCGGTTATGGGATCTATTTTAATACTCTACGCCAACCGCCAGAATTCAATTTTTACAAACAATATTATTTCCCAACATATTGGAAAAATTTCTTACTCCCTCTACTTGTGGCATTGGCCAGTAGTGGTGGGCTTGAACTATTTTGATCTTCAAGCCAATTCAATGTTTATATCACTTGGGATTTTAATGTCTTGGCTATGTGCGTTGGCATCTTACAATTTTATTGAAACTCCGATGAGAAAGCAGGCTGTAAACATTACCAACTTACATCGCTTAATTCGATATGCCGCAGCCATGATCTTTATTGCATTATTATCTTTATCGATTGTTTATTGGAAGGGAGTTCCTGCCAGATTAGATCCAATAATAGTGACTGCAGATCTAGACAAATTTAATGACAATCCGCGCTGGTGCAACCTCACACCATCGGAACCACTTGAATGGCGACGCTGTATTTTTGGTGATGAAAGTGGAAAAATCGCATTAATTGTTGCGGGTGACAGCCATTCAAATTCTGTTATTACCGCGGCAGCAGATGCTATTCCCAAGGGACTGGGCGGCGCTATCTTCCTGGGCGCAGACGCCTGTCCATTCTCGAATAAACTCTACACAAGTTACTTTCCTCACTGCGCAACATACAACAAGGGCAATCTCGAATGGCTCGAAAAAAATTATATGGGAGTTCCGCTGCTAGTGATTAACCGTATCACTTCTGTACTTTACGGATCAAATGAAACCGGGCACCGAAAAGTCGTCAATTATCTGGACAATATATCAAGCGAAGATCCTGGATTTGTTGATGCCTTTATTCAGGATTACAGTCAAACACTTTGTAAAATTGCGCAAACCAGACCCGTATACCTGATGCAACCCATTCCTGAAATGGGTGTTAACGTTCCAGATCAACTTATTCGAAACTATCGTTTTCACAACAATACTCAGGACATAAGTATTTCGTTAGATGAATACGAAAGCCGCCACAAACAAACCAAAATATTACACAAACAACTTGTCGAACAATGTGGCATCCGATTGCTAGACCCACTTCCCTATTTGTGCGACAACACCAAATGTTACGGCTCGGGTAACGGACGAGCATGGTATTTTGACGACGATCACCTGAGTGAATTTGGTAATAAACGTTTGATTCCATTGATTCAATCAATATGGAATCAATAAAAGGAAAGCATCCAATAGATTGACTTTAGCACGAGGGCAGTCAAGTGAATTTAAACACTCCGCTAGTTTGCTCATTTCTTTTAGCTTGCATGCTACTAACCGCATGCGCCAAAACCGATCCACCCTCGGCATATGGAACGCTGGAACGTGACCGCATTACACTATCGGCAACAGCCAATGAAATTATCACGGCGAGGCATGTAACAGAAGGCAGTTATGTAAAACAGGGCGATCTATTGCTCAGTTTGGATAACACACTGGAATCCGAAAAAGTGAAACAGTTGCAAGCGGATAAAGACCGGCTAGCTGCATCCTTTGAACTTTATAAAAATGGCAATCGACAAGAACAGATTGCCAGTGCCGAAGCGCGTAAAGCGCAAGCAAAAGCAAAATTCACTAACGCCACTCAGGAATTAAAACGCCGCGAAGCACTGCGTGCACAATCCCTGATTTCAATAACAGAATTGGATCAAGCAAAACTGAGTTATGACACCAGCAAAGCGCAACTGGATGACGCCGAGCAACAATTACTGGAATTAAAAACTGGAAATCGCGAAGAAATTATTCGCCAGGCAGAAGCCTCTTTAAAAATTGCAGAAGCTAATTTGGCTCAAGAGCAAAAGCGATTGGCTGATTTACAAATAGTCGCCACTCGCGATGGCATTTTGGAAGATTTTCCTTATGAACTGGGCGAGCGCGTACCACTGGGTGCGGTGGTTGCCATTATCTCGGCAGACTCAGCACCTTATGCGCGAATTTCACTGCCAGAAGAATCATTGACGAATTACAAACTGAATGAATCGGTAGATATTTTTTTGGATTCGGTTGAAAAACCTATCAAAGGCAATATTCGTTACATCAGTCCTCGCCCATTTTTTACGCCCTATTTCGCACTGCATCCATCCGAACGTTCACGGTTAATGTATAAAGTTGAAATTGATTTGCCCGATGCACAGTCTTTACCCACAGGCTTGCCATTGCGTCTGGAGTTGAAATGAGCGAATGGGTTATTGAAGCGCAATCCATGTCGCGACAATTCGGCGATTATTTTGCCGTTAAAAATTTGGACCTTTATGTACCCAAGGGTTGTATTTACGGTTTTCTTGGCCCGAATGGTTGCGGCAAATCAACCTCAATTCGCATGCTAACAGGGTTGCTCACGCCCAGCGGTGGAAAAATTCGTGTACTCGGCCACGAATTACCGGAGGATGCCGAAGCATTACGCAATCAAATCGGCTACATGACACAAAAGTTTTCACTCTACGAAAATTTAACACTGCTCGAAAATTTACAATTCGTCGCCAAAATATATTCATTAGACAAACACCAAAGCCAGCAACGAATAAATGAATCGTTATCGCTTTATCACTTACAAGATAAACAAAAAGTAATGGCTGGCGCGCTCAGTGGTGGACAAAAACAACGTTTGGCGTTAGCTGCTGCGACTATTCACAAACCAAAATTGTTATTTCTTGATGAACCAACATCAGCAGTCGATCCGGAAAATCGTAGAGAATTTTGGGAACGATTATTCGACTTGAGCGATGCCGGCACCAGCATTTTGGTTTCTACTCATTACATGGATGAAGCGGAACGCTGTCATCGTATCGCCATTTTGGAAACTGGTGAAAAACGCGCAGATGGCAGCCCGGACGAATTAATGGAGAAACTCCATGCCGATGTGCTTGAAGTCAGCGGCCAGAATCTTCGTCAGGTGAAACAATTATTCCTGGAACAACCCAATATTTTATCGGCTGCGCAAATCGGATTACGCTTGCGTGTTTTGATAAAAAAGGGCCATCAACAAGTCGTCGACCAAATTAAACAACAACATGGATTGGAAATAGATTACCAATGGGTGAGACCCAGCCTGGAAGATGTGTTTGTCGCCAACACAGGAACCGCTTATGTTCAGCATGGCTAGAATGGGCGCAATCATTTTCAAGGAATTGAAACAATTGTCGCGCGACCGCATCACCTTTGGCATGATAGTGATGATTCCACTGGTGCAATTAATTTTATTTGGCTATGCCATTAACACGGATGTACGCCATGTACCAGCAGGATTAGTTGATCACAGCGGCAGCAGTTTGGCGAGACAACTAGTTCAGGATTTGGAAGCTTCACAAGTCGTCGATTTTCAATATTATTTTGATTCAACAACTCAGGCAGAAGCAGCAATTACTCAAGGAAAGGTCAGTGCTGTTTTGTATTTTCCTGAAGATTTTAATCGACGCGTGATTGAAAGAGAACGCGACCCCAACGCGCGCCCTGTCGCACAATGGATCACTGACGCATCAGATCCCATGTTAAACAGTGCAATTAAAGGCTTGCGGCAAATGCCGGTCAGTATTCGCGGCGTTCCAGTCAGTGCCAGCCCATCCACTGTATTTGAATTGGTGAGTTATTTTAATCCCGAGCAACGCAGTGCAGTAAACATTGTACCGGGGCTGATTGCAATTATTCTCACTATGACCATGATTTTATTTACCTCCGCCGCCATAGTGCGCGAGCGTGAACAAGGTAATATGGAATTTTTAATCACCACACCGGTTCGCCCGCTGGAATTAATGTTAGGAAAAATTTTGCCCTACATTTTTATCGGCTTGTTTCAGATGTGCATTATTTTGTCATTGGGTCATGTATTTTTTGCTGTGCCTTTGCCCGCCCACATCGCCTCGCTTTTTATCGTGACTTTCTGTTTTATTCTGGCGAGTCTGGCATTGGGGCTGTTGATTTCCACCAAAGCCAAAACCCAATTACAAGCCATGCAGATGACGGTTTTCATTTTGCTGCCATCGATTTTACTGT
This sequence comes from uncultured Cellvibrio sp., assembly GCA_966252135.1. Taxonomy (GTDB): domain Bacteria; phylum Pseudomonadota; class Gammaproteobacteria; order Pseudomonadales; family Cellvibrionaceae; genus Cellvibrio. Next base: position 39,974 of record CBINNU010000010.1, on the reverse strand, counting down.
CGGGGTTTATCTTTCCTTATGCCGCCATGCCAAAACCCGCACAGTGGATTGCCGAGGTATTACCGGCAACGCATTTTGTGCGTATGATTCGCGGGGTAATATTGCGCGGCGCGGAATGGACAGATCTGTGGGGAGATATGGCCTGCTTACTGGGATTCGCCGCAGCGGGAATCACCATTGCCACCTTGAATTTCAAAAAGCGATTGGATTAACCTGCAACACATTCACAAACTAAAAAAACAGGAACTATTGTGTCCAACACTCACGATTACGTTAAATGGTTTCGGCATTCAACGCCTTATATTAACCGGCACAGCGACAAAACCTTTGTGGTGATGTTACCTGGCGAAGCTATCACCCATGCCAATTTTCACAACATAGTGCATGACATAGCGCTGCTGTGTAGTCTCGATGTGAGATTGGTATTGGTACACGGCGCGCGTCCACAAATTGATGAGCGTTTGCAATTGGCAGACAGCTTCAGCCATTTTCATAATCACATGCGCATTACCGACGCAGAAGCGCTGCCATTGGTGATTGAAGCGGTCGGTACAGCTCGCACGACATTGGAAGCGGCACTCTCAACCGGTTTACCCAATTCACCCATGCACGACGCCGACATGCAAGTGATTAGCGGTAATTTTATTGTCGCCATGCCTTATGGTGTGATTGATGGTGTTGATTACCAACACACAGGCAAAGTGCGTAAAGTGAATACCCAATCATTAAAAAATGTATTGGATACGGGCGCAGTGGTGGTGATATCGCCCATGGGTTATTCACCCACCGGCGAAATTTTTAATTTATCCTTTAGCGAAGTTGCTACTCATGTCGCCAGCGCATTGAAGGCCGATAAATTATTGGCCTTTATAAAAGATGAAGGCATAAAAGATTTAGATGGCAATTTAATTCATCAGTTGTCGATCAGTGAATGCAAAGATTATTTGTCAGCAAACGGTGGCAAAATGCAACACGATCAGCAACAAGCACTCAGCGCCTGTTACCTCAGCTGCTTGCAAGGCGTGCAACGTGCACAACTCATGAGTTACGAAACTGACGGTGCACTGCTCACTGAATTATTCACTCGCGATGGCTCGGGCACTTTGGTTTATTCCGGTTATTACGAGCAATTACGTAAGGCAAAAATTGACGACGTCGCGGGTATTTTAGATTTGATTCGCCCACTAGAAGAGGCCGGCATTTTAGTCAGGCGTTCGCGTGAATTATTGGAAACCGAAATCCAGAATTTTCACGTCATGGAAAAAGACGGCAGCATTGTCGCCTGCGCCGCACTTTATCCATACGGCGATATGGCTGAGCTGTCTTGCGTCGCCACTCATCCCGACTACAGAAACGGTGGTCGCGCAGCAGCATTGCTCCAACAAATGGAAGATCAGGCACGCAAGCAAGGGCTGAAAAAAATATTTTTACTCACTACACAAACTGCGCACTGGTTTATCGAACAGGGTTTCGCTGAAGGAAAACTGGAAGATTTACCCATAGGAAAGCAAGAGTTGTACAACTATCAGCGTAAATCGAAAATATTTTTGAAATCCTTGATTTGAACTGAACCATGAAAATTTGCGATTTACGGGAACATCCCGAGCACATTGTTGCCCTCTCCGCATGGCACCATGCGGAGTGGTCTTATTTAAATCCGGGAAAGACGTTGGAAGATCGCATCAACAAAATGCGGGACTATTTAGGTGATAACAAAATCCCGACTATGTTAATCGCGATTGAGGGCGATGACTTGTTAGGTTCTGCTGCACTGATTGGATCGGATATGGATACTCACCCGGAACTCACACCCTGGCTGGCCAATGTTTATGTGCGAGAAGATAAACGAGGCTTGGGTGTCGGCGGCAAATTGGTTAGAGCCATTATGCAATTGGCAAAAGATTATCAACTGCCGCGCATTTATTTATTCACGCCGGATCAAGAAGTGTTTTATGCAAAAATGGGTTGGGAAAGGCTCAGCCATGAGAATTATCACCAATCTCCCGTCACTATTATGCAATTAGATTTATAGGAGTCATTATGTTGAACCCTGTCGGCTGGTTTGAAATTTATGTTGATGATTTGCAACGCGCTAAAACTTTCTATGAAAAAGTTTTTCAAATTGAAATGACCCGGCTGCCCTCAACCGATATCCAGATGTGGGCCTTCCCCAGTGATATGAATCGCTACGGTACATCCGGTACTATTGTTCATATGCCAGGATTCTCAGCAGGCAGAAACAGCGTGATTGTTTACTTTAGCTGTCAGGATTGCAGTGTCGAAGAAAAACGATTGGCGGAATTTGGTGGCCGCATTGAAAAAACAAAATTTTCAATTGGCCAATATGGTTTTATTACCTTGGGTTACGACACGGAAGGGAATATGATTGGTCTGCATTCAATGAAATAGTTGAATTCCCCATTTTTTCCGAGGTGCATCAATGGCTAACTTTCGATTCGAACGGGATAGCATGGGCGAGATTCCGGTGCCCGCTGATGCACTTTATGGTGCGCAAACACAGCGAGCAATTAGCAATTTTGTGATGAGTGATTTGCGACTACCCGCGCGGTTTATTCATGCAATTGCTCAAATTAAAAAAGCAGCAGCACAAACCAATGCCGAATTAAATCTGTTGGATGCAGAAATCGCAGGCGCAATCATTTCTGCCAGTGATTCAATTATCGCAGGCGAACACCCGGATCAGTTTCCTGTTGATCTATTTCAAACAGGCTCTGGCACCAGCACCAATATGAACCTGAACGAAGTCATCGCACATTTAGCCGCTCGACAGACAGCCAAAACGGTGCATCCAAACGATCAGGTCAATATGAGTCAAAGTAGTAATGACACTATTCCCAGTGCCATTCATATCAGTGCAGCTATTGCACTTGAACAACAACTTTTTCCTGCGCTCGAACATTTACACACCAGCCTTTTGGGTAAAGCTGCGCAACTTAATGATATTGTGAAGACTGGCCGCACACATTTAATGGACGCCATGCCATTAACATTTGGGCAAGAGATAAATGGCTGGGCCAGCCAAATCGAAAGCAATTATGTTCGCTTGCAGTTGATCTTTCCGCAATTATTACAACTGCCTCAAGGCGGAACTGCAGTGGGCACCGGAATAAATGCACCCGAAAATTTCTCCAGTATTTTTACAAATCACTTGAGTCGTAATATTGGCTTGTCATTTACGCCAGCAAATAATTTTTTTGCACTTATGAGCGCTCAAGATACCGCTGTAGCCCTGTCAGGATTATTAAAAACTTTGGCCGTAAGCCTGATGAAAATATCCAACGATTTGCGGTGGATGAATTCAGGTCCGCTATCCGGCCTGGCAGAAATCCAGTTACCCGCATTGCAACCGGGTTCATCAATAATGCCGGGCAAAGTGAATCCGGTAATTCCAGAAGCAGTATGCATGGCCTGTGCTCAAGTCATGGGAAATGATACCAGCATCGGCATAGCCGGCCAGTCTGGAAATTTTCAATTAAATGTGATGCTGCCGCTGATTGCTTATAATTTGTTGCAATCAATTGATCTGCTGGTGAATTCCTGTAATCAATTGGCTGAAAAATCTATAGCAGGATTTAGTGTAAATCAAACTGCGATTAACCAATCACTTGCACGAAACCCTATTTTGGTCACAGCACTCAACTCAATTATTGGCTATGAAAAAGCCGCTGCAATTGCAAAAAAAGCTTATCAGGAAAAACGCTCAATTATTGATGTTGCAGAAGAAGAAATCCAGATCACTCGTGCGGAACTGGAAGCTCTATTAAACCCATCGCATTTAACAGGCCTAAAACTTAGTGAGCCATGAGTTAAAAAATAAACCTGCAGCACCGGATACTGCAGGTTGTTTATGTGACTGTCGTTAGAAATTAATTTCTTTTTCAACATCCAACAGTTTTCGACGCGCCATAGCCAGATTGGATTTAGCTTTGTCCAACACATAATAAAGGAAAACACCTTCTTTACGCGACATAGGGCGAATCAAATGGTAGTGTTTACCGAGTGTAATCAAAATATCTTCGATCACATCGTTCAACCCCAATGAGCGCATGGTTTTTAATTTTGCACGTACCACTTCGGTATTACCTGCAGCAGCCAGCTCAAGATCAACACCAGTACCTGCAGAACCCAACATCATGCCGCTAGTCGAGTCGACTACCGCACAACATAAAGCGCCATCCATTACCAAGAGTTCATCCAAAGATTGTTTAATTGTTGCCATCACTTGCTCCTCATATAAAAACGACAGATTGATTTAACTCGCACAAAAAACTATTTTTCCGACTCCATCTCTTTTACTAAATTACAAAGTTGAGCGACTCGCTCGGGCCACTCATCCCAGTTGACCTCTTTTATTTTGGCGATGCTGATCAGCAACATGGTTTGCCCGCAACCACGAATAGATAACAAACCGCGCTTATGCCGAACAACTATATTGTTAATGGGGCCCAGAACCTCAAACACTTTTCCATTTTTTTGGTGCAACACCCAATAATCTCTCGCGCCTTCCGAAATAATATCGAACTGTTCTTTATTCGAACTGCTGAGATAAATCATGCCGGTATCTATAGCAACCAATGCACAAGCAATAATGCCCGGCGTCGTCGCCAGTTGGCGCAACTCTTGTTCTATATCCTGATAGTTCAACTGCCTAACCTTTTGGCTATCTCGCCACACTGATAAATAATTTGTGCCAGAATCGCAGAGCTGTCAGCAACCACATTTAATATGCAGGCTTTTCCATCCAATTGAATGTGCGTGATATAGGTGAATCCTTTTTCAGTATTAACCGTAACGCTTTTACTATTGCCCAGCGCCACTTCTTGTGAAACCACTGCACCAATAGCAGAAATCGAACTGGCCATAGCGGCGATACGTGCAGGCACCAGCGATTGCGTAGTCGCACTTGCAATATCAAAACCATCACCACTGGCAATTACCACCGCAAGCACGCCCAGATGCTCACTCAATAATTGTTGGCACTCTTGCTGGCATTTTTTTATTAAAACTTCAGATATATTCATAAAAACCCTTGTATCACACCATGTCCGCTTCGGCTTGCGCCATTAAAATATCGATCAACAAAATGACATCTTGTTTACGACGAACATCCACGGGAATCACCGGTAAAGTTAATTGATGTTGCGCCAATCGTACAGAGAAATCATCCAGTGAAGGCGAAGGATAATTTTCACTTCGCCCAACACCTACCACACAAGGAATTGTTTGCAACTCCTGTGAAAATCCTGATAAATATAAATCCAAATCTGCTAAAGGATCATCACGTGAATTATCAATTAACATGATGATACCGAATGCATCTTTCGCCAGAATTTTCCACATAAAATCAAAACGCGATTGACCCGGCGTGCCAAATAAGCGAATGCGATCACCGTTAGCCAAACTGATCTGACCAAAATCCAAACCCACTGTAGTTAGCGCTTTATCGAGCGACTCATCGGTATTGGCCACATCTGTTTTTATAGTCGGCGTTTCACTCACTGCATTAATTGCCGTGGTTTTGCCTGCGCCAGTAGTACCGGTAAAAACTAATTTATATTCATTCATATAAGTATCATTATACTAATCATGAACTGCGTAACCCCAGGCGATCCCGGAGTAACGAAAAGAAATTCTTTTTAGGCGCTACGACTTCCGGTGCTGGCGCAGTGGAAATTTTTGGTCTGCTCGCTTCACTGAGCAATAATTGATGTTGATTCATTAACAATAGAAATTGCATGCAAAAATTTTCGCTGTGACCGGAAAGCGTCATCAAATCCTGCAGGGTTTTAGTTCCACGACTTAAATAAACCGCCAACAACATATAATGTTTGTCTTGCGCCAACAATTCAGCAGGCGGCCATTTTTTTAACCGAAAAATAGTTTGCGCATGAATGCTGGTAGCTTCTTTGATTGGATGCGTTTCAGGATGCTCATTGGCTTCAATTAAAATCAAAGTGTCGATGAGTTCATCTGCCCGAAAGGGTTTATAAAAAGCGTGTCCTGAAAAAGCTTCACCTCGCCGCTTAATCATGATGACTTGACCCAGGGGCTTGAGCATTAACGGAGAAAAATCTTTTGCGGCATTGTAGGTTAAAATGGCGTCACATTCGCCCTCTTCCACTAAGGTCCAACGATTTTCCAAACGTGAACTGGTACGCAAAATCGTGCTGATTAAATCTATCTCAGGCTTAATCAACCCCATGTACCCCAAATGCAGTTTTACATCCATAAGATCCTGTCTCTCACCCAACATATCTTGACTAACAAAGAGTCAATCAACAATTCAAAAAGTTTTACAAGTTTGAATTTGTTTTTCGCCTCGTAATAATTGAGGCTACTTATACTGTCTAGAGTGTAGGCGAGATCATTCAACAGACTTATTCGATTTTCACATACCAATTTTGCAAACAGCTGAATTGGGTTATTAATTCACACTTAATTTAATCGAATGACGCATTATCAAACAATTAAATAAAGTTGCGTAAAGAATGGCGCATTAAGTTGTTTGATAGGATTTTTGCCTTATCAAAAAACAAAACCCCGATCAGCTGATCGGGGTTTTAATGCGTAACTTCAAGTAAGTTGTTTCAAGCTGAGCCGCAAGCGATCTTTAAAAATCTACCCCACCCAATTCTCCAATCGCAGCCCCGATACTCTTTCAAACTCTCGCAGATTATTAGTAACCAAAATTAACCCTTCGCTACGGGCATGGCCTGCGATGTGTAAATCATTTACGCCGATCATTTGTCCTGACTTTTCCAAGTCAGCTCTTATATTGCCGTAATGTGCTGCGGCTTTTGTGTCGTAATCCAACACCACAAGTCGTGAAGTAAAATCTTCGACCAAGCGTAAATTTTTTTCTGTTTGTTCACTTTTTTCAGCGCCGTGAATTAATTCAGCCAGCGTAATTGAGCTGATGGAAAGCTGCCCTGCATGGCGATTAAAAATTTCAAGAGCACTAATCGGTTTTCGCTTAATAACATAAATAACTATGTTGGTATCCAGCATATATTTCAGCATGGTTAATTCCCTTTGCGTTAAAAGTTTTCCCTTTCGGATTGAGTTTGAGTGGCGCGCTCAGGTAAAAAATCGTCAGATACTTTTTCATCAGACAGGAAAAAACTATCCCAGGTTTTATCAAGCGGTGAAAGGACACGATCATGCCCCACTACACGGACTGATACTTTTTTTACATCATCAGCAAAACGCGAGTCGGCGGGCAAGCGAACTGCCTGGGTGCGGTTATTGATGAACACTGAACCTATGGACATAAAAACCTCCAGCTATATACATTGTGTATAGCGCATATTAGCCAAACATAGGTGAGCAGCCAAGTGTTTGTTAAACACAGGCGCCTTTCTGTAAACTACGCGACTCTCCGATTCAATGTCCCGAGGTTCCCCATGCCAATCTATCGTTCCAAAACCACTACTTCCGGTCGCAATATGGCGGGCGCGCGTGCCTTGTGGCGTGCTACGGGCATGAAGGATGAGGATTTCCAGAAGCCGATTATTGCTATTGCTAACTCCTTTACTCAATTCGTACCTGGCCATGTGCATTTGAAGGATTTGGGGCAGCTGGTGGCGCGGGAGATTGAAAGGGCCGGTGGCGTTGCCAAAGAGTTCAATACTATTGCGGTGGATGATGGTATCGCCATGGGGCATGACGGCATGCTCTATAGTTTGCCTTCGCGCGACATAATCGCCGACTCGGTCGAATATATGGTGAATGCGCATTGTGCGGATGCGATTGTGTGCATTTCCAACTGCGACAAAATCACCCCCGGTATGTTGATGGCGGCGATGCGTTTAAATATTCCGGTGATTTTTGTTTCTGGCGGGCCAATGGAAGCGGGTAAAACTCGATTGGCTGAACATAAGCTTGATCTTGTGGATGCGATCGTTATTGGCACTGATAAGAATGCATCGGATGAAAAAGTAGAAGCTTATGAACGTTCTGCTTGCCCGACCTGTGGTTCTTGTTCGGGAATGTTTACTGCAAATTCCATGAACTGTTTGACTGAAGCCTTGGGATTATCTTTACCTGGAAATGGTTCTTTGTTGGCGACGCACGCCGATCGCGAACAATTATTTTTGGAAGCAGGTCGTCGCATTGTTGAAATCACCAAACGTTATTATGAACAAGATGACGAATCAGTTCTGCCTCGTTCAATCGCCAGTTTTAAAGCATTTGAAAACGCCATGGCATTGGATATTGCGATGGGCGGTTCCACCAATACCATTTTGCATTTGTTAGCCGCCGCACAAGAAGGTGAAGTGCCTTTCACTATGTTTGATGTGGATCGCATGAGCCGCAAAGTACCGCAACTTTGTAAGGTCGCGCCCAATACACAAAAATATCACATGGAAGATGTGCATCGCGCCGGTGGTGTGATGAGCATTCTTGCTGAATTAAATCGCGGTGGTTTGTTGCATAACGACATTCCCACTGTACACAGCAAAACATTTCAGGAAGCGTTGGACAAGTGGGACATTACTGTCACGTCATCAGAAGCTGTCGCCACATTTTATAAAGCAGGCCCTGCAGGAATTCCAACGCAAGTGGCATTCAGTCAATCGACTCGTTGGCCATCTCTCGATGCAGATCGCGTTGAAGGTTGTATTCGTTCGGTCAAACACGCTTATTCGAAAGAAGGCGGGCTCGCTGTACTCAAAGGCAATATTGCAATCGATGGCTGCGTAGTAAAAACATCCGGCGTTGACGAATCCATTTGGGTATTTGAAGGCCCGGCTTATGTTGTTGAAAGTCAGGATCAAGCCGTAAAAGATATTCTCGACGGAAAAGTAAAAGCCGGTGATGTGGTGGTGATTCGTTACGAAGGCCCACGCGGTGGCCCCGGCATGCAAGAAATGCTGTACCCCACCAGTTATTTAAAATCACAAGGTCTTGGAAAAGAATGCGCTTTATTAACTGACGGTCGTTTTTCTGGTGGCACATCCGGTTTAAGTATCGGCCACGTTTCACCTGAAGCGGCTGCGGGTGGTGCAATTGGTTTGGTTGAGACTGGCGATATTATTCACATCGATATCCCAAACCGCAGCATCAACGTGAAATTATCTGACGCAGAATTGGACGCGCGCCGCAAAGAGATGGAAGCAAAAGGTTCCCAAGCCTGGAAGCCAACAGAAATTCGTCCACGCAAAGTCACCGCATCGTTAAAAGCTTATGCAATGCTGGCGACGAGTGCAGATAAAGGTGCAGTGAGGGATTTGAGTAAGTTGGATTAAACCCTCACCCTACCCTCTCCCAGAGGGAGAGGGAATCTAATTACTTCGTAGTCAGTTTATTGGGGAGTTCTTACCCTCTCCCTCTGGGAGAGGGCTAGGGTGAGGGCCGTCACACAAGGATCATCATGAAAACTCTATTAAAAATAATTTTTTGCCTTTCAATTTTATTTCCATCTTTTTTGTACGCAACCAGCGATCAACAAGAGCAAATAAAAACAGTCACTGATTTCTATACTCGATATCTTAACCAGGAATATGAACAAGGCTGGCCAAGCATTTTTTCATCACGCCTTACAAAGGCATTGAACGATAACATTAATGATTGCAAAAAATTTGTCAGAAATGGGGACATGTGTGGCTACACAGCAGATGGCGATATTCTATTAAATGCACAGGATTATTCAGAAAAGTTAAATTTTTCCAATTCAAATTTTTCTGCCATTGCAAAAACTGATAACCAGATTACTGTCAGCTTTATTTTATTTCCCGAGTATCCTGAAGATGCGGGGGATAGAGAAATTAGCTTCAATATGGCAAAAGAAAATAACCAATGGAAAATTGATGACATAGAATCATTAGCTTATGTCAGCATGAAAGCAGAGAAGGATGCGTTGATTGAATATAATCAATCGCTGGAAAACGTACTTAATGATTTACACATATCCTTCCTGCTCGCAGACAGCAAACAGTTTGAATTATTCATCAATAATCAGACAAAAATTTGCTCTGCCGAGTCCTGCAAAATTATTAATCCAGATTCAGTTCCGGATATTTTTCAGCGAATTTTCGACAATTATTATCGTAAAACCAATGATGATACCGTTGAAGCAATTCGCCCCTTATACCCTCAACCTCTTCCCAAATTCGCCCCAAAAGAAGGCAATAAAGCAGAGGTCGGCATATTCAGCTTTATTTTTATGGATCAACTCTGGATGATTGAGCGGATTAATTTGGATAAGCTGTAATCGGAAAAAACAGATCCAAATCTCCCACAGCTCCGTAACAGCTAATTATTGGATGTTACGGAAGCCACTATGAAACTCCTGGTACTTTGCGCCGCCCTGATCGGTGTTAGTTTTTTGCTGTCATCTTGCTCCAGCGCTTCGCTGCAGGATTATCAACAGAATCGCCCTGTGTTTAACCCCAAAGAATTTTTTAACGGCAAGTTATCAGCCCAAGGGGTTGTGAAAAATCGCAGCGGTAAAGTGACGCGTTATTTTGTTGCAGATATCCAAGGCGGTTGGTCAGGTAATCGTGGTGAGTTGAAAGAAGTTTTTTATTTTAATGATGGCGAAGTTCAACACCGCACCTGGGTGATGAATCTCGATAATGGAAAAATTACGGCGACTGCCGGTGACGTTACCGGTGAAGCCAAAGGCCAGTATGCGGGCAATGCTATGCAGCTGGATTATGCACTCAAGGTGAAATACAAAGAATCCCATATTGTGTTGGATGTGGCCGACTGGATGTGGCTGGTAGACGAAACCACATTGCTCAGTCAGTCGGATCTGAAAAAATGGGGATTCAAATTAGGCAGCGTGCAGCTGGTAATTAAAAAATTAGCTGATTGATTGACTGAAAGTTGAAAGCTGGCGAATTTTTTCACCCGCTTGAGTATTGGCAACAACTTCGCGGGCCATGCTCACACCTTGACGCAAAGTATCTACCAAACCACTGAGATAAATAGTTGCACCAGCATTTAGAATAATAATGTCTGCTGCCTTTTCTGCGTAATGACCACGACGATTGCCTAAGGCGTCTTTAATTAGCAATAAAGCTTCTTCGGCAGAATCCTGATGTAATCCAATCAAACTTTTTGCCTGAACGCCAAAATCATCCGGCAATATGCTGTACTCCTTCAACTCACCCTGATTCCATTCCGCCACCTGAGTAGATGATGACAGGCTGATACCATCCAACCCATCAGACTGAACCACCATCACTCGCTCAGCACCCAATCCCGCTAAAAGCTCCGCAACCGGGCGGCAAGCCTTGGGCTCATCTACTCCAATAAAATAACGTTTGGCCGCGAGAGGGGCCGCTGTAAGACTAAGCAAATTGGCCATGCTATTGACCCCCAGTTGTTCGGTCGCAGCGAAACTGGCTTCAGGCAGACCACCCCGCATATCAAACGCCAAACCCAGCTCATCCAGGCATTGCTGGATTTGCTCTTGAGTTAACTCGGTTTTAATGGAAGCAGATTTGAGAAACTCCATCGAAGCGCGCCTTTGGCCTGTGTGGCCGCCCTGATAAACCAGCAGTTGGCAACCGGCTGCTGCCGCTGCGAATGCGCTGGCGATGGATAAATCCAATGCCCCCAGCTTGTCACTGCCGGTGCGGCAACTCATCACGAGATTGGCTTGGCGAGCCGGTGCAGGCAGAAGGTAATCACGCACGGCTTGAGCCGCCCCTAGCAACTCCGCCTGACTCTCGCCTTTCATTTTTAGCAACATAAAAAAGGCAGCTACCTGCGCAGGGCTATAAACCGCCTTGAGCATTTCATGCATCAGGGATTGCATATCATGTTGTGGAATATCTTGACCTTGCGTCAGAGCAATCAACGCTTGCTTGAAATCCATGATCCGACCTTTTTATTCTGTAGTAACTGGGGTGCAGCATAGTGTAACCCGATCAACCACCTTTTAGTCGAGTGTGGGATGGTAACAAAAAGACGATTTACTATAAAAAACTGTCAACCAAATGGAAACTTGTCGCGCAAGCGATTAAACTGCCCGACAAGTTGCGATACAGCAATAACATAACAAGCGGACAGTAAACTCAAATCCAATAACGCCCGCAAGTTCAAGCCTCTGGCAATCCTCGGTCAATCATATCTACTACTGGTTGTTATCTTTCAGCGGTGACTGATGGATTATTTGAGGATTAGCATAAGATGAATTTCATTCACGACGATTTTTTGCTCGACACGCCACAGGCTAAAGTCTTGTACCACGAGTACGCCAAAGACATGCCGATCATCGATTACCATTGCCATCTACCGCCGGAACAAGTGGGCGAGAACAAACAATTTCGCAATCTTTATGAAGTCTGGTTAGCAGGCGACCACTACAAATGGCGCGCCATGCGCTCGAACGGAATTGATGAACGTTACTGCACAGGCAATGCCAGCGATTGGGAAAAATTTGAAAAATGGTGTGAGACAGTCCCTTACACCTTACGCAATCCGCTTTATCACTGGACGCATCTGGAGTTACGCAAACCTTTTGGTATTACTGATCGCTTGTTGGATAAATCCAATGCAAAACGCACCTGGGATCAATGCAACGAATTGTTGGTAACACCGGAATTTTCTGCACGCGGTTTGATGACGCAAGCCAATGTGAAATTGGTGTGTACTACCGACGATCCTTTTCACGATCTTGAACATCACAAAACCACTGCTGCCGATAAATCCTTCAAAACTGCCATGCTGCCCACCTGGCGCCCCGACCGCGCCATGGCTGTCGAAAATACTTTGGCTTACAACAAATATCTTGATCGCCTTGCAGTTGCAGCCGATGTGAATATCAATACATTTGACGATTTGATTAAAGCGCTGCAAATTCGTCACGATTATTTTCATGCAAATGGTTGTCGTTTATCAGATCACGGATTGGAAACAGTCTATGCCGCTGATTACACTCAGGAAGAAATTCGCAGAATATTTTTGAAAATTCGTGGTGACAATGATCTTGATGCAATCGAAATTGAAACATTTCAATCCGCTATGATGGTGGAATTTGCGATTCAGGATCACGCCAAAGGTTGGGTGCAACAATTTCATATAGGCGCGATTCGCAATAACAATCCGCGTTTGTATCGTACACTGGGGCCTGACACAGGTTTTGATTCGATTGGCGATCACAATTATGCAAAACCTCTGGCAAAATTTTTAGGTCGCCTGGATGACCAAAATAAACTGGCGAAAACTATTCTCTACAATTTGAACCCTCGTGATAACGAAATGATTGGTACCATGATCGGTAATTTTCAGGACGGTTCAGTCGCTGGCAAAATTCAATTTGGTAGCGGCTGGTGGTTTTTGGATCAAATGGACGGCATGACACGGCAAATAGAATCCCTGAGTCAATTAGGATTATTAAGCCGTTTTGTTGGCATGCTGACCGATAGCCGCAGTTTTTTAAGTTATTCACGCCATGAATATTTTCGTCGTATTCTCTGCGGAATTTTTGGGCGCGATATGGTCAAAGGTCTGGTACCTGATGACACCCAAATGGTTGGCAAAATGATTCAGGACATTTGTTTTAATAATGCCAAAACCTATTTTCCATTCACTGTGCCGGAGTAACACCCGGTACTTTAATTCACCATAACGATAAAGAAGTAATGCATATGACAAGTCAACATATTTCACAAACCTCCGTCGGTAACTACCGCTGGACTATTTGCGGTTTGTTATTTTTTGCCACCACAGTTAATTATCTTGATCGTCAGGTACTGAGTTTATTATCGCCCGAACTCATGCATCTTTACGGATGGAATAATAATGATTATGGCAATATCACTTCTCTATTTACGTTTGTGTATGCCATTTCCATGATTTTTGCGGGTCGATTTATTGATCGCTTCGGAACCAAAAATGGTTACATCTGGGCAATTGCTATTTGGTCTTTCGGGGCAGCAATACACGCGTTTGCCTATGATATGGGTGCTGCTTTTTACACTCTACTGGGCTGGGTTGGTCTCGCTGACATAGATAAAGAAAACGGCTTGGTTAATGGTGCTGCAGCTATTACTGCTTATTCCGTGGCAGGTTTTATGATTGCACGTGCAGTATTGGCTTTTGGCGAAGCAGGAAACTTTCCAGCGGCTATCAAAGCGACTGCGGAATATTTTCCAAAAAAAGAACGCTCATTCGCTACCGGTATTTTTAATTCTGGCGCAAATGTCGGGGCCATACTCGCCCCGCTAACAGTTCCAGTTATTGGTGTAATGTGGGGTTGGGAGTGGGCATTTATTGCGGTAGGGATTATTGGATTTCTATGGATTGGTTTTTGGTGGATCTGGTACGACAAACCCAACAAACAAAAACGATTGAGCTCAACCGAATTGGCCTATATCAATTCAGATGCAGAAGAAATAGAAGCGAAAGATGATCAAGTAAAAACTTCATGGTTAAGTCTTCTTAAATACAGACAAACCTGGGCCTTTGCTTTCGGCAAATTTATGACCGACGGAGTCTGGTGGTTCTTTCTTTTTTGGTTACCTATTTATTTAAATAAACAATATGGAATGGAAAAAACAGCAGTCGCATTGCCTATCGCGTTAATTTATACACTCACCATGTTTGGCAGCATTGGGGGCGGCGCTTTCCCGGGTTATTTTATTAAAAAAGGCATGGATGTTTTTCACGCACGCCGTAAAGCCATGTTAATCATCGCACTAGTGCCGCTAGTCGTGCTTCTGGCACAACCTCTTGGTTATATTTCTTACTGGATTCCGGTTTTAATTATTGCCATAGGCGCATCCGCTCATCAGGCATGGTCTGCCAATATTTTTACCACAGTTTCAGATATGTTCCCCAAAAAAGCAGTGGGTTCGGTAGTCGGTATTGGTGGATTTGCCGGTGGGATGGGTGGTGTACTGATCAACAAATGTGGCGGCATGTTGTTTGATCATTTTGAAAAAGTTGGCAATGTGTTCATGGGCTACAGCATCATGTTTGCCATTTGTGCCACGGCCTATCTGATTGCATGGTTTGTGATGCGCATGCTAGTACCCCACTATAAACCCATTACTGACTTGTAAGTTGGTTCGATGGTATTAATGCCGCCGCGAGCAATCCGGCGGCTTTTTGTTTTTTGGCCTTGTAATCCTGATTAACTCAAGAATTAAATTTCATTAATAATATTTATTTTATATATGATTGATCATAGAATGCGCATTTTTCAACCTGGTCAATCATATGAAAACAATAAATATAGTCTCTACACTCCTGGTCAGTTTCAGCCTTCTCGCTTGCGGTTCAAGCGGTGGAGGCAATCCGGACAAGAATCCAGTGTCATCCGTCAGAGCCAGTTCGGCAGCAAATTCCAGCGCTTCCAGTCTGGTCTCCAGCTCAAGCTCCAGCGTATCCAGCTCAAGCATCTCTTACCCGAGCTACAACACTAACCCGCTTGCCCCCGATTCCACAGATATGGCCAGTAATGCAGTTGAATTGGCAGCCAAATTAAAGCTTGGTTGGAATATAGGCAATACGCTGGAAGCGGGTGATTTTGCTATTCCACTGGAACCCAAAAAATGTGCGAACAAGGCAGATTCCGAAACCTGTTGGGGCAACCCCAAAATCACCGAGGACTACGTCAAGTTTGTTAAACAATCCGGATTTAACGCAATTCGCCTGCCCGTTTCCTGGAATCAATACGCCAATGCAGAGACTGCGGAAATCGAACAAGCCTGGTTGGATCGTGTAAAGCAAGTGGTGAAATATTGCATCGACAATGACCTGTACGTATTGGTGAACATTCACTGGGACGGCGGCTGGTTAGAAAATCACATCACTCCCGAAAAACAAATTGCCAACAACGCAAAACAAAAAGCCTTTTGGGAACAAATCGCCACTCACCTGCGTGAATTTGATGAGCATTTGATGTTCGCCAGCGCCAACGAGCCAAGCGTAAAAGAAGATAAGATCACAGATGTTGAATTACTGACACAACGTATGGCGGTATTAACCTCGTATCACCAAACCTTTATCGACACTGTGCGTGAAACCGGCGGAAAAAATGCCTATCGCGTATTAGTGATTCAAGGCCCTAACACTGACGTTACGCTAACCAATCAGTTTATGAACAGCCTTCCCATCGACACCATCGCCAATCGATTAATGGTGGAAATTCATTACTACACGCCCTGGAATTTCACCGGCATGACCAAAGACGAAGACTGGGGCAATCAATTTTATTATTGGGGAAAAGATTTTCACTCCACCACCGACACCGAACACAATCCGAGTTGGGGTGAAGAAGAAACTGTCGATGAAATGTTTGGTTTGATGAAAAGCAAATTCGTCGACAAAGGTATTCCAGTTATTGTTGGCGAATACGGCACACAAAAGCGCAACAACTTAACCGGTGCTGATCTCGAATTACATTTGGCATCACGCGCTTACTTTTTAAAGTACGTTACGCAACAAGCATTGGCAAATGGATTGGTTCCTTTTTATTGGGATACCGGTGGCATATTGAGCCGCAGCTCCAACACAGTGCTTGATCAACAAGCGTTGGATGGGATACTTCAGGGTGGCGGCGCTACTCCATAATTATTCTTTACCTTTTATCGACGCAAGGATGCGAAACCTGGTTTATTATTGAATCACAACTAAAAATCATTTCGGCAAATTCGGTCGCATAATCAGCATTAGGATTATTTATGCGCGCCATATTCTTTGTTTACCTGATTTTCATTTCACACTCTTTGCTTGCTGCAGAAATAAACACTGACGACGTAAGAGCCACCATGAAACGGGCCAGCCAATTTATGTTGGATAAGGTCAGTTATCGCGGTGGATTTGTTTGGTCATACTTACCGGACTTTTCTCGCCAATGGGGCGAGCTGGAAGCAAAACGCAGCATGATCTGGATACAACCTCCTGGCACTGCCTCTGTCGGTCATTTGTTTCTCGACGCCTATCACGCCACTGATGATGAATATTATTACCAGGCTGCAAAACGAGTCGCCAAAGCCATTATATTTGCCCAACAAAAAAATGGCGGATGGAATTATGTTGCTGACTACGCTGGCGAAAAATCTTTGCGGGATTGGTATAACACAATCGGTAAAAACGCATGGCGACTGGAAGAATTTCATCACTATTACGGTAACGCGACCTTCGATGATGGCGGCACCGCAGAATCCGCAAAATTTTTACTGCGGCTCTATCTGGAAAAAAGAGATGCGCAATATAAAAAACCGCTGGATAAAGCCATACAATTTGTACTCAATAGCCAATATCCCATAGGGGGTTGGCCGCAACGTTTTCCTCTGATGTATGACCATCCCTACCCTGATCACCCGGATTACTCCTCATTCATCACATTCAATGATGATGTCGCCGAAGAAAATATCGATTTTCTGTTGATGTGTTATCAAACACTCAATGACAATAAGCTGCGCGAACCCATTATCAGAGCCATGAATAGTTTTTTGGTTACGCAACAAGGTCAACCACAACCGGGATGGTCGCTGCAATACACTGTCGAATTACAACCTGCCGCTGCACGCTCTTATGAACCCAAAAGTTTAAGTAGTTCAACGACTGCCAACAATATTATGCAGTTAATAAAATTTTATTATTTAACGGGCGACCGAAAATTTTTAGCTCGCATTCCTGAAGCAATCGATTGGTTGGAATCACTGAAGTTTGAAAGCACTAGTGCAACCGAGGGTCGCCAGTTCCCATCATTTATTGAATTAAACACTGGTCGCCCGTTATTTACGCACAGACGAGGATCAAATATAAACAACGGACAATATTATTTGGATTACACACCAGGCAATATGTTGGCCCATTACAAATCCGCAACCAACATAGACATAGCAAGGCTCAAGCAGGCATACCAAACAGCCGTATCAACAGATCCCGACGACGCTCGCAAACACTCGCCCTTAACACCGGGAGTCAAGCTTGATCTGCCTCGTTATTTTACCTTGGGTAAAGTGAGTTTTTCAGATTTGAATTTTCGTGCGCAAAAAATATCGATTACTCATTCACTCAATCAACGAGTAATTGAAACCATGAAAAGTTTTCATTCAGATGGTTATTGGCCAACACCACTGTATTACACAACCAATCCCTATTTGCCAGCTCCAGCAAAATCAACATCCACCGATGAATACGCCAATACAATGGTCGGTGATCAATGGGATACTTCACCTTATCCAATAGAAAATCCTGTAATGGGTATTTCCACTGCAGGATTTATCAAAAATATGGGGACTTTGATTGAGTTTTTGATAACGCCCTGACATCAACATCAATCAAGCGCGCGATAAACCAAATTACTAAATCTCACTTTGCCTTTACCTGCAGCATAAATAGCAGGCCGCAAACTCATAAACCCGTAAGCAACATTATGGTGATAGCCCGAGACTTCCATTTGAACGCCATACTTAACCCAGGTTTTTCCGTTATCGGTGCTGGTGTGAATGGTGAGAATGTGGCGATTGTTAGTCACGCGAATACGCAATTTATTTTGCATGCCCGCAGGTTTCGGTGTGGTGCGTTGATCCATTCCATATCGATGCAACACCATACCCTCTTTATTTATTCCCACGCCGGCATAAAGTTTGTCGTTGTAAAAGAGTAAAGCTCCGCCTTGTGCTTCCGGATCTATATCCATATCAATTTCAAATTGATAGGCCTGATCCCCCACTAAAAAAGTTAAGGGTGATGTATTACCGGGAGATGTACCTTTTGCGGTTAACTCAAGTGAATTATTTTTATAAGTTACGCGTTTATTTTCAGCAATGTCGCCACGGAAAAAACTCCATTGAAGTCCAAATTTGTTGGTAGAAAAATCATCCGATAAAGCCATGCCATGATTCACGGCAATGCCTCCCTCCGGTTTTTTTATGGGCTTACCAGGATCAACTCCTTTCGCTTTAAACCAACCATCTTTGGTCCATTCAATGGGTTCCATCATTGCCTGACGACCCAGAGTGTGGAATCCATTTTCATAGGCGTGATACATCATGTACCAATCTTTATTGTTTGGGCCGGCAACCAAAGTTGCATGACCTTTTGACCACCATTTTTCAGCAGCTGACTCAGTACGAATGATGGGATTGTATGGTGAATTTTCCCAAGGCCCATGAATGGATTTGGAGCGGGCCGACACCACCATGTGTCCGGTTGGTGGGCCCGCAGTGCCGCCCAACGCCAAAGTCATATAAAAATATTCTCCTTGCTTGGTCATTTTTGGACCTTCTTGCGCATAACTTTCTACGTCCCACTCTTCGGGATATTGCCAACCGTCGTAGACATGTTCCATCTCGCCAACAATTTTTAATCCATCATCGCTTAATTGAACTCGATCACCGTGTGATAAAAATAAATAACGTTTTCCGTCTTCGCCCAGTATGTGGCCCGGATCAATTCGATCATTATTCAGCGCAACAGGTTCTGACCAGGGACCGCGAATATCATCCGCCCAAATAACATAAATGTTATTGTTGCCAGGAAACTTTGCCGGTATATAAAGATAAAAACGACCGTTGTGTTTGGTGAGTTCAGGGGCCCAAATACTGCCAATATATTTTTTCAAGGCCGGGCCAATCGGTTGCCAATTCACCAAATCTTTTGAATGCCAAATGGTTAGTGCTGGATAAGCCTCGAACGAGGAAAACGTCATGTAATAATCATCGCCATCCTTTAAAACACTGGGGTCCGGATGATCACCTGCCATAATTGGATTCAAGTAATAACCATCTCCCATGTCTGCTTTGCGTTGTCCTTCAATACCTCTCGTCCATTTCTGACAGCTTGGCAAAAAACTATTGCCAAGATATTTAACACAGGGTTCTTTTGCCCAAGCAGATAAACCAAAAATTCCGCTAAGAACAACGCTCATCAAGACAATAATTTTTAATCTAGTCATCTTTATCTCATTCGAAATACTAAAACAGCCAACTGAAAACTGATCGAAACCCTAAATTTTTAGAGGATATTTTTTCTGCCACTTTTGATATTTTTTTAACACCTTGTTGGGTGACGTGGTAAACCATGCATAACCCAAACGTCGTTCTTCTGACACTTTTCCAATATCGTAATAAATTGAATCATCACGATCTCCAAAAATGGGTTTATTGGTTCCTATCTCATAAAAGCGCGACCAGATAGCGGGGGCATTTGCATCATCTGTTAATTGACTGGCGCCACGCACCCAGGTTTTACCAATAATCTTTGTCTGCTCATACCATTTAGCAGCCGCGTGAATGGACCGAATTATTTCCGGTGAAGGATTTTCCAATTCCATTAAAAATTCCAACATCCACACACTTTCGGAACTGGTCAGGGACGCCATTTCATATGCGCGAGCTTTTGCTGGAGCGAGTGTTTTCACATAGTGCTGCGCGCCCCATACAGCTAACTCACCTTTAACCACAACCTGGGTTTTCAATACACAATCAAGCGCTTTATCTAAACTTTTTTGTGCCAGCCCACGCTGTTTTTTGGTCACGAAAGAAAATTCGTTTTTGGCTCTTGTTACCTGCAGCATCAGGTTCATCAAATCACGCATCATGGCATCGTTATAGGTAATATGATCATGATATCCGCCACGCAAAGGAAAGCTTTGCGGCCATCCGCCATTGGGGTATTGGGCACTCAACACATAATCGAAACCCCGATTAAATGATTCGCGATAGTTTTTATTTCCTGTTGCGGCGTAGGCTTTAGCTAATAACAAGAGTTGTGTGCTGGTTGCTCCGTTATCGAAAGTAGGCACGTAATCCTTTTCGGTACCAAATGCCTGCCCTGGTTCACGTTTTTGTTTTGCCATATCAGTGCGTTTAGACCAGCCCCCTGACGGAGTTTGAAACGAAACCACGACATCCATAATTCGCTTTCCTTCTTCGGTTTTGAACCATTCAACAGGTTGCTCAACATCAAAACCAAACTCCTTGGTTGGCGTAGGTAAAGTTATATTTTTTTTACCCGTTTTCGTTAACTCGGATTTCAAAAAATCTTCATCAAGCAATATCAGTTTTTTTGATAGTTCCTGATAGTGTTTCCACTCAACATCAGGATTCGCACCAACACTGGCGGACCACACCAATGCACCCAGCAACGCCAAAACCTTTACCATTTTGCTAAACATAATCTCACCTAATCACTTAATAATTTCTGCCAGAGAGGACAGTTCCGGATTGCTCTTAATTAGCATCAAAACCAGCTCCGCCATTGTGTAGGCTCCTTCTTTTTGAAAATGGGTTCCATCAGGCTGCTGCGTGCTTCCAGGAACGGCATTCGCGTAGAAAGAATTTATGCCCGGATCAACAACCAGCCAATAGTTTTTCCAGCCATCCACACCTAAATTGTTCGCGAACTCAATACTTTTTGATTCAAGATCTATTAAGGGGACATTATTGGTTCGTGCTGTATCTTTAATGGTTTGGGTGTAATCGCCGACATATCGGTAATTTTTATCATGCCCATGATGAATAAAATGACTGTGTACAACCGGCAAGGACTGCTCGCCTTTTGCATTTTTGATACGAGTGGTTGGGGTCAATAAAACAGGGAATGCCTGTTTCTCTCTGGCAATTCGCACATACTTTTCCAAAGATTTTTGAAATGATAATTCCGGCCTTCCATCCGGATATTGTTTTTGTCCTTTGGTGTTATTTGGATAAGTACACAAATTTTTCACATCGGCCATTCCGCGAATTGGTTTTGATGAATCGCAGTTTTGATCATTATGACCATGGTTAATCAAGACATAATCACCTGGCTTGATATAAGGCTCCATTTGCGCAAACCATCGTCCGTTATAAAAATCGCGAGAACTTCGGCCTGCTCTTGAACCTACGACAACCGCTATATCATCTCGATCAGAAAACTTTTCCGCAAAAGCTTGCCCCCACCCCATGCGGGGATATCGCAATCTTTCATATACAGCTGATGTAGAATCGCCAACAATAAAAATCCTTAACTTTGCATTCTGTATTTTTTCTAATTGTTTTTTTGCTCGGCTATAGTTGAAAGCTTCATAGTCGCCATTGGAAAACAACCCTGCGATTGGATGGAAGCCAATATCCGTTAAAGTCGTATGCCCGGTTTCACCAGAGTTATTATCGTAATTTCGATTGTGGTGGATCAACTGAAGTATGTTTGATACTGCTTGATGTTGGTCAGCGGAATAGATTGCAGGATTGAATTTTTCTGGCGATATATTTAATTGAGTCAGTGCATCGCCGAATCTCATCTGTAAATTCAGTAGGGCTTGATCAACCCAAGCGGTTTGTAGCTCACCAATAGTGTTGGAATTCACCCATTGTTGAGGGCCAATAAACCCTTTATTTACTGCAATATCAGACACTATTCTGTCGGTTAGCGGGTTTATATTGCCAATTTGCGTATCGCGTTCCGAAAAATTCGTTATTAGTGCAGCCATGCAAACAGGTCGCAATTCTGCGTTGGTTGTACAATCTGATTCCTTGCCTGTTGTGGCTGAAAGTAAAACAGGTGGAGTGATTCCCTGTAATGACAAACTGTACTGACCGAAACTATCGGTTGAAACCCGAGTTATTTTTCCAGTCGCATCCAACAGTCTCACATTTGCATTTATTAAGGGGGATTTTTCAAATACAAATCCGGTAATACTTCTGGACGGGCTGCTTTGACAAGCAGCCAATAAAAATCCAACACAAGAGACTAGCATTAACATTCTTATTATGTGTTTAATATCAACGAATAAATATGTGATTAATTTCATTTCACTGGTTCTATTATCTGGATAGTCGATTATGAAAAATTTATTGCTCAAGAATTTTTTGGTTTTAACTGCATGTTCGCTGATTTCCTGTAGCAACATTACTGAATTCAAAGATCCAAATAACACCTATACGCCCGAAACCACTTATCAAAAACTGATTGGCAATTACCCATTTATTTCAATTGCCAGTCAGCACGTTCCGGCATCTGTAAAAGAAATTAAAAATATTACTTATGTCCGTTACGGTGATCGCTCCCTGCAATTGGATTTATATTTACCGAAAAATAAAATCCATCAAAAATCCCCAGCCGTAATTTTTGTTCACGGTGGCGGTTGGCGTGCAGGTTACAGAGCCAATTTCACTCCCTTTGCGATTGCAATGGCAGAGCGTGGTTACGCTGCAGCAACGATTAGTTACAGGCTTTCCCCTGAAGCCCTGTACCCGGCAGCAGTGCAAGATGTAAAAGCAGCAATCCGTTGGTTAAGGCAAAACGCTGAAAAATACCAAATTAATTCAACACAAATTGCAATTGCCGGTGGTTCTGCTGGCGGGCAAATCGCAAGCCTTGCCGGAGTCACTGACGGCTTACAAAAATTTGATCCACCCCTTACATCATCACAATTAAAAAAATCATCCAGCCAAGTACAAGCAATAATTAACATTGATGGCTTGTCTGATTTCACCTCTCCCGCTGCACTTTTCCATGAAGATGACCCCAAGAAGAATCCTTCAGCAGCAGGCGCATGGTTTGGTGGTCGCTATAACGAAAAGACTGAGTTATGGCGAGAAGCATCGCCCGTTTTTTACGTCAATCAAAATACGCCGCCAATTTTATTCCTTATTAGCAATCAAGAACGATTTAGCCTGGGCCATAAAGAGATGATTGAAAAAATGAAACCATTCAACATCTATTATCAGGTTACAAAAATTCCCAATACGCCGCATTCATTTTGGCTATTTGATCCCTGGCTAAAGCCTTCTGTAGAAATAACTGTTAATTTTTTGAATAAAGTATTTTTTGAATCCAGAGGTGACTAATAATTGGTTTTCAATTCTTGAGTTTTTTGGCGCAGCTCGTCTATCGAAACCCACAACTCTTTTCGATCAAGCGGTGTCGCTTTGGGTAAAAAAGGATTTTCAATATAAAAGGCTTTTCGATTGGGCAAATCCGCATTGATCAACACATCTTTGACTTCTTTGGATGAATAAAAATAATTGTCAAAACTTCCATCAGCAATCATTTTCTCCAAACCTGCTTCAATATCTTTAGCCACTTGAGGCCGATGTTTACTGACAAAAAAGTAAGTTGGCAGCGGATAAACCAGGACTAATTTTTTCTCAACATCCAATTTAAGATCAGGGAAGGCTGCCATTTCATTCCAGGCTTCGTTGGCACCGCGAGGGAATGCATCAAAACGCCCGCCATCCAGCATGTGGAATAACCCGGGTTTTTTAGTAATTTTTACAACTTTAAATCCTGCTTTTTCCAAAATATCCGAATCCTGCCAGGTCTTGACTTGCCCCATAGAAAAATGCTGGAAATCCGCAAGAGTTTTCACCTGATCGAAACGATGCTGATCACCTTTTCGAATCAATAAAATTCTGTGGCTCATCAAACCGCGATAGGCATCAATGCGGACCGGAATGAAGTCTTCTTCCATTTGACTGGTAGTGCCACCCCACATCACGGTGATTTCTCCTGATTTCAGAGATTCCATTACACGCGGGCGAGAATAAGTTTCGGAAGTGGTTGAGTAGGTGTATTTTTTTCCCGAGTGACTCAATGCCAGTTTCAATAAACTCTGCATATAATCGGACTGCACCCGGTTGGGCATGTTGTAGATAATTTCAAGATCTTTTGCAATCACTGATTGGGTGAAAACTGATAAAAAAATCAAACCAATACAAGAATAGATTTTCATAAATTATCATCCTGCCAGAGTTGTAATTCAGGCTTCGTTTGATGGTTTACCAATAGTGGCCAGAATGCCACCATCAACATACACAATTTGCCCTGTTACAAAATCGCTGGCTTTTGACGAAAGGAAAATAGTTGCGCCTTGCAAATCATCCGGATCACCCCACTTGCCAGCAGGCGTACGATGAATAATAAATTCATTAAATGGATGGCCATCAACACGAATGGGTTCGGTTTGACTGGTGGCGAAATAACCGGGGCCTATACCATTCACTTGCACATTATATTTTGCCCATTCAGTCGCCATGTTTTTGGTGAGCATTTTCAACCCGCCTTTGGCAGCCGCATAGGCACCCACAGAATTACGACCCAGCTCACTCATCATGGAACAAATGTTGATAATTTTTCCGCGACGACGCTCTACCATTTTGCGCGCAACCGGGCGAGTCATAGTAAACACGCCGGTTAAATCGATTTTGATCACTTCTTCGAAATCTTCCAGCGTCATGTCCAACAAAGGCGTGCGCTTAATGATGCCGGCGTTGTTAATTAAAATATCAATTGGGCCATGATCTTGCTCGATTTGCTCAACGGCAGCCGCCACTTGCTGTTCATCGGTCACATTAAATTTGTACCCAAAAGCTTGATAGCCTTTTGCACGATATTCATTGACTGCGTTATCCAGTTTTTCTTGTGACGAATTGCCATTGATAATTAATGTTGCACCGGCGCTGGCAAGACCCGATGCCATGGACATACCTAGCCCGTGGGTTGCACCCGTAATTACCGCTATTTTTCCGGTTAAATCAAATAATGGATGATTCATAATTTTCCCAAAAATTTATTCGAAAATTGATTTCGTAGGGGCGGCCCCCCAGGGCAGGCACGGGGGCCTGCCCCTACAAAATTTTTATTCCAATTTGCTCTTATTTAAGCTCACTGGGTTTGTGGTGATCCATATCGGTGTAATCATGGTTTTCACCCGCCATTCCCCAAATAAATGTGTAATTGGCTGTGCCTACACCAGAATGCATTGACCAGGGCGGTGACACCACCGCTTGTTCATTGGCAACCCACAAATGACGGGTTTCATCAGCTGGCCCCATAAAATGGCAAACCGCGTGATCTTGCGGAATGTTGAAATAAAAATAGGCTTCCATTCGGCGGCTGTGGGTGTGCATGGGCATAGTGTTCCAGATGCTGCCGGGTTTTAATTCAGTCATACCCATTTGTAATTGACAGGTATCCAACACGGTACTGATCATCAATTGATAAATATCGCGTTCGTTACAAGTATCACCTGCACCCATATGCAAGACTTTGCTATTTTCTTTATTTAATTTTTTAGTGGGATAAGTGCAATGCGCAGGTGTTGAATTCAAATAGAATTTTGCGGGATTATTTGCATCAACACTTGAGAAGATAACGTCTTTTGCGCCTCGTCCAATATAAAGTGCTTCTTTGGTATTGATTTCGTAAATTTCGCCATCAACCGAAATTTTTCCAGCACCGCCAATGTTGATTGCGCCCAACTCACGGCGCTGTAAAAAGAACTCGGATTTTAATTGATCATAAGTTTCCAGCTTAACCGGTTGATTGACTGGCATAGCACCACCTACCATCAAACGCTCATAATGGGTGTAGGTAAACTCCACTGCATTGGCAACGAACACTTTTTCAATTAAAAAATGTTTGCGCAATTTTTGCGTGTCGTAATTCTTGTAGTCATCAAGATGCACTGCAAAACGTTCTTCTAACTTTTTCATAAGACAACCTGCTTGTTGGCTCCTCCCCCCTGCCAAGGGGGAGGTTGGGAGGGGGTAAAGATTTTTAATTCACTAAAATTTATTTCTTCAACAACTTAACCATTTCAACACCCGCCAAAATAAACGGTGTATTACCTTTAGCGTCGTTAGAAACAATTCGTTCGGTCATATAATAATCGTAACTACCATCACGACCAAAACCTAAACCGGCTACCAAACATTGGTCATTCATACTGATTTTGCCATCGGCATGCAGGGTTACAAATTCATTAATCATGCCTTGATAACTTTTTATCGCAACATCACGATAAGATTCAGGCAAATAGCCTTTGTTAACTGCTTTGGTATAAAAATAGGTGAACATAGCAGAAGCCGTTGATTCGCGGTAATTCGCAATTTCATAAGGCTTATCCATGATTTGCCACCAGGTTCCGGTTTCAGCATCTTGATAGCGCAGAACATCAGCGGCGAATTCAGTAACTATATCCAATAGTGTTTTGCGTAATTCAATTTCTGATTCCGGAATAAAATCTAGCACATCAACCAAGGCCATAGCGTACCAACCCATACCGCGCGCCCAAAATTGCGATGCTCGCCCAGTATCTTTATTTGCCCAATTTGCTTGTTTGGATTCATCCCAGGCGTGGTAATACAAACCCGTTTTGGGATCGCGCAATTGATTTCGTGCAATGACAAATTCATGTACCGCTTCTTTAAAACTTTCGTGCTGTTGCTCACCTGTTTCATACAGGGATGCATACTGCGCAAGGAATGGCATGCCCATATAGACACCATCGAGCCAAAGCTGATTCGGGTAAGTAACGCGATGCCAAAAAGCACCCCCACTGGTACGCGGGTGACGCTTCAAGTTAGCTCGCAAAAAATCCACTGCTTTGCGATATTTTTCTAGCCCTGTGCGCTGCTCCAATAAAATAACCATCTGACCCGGCTTGGTTAAATCAATACTAAATAAATCCGGTTCAAAGGTGTGTATGTGGCCATCATCACGAATATAACTTCCGGTCACAGTTTCCAAAGCATTTCGATAAGCAGGATTGGGGCTGATGCTATCCAGTTCTTGCAATGCCGCAATTTGCATACCGACCACATCGTATTCAAATTTACCAGGACGCTTGCGATACTCATCCCAACCTTGATAGTGATACTTCAATGTCTTTCGCTCTAACTCTGAATCGGCAAGAGCCTTGGCCCATTTCAACGCAGCATTTGCATCAATTGGATTTTTTTTAGCATCGGCACTGAGTGTTGATTCAAAACGCACACGCGGCGTTTTAGTCAAACGTTGAATTTCTTTATCAAGATAAGCAACAAACTCGTCACGGGTTTTAATGCCGTTTAATTCATGCTCCCAGACAGCGACAAAATAATATTCCAGCTCGCCGCCTTTATCTTTCATTACCGATACATAGGAGTTGTCATCCTGTGTTTGCTGGGCGCGATCATCACGACGAAAAATTACTGCCATGCCCAAATGATCATCTACACCACTTAAACTTTGTTTGCCCCAGGAAGCAACATAAGTCCAGGCATAGCCGCTGATTTCTTGCGGGCCTTGAATAAACTCCACATTGGGGTGCTTCACCAAACCTATAGCAAGATTGGGCAGTTCTTTAGACGCGGTCAATTGAACTTTTACCAAACGGCTGGCTGCCGTCATAGATAAATGTGCGTGCAGATCCAATTTTTGTTGATCGACTTGCCAGCCTTTATAGTTGATTGAAAATGCAGAATAAATATCACCATTATTGGTAATAACCGCTTCACGCTCATCAACTTGAGAAACCAGATCCACGGATTTCCCATTCCAAAAACCAAAACCACCCATTCCCAGTGATTTACCCACTTTTAAAACGTCCACTCCCCAATCACTGTTTTCGTGATAAGAGTCATAACCATCGAGACCCACATTTTGTAAAACCATATCGCTGGTTTTTTTACCAAAAATATCCAAGCCATTTCGCCAATCGAGATAAACACGATAAGCCACTTTGTCGGATTCTATGCCCGGCCCTTCGTAGCGAATCCAAAATGAATGATCAGTGTATTGCGGTGGCGGTGTCACCTTATCAACGTTTTTAAATGTCCCACCGACATATTCTTTGCCTTTCCATTCACCACCTTCTTTGATGGAAATTTCTGCCTGGGTTTGTTTTTTCAGAACCGGTTTTTGAATGGCAGGATCTGATGAAATAACAAAAGATTTTGTTTCAGCTGGAGCAAAATCAGCGGCAAGCAACAAGCCATCCAGCTCGCCATTGCCATCGCTATCGATAATTTGTGAGGAGTAAACTTGCTGACCTGATGAAATACTCAGATTTTTGACAACATCAGTTTTTGCATCAACACCCAAATCATAAAACGAAAAATAAATGGGTTCTTGCTGCAAAGCGAAATTATTGGCGTTGTTGATTTCGGCTGTGGCCAATTCACGATTAGAAGAAATACTCTGTGAAGATTGAGAGGATGTCTCAGAATCTTTTTTATCAGGAGAACAGGCCGAAATCGCCAAAAAACCTGCAAGCAAGATGTGAAATTTTTTCGGAAACTTCATCTATTCACCTTAAAACCAATTAAAAATTAACAACACCAAAGACAAAATATGGCGCCATCTCTGACGCCATATTTTTTCAGACTTACAAATTAAAACTTGTAAGTTGCACCAACGAAGTAGCTAGCACCCGCGGAGTGATTACGAACCAAACGTGCAACACCTTCAGTTTCGTACTCATGTACTGGCTCATCCAGTATATTGACGCCTTTGAAGGTCAGCTTAAGTTCATCGGTAAGATCATAACTTGCTGATACACCTACAAAGTTGGTGTCATCAATTACACGATTTTTCCAAGGAGTATTAGAGTTTAAGTTTGAATAGTACTCACCGCGATAAGCGTTACTAATACGGGCCTGGAACTTCTCACCTTCCCAATAGAGGGTGAAGTTGTAAGACTGCTCGGATACGTTATCCATAGCTGCCCCACTGTTCTTTTCAGCATCTACATAAGTGTAGTTTGCTTGAACACCGAAACCACGCACCCAATCAGGACCTGGCAAGAATGACAATTGTTGCTGCCATGCCGCCTCAAAGCCCTGAATCATCGCGCCTCCACCATTCACTTTTCGGCTCACCTCAAAAGTTTCATTTCGCAAAGTATCAACTTGAGCGCCAAGCAAACTATCAGGCAAACCTAGCTGGCTCCATGGCACATCAGAGGTTTCTGATGTTGGGAAAGACTCAACGTCTTTTTTGAACAGAGTCAAACCGGCCAAGGCATCATCAGCGTAGTACCATTCAACACCCAAGTCGTAAGCATCAGCACGGAAGGGTTCGATCAGCGGGTTACCATAGCTCACTTTGGGGTCACCGAAGATGGTGATAGATCCACCGGGGTTCAGGTCGGTTAACTCAGGGCGAGCGATAACTTTTGCAGCCGCCGCACGCACAACCAATTCTTCAGTCAAGTTATAAACCATATTGATTGAGGGAAGTGTATCGCTGTAGTCGTGCTTAACAACAACCGGAGTTACTGCACCCTCAACAACCGTGATACCACCTGCGGTCAGATCAGTTTGCGCGTCGCGCACACCGATGTTTCCACGAAAGCGATTACCGAATAATTCGGTATCCACATTAATTTGTGCGTAGTAGCTGAGCACCTCTTCCTCTACCTGACGAGTGTTCCCCGCTTGAGGTGCGTAGGCCCAACAACCTGACGCTAAAAATTCGCTGCGACGACTAAAGTTTGGATAGAAAAATGTTTGTCCACCTGCAGTAGTTACATATCCATCTTCTGCAGTAACCAATGGTGTAATGCCGCAAGCATTACCATCATTAGCACCTGCAACACCATTCACGCTAGCCACGTCCGCTTGAGTGAAAGTACGATCAGCACGAAGCTCGGAGATTTCATAAGAATAGGATTTTTGAGTCACACCTGCTTCAGCAGTGATGCCGTCCGTCAAATCATACTCAAAGTCTATTCGAGCCATGTCAGAATCAGACGTCGCGTCGTAATCGCGATCACGGTATTCAGACAATTCCCAGTTAGCTGGATTCGCTGTATCGAAGCTGTATTCGATAACAGGTTTT
The DNA here is from genome assembly GCA_966252135.1 of uncultured Cellvibrio sp. Classification (GTDB taxonomy): domain Bacteria; phylum Pseudomonadota; class Gammaproteobacteria; order Pseudomonadales; family Cellvibrionaceae; genus Cellvibrio. The sequence continues at coordinate 9,455 of CBINNU010000010.1, read as the reverse complement.
TTCATGTTGGTGAAATCCCAGAACACAGTATCACTGGTGTCAGCATAAGGAGTCGTTAATTCACGACGCGTGTCGTTACTACTGAAGTGTTCGTAAATTACCGTCACTTCACGGTTGTCCAACACAGATTCTGTTTGACCCACGAATGCTTTCATTCTGAATGCATCAGAAAATTCGTGAGTTAATTCCGCTGACAACTGAGTGAACTCCGATGTCCAATCTGCGCGGAATGCTTCAGAGCGGAAATCAGCATCTGTTATTTCTGCTCTCACTAAGGTCATATTGGAATCAACTGAATAATCCAACACACTCATTTGACGCATACCGTTTGCATCGTTACGCGCCAGAGAAATCGCTTCCATAAACGGCTCATCACGAGTCACATCTATTTCAGAGTAAAGACCATCAACAGTCAGTTGCGTAGCGTCAGCTATTTGCCATTGGAAACTGGAAGTAATACCCAAACGATCCTGATCGTTTACCTTATCTGCGTAACGAGGGATACGAGGGTGCCAGGATGAACGAACGGTAGCCGCATCGGCGCCGCACTCAGCTACCGAACAAATAAATCTGTTTGATCCCGATTGACCATTCCAACGACCAGTTTCACCTCCTGTCAACGGAGCTTCTTTTTGCGAGTAAGCAACAGATGTTAAAAAACCTACCACATCATTGCTGAAACTAACCAAACCGGAAACACGAGGCTTAACACTGCCACTTCCATCGTAGTAACCTGCTTCAACGTTAGCAGCAGCTGTAAATGAATCGTAATCAAACGGGCGGCCAGTGCGCAGACTAACTGTAGCACCCAGTGATCCATCTTCCTGATCAGCAGAGGTAGTTTTTGCAACATCCAAACGGCTAAATAATTCAGATGCAAATACGTTGAAATCAAACGCACGGCTGGTACGTACGCCGTTTGAACCAGCAGCAAGGGACTGACCTTGCATACCGTTCACAGTCACCATGGAGTAGGCATCACCCAAACCACGAACGGTAATCGTACGACCTTCACCATCATCTTGAGAAATCGCGACACCCGGGATACGACCCAAAGATTCACTTAAATTCTGGTCAGGAAACTTACCCACATCTTCAGCAAAAATTGAATCAACCATTCCAGTTGATTCGCGCTTCACATTCAAAGCATTTCTCAAACTTTGGGCGTAACTACCTGTCACCACCACTTCTTCAACATCACCCGCTTGCTCATCCTGCGCATAACCCACCATAGGTAATGCAGCGACTGATACAGCCAGCACTAATGGTTTAAGTGTAAAGTTTTTCATATCGACTCCTCATCTTTATTGTGTTTAACATTCTAGTAATCGCACCAACCACACTTCAGTACTAATTAATTTTCTGAAGCCTTTTTACAAACGCAAAGCGAGCCTTGCGATCTGCAATTCTTTTATCAAAAAAAATTAAAGACTAAACGCCACACCGTTTATCTTGACATTTTGTGTTTTAAAATCATTGACGGTTTCGATCACGCCCGGCTCATCAACTTGTTTGAATTCACAGTTGTAAAGATGCAAGCCAGTAATGGGGGATCGAGCGTAACCACGCACTTGAAATATTTTTTGCGCGCGCGCGCAAATCAAATCGTGTATTTCAATATTGCGTACAATCGGCGTGAATTTTCCGGCATCGCCTTCTTCGTATTGAAAGTCGATCACCAGGGCCGTTTGCACTTCACCAATTTTTATATTTCGAATAAAAAAGTTTTCTATTAGCCCACCGCGAACAGAATTGGTTTTAATACGAATGCCACGTTCAAGATCAGGACTACTCATCTCACAGTTTTGAACAAAAATATTGCGCGCACCGCCAGAAATTTCGCTACCGATCACCACACCACCGTGACCACTGCGCATTTTGCAGTTTTCAATCAAAATATTTTCGGAAGGAATGTTGATTCGGCGACCATCGGCGTTGCGGCCAGATTTAATCGCGATGCAATCATCGCCTGTATCAAACACACAATTTTTGATAATCACATTGCGGCAGGATTCAGGATCACAACCATCAGAATTCGGGCCGCGACTGGAAAGGGTGACACCATCGATAGTGACATTTTTACAGAGCACCGGATTTAACAACCAGAAAGGTGCGTTAGTGACAGTCACACCTTCGATCAACACATTGCTGCATTCATATGGCTGAATAAATGTCGGACGCAAATACGAACCGTCTGCGTAAATACGTTCTGCAACCGGGCGATTAGCCTCAACATCTTTCATCAATTTTTCGCGCGCAGCGGCTTGCGTGGGAACACCATCAATTCCCCAATTGACGCTGCTGAAATTATTTCCTTTCCAGGGCCACCAAGTGGTTTTATTGGCCTGCCCATCCAAAACGCCCCTGCCCGTGATCGCAATATTTTGTTGATTGCGCGCATAAATCAGCGGCGAGTAACCCATGATCTCCATACCTTCCCAGCGGGTATGCACAGCAGGAAGATAGGCTTGAGGGTCAGTTAAAAATGCGAGCGCGGCTGACTCATCAATATGCAAATTCACATTCGACAGCAAGTGAATAGCACCGGTTAGATAACGCCCCGAGGTTACCAACACTCGACCACCACCTGCTGCGTGACAGGCTTTTACAGCGGCAGCTATGGCTTGGGTATTGTCAGGCGCATCTGATTTGGCGCCGTATTGGCGTATATCGAAATCATGAGCGGGGAAAACAGGAAGCCTTATAGCTCGGCGGATTTTCTCCGCAGCAGACCAACCCGCCATTGCACCGGATGCAGATATTGACTGGCACCCCACCAACCCCAGGAAGGACGCGCTCGCCGTACCCGCTGCCAACCCCAATAGAAGCTGCCGCCGGTTCACTGGCTTGTCGTGTATTGCAAGGGTTGAGTGTTTTATCAATTATCGAGCCTCACCAGCGCATATTCACATCGGTTTCATTTTTTTGTCCGGAATAAGCCACCAGACCCAAGAAAGACAACCATCCTCATAAAGCATGAAAAATATTCTGTCTGTCACTTTGAATATTTTCAAGAGAAATTAACAAAAATATATAGGTTTGCTCAAAAAGTGATACAAAAAGTAAAATAATGATCATGTATACGTTTTCATATATCTCATATATAAATTTGTATACGTTTACTAAATACAATCGATAAAAATAAATTAAAAAATCAAAGCATTACGAAAAGAAATATTCATCCTATTTTTTTATATTTTATTAGAATTTTTTAATTTTTATACCACAAGATAAAACAGTTTCTGTTGAGCGCATCAAACAAACCAAAATGTAATCGGTTTCATGTCGTCTTTTGGAGAGTTTGAGGGTGTTGTGAAGGTAAAAATCCAGCTGTAAATTGGATCCCGGTATTGACCGAATACCATTGCCGATTTTTAGGGCGCCCTCGCGGCGCCCATTTTTTTAAGCCAATCGAGGCTATGAAAAAGATCGAAAAAGCCTAGACTTGCACTTCGGTCCATCAGTATTTAGAGAGGTAGAGAGTGAGCAGCATTATTGTGTTACATGACCAAGACAATGTTGGTATCTGCAAAGTTGCCCTACCCGCCGGCGTGCTTTACCCCGAAGCAGACGTCACACTCTTACGCGATATTCCCGCCATGCACAAAGTGGCAATTCGCCAGATCCGCAAAGGCGACGCCATTTTGAAATACGGCCAAACCATAGGTTTTGCCAGTCAGGATATTCCCGCAGGTGAGCATGTGCATGTACACAACTGCGTGATGGGTGACTGGGAAAAAGATTATGGTTTTTGCAAAGAAGCCAAACCAACCGAATTCATTCCCGACGATAAACGCGCAACTTTTCAAGGCTACAAACGCATCAACGGTAAAGTCGGCACACGTAATTATCTTGGCATCATTACTACTGTGAATTGCTCGGCGACCGTTGCCAAAGCTATCGCCCAACACTTCACTTATTCAGGCGAACTCGAACAGTACCCAAATATAGATGGTGTAGTCGCCATGACGCACGACACAGGTTGCGGTATGCGTTCAGACGGCGAGGGTTATGACACTTTGCGCCGCACCTTTAATGGCTATGCTCGCCACCCGAATTTTGGCGGTGTGATGATGGTAGGCCTGGGTTGCGAGACCATGCAGATCCAACGTGTCATGGAAGAATGCGGCCTCGCTGATTCAAAAACTTTTACCGCTTACACCATTCAGGATGTTGGCGGTACCCGCATGGCAGTTGAAAAAGGCATAGAGATTTTGCGCGCAATGTTGCCGTTGGTAAATCAATGCCGACGCGAAACGGTTCCAGCGAGCGAATTAATTATTGGCTTGCAATGCGGTGGTTCCGATGCGCTATCTGGCATTACTGCCAATCCGGCGCTCGGCATTGCAGGTGATATTTTGGTTCGTCACGGTGGCACAGTTATTTTGTCAGAGACACCGGAAATTTTTGGTGCAGAACATCTATTAACTCGTCGCGCAACAACACCCGAAGTTGCGCAAAAATTATTGGATAGAATTGAATGGTGGAAAGATTACACCGCGCGCAATGATTTTGAATTAAACAACAATCCATCACCCGGCAACAAAGCGGGTGGATTAACGACCATCATCGAAAAATCGCTCGGTGCACAAGCGAAAAGCGGCTCTACCAATCTCACTGATGTATTTCTTTACGCAGATGACATCACCACTAAAGGATTTGTATTTATGGATAGCCCGGGTTACGACCCGGTTTCTGCAACAGGGCAAGTCGCATCCGGCGCGCAAATTTTATGTTTCACTACTGGCCGAGGTTCTGCATTTGGTTGCAAACCGGCACCCAGTATCAAATTAGCCACCAACAGTAAAATCTATTCACACATGCAAGAAGATATGGATATCAATTGCGGAAAAGTATCGGATGGTGAAATTTCCCTGGAAGAATCCGGACAAGAAATTTTTGAAGAAATTCTCGCAGTCGCTTCTGGCAAAAAAACCAAAAGTGAACTGCTGGGTTACGGTGATAACGAATTTATTCCCTGGAAGATCGGAGCAGTGGTTTGATTGTTTTGTGCAAGTCCAAGTCGTTAGGTAAGTTGTAACTTCTCCAGTGCACCCAGGTGCACTGTTTTTTTGGATAAAAAATGAAAATTGAACACTTTGCAATAAATGTTTCCGACCCGGTCGCCATGGCAAGTTGGTATGTCGCCAATATGGGGTTGCAAATTGTGCGCAAGCAAGATGGCGGAGCCAACACGCATTTTCTTGCAGATGATTCCGGCGATGTTATGTTGGAAATTTATTGTAATCCTGTTGATCAGGTACCGGATTATTCCGGCATGAATCCTTTGTTATTACACCTGGCATTTGTTTGTGAAAATCCGGAACAAAAACGCGCAGAACTTGAAATGGCAGGCGCCAGTTTTGCTGAAGAAGTTCATATCAAAGATGGATCACATTTAGTCATGATGCGCGACCCTTGGGGATTAGCTATTCAATTGTGCAAACGCGGCAACAAAATGCTGCGCTGTCAGACTCATTCCTAATCACACTCGTTAAAAGCAGGGAATTATTACGGAGTGAAATCTGCTCCCTCCCCTGAGAAGGGGAGGGTTAGAGTGAGGTCTTTGATTTAAATGTTTGATGTAAATGTTATCCGGCCACTGCGCCAAGTTCTTTATCAAAAATAGATCTATCGATAATCGCACCGCGATGGCGAATGATAATACCTGCGCAGCGAATACCTTGTTTTGCGGAATCTTCCAGTGATTTACCCATTAAACGCCCGGCCAAATAACCTGCGTTAAAGGTATCGCCCGCACCTGTGGTATCCACAACACCCGACACAGGTGGAACCGGCACGCGAATTTCCGCATCAGGTGTAATGATAATGGCATCATCTGCACCACGTTTTAACACCAATTCACTGAGTTTGAATTTTTGGTAACGTTGTTTGCAGCCTTGAATACTGTCATCACCCCAAAGCAATTGTTCGTCATCCAGTGTTAATAACGCTATGTCAGTGAATTGCATAATCGACATCATCGCATCTTGCGCTTCCTGTTTATCTTTCCACAGGCGCGGACGATAGTTGCTGTCGAATGCGATCTTCACACCAGCTGCACGCAAGGATTGCAAACGACTGTATAAAATTTTTCGTGAAGTTTCGCCAATAATCGCCAAAGTAATACCGCTAAGGTAAATGCAATCAAACCTGGCGAGTGATTCACAAAGTGCATCAGCAGAGGATTCATTACTAAAAAGTTCGCGCGCAGGTGCTTCTTTTCGCCAATAGAAAAATTCGCGTTCGCCATCCGGTTTATTGCGAATGATATACAAACCGGGAGAGCGACCCGGCAATTGACGAATCAAGGATGTATCAATCTTATCCTTCTGCATACGCTCTAAAATTTGTGCGGAATAAGGATCATCGCCTAGTTGAGTTACATAATTGGTCGCCAAACCCAAACGCGACATATAGACCGATGTGTTGTAAGTATCACCCGCAAAGGATAAGGCCATAATTTCACGGCCATTGCCTTCGACTGTAGGAAATGGAGCTAGCTCCACCATGACTTCGCCCATCGCAGCTATTGTTGCCATACCGGTTTCCAAAAATAAGTTGGTTGATATTCTTATGAAAAATTCACAAGCGCAACTATACATGAGTCAGCGCAATGGCAATAGATGTTGATAAAAACTATTGAAAGCTATTAAAAAATCTGTTTTTAAATAAATTTAAAATGATCTTACATAAAAGTACTTTCGTCATACCCGAAGGGCATACAGTGACTTCTCAAAAGTCGCCGGAAGCTATTCGAGCATGACCAAAAAAATATTGATAACTTACCAATTAACACGACTGGAAAATATTTCATGATTCGCTTGAACAAAACACAACTGGATAATTTGCCTTATGACACACTGCTACCACAATATAATCGCGCAGAGTTAAAACCTGGCATAGTGCATATAGGCATAGGCGCCTTTCACAGAGCTCATCAAGCTTTTTATACAGAAGCCGCGTTAAATCAATTCGGTGGCGATTGGGGAATTATTGGTTGTTCCTTACGTTCCGCAAACGTGCGTGACCAATTGGTCCCGCAAGATTGTCTCTACACTTTGGTTGAGCGTTCTAATGCAGGAGAAAAACTGCAAATTATTGGCGCAGTAGTAGATACATTGGTAGGACCAGAAAATCCGTCAGCTATTATTAATGCGATTGCTCAGAGCTCAATAAAAATCGTTTCCATGACCATCACCGAAAAAGGTTATTGTCATGATCCTGCAACGGGTAATTTACAATTGCAACATCCCGATATTGTTCATGACCTTGAAAATCTGGATAAACCCGTTTCTGCTATAGGTTTTATAGTCGCCGGGCTACAAAAACGCTATCAACAACAGCAACGGGCGTTTACGGTTTTGAGCTGCGATAACCTGCCAAATAATGGCGAAGTATTGGAAAGAGTTGTGCTGCAATTTGCAGAAAAAATATCAGCCGATTTTGCGAAATGGATTAAAGCCAACGCAACTTTCCCTTGCAGCATGATCGATCGTATTGCACCAGCCACTACAGAAGAAGATAAACAAGACCTTGAAAAACGTTTGGGTTTTCGCGATGAAGGCTTGGTCACTTGCGAGCCTTTTACCCAGTGGGTAATTGAAGACAAATTTTCCGACGGCCGCCCTGACTGGGATAAAGTTGGCGTATTGATGGTTGACGATGTGCGTGTGTTTGAAAAAATAAAATTACGTTTATTGAACGGCGCTCACTCCATAATGGCTTACACCGGTTATTTATCCGGTTATCAATTTATTAGCCAGGTAATGGAAAATCCCGCGTTCGTTAAAATGATTAAAACCCATATGGCAAGAGAAGCCGGTGAAACACTACAGGCACCGCAGGGTTTTGATATTGAAGCCTACAAACAACAATTGATTGATCGATTTTCAAATAAAGCGCTCAAACATAAAACCTGGCAAATCGCGATGGACGGATCGCAAAAAATTCCACAACGCTGGTTAGAAACTTTGCGCCAACAACTTCAAACCACTCGGCACATCGATATTATTTGTCTGGGGCTTGCTGCATGGATTCGTTACGTTAGCGGCGTTGATGAGCAACAAAACCCTATTGAAGTATCGGATCCTTTTGCCAAGGAATTGCGTGCAATCTGCGATTCCCATAAAGCTGACCCCGATTCTATGGTTAAATCCATTCTGGGTTTACAGAAAATTTTTGGGACTGATTTACATAATCAACCAATCGTTATTGAAAACACAACCAAGTGGTTAAAACGTTTTTATGAAGCTGGCGTCAGAGCCAGTATTGAAAGCCATTTTATTTGAGGGTTAACCCATGATTGCTCGTATTTGCGCAGTGTTAATTTGCTTATGGCTAACTGCTTGCATTCACTCAGATTCAAAATACGATGCAATTGTAGATGTTGAACCTGCATCTAAAAAATCAACTAACTTTAAAAGCATACAAGCCGCACTGGACGCGGCACCTGGCGTTTCATCCAAACCTTACAAAATATTAATCAAGCCGGGTAATTACTTCGAAAAACTAATCATCACCAAACCCAATATTCATCTAATTGGCAGCAATAAACAATCTACGCGAATTTTTTACAATGCTTATGCAGGCCAGCAATCAACAGAAGCAGGGGCAACTGCCGGGCAAATTTGGGGAACTACCGGTTCAGGAACCCTTATTGTTCGCGCAACCGATGTGCACTTACATAATATAACCATCGAAAACTCGTTTGATTTTTTATCCAACGATAAACTGGATGCTAATAATCCGGCGCGCATTAACAACACTCAGGCAGTTGCTTTACATTTGGATAAAGGCAGTGACAGGTTTTTTGCAAACAATATTAACTTGCTGGGATATCAAGACACGCTTTTTGTGAATTCAGGTAGAAGCTGGTTCGATAACTCTTTTATTGCAGGTAATGTTGATTTTATTTTCGGCAATGGCAACGCGGTATTTACCAACTCGGAAATAAAAACTCTGGCGAGGAGCAAGCTCTATTTCCCGCATGGTTATCTGGTCGCGCCCTCAACGCAAATTTCTCAAGACTATGGATTAACCTTTATCAACTGTCGACTCACACGCGATGCAAGTGTTCCCGACAATTCAGTTCCGTTAGGGCGCCCCTGGCATCCCACCACGCAATTTAATGACGGCCGTTATGCCGATCCAAATGCAATTGGTAAAGCGGTTTTTATCAATGGCTGGATGGATAAACACATTACTGTTGACGGCTGGTATTCAATGAGTGGCACCGCGAAAGACGGATCAAAAATTCCTTTTCTTCCAGAAGACGCGCGTTTTTTTGAATATAAAAGTCATGGCCCCGGTGCGCAGATCAATTACAAACGCCGACAATTAAGTGATGATGAAGCCAGGAAATATTCACTGAAAAATATTCTTGGTGATTGGAAAATATAAATGGTTTTTAGATCCGTAGGTTGGAAGAGCGCAGCGACTTCCGACATTTAATT